>NZ_GG774710.1:109365-293312 GCF_000162515.1 Bacteroides sp. 1_1_14 | reverse complement strand
CCTTACTTTTCATGATGCATACGAACTAATGCAACATACCAGCGTTTTGAGTGTGCTACGCCTTCCCCTGTCCCATAAATAGGCCCAGCATTTAGTGATTTCTCTTTTGTTAAAATCATACTTTTTTTACCCCATGTTTTTCCGTTACTTCTTAGGTAACGGATTTAAATTTGACGCAAAGATAGACAAAAACACATGTATTAAACAAATAAAACCTACTTTTTTTCGATTTAACCCTGAATTTGAAAAAAAAATGTATCTGAACATGAAAAAGGCCTATTTTCATGCTTAGGAATTTATATGCCCAATTTTCCTAAGAATCTCTACTTTCTCTAAAGCCAAGATGCTCTCAACCCTCATTAGTCGGTACTTTTCGACTTTTTCCTTCCGATTTATTATGAAGTGTACTTTTCCGTTACCTAAGAAGTAACACACCAGCATCAGTACTGATTATCAATTTTTTAACCATTCAAATTCGACCTAAAGGGCAAGTCTTCACGTAATGCCAATTCTTACGATTTACCTCTGTACGCTCTTTCAACTCAAACCCCTTCAGATAAATTTGTGTCGTCTTTATAGACTTATGCCCTAAAGATTCACTGATCATTTCAATTGGAACTCCACGGAACTTGGCAGTAGTTGCCCAAGAATGGCGAATCGTGTAAGAAGTTACCGGAGAAGTCAGGTGCAAAGCCCTCGCCAAACTTTTCAAATGATTATTAAACCGGCGAAGTGCAGACTGATATTCACGATAAGCACGTTCATCCTTACGTTTCTTATCACCGGAAAGGATACTGAAAAGGTAATCGGGGCAACCCGGACGCGACGACTGGGAATTGCGAAGCTGATTCATCATTTCCTTAGCTGTATCCAAAACTTCCACACTCATTGGAGTTCTGGTTTTAATTCGATTATATCGGATCACATTACAATCTAAAGCCGACTTTTCCAAATGAGCTAAATCGGCAAAAGACATCCCACAGAATTGAAACATCAAAGCAGCAATCGATTGTGTGCGCCGCAAACAATCCGTCTTGGGATCTTCGTAAAGAAGCCGTCGGAGTTCACTCACCGGAAGAGCCCTTTTCTGACGGATATCCACTCCTGTATACACATCACGGAACAGACCATGTACATAGGGCGCACTACCCAACTCTACCCCACGGTTATAGATACTGCGAAGCATACGCATATACGTTGATACCGTATTCGGTTTTAAGCCCGAATCATACAGATGTTCCCCGTAACGACGCAATCGGTCACGAGTGACTTGCCTGAAAGATACACTGGCATTACCACAAAATTTATTAAAAGAGAAAAGAGCATTTTGATAGACATGTGCCGTAGAAAAACGACCTTCTTTTCGTAAAAGGCCGATGTATAGTTCCCCACATCGGCTAAATCCATTTTTATTCATTATTTGCATCACTAGTTATTTTATATACAATTATAGGGCGAAAATTTGGAATTTCCATCTTAATGCCATTTATTAATTTTATTTAAATCAAAAGAAATGACAACGACAAAAAAATGCCTGAAAAATGCAACTGGCACACAAAAGAAGAGAAGTCTTGAAACTGATTATCAGGATGATGACGAAATTATTGACATCGAAGAGGTCAGAAAAAGAAATGGCATCACAGGTGAAAAAAAAACACTATTTCATTGCCTGTCTTCGCACTTATTACGAAGATGACGAGTTTAATTCCTACGTAAAATCTTTAACAGGACTAGCCAAGTACATTGCAGACTGGAGAATCTTTTACGTAAACACACATCATGGATATAGATTAATGAAATTCAGGAGTATACTCAGCGAAATTAGCAGTTTAAGCAAAGGAATCGGAATAATTTCGAAGCACGAAAAAGAAGAGAAAGAACAATACAAATCAAAGTATCACAGTAGAAAATAGCAAGAATAATTGGAGCGAAAAAATACAACTTATACTTTTGCCCCCGTTTTTTAGATAAAGAAATGAACGAACTATCCGGCAGAAATTATAGTGTCACTATAACAGCAAGATAGTGTCACTATCCCGGCAGGATAGTGTAACTATCATCGCACGATAGTGTAAGCATCCTACAGATAGTTCCGCCTTTTCTTTAAATATAACTATTTTACTAACAAATTTATAATGTAATGACAAAAGAAAAACGGCTGATAGCCACTAACAAAACAGAAGAAGAAAAAGATCGATTAACAGAAGTATGGAAAAAACGTATCGTATCAGAGAAAGGTTATTCGGAAACGATCGCAGAACGAATAGCCGAAAAAGTGAAATCACTGGCAGACTACATGCAATATGGCCATGCCATCATCGCATATTACAGACAGAACGGTAGTTTTCAGTTAGTTACAGGCACTCTCATTTCTTATTCCAAAGACTTTCACCACTCTTATGACATGAAGCAGGTACACAGTACCTTCATATTCTGGTGCATGGAAGAGAAAGGATGGAGAACCTTTCAGATTGAGAATTTTCTCGATTGGAAACCAATTGTATAAACTTAAAAACAAACAATAAGACTGATATGAGCACAACTTATTTAAGCGTAGACTATTTCCCGCTTACCGTAAACTTTTTCGACAGAGATGCCATTGAACTGGCTGAAGCCAAATATGGTATCAGAGTGGATGGAGCTGTATGCAAACTTCTATGTAAAATATTCAAAGAAGGATATTACATCCCATGGGGTGAGGAACAATCGTTGATTTTTGCCCGCAAACTGGGAGGAGAACTGAAAGGAAAAGAGATAGACGGAATCATTCAAATTTTGCTTGACAAAGGATTCTTTGACAAAGAAAGCTATGAGAAGTTTCAGATATTGACTTCCCTTGAAATTCAGCACATCTGGATAGATGCTACCTGCCGCAGGAAAAGAAAGTTAGAAGATTTGCCCTATCTGTTAGTCAATGACACTCAAAAACAGGAAAAGGAAAATAATACAAAGGATGCAAACAATTCGTCAGTACAAGGTGAATTGAAACTGGAAAATGAGAACATTTCACCCGAAATTGCTGACATTTCCGGACAAAGTAAAGGAGAGAAAAGGAAAGCAGAAGAGGAAGAAGACAATACGGCTTCGCCTTCGCTCGAAATCCCCGGTTATGCCTACAACAAGAGTACGCACAACGTCAAAGGACTTCTGGACAGCCTGGCACAACATGGAGTAACAAACAAGAAAGAAATTACAGCTATTCTCAAACTGTCGGATTACGGAAAGAAGGGGACGCAGATATGGATCACGCTGTCTACCACCAAGTGGGGAAAGATTGATAATCCGGGAAGGTATATCATTTCAACGTTGAGGACATAGAGATAAAATAAGGCACGAATTACACGAATTAACACGGTTTTTAGTTACTCAATTCCTGAAACCGTGAAATCTGTGTAATCCGTGCCTAAAAAAAATTACCACTTATAGTTAATACCGAAGCTCAGCAATTCCTTCAGCTGAAAAAAGCTGCCATTTTCAACGGTTGGTTTTGAACTGTCGTCAAAACGGGCGTGTACGTAAAGTTTAGTAGAAAGATAGCGGTTCAAAACAAAGTTGAATGTATTCTCCCACTCCACACGCACCCATTCGTAATTGGTCAGATAGTTCAGACGGGATTCCAGTGAAACAGCCGAAATGATTTTCCAGTTGAACGTTGACTGCAACTGAGAACCGAAGTCGTTTTTAGAGCATTTGCCTTTCTCCAGACCGAACTTGGTTTCATCTACTTCCGAATTGTCGATATATCGCAAGTTATAAGTCAGCGGACCGATGAAAACAGAAAGATTGAATTTCTGCTTATTCAATTTGTAGTCCATACCGATACTGACTGCCAAATCCGCCGGAGACAGGAATGCGGAAACAAGTTCTTCGCTATTGGCTTTGTAACCGTGGCAGAACTGAGTCTTAAACTCGGAAGAAATAGTATAGTACCAGTTCTTTAACGCTCTCAATCCTAACTTATTGTACAAACGGAACTGGTCGGTATTAATCAGGTAATCATGGAATTTATCCGATGGTGTGGATGTCATACCCAGTTTAGCCTCCAATTGATTTTCGAAAAGGACTTTCTCATTATCATTGTAATTGGCATAAAGCTGCAAGGTAGCCAGACCGGCAAAGTTACTTTCTCCTCCCTTGTACCAGTTCTCAGAAAGGTGGTTCTGGCTGATTTGCAAAGAACCGTTACCTCCGGTAACCCACCAGTTAGGACGGCTGATTTTCATTTTTGCCTTGCCCACATCGTTGCTCATTTCTTCCGGCTGGAAAAGATGGACAACAGATGCCTTCGGAGAAATCTTCGGTTTCACATCCCTACGAAAGACATCACGGCTCATGATACGGTTTTCCGTGGTGACAACCAGTTCCGGATGATTGAGATAAAGAGCCATCAGTGCTTTATTGACCGATTGATTGGCACGCTCGGACTTCGTATATGCCAAAGTATCATAAGGAAGAAGTTCCGCTGTCAACTTATTCAAGTTGTCGGGCAAAGAGTCAAACTGTACCGGTTTCCAATCCACCTTTGAATACTGCGCCATCGGAGCATAATAATAGGCTAACGGAGTAAACAGACGAAAATAGTCAGGATCGGACGGAATATAACGTTCCGGTACAGACGGGTCATTCAGATAGTCCAACTGACCGATATACTTATTATATAAGATTGATACAGTGTCCAATTTAGGAGTTTCTCCGGACAGATTCAATTTAAGCATTAAATACTTCTGAAGTTCTGACGAAAGCGTGTCTGCCTTCACAATTTTCGCTTTTGCCACTACGGTAGAAGGTTGAGTGGCGGTCTGTGCTGAAAGCGATAAAGATAAAGTCGAGGTAAAAACTACGAATGATAATAACTCTCTTCTCATAATATTCCTAATTTGGTGCAAATCTACATTATTTTGTTTAGAAAACATAGGAATCTTTCAAAATTGCATTTTTTAATAAAATTGTAGAGGGGAAAGTCTGCATTCTTCCCCTTTTTTTTATAATTTTGCGCTTTTTAAGTTCGTAAGAAACTACTAAGTAAAAATAATTAAAACAGTTATAGCTGTGGGAGAAACAAAGTATATTTTCGTCACCGGTGGTGTTGCCTCTTCTTTAGGAAAAGGGATCATCTCATCCTCCATCGGTAAATTGCTGCAAGCAAGAGGTTACAATGTAACCATCCAGAAGTTTGACCCGTATATCAACATCGACCCGGGAACATTGAATCCTTATGAGCATGGAGAATGCTATGTGACCGTAGACGGCCATGAAGCCGATCTTGACCTGGGACACTACGAACGTTTCCTGGGTATTCAGACTACAAAGGCTAACAACATCACTACGGGACGTATCTACAAAAGTGTTATTGACAAAGAACGTCGCGGAGACTATCTGGGTAAAACGATCCAGGTGATTCCTCATATCACGGATGAAATCAAACGGAACGTAAAATTGCTCGGTAACAAATACAAGTTCGATTTTGTAATTACCGAAATCGGTGGTACGGTAGGTGATATCGAATCACTCCCCTACCTCGAAAGTATCCGCCAGTTGAAATGGGAGTTGGGTAAGAACGCTCTTTGCGTACACCTGACATATGTGCCTTATCTTGCCGCTGCCGGAGAGCTGAAAACCAAACCGACACAGCATTCTGTCAAGGAACTCCAGAGCGTAGGTATTCAGCCGGACGTATTGGTGCTTCGTGCCGAACACCCGCTGAGCGACGGACTCCGCAAAAAAGTAGCTCAATTCTGTAATGTGGATGACAAGGCTGTCGTGCAGTCTATCGACGCAGAAACAATTTATGAAGTACCTCTCCTGATGCAGGCACAGGGACTGGACAGCACAATCCTTGAAAAGATGGGGCTGCCCGTAGGAGAAACTCCGGGACTAGGTCCGTGGCGTAAATTCCTGGAACGCCGTCATGCTGCTGAAACGAAAGAACCCATCAACATCGCATTGGTAGGTAAATATGACTTGCAGGATGCTTACAAGTCAATCCGTGAAGCATTGTCACAGGCAGGTACTTACAACGACCGCAAAGTGGAGGTTCACTTTGTGAACAGCGAAAAACTGACAGATGAGAACGTAGCCGAAGCCTTGAAAGGCATGGCAGGCGTGATGATCGGTCCGGGATTCGGTCAGCGTGGTATCGACGGTAAGTTCGTTGCCATCAAATATACACGTACACATGATATACCGACCTTCGGTATCTGTCTGGGTATGCAATGTATCGCTATCGAATTTGCCCGCAACGTATTGGGATATGCCGATGCCGACTCACGCGAAATGGATGAAAAGACTCCGCACAACGTGATCGACATCATGGAGGAACAGAAAGCGATCACCAATATGGGAGGTACGATGCGTCTGGGCGCTTACGAATGTGTGCTTCAGAAAGGATCGAAAGCATACCTTGCTTACGGCGAAGAACATATTCAGGAACGTCACCGCCATCGCTATGAGTTCAACAATGACTATAAGGCTCAATACGAAGCTGCCGGTATGAAATGCGTGGGTATCAACCCCGAATCGGATCTGGTGGAAATCGTTGAGATCCCGGCACTGAAGTGGTTTATCGGCACTCAGTTCCATCCGGAATACAGCAGTACGGTATTGAACCCGCATCCGTTGTTTGTGGCTTTCGTGAAGGCAGCCATCGAGAACGAGAAGAATTGACAATTGACAGTTGGCAATTGACAATTTATTATTCAAAAATTTATAATTCATAATTAATAGGAATGGATAAAAACACCATTACAGGTCTCGTTTTAATAGGTATATTATTGGTAGGATTCAGTTATCTGAGCCGTCCAAGCGAGGAGCAGATAGCTGCGCAGAAGAAATACTACGATTCTATTGCCGTGGTGCAACAGCAGCAGGAAGCGCTGAAAGCAAAAACAGAAGCCGCACTCGCCAATGAAAACAAAGGTGCAGCGGCGGCAGCAGATTCTTCTGCCCTGTTTTTCAACGCGATGCATGGAACTGATTCCAAAGTAAGCATCCAGAACAGCGTAGCGGAAATCACTTTCACTACGAAAGGCGGACGGGTATATTCGGCTATGCTGAAAGAATACAAAGGACAGGACAAGACAAACCCTGTCGTACTGTTCGACGGTGATGATGCTACCATGAGTTTCAACTTCTACAACAAGCAAGGAGCCATCCAGACAAAGGACTATTACTTCGAAGCTGTCAATAAGACAGACAGCAGCGTAACTATGCGTCTGGCTGCGGACAACGCCAGCTACATCGATTTTATCTATACGCTGAAACCGAACAGCTACCTGATGAACTTTGAAATCAAAGCAACAGGCATGGAAGGCAAACTGGCCAGTACGGAGTATGTAGACATCGACTGGACACAGCGTGCACGCCAGCTGGAAAAGGGATTCACTTACGAAAACCGCCTCTCAGAGCTGACTTATAAGGTAAAAGGTGACAATGTAGATAATCTGTCGGCTGCCAAGGATGACGAAAAGGATCTGGGCAATACAGCGATAGACTGGGTAGCATTCAAAAACCAGTTCTTCTCTTCTGTATTCATTGCAGACCAGGACTTCAACAAGGTTTCTGTGAAGTCAAGAATGGAACAACAAGGAAGCGGATATATCAAGGATTATTCTGCAGAAATGAGTACCTTCTTCGATCCGAGCGGAAAACAACCGACAGAAATGTACTTCTACTTTGGCCCGAACCACTTCAAGACCTTGAAGGCACTGGACAAAGGACGTACAGAGAAATGGGAACTTAACAGACTGGTATATCTGGGCTGGCCGTTAATCCGCTGGATCAACCAGTTTATCACGATCAACGTATTCGACTGGCTGTCGGGCTGGGGCTTGAGCATGGGTATCGTACTGTTGATTCTGACAATCATGGTGAAGGTGGTAGTTTACCCTGCTACCTGGAAAACATACATGTCTTCTGCCAAGATGCGTGTATTGAAACCGAAAATCGACGAGATCAACAAGAAGTATCCGAAGCAGGAAGATGCGATGAAGAAACAGCAGGAGGTGATGAGCCTTTACAGCCAGTATGGCGTGAGCCCGATGGGCGGTTGTCTGCCAATGTTATTGCAGTTCCCGATCTTGATGGCATTGTTCATGTTCGTACCGAGCGCTATCGAGTTACGTCAGCAGAGCTTCTTGTGGGCGGACGACTTGTCCACTTACGACGCGTTCATCACATTCCCGTTCCATATCCCGTTCCTGGGCAACCATCTCAGCTTGTTCTGCTTGCTGATGACGGTAACCAACATCTTGAACACAAAGTATACAATGACGATGCAGGATACAGGAGCACAACCGCAAATGGCCGCGATGAAATGGATGATGTATCTGATGCCGATTATGTTCCTGTTCGTACTGAACGATTATCCTTCGGGATTGAACTATTATTATTTCGTGTCAACACTGATTAGTGTAGGAACCATGATTTTGTTGCGTAAAACTACAGACGAAACAAAATTACTGGCTATTCTGGAAGCTAAGAAAAAAGACCCGAAACAAATGAAAAAGACCGGATTTGCTGCACGCCTGGAAGCTATGCAAAAGCAACAGGAACAGTTACAGCAGCAAAAACAGAATAAACGATAAGAAATTATCCGAAGATATATTCTGAGAAAGCCGGGCAACCGAAAGGGGTTTGTCCGGCTTTCTTTCTCTAAAAAACAAACTTAATATGAAGACAAAATATACTTATAAACAAATCTGGACGATCGCCTACCCTATTCTGATCAGCCTGATTATGGAGCAGCTGATCGGCATGACGGACACGGCCTTTCTTGGACGTGTCGGGGAAATTGAATTAGGGGCATCCGCCATCGCCGGGGTTTACTACCTGGCTATTTTCATGATGGCATTCGGATTCAGCGTAGGAGCACAGATATTGATCGCCCGTCGCAACGGGGAAGAAAACTACAAGGAAATCGGACCGATTTTCTATCAGGGGATTTATTTCCTGGTAGTGGTTGCTGCGATTCTGTTTACACTTTCCATCGTATTCTCGCCATTTATTTTAAAGAATATCATTTCGTCCCCTCACATTTATGATGCAGCGGAAAGTTATATTCATTGGCGGGTGTACGGGTTCTTTTTCTCATTTGTCGGAGTGATGTTCCGTGCCTTCTTTGTCGGTACGACACAGACCAAGACGCTGACGCTGAACTCCATCGTGATGGTGCTTTCTAACGTGGTATTCAACTATATCCTGATTTTCGGTAAGTTCGGTTTCCCGCAACTGGGCATTGCCGGTGCAGCCATCGGTTCATCCCTGGCTGAACTGGTATCGGTGATTTTCTTTATCATCTATACCTGGAAGCGGATTGACTGCAAGAAGTATGCGCTGAATATCCTGCCGAAATTCCAAAGCCGGACATTGAAGCGGATTCTCAATGTCTCCGTGTGGACAATGATTCAAAACTTCGTTTCTTTATCTACCTGGTTTATGTTCTTCCTGTTCGTGGAACACCTGGGAGAACGGTCATTGGCTATCGCGAACATTATCCGGAATGTGTCGGGTATCCCGTTTATGATCGCCATGGCTTTTGCTGCAACCTGCGGATCTCTGGTCAGCAACCTTATCGGTGCGGGCGAAAAAGATTGTGTACGGGGAACCATCAATCAGCACATCCGTATCGGATATGTGTTCGTACTGCCGATATTGATATTCTTCTGTCTGTTTCCCGACCTGATTCTGCGCATATACACGGATATGCCCGATTTGAGGGATGCGTCCATCCCTTCTTTATGGGTATTATGCGCAGCCTACGTAGTGCTGGTACCAGCCAATGTGTATTTCCAGTCGGTATCGGGAACAGGTAACACACGCACGGCACTGGCCATGGAACTTTGTGTACTGACAATTTATGTAGCTTACGCTACTTATTTTATTCTTTACCTTAAAATGGACATTGCGTTTGCCTGGACAACAGAAAGTGTGTATGGAATCTTTATCCTCCTCTTCTGCTACTGGTATATGAAGAAAGGAAACTGGCAGAAAAAGCAGATTTAAATCCTTTTTTCATTATCTTCGCAAGAAAATAAACATTTTTATAAAATATGAGACAAGCAAATCTATTTATGATGTCGGCAGCAATGTTGTTAGCTGCCTGCGGCGGAACAAAAGACGCGGGCAAAACGGATCAGGTGCTTATCGAAAAATCCGATATTAAGATCGAAGGGAAGCGTATGACGCCTGAAGCCCTTTGGGCAATGGGACGTATCGGAGGACTGGCGGTATCGCCCGACGGAAAGAAAATTGCGTATACAGTAGCATACTACAGTGTACCGGAGAACAAGAGTAATCGCGAAGTTTTCGTCATGAACGCGGACGGCAGCGATAACCGGCAAATCACCCGCACTCCTTATCAGGAGAATGAGGTGACCTGGATAAAAGGAGGAACGAAGCTGGCTTTCCTGAGCAACGACAACGGAAGCAGCCAACTATACGAAATGAATCCGGACGGTAGCGGCCGTAAACAACTGACCAACTACGACGGTGACATCGAGGGTTATTCTATCTCACCGGACGGCAAGAAACTGCTGTTCATCTCGCAAGTGAAAACCAAAGAAAGCACTGCCGATAAATATCCGGATCTGCCGAAAGCTACAGGTATTATTGTCACCGACCTGATGTATAAGCACTGGGATGAATGGGTGACAACTGCTCCGCATCCTTTCGTGGCAGACTTTGACGGTAACGGTATTTCCAATATCGTGGATATACTGGAAGGAGAACCATACGAAAGTCCGATGAAACCTTGGGGCGGCATTGAGCAACTGGCATGGAATACGACTTCGGACAAAGTGGCTTATACCTGTCGCAAGAAAACAGGGCTGGAATATGCTGTTTCTACCAATTCGGATATTTATGTGTATGATCTGAATACAAAGAAAACGGATAATATCACCGAAGAAAACAAGGGGTATGACACCAATCCGCAATACTCTCCGGATGGCAAGTACATTGCATGGCAAAGCATGGAGCGCGATGGATACGAAGCTGATCTGAACCGTTTGTTTATCATGAATCTGGAAACCGGAGAGAAGCGTTTTGTCAGCAAAGCATTTGAGTCTAATGTGGATGCGTTTGTCTGGGGCAACGATGCCAAGACCATCTATTTTACAGGTGTATGGCACGGAGAAACTCAGATTTATTCTCTTGACCTGACGAATGATTCTGTAAAGGCGATTACTTCGGGTATGTATGATTATGAAGGGGTAGCACTCTTCGGTGACAAACTGATTGCTAAACGCCACTCAATGAGTATGGGTGATGAGATCTATGCGGTAGCATTGGATGGTTCTGCCACTCAACTGACACAGGAGAACAAGGAGATTTATGATCAGCTGGAAATGGGTAAGGTAGAAGGTCGCTGGATGAAAACGACGGATGGCAAGGATATGTTGACATGGGTGATCTATCCTCCCCAGTTCGATCCGAACAAGAAATATCCGACATTGCTGTTCTGTGAAGGTGGCCCTCAAAGTCCGGTAAGCCAGTTCTGGTCTTATCGCTGGAACTTCCAGATTATGGCTGCCAACGACTATATCATCGTAGCCCCGAACCGTCGCGGATTACCGGGATTCGGAGTGGAATGGAACGAACAGATCAGTGGTGATTATGGTGGTCAGTGTATGAAAGACTATTTCACTGCTATCGACGAGATGGCAAAAGAATCGTATGTAGATAAAGATCGTCTGGGATGTGTGGGCGCTAGTTTCGGAGGATTCTCCGTATATTGGTTAGCCGGTCATCACGACAAACGTTTCAAGGCATTTATCGCTCATGACGGAATCTTCAATATGGAAATGCAGTATCTGGAAACAGAAGAGAAATGGTTTGCCAACTGGGATATGGGCGGCGCGTACTGGGAAAAACAGAATCCGATAGCACAACGTACTTTCGCCAACTCCCCTCACCTCTTCGTGGAAAAATGGGATACTCCGATTCTCTGTATTCATGGAGAAAAAGATTTCCGTATTTTGGCTAATCAGGCTATGGCTGCATTTGATGCCGCTGTAATGCGTGGTGTACCTGCAGAGTTGCTAATTTATCCGGATGAGAACCACTGGGTACTGAAACCGCAGAATGGTGTCTTGTGGCAACGCACTTTCTTTGAGTGGCTGGATAAGTGGCTGAAGGCTCCTGCAAAATAAATCTTTGATATAAGACAAATAATGAAGGCTCTGTTCTCAAATCAAATTGAGTTCAGAGCCTTCTGCATTACATCTAAAATCCGCTAGACTTTACTCATGATATATATTTTCGATTGCTACTATATACTTAGATAAGGTCTATGATTCAATCTAGACCTGTTTCATAATCCTTTTCAAATAGCTCAATCGGAGCCTCCATTAAAACAGTTTTTTCAGCACCTTTTTCGTCTGATAAATCAATTAATCCCATTTTTTGCTCCCTTAATTGTTCTCCAGTCCATCTGCCTTTTAAATGGTATTCTTCCCCTTTATTTACGGCCTTCAGTACCAAATAAAAAGTTAAGGTACATCGATATCCACATTCTTGTTTTGTTAACTCATAAGTTGAATAGGGAGGTATCTCATACTTTACATTTCCAATAGAACGTGATCCATTCTTTACTTTTAATGTTTCTCCAAAAATCAACGGAGTCTTCGCACCCGTTCCGTCTATAAAAAGCTTACCTCCAGCATCAATGAAAGGAACAGGAATCTTCAAATCCGCCAAATTTTCAGCATTAACAGGCAAAGAACCTTCAGTCAATACAAATAAAGAGTTCTCTTCCTCTTCCACATCCCATGCATATATCATTGGAAGAGGTTCATCTTTATTATTTACTTTATGCTGCAAGACTACAACAGGATATTCAACCCGCTCTACTACATCCGTTTCCTCCTGCACAAACTTATAGGAAACAACCTCTAATATCGCCGGAGCATTGGATGGAGAAGAAGACACATCATCCGAATCACTACTACAAGCTGCGAGTGCAGCACAGATACCTGCAAGAAAGAACATTTTTGTTTTCATAACGCTTAGTTTTAGTTGTGTTACAATAGTTTAGTTTAGGGCAAATGTATAATATTTATATCACTTATCAAAGCTTTACCGATAAAAAATAAAAAAGGGAGAATTAATCTCCCTCCCAAATATTTTCGATTTCTACTATATACATTTTATGAAAACCTCCATGAGTATCGTCATACCATTTTTCCAAGGACTCTTTATCCAGGAAACATTCAGGTTTAATGTTATCCGCATACAGTTTTCTTCCTTCCAGACTCAGGCGGGCCTGTTCGAAAAGCACATTCCCCTGTTCTGTGAAGACCGGCTTTAACCCGGTTGCTTTCACCTTATCCGTATCACGACCGGACTTTGAGCCACAAATCGCATGAATCTTCTTATTTGCTTCGCCCAAAAAAGAAAGTGTCAGATAATCACTTTTCTCGATGAACTCATACGTATATCGTTCGGGGCGGACAAAAACAAAAGCAACGGGCTTATTCCAAAGCCAGCCAATGCCACCCCAGCTGGCAGTCATTGTATTGAATTTCTCTTTGGTGCCGGCAGTAACCAACATCCATTCTTTGCCAATCGCCTCAAAGAAATTTTCTTTCAGGTCTTTTACTTCTAACTTCTTCATCTCTCAGTTTATTTTATAATTACTTTCTTTTACTCAGTTTTACGATTTCTCCCAGATAAGGGATTTCCACACGAATCTTTCTTTTCTTTGCTTCTGCCGCAAATACTTTAGGCGGATCATGCAAGGGTTCATCAGACAAATCAAATGTACCGTAGTGCATCGGAATGGTTATTCCTGCATGCATCTCTTCTGAGGCAGTCAGTGATTCATAAGGGGAAATATGATTGGGACGCATGAACCAACGGGGTTTATATGCACCGATACCCAACAAGGCATAGTCCGGAGCTCCAAACAGATCCGGGATTTCCCTAAAATGGGTAGAATACCCTGTGTCTCCGCTATAATAGAGAGAAATACCATTCCCCTGCAGCATGAAAGCTCCCCACAATCGCTGCCCTCCATCACGTACGGAGCGTTTGCTCCAATGCTGTGCCGGCAAGAAAGTTATTTTCAGCCCTTCATCTTCCAGTTGCTGATACCAGCCGGCCTCGATCACTCTCATTTCCGGAAACCAGCTCTTTATCAGTTCTCCGGTTCCCAAACCGCAAAACAGTTTCATCTGCGGATTATTATTCAGCAAACGGGTGATACTTTGCTTGTCCAGATGGTCAAAATGGTCATGACTGATAAGCAGGTAATCAATTTCTGTAAAAATGTCGGGATTGGCAGGAAACTCACTCTGTCTTTTCACAAAAGGGATGTTTCCGAAAACCGGATCGAACATGATTCTTTTGCCTGCCAACTGAAGGAAGAAGGAATTATGGCCCAGCCATATTAAAGAATCTCCCACCACAGCATCCAGCGAACGAAGATAACAGACTTTTGGGTCCCACTTCACCGTTTTCTTTTCTTTCCGCTGAGGATTGGGGGACAACCGCCATTTCAACACACTTCCCATACCGGGGCGGAAACGGTGCTGCCTGTTAAAAAAAACGTCCGCGTACCATCGGATTTCCTCTCCAATAAGGATTGACGGTAGCCAAACGTTCGTTTCTCCTGAAACATATATGTTCACCCATTTTCTTTATCTATTGAATAAGTCCTCACAAACTTAATTAAAAATCTCGATTTACAAAGAGGGACAAACAAAAAATGTACCCCGGACACACTATCGGGGCACATTTCTCAGAAAAAGAATAAATATTATTCTTTTTTAATAGAACGATCTTACATTAAAAGCAATGCAGTCCATACAACGGCAGCTGCCATCCGAGAGCTGACAAATTGATAATCACGATGACCAGTCCCAATACCCATAGGATAAACAGAGACCATTTCAAGCCGGTCCCCATCGGTGACCAATGAAACAACTGACGCATTATAGTGTACAGAAAAGCTCCTAATGGAATGGCAATGAGTGCAATTCCTGAAATGGTGCCAAGCAATGTCATCACAGGAGATATGGTAGCTATGGGCGTCCAGTCAATAGCCGGAAGCATTTCATAAAGCAGAGCTCCACCGCCAACAAGCGCAGCAATCACCGCAAACACAAGAGCTACTATCACCACAGCGAGCACGAACAATACCGGACAGCAAATGATGACAAGAGCTACCAGGAATATCTTAAGAATGATAGCGGCGATCGTGACAAATACATCTCCTACTTTTTGCAGAAAGGTACGCGGTTTATCCGAGTTCACAAAGTTATTGACCCCGTCGGCCACCCGTTCAAATCCGTCCGTCACCGTTTTGCCTATATTTTCTATGGTTACCGCTTCGCCACGCATACTCAGCTTCTCTGCTGCCGTACGTGCTTCGGGAATGATAATCCATCCTATAATATAAAGGATAATCATCGGGCAATAGGGAACAAACAATAATACGATCATCAGGATACGCACCAACGTGATATCCCAGTCAAAATAAGCTGCCAGCCCGGAAGCTACTCCTCCAAGCAACTTATTATCCGGATCACGGAACAGGCGACGGGCTGTAGTGGTCCGTGTATATCCCTGACCGGAAGAAGCTGTCTGTTCCTTCTTATGCGGTTCGGATTCGTCGTCAGATACACCAAAATCTTCCGGTTTGCCTACCCGGGCAATTATTTCTTCCACATCGGCAATAGTAATGACTTGCTTCCCTGCGGACACTTTCTCGGCAAACAGCTCGGCAATACGAATCTCGATATCATTCACAATCTCTTCCGCCCCCTCCTGTTTGCGAAAAAAATGTTTCAGGTTGGACAGATAATCGTCCAGCAAACGATAGGCATCATCATCTATATGATAGACAGTTCCTCCCAAATTTACAGTCAATGTTTTTTCATTATTATTTCTTCTTTATCGAATTATCTACTAGCAATATGATTCACGGTTTCGTTCAGTTCCTTCCAGGATATCTCAAGCTCGCCTAAAAAAGCCTCTCCTTTTTCTGTGAGCTTATAGTACTTGCGAGGAGGTCCCTGCGTGGATTCTACCCATTCATAACTCAACAAATCGTCATTCTTCAAACGTGTCAGCAATGGATATAAGGTACCTTCCACTACAATCAGCTGCGCCTCTTTCAACTTCTGAATAATATCAGAAGCATAAGCCGGCTCTTTGTGCAGTAAAAGCATGATGCAATACTCCAACATGCCTTTTCTCATCTGAGATTTTACATTGTCTACATTCATTGTTATTTTTCTTTTTGACAGGACAAATATATGCATTACTTTAGTACCTTGCATTACAAAGTACTATAATTTAATAATAATTAAATCATTAAGAAGTTTTCTCCTTATTATAAAAAGAAATAATAGCTATATTTGCAGCTCATAAAACCACAAAAAAGAAAATACGTATGTTTACTATTCGAAAAGCAAGGATAGATGATTGCGGTCTGATCAACCAAATGGCCGGTGAAGTATTTCCCGCCACTTACCAAGAAATCTTATCTCCCGGACAACTGGACTATATGATGGACTGGATGTACTCTCCCGAAAATATCCGGAAACAAATGGAAGAAGAAGGTCATGTTTATTTTATCGCATATGAAGGAGATGAGCCCTGTGGCTATGTCTCCGTACAGCAACAGGAAGAGAATGTATTCCATCTGCAGAAAATCTATGTCCTCCCCCATTTTCAAGGCGCACACTACGGTAGTTTTTTATTCAGAGAGGCTGTCAGATATATCAAGGAGGTGCATCCGGAACCTTGCTTAATGGAGCTTAACGTGAACCGTAACAACAAGGCTTTACTGTTCTATGAACGGATGGGTATGAGAAAATTGCGGGAAGGGGATTTTCCGATTGGCAACGGGTACTATATGAATGATTATATCATGGGACTGGATATCTGAAAAGTAAGGTAACCATATACAAAATGCCCCGGAACAGATTGTTACTCAATCAATGTTCCGGGGCATTCGTTTATTTATTACCAAGCGGGCTTATTTCGCTACGCGTTCCAGCCATTTCAGCATGAAGATCATGGTAAACATTGAAATAGTACAAGCTACCACAAATACTGTCCATGTCATCCAGATAGGAATGGATTCATACAAAATAGCACCGATCACCAACAGCTGATTGCCAAGTGCAGTCGCACCTAACCAGCCTCCCTGCATAATACCCTGGTATTTCGGAGGAGCTACTTTAGACACAAATGAAATTCCCAACGGAGAAATATACAATTCAGCTACCGTCAAAATCAGATAAGTCAGCATCAACAAGAACGGAGTCACTTTCACCGGTGAAGTTCCTACAGCGATAATGTCCTTGTGCAAAGGCAGATTGGCAAAATAAGAACCGACAGCCATTACGATAAAGGCCAATGCGGCAATACCCATACCAATTGCAATCTTCTTAGGAGTAGAAGGCTCTTTTCCACGTCTGCGCTGGCTGGCAAAGATTGCCATAATCACAGGAGTCAGGAAAACAACAAAGAACGGATTCAACGACTGGAACAACTCAGCGGAAATAGGCATACCAAACAAGTTAAGGTCAGTGTATTCCTTTGCAAAGTATGTCAAAGTCAAACCATTCTGATGGAAAGAGAACCAGAAGAAGATAACAACTCCGAACACTGCGAACAGGGCATACATACGTTGTTTCACTTCCTGAATACTCATTTCTACAGTAGCCGAAGATGCTGAAGATGCAACGGCTTTCTTGCTGGGATCGGGGAAGTTTCTCTTATTCAGCAAATAGATAGTCAAAGAAATGACCATAGCAATGATAGCCACTCCAAATGCATAATGGAAACCTGTAGTAAAGACGTTCAGGTAATCGGATGCAAAAGCTGTATAATCCTGTGCCGGAGCGTTGGAAGCTTTCTCTACCAACGTATGATAAGTTTCAGTAGCTTCGGGCGACAGAGTACCAGCCAAATGACCGTGACATAATGCAGGAAGATCAGCATCGTAATTATAACCGAAAGTAGACAACCACCAGTTACGTACACCTACTGCTGCAAACGGAGCAAAGATTGCACCGATATTAATGAACATATAAAACAAGGAGAAACCGGAGTCACGCATGCTGGCATATTGAGGATTATCGTACATCTGCCCTACCAGAGCTTGCAGATTTCCTTTAAATAATCCGTTACCAAATGCAATCACAAACAAGCTGGCGCAAGTAATGACCAGATAAAAGGTCTGATTGTCTACAGGAGTCTTGGATGGAATAGCCAACAACAAGTATCCCACTGCCATCAGCACAATTCCCGTGAAAATAGTTCCTTTGTAGTTTCGTGTCTTATCGGCGATAATACCTCCAACCAAAGCAAGAATGTAAATGGAAAAATAGAAAGTTGAATAAATAAATCCCGCTTCTTTTCCATTCATTCCAAACTTAGCTTGCAAGAAAAGCACGAGGATCGCCATCATTGTATAGAAGCCAAAGCGTTCACCTAGATTGGCTAAAGCGGCTGCTATCAGTCCTTTAGGGTGTTTGTCAAACATAGATATAAATTTATTAATTAATGATTGATAATTTTTCTAATGACATATATTCTGCAAATATATACTTTTTTGGATTTATTCCTCAAATAAACGGCAAATTTCTGCCCTCGATTCGCGGATTAAATCACCCGGCGCAAGCTTTATCTGCAGCCCCCGTACACCGGCACTTACATAAATATACGGAAATTGCCGGCAGGTTTCATGAATATAAGTAGGAAAATGTTTCTTCATGCCAATAGGCGAACAGCCGCCCCGGATATATCCCGTCAGCGGAAGAAGTTCTTTCACCGGTATCAGATCACACTTTTTATTGCCGGAAGCCTTTGCTGCCAGCTTCAGATCGACTTCGTGCTCACCCGGAATGACGCAAACAAAATAACCGCTTTTGTCACCGTGAAGAACCAGTGTCTTAAATACCTGTTCTATATTCTCGCCTAAGCTGGCAGCTACATGAATGGCACTCAGATCGTTTTCGTCAACTTCATAAGGAATCAGTTCATACGCTATTTTAGCTTTATCCAGCAAACGCGCCGCATTCGTTTTATTGATTTTCATCTTGTTGTTTCTTTTTAGTAAACCGACACTTATACTTCAATATTAAAGTCCTAATTCCTCGCGAAGAAACTTAGGAGTATAACCTTTCTGGCTCTTCGCAACCTCTTCCGGTGTTCCGTAGCTAAGGAGTACTCCCCCGCCCTTACCACCTTCAGGTCCCATGTCTATGATATAATCCGCCATCTTGATAACGTCCAGGTTATGTTCGATTACAATGACGGTATTACCTTTGTCCACCAGCTTATTAAGTACCCCCATCAATACACGGATATCCTCAAAGTGAAGTCCGGTAGTCGGTTCATCGAGAATGTAAAGTGTTTTACCGGTATCTCGCTTGGACAATTCTGTTGCTAGTTTCACACGCTGGCTCTCTCCACCGGAAAGGGTAGTAGATGACTGCCCTAATTTAATATAGCCCAAACCGACATCCTGCAAGACTTTTATCTTATTCAGAATCTGCGGCACATTCTCAAAGAATTCGACAGCACGGTTTATAGTCATATCAAGCACATCAGCAATAGACTTTCCTTTGAAACGTACTTCAAGCGTTTCGCGATTATACCGCTTGCCGTGGCAAACCTCACAAGGCACATACACATCCGGCAAGAAGTTCATTTCAATCGTCTTGTATCCATTTCCGGTACAGGCTTCACAACGACCGCCCGATACATTAAAAGAGAAGCGTCCGGGCTTGTAACCGCGAATCTTAGCTTCCGGAAGGCTTACGAACAAGTTACGGATATCGGAAAATACACCTGTATAAGTGGCCGGATTGGAACGGGGGGTACGACCAATCGGAGATTGATCCACGTCCACTACCTTATCTATGTTTTCCAGTCCCTCTATAGAATCGTATTCCAAAGGATCCTGCAAAGAGCGATAGAATTTCTGTGAAAGAATCGGCTGCAAAGTCTCATTAATTAACGTCGATTTACCACTTCCGGATACTCCGGTCACACAAATCAACTTCCCTAACGGAAATTCAACATCTACATTTTTCAGATTATTTCCCTTCGCTCCTTTCAGCCAGATAGATTTTCCATTTCCTTTTCTTCGCTTGGCGGGTACTTCTATTTTCATCTCTCCGTTCAGATACTGCGAAGTCATCGTTTCGGTTTGAAGCATTTCTGACGGGGTTCCCGAGAAGACTACCTCCCCACCCAGACGACCGGCTTTAGGCCCCATATCAATCACATAATCGGCAGCCAGCATCATATCTTTATCGTGTTCAACAACGATAACCGAGTTTCCCATATCACGAAGCTCTTTCAACGAGCGGATCAAACGCAGATTGTCACGCTGGTGCAACCCGATACTCGGTTCATCCAGAATATAAAGCACATTCACCAATTGCGAGCCGATCTGTGTAGCCAGACGAATACGCTGACTTTCACCACCGGACAGGCTGACCGAGCTACGGTTCAATGCCAAATAATCCAATCCTACATCCAACAAGAATTTCAAACGCGTACGAATTTCTTTCAGAATCTCGGCTGCGATTTTCTTTTGTTTATCGGACAGAAATTGATCTACGTTCATCAACCAGTCATATAGCTCATTGATGTCCATATTGGCCAAGTCATTGATGTTCTTGTCATGAATACGGAAGTGCAATGCTTCTTTATTCAACCGGGCACCTTTACATTCCGGACAAACAGTGGTACGGGCAAACTGCTCCGCCCACTTCTGCGCGGTAGCAGAAGCATCCTTTTCCTGAAGCATCTGGATATATTTTACGACTCCTTCATAGGTTACAAAGTAATCAGAAGAAGTTCCTATCAGCGAACTCTTGATCTTGATCCGGTCATCCGAACCATATAATATTTCTTCAACCGCATCATCCGACAATTCCTTCACCGGAGTTTTTAAAGTGGCTTCATACTTCTCCAGCAAAGCACCGATCTGCCAGAAAATCATGGCATTCTTGTATTTTCCCAAAGGTGCTATCGCTCCTTCATAGATGGAAAGTTCACGGTCGGGAATCACTTTATCGACATCAATCTGATTGACCACGCCTAATCCTTTACATTTCGGGCACGCTCCCTGCGGAGAGTTGAACGAGAAGTTATGAGGAGCCGGTTCCCGATAAGACAGTCCGGTAACCGGACACATCAGGCGTTTACTGTAATGACGGACACTTTCTGTCTGCGCATCAAGAATCATCAATAAACCATCACCTTGGCGCATAGCAGTTGCCACGCTCTGTTTCAGGCGTTTATCATCTTTCTCGGCTACTATCAGTTTATCAATGACTACCTCAATATCATGATTCTTGTAACGGTCGAGTTTCATGCCGTGCGTCACTTCACGCAGTTCGCCGTCTATCCGTACATAGAGATATCCTTTCTTTCGCACCTGTTCGAAGAGTTCTTTGTAATGTCCCTTACGCGAACGAACCAAGGGTGCGAGCAAGTATATTTTCTTTCCTTTATAATCTTTCAGGATTAAATCCAGAATCTGTTCTTCCGTATATTTCACCATCTCCTCTCCTGACAGGTACGAATAAGCAATACCTGCACGGGCATAGAGCAGACGAAGATAATCGTATATTTCCGTTGTTGTTCCCACGGTAGAACGGGGATTTTTATTCGTAGTTTTCTGTTCGATAGAGATAACCGGACTCAGCCCTGTTATTTTATCGACATCCGGACGTTCCAGATTCCCCAAAAAGTTGCGGGCATAGGCCGAAAAAGTCTCGATATAGCGGCGCTGTCCCTCGGCAAATATCGTATCGAAAGCCAAGGAAGATTTACCACTACCACTCAATCCGGTAATCACTGTCAAACTGTTACGGGGAATTTCAGCATCAATATCTTTCAAATTGTGCACACGGGCACCATACACATTAATATATTCTGTTTCTTGCATATTCATATCCTTCATAAACGGTACAAAATTAATGTTTCCGACTGAAATATGCTCCTAAAAAAGCACAATATTATTTTCTTAACTCAAATCTTATGAAGATATAGGGCATTATTCGTACCTTTGTTCCTTGATTTCAAGAACCAATAGTTATAAATTGATGAAACCGATAAGCCGAATATTCTTATTTTTGCTTTTTATAAGCGCCTCATACGCTATTAGTTATGCACAAGAGAACCAATCTTATTTCTTGCATACCATCGAAAAAGGACAGAGTTTATACTCCATTGCCAAGATGTATAATGTCACAACAAACGACATCATACGTCTGAATCCCGGATGTGATGAAAAAATTTATGCCGGACAAGCTATAAAAATCCCTAAAGGAAAAGAAAGCCAAAAAGGGGAAACATTCCATACAATTCAAGCCGGAGAAACTTTATACAAACTGACTACCATTTATAATATATCTGCAAAAGCCATTTGTGAAGCCAATCCGGGATTGAGCGCCGAAAACTTCCGTATCGGTCAGGTTATTCTCATTCCGTTGGAACAAGAGCAGGAAACGGAAACTGCACAAGCACCGGCTGAAAAACCCGCTATACAGGGGCCTGTACAATCCAGATGCAAAGATATGCATAAGGTAAAACGCAAAGAAACCGTATTCAGTGTAAGCCGCGAATATGGAATCAGCGAACAGGAATTGATTGCAGCCAATCCCGAACTGAAAAAGGGAATGAAAAAGGGACAATACCTCTGTATCCCCTATCCCAGTGCAACCACCATGCAACCGACGGCTCCCAAAGAGGATCCGTACGCTATCCCACCCAGTAACAATGAGCTTTTCCGCAAGAGCAAAGAAGCCCCTCAGGCAATCTCTACTATCAAAGCGGCCCTGCTATTGCCTTTCCAGGAAGACAAACGTATGGTGGAATACTACGAAGGTTTCCTGATGGCGGTAGACAGCCTGAAACGTACAGGTACTTCTATTGATCTATATGTATATGACTGTGGAAAAGATGTTTCTACATTAAATACTATTCTGGCGAAAAATGAGATGAAGAACATGAATGTCATTTTCGGTCCGATGCACCAGCAACAGATCAAACCTTTATCTACTTTTGCAGAAAAGAATGATATACGACTGGTGATTCCTTTCTCTTCGAAAGGGGAAGAAGTATTTAATAATCCT
The DNA here is from genome assembly GCF_000162515.1 of Bacteroides sp. 1_1_14. Taxonomy (NCBI): domain Bacteria; kingdom Pseudomonadati; phylum Bacteroidota; class Bacteroidia; order Bacteroidales; family Bacteroidaceae; genus Bacteroides; species Bacteroides sp. 1_1_14. The sequence continues at coordinate 270,207 of NZ_GG774710.1, read as the reverse complement.
GCCATCTACCAGATTAATACCCCGCAATCCTATTTATATTCGGAAGTATACGAACACTTTACCCGTCAATTCCCCAATGCCCATGTCATCTTTATTGAACCAACCAGCGAAGATAAAGAAAAAGCCGAGTTTATCAGCGGCATGAAACAAGAGCTGAAGAGCAAGGGAATGTCAATGAAAACCGTCAATGAAAACGCAACCAAGGATATGCTGAAGGAAGCTCTCCGCTCTGACAAAGACAATATTTTCATTCCGACTTCCGGCAAAAATGTCATGTTAATCAAGATTCTTCCTCAACTGATTCTACTGGTCAGAGATACTCCGGAGCAGAATATTCATCTGTTCGGTTATCCCGAATGGCAGACATATACCCGGGATCACCTGGAAAGTTTCTTTGAACTGGATACCTATTTCTATTCATCGTTCTACACAAATACATTGTTTCCGGCTGCCATACAGTTCACCAACAATTATCACAAATGGTATAGCAAGGATTTGGTGAGTAAATTCCCAAGCTACGGAATGCTTGGTTTCGACACAGGCTTCTTCTTCCTGAAAGGCTTGTCACGCTATGGCTCGGAACTGGAAAACAATTTACCGAAAATGAACCTGACTCCGATACAGACAGGCTTCAAATTCGAACGTGTCAACAACTGGGGAGGATTCATTAATAAGAAAGTATTCTTTATCCATTTCACGAAGAATTTTGAATTAGTAAAACTTGACTTCGAATAAGACGAAAATGACAAAGATAAAATCACTTCTGATTGCCGCTTCCCTGATGATGGGACTTGCGCTTCCTGCCACCGCACAGATCGGCGAACCACGCCAGAACTTTTCTGTCGGATTTAATGGAGGTGTCAACTTAAACAGTGCTTCATTCACTCCTAAAATCAAACAGAACTCATTGATGGGTATTACCGGAGGTTTGACGGCACGCTACATTTCCGAAAAGTATTTTGCAATGATCTGTGGTGCGCAAGTAGAGTTAAATATCTCCCAACGTGGCTGGGATGAATTATTTGAAGTACCGGGGGAGAATGGAGAACCCGTAGAAGATCCTACCCGCAAATACACCCGAAAGATGACCTATCTCGATATTCCCTTCCTCGCCCACTTGGCTTTCGGCAATGAAAAAGGACTACAGTTCTTTATCAATGCAGGTCCTCAGATCGGCCTTCTGATCGGTGAATCTGAAAGCATGGAGAATATAGACATGAATACCCTGACAAACACACAAAAAGCTGTTTACGGGGATAAAATCCAAAACAAATTCGATTATGGTATAGCCGGAGGCGGCGGAATAGAATTCAGAACAAAGAAAGTCGGTAGTTTTCTGCTCGAAGGACGCTATTATTTTGCTCTGTCAGACTTTTACAGCACAACGAAGAAAGACTATTTCTCCCGTGCGGCTCATGGCACAATTACAGTGAAGCTCACTTATCTATTCGATTTAAAGAAATAAAAAACAGTACCCAAAAAGATCAGGCGCGAATTTCGCTCGAACCTACGGTTTATATTTCCGTGAGTCTGCGAAATTCGCGCCTGTTTTTATTCTATCAGGAACTCCCAATGCGAGAGCTTCCCGCGCATTCTTATCGAAGTCTGTCTGCAGCCTTTACCATCACCTCGTCACGTCCGATAGCACGAATAGCCAGCACATTCAGAACGATAGACACCAATGGTAAGCAAAGCGCCCAACCAATACGGAACAGATTGGCATCGCTCTTCAATGCAAAATAGAAAACAATGAAGGCAATATAATAGCCCACCAGCAACAAGCTATTGAAGATTGACATACGAATCTGCAACATTCGGTTCTTATACAGAAAAATAGTCGCAAAAGCTACCAGAGCGCTCAGCATCAGAATACCAAATATCCCCCAAGTAGACTGGAAAATTCCATTCACGTCTATCCCCAGTGCTCTAAAAGGATGTTCTCCTGTAGTGTCAATAAAATATCCCATCGGTAAACACATTGCTGTAATCAGCAACCCTGTTACAATCAATAAGTAAAAACTTTGAATTCGTTGAATCATAAGTATTCTATAGTAGTTAAGTTAAACAATAATAGCCAAGCAATAAGGAATAGGAAAATGCTTCCCGCTTACTACTTGACTATCAATTCTTTCGTTAGAAAATAAATTACTGAAGTTTTTCTTTCTCCTTAGCCGGATTTCTATAATAAATTTTCCCTTCGATGTATTCCTGTGTAGCAATCAAGTCAGGTTTCGGCAATTTCTCATAATAACGAGAAATTTCGATCTGTTCTCTATTCTCGAATACTTCTTCCAAATTATCGTTGTAAGAAGCAAACTCTGCTAATTTCTTAGAAAGATCGTTTTTAATTTCCACACTAATCTGGTTAGCACGCTTACCAATAATGGCAACAGTTTCATAAACATTCCCTGTGTCAGCACAGAGTTCCATCATGTCACGGGTTACCGTCGTAGCGGGAGCGTTCGTTTTTTTGTAGTCCATAAATCTATTTAAATTTAGTCTTTAATTACTTTCTGTGATTCATTGAATATTTTTTCAGCCTCTTTCAGGTATTTACTTTCCGGAAACTCATTCTTGAAAGCATAATATTCATCTATCGTTTCACGGTAACGATCCATCTTCTTGTCTTCTACACTATAAATAGCCATTTCATGTCTGGCACGCAGAATCAATATGGAAAGTTCTTCGCGATAATCTGTATAAGGATAATCTTTCAGAGCATTCTGAGCTGTAATTACACAGGATTCATAGTTATTACCCAGATAGTTACCCAGATTATAATACAACTTTGCAGAATAGAGTTCTTTCAACACCAGTTTATCCTGCAAAGCAAAAATCATATCTTGTGCTTCCTGCTTCTTGGTACTGTTCGGGAAATATTCCATAAACATCTGCAGTTGCTGGATAGCCTGATAAGTGCTTGATTGATCCAAACGTGGTTCCGGAGTATCCAGGAACAGGGATTTACCTGCATGGAAACGTGCCAGTTCAGTGAAAGTGCCACGGGGATAAGTGTTGAAATAGGTGATAAACGTCTGGGCAGCTGTCTGATAATCTTTCTGATTATAGTAACTCATACCCAACATATACAGAGACTCCTCCGCTTTATCGGTTCCCTTAAGGATTGTAATCAATTCGTTCAGCAAGGTAGCTGAGCGGTTATACTGCCCTTTAGCAAAATAGTTTTTGGCGGCCTCGTACTTGTATTCGTAATCGGTACTTTTCAGCAACTTATTGTACTCTCCACACGATGTCAGAGAGGCTGCTGCGAGCAAAGTTATAATGATATTTTTCTTCATCCTTTTAAAAAATATTGCGCAAAGTTACTTATTCGCGGGGAATTAACCAATTAATCTATGTTTTTTAATACATAAAAGGCGTTAAACATCGACGAAAAGAGAAAAAACGACGTCGAACAGGAAGCTATAAACAGTCAATAATAAACGGTGAACGATCAACAAGCGCGCTATATGTCATTGGTATACCAGCGCTATCGTTCTTCGTTCACCGTTCGCTTATGGTCCGCCGTCCGGTTACAGCTTGTACAAATCACTTGCCGCCAACAGGTCGACTTTCTTTTCTTTCAGTACTTCAATACATTTATCCATATTACTAGGACGAATCACAACGTTTGCCACGTTATTATTGGCAAACGAATACATATACTCAATAAAGACCCCTTCTGCCGACAAGAATCCCAGCACTTTTGCCAGAGCTCCCGGCACATTCGGACAGCTAATGCCGACCACATCTGTTATATTCACGGCAAAATGATTATCTTTCAATGCTTTATATGCTTTATCCGGATCGGATACAATTCCACGCAAAATGCCAAAATCAGCATTTTCGGCGATGCACAAGGCAGAAAGATTGATGTTCTCTTTTGCCAGCACTTCAGTCACTTCCGTCAAACGGCCGGACTTGTTTTCCAAAAAGATAGAAAGTTGTTTTGCTACCATTATCGTAAAGTTTTAATTAAGTAATAAGTATTAGGTAATAGGTAATAGCCACACGGATTCCATGTTGCAGCTACGATAATACCTAATACTTATTACCTATTACCTATTTTAAATTTTTCTGTTATCAATCACTCGTTTAGCTTTGCCCACGCTACGTTCAATGCTACGCGGCTCTACCAGTTTCACATTGACTCCCAGTCCGAGTACGCTTTGCAGACGACCTGCCAGCTTCTTCTTCAACGCCAACATGCGGTTAATCTCATCCGAATAGAAATTCGGGCGCACTTCTACCTGAAGTTCCATCGTATCGGTATTGTTTTCACGACCCACTATCAACAAATAATGTGGTTCGAATTCTTCCATCTCAAGAATGACGGACTCGATCTGAGTCGGGAATACATTGACACCACGGATAATCAGCATATCGTCACTACGTCCCAGGATGCGGTCCATACGAACCAATGTACGCCCGCAGGAGCATTTATCATAATGTAAAGCCGTCAAGTCACGCGTACGATAACGCAGCAATGGCATTCCCTCCTTTGTCAGGTGCGTAAATACCAGTTCGCCCGTCTGTCCGGGTTCTACCGGCTGCAATGTATTCGGATCAATAATTTCAGGGAAATAATGATCCTCATTCAAGTGCGTACCATGCTGACATTCGCATTCGTAACCTACACCCGGTCCGGCTATTTCACTCAGTCCGTAGATATCATATGCTTTAATACCAAGTTTTTCTTCGATTTCATGACGCATATTCTCCGTCCAGGGCTCCGCACCCAAGGCTCCCACTTTCAGTTGGAATTCCTCCCGCGGATAGCCGGAATCTTTAATGGCATCCGCCAGATAAAGTGCATACGAAGGAGTACAGCAAAGAACCGTTGATCCAAAATCATGCATCAATGTAATCTGCTTTTCTGTATTACCACTGGACATCGGAATCACAGAGGCACCGATATTCTCAGCTCCGGCGTGTGCTCCCAGGCCACCCGTAAAAAGTCCGTAACCATAGGAAACCTGGAATATATCTGAGCGTCCTGCTCCATAAGCAGTAAAAGCACGCGATATACATTCTGCCCACGAAGAAAGGTCTTTGCGGGTATATCCCACTACCGTCGGCTTTCCGGTCGTTCCGGAAGAGGCATGAATACGCACGATCTGGCTCATCGGCACAGCACAAAGTCCGAAAGGATAATTATCTCTTAAATCATGTTTCGTGGTAAACGGCAGTTTCACGATATCATCAATCGTATTGATATCATCGGGGGTGATACCCATTTCCTGCATTTTCTTCCGGTAAAAAGGCGTGTTGTGATAAACGTAATCCACAATTTTCTTGAGTCGTATGCTTTGAATCTTGCGAAGACTTTCGCGGTCCATACACTCAATGGTCTCATTCCAAATCATGTTCTCTTGGTATTATTAGTTGTATGAATCTGTTTCATGATATTAATATGTTGCAAAGTAAAGGATTTATTTGGAAAAATGATTTGTTATCTCAATTATTTTGCCGAATATTGCTCCACTTTTTAGGATTTAACTATGAATTTTGAACTAACATCAGCTTACAAACCTACCGGGGATCAACCGGAAGCGATCGCTCAGCTTACTGAGGGGGTACTTCAAGGAGTTCCCGCACAGACTTTATTGGGGGTTACCGGATCGGGAAAAACGTTCACCATCGCCAATGTGATCGCCAACATCAACAAGCCTACGTTGATCTTGAGCCACAACAAGACATTGGCTGCGCAGCTATACAGCGAGTTCAAGGGATTCTTCCCCAATAACGCCGTAGAATATTACGTTTCATATTATGACTACTATCAGCCGGAAGCCTATCTGCCAAATTCAGATACCTATATAGAAAAGGATCTTGCCATCAATGACGAGATTGACAAGTTACGTCTCGCCGCTACCTCCTCCCTGCTTTCAGGCCGGAAAGATGTGGTAGTCGTTTCCTCAGTCTCCTGTATTTACGGTATGGGAAACCCGTCGGATTTCTATAAAAATGTAATCGAAATTGAACGAGGGCGGATGCTTGACCGTAATGTTTTCCTGCGTCGTCTTGTGGACAGCCTGTATGTCCGTAATGATATCGATTTGAATCGTGGCAATTTCCGCGTTAAAGGAGATACGGTCGACATTTTCCTTGCGTACTCGGACACTCTGCTTCGTGTCACTTTCTGGGGAGACGAGATTGATGGTATAGAAGAAGTGGACCCGATTACCGGTGTGACTACCGCTCCTTTCGAAGCCTATAAGATCTATCCCGCCAATTTATTTATGACCACCAAGGAAGCCACTCTTCGTGCCATCCACGAAATAGAGGACGACTTGACCAAACAAGTAGCGTTCTTCGAATCTATCGGCAAAGAATATGAAGCGAAACGATTGTACGAGCGGGTTACGTATGACATGGAAATGATCCGGGAATTAGGGCACTGTTCCGGCATTGAGAATTATTCCCGTTATTTTGACGGTCGCGCTGCCGGCACCCGTCCTTATTGCCTTCTCGATTTCTTCCCGGATGACTTTTTGCTGGTTATTGACGAAAGCCATGTAAGCGTGCCGCAGGTTCGCGCCATGTATGGAGGCGACCGTGCCCGTAAAATCAATCTGGTAGAATATGGGTTCCGACTGCCTGCCGCAATGGACAACCGCCCTCTGAAATTTGAAGAATTTGAGGAGATGACAAAACAAGTGATTTATGTCAGTGCTACCCCGGCAGAATATGAGCTGATACAATCGGAAGGGATCGTTGTAGAACAAGTGATCCGCCCTACCGGTCTGCTTGATCCTGTTATTGAAGTACGCCCGAGTCTCAATCAAATTGACGACCTGATGGAAGAAATTCAGCTGCGTATCGAAAAAGAAGAACGGGTACTTGTAACGACACTTACGAAACGTATGGCGGAAGAGCTGACAGAATACCTTCTCAACAATAATGTGAGATGTAACTATATCCATAGCGATGTGGATACATTAGAGCGTGTGAAGATCATGGATGACTTGAGACAAGGCGTTTATGACGTACTTATCGGTGTCAATCTGCTTCGTGAAGGTCTTGACCTTCCGGAAGTATCCCTTGTCGCTATTCTCGATGCCGATAAGGAAGGCTTCCTCCGTTCGCATCGCTCATTGACCCAGACTGCAGGACGTGCTGCCCGTAATGTAAACGGAAAAGTAATCATGTATGCAGATAAAATAACAGACAGTATGCGGCTTACGATCGATGAAACAAACCGTCGACGCGAGAAACAGCTCGCTTATAATGAAGCGAACGGCATCACCCCACAACAAATCAAAAAGGCGAGAAACTTGTCTGTATTTGGCAGTCCAGGTTCCGAAGCCGATGAGTTGCTGAAAGAAAAACACGCTTATGTGGAACCTTCTTCACCTAATATCGCAGCCGACCCAATCGTACAATATATGAGCAAAGCTCAAATGGAAAAGAGCATAGAGCGTACCCGCAAATTAATGCAGGAGGCCGCCAAAAAACTGGAATTTATCGAAGCTGCCCAATATCGGAATGAGCTGCTGAAACTGGAAGATTTGATGAAAGAAAAGTGGGGATAAACGGCTTATAAATATCAATAAATCTATAAGAAACCCGAGCTTTTGCTAATTAGTGTTATAAAAACACCTATTTAAGAGAAATAATTTGCAGATTTCGCAAAAGCCCGTATCTTTGCACTGTGTTTTTCATAGTATTAGATTTAAGGTTAACAAAGGTTGGAGCAAGGCGTTGCTCCTTTTTTTATGCCCATACCCCATCTTAGCATCTTCCAATCCTACAAAAATACCCCTTGAAATCCTATCAAAGGGCATTTTTTATCTACACTCTATCTATAATTAAAGCGCTTTTTCAATAGCCTGTTTAATGAGTGCTTCCATGATATCATATCCTTCTCCTGTAGGATGTACCCCATCTTTCGTATATTGAGGATTCAAGGCCTTATTCTCGCCCACCACCATTGGCTGATAATAATTCACAAACGGAATTTTATTAGCTTTGGCGTAAGCTTCTATGCGGGCATTCAATGCCTGAATCTTTTGAGGAGCATCTTTAATCTCCCGTCTCCACGGAAATTCAGCAGCCGGCAATACTGAAGTCAGAATCACTTTGATTTTATTTGCCTTCGCCAGTTCTGCCATAGATGCAATATTTCCGAATGTATAATCTTCATTATAAGCACCTGTATTTTCGGCTACATCATTTGTTCCTGCATTAATGACAACCAATGCCGGAGAAAGATTGATCACATCTTCCCTAAAACGAAGTAAAAACTGATAAGACGTCTGGCCACTGATACCACGACCGATATATCCATTTGTTTTGAAGAAATCAGGATGTGTCCTCACCCATCCTTCCGTAATGGAATTGCCCATAAAGACCACTCTTTTTTCCTTCTTTACAGGTTGTGCAAGTGCTGCATTCTCTGTCGCATAACGCTTGTAATTAGCGAACTCATGTTTCTGTGCATAGGTCTCTCCTACTGAGAAACTCAAACAAACGATGGCCAACAACATCCATTGACCCAGTCTTTTCTTTTTCATATACGTATATAAAGATTAGTAATTCAAATTGGTTGCAAAGATAAAAAAACTCTTTATATGAACGATCAAATACCGAATATCCGTTAAGCGGAAAGGAGAAATTCTTAATCTATGTTATATAACATAAGATTTTTCTTGGTTAATTTGCAAAGTTCACAGAAGTCCGTATCTTTGCAACGTGTTTTTCATAGTATTAGATTTAAGGTTAACAAAGGTTGGAGCAAGGCGTTGCTCCTTTTTTTATGCCTATACGCTTGGTTTCCTGAAAAAGAATGGTATTTTTGTGAATCTTAATACCCTAAAAAAAACTGCCATGAAAAAGCTCATTACTCTTTTATTTATAAGCATACTTAGCCTTCAGGTTTATTGTTCCGCACAAGAAATATTAAAAGTGGATTATCCGGCTATCAAAGAGTACGTAACTAATCACAATACGGAGTTTCAAAAGCTCATGCAACGTTTTGAAGAAAATGATACTTTACTCACCCGGCAAGATCATGCCATGCTATATTACGGGTATTCATTCACACCAGCTTACAAAGGAAGTATGGATGATTTTCAGGATTTCCGAAAGTTGATTAAAGAAGAAAAGTATGAAGATGCTTATAATATCGGCAAAGAACTACTAAAAAAGAATCCGGTATCTCTCCAATTACTATATAATATGTACGGAATAGCCGGTTTGCTCCAGAAAGATATCCGGGAAATAAAACACTATTCAAAAAGATACGCAGCCTTGCTTACTATGATTGCGCTTACAGGTGACGGTACAAGCGAAGAAACCGCATTTAAGGTTATCTGCGTAAATGACGAATACCAACTGCTGAACATGTTATTCAAAATGGAAAACATGAAAGGTCAATCGCTAGTCAATAAATGTGATATGATAGAGTTTGATAAATGCCAGTACTATGAAGGAAATCAAATGTATTTCGACATTAGCCGTTCCCTTGATTATATGAGTGAATTATTCGGAAAATGAAAAAAAAGCTATTCTATATCACACTGATAATTGCCATACTTTGTGTTATCAGTATCTTTATCTGCGACTGGACCATCAAGAAGAATGCAGCCTCCTGCATCTATACTGAAATCAGTGATATTCCTGCAAACAATGTAGGTCTGCTTCTCGGCACCTCTCCTAAGCTGAAAAGCGGAAATAACAATTTATATTTTGACTATCGCATTGATGCGGCGGTTGAACTGTACAAGGCAGGCAAAATTAATTATATTCTTATCAGTGGAGATAATCGCAAAGAAGATTACAACGAACCGGAAGAAATGAAGAAAGCGCTTATGCAAAAAGGTGTTCCTGAAAAGTCTATCTATTTAGATTATGCCGGTTTTCGTACCCTTGACTCTGTTGTGCGTGCTAAAGAAGTATTCGGTCAGACCCGTCTGACCATCATTTCTCAACGATTTCACAATGAGCGGGCTATTTATCTTGCCGAAAAGAATGGGATTACCGCCATCGGTTTTAATGCCAGGGATGTAGACGTCTATGCAGGATTGAGAACCAATATCAGAGAATTATTTGCAAGGGTCAAGATGTTTATCGATTTAGCGATAGATAAGCAACCGCATTTCCTGGGAGAAAAGTACAAACTGCCATCCGGCAAATAAGAAAATATCAAAAACAAAAAGTTATTGAAAAATTTATGGAACAACAACCTCAACTCAATGATCACAACAAACAGGAGTATCCTCCTATGCATACAGTCGAAACAAACACATCCTTAATTAATCATCTATAATACAGAGTATTAAATCATATACTAAAAAATCATAATTGCGCATTTATCTTACGCACTTGTTTTACGCAACTCGCTTAGAAAATATAAGCCAATAAAGGAAATAAGGTCAGCATTATCAACACCTATTAGGAAGTTAATATTCACAAATATACAATATACTATAAAAGTGAATGCCTGCAAATTACGATTTCACACATAGCTTCTATAAACAACTAATAATCAAAAATCTGCATACATTCTTAATATTCATTTATACTCTTAATGAATATTGGATTGAAACAATCAAATTTCATTTTGGAAGCCTATATAAATCTCATTTTTGGTACATAGTTTATCATACAATAGAAATGAACTTATACTGTATTAGTACATTTATTTCAACTATCAATACTTATCCAATTTAACACAAAACAGCCCAAGCATATTTAAAAAAAATGGGGCTTTAAAACATTGTACTCAAAAAATAAATATTCTTTTGCAAATTCCAATTAGTTTTAGTTCCTTTGTATAATATAACTCTAACATTAAACAAAATGGAAAAACGAACAGAAGGAGCATGGCTGATACACCACACCAAAAAACTATTTGATGTAAGGGATACTCAAGACTTTGAAGATATTGAACTAGCTGGTAAATGCGGAATTTTTCTATCTAACTTAGCTGCAGACGAAAATACCGATTTAAATAAAGATAAGGTCGATGCCATAGCAAAAGCTTCAAGTATAAAAAAAACAGAGATAGAAACGATTAAAAACAAACTTGTAGAGGCACATTTAATTGATGTTGCAAAAAAATGGAGGTATTTCAGTATTAGGCATAACAACTTCTACGGTTTTATCACATACAGCTAATATATTTGATTCTTCAAATTCAAATAATTATCAAAAGGCTGCTTTAGAGTTATCTGAAAGGATATCAGATTTGCCCAAACCTGAGAAAGAATTAAAAGAATACATATCAGATGAATATAAACTGACTTCTAGAGATACAGTTGATTTATTTTCTCAATGTGAAGAAATAGGTTTTATTGATTACGAGAATCTAGATAATGACTCTAAATTTTATTTCAATGGTAACCTATTTAGAAAAGAAAACATTCAAAAAACAAATGCTATATTGAATTCGTTAAACTCTGATGACAGTAGGAAAATTCTTGAGATGAATGAACTTTTGTCAAAAAAAGGTTGTATCACATTCGAAAAAGCTAAAGCTATTTTAGGAGAAGTACTACTAACTAAACTTCAATCAATAGGTATGTACGATTTCAATGAAGTGAGTAATTCACATGAAACCAAAACTTTTGTAACGAAACCATCCGCATTTTCTAAATACGGCAATCCTTTTGAAGAGGATGCATTAGATTTAGCTAAAGCATTCGTTTCATCATTATACTATGGAATGAACTTTAGTTCTTCAGGAAGAGGCAGAATTACCATGCTTAATGCTTTAATGAGAAAATTAGTGAATGGTTTTGAAGTTGGTCCAGCTACAGCCATTGGGGAAGATTATAGATTGCTAGAACTGAAAAGGGTCATTCAGCTTCGTGATGCTGGAAATAATCGCTATTTCATGAAATTACTGAAAAAAGATGTAGGCCAATTGGCTCTACAAGTCTTAGAATTTGGTGATGCAACGGAACAGTCAATCCAAAATTCAATAGTTTATACTGGTAGTGTCACTAATTATAAAGGTCCAGAGCAAAAGCGATTCATTAGTAGGAAAAGGCAAACAAGCCAATCCAAAAAATCAGTAGCAGAATTATTACGAACTTTTAGAAATTAGACTATGGAAACTCAGCAGACGCTTTTTAAAGGTGAATTAATGGAAGAGTTATTGAGATATTATTTTCTAGAAATGGGCTATTTTGTGGCTAGAGGAGTGAAATTTCAATACCAAAATATGGATGTAACTGATATCGACTTATTTTTATATGGAAGACCATCAAGTTTAACACGAGAAAGAATCAATGTTGATATTAAAAATAAAAAAACGCCACAAGCGTTTGAACGAATTGTATGGGCTAATGGTCTAATGCGAATTCTAAATCTTGATTCTTGTATAGTTGCTACAACAGATTCAAAGCCGATAATTACTTCTTTTGCTCAATCAATGCACACTATGGTTTTGGATGGTAAGTTTTTGAACAAAATTAAATCTATCACCAATGAAAATGAGCGTATCTCTGAAGAAGATTTATTAAATGAACTTTCAAAATATAAAAGTTACAAAACCTACAATAATAAGAGTTGGAAATATATCTATGAATTTTCAAAATCAAGACTTCTTACAGAATTAGACTACTCAGGGTTTAACTCCTCTATAATGGACTTAAATTACTTTATTACTAAATATATTGCTGACGAACAAAAAAGAGCAATTTCATTAAGAATGGTCTATGTAATACTAGCACATACTCTTATTATAATGGATTTTATTTTAAAAGACATCGCCTTTTTAGAACAAAAAGATAGAGAATCAAAACTTTCTATTGGATTAAAGTATGGAAATTTAGGAAAAGAAGGAATTGATAAAATAATATCTATGGCAATGCATATCTCGGGAGTGACTTCAGCTAATACTATCATGAAGTCATTAGATAGTATCCCTGTAGATATTCTTAAAGACTTTTTTTCAAAAAATGAGAATGCAAAAAAAGCATTTGGTTGGGCTAAAGAACTCAGCATATTAGCATTCTCTTCCACATTAATATATCCAAATGAAATCGAGTCTTCCTTAAAAGGCGTATTATCTGTCATTTTAGATTTTCTATCCATTGACAGAAAGACTTTTTTCGAAACTAAATAAATTTTATAAAAAACAATCTACTATTTCCTCCATTTTACATAGAAAGGAACATTAAAAAAATTATGTTCCAAAATATCGAGTACAGAAACAACGACAACCCTAGCATATAAACATCTATATAAGCTAGGGTTTAAATTTCCTCTTCCACTGGAGTATCAGGTAAAAAGTCCCGAGGAGAACAACCAAAGACTTTAGCAAGTATATTCAAATGGTTTAGATTATATTTTGCCCTCCGTTTAGGATTCTCAATATCAGCAATAAAACTTGCAGACATATTCATGTAATCTGCCAATTCCATCTGCGACCATTTTCTTTCCATTCGCATAGCCTTCACTTTCTGTATTACAAACTCTTCTATTTTAGTCATATACCAATTATTTAAATTGGTAAAGGAAAGATTATTGCAGAAATATTTTGAGCGTACATGTACGTGTATTATCTTTGCAGTCTCAATTATACAAGAAGTGTTTAAACTAAAAAAAAGAAAAATGAAAAAGAAAACCATTTTTTTATTGACCATTTTATTAATGCCAATTTTCGTAACAAGCTGTTCAAGCGATGATGATAATGAAAAAACAGAATTCACATCAACACTAACAGTAAATGGAAGTGCTGTCAAGATTACAAATCTCGAAGGTAAAGCAATAGCGAATAGTATGTTTGAATTTTGGGTAAATGATGCAATATCCGATTTTTATATTCAAGGTAACATTGACTATCGTGAAGAGCTAACAACGGGGAAAGATGTAACCAAGGGTTGCAAAATGTCAATTGCTTTAGTAAAACTTGAAGAATGGTATTCCTCTGAAAAAGAGTATGTTTCTGGTACTGTTACAATTGAAAAATGGGATTTGGAAAATTTCAGAGTTACACTTGTATTTAAGGATTATAAATGCAAATCGGGTTCAAAGAGTATTGTTTTAAACGGTAGTGTTACCTTTCCAACATCCATAAATATTTAATCAATAGAATAAACAACTTTAAATTGAGTAGTTACATACAAGTATAACTGTTAAATACGGCTTCATTATTCCTATGAATAAAATTGCACTTGCACTTATTTCATTAATATTACCATTCTCTTTAGTCTACACATCACCACGAAAAAAGGTAGGTATCGTTTTAAGTGGTGGTGGAGCTAAAGGGGTTGCGCATATTGGAGTAATAAAGACCCTTGAAGAATTAAATATACCTATTGATTATATTGCAGGAACAAGCATCGGAGCTATTATTGGCGGATTATATTCTATAGGTTATACATCCGAACAATTAGAAACAATAGTGAAACAAACAGACTGGATAGACTTACTTACCGATAAAGTTTCACGCAAAGAAATTCCTTTTCCGTTTAAATCCGATGACAGTAAATACCTTATGTCATTTCCTATTAACAATAGTGGAAAGAATGGAGGTATAATAAAAGGGAAGAACATATCACAGTTATTACATCAACTTACAGAAGGCTATCAAAATGTAACTAATTTCGATAGCCTTCCAATTCCTTTTGCATGTATTGCCACAGATATGGTAAGAAATCAAAAAGAGGTCATCCGCTTTGGCAAACTTTCAGAGGCAATGCGTGCAAGTATGGCTGTTCCCGTTGTTTTTTCACCAATATATTCAGGACAAAAAGTTTTAATTGACGGAGGATTTAAAGACAATCTACCAATTGATGTTGTCAAAGCTATGGGAGCAGATATTATTATTGGCATTGATGTACAATCTGAATTATCAGATGCGGATAACTTGCATTCCATTGCAGGGATAGCCAATCAGCTTATGTTAATGATTTGTCAATCATCGCTTGATGAAAGTACTAAGGATATAGATGCTTATATAAAAGTTGATGTAGAAAACTATAATGCTGCAAGTTTTACAAAAGCCGCAATAGACACTCTCATTATAAGAGGAGAAAATGCCGCAAAAGCCAATTACAACACATTATTATCAATCAAGAATAGGGTAGGCATAGTAAATAATAAAAAAAACAATAAAACCAAATTCCCCTTGTTTTATCCGCAATATGCTCCAAGCAATGATAATCAACTAAGAATTGGACTAAGATTCGATAGCGAGGATATTGCAGCAGTGATTCTTAATATCAATTTGAATAAACAGAAAATCGGGAAAGCCGAAATAGTGGCAAGAGGAGGAAAACAATCTTTTCTCAGAACCCAATATCATCTTCCTATATCAAAACCACAATGGATAACACTTTCAAATCAAATTGGTTACAATGATATATTTTTATACAGTCATGGACACAAAATATCTAATCCAACCTTTATACGGAATACTAGCAGTCTGATTTACTCTATTATACCTTCAAGAAATCTTCAAATGGAAGTTGGAGCTTCATTAGATTACCATCGGTATTATAGAACATTGGTAAGTGAAGATGCAACACTAATGAAACGAAAGAATTTATTTCTTAATTATCATACAAAATTGAAATATGAAACTTTAGACAAAAGATATTTTCCTACTAAAGGTTTGAAAACTAATATTTCTTATACAATATATACCAATTTGCATACTAACACTGCATACTCATCACTTGCTGCCCAAATCACCAAGATATTTCCAATCACACTAAATACATTTATTATACCGACAATATACGGAAGATTTATTTTCAATAATGGTATTCCGTTTATGTACAGCAATGTTATCGGTGGAGAAGGATATAATCCACATTACGAGCAACAAATACCTTTTTCAGGGCTGACTCATACAGAATCCACCCTGAAATTATTGGGAAATGCACAAATCCAAGTAAGACATAAATTTCACGAAAAGCAATACCTTACCTTATTAGAAAATTATGCCATTCATCAAAATCAGTTTTCCAATTTCCTTCAAGGCAAAAAAATATATGGGACAAGTATTGGATATGGCTACGATAGTCCATTGGGACCTATAGAGGGATTTATATGTTACTCCAATAGGACTAACAAACTGGGATTTTATCTTAATATCGGATTTGGATTTTAAAAAATACAGATTTAAAAACTGAGCATATCATACGTTTCTAACAACTCTTCTGTTCTTAATCCTAAATAACGCCTTGTCGTTTGAATATCGGCATGATTAAATAATTCCGATAGTTTGATAAGAGCAAATTCCGAGTTTTCCCCAGCGGTCTCTACAACCTTCCTACCAAATGTTTTTCTCATCGAGTGGGTGGAAAAATGTTCTATCTTCAATCCATATTTAATTTTTATTGATTTAAATAACACATTAATTCGTTGCGTACTATACACTGTTTTTTTTCGACTAACAAAACATTTTTCATCTTTATCTACTATATCCAAAGCCTTGAAACAGTCTGCAATATGCTTTTGGAAATTGGAATTGACTTTTATTTCCCGTCTCTTACCTGTCTTCTTTTCAATGATAACAAACTTTTCATCATCTAATAACATAGACCATGTAAGAGCGAGAATGTCTGATATACGTAACCCAAAGAAGCTACCACAGCCTATTAACAATGACAAACGATATTCCTTATCCCTATATAGTTTGTGAACTAGCGATAACATTGAATCCCATTCCATATAGTCAGAAGTAACATAACTATTTTTTAAGCTCATAATATTCTTTTTTAATTGAAATCTATTGTTTTTGAATCTAACACGAACCCATTTATTATTAAAGCATTGATAATCAACTTATATTCAAAAGTTATATTAGTGAATATTAAAAAACTCTTTTAATTAGTCACCACAATAGAAATTGTTACCTCTTCTATATCCCATTGCATAAGAAAGAGTTTCTGAATCAATTCCTTTATACCAATTCTCATTTGTCTTGGCTTCTTTTCTTTCGTTGTGCGCTTTCCAACTTGCGGCTATCATTGCATCAAGCCTTGCTGCTTTTTCTTCGAGAACTTTGACTGCATCCCGTTCCCAACTCCAAGCTGCTCTAAGACACTCCGACCAAGAACGTCTCCTGCGTTGAAAATCGTTATTGTAAAGTCTATGAGCATCTTTCATCACTTGTCTTTTATTATACCGTTTCATATCGTCTTCGTTTTAATCACAACGCAAAGATATGACATATATTTAATACATGCAATTTATTTACACTAGAAATAGTTAAAAATATGACATTTATTCATTTTATGTCACACAATTACTATTTTTGCAAAAAACTATTGCATTATGGAAGAAAAAGAGAAGAAAGAACGGACAGTAATTCATCTTTATATAAAAGAGAACGACACCCACCACTATTTCGGAAGCATAGCCAATGTTTTTGAATATTTTTCGCCTAATATACTTGGGATTTCCTACGGTTCTTTACGAAATTACGGATTATCCAATGAAAAAACTTTTCAAAACTCAAAGTGCATCATTCGAAAAGGAACCCTTTTGTCAAAATCGGGGAATAGGGGCAAAAAAAATAAATAGCAAACAGTGTGCTACCTAACATTCGTATATATATCCAGTCACTTATATTTCATATAACACATTGTATTACAACAAATTGATAGTACATCGCAAAAATCAGATAATAATAAGACACTTTATACCATACTTGTACTTTTTGAGGGCTTTTCAGGCAAAATTTCTTATTAAAAGGTGGCAATAGATATTAGAAAGTCGTATATTTGCATAAACAAAATATACTTATATTATATAGTTGAAAGTAGGCATACTTGGAAGTAATGGTTTGTTAAGGTTACATTGCTTCCTTTGTTCAACTATCAAACCTTAACATCCTAAATAAGTGACACGTACAAGTCACACAATAATATCAACCTTAACATGTACAAAAATGAAAAATTCTCTTTTAAACTGATGATTTCCGTCAATGGTTACACAGAAAAACCTACCAGTAAAGACTACAACAAAATATCCTTTGCAGAAAAGGAAATTACTATTTCTGGATTGGAGCAATTTATAAAACAAGGATATATATTCTCTTGCACATATATCGACAAGGAAATAAAATCCCTCTTTGGTTATAAGAAGAAAGAAAGGGCTTTACATACTAACATAATAGTATTTGATATTGATAATACATTATTATCATTCGATGAATTATTAGTAACATTGAAATATCAGCCAAGCATTGCGTATACCACATTTTCACATATTACTAAAGGAAACAGATATAGACTTCTATACATTTTCAATACACCACTAAATCAAAATCAATATCAGATACTATATGATAATATTATAACAAATATAGAATTAGATAATCATAATAGAGCAATCTACCAATTTTATTTAGGGAGCTACGCAAATTGTAAACTTATAAACAATCTTATCATTTATAATTATGATGATATTTCCATTTCTAACAGTATAAAAGAAAAGCCAACACCATACAATATACAGTTACAAATGGAAAAGAGGGATAAAGTTGTAGTTGAAATAAAGGACCATGAATATATTACCAATTTTTGGAACCTTTCCCATAAAGACTTAATAGAAAAATACAGAGAAAAATATCCATTCTTTGAAAATAATTTGGAAGAAGCCAATGAAGATATTCCATATATTACAATACCTGAAAACTATTGCTGTATCAAAAGATATTGGTTCAAGGAAAAAACAAAACTTAATAATGGTAATTGTGTTTACTCCAACAGAGTATGTAAAATTAAAGACGGGAACGGGCGTAGAAAAAAACTCTTTTTAAATGCTATAGTACGCAAATATATGTACCCACAAATTGAATTTGAACATTTGCTGCACTGTTTAGCCAACGAACTATACTATTACATCAATAACAGCAAGGACCCAATAAGCAAACAAGAATTATATGATATCGCAGAAAATGCATATAATGAAAACATTGACAAATACTCAACAATGATTAAACAACAGCAGACAGAAAAAAGAAAATGGATAATAAACCCTCAATATTGCATCAAATACAATCTTTCAGCTAAGACTGTACGAAATATGGTAAAAGGGAAAATCAATAATGAATTAATTGGCTTATATTATGATTGTTCCAAATCCCTAAAAGAAAATCTATCAACCTTTAAAGCACTGAATTTAAAAGTAAGAAAAAGTAAATTATATGAATGGTGTAAAGAAAACAACATTCCAACCAATATAAAAAATAATCAATCAACTAAAAATACTGTTGGCTTATATCTGTATAACCCTATTTCGGCAATAGCAGGATAGGATTCCACTATAGAAATCCACCCGTTACAAACTATAGGGGGGGACTACAAAAATCCTCCCCCTGAGTGAGGGGTTACGGCGGTAGGAATATTATTATTTATGACTCGGATAATAAACGTTCCAAGACCTTGTCATTGTGTGCTTTCCAATCAACGCTGTTCTCTTGTAAAGATTTTCTAAATTTTTCATTAAAAGGTACGCTTAAATCTTTATCACTATCTTCATAAGCATAAAAAGGGAAACATCCCATCCATCCTGTTTCTTGTATCATTTGATTAAATGTATCATAATCATACTCACCTGATTTAAACTCCACATATATTTTACTTCCACCATGATAAGTAATAATACGTGTACTTTTATCATACGAAAAACAATGTTCCGTATTATTAAGTAACCACCCCTGAAATTCAACACCATAATGACAATGCAATTCATCATAAAACATCTCCTCCTTTTTATAACGAGCGCATTTAATTGTTCCCCACATCTCCTCACCTCCTTTATAAGATACTACGACCAACAACCAAAGTTCATGTAAACGAAATATAGTAATTTTATCAATATATTCATCAACCATAGTCTTTACCAAATCCCTATTTTTCCTAATCTCATCCATTTTATTAATCAACAAAGGATTGGCATTCAAACGCTTCAAATTATCAATAGTAATTCTCTTTGTTGTGATTTCTCGTGACAATTTATCCATAGTTTTGTTCAACACGTTTTTAGTTTCATCATATTTATGTTTTGCATCTGAAATCAAATTCTTTGCAACCTCATCGTCTTCAATCGCAATAAGACGTTTAAGTGTCTTTTTATAAAGATTCTCCGCTTCAACCAATTCTGTATTCTTTGATGATTTTATTTGAACCAACTCTTCGATTTCTTTCCCTAAATTTTCTATCTTTAAAATATTGGTCTGCTGAATATTAATCTCAGCAAACATTTGAATTGACAACTGTAAAACAAGTCCATCCAATTTCCATTGTCGAAGTTCTGCCCCATTCGTGCATGTTCGTGGTTTATCTTTACGATTCACTCTACCATAACATTTGTAAGTACGTCCACCACTGATATAATTTTTAGATGTTTCATTTGATTTCCCTACAGAAAAATTAGCACCGCATTCGCCACATACCATTAAATGTTTCAATAAATTCTCATGCCTGACTGCATTATTCTTATTATAATGCGCTTTGGAAAGTTTATCTTGGGCTTGCTGAAACAACTCGTCTGATACAATTCGCAGACTTTCTACATGTTCCGAATATTCATAAACAATCTCTCTATCTTGCCTTTCGGATAACGGAAGTGGATTGGTAGGGTCTGGTTTATAAAATGTTATTCTACGATTTCCTTTATATAACTCATTGTGCATAAGTCTGTTTATTGTAGAAATACGCCATTTTAAATTATCTGTATCAAATTTATACTCTTTCACCTCCAATCCTTTTGCTTCTCTATTCTTCTTGTACTCATTCAATTTCCTTACGTATGGAGCAGGTACTTTCTCTGCATTCAATATCTCTGATATTTGAATTGAAGAATATCCACCAACATACATTTCAAAAATACGGGTAACAATCTTACTTTCGATAGGATTTATAACAATCTGTTTATTTTCATTGTGCATATAACCATACGCACGTTCATCCCCGCCTCCATGACCTGCTTGCACTTTTGTTATCTTGCCACTTAATGAACGTTCAATAAACAATTCTATCTCATAGCTTGACATAACAGCAAGCACATGCAATAAAATAATACTACCTACATCTTTATTACTATCTCTTACCCACAATTTTTGTTTATCAAAATACAAGTTAATACCTTTATCTATAAACAATTTGATTTGTTCTAATAACTCCGTAGCATTTCTTGCAAGACGAGAAAATTCAGAGAATAAAATTATATCAATATCCCCATATTCAACTCTTTCAAGCATCTTCACATATTCAGGACGGAACTCTCCCTTTTTAAAACCACTAATAACATCTATGAAAATATCCTCTTCTTCAACGTTCCAATGATTTTCTGCTGCAAACTTCAACAATTCCTCTTTTTGTCTATCAGTTGTCTGTTGTTGCGTACTAACACGACAATAGATTAGTACCTTCTTATCCATATTATTCATTATCTTTGCGCTGTTAATTACATCAATATCAATTAATATGGAAACAAATATAGAAATAAATAAACCAAGTCCCAAGTTTCAGGATGTGTCAATCGCACCTATGCATACAGCAGAGCATTTACTAAATGCCACTATGGTAAAAACTTTCGGTTGCCCTCGCTCAAGAAATGCCCATATAGAAAGGAAAAAGAGTAAGTGCGACTATATTCTTCCTACTTGTCCTACAGATGCGGAGATACAAGCGATAGAAGATAAGGTAAATGAAGTTATCAGTCAAAATCTGCCCGTAACTGTTGAATTTATGACTCATGAGCAAGCTAAAGGCATCGTAGATCTGAGCAAACTTCCTGCTGACGCCAGTGAGACTCTTCGCATTATACGCATAGGAGATTATGACGCCTGTGCCTGTATAGGGTTACATGTATCCAATACCTCAGAGGTAGGAACTTTCAAAATCATCAGTCATGATTATAATGAAGAAAGGCAAACTTTAAGGTTAAGATTCAAACTCATTGAAAAAAAATAGATTATCAAATTAATATCTATATTATATAAAATAAACATACTTCGGTTACATTTTGTCACCAAACGGGCAAAATTGGCATTATTAAAATGACAAATAGACATTTTCAGTCTCAGTTTTCCTTTGGCATAAGGTTTGCACTAATAGCAGTGAACAACGGTTCAAAAGCAGACGGCAAGAGTCGGGATACCCCCCTCTGCGGAAAGCAGCGAACCGAAATTCAAAAGTGAATAAACCGAATGTTTAACTAAAAGATAGGAGACTAAGATTATGATGCCTGTTAGAAGAACTCAAAGTTGGTTACCAAGTATTTTTAACGATTTCTTTGATAACGATTGGATGGTAAAAGCAAATGCAACTGCACCTGCAATCAATGTTTTTGAAACAGAAAAAGAATACAAAGTTGAACTGGCTGCTCCGGGAATGACAAAAGAGGACTTCAATGTTCGCATTGATGAAGACAACAACCTCGTTATCTCTATGGAGAAGAAGACTGAAAACAAAGAAGAGAAGAAAGAAGGTCGCTATCTACGTCGCGAATTCTCTTATTCTAAGTTTCAGCAGACGATGATTCTGCCGGATAATGTAGATAAAGAAAAAATTTCTGCCGCAGTAGAAAACGGAGTTTTGAGCGTCCAACTTCCTAAGATTTCTGAAGAAGAAGTGAAGAAGGCCGAAAAGCAAATCGAAGTAAAATAATACAGTAACCACGATTCATCCCAAGGGGTGAAAACAATAATAAAAACAGCTCTTTTCCAACCAATAAGGATAAGAGCTGTTTTTTATATAATCAAATTCTCAATTATTGATTTTTCCGATAACTGATCACCGCCCAGGTATTGAAACCCAGTGCAAAAAGAAGCAGGACTCCTATTTCAGGCAGCAGTTCCAACAAGCTGCTTCCTTTGAGGTATACCATACGCATTCCTTCCATAAAGTACTTCAAAGGATTGAAATAAGTAATCACCTGTGCCCATTCAGGCATACTGCTCACCGGAGTGAATAATCCGCTCATCAACATCAGAATCAGCATAAAAAAGAACATTACAAACATAGACTGCTGCATAGTTGCCGAATAATTGGATATAACGAGCCCGAAACCGGACATAACGAATACAAACAAAATCGCCAAAAAATAAATCACGATGAAATGCCCTACAGGAGTTATTCCATAAAGCAGCCAGGCTAACAAAAAGCACAAAGTCAATACGATAAAGCCTGTGATCCAGTAAGGTAAAAGTTTAGCCAGAATAAAAGTAAATTTCGGTACGGGAGTCACATTAATCTGTTCGATCGTTCCTACCTCCTTCTCACTAACCACATTCAGGGCAGGCAAAAATCCGCATATCAAAGTCAACAACATTCCCATCAAAGCAGGAATCATATAAAGTTTATAATTCAGATTCGGGTTAAATAATCCCTGCGTATCGATACGAATGGAAGGGGCACTGCCCGACGCAGATATGGCATCAGGATATTCTGCACGTAACTCGGCTGCATAGTTCTTGATAATAGTGCCCAGATAAGCACTGCCTAGCCCTCCTTTCGTTCCATTTACCGAATTGGCTGCAATCAGTATATGGGCTTCTCCTTTGTTCATCCAGTCCCGCTCCAGGTGCCTGGGGATCTCCATTATAATATCCGCTGTTCCCAGTTCAATATTCCGTAATCCATCCTCATAAGATGCCGGCACTTCCGTCAGACGGAAATAGGTAGAAGCCGCAATCTTATTCACCAGCCGCTGAGAAATCACCGAATGATCGTTGTCTACAATATTCAGCTGGATATTCTTTATTTCCAGATTCACAGCCCATGGCATCAGCAACATGATCATGCAGGGAAAGATAAGAATCAATCTCGGCAGGAACGAATTGCGAAGCAACTGTTTAAACTCTTTTTCTATCAGAAATTTTATCATAATAAATTCCTTTATTCCAATCGATATTTAAATTTCCTGATACTGATGGTAATAAGCACTACTGCCATCAGCAACAAAATACCAATCTCTTTAAGTACCAGCACAACCGGCACTCCTTCAATCATCAGTTTGCGCACAGCCTGAATATACCAGCGGGCGGGAATAATATCCGATATGGCCCGGAGAATCACCGGCATACTTTCTACCGGAAAAATCATTCCGGACAAAACCATGGTGGGCATCATCAATATCATTCCGGATGCCAGCATGGCCGCCACCTGTGTACTTGTCACAGAGGAAATCAGCAAACCCAAAGCCAGCGACACGAAAATAAAGAGCAAAGACACCATCACCAACCAGAACAAACTCCCCACTACCGGCACATCCAGTACAAAGACTGAAAGCAGCAAAATGGTTGTCAGATTGACAAAAGATAAAACAAAGTAAGGTACTGCCTTGGCCAGCACGATAAACAATGGTCTTACCGGAGATACCAGCAATACTTCCATCGTGCCCGTCTCCTTTTCACGAACAATGGAAATAGAGGTCATCATCGCGCAAATCAACATTAAAATCAGTCCCATGACTCCGGGCACAAAGTTGTAGGCACTCTTCATCTGCGGATTATACAGCAATTTGACATCCGGAGTCAAACGTGAAACGGACACATTGGGAGGCAACATCTCCTGCCCTGCCGAAGAAACAATGCTGGCTGCATAATTACTCTGCGAGGTAGACATATTGGGATCGGTTGCATCGACTATCAGCTGTACACGGGCATCTCCCGTATAAAGTCCGTCGGCAAAACGCTCTCCAAATACAATCGCCATATCTATCTTATTTTTCCGGAAAGCAGCTTCCATCTCCTGCGAAGAATGAAAACGGGTAGTAACTGTGAAATACTCACTCGCATCCAGCCGGTCTATGATTTTCCTAGTCACCACGTCATTCGAAGGATCGAGAACAGCCAGTCGGACATTCTTCACCTCCGTACTGATGGCAAAACCAAACAAAATAATCTCTACGACCGGCATTCCCAACAGGATCAGCATGGTACGCCGGTCACGGAAAATATGATAAAATTCTTTCTTTACAAAAGCAATAAATTGTTTCATAATCAATCCGCTTTACGCACCGCATGGCGGGCAAGTTGTTGAAACACATCATCCATTGTCTCCACACCAAACTGTTCTTTCAGCCGGGCCGGCGTATCCAGCGCCTTGATCTGCCCGTCCACCATAATCGAAATCCTGTTGCAATATTCCGCTTCATCCATATAGTGTGTGGTAACAAATACAGTGATTCCCCGATCGGCAGCCTGATAAATCAGTTCCCAGAACTGCCTGCGAGTAGCAGGATCGACTCCTCCGGTCGGTTCATCAAGGAAGACTATTTTCGGCTCATGGAAGATAGAGACAGAAAAGGCCAGTTTCTGTTTCCAACCCAAAGGAAGGTTTTTCACCAACGTATCCCGTTCGTCTGCAAACCCCAGGCGTTCTAACAATTCATCTGTCTTTTCTTCAATCTCCATCTCCTTCATCCCATAAATTCCGGCAAAGAGACGGATATTCTCCCAGACTTTAAGATCCTCATACAAAGAGAATTTCTGACTCATATATCCGATATGCTTTTTGACTTGCTCGGCTTCCCGAAAGATGTCATAGCCTGCCACCTTTCCTACTCCCGAAGTCGGACGGCTCAATCCGCAAAGCATACGCATCGCAGTCGTCTTACCTGCTCCATTGGCTCCAAGAAAACCGAAAATTTCTCCCCGCTGCACTTGAAAAGAGATATGATCGACTGCCGTAAAATGTCCGAAGGATTTGGTCAGCTGCTCCACCTCGATAACAAGAGCTGCCATCTGTTGCGCCTCCTCCCGTTCCAAGGGTGGCGGACAAAGAATGGAAGCAAACTTCTGAAGAATCCGTTCGGGCGTATCGATTCCGTGCACCTGCCCGTGATTAATAAAAGCAATCCGGTCGCATTGACGAGCCTCATCCATAATAGGAGTGGAAACAATGATTGTAATCCCCTGTTTTCTCAAATTACGGAGCATCTGCCAAAATTCTTTTCGGGACACAGGATCTACACCCGTAGTCGGTTCATCCAGAAATAAAATATCAGGTTTATGAATCAGGGAACAGCTCAATGCCAGCTTCTGCTTCATACCTCCCGACAAAGCACCTGCCCTTCTTTTCTTAAAGGGCTCGATCTGCTGATAAATATCTTTAATCAAATCATAGTTTTCCTGTATCGACGTATGAAATACCGTAGCAAAAAATTCCAGATTCTCTTCTACGGAAAGGTCCTGATAAAGTGAGAACCGTCCGGGCATATATCCTACTTTCGTACGAATCTGTTTGTAATCCGTCACCACATCCAGTCCGTTGACAGTTGCCGTACCTTTATCAGCCAACAGTAAAGTGGTCAGGATGCGGAATAAGGTACTCTTCCCCGCCCCGTCAGGACCGATCAGCCCGAAAATTTCTCCCTGCTCTACCGCAAAAGAAACCTCTTTCAGTGCCTCTACTTTCCCGTAGCTCTTGCTGATTTCCTTTACAACGACTATGGGTTCTCCTTTTTCCATACCACACCTCCATACATACCAATCTTCAACGAACCGTCATTTTTCACGGCAATCTTCACTGCGTATACCAGATTGGCACGTTCATTTTTAGTCAGAATCGTTTTGGGGGTAAACTCCGAACGGTCCGAAATCCAAGTGACCACACCGGGATAGGCTTTCTGTTCCGAATTTCCATAATCGGAATACACCGTCACTTTATCCCCCAATTTCACTTGGGACAATTGCTCTGAAGTAATATAAGCCCGCAAATACATCCGGTCTACCTCACCCACTTTAAACAACGGTTTGCCAACGGATGCCAGTTCTCCCGCTTCCGCATATTTTGCCAGTACCGTACCTTCAATAGGTGACTGAATATGGCACTTGTTCAACTGATCTTCTACCTGTGCCACTTGTATACTGACCGAATTCCCCTGTTCCGTCAGACTGTTCGTACTCTTCATCAATGAGGATTCCTGAGCAATCAACTGCCGCTGAAGCAAGGTTACCTGTGCATCCCAGTCATCCAGTTGTTTCTGATTGGCAGCTCCGGCAGCAAGCAGGTTCTCTACCCGCTTCTTTTCCCTTTGCGCTGTAGTAATTTGCTGTTTGGTAGCGGCTATCTGTTTGGCCAGATCGGGGCGCTGGCTTTCCACCGATTTCATGTTTGCTTCCAGTTGCAACTTTTTCAGATATAACTGGACGGTATCTACCAGCCCTACTTCTTCGCCGGCTTTCAATCTTGTTCCTTCTTCCACTTCCAGTTGCAGCAGTTTTCCCGCCGCTTCGGCGGAAACGATCACTTCCGTAGCTTCAAAGGTTCCTGTTGCATCATAATCGGGCGTTCCGTTTCCACAGGCAGAAAGCATCCATACTGCCATCCCGTATATTCCTATTTTTGTCATTCGTTTCATATCCGACAGATTTTTATTAATGATTAGTAGTATATTTCAATTGATAGATACCCATCAACCGTTGAATCTCATGCATTGCCTTCGCCTGACGGGCAAGACTCTCATTCGTGAGTTCTCTGAGCATTTCTGTTACTGTCAACGTACCATTCGCAACTTTGGCTTCCGCAGCCTGACGAATATTCGTACGCAACCGGATAATTTCATCATCATCCTGCATCTGCTTCTCCAACGAACGGACAGACTGATCCTGCTGCGTCATTTCCAGTCTCGTATTAAAAAGAAACACATCCCGATTGCTATCCAGTTGCTGCCGTTTGTTTTCAATCACCCGACGGTCATTCTTCAACGTATACAGACTTCCGAAATTCCATGAAAGCCGGATACCTGCAATATAATAAGGAGAAAATTCATTCTTCAGCATATTTAATCCCGGATTACCGTAAGCTCCCTGCACAAACAATCCGAAATGAGGAAGATGGCGCACATTCAAGGCTTTCTCTTGTACCTGCAAACCGGCTCCCTGTGCGTCAAACCACGACAGTTCCGGTCGGCGAATCTCACTGACAGCCGACAGTTCGTTTTGAGGAACAGGCTTCTCCAATACTGTCTCCGTCGAAAGCACCTCTCCCATCAATAACGAAAGCATCTTCAAATAAGCCATACGGGAAGAAGTCAGTTCCACTCTCTTCTGGCGGGTATTCAATTGCTCCACTTTCACAGCATCCAGATCGGCCTGATTGGCTATTCCATTGTCCACATAAGCTGTAATCTGACGGAAGTTCCGTCCCAGTTCATC
Source organism: Bacteroides sp. 1_1_14 (assembly GCF_000162515.1). Lineage (NCBI taxonomy): Bacteria > Pseudomonadati > Bacteroidota > Bacteroidia > Bacteroidales > Bacteroidaceae > Bacteroides > Bacteroides sp. 1_1_14. Next base: position 242,129 of record NZ_GG774710.1, on the reverse strand, counting down.
TTGCAGCAAGGCATTCTGAGCCAACTGCTCATCCAACATAAGAATTCCAAAATACAAATCATTCACACGGCCATTCAACGCATACATATCGACGTTCAACTTTTCCCTGTCAATCTCCGCTTCCGCCGTAGCCTTTTTCTTCTGCATCCGGATTCCTCCGCCATCCCATATCTGTTGCTGTAACTCCAGCATCACCTGATACTGATCTTTGGCCATCCCTTTGATATCCACACCGGGAATGGCAATGGGTAATTCCGTCACATCACTTTGATAAGACGCCTTTGCCGAAAGAGCAAACTGAGGCAAGTATCCCCTCGCCGCATTTTCCAGATTATATTCTTTCGTCTTCTCCACTAAATCATATTGACGCACCAACGGATAGTTATCCTGCGTTTTTTGCTGACATTCTTCTAGTGTTATATGCCCGGTCTGCCCATACATTCCGGGGATTAACAGTAAAAGCGAAAGACTAAAAATAATTCTTTTCATACGCATTTTTTCTATGAATTCTTCAAAAGACAAAGATAGACCTTTAAGTAATAGTTTCACATTCTGATAGTTGGAAAATATGTCCCAATAGTTCGATTCATCCTAAAAAAAGAGAAGATTTAAGGGCTATTTCTTATCTTTGCCGGAAAAGAACTGAGAAAATGGAACAGAAGAAACCGATGGAATTAGGCCTCCAACTGTTGAAGGATATAAATATAGTACGTCACAACGAATTTCGCTTCATCAATGCCGAATTCGGATTTGTGACAAGTTTCTCAAAAATGGAAACGACTATCTTCAGTGTCGGACAACCGTACCGGCTACAGGAAGGCCGTATTGCTATTGTCACTAATGGCTCGGCACGTGTTTTAATCAATCTGATCGAATATATTTTCCTGCCCGACCATATATCCCTGATAGCTCCCAACTCTATCATACAAATCATAGAAGTATCTCACGATTTTGATGCTCACATGATGGCAGTAGACCTGAACTTTCTGCCGATATCCGGAAAGGAAGAATTCTTCACCCATTTCCTCCAACAAAAGAAAAATCTCCTATTTCCACTGTCTACCGAAGAACAAATACAGATAGAGAATTTTGTGACGGTCATGTGGAGTGTATTGCAAGAACCTGTATTCAGAAAAGAGGTCATTCAGCATTTACTGGTAGGATTACTATATAATATAGAGTATATAGCCAAAAGCAAAGGGCAGGCCGAACTCAGTCCATTAACCCATCAAAACGATATTTTTCAGCGCTTCATTTCTTTGGTCAACACCTATAGCAAGACAGAACGGAATGTCAGTTTCTATGCGGATAAACTTTGTCTCACTCCCCGTTATCTGAACACTGTAATCCGGCAAACCAGCCAGCAAACAGTAATGGACTGGATAAACCAGTCCATTATACTAGAGGCTAAAGTATTGCTAAAACATAGCAACCGCCTTGTTTATCAGATATCAGATGAATTAAACTTTCCCAATCCGTCTTTCTTCAGCAAGTTTTTCAAACGAATGACCGGAATGACGCCTCAGGAATATCAAAAGAATTAAGGATTACTTTGAAAACTCCTTTATCCGCTGTTCTTCATCCAGTTTACAAATCAACAGTGTATTATCTTTCTCAGCAATGATATATCCATCCAGACCCTGAATAACGACCCGTTTCTCTTCACTGGTATGTACGATGCAGTTCTTGCTTTCGTACAAACGGACATCGGCCCCTACCGTAGCATTTCCGGATTTATCTTGTGGCAACAGTCCGCGGAGCGCTCCCCAGGTCCCCAAGTCCGACCAACCGAAAGAAGCCGGAAGTACATAGATTTCCTGTGCTTTTTCCATTACGGCATAGTCTATGGAAATAGCTTCGCAGGTAGGGAACAGCTTTTTAATCGTTTCATTTTCCTTCTCCGTATAGAAATCGGGGAAAATACGATCGAAGATTTGCGCTATGCCCGGAGCATATACACGCATCACGGAAGTGATAGTACGCACATTCCAAACAAAAATTCCTGCATTCCAGAAGTAGTTACCCTCGGCCAGATATCTGTCGGCAGTCTCCCTGTCCGGTTTTTCCTTGAATGCATCTACCGTAAAAATCTCTTTATCAGTCATGATCTGATCTCCGGCAGCAATATATCCATATCCGGTTTCCGGGCGAGTCGGTTTGATACCCAGCGTTACGATAGCACTGCTGTTGTCAGTAAAACGAAGTGCTTTCTCTACTACCCGGCGGAATTCACCTGTATCGATAACCAATGCATCCGACGGAGTCACCACCACATTGGCGTTCGGATGTTTTTCTTGATTTTCCAGCAAGCATAGGCGATGCAGGGAGCAGTGTTTCGTGCACAAGGCTCTGCAAGGATATTGCTTTCAGGAATCTCCGGCAATTGCTCCCGGACGATATCAATATATTTCTCGGACGTCACTACCCACACATTTTCCCGTGGACAGACGCCATCAAAACGATCAGCAGTCAGTTGAATCAACGTACGCCCGCATCCCATTACATCAATAAATTGCTTGGGACATTCCGGTGTACTCATCGGCCAAAAACGACTACCGATGCCACCAGCCATAATTACGATATGATTATCCATCCTCATATTACTCCCCTGTTTTAGAATATTTGTGAAATAATTGCGCAATTTACACCAATTTGTCCAATCATGCAACTTATAGACATTAAAAAAAGATAGTGACACTATACAGGAAGGATAGTGTAAGCATACTGACAGGATAGTGACACTATCCCATGCTTATAGTGACACCATCCCAAAAACAGAAATTCATAAAAAAAAGCCGCCCCCGAATGCACGGGAACGACTTTTCCAACTTATTATACAACAATTTATTATTTCTTACTTATACTCTTCCCAGCTCTTGATGGCAATATCATCAACGGTCATCGTACAGAAAGCATTGATAAATGCACTTGCCAGACGGGCGTTCGTTATCAACGGCACGTTCAGGTCGATAGCCGCGCGACGGATTTTATATCCATTGTCCAGTTCTCCGGCAGTCAGGTTCTTCGGGATATTGACTACCATGTCAATTTCCTTATTATGAAGCATTTCCAATGCCTGCGGATGTCCTTCTTCACTCGGCCAGTAGACAAGCGTACTTTCAATGCCGTTCTCAGCAAAGGTTTTATGAGTACCGCCGGTTGCAAAGAGTTTGTATCCCTTGTTTACCAACATACGTGCTGCATCCATCATATCAGCCTTCTGCTTCATTGTACCCGTAGAAAGCAGGATGTTCTTTTTAGGAATACGGTAGCCGACAGACAGCATGGCTTTCAGTACGGCACAGGAAGTGTCACTTCCGATACAGCCGACCTCACCTGTAGAAGCCATATCCACTCCCAATACAGGGTCAGCTTTCTGCAAACGGTTGAAAGAGAACTGCGAAGCCTTAATTCCCACATAGTCCAGTTCAAAGAGATTCTTTTCCGGTTTCTCCACAGGAAGACCCAGCATCACTTTGGTTGCCAGCTCAATGAAGTTTATCTTCAGCACTTTGCTGACAAACGGGAAAGAACGGCTGGCACGCAGATTACATTCGATTACCTTAATATCATTATCTTTTGCCAGGTATTGGATGTTGAACGGACCGGAAATATTCAGTGCCTTGGCAATCTCACGGCTGATGCGTTTGATGCGACGGACAGTTTCCACATACAACTTCTGAGGCGGAAACTGAATAGTGGCATCACCGGAGTGTACACCGGCAAACTCAATATGTTCGCTGATTGCATAGGCTATGATTTCGCCATTCTGCGCCACAGCATCCATTTCTACCTCCTTCGCATGTTCGATAAACTGGCTTACTACCACCGGATGCTTCTTTGATACATTGGCAGCCAGTTTCAGGAAGCGTTCAAGCTCTTCCTGATTGGAGCAGACATTCATCGCAGCACCCGAAAGCACATAAGACGGACGAACAAGAACCGGGAAACCAACTTCATCGACAAACTCATTGATATCCTCCAGCGATGTCAACTCACGCCAGCGTGGTTGATCCACGCCAATACGGTCGAGCATTGCAGAGAACTTTTCACGATCTTCGGCATTGTCGATGCTCTGAGCACTTGTTCCCAGTATGTGAATGTTCTGGGCATCCAGACGCAAGGCAAGGTTATTCGGAATCTGACCACCGGTAGATACGATGACACCATGCGGATTTTCCAGCTCAAGAATATCCATTACCCGTTCGAATGTCAGTTCATCAAAGTAGAGACGGTCGCACATGTCATAGTCTGTAGATACCGTTTCCGGATTATAGTTGATCATAACACTGCGCCAACCTTCCTTGCGAATGGTATTCAGAGCCTGCACACCGCACCAGTCAAACTCTACAGAAGAACCGATACGGTAGGCACCGGAACCCAATACGACAATGGATTTATGGTCACCCAGATAATGTACATCGTTTGCCACTCCGCTATAGGTCAGATACAGATAATTGGTCTGCGCCGGATATTCGGCAGCCAGTGTATCGATCTGTTTTACCACCGGAAGGATACCGGCAGCCTTACGATACTTGCGGACATACAGGCTTCCATTTTCCATATCACCTTCATAACCGATAGCACGGGCAATCTGGAAATCGGAAAAGCCCTGAACTTTAGCCTTGCGAAGCAGTTCCACAGGCAGATCGGCAATCTGTTTATGATTATTTCCCCATTCGTGCATTTCTTCCGAAGTCTTCATTATATTCATCAACTTCTGAAGGAACCATTTGTCAATCTTCGTCAGTTCATGCACCTGATCGATGGTGTATCCTGCACGAAAGGCTTTTGAGATCACAAAAATACGTTTATCGGTCGGTTCGCGCAGTGCTTTGTCAATATCAGGAATTACTAGTTCTTTGTTTTCCACGAATCCGTGCATTCCCTGTCCGATCATACGGAGGCCCTTCTGAATAGCTTCTTCAAAAGTACGTCCGATTGCCATCACTTCACCTACCGACTTCATGGAAGAACCCAGTTCCTTGTCTACACCATGGAATTTTCCCAAGTCCCAACGTGGAATCTTACATACCACATAGTCCAAAGCCGGTTCGAAGAAAGCAGAAGTAGTCTTTGTCACCGAGTTCTTCAAGTCGAAGAGTCCGTAGCCGAGTCCCAGTTTGGCAGCCACGAATGCCAACGGATATCCGGTTGCCTTAGAGGCCAGGGCCGAGGAACGGGAAAGACGGGCATTTACTTCGATGACGCGATAATCTTCCGATTCGGGGTCGAAAGCATACTGTACATTACATTCGCCGACAATACCGATGTGGCGGATAATACGGATAGCCAGTTCACGAAGTTTATGATATTCACTGTTGGTCAGTGTTTGAGACGGAGCAATAACGATAGACTCACCGGTATGAATCCCCAGTGGGTCAAAGTTCTCCATATTACAAACTGTAATACAGTTGTCGAAGCGGTCGCGGACGACTTCGTATTCGACTTCTTTCCACCCCCGAAGCGATTTTTCCACCAACACTTGCGGAGAAAAAGAAAAGGCTTTTTCTACCAGTACATCCAGTTGCTCTTCATTGTCACAGAAACCGGAGCCCAAGCCACCCAGCGCATAAGCCGCACGGACAATGACCGGATATCCCAATTCCTTCGCTGCACGACGGGCATCTTCCGCATTTTCTACAGCTTCACTTTTAATGGTCCTGACATTGATTTCGTTCAGTTTCTGTACAAAGAGTTCACGGTCTTCCGTATCCATAATGGCTTGTACGGGAGTACCGAGTACTTTTACATTATACTTTTCAAGGATTCCTTCTTTATATAAAGCAACTCCACAATTCAGCGCGGTCTGTCCGCCGAATGCCAGCATAATACCTTCCGGCTTTTCTTTCTGGATTACTTTCTCTACAAAATACGGAGTGACCGGAAGGAAGTAAATTTGATCTGCCACTCCTTCGGATGTCTGTACGGTAGCAATATTCGGATTGATAAGAATGGTTTCAATCCCTTCTTCTTTCAAGGCTTTGAGTGCCTGCGAACCGGAATAGTCAAACTCACCGGCTTCACCGATTTTCAAGGCACCGGAACCCAGCAGCAATACTTTCTTTATATTTTCTTTCATGATAGTCGGTTATTTAAGCAGGTTTACAAATTCATCGAACAGGAATTCCGTATCCGTAGGACCACTTGCAGCTTCGGGATGGAACTGTGCAGAGAACCAAGGATTTTTCTTATGTTTGATTCCTTCGTTAGAACCATCATTCATATTGATGAACAGCGGTTCCCAATCTGCCCCCAGCGTATTATTGTCTACCGCATAACCATGATTCTGCGAAGTAATAAAACAACGTTCCGTACCCACCATGCGTACCGGCTGGTTGTGGCTACGGTGTCCATATTTAAGTTTGTAAATCTTTGCCCCTCCGGCTTTCGAGAGCAACTGGTTGCCCATGCAGATTCCAAAGATGGGAAGTTTCTCGTTCGCCATCGCCTTGCGGATATTCTGTACAGCTGCGTCGCAGGTATCCGGGTCACCCGGTCCGTTGGAGATAAACAGCCCGTCAAATTCGAGTCCGTTAAAATCATAATCCCAAGGTACACGGATCACTTCTACACCACGCTTCAACAAGCAACGGATAATATTGGTCTTTACACCGCAATCCACCAAAACAACCTTCTTTAATTGACAATTGACAGTTGACAATTGACAATTAAGCTGCGCGACGGGCATGGTTAATGGAAAAGAACGGGATGTTCCATCGGGAAGATAGGAGATTATTTCTTTGCAGGAAACACGGTCTACGTAATTCACGGCAGCGTAATTGTCAATTGTCAATTGTCCATTGTCAATTTCTTCGACAATTTCATCGTCGAAGACGATACGTCCCATCATGACTCCGTGTTCACGAAGTATTTTGGTCAGTTCACGCGTATCGATGCCTGTGATGCCCGGTACTTTCTCACGTTTCAGCCAGTCGCCGAGGCTTTCCACTGCGTTCCAGTGGCTGTACTCAGAAGAGTAGTCACTTACGATGATCGCTTCGGCATGAATCTTTTCACTTTCCATGAAAGTGGCAAGTCCGTTGGGTTCGATGGTAAAAGGAGGAACTCCGTAGTTACCCACCAAAGGATAGGTAAGAGTCATCAACTGTCCGGCGTAGGAAGGGTCAGTAAGGCTCTCCGGATATCCGGTCATGGCGGTGTTGAAAACTACTTCGCCCGCCACCGGCTTCTCGTAGCCAAACGACTTACCGGAAAACCGGCTCCCGTCGTCAAGGATTAATGTCACATTTCTCATTCTTATTTTTGAATCGTTGTATGGTTGTTAGAATTGATACATCTGCTCAATGTAGTTGATAAATGCCTGATTCACCATTTTTCACACCACCCGGCGTGGGATAGTTTCCACTGAAGTACCAGTCTCCCTGATGGTTCGGACAGGCTTCATGAAGTCCTTCCAACGGTTGGTAGACGATTTCCACTTTCGCTTTCGTTCCCTTCGGTGTCAGGAGTTCTACCATCTTGGCAGATATTTCTTCATCGGTGAACGGCGCATAGATATCCTTCACGTAATTCACCATTTGTTCTTTCGGCAATCCTACCTGATCTTTCGATTTCCGGTAGGCGGCAGCAATCACATCCTTCATATCCCGCTCTTTCAGGAGTTCGATGGCAGCTTTGAAAGCGATAAATTCGCTCATCTTCGCCATATCGATGCCGTAATAGTCCGGATAACGAACTTGTGGAGAAGAAGATACAATCACGATCTTCTTCGGACCAAGACGGTCGAGAATGCCGATGATACTTTGCTTCAAGGTAGTACCACGCACAATGCTATCGTCGATAATCACAAGATTGTCGACACCGGAAACCAGACTTCCGTACGTGATGTCATATACGTGGGCAGCCAGGTCATTCCGACTGTTTCCCTCGGCAATGAATGTACGGAGCTTAATATCTTTGATGGCAACTTTTTCACTGCGGATACGGCGGGAAAGAATGACCTCCAGCTCTTCCATATTGGGATGATGCCCCAATGCCGCAATCTGCCGTACTTTCTCTTCATTCAGATAGTCATCCAGCCCTTGCAACATTCCGTAGAAGGCAACTTCGGCCGTATTCGGGATAAAGGAAAATACAGTATGGTCCAAGTCGTTATTAATGGCTTTCAGAATATTCGGAACCAGTTTTTCTCCCAAGAGTTTCCGTTCTTTATAGATATCTACATCGCTGCCACGGGAGAAGTAGATACGTTCGAACGAGCAGGCGTGCCGCTCGCGAGGCTTGTTGATTTGTGAAGTCCGCAGTCTGCCTTCTTTGCTGATCAGCAATGCCTGCCCGGGTTGCAGTTCCTTGATTTTTTCTACGGGAACATTCAAAGCAGTCTGAATCACCGGACGCTCGGAAGCCAGTACGGCTATTTCATCATCCTGATACCAGAAAGCGGGACGAATACCCCACGGATCACGGATAGCAAAAGATTCGCCGCTTCCGGTGAGGCCGCAGATCACATATCCCCCATCCCACTCACGGCTGGAAGTACGCAATACGTTGGCCAGTTCGATATGTTCTTCTATATAATGGGTGACTCCCATCCCTGTCAGTCCTTCGGCTTCAGCAAGGTTGAAGAGGCGTTCCACTTCACGGTCAAGACGATGCCCCACCTGTTCCAACATGATATAGGTATCGGCATACTTGCGGGGATGCTGACCGATAGCGGTGATGCGGGCAAAGATTTCGTCTACATTCGTCATATTGAAGTTTCCACAGAGAGCCAGATTTTTGGCACGCCAGTTGTTTCTTCTTAAAAACGGATGTACGTACGAGATTCCGGATTTTCCGGTGGTAGAATAACGCAGATGCCCCATATATACTTCACCCGCAAAGGGCAAAGTACGTTTGGCAAATGCCGCATCATGCAACTGTTCGGAAGTGAGGTCCTTGAAGTTACTCTGTACAGCTTCGAAGATTTCGGTGATGGCACCGGAACCTAACGCGCGTTCGCGAAACATATATTCCTCACCCGGATTTGCTTCCAGCTTCACGCATGCCAGTCCTGCCCCTTCCTGCCCCCGGTTATGCTGTTTCTCCATCAACAGATAGAGCTTGTTGAGACCGTACATCCATGTTCCGTACTTTTTCTCGTAATACTCCAGGGGTTGGAGCAGGCGTATCATGGCAACGCCACATTCATGTTTCAATTGTTCCATTAATCTATCTCTTACTATTTGACTATTTACATTTTAAACTACTCGACTGTTACCGACTTAGCCAAATTTCTAGGTTGGTCTACATCCATCCCCTTACATACCGCAATATGATAAGCAAGCAACTGGAGAGGTACCGTAGTAATTAACGGATCAAGGCACTCGATTGTTTCCGGAAGTTCGATACTGCAATCGGCTATTTTACTGATCACCGTATCGCCCTTGGTTACAAATGCAATCACCTTTCCTTTTCGTGCCTTGATTTCCTGAATATTGCTAAGTACTTTCTCATACAACCCGTTTTGGGTAGCAATGACTACTACCGGCATTTCGGCATCAATCAGGGCTATCGGTCCGTGCTTCATTTCGGCAGCCGGATAACCTTCGGCGTGAATATACGATATTTCTTTCAATTTCAATGCACCTTCCAAAGCAACCGGATAACTATATCCGCGTCCGAGGTAAATAAAGTTATGCGCATAGGTGAAAGTTTTCGACAGTTCCGCCAGCTTATCATTCAGTTTCAATACTTCCTTCATTTTGCCGGGAATGCTATTCAATTCCCGTACAATGTTCAGGTATTGTGTCTCGTCTATCGTACCTTTCTCTCGGGCGAGAGTCAATGCCAACATGGTCAGCACAGTCACCTGTCCGGTAAATGCTTTGGTCGATGCCACTCCGATTTCCGGTCCGACGTGGATGTACGACCCCGTATGCGTAGCGCGGGGGATGGAGGAACCAATCGCATTACAGATACCATATATAAATGCACCCCGACTTTTTGCCAGTTCCACTGCCGCCAGCGTATCCGCCGTTTCTCCACTTTGAGAAATGGCAATCACCACATCGTGCTCATCGATCACCGGATCACGGTAACGAAATTCGGAGGCATACTCCACTTCTACCGGAATACGGCAGAAACTTTCAATCAGATGCTTTCCGATCAATCCCGCATGCCACGAAGTACCGCAAGCCACAATAATAAAGCGTTTGGCGTTCAGCAACTTTTCTTTATAGTCTATTACTGCCGAAAGCACCACATTATTGGCTTCCACATTGATACGTCCGCGCATACAATCGTGAATACAGTCCGGCTGCTCAAAAATCTCCTTCAACATGAAATGCGGATAACCGCCTTTTTCCAGCTGACCAAGCTTCAATTCTACTTTTTTCACTTCGGGAGTCATCTCCACATTGCTGAGATTGACTACCTTCAATTCTTTTCCCCGATTGATCACCGCTATCTCACCATCTTCGAGATACACCACCTTATCTGTATATTCTACAATCGGTGTGGCATCCGAAGCAAGGAAAAACTCATCTTCACCAATACCTACCACCAGCGGACTGCTTTTTCGAGCCGCAATGATTTCTTCCGGATGTTCTTTATCAAGAATCGCAATCGCATAAGCACCAATCACTTCATTCAAAGCCAACTGAACGGCAGTAAGCAGATCGACCTGATTGGCAACTTTCATATATTCGATTAATTGAACGAGCACCTCAGTATCAGTACTACTTTTAAAGACGTAACCTTTGGCTTGGAGTTTTTCTTTGAGAACGGCGTAATTTTCAATGATACCGTTATGAATGAGAGCGAGTTTTTCGGAAGAAGAGTAATGAGGATGAGCATTAACGGAACAAGGTTCCCCGTGAGTAGCCCAACGGGTATGGGCAATTCCGACTGTACCGGAAATATCTTTTTGTGTGACGAAATTTTCAAGTTCGGAGACTTTCCCTTTCGTCTTGTACACATTTAACTGTTGGTTATCACTGATCAATGCTACCCCTGCACTGTCATATCCACGATACTCCAGTCGCTTCAGCCCTTTAATAAGGATGGGGTAGGCTTTTCTTTTACCAATATAGCCTACTATTCCACACATATTATGATATTTTTATTTCGGGTGCAAATATACACATTCAAAATGACACAAAGATAACTTTTTCAATATTTATTTGACATAAGCACATAAAAAAGTTGCAAACACATCAAAACGTTAAATAATATATTATTTTAAGCTCAAAAAGAAACAAGTTACAATCAAAACAAAATAAAACCGGACAGACTGATAAATTATAAGCAAATCAGAGCATTTTGATTACAAATTAAAAGAATAAAGAAAAGGTATCTTATTTTGTGTCACACAAAACAAACAATACACTATCATTATGAAATTAAATTCCTAACTTTGCCGAACAATTTGATACATCAAACAGGTATTATCATACAATAAAGCTAAAAAGAATGAAGAAACAAGAACTTTTTAACAACGCAACAGGAAAAATCCCCTACCAACGACAGCCCGGACAAATGGGCTTGTATGATGCGGCATACGAACACGATGCCTGCGGGGTTGGTATGCTGGTGAACATTCACGGAGAAAAGTCACATGACATTGTTGAGTCGGCTTTAAAGGTATTAGAGAATATGCGTCACCGTGGCGCTGAGGGGGCGGATAACAAAACCGGCGACGGTGCAGGTATTATGTTACAGATTCCACATGAGTTTATTTTACTGCAAGGCATCCCCGTACCCGAAAAGGGACGGTACGGCACCGGTCTGCTTTTTCTACCGAAAAACGAGAAAGATCAGGCAGCTATTTTTAGTATCATTATTGAAGAAATAGAAAAAGAGGGACTTACATTGATGCATCTGCGCAATGTACCCACCTGTCCGGAAATTCTAGGTGAAGCGGCTCTGGCTAACGAACCGGATATCAAGCAGGTCTTTATTACCGGTTTTACGGAAACGGAAACCGCCGACCGCAAACTGTATCTGATTCGCAAACGGATAGAGAATAAAGTCAGATTGTCAGCTATTCCGACGAGAAACGATTTTTATGTCGTTTCGCTCTCGACCAAAAGTATTATATATAAAGGTATGCTCTCGTCATTGCAGCTACGCAACTACTATCCTGATCTGACGAATAGCTACTTCACCAGCGGCTTGGCTCTGGTACACTCCCGTTTCAGCACCAACACTTTTCCGACATGGGGACTGGCACAACCTTTCCGCCTGCTGGCGCACAACGGTGAAATCAATACCATTCGTGGCAACCGCGGATGGATGGAAGCCCGTGAAAGCGTACTCTCCACTCCTATGCTGGGAGATATCAAAGAAATACGCCCGATCATACAGCCGGGCATGAGCGACAGTGCTTCTCTGGACAATGTGCTGGAGTTTCTGGTCATGTCAGGATTAAGTCTGCCTCATGCAATGGCTATGCTCGTACCGGAATCTTTCAACGAGAAGAATCCGATCAGTGAAGATCTGAAAGCATTCTATGAATACCACTCTATCCTGATGGAACCTTGGGACGGACCGGCAGCCTTGCTTTTCAGCGACGGACGATTTGCAGGTGGTATGCTCGACCGTAACGGCCTGCGCCCTGCCCGCTATCTGATCACTAAAAACGATACGATGGTAGTGGCATCCGAAGTGGGCGTAATGGACTTTGAACCGGGAGATATCAAGGAAAAAGGGCGCCTGCAACCGGGCAAGATTCTATTGATCGATACAGAGAAAGGAGAAATCTACTATGACGGCGAATTGAAGAAACAACTGGCCGAAGCGAAGCCTTACCGTACATGGCTATCGACTAACCGTATCGAACTGGATGAACTGAAAAGCGGTCGTAAAGTGCCTCATCACGTAGAAAACTATGACCAGATGCTCCGTACTTTCGGCTATTCAAAAGAAGATATCGAACGGCTGATTATGCCAATGGCGAGCGCGGGTGCCGAACCCATCCACTCAATGGGTAATGATACGCCACTGGCTGTACTTTCCGATAAACCACAGCTACTCTACAACTATTTCCGCCAGCAATTCGCACAGGTTACGAATCCGCCGATCGACCCGCTACGCGAAGAACTGGTAATGTCTTTGACGGAATATATCGGAGCGGTAGGCATGAATATCCTGACTCCCAGCGAGAGTCATTGTAAAATGGTACGTCTGAATCATCCGATTTTAAGCAATACACAGCTGGATATTCTTTGCAATATCCGCTACAAGGGCTTTAAGACTGTAAAACTACCGATGCTGTTTGAAGTATCCAAAGGGAAAGCCGGATTACAGGAATCACTGAACAACCTTTGCAAAATGGCGGAGGAATCAGTTACGGACGGAGCAAACTACATTGTACTGACCGACCGTGACGTGGATGCAACTCATGCCGTTATCCCTTCATTACTGGCAGTAAGTGCCGTGCATCACCATCTGATATCTGTCGGCAAACGTGTGCAGACAGCATTGATTGTAGAGAGCGGAGAAATGCGTGAAGTAATGCACGCCGCTTTACTACTCGGTTTTGGAGCCAGTGCACTGAACCCGTATATGGCATTTGCCATCCTCGACAAGCTGGTAAAAGAGAAAGATATTCAACTGGACTATGCTACCGCTGAGAAAAACTATATCAAATCTATCTGCAAAGGTCTGTTCAAAATCATGAGTAAGATGGGGATTTCCACTATCCGCTCTTATCGCGGTGCAAAGATTTTCGAAGCTGTCGGACTCAGCGAAGAGTTGAGCAAGGCTTATTTCGGCGGACTCGGTTCCCCCATCGGAGGTATCCGCCTGGAGGAAGTGGCAAGAGACGCAATCGCTTTCCACGATGAAGGAGTTGAAGGAATGGAAAATGGAGAATTGAAAATGGAAAATGAAGCACCGCACGGCAACTCTCAATTTTCAACTTTCAATTTTCCATTATTAAAGAACAACGGACTGTATGCCTTCCGAAAGGACGGAGAGAAACATGCGTGGAACCCGGAAACCATCAGTACATTGCAACTTGCCACCCGCTTGGGCAGCTACAAGAAATTCAAAGAGTTCACTCATTTGGTAGACAATAAGGAGAAACCTATTTTCCTGCGTGACTTCTTAGGATTCCGTCGCAATCCTATATCCATCGAACAGGTAGAACCGATAGAGAATATTCTCCGTCGTTTTGTGACGGGTGCCATGTCTTTCGGATCTATCAGCAAGGAAGCTCATGAAGCAATGGCGATTGCCATGAATACCATTCACGGACGCAGCAACACGGGTGAAGGTGGCGAAGATGCTTCCCGCTTCCACCCGCTGCCGGACGGTACTTCCATGCGAAGTGCCATCAAACAGGTAGCTTCCGGACGCTTCGGGGTCACCACCGAATATCTGGTGAATGCCGATGAGATACAAATAAAAATAGCGCAGGGAGCTAAACCAGGGGAAGGCGGACAGCTTCCGGGATTCAAAGTGAACGACGTCATAGCCAAAACACGCCATTCCATTCCGGGAATCTCACTGATCTCTCCTCCTCCCCATCATGATATTTATTCGATTGAGGATTTGGCGCAATTGATATTTGACTTGAAAAACGTTAATCCACAAGCCAAAATCAGTGTCAAACTGGTAGCAGAAAGTGGCGTAGGTACCATTGCCGCAGGCGTGGCAAAAGCAAAAGCGGATTTGATTGTCATCTCCGGTGCCGAGGGTGGTACGGGAGCCTCTCCCGCTTCATCCATCCGTTACGCCGGCATTTCTCCGGAACTGGGACTGAGCGAGACACAGCAAACCTTGGTTCTGAACGGTCTGCGGGGACAAGTCGTCCTACAAGCCGATGGCCAATTAAAAACCGGACGCGACATTATCATAATGGCATTAATGGGCGCCGAAGAATATGGTTTTGCCACCTCCGCCCTGATCGTGCTGGGATGTGTGATGATGCGCAAATGTCACCAGAATACTTGTCCGGTAGGAGTAGCCACACAGAATGAGGAATTACGCAAACGCTTTCACGGGCGCAGCGAATATCTTATCAACTTTTTCACCTTCCTGGCACAGGAAGTCCGTGAATATCTGGCGGAAATGGGATTCACCAAAATGGATGATATTATCGGACGCACGGACTTGATTGAACGCAAATCCGACGAAAACGATCCGAATCCGAAGCACGCTCTGATTGACTTCACCAAGCTACTGGCACGTGTGGATAACAGTGCAGCCATCCGTCACGTCATCGATCAGGATCATGGTATTTCTACAGTGAAGGATGTGGCAATCATTGATGCTGCCCAAGAAGCGATAGAACACGAAAAAGAAGTTTCATTGGAATACACAATTGCCAATACGGACCGTGCGACAGGTGCCATGCTCTCCGGTGTCATTGCCCAAAAATACGGAGAGAAGGGATTGCCGGAACATACCCTGAATGTGAAATTCAAAGGCTCTGCGGGACAGTCATTCGGTGCCTTCCTCGTACCGGGAGTCAATTTCAAATTGGAAGGTGAAGCGAATGATTATCTGGGTAAAGGATTGAGCGGCGGACGCATTGCCGTATTACCGCCTATCCGCAGCAACTTCGAAGCCGAAAAGAACACGATTGCAGGCAATACCCTGCTCTATGGTGCAACCAGCGGCGAAGTCTATATCAATGGGCGCGTAGGTGAACGTTTTGCCGTGCGCAACTCAGGGGCTGTTGCCGTAGTGGAAGGTGTAGGCGACCACTGTTGCGAATATATGACCGGAGGCCGTGTAGTGGTTCTGGGGCAAACCGGACGAAATTTTGCCGCCGGTATGAGTGGCGGTGTGGCTTACGTATGGAACAAAGACGGCAATTTTGACTACTTCTGCAACATGGAAATGGTTGAACTGTCACTGATCGAAGAGGCCGGTTACCGCAAAGAACTGCACGAACTGATTCGTCAGCACTACCTGTACACTGGTTCGAAACTGGCACGTACCATGCTCGATGACTGGAACCATTACGTAGATCAGTTTATCCAGATAGTACCTATTGAATACAAAAAAGTACTACAGGAAGAGCAGATGAGAAAGTTACAGCAAAAAATAGCAGATATGCAAAGAGACTATTAATTCAAGTATTAGGTATTAAGTATTAGGTATTAACCATAGCTTCAAACATCTTTAATCCATATAGTTAATACTTATTGCTTAATACCTATTACCTAATACTTATTACTTAACAAGATGGGAGATCCTAAAGCTTTTTTAAATATACCTCGGCAAGAGGCGGGATACCGCCCCGTTAGCGAGCGCATCACTGACTATAGTCAGGTAGAACAAACATTGAATACGAACAGCCGTAAATTACAGGCATCACGGTGTATGGATTGCGGAGTACCTTTTTGTCACTGGGCTTGTCCAATAGGCAATAAACAGCCGGAATGGCAGGACGCTTTATTCAAAGGAAAATGGAAAGAAGCGTATGAAGTGCTGTCATCCACTTGCGACTTTCCGGAATTTACAGGACGTATCTGCCCTGCCCTCTGTGAGAAATCCTGTGTACTGAAACTATCCTGTGACCAACCGGTGACTATCCGTGAAAATGAAGCTGCCATTGTAGAAGCCGCCTTCCGTGAAGGATATATACAGGTGCAGCATCCCCAAAGAAACGGCAAAAAAGTAGCAGTTGTCGGTGCCGGTCCGGCCGGATTGGTAGTTGCCAACCAACTGAATCTAAAAGGATACACCGTAACGTTATTCGATAAAGATGAAGCTGCGGGAGGATTATTACGTTTCGGTATTCCAAACTTCAAACTGGACAAAAACGTAATCGACCGCCGCATGAAAATACTTGCCGCAGAAGGTATTCAGTTTGAAATGGGAGTAGAAATAGACGTTAACCATTTGCCGGAAGGATTCGATGCATATTGCATTTGCACGGGTACACCGACTGCCCGTGATTTAAGCATTCCGGGACGGGAGTTGAAAGGAATCCATTTCGCACTGGAAATGCTGGCGCAACAGAACAGGATTCTGGAAGGACAAACTTTCCCCAAAGACAAACTGGTGAATGCCAAAGGCAAAAAAGTGCTTGTGATCGGCGGTGGAGACACCGGTTCGGACTGTATCGGAACCAGTGTACGACAGGGAGCAACCAGCGTCACGCAAATTGAAATTATGCCCAAACCTCCCGTCGGTCACAATCCTTCTACGCCCTGGCCGCAATGGCCGGTAGTTTTCAAAACGACCTCCAGCCATGAAGAAGGTTGTACCCGTCGCTGGTGCCTGACTTCCAATCAGTTTTTGGGTAAGAACGGTAAAGTAACCGGCGTCGAGGTGGAAGAAGTAGAATGGACACCGGCAACAGATGGCGGACGTCCGACCATGAACCTCACAGGGAAGAAAGAAGTAATCGAAGCAGATATGGTGCTGCTGGCCATGGGGTTCCTGAAACCGGAACAACCGAAATTTGCAGAAAACGTATTCCTTGCCGGAGATGCAGCTACCGGAGCAAGCCTCGTAGTACGGGCGATGGCAGGAGGACGAAAGGCTGCTGCGGACATAGATCACTATTTGGTGAAGTAACCCTTACAGCAAGGAACACCATGAAGTTTATAGACTATTATTTATTCGTTTGACCTAGGTTGAACGAAACAACAACCTAGGTTGAACTAAAAGATGACCCAGGTCAAACGAAAGGAAAAGCCAGGGAAAACGAATAAATAGTAACGAACCGACTTTAAAAAAACAGAGAATCAACAAATTATATTAACTTCCAAATACTCAAAGTTATGTGTGGAATAGCAGGTATACTCAACATAAAAACTCAAACCAAAGAGCTAAGAGACAAAGCACTGAAAATGGCACAGAAAATCCGTCATCGCGGACCGGACTGGAGCGGTATCTACGTAGGTGGAAGCGCCATTTTGGCACACGAACGCCTCTCGATAGTTGACCCGCAAAGCGGAGGACAGCCCTTATACTCCCCCGACCGGAAACAAGCGCTCGCCGTGAACGGTGAAATCTACAACCATCGGGATATCCGCGCCCGCTATGCCGGACAATATGATTTTCAGACCGGAAGCGACTGTGAAGTGATTCTTGCCCTTTATAAAGATAAAGGCATCCACTTTCTGGAAGAGATCAGCGGAATTTTCGCCTTTGTACTTTATGATGAAGAAAAAGACGAGTTCCTCATTGCACGTGATCCTATCGGAGTCATACCTTTATATATAGGAAAAGACAAGGATGGCAAAATCTACTTCGGCAGTGAACTGAAAGCACTCGAAGGATTCTGTAATGAGTACGAACCATTTCTTCCGGGACATTACTTTTACAGTAAAGAAGGCAAAATGAAGCGTTGGTATACACGCGAATGGACAGACTATGAGTCTGTAAAAGACAATGATGCCAAAGTCAGTGATGTAAAAGAAGCATTGGAAGATGCCGTTCATCGCCAGCTGATGAGTGACGTTCCCTATGGAGTACTTCTTTCAGGTGGTCTAGACAGTTCTGTGATTTCAGCTATCGCCAAAAAATATGCAGCAAAACGTATTGAAACAGACGGAGCAAGTGACGCCTGGTGGCCTCAACTACATTCTTTTGCCATCGGTCTGAAGGGGGCGCCCGATTTGATAAAGGCACGTGAAGTGGCAGAATATATCGGTACGGTTCATCATGAAATCAATTATACGGTTCAGGAAGGGCTGGATGCTATTCGGGATGTTATCTATTTTATCGAGACGTATGATGTGACTACGGTACGTGCCTCCACTCCCATGTATTTACTGGCACGTGTGATCAAATCGATGGGGATCAAAATGGTATTGAGTGGTGAAGGTGCCGATGAAGTTTTCGGCGGTTATCTTTACTTTCACAAAGCTCCCACTCCGAAAGATTTCCATGAGGAAACGGTACGCAAGTTATCAAAACTGCATATGTATGATTGCCTTCGTGCCAATAAGAGTTTATCAGCCTGGGGTGTAGAGGGACGTGTCCCATTTCTGGACAAGGAATTTCTGGATGTAGCGATGGCGTTGAATCCAAAAGCTAAAATGTGCCCCGGAAAGGAGATTGAGAAACGAATTGTACGTGAAGCTTTTGCCGATATGCTACCGGAAAGCGTAGCATGGAGACAAAAAGAGCAGTTCAGTGATGGTGTGGGATATTCGTGGATTGATACCTTAAGAGAGATTACAGCGGCTGCCGTCAGTGATGAACAGATGGAACACGCTGCCGAACGTTTCCCGATTAACACTCCGCTCAACAAGGAAGAATATTACTACCGGAGTATCTTTGAAGAGCATTTTCCGAGTGAAAGCGCAGCCCGCAGCGTACCAAGCGTACCAAGTGTGGCTTGCTCTACAGCAGAAGCGCTGGCATGGGATGTAGCTTTCCGTAACCTGAATGAACCAAGCGGCAGAGCAGTGAGAGGAGTGCATGAAGAAGCCTATGCCGAAGAGGTAAATAAATTTGTTGAAAAATTTTAGATGTCTGAAATAAACTCATATCTTTGAATATATATTCATCAGTTTGTAAAGTCAGGAATAAAAAGTATAGACTTCTATGCATAAAAAGCTGTCAATTAACGCAGATTAGCATAATAACAGGCTGATCTGTGTTTTATTTTTTATAATTTTGGACTCATAAACTTTTTAAATGTACTATCAATGAAGATAAAAAGAATTATTCTAATGGTTGCCCTTATCATTTCAGTAGCTAGTGTCCAAGCGCAAAAGTCGCAAGTTATCGCCCATCGTGGCTACTGGAAAACAGCAGGTTCTGCGCAAAATAGTATCACAGCACTTCAAAAAGCCGATTCTATCCATTGCTATGGCTCCGAATTTGATGTATGGCTTACCAAAGACAATAAACTGGTTATCAATCATGACCCTGTCTATAAGATGAAATACATGGAGTATTCCAAAGGTGACGCTCTTACAGGATTGAAACTATCGAACGGAGAGAACCTGCCCAGCCTGGAACAGTATCTGGAAGCCGGTAAAAAATGCAATACCAAACTTATATTGGAACTAAAAGCACTTAACAGCAAAAAGCGTGAAACGAAAGCCGTACAGGAAATTCTTGCCCTGGTAACAAAGATGGGACTGGAAAACCGTATGGAATATATCACTTTCTCACTGCACGCCATGAAAGAGTTTATCCGCCTGGCACCTGCCGGAACTCCGGTATTCTATCTCAACGGCGAGCTATCTCCCAAAGAACTGAAAGACCTCGGTGCAGCCGGACTCGACTATCATATGGGAGTAATCAAGAAACATCCCGAATGGATCAAAGAAGCCCATGATCTCGGACTGAAAGTCAATGTATGGACCGTAGATAAAGCAGAAGACATGAAGTGGCTCATAGACCAAAAGGTGGACTTCATTACGACCAACGAGCCGACTGTGGCACAGGAAATACTAAAATAGTTACTCTCAGAAAATGTAAAAAGCCGACAGAAACTTTTTGCAAATATTCGATAGATACAAGAAGCACCATTATACATATTTATTTGCTGTATAATGGTGCTTCTTACATAAAATTCAAACAGGACTTATTTAAAATCTTCCAATACCTCTTTCAACTCTCCTATGGTCAACTCTCCTACCTGCCTCCACAATTCATGTCCTTTATGCAACAGAAGGAACGCAGGCACCGTATCTATATTATGAGAATCGGCTACAGTTTTATTTTCCTCGATATTCACGTTAATCAATTCAATGACTCTCCGTTCATAAGTACGGAGCACAGGCCCTATCCATTCGTAATGAGGTGACCAGTCGGCATAAAACACAATCAATACCAAATGATCGCTCTGCGCCGCAACTTCCAATTGTTTCTCTATATCCATATTGCTACATTATTATATTTATTAGTAACTAAACAATGCTATAACAAAAAGGTTCTGCAAAACTGCAAACAAGCAATATGATATATAAAAGCGAAAAATCACTAGCATATCGACCTATTGTAAAAGCGAAAATTCACATTTTAGATCGAATACAAGGACTGATTTACCCCAAATATTCTTCATATATTATGGAAGGATATGCAAAACAAATCAAGCAAATAACAGTTTATTAATATAAAGGTATGCATAATTTCAATTTATAACAAAACATGGCTTTATTTCCCGCGATTGTAAGATCGTATAAAATAAATAGAGATTAGACATCTTTTCATCAAAAGTTAAATCAAAAAGTCATATCTTTGCATTGTAATAAAACAAAAGGATACAACAACCAATTAATAAAGAACAAAATGACAACCAAGATTAAGTTCACAAAAATGCATGGAGCAGGTAATGACTACATATATGTAGATACTACCCGATATCCGATAGCAGCCCCTGAAAAGAAAGCAATCGAATGGAGCAAGTTTCATACGGGAATTGGAAGTGACGGACTTATATTGATTGGCAGTTCTGACAAAGCAGATTTCAGTATGCGTATATTTAATGCAGATGGTTCGGAAGCAATGATGTGTGGCAATGGAAGCCGTTGTGTAGGCAAGTATGTATACGAATACGGATTAACTGCCAAAAAGGAAATCACGCTTGACACCCGTTCGGGCATTAAGGTTCTGAAATTACATGTAGAAGGAGGAAAGGTGACGGCAGTCACTGTAGATATAGGTAGTCCTCTGGAAACGGAAGCGGTAGATTTCGGCGATCAATTTCCTTTTCAGTCTACCCGGGTATCAATGGGAAACCCGCATCTGGTAACTTTTGTAGAAGATATTACCCAAATCAATCTGCCGGAAATTGGTCCGCAGTTAGAAAATTATCATCTCTTTCCGGACAGGACAAATGTAGAGTTTGCTCAGATCGTAGGTAAAGACACCATTCGGATGAGAGTTTGGGAAAGAGGTTCAGGAATCACCCAGGCCTGTGGAACAGGCGCTTGTGCCACGGCTGTAGCCGCTGTTCTCCATGGATTGGCAGGAAGAAAATGTGATATAATAATGGATGGGGGAACCGTCACCATCGAGTGGGAAGAAGCAACGGGACACATATTAATGACAGGACCGGCAACTAAAGTTTTTGATGGGGAGATGGAGGGATAGGTAATAAGTATTAGGTAATAGGTAACAGGTTTTGCAGAAACTTAAAACAATAACAATATGGCATTAGTAAACGAACATTTTTTGAAATTACCGGGGAGCTATTTGTTCTCGGATATAGCGAAGAAGGTAAATACATTCAAAATAACGCATCCGAAGCAGGATATTATCCGGTTAGGTATCGGAGATGTCACTCAGCCGCTTCCCAAAGCATGTATCGAGGCTATGCACAAAGCAGTGGAAGAGCTGGCAAGTAAAGATACATTTCGCGGATATGGTCCTGAGCAGGGGTACGATTTTCTGATTGAAGCTATTATAAAGAATGATTTCGCTCCACGTGGCATTCATTTCTCACCATCAGAAATATTCGTCAACGACGGAGCCAAAAGTGATACCGGAAATATCGGCGATATCCTTCGCCACGACAATAGTGTCGGTGTAACAGACCCTATTTACCCGGTATATATTGACAGTAACGTCATGTGCGGACGTGCCGGAGTGCTGGAAGAAGGAACAGGCAAATGGAGCAATGTGACTTATATGCCTTGTACAAGTGAGAATGACTTCATTCCGGAGATTCCCGACAAACGGATAGACATTGTTTACCTCTGCTACCCGAACAATCCGACAGGGACGACACTGACCAAACCGGAACTAAAAAAGTGGGTAGACTACGCATTGGCAAATGATACACTGATTTTGTTCGATGCCGCATACGAAGCCTATATCCAAGATGCGGATATCCCCCACTCCATATACGAAATCAAAGGAGCCAAGAAATGTGCTATTGAGTTCCGCAGTTTCTCAAAGACAGCCGGTTTCACCGGAGTACGTTGCGGATATACCGTAGTCCCGAAAGAACTGACAGCTGCCACACTGGAAGGCGACCGGATTCCACTCAACAAATTATGGAACCGCCGCCAGTGCACTAAATTCAACGGCACTTCTTACATCACACAACGTGCAGCGGAAGCCGTCTACAGTACAGAAGGCAAAGCACAGATTAAAGAAACGATTAACTATTATATGACCAATGCGAAGATCATGAAGGAAGGACTGGAAGCTACCGGATTGAAAGTATACGGAGGCGTCAATGCTCCATACTTATGGGTGAAAACCCCGAACGGACTCTCTTCCTGGCGATTCTTCGAACAGATGTTGTATGAAGCCAATGTAGTAGGAACCCCCGGTGTAGGTTTCGGCCCCAGCGGTGAGGGATATATCCGACTGACAGCATTCGGCGATCACAACGATTGTATGGAAGCAATGAGAAGAATAAAGAACTGGCTTTGATAGTATTTTGCGCGCTACTATATAACACTGGACCGTACATCCACATTTTTCTAACTATTAAAGGTAAAAAGACGATGAAAACGACGATTAACAAAAAATTGAGGGGCATAGCAGCAGCGTTATTACTGATCGGCCTTGTGCCATCCAATATGATGGCGCAGGATAAAGTAGAAGCCTCCGTAGGAGCAGACTTGGTAAGTGGTTATATCTGGCGTGGTCAGGATTTAGGCGGAGTCAGCATTCAGCCTTCATTAGGAATCTCTTACAAAGGACTTTCACTCGGAGCATGGGGATCGGTAGGGTTTGAGTCATCGGATACTAAAGAGTTCGATTTGACTCTCGGTTATTCAACCGGTGGTTTCAGCATCTCGGTAACGGATTACTGGTTCAACACTCAGGTACCTACCAACAAGTATTTCAAATATGGCGCTCATTCAACCGCTCATGTATTTGAGGCACAGGTAGGATATGATTTTGGTCCGCTGGCAATCAACTGGTACACGAACTTTGCAGGTGCCGACGGAGTTAAAGAAAACGGGAAAAGGGCTTATTCTTCCTACCTCGCACTTAGTGCACCGTTCAGCCTTGGAGGACTTGACTGGACAGTAGATGTAGGAATGGTACCTTGGGAGACGACTTTTTATAATGGATACACAAGTGGATTCTGCGTTTCCGACATCAGTCTCGGAGCTGTCAAGGAGATCAGGGTTACTGATTCATTCTCGGTTCCGGCATTTGCCAAAGTATCAGTAAATCCACGTACGGAAGGCGCTTACTTCACATTCGGATTAAGTTTTTAAGAGAGAGAGTTTATATAGTCAAAGAGCGTATAGGGAACAGGAAGGTAGTTAGAGTTTAGATTTTATCGGTTTGTTGTATGGTAACCTGCGATGGCTGCCACCTCCCTATACCTCTTCTTTTTACAGGTCAACACTAATATTTAAGGTATATGAAAAAGATTGAAGCTATCATCCGTAAAACCAAATTCGAGGACGTGAAAGACGCTCTGCTCGAAGCGGACATTGAATGGTTCTCTTACTACGATGTAAGAGGGATCGGTAAAGCACGGCAAGGACGTATCTATCGTGGAGTGGTATATGATACCAGCACCATCGAACGTATTCTGGTTTCTATTGTAGTACGCGACAAAAATGCAGAAAAGACCGTACAGGCTATCATCAAAGCCGCACAAACCGGAGAGATCGGTGACGGACGCATTTTCGTCATTCCTATCGAGGACGCCATCCGCATCCGCACCGCCGAACGTGGCGACATCGCTCTCTATAACGCCGAACAGGAACGATAACCGACAACCGGCAAGGTGCCGGGGCCAGATTTCCTTTCGGATGATAATATTATAAAAACAGGTATTAAATAAGATAATCATTATGGATAAAACATATAAGAGACACAGCTTCACAAAGCTGTGGATAGCCACTGCTATGTTCATTTTCTGCTGTTTCGCAACCAGTGCTTTTGCACAGGAAGCAGTTGATGCAGATACTTTTATGACAACTACGGAGACAATTACTGAAGTCAAAACTACACCTGAAATTGCTGAAACCGCCACTGCTTCTGCCGAAACAACTCCCGATACAATCGGGGAACTGGCATTAGGATTGAATACAGTCTGGATGCTGCTTGCGGCAATGCTCGTATTTTTTATGCAGCCGGGGTTTGCATTGGTTGAGGCGGGTTTTACCAGAGTCAAGAATACCGCCAACATTTTGATGAAGAACTTTGTGGATTTCATGTTTGGTTCCTTGCTCTACTGGTTCATCGGTTTCGGTCTGATGTTTGGTGCGGGAGGTCTCATCGGAATGCCACACTTCTTTGATCTGTCATTCCTCGACAGTGATTTACCCAGAGAAGGATTTCTGGTTTTTCAGACAGTATTCTGCGCAACGGCAGCCACGATTGTATCGGGAGCGATGGCGGAACGCACCAAGTTCTCCATGTATCTGGTCTATACTATCTTTATCAGTGTACTGATTTACCCAATTTCCGGTCACTGGACATGGGGTGGCGGCTGGCTGATGAACGGAGAAGAAGGTTCGTTCATGATGAATCTTTTCGGAACGACGTTCCATGACTTTGCAGGTTCAACGATTGTCCACTCCGTTGGTGGTTGGATTGCTTTGGTAGGTGCTGCTATTCTTGGTCCCCGTATCGGTAAATATGGCAAAGACGGTAAGTCAAGAGCTATTCCGGGACACAACCTGACAGTTGCCGCACTGGGTGTATTTATCCTTTGGTTCGGATGGTTCGGATTCAACCCCGGATCACAGTTGGCAGCAAGTACCGAAGCGGATGCAATGGCCATCTCACATGTATTTCTGACAACAAATCTGGCGGCTTGTGCCGGTGGCTTCTTTGCACTGGCGATGAGCTGGATGAAATATGGCAAACCGTCTTTATCACTGACACTGAATGGTGTTTTGGCAGGTTTGGTAGGTATCACAGCCGGATGTGACGCTGTAGTTCCCTCAGGAGCGGTATTAATCGGTGCCATTTGTGGTGTAGTCATGATATTTGCAGTCGACTTTATTGACAAGGTATTGAAGATTGACGATCCTGTCGGTGCTTCTTCCGTACACGGGGTTTGTGGTTTCTTGGGAACAGTGCTCACAGGATTGTTTTCTACCAGTGAAGGGTTGTTCTACGGACATGGAGCCGGCTTTTTGGGTGCCCAGCTTTTCGGTGCGGTTGTTGTCGGAGTCTGGGCGGCAGGTATGGGATTCATTATCTTCAAAGTACTCGACAAGATTCACGGACTTCGCGTTCCGGCACGTGTCGAAGAAGAAGGTCTCGACATCTACGAACACGGAGAATCTGCTTATAACTAAGCTAAAAAAGGAATTTTTACTCTAACATATTTAACAACAAATCAAATTAGGTATTATGTCAAAACTAAGATTCAGAGTCGTAGAGACAGCTTTCAAGAAGAAAGCGGTTGAAGTAGCAACACCTGCCGAACGCCCTTCGGAATACTTCGGTAAGTATGTGTTCAACAAGGAAAAAATGTTCAAGTACCTTCCAAGCAAGGTATACAACGCACTGATTGACGCTATTGACAATGGTGCCCCGCTAGACCGCAGCATCGCTGATGAAGTAGCTGCCGGAATGAAAAAATGGGCTGTCGAAATGGGTGTCACTCATTATACTCACTGGTTTGCACCGCTCACCGAAGGTACGGCAGAAAAGCATGACGCTTTCGTCGAACATGACGGCAAAGGAGGCATGATGGAAGAGTTCACAGGCAAACTGCTGGTACAGCAGGAGCCGGATGCTTCTTCTTTCCCGAACGGCGGTATCCGTAATACTTTCGAAGCACGCGGATATAGCGCATGGGACCCATCATCACCCGCATTTATCGTAGATGATACGCTTTGCATCCCGACTGTATTTATCGCATATACAGGTGAAGCCCTTGATTATAAAGCACCGTTACTGAAAGCTCTGCGTGCCGTAGATAAAGCTGCAACCGCCGTCTGCCACTATTTCAATCCTGAGGTAAAGAAGGTCGTTGCCTATCTGGGATGGGAACAGGAATACTTTCTGGTAGATGAAGGTTTGTATGCCGCACGTCCGGACTTACTTATGACAGGACGCACATTGATGGGACATGACAGTGCCAAGAACCAGCAGTTGGAAGACCACTATTTCGGTGCCATCCCTACCCGTGTGGCCGCATTTATGAAAGACCTTGAAATTGAAGCGTTGAAACTGGGTATTCCTGTAAAGACCCGTCATAACGAGGTAGCTCCGAATCAATTCGAATTAGCTCCTATCTTCGAAGAATGCAACCTGGCAAATGACCATAACCTACTGATCATGTCGTTGATGCGTAAAGTCAGCCGCCGTCACGGTTTCCGTGTATTGCTTCATGAAAAGCCGTTCAAGGGTGTCAACGGTTCCGGCAAGCACAATAACTGGTCACTGGGAACGGATACAGGTATCCTGTTGATGGGACCGGGCAAGACGCCGGAAGATAACCTGCGCTTTGTCACATTCGTAGTGAATACGCTGATGGCAGTTTACCGTCACAACGGATTACTGAAAGCTTCTATTTCCAGCGCTACCAACGCTCATCGCCTGGGAGCCAATGAAGCACCTCCCGCTATCATCTCTTCTTTCCTCGGCAAACAGTTGTCACAGGTATTGGATCATATCGAGAACAGCACCAAAGACGATCTGATCAACCTTAGCGGAAAACAGGGAATGAAGCTGGATATTCCCCAAATCCCCGAATTGCTGATTGATAATACAGACCGCAACCGCACCTCTCCTTTCGCTTTCACCGGAAACCGGTTTGAGTTCCGTGCCGTAGGCTCTGAGGCTAACTGTGCAAGTGCCATGATTGCATTGAACTCTGCCGTAGCAGAACAACTGATGAAATTCAAAAAGGATGTAGACGCTCTGATCGAAAAGGGAGAACCGAAAGTTTCCGCTATCCTTGAAGTAATTCGCGGATATATCAAAGAATGTAAGGCTATCCACTTCGATGGCAACGGTTACAGCGACGAATGGAAAGTAGAAGCCGCCCGTCGAGGTCTGGACTGTGAAACAAGTGTTCCCGTTATCTTCGACAACTATCTGAAACCGGAGACAATTGCTATGTTCGAAGCAATCGGTGTGATGACGAAAAAGGAACTGGAAGCCCGCAACGAAGTAAAATGGGAAACTTACACGAAAAAGATTCAGATTGAAGCCCGCGTATTAGGCGACCTGGCAATGAACCACATTATTCCGGTCGCTACTCAATATCAGACGGATCTGATTAATAATGTCTATAAAATGCAGTCCTTATTTCCGGCAGATAAAGCAGCCAGACTATCTGCCAAGAATCTGGAACTGATCGAAGAAATCGCCGACCGCACCGCCTTCATCAAAGAACACGTAGATGCAATGATTGAAGCACGAAAAGTGGCGAACAAGATCGAAAGCGAACGCGAAAAAGCGATCGCTTACCACGATACAATCTTTCCGGCACTGGAAGAGATTCGTTACCACATTGACAAGCTGGAACTGATCGTAGACAACCAGATGTGGACACTGCCGAAATACAGAGAACTGTTGTTTGTAAGATAAAAAAGAAATGCTGAATGGAGAATATCTTCATTCAGCATTAAGATAGAAATTATCTATTTCTTTTGTTGGTTGTTTTAAGTTTACAGATAGGCTTTATTGAGAAATAAGGTCTATCTTTTTATTTATCAGCAATTTACAAAACAAATAGAGATAATAAAAAGCCCATCATTACTAATGATGGGTAACAAAATAGTAACAAAAAGTATTTTTATGCTCTACTGATGGGCTTTCTTGGTGTAAAGTTACATATTCTTTCCTAATACACAAACTTTCCAAAGAGAAAGCCAATATTTATAGGGAGAGAAGCATTTGGACTTTCTCTCCCCATAAGTATTCTTTTAGCTGAACCTATGCAAGCGAAATAAGACCGCTCTCAACAAACGGCCATTTTCCGTCCGTATCTGCTTATGTCCTGTATCTTCACCTCCGACTATGTTATGTGCCGGTTAAGTGTGCATTCGTTCCTTGTCACATTCTCGCTATGTGTTGCCGTTCAATCCGTCTACAAGGATAAATCTCAAAAAAATAAAGTTTTATTCTTGCGTCATTTGCGTCATATCCGTCATAAAAGCATGGTTTATTGCCGGGAATGGTGGCATTTAAACCGACTTGCCAAAGGCAACTATAATGCTAATCTTTAAATATTCTTCAATAATTTGCAAGAAATGTAATCCCGGCAACCATATTGTTACCGGGGCGTCTTTGTTGATGGCGTCAACTTCAGTGTCGGACCGAAGTCCCCTGACACTTACTATGTATTCTCATCACTCCTATGTGTACTTCCTTTTCCAATTGTTGCCCATTTGATAACATCATAAGCGTTACAATACCATCTCCCATTTTGACGATTAGGCGGTATTTTCTCAGCGCGAATATCACCGGAACCTACCAATTTAAACAAACGCCCTCTACCTCCAACAATGTCAGCTGCTTCACGCTGACCAAAAGTCTTATCATTAAGTACAATCTTTAATATTTCCTCGTTTATCATACCCGCCCCTCATCATCTATAGATAATTCCTCTATCAACTTATGATAATCATGTATTACCATCAA
This sequence comes from Bacteroides sp. 1_1_14, assembly GCF_000162515.1. Taxonomy (NCBI): domain Bacteria; kingdom Pseudomonadati; phylum Bacteroidota; class Bacteroidia; order Bacteroidales; family Bacteroidaceae; genus Bacteroides; species Bacteroides sp. 1_1_14. Next base: position 212,729 of record NZ_GG774710.1, on the reverse strand, counting down.
CGGGTAGAAATCCTCTTCACTGTATTCATCATTGGCCAATGCATGTTCTACAGCCTTTGTATAGGCTTCACAGAGAAAAACCTTTCTTTCCTCTAATTCCTCCTCTCTGATCTGCTTAATGAACCGAGCGGCCGCGTCTGTTACTCTGATTGTCTTCATACTTTCACCTCCTTGTTAAGTTCTGCGTGCGCCTGTTGTGCGATATCGTAGCCGATAATATCGGATAAATCCGACATCATATCTAAAGTACTATTCTGCATTTCTGCAATCTGCTTTGCCGGATATTCTTGCCAATCCTGATAATCCAAGCCTTTAAAATGCTTTTTTACATAGCTATTAAGCAAGCCGTTCAACTCTGTTGCAGCCCGCAACAAGTCCGCCAACTCTTCGTTAATGGTTAAAGGAAATTGTTTCATAATTAATATCTTTATGATGGGGGTACGTCAAACGCACATCCCCGGGTTAATAATCTTGTAAAGATAGGATACCTATTTTCACAAACCAGTATCCCCAAAGTAGACAAAATGTAATTACAAGTTACACACAGTTATACCGTCTTAAAATTCACTAAGCAGGGATAATCCTTGTTTATGTCAAACATAGCGTTGTAGTTATGTTTCCGACCTTGTGCAGTAAGATAAAGTTTGTTGTAACGTTTCGGTTCTATACAAACTTCTCTGCTACTTACTTCTTCATAACTGGAACAGTGTTTCAAAAAGATGTGCTCCACTTGTTCCAAAATCTTAGAAATGTTCTTCTTTGCCATAATCGTTTTTATTGGTGTTTATTATGATTTTTCGGCTACAAATGTATGGGAAAAAATATACAAAACAATATGCAAACACAATAAAATCCCATACTTTAACAATAATTAGTATGACATATCCCATACACAAAGTAAATAAACACTATTTTTGAAATGAAAAATAAAAAGTTATGGAGCATAGAATTAAAGAACTTATTAAAGAAAAGGGATATACGCAGGCGCAATTTGCGAAAAAATTAGGTATAACACGTGTTTCTCTGATTCAATCATTAGAATTGCCTTCAGGGTCAACTCTTGAACGTATTGCCGCCGCTTTGGACGTTCCCATGTGGCAACTATTCGCATCACCTGAAGAAGCCAAAGGCGAAGAGCTAACCGCCCTAATTCAACACAAAAGTGACTACTACAAAGCCACATCTGTAGATGAATTGAAAAAAATCATATCTGAAATAGAAGAAAAATAGAGAAATGTTTGCTTTTTTGTGTGCTTGTCTGTTAATTTGTTGTATAATTTTAAACATACAAAGACATGAAAAAAGCACTATTTTTTCTGGCAATGTTGCCGTTAATACTATTTTCTGCGTGTAGTGATGATAACGAGAATGTTACAGGCTTAAACGGTACTATTTGGGAGTATAACGATGGTAAGTATTATAAGACGATCCTTTCATTTTGGGAAACTTCATTTGAGATGAAATCATCTTTAGATATTGATGAAGATGGTGTTTTTGAAATATCAACGACGGACAAAGGTACGTATGAAATGAATGGAAATGATCTTTATTTTAATAGTAATGATATAGATATTAAATCTGCTCGGATTGATGGTGATCTCATATACATACAATTAGATGAAAGTACAGATAATATCATTTTTCATAAGAAATAAAAGAGCTTTTAAATAAGTAGCTCATTCTTCCATAGTGTCGGGGGGGGTGCCTGTAAAGCACTCCCTTTTTTATGTCAGCGCAAAAATGCGCTCACATTGATTTTCGCTCATACGGGAAATTACCCCTATGTAACGTTTGTTATCTGCCCTAAAAATGTTTAGTTCAGGTTTAGGGCGTGATAATCAGGCGCTGCCCCAATACCAGTTTTTCCGGTATTGAAATACGTGTTCAAACCGTATTTAAAACGTAACTCACAATTACCTTTATAATGTGTGTTCAAACCATATTTAAGACGTAACTACCTGATTATCAATTTTAGGGGAATTTCCCCCAAAAATGGGGAAACAGTTTTTTTGCTCCACAAAATTATGGAGCAAGTTTTCAACAATTTTGGCGAATACGGTATTTTAACCACCTTATCCGGTGGTCCAAAAAGTCAAATAATTAATTTCTCTTGATTTCGTTTGATTTATTACTGCAAATGACTATCTTTGTATTTGCAATACATATACAACAGTGCAAAATGGGTAATTGGAGCGAAAGACAAGAAGAAAAAAGAGAAGGAAAGGAGAAAGAGAAGATAAGCCGGGAAACGCTCGGAAAGTATTTTTATGACTTATCAAAACTTTCTTTTACTGCTTTATTTTTAGGTGGTGGAGTATCTTTAGTATTGGATTTTCAGAACATTAATTACTGGATACTTGTTTCTTTTGGTGCTTTTACTTCTTTTATATTTGCATATATTGGCTATAAAATACTTAAAAATAAATAGTTATGAACGGATTAACGATAATATTCATGTTTACTAGCGTCGTGGGGGCTGGGATAGCAATTTGGCTTAACACCAAATCCGGTAAAAAATGGCTCAATAGCCTTTGATATAATACACTGATTCACTATATTGTGAACCCAGGTCTATAAAGGGGGGGATGTAAATAATATCAGCGTTGCCCCTTTTCTATTGCTCAAATTAGACCTACGCATGTGTAAGTGCGTAGGTTATTTTTATATCTTCATGGCACAAAAAAGAGCGACCGTTTCACAACGCCCGCCCCTTCAGAATTTTCTAAGAACATTATTATGAATAAACAACATGAATCCTTACAATGCGCTAACATTTATCGCACCCTTGTTTTCTTGCGCTACGGCTTCCTCTTCCTGAATCTGCTTTAGTGTTGCTTCCGGGTCGTTGGAATAACCGAGCGCTTTAATACTTTCTAGCTGGCTTAATATTGGTTTACCGCCGTTTGCGGTAGTAAGTTTTTCTATTTCGTTCTTCTCGTCGTTCTGGATAAACGGCGTTATGATGTTTTCAACATCTACATTATCTATCTCTTCCTTCCACTGTATATTCATCAGGGAAAGGAACGCTTTCACAATACTACTTTCACGGTCCAGAAACTCCAACCAGTTCCCCGCCTCGTCTCCGACTTTGAGATGCGCATCGGTTAGAAGTGTCTGGCGTGCATCATAGCCGATATTTCCCAAATCCTTCATCTTATCAAAGGAAATATCCGGCATCTGTGATTGCGACCAGAAGGAGTTGGTAAGCGTTTCTACATGATACTTCAGGGCTTCGATAGATTGTGCCCATGAAACATAAGAAACGTCTCCGCCGTTTTCGACACGGAACACCCTACGGCTTTCTCCTTTATCTTCTCCGCCTTTCATTCCTCCCGCAACTTTGAGGATAGGCGCACTATTGTATGCGATCACGTCACTATTGCGTGAAAGGGTGTATTCTATCTCTTTTCTGATATATGACAAATCGGCGTAGATCGCGGAATCCCTGTAGGCATAGATAGCCGGTATCTTCATAAGTGCGATAGGTTCGTTGGTGACTTCTTCCCAGAACAAGCCGTTTTCCTGTTTCCACTTGTAATGCTTTTTGTCGGTGTATGTCTCGAAATAGGTTATTTCTTTATCCAGTATCTTTTTATTGTATTCCAGTGACATAGCGAGCATGTCGCCCCGTTCGTCAAAGAGAGGGTACAGGCTGACACCGTCCATTGGTGAGTAGGTCTTGCACTTTAGTTTAAATCTGCTTCTGAATCCGTACAGGCTGTTAGGTTTTTCTACGGCATACCATATCGTACAGATTTCACACGCTGCATAATAAGCGTTTCCGCGCCTGATATTTTCCGCATCAATGCGGGCGTACTTGTATATTGCTTCAATCGCTTTTGCAATACTTTGGCGAGTTTCATTATCTTCGATGTTGTGATATACACGTTTGACCGGGATAGCGAAAGTAAATTCAGTCATTCGCCTTGTGAGAAGTTTCTCCAGTCCGAGATAGATCCGGGAAGCCTTTTCTACCGAACCATCTGTTTTTACTTTATTTTTCCGGGTGACTGTATCCGTCACTATCTCGTGCTCTTTGGGTTCATAATCCTTGATAAGTTTATCCCATGAAGGAACACAGACGGATTTCCTTTTCAATGCTTCAATGATAACATTAACCGATCCTGCGGTTAGAATTTGCTCTATTTCGTTCATAATTCGGGTGCGCTGCCTCTTCACAACGCTTGGTTTAATTCGTTACAAATATACTATTTTTTTTGTGGATAAAGGATATTATCTACTATTTCCTGATTGTCCTTAATAAAATACGGAGAAGTCCCTTTTCTTTTGGCTGCTTCGATACGGAGCGCATTTGTACCTACCCATTGTTTGAAGGCGTCCGGCACGTCCTTAACCTCGTTCACGCTGGTTGTGTCGTTCGGATCATCAAAATACCCATGCGCCCAGAACTCCTCTTCAGTTTTCATTATTGGGAGACAATAATCTTTGCAAAGCGGATGCCAGCCGACCCATTTAAAATTCTTGGGGTATTTCCCCGCCAATAGGTCGCAAATGTCCTTCTTCTTGTGCATCCCGCTTGGTTTGATTTCATAACCTACAACGAAATCCATCTGCTCCCATCTCATTTGTTCCGCTTTTCTATATGCGATGTTAATTTCAGATGCTGCAAGACGAGCACTCCTGAACTCACAGTCATGGATATCAGATGCTTTGCCATATTTCTCTTTATAGTCCTTTTGGAACGTCGGAAAGTCATTCAGATACTTACTAACCCGCTTACTAAGAGTTATTGCGCTGTAGCCCTTTTGAATAGCTGTAGATATTGTTTCCTCCAACTCTTCTTTCAGTTCTCGCGACTGGTTCCACAACTTTTGGGAAAGATTCATTCCTTCGTCTTTTCGCTGCTGGAAAGCCTTCAGGGCGTCCGAATTGGTCTGATAGTATATTTTATACTTCTCCCTGTCTATTTGTCCCGTGTAGGATCTGATAACCTTATCTGCGAGCAAGCTTTGTATCTCGTTGCTTTGTTTCCATTCTTTGGACGTCCCTTGATAGATGAGAACCTGCATATCTTCCACGAAGTTGCGCAAAAGTTTGTCTATTCCCGCTTTCGTCTGTGGATAGTCCTTAAACCGGAAAACCTTCTTTCCTTCCGGATCGTAACCGGTACGAAGTACGAGCTTTGACGCTTCGAGTGCCAAATCTTCGTATATCTGTTGCACCAGAAGTATATACTTTTGTAAACGTCGGTTTAACTCCTGATACTGCTGTTTCTGGTTGCGTATTTTAGGTTTGGCCATATTACCTGCGTGTATTTAATGCTGCTGTGTTATTTCTTACCTGTAATATATTAGCATTCATTTCTTGCAGTACTTTTGTATATTTGGCAATATCCTCTAGGTAACTGTTAGTTAATACCTGTTGGTACAACATGTTGTTTAATGTGGCATTTCCCGCCTCGTTTACACTTAACAACGCGCTTGTTACCTGATTGAGCAATACAAGTTGATTTTTGCTTTCTTCCCCGGAAATTTGTAAAGCAGTGAAGCGTCCGTTCAACTCGTCAGCAGAATCCTGAGACATCGTGGCAAATCCTTTCTTGGAAGATTCCTGAGAAGTAGATGTGCCGCCAACAATGGCATCTATATTTTTTGCTTCTTCTGTAGCGGATCTTATTATATCATTCCAATCATTTCTAAGATCGCTTATCTCTTCTGCTGTTAGATCCAACTTTCCATTATTATCACTATCAGCCAAAAGGGTATATTTCTTATAAAATTCTTGCGCCTTACCTCTTAACTGATCTATAACAAATGACTGCAACAAAGCATTACGCATTATCTCCTCAAAATCGTCTCCAAAGTCGGCAATTCCTCTCTTTCCGCCTTTCAACCCCTCCAAAATAGCTTCTTCTATACTCTGGGATGTTGCTTGAAATAAATCTTTATTTAAAGTTTCTTCTAAATCCTTTGCCTGATCGTTCAACTCAACAAACTTATCTATGGCTTCTTGCATCCATTCAGGCAACTTAGACCAGATGTCGGCATTGCTTTTCATAGCCCATATTGCCTCTTCGGATATGAGCTTATTTTCTAAATCATACCCACCGTTCTCATTTATGAAATCAAAAATTTCTTTAGCTTGTAGACCGCCAAAATTTTGTTCTAATAGTTTATTAGAAAATTTCCCAGAATAAAAAAGCTGATATAGTCCAAATGTTGTACTATCAACATCACCGACAGGCAAAGATTTGACTATATCTTCGTACGCTTTTTTTCTAGCCTCTTCAAGTGTAGTTAATGATTTGCCGGCTATTTCAAAATAATCATTTGCTGTAGCCTCTTTTAATAGCTCCAAATATCGTTCGACTTGATAATTAATAGAATCCCAATATCCTTCTTGCCTGCGCTGGTATTCAAGATTACGGGCTTGTTCTTCGGCGGTAGAATCAAAAGCATTCATTACAGTACCTATTAGGGTAGTTACGATTCCAACGATTCCGCCTATCCCCTTTATAGTATCACCTGCCGATTTTTCACCTGTTTTACCGAATACCTCAAAAGCTGTGATGCCATCCTCTATAACATCTACTGCCTTTTGGATACCTTCACCCAGTTCATTAGAAAAAGTATTTCCAAGAGAAGATAGAGAAGCCCCTAATGTTGAAATATTACTCTTTATAGACTCGCTAGCCTGTTCTACATTACTCCATGAAGTTGAAGCTCCTTGTTTATCACCCTTCTTTATTGCTTTCTGATACTTTTCATATTCTTCTTTCAATGTCTTGAAAGGGTTGCGAGCTATGAGATTTTGACGAGCATTATTTATAGTATCCATCATGGCTTTCATATCCGTAGCCGACAAGTTTGTAGTTTTGACAAGTTGCTCAGCATCAGATAATAGTTTTTCAAGTGTATCTGTAGACAATGCGTTTATATCTCCCATTAACATTTTCCAAATGCCGGAATCTTCGATTTCGCTTTTTGAGATAGAAGTAATTGCTCGTTTTTTTTGTTTATTCAGCTCTTTTAAAGCATTTGCATATTGTTCTTTTTCAGAATCATTTTGAGCCTTAGACATACCTTCTTTAAGCTTCTTTTCATCATTGAGAAACTGCTTTTCTACGGCTATACGTTGGGCTGTATAATCTTGGTACTTAGAAAGGACTTCTTTATAATATTTAGCTACATCATTAGCTTGTCCTTTTAAGGTGTCTTGGTTGATTGAATCAAGTGCGGAAGTATCTACCGAAACACTGGCAGAATCAAACGTTTTCTTTTTATATCCTTTGGTCTTTTTGGCTTTTAGCTCCTCTTGCTCATCAAAGACTTTTTTCTGATATTCGATTTCCGTGCGTATGTAGTCTTCTCTTTGGCGTTTCAAATCTTGGATTTCCTTCTTGTTATCCAAGGCTCTTTGCGCCCGTATTTTGGCTTCTCCTTCCTCCATCGCATTAATACGAGCTTGGAAAGCCTGATTTTCCAAATCTTCTTCTTTACGTCTTCTCTCAATGGCTTGTTTATCCAAAAGCTCGGCTATTTTATTTTGCTGGTCTACGATGGAATTGTAGTTTTTATCTGTATCTTCATACTTTCCGCCTAATCCGGATACAGTTACTAATTTTTCAAGAGCTTTAGACGATTTTTGATAAGAATCTTGTAGGTTTTCTTGTATTGCGATTTCTCTATCAGTTTCTTTTATTCGGTCCTTAATTCCCTCAATTTCTTTAGCTAATCCGGCATAACTTTCCGGTCTGGCTCTCATTTGGGAAAGTTGTTGAACTGTGGCTTCTTTTGCTACTAATTCTTGTTCTAATCTCTGTTTTGTAATATAAGCTATATTTTTGGAGACGCCAGCCTGAAATGATTTGTACCAATTCTTTGCTATCTGATCAGCTGCCGCTGTAGCTTTCGCATTTGCTATAATTTGGCTAGTCTGTTCTTTTATAGCTTTTGGAAACTTCACCGTTTTTTTATAGATTCATCTGATAGATTTTTTCAGATGCTCAGGATAAGACCTTTTTAGCTCTTTTACTGCGTTATTTCTTTCTTTTGTAGATTTTAGTTACATCTGTTGCAATCTTATATAGACTGTTAAGTTTGGTAACTTCGCCTGCACTCTGTTCTATAGATGTTGATAGAACATTATTCAAGTCTCTTAATTGAGTGTACAATTTTTTTAAGGGTCTTTTCAGCCTTTTTTGATGTTCCTATCCAATCAAATATCTTATCACCAAAAGCCACGAACAACGTAGTTAATACCGCCAAAATAGGACCGGTACCAGTTAGAGATTTGAGCAACTGTTTCCAAACAGGCGTAGCAGTCTTCCCGGCTGCTATCATTTCCTGATATTCTTTTCTTGCAGCCGCCAATGCATCTTGGAATGGCCCAATATTGTTAGAGATAGCTAGAAAGAACATTTGTGGCCCCATTGCCAAAGATGGCAATTCACGTGCGATCTGCGTGATGCTGAATCCTAAAGCGTCAAATCTGGTCTTTGCCCCGGATGCGTACTTGTCCATAGACAAAGAAGCGTTATCCAATTGCGTTTGGGTTTCCTGTAGGTTCTTCAACAGTGCCGCGCCTTCGGTCCCTTCCCGTTGGGCTTTGGAAAGGTTCATGTAGTCAGTCGTCAACATCAGCACCTTTGCATGAAGCCCTGCGATAGAATCCGCTGCAATCTTGGTTGTAGTCGTCTCGGATTCGAGTGCCGCCCGGCTTTCATTAATGCCTTTAGCCAGCTCTTCATGTAGAACGGTTAACCGGGCTTGTGACTGAATATATGCGTTCAAGTCAATATCCCCATCTTCATACAGGGAATTTAATCCCGCCTGCATCTTCTCTACTTGCTGAAGGCTTAATATATTCTCTTGTATCTCTTTCACGTATTTTTGGGCGTCTTTTGACATGTTGTCGAACGCCTCCCGACTCTGTTGGTCTAACCGTTTGAAGTTCTCACCCAGCAAAGAAAAATCAATCCCTGCGCTAAGGTCTATCTTTGTATTTTTTCTGTTGTAGACCTTCTTTAGTTCGGTTTGTATCTGATTGATCTTTTTTAATACGTCCTGATTATCTCCTGTGAAAGTAAATTTTAATCCTGCCATAATGGTACAATTTAAAGATTGATATAAAAATGATTTAATCCCAACGCATAGCCTTGATTTTCGCCATGTTTGCCGGGTCGTCTGCGTTTATAACTGTTCCGATATGTTTCAGATGTGCTTTCTTTCGCTCTTCATCTGTCAAGTAGGCACTATCTGGGCGATCGTTGAACAACATCAGCAGATTATTATAGCTGATTTCCCACATGACATAATCAAACGACCATCCGTAACGCTCGCACGCAAAATCTATCAGTGTGCCCCAGATAGAATGTCCACCGAACGCAACGGTATTATTACTGTTTTTTACCTGGGCTATCTTCCGCCGGTTCTCGTTGTCTCGGTCTATACCGAAATGTTTGATAAGATCGGAAACGGTGGTGTCTGAAATAACAGTCAAAAGCAGCGTCGCCAGTTCATCAGCTTCCAGTTTGGAAAGAACGGAAATACGTTCTTTTATGCAGGCTTCGTTCTGTACTTCCTCTTTCAGTCGTAGGGTACAATATGCGAGCAACTGCAAAACTATCTCTTTGTTTTCCTCGCATACCCTCAAAGCTTCTTCCAGGGGGGCTGCTTTTGAGCATTCAGAATTGATTGACAACTTTCTTTTCAGTCGATCAATAAGCAATGTCTTTCCCAAGGTAGGGGGATAGATACTATATTTTTTATTATTTACCTCAAATACTACCGGCGCATCTGTCAACGTGTCCAGTATCAGGGATTCAGTGTTTATATAATTATCCATTTACTATAAATTTATAGAAAATCCTGTAATAATTCCGCATCATCCTTGTATGTGAATGAATACGGGTAAAATGTCTCTGAAAGCGCGTCCATGTAGTCGGGTGAACGCTTGATGCGCTTCTTTATCTCTTCCTTTGGCTCTATGAGTATCTTTCCGTCGCTCCTGAATTTCCACTTTGTTTCGGTTGCTTCTTCCGTGAACTGGTCGCACGGCGGCAACATCGGGAAGAAGTTATTTTTCGGGTCCAGCCAGTCACGCAAAGCCCAATACAAATACGCGCGCATGTTGGCGAAACTGTATTCACCCGTTATATCATGCAGTCCTTTCGCTCCTTGTGAGTTTTTAACGGAAAATATGTTTCTTATCCCTTGCTCCACTAGGCGGGAATACACGCCCGCACCTTCCCCGATAGTGTCGATAAAGATAATATCCCTATCCGTCCTTTTGTATGAAAGTGCTTTGCCTACAACGTGCATGTGACTTGCTTTGCCTGCGGACTGGAACACGTCGAACTGCGAAACATAGTTCCCATACCGGGGACAAAACACACTGTTATCGCGTCCCATGCCGGCAACATCAACACCAAGTTTACAAGATTTACGCGGTCTATACGGGTGGTTCTCCTGCCAACGTTTATTGGCAATCTCGATCCATTCGTAGGGGATGAGCACATCTTCCGCAACTTTGGGGAACATTCCGCGTACTTTGATGCGAAACAGATCGTTAGGTCGGTACAAGTTGTTCTCAAAGAGAAAATCCCCCTCGCCTTCGTTATATTCTTCTTTCGTGATAGGGGTACACCAGTGTTTAACTTTGTCCTCTACCCATTCGTAATTAACTTGTCCGGGGATAATCTCCCTTTTTGCCGTTACGTTGGTTGCATTCAGGGAATCGAGACGGAATTTTGCGAAACGATCCGATTTCATGGCATTTGCTGCATAACCTGTAGTAATGTTGGGATTGAATACAAGCAAAAGGCGTGAGTTTCCCTGTAGGTTTCCTTCTATCGCACTAAATATCGTTTCAGATACGCCGGAAGCTTCAGTAATGACAAACATAACGTTTGCCGCATGGAACCCCGACCAAACTTCTTGGTTTTTGTTGTCTGCCTTGAATCCGGTTAGAAAATATTCCTCGTAGTCCGTGCGAATGTCATTTGCAACCAGTCGCCCCGGCAATATACCGGCGTTACGGAACAGTCTTCTAACTTCCGGAGTCATGATGTTTTCTACCTGTCTTTGACTAGGTGCGGATAGGGCTATCTTTGTATTACGGATTAAATTTCCGTCGTCGTCCCATTCGGGCGTAAGATACATAAAGCATAAGGCAGCACAAGCTGCCACAAAATCTTTGCCACGACTCGTGCCGCTGGCTAGAGCGGTCATGGGATTCTTTTGCACCGAACGCAACACGGCTTTCTGTTCTTCGTCCAGATTAGCCCGTAGAACGTCAGATGCAAAAGCGCACCAATCACTGCGCCATTCTGCCAGATATTTTAATGCTATATCGTCCATCAGTCACAAACTACCGGGAAATCATCGTCTTCTTCAATCTGTTGTTGTAGTTCTTCTTCCGCACATATGTATGCAAAACCGTTGATGTCAAACTTTACTGGCTTGTTGAAGAACTCGCATTCGTTATCTCTTATTGCTACCATAACGTCCCACTTTGATAGACATTCAGGAAGGATAAAAGAACGATAAGCCTTGCATCTCCAAACCCATCCCAAAGACTCATCAAAGACCTTCCGTTTATGGGAACACATATCACATATTGCCATATACAAGGATTTTAAACGGCGTCCCTGCCTGCCATCGTATGAAGGTATTTTTTATTTATGCAGGCAGAAACAACCGTTGATTCTACCAACCACCTTTAGCGATAGCAATAACTTCATCATTTGACATAACACCGTCTTCACCCTCAGGAGGATCTATGCCAAGTATTTCACGAATCTCTTTACAATCATCTTCCTCACGTTTCTTTTCCTTTGCTGATTGATAAGTTGTACCGCGAGCAATGGCAATAACTTCATCTTCCGGCAACGCTTCCGCCTGTTTCAATTCTTCTTTCAAGGCTTTAATACTGCGATTGTATTTTAGTACATAATCAAATGCACTTTGACCGTTAGGCAATTTATCACCTTTGATACTTTGATGAAGGTAGAGCGCATCCAAACACTCCTGTTTCTTCTTCAATTCCGCTTTAATCTCTTCTACTGTTCTCATATTGATATAATTAATCGTTAGTACTCTTGTTGTCCGTCCGCCGTTTAATCAGTTCGGCAAACCAAGTGTTTTGCGCCTGGTTCTGCTCCTTCTTCAACGCCGGTATATCGTCCGTATTGATGACGCCCTTTTGCAGCCATTTAAGAAGAATAATCTTTATTTCACGGTTTATCGGTATTCTCATTCTTCTTCGTCTTTAGTGATACGGTTTATCAGTTCGTCCAGTTGTTCATCAGTAAGCCGTGAAAAGTCTATTTGTGTAGATACGGAAGATTTACGCGGTAAAACATAATTAAGCAGTTTCTCAAAAATCTTCAAACGCTCTTTAGGTTCCAATGACTTCATATCTTTCTGAATCTGTTTCAGGTTGGAACTAATCAGCTTTTGAACCCAGTTTTGAATCTCTGCTGTAGATTTGTTTCTAGAGCCTAGCGGGCGACCTTTGGGGTTATTACTCTTTCCGTTTACGCTTCCCATTTAGTAAATATTAGTTATTTTCTAAATGTTTACATTATTCATAACGGAAGATTTTCTTTAAATCTACCCATACTTTCCAGATGTTTTCACGGTTTACTACCAGTTTCTCCGATTCAAGACGCTTTGAAATGCCTTTTGCATCTATGTTGAACTCGTAGTAGTTAACAGGAGACGATAAGATTTTGCGGCATGTCATGTAGAACTCTTCCGCCTCTTCGTATGAAAGCACATATACGCCTTGTTCGTGATGTAGGAACACGTTTTGCGTCTTTGGCATGTTCTCAACTCGGAACGTTACCTTTCTCTCTTTTCTTGTTTCTTTCTTCATAAATCAAATCATTTGAATTTTATTAATATCGTTTTCTATTTGGTCTTTCAAAGCTTTTTCCATATACCTCCATTCTTCTACAGCAAAAAGATGAGCACCTGCAAGAACATTTTTATTTTCTAGCGCTTCAACCTTATCGGCATAATTCATTCCGGCTACTATGACTAGCGCAAAACTGTTATCTCTTGCTACTTCTGCCACTGTTTCTTGCAAGAACTTTTCCCCGTCGGATCGTCCTTTGCTTCCGTCGCCTTTAGGTGCTGTTGTAGGCATAAATCCACCTCGTTGTACGGATTGTCCGTTATACAAAACCATATAGCCAACAGAGCTACGCAGGTTTCCTGTGTAATCCTTCCAGCTTTCTTCAGGGGTACGGTCACGTACATACGTAACACATTCTTCACCAAGCTTAGAAAGAGCTTGGATCGTGTCATGTTTGATTATCTCCGCACATTTGGCAATATATTCCGCTGCTAGATCAAAGCTTTTCATCTGCATCCTGTTTTTGTTTCTTCGCCAGCCTGTCGGCTGCTTCTTTGATTTTCCCGGAGAATGTACGGGCGAACGTGATACTTAAATCCCGGTAGGTGTTTCCGATATACAAGCGGATTTTATCACCATTTTCACACAAACGGAGATTGCCGGGAGGAGCCGTATATGTTTTTTCCATGATGTTTTGTTTATAGAAGACACTGGGAACCGTTTTTTTTGACGACAAAGCCACTTTTCCGCATGGATATACAAAGTATCATCCATGCGGAAAAGTGGCTTAAATCGCCTTAGAAAGATTTATGATCGGGAAACGAAAAAAAAGAGACTTATTTCTGTTCATAACTTTACGGTTCCGTGCATCTTCACACGGTTAATAAAACAAAAGGGCGATTAACCTTTGCTCACATAAATGCGGGGACTAGCATCAGTTAAAACACCCTCAGAATTTATATCTTTATGAGAATGTCCCTATTCTCCTGATTTTCTGAATGCAAATATAATATATTTTTGCAAAATAACACTATGATTCAACCATGAAAATTTCAACTTTAATTAGACAATAAGCTTTAAATCAAATGTATCAATTAATATCTGTAGAAATGGATTCATTTCTGTCATGTATCGCAACATTTTTTCAGTTTCAGTAAATTCAGTCTTTACTATCATAACAGTATCTGACATTTCTGTCTCCACAGATAACTGCCTAATAAGCCAGTCCGCCAAATCTATTTTATTGGTTCTGTCTACATCACTAGCGTTCTTTTCTAGTAGATCGGAGACCACCACTTTGCAGCCGATTGCCTCAACCTCTTTAGCCTTATCACTCCAATACTCGAAGCCGTCTACATCCGGAAACATGATAACAGTTCTTCCTTGCAGTACCTTTAGTTTATCAATAGAGAGTTGAGATTTCCCTCCGGTAGCCAGCCAAATATATTCAGGATAAACACCAGAAGCGATTAGAGCACTTTTTTCTGATTCAACTAAAGCGACCACTTTATCTGGGTACATTCTCAGAAGATGCTCACCAAACAAGCATTGTACTAGATTGAAATCTTCAGGTAACAAGCCCTGTCTTTTCATTATTGAATGAATCCAGTTAATACCTCCACCGTCTTTAATCCTATGCCCAGTATTCGGGTCATACTTCATCACCTTACCGGTTCTTACCTTTCCTTTGATGTCTATCTGCCAGTAAATCACACTACCGCCTTTTGTAGCTCCTAATGCGTAATCCTGCATCATTTTCTCAATAGTGGGTGATTCAAGCGTATAGCGGTCAAACAAGCCACATAAGAAGTAGATAAATGAACTATTATAACTTACTGACTTTTCCACATATGAAAATGGAATATATCCCGTTTCCCGTTGCGATTCCTGTATCGGATTCCGGAATGTCTTCTGTTTGACGGGATCGGTAAACCGATCCTTCTCTACCGGATTATCAATAAAGAACTGTTTAGGCGTATAATGATAGCCGCACCCGCTTTCATGGTTACATCTGCCTACTGCCTTGTCTATCACTTCTCCAGTGTTACCGTCCAAGTAATAAGCGAATGAATGAGGATCACCACATTTCGGGCATTTATGACGGGATGATTTCCCGGTGTATTTTTCTAAATATGGTTGAATATAGATGTTCATATTATTAACTTTTTACATATTCTAACTAGAAAATAAAATGTTTTATTTCATCGTCATATTCGTCATGTGCGTCATACTCATATCTCTTTTTCATGACTGATATGACGCAAATGACGCAAGAATAAAACTTTATTTTTTTGCTATTCGCGAATTGCATAGATAATACGTCCGTTCATTTTCTTCTCACCATCAAATCCAAGCATTCTCAATCTTTCCGAGAAGGTTCTGATACTCACAGACTTATAAGCATTATCTAGAGAATAAGCTTTATATTCATCGTATATTGCTTTTAACGAGTAACTACTTCGATAAGATGGAACATAACTATATTCACCCACATACATTGCCACACTATCTGATTCCATCCGATACTTATCTATCTGCTCCTTCACCTTTATTGATTGTGTAAACTTTTATTAACCAGCAACCTTCGTAGGCCTTCTAATATCCAATTGAAAACTCCAGAGAGTTCTTGACCTATAATTTTGTTTGCTAATTCGGGGTCTTGCTCTTCAGGTGGAATGGTCTCGCTAAATGGAATAATGATAAAGCGTCGGAAGAAAGCATTTGTCTGTTCTACCTCTTTGGGAAGCTCATTGCAATTAAACATCAACTTCCCATAATCAGTCATGACAAACGGCTTACCGTAAATCTGTCTAGCTTCTACAGGTTCACCTGACACTAATTGCTTAAATATTGAGGCTTCCAATTTCCCGTTGATCTCACTGGCATAATTTAATAACTTATTAGCTAACTCTGCACGCTGATAGCTATCGTATTTAGTTAGATTCTGCAATGAATAGGAACAAATATTCTCTGTGCCTAGAATTGCGTTTATAATCTCAAAGAACACGCTTTTCCCGTTAGCACCACTTCCATATAGAATAACAGCCTTCTCTAGTTTTAAATTATTGATGAATATGTATCCTAGGTATTCAGCCAATACCTTACGACAATCTTCATCCGGTAAAACACGCAGGAGATACTTGTCAAATACTGGACATACAGATTTCGGATCATATTCAAATGAAAGCTGATATTTGATGAAGTCGTCCCTGTCAAATTCTCTAAGTCCTTGCCAATCTGGAGATATTTCAAATGTACCATTTTTTAAGTTAATAAGTACTTTATTTCCTCTAGTGGGTGGTTGAAGGTTAGCCTCTGATAAAAACTGCTTGTATAGTTCATCCTTAAACATATGATACTTTGATTCCATCACAGGAACACCCATTCTCATCGCGGCTTTTGCAAGAAAGGGTTTGAAATCATCTGCGCCCACCGGTTGCCAGTACTCACCGTTAAAGATATAGATAAATCCATCACGGGTAGCTAATCCCCAGTTGTTAGCAGTGGCTACATCTAGCACTTCGTCAACGGTAACAACCACGTAAATCTTCCGTGATATCTTTCCTTCATCTGGCAATCCTGACTTTGCCTGAAAGTCTATGGATTTAATCTGCTCTAATAACTCTGTGAGAACTGCCTCGCATGTTCCCGGCTTAGGAGTTCTGTACTTGCGTTCAGCTGTACTAACGCAACGTTTTAGTTCGTCACCTATTACATCCTTTAAATTAAATGCTTTCATCGAAAACTATATTTAATTGCCTATCACTTATATTTTTCCACATAGCAGGATCGGCAGAATAATGTTTGGCCATCCTACGAGTGTGTTTATCTCTAGCTCTGAATACAGCTTGCAATAGGTTCATCTTTTCCAAATCACGAATATAGTAGGTGATACAATTTCGAAGGATACCAATTTCCAACATACAATCTAAAGAAGTTCCTGTTGTATATCGAAAGTAATTGTACACCTTGTTTATTCCCTTTTCTTTTTCTATCTTTGCCTCATCATCATGGAATTGGGTGGTTGTGGAGACTGCCCTTTTTCTTTTTTCCATAGCCTACCTCCTTACTTCCTTGAAGCCTTTGCTAAATACACAGCTACCATCTGTTCACTTTCATCAATGGTATTCACTTTCCCCTGCTTCATCCATGCTTCTATTTCAGCACGATCAAAGTATAACTGTTTATTAGGTTTGTAGTGCGGTATTTGATGATTACAGGTAAGTTTATACAAATGACTTTTACTAAGCCCAGTTAATAGCGATACATCATCCAATGTCAGCACATTCTTTGCTGCCAATAAGGTATAAACTAAAATCTGATTAATTTTATCTTCCATATCTTCCATTTTTGTGACTTTGGAGCTATGTACACTTGCACCTCTGTCTGTTTAACATGGTGCAAAAATCGGAAAGGAAAGAAAGAAAAAACATTTGCTTTTATTGGGATATACATTGGGCAATATATTTCCCAATGTATTAGGCAATACATCAAAAAAGGCAACCTAATCGGTTGCCTCATCAAATAAATTATCTATGTCTTTATATCCTTTAGGTGGCCGTAGTATCTGCAAACGTGATTGCCCTAGATTCTTTATATTCTCCCCCTTATTATTTAAGAAGAAAGAATTTAAAGCGGCTTCTGGGAAAAAGACACCACCTCGTTTTATGACCAATTCTTTTGTCACATCGTCCTGTTTTAATCTATCACCACAATAAATTTTTCCACAAAAATAAGCCAGTAGTGCATTCCCTTTATTCCATTGATAACCACCCTTATCTTTTAATGGTTGCATTAAACCGGCCTTTACTGCCTTTTCAAACATTTTTTTAGCATCATCGGTATTTAAATTATCTGGCAGTTCTGGCAATAGTATATCTTCCTTTTTCTTTTCTTGTTTACCTGACAAACTTTTTTCATCGGTATATGATTCATTGGCCATCATATCAAAATACATAGTTTCGCAATTAAACGCATCTATCACCACAGAGTTTGCTCCCGCATTTCTTAGTCTTTCCGTTGCTTCACGCAGGAATTGGGCTATATCCTTATCTTTGCCTACCGATATTACTTCAATGCACCTTTCACCAACAAGCCCCAAATCGCATACTTTAAAGAATTTATCAAAGTGAAAATCGAACCATACTTTACCATTGTTGCCCAATATTTCCTTGCTATATTTGTAGCTTTCCTCGCCAAGATACTTAAGAGTTCTTATTTTATCCATCATTACTCACTTTATTTATTAAACACATCATTTACAAGGTTTACAGCGTCAACTTTTTTCCTATCCACCACTTTGGCATAAATTTGAGTTGTAGCCACATTAGTGTGCCCTAACATTTTGCTAACAGTGTATAGATCGGTTCCTAACGTAAGCAATAAAGTTGCATAAGTATGGCGAGCTGTGTGAAAAGTCAAATGCTTATTTATTCCTGCCGCTTCTGCCCATTTCTTCAAATTATCTTCTACGGTGGGATTGGAAGGCAAAGAGAATACCTCATCTTCATCATTACCTCTTATTGGTATTATTTCCATCGCTTTATCCGGTAAAGGTATTTTCAACTCCTTACCAGTCTTTTGCATGAAAAGCATAGCAAAGAATTGCCCATCTTCTGCTATAATATTCTTCCATCTCAACGCACGAATATCTGAAATTCTTAGTCCAGAAAAGCAAGCAAAAAGATATGCTTTCCCTATATCATCCCTTCTACATGGTGTTATCATTAACTTTAGCAGTTCTTCTTGACTTAAATATTCCCTATGACTATCCGGCTGTTTTACTTTCTCATCAGAAGAAAGAAGTTTAAAAGGATTGATTATTTTATATCCGTCTTTTATAGCAGCATTTATCGCAACTGAAAATGTCCTCACATAGTCTACGATTGTACTATTCTGCAAACGCTTGTTGCCCTTGTAGCTTACATAATCATGTTTCAAGTAATCAATGAAGCCTTTTGCAAAGCCCTTATCAATGCTTGTTAGTCTTGCTACTACTGCAGGTTTATATTCCGCAAGTATTCTCATTAAATTGTCAACATGGGAAATGTCTTTATACTGCCTCTTTTCAAGTTTGACTCTGTAGATCTTAAGCCAGTCCATCAATAATAGCTTATTCTTAACACTGGTATCAGTAATTCCAGCCTGCCCCTTAACTATCGCATTTTGTCGCTCACTTCTTATAACCTCTGCCGCCTGCAAGGTGTTTTCATTCTGCTGTCTTGCTGTTACATTGTTCTTTTCTGGAACAAGATACATTTTCAAGAACTCATAACTTCTTACTCCGTCTCGATAAATATCGAGATACAGGCTTTTATTGCCATTAGCTAATTTCTTGTTCCGAAGCCTAACAAAGTTTTTAGGCTTAACGCTCGCTTTTTGCCTTGCCATTGCTACTATATTTTTTGTTACCTCTACAAAGATAACAGATTCTTTTGATACGAGTAACAAAACGGGTAACAAAAATGCACCCAAAAAGAACAAAGTAACAGAAAACAAACAACCAATACAGTACACTAATCACTTGTTTTTCTTTATGTTTTAATTGTTGTTGTTTTCATGTAAAGTCAATTGTTGGTTGTTTTAAGTTTGCAGGGGAGGGGTACCGTGACGGTAGTCCTCTTCTTTTTTATTCTATAATCTTAGCATCCTCAATATCCTCATCGTGAGGCGTAACCGGAGTCTTAGGACGACGGCGTGCAAACTTAAACCAGTTGATCAGTTCGGACAGAGAATAAACCAAGCTACTGATACCGATAATAATGAAAGCAGTATTACGTACTCCCGTCGGATTGAACAGCGCAATAACACCTGCGATAAGAATCAATGAAGGCACCAGATAGAAAATCCCCGGAACAGGTGTCCAACGACGGGCCATCGACAAAGAGGCAATCTGCTGCACACCTCCCATGATCAGGATAAAGCCCAAAAGGAACATCAGGACGTCTGCAAAAAACTCAGGCATCACAATCAGCCAAAGTCCGAATAACAAACTGCCGATTCCCTCAATAGGAAAACGGGGAGCCGGTTCATGTTCCGATCTTTTCCGTCCGAAAAAGCTAAAAAGACTGATGACACCGGGAATCAAAAAAGCCACTCCTATCGTAATGACAATATAACTAGCTGCTGTATTCGGCCAAAGTACCAACACCAGACCTATGACAAGCGCAAACAAAATGCGAATCAGAGAGTAATTCATTGTTTTCATATATTCTATATTTTTTAACGAAGTCCATTTCAATACTTTTGCGAATATAAGTGTTTCTATTCACATATAAAAATAACAAACGTAGATTGTAATAAGTTCGTAACAAAATCGTTATAGCCATTACACCTCACTTAGATAATTTTGCAGAAAATTAATAAACAGGTTTTTCATCATGAAATCAAGCGAAACAAAAAAGAAGTGCCCTTATGTAGAACGTGACATCAGCTGGATGTACTTCAATCAGCGTATCCTGCTCGAAGCTGCCCGTCCGGAAGTACCTCTTCTGGAACGCCTGACTTTTCTTGGCATCTATTCCAATAATCTGGATGAGTTTTTCCGCGTCCGCGTAGCTACGCTGAACCGGATTATCGAATATGCAGATAAAAACATACAGAAAGAACAAGAAACGGTTACACGCACACTGAAACAGATAAGCAAACTACACAACCGCTTCTACGAACAATTTGAAGATACTTTCGCTTCTATCATGGAAGAACTGAAGAAGGAGAACATCTGCGTCATCAAAGACACCGAAATGACGGATGACCAAAAGACATTTATCACCTCCTTCTATCGCAATAAACTGAATGGCTCCACCACCCCTCTTTTCCTCAACGGAGCCCGACCGCTGGACGACCAGACTGACGAAGATATTTATCTCGCCATCCGCCTGCTTCGTAAAGACGAAACAGGAAAAATAAAAGAGAAAGATTATGCAGTGATCGAATTACCCACCGAAGAATACGGTCGTTTTATCCAATTGCCGGACTCGGAGGGGAAAACATATCTGATGTTTCTCGATGATGTGATCCGCTATTGTCTGCCGTTGATTTTTGTCGGCATGAAATATACGGATTACGAGGCATATACCTTTAAATTCACCAAAGACGCGGAAATGGAGATAGACAGCGACCTGCGGACAGGCGTACTTCAGAAGATTTCAAAAGGAGTGAAAAGCCGGAAGAGAGGAGAACCGATTCGATTCGTTTATGACGAACAGATTCCCAAAGATTTACTGAAAAGATTAGTTGACCGGCTGAATGTGGATAAAAACGACACCCGTGTGGCAGGAGGACGCTATCATAACTTCAAAGACTTGATGAAATTTCCGGTGTGCGGTCGCTACGACTTAAAGTATCCCGTCTGGGAACCGGTTTTCAAGCCCGAACTAAACGGCAAAGAAAGCCTGCTCACATTGATTCGTCAGAAGGACCGCTCCCTGCATTATCCATTCCATAGCTTCGATACTTTCATCCGCGTACTTCGTGAAGCAGCCATCAGCAAAGAAGTAAAAAGTATCAAGATGACACTTTACCGGCTCGCTAAAGAATCAAAAGTGATCAAAGCACTGATCTGCGCAGCCAAAAACGGGAAGAAAGTAACGGTGGTCATCGAACTACTGGCACGTTTCGACGAAGCATCCAACATCAACTGGAGCAAAAGAATGCAGGACGCAGGCATCCACGTTATCTTCGGAGTGGAGGGACTGAAGATTCATTCCAAACTGGTACATATCGGTACCCGTCACGGAGACATTGCCTGCATCAGCACAGGAAACTTTCATGAAGGAAACGCACGTATGTATACCGATTATACCATCATGACCGCCCATCGTCTGCTGGTACGAGAAGTGAATGCCGTTTTCGACTTTATTGAGAAACCATACACTCCCGTCAATTTCAAAGAATTACTGGTTTCACCCAACGATATGCGCAAACGTCTGATTGCTCTCATCAGCAAGGAAATAAAGAACAAGGAACAAGGGAAAGAAGCCTATATTCTGGCAAAAGTAAACCATATTACCGACCGTGCGCTTATAGAAAAACTCTACGAAGCCTCGACAGCCGGAGTTCAAGTGGAACTGGTAGTACGCGGCAACTGTTCGCTGGTGACAGGCATCGCAGATATCAGTGAAAATATCCATATCAACGGTATTATCGACCGATATCTTGAACACTCCCGTATCTTTATCTTTGCCAATGGCGGAGAAGAAAAATATTATATCGGTTCTGCCGACTGGATGCCCCGCAACCTTGATAACCGGATCGAAGTACTGGCTCCGGTGTACGACAAAGAAATACAGGCAGACTTAAAACGAATTGTCTGCTACGGATATCGGGATACGGCCAAAGGACGTATCGTAGACGGGACCGGAGAAAACCGACCTTGGGAAAACCGACCTTCCACACTCTGCAAAGACTTCACTCCTGCCCTTGCCGAAGCAGAGACAGCCACTGTCGTTTTCCGTTCGCAAGAAGAATTATATAGAAAATACAAGAATACATTATGATAAGTATGAAGAAAGTTAATTATGCAGCTATCGACATAGGTTCGAATGCCGTGCGGCTATTGATAAAATGCGTAAACGAAGAAAACGCTCCCGAATTAATGAGCAAGGTACAACTCATCCGCATTCCCTTACGACTGGGAG
Organism: Bacteroides sp. 1_1_14; assembly: GCF_000162515.1. NCBI lineage: Bacteria > Pseudomonadati > Bacteroidota > Bacteroidia > Bacteroidales > Bacteroidaceae > Bacteroides > Bacteroides sp. 1_1_14. The sequence continues at coordinate 190,269 of NZ_GG774710.1, read as the reverse complement.
AAGATGCTTTTACCATGGGAGTTATTTCTGCTGAAAAAGAAAAGAAACTGATCCGGCTGATGAAAGCCTACAAACAGTTGATGAAGATATATGACGTAGTAGATTACCGTGCCTGTGCTACGTCCGCCATGCGTGACGCACGCAACGGAAAGGACATCACCCGACAAATAGCCAGGAAAACAGGTATCCGCGTAGATATCATCGACGGTCAAGAAGAAGCACACATTGTATATGACAACCATATCGAGCAACTTTTTGCTTCCGGACAAAACTACCTGTATGTAGATGTCGGCGGTGGCAGCACCGAGATTAATCTGATCAGTAACGGAGAACTGAAAAATTCCCGTTCATACAATATCGGAACGGTTCGCATGCTCAGCGGCATGGTGAAAGAAGAAGAAAAAGAGGCTTTACGCACCGACCTCATAGGGCTTGCCGCGGAATACGCGCCTATCAGCATCATCGGTTCGGGAGGAAACATCAATAAGCTTTTCCGTCTGGCAGACAAGAAAGACAAAAAGGCTTCTCTCCTACCCGTCGAATCGCTACGTGAAATTTACGAAGCATTGCAAGCTCTTCCTGCCGAGCAACGTATCAAACAGTATAAGCTAAAACCTGATCGGGCTGATGTCATCGTTCCGGCTGCGGAGATATTTCTGGAAGTAGCTATGAATGTGAAAGCTACCGGAATCATTGTACCTACCATCGGACTGTCCGACGGAATTATCGACAGCCTGTACACTCAGAAGATGAATACACCTGTCGCACCAAAGGTTCAATAAATAGATAAAAGGCTCCTGATATCCGAATGATAAGTCATTTGCATCAGGAGCCTTTTTCTATAAATTCCATCTTTCTTCATGTATAAAATGACATTCTGAAAGATAAGTATGTTTTTGACAGTTTGTAATTCGTAATGCATCAAGAAGGGCTTCTTTAGCCGGTCATACTACTATTGATATTTTTTCGCGATTGTTGGGCAACTAGCATATATCAAAAAATCAGCATTTACATCCAATTCAGCACTTATTAATATATTATACTCTACTTATATATCTACATGATTATATTTTCATCAGTTCTGTTTATTTTCAACATTAGCCATCTAAACTTTCCAAAGAGCGAAATAGAAAACAGAGAAGGTCAAAAGTATTAAATAAAGACAGTTTTATCGGTATAATGACACTATAGCAATGGTTTACTTACATCATACCTACCTTTTAGTGACACCATCTGCATCTTTTGGTTACTTCATCCGCATCTTTTTCACAAACAATACGGTGTTTTTCACCGAATCATACGGTCATTTCATGCAAATCAACCGTATATTTGCGATAATTCAACCACCTTTCCAAGCTAACAGAAGATTATTAAAAAACAGGCAGGAAAGCAAATCGGATCTTTCTACAAACAAATGACAGAAGAAAGACTTATCACCGAACATTATGATAAAAGCAATCATCTATTGATATAATAACAACTGCCCTGTAATCTGATATCAGACTACAAGGCAGTTGCTAAAACGTTATACTAAATCTGTCAGAATGGGAAAATCAGAGGCAGCACCAATATCATCACAATTCCCATGATAATCTGCAACGGTAATCCCACTTTTATATAATCCATAAAAGTATATTGTCCGGCAGGCATCACCAGCGCATTAGGCGGTGTAGAGAACGGAGAAGCGAAACACATACTTGCACCCACCGTCACGGCAAACAGGAAAGGAACCGGACTAACTCCGATCTGCATAGCACTTTGCAAAGCAATCGGTGCAAGCAAGACAGCAGTAGCGGTATTACTGATAAACATAGTCATCAATGATGTCGTAAAATAAATACCAGCCATCAATGCTATCGGTCCGTAAGATCCAAGCCCACTTACCAAAGTATTGGAGATGTACTCCGAAGCGCCTGTTTTCTCTAATGCCAAAGACATAGGAAGCATAGCCGCAATCAATACAATACTTTCCCAGTTGATTGTTTTGTAAGCTGCTTCCACATTACGGAAACATCCCGTCAAAACCATCAGGATACCTGCTATCATAACGGCCGTAACAGGTGCAACCGGAATAAAATCGAATACCATCATTGCTACCATCAATACCATGATAGCAGCAGCAACAGGTGCTTTATAGTCCAAAGTTACTTTAGCCGCTTCTGCCAAAGGCTGTCCCAACACTACCCAATCCGAATCTTCCTTACTAAGCCGGGCAATATTACCCCAAGTTCCCTGCACTAAAAGCACATCACCACTATGAATCCGCTCATTTCCCAAATCCTGCAACAGATATTCCTTTTTACGACGGATACCTAATACATTCACATTAAACTTATCACGGAATCCGGACTCTTTAATAGTCTGATTGACCAGATTGGAAGCAGGCATCAATACTATTTCGGCAATACCGATATCATAAAAATCAAGCGAATTAGTAGTGCTTTTCGTCTCTTCCGTAGCATGATCATCCAATATATCCAGCAGATAATCTTCGGCAAATTGCTGCACTTTATCAAATTCTCCCGTCACATACAGAATATCTTCCGCTTCCAGCATAGTATCCGGTTCGGCAAGTTTCTGAGTAATAGTCTTCAGAAAACGGTGCTGCGAAGCATCTCCACGACGGACTTCCATAATATTAAGTCCATATTTACGACGAATATCCAGATCGAGGATGGTCTTTCCCAAAAGGCGGGAGTCTTTAATCACCTGCATACGGAACAGATTACTGGAAAGACCATATTCATTCACCAACTGTTTCAGCGACTTACCCGAACGGCTGTTATCATCTTTCTGCCCTTTTTTAGAAAGAAACCACTTACTAAGCGGCATCAGAACCAGCGTACCGACAGCCACACTCACCAAACCTACAGGCAGGAAAGTAAAGAAAGAAAGCGGTTCGAAGCCTGCGGAAGTCAATGTGTTTTGTATGACAAGGTTGGGCGGTGTACCAATCAGCGTCATCATACCTCCCATACTACTGGCAAAGGCCAACGGCATCAGCAACCGACTCGGATTCATTTTGGCGCTCATCGCCAGACTGACCACAATGGGAAGCATCAGTGCCACCGTTCCGGTATTACTGACAAACGCACCGATAGCGGAAGTGACCAACATAACAAGGAAGAAGAGGCGAATTTCACTGTTTCCAGCAAGTTTAAGGATACGCGAACTTATCATTTTTGCCAGTCCTGTCTGAAAAATAGCTCCGCCCACGACAAACAATCCGATCATCATAATGACTACCGAATTGGAGAAACCGGAAAGGGCTTCGTCGGGTGTTAATATCTGAAAGATAAGCAAAGCTACTAACGCACATAGTGCCACAAGATCCGAACGTATCTTACCGTTTACAAAAAAGATAGCCGAAAGAACGAGAATGATAATGGTTATCAACATAAGCTAAAAATAAAATGATTGTTTTATCCTGAATGTATCAAAGATTTATTTTGGAGGAGCAAAATTAAAAAATACTTTGCCGTTATAAAAACAAATTAGAATTGTTTTTGGTTCATGGGACATCATTTAATATTTTAATACATTCTTACTCTTTACGAAAATACGTTCCATCAAAAACATTTTAAAACCGAACCGGAAATAGAAGGCACCAAAGTTCTACTAATCAGTAAAGGTATTCTTTTCAGAAGAGTTTTATAAGGCTGATAAACAATATATTTCAGAAATTTCCTTTGTGAATTACAAAAAATGCATATATTTACCACAGATTTAGTACAAACATAAATTATGGCAAACAATATACTATCCGTTATATGGATTACAGACCAGCATTGGAGTTATTATTATTTACTAATAGGCTTTTTACTCCTGATCATCTGCTTTTTATTATACAGACTACGACAACTTAAAAAGAATATAGGAAAAGAACAGGATTACTATCATTCTTTATTCGATATACTCGATAACCTCCCTTTCCCTATTATGGTAAAAGATATCCAGAATAGTTTCCGATACTATTACTGGAACAAAGAATCCGAACTGCAATCCGGCATTAAGCGGGAAGAAGCAATAGGATGCACAGACTACGAAATCTATGGAGAAGAACGGGGCAGAAAATACCGTGATGTGGATGAATCACTTGTGCAGGCAGACAAGATATACCGGGCAGAAGAAAGCTACAGCACAGTGGACGGAGCAGTACATGATACAATTGCCGTAAAATCGATTATCAAATGGAAGGAAAAGAAAAAATGGCTGTTAGTGACCCGATGGGACATCACCCGGCTAAAGACTTACGAACGAGAACTGATTGCCGCCAAAGAAGAACTGGAAAAAGCGCTGAACAAACAAAAGCTAGCTTTGAAGAGCGTCAACTTCGGGCTCATTTATATCGACAAAAACTATCTGGTACAATGGGAAGAAACGACGCAAATTGCCAGCCTCGTGAAAGGAAGGCATTATACACCGGGACAAATCTGCTACAAAACAAGTGCACTCCGGGATACTCCATGCGAACAATGCGCCTTTCAGAAAGCGATTGAACAAGGAAAAATCATACGCCATACTATCCAGATAGATCAGGTAGACTTTGAAGTGACAGCTACTCCGGTTTATGATAATGAAGGAATAGAAATCATCGGCGGTCTGTTGCGCTTCGAAGACATCACCGAAAAGGTGAAAATGGACAAGATGCTACAGGAAGCAAAAGAAAAAGCAGAAGAATCAAACCGTCTGAAATCAGCTTTCCTTGCCAACATGAGTCACGAGATACGTACTCCGTTGAATGCGATTATTGGATTCTCTGACATGATTTGCCAAACGGGTGAAGAGGAAGAGAAACAGGAATACATGAAGATAGTGTCCAGTAACAATGAGTTGTTACTGCAATTGATAGATGATATTCTCGATCTTTCCAAAATAGAAGCCGGAACGATGGAGTTTACTCTTGCCCCTACCGATATCAATGATCTGATGGAAGGTATTTGCAGGCAAATGCAAGAGAAAAACACTTCTCCCGACGTGGCGATCACCTTCACGGAGAAAGCGGAAGAATGTATTCTCAACACAGACCGCGTACGTCTTTCGCAAGTAATCATCAACTTCACAAACAATGCGATGAAGTTCACTCCGAAAGGTTCCATTCAAATGGGATACCGGATTGACGAAGCAAAAGATGAAATCTACTTCTATGTAAAAGACACGGGAATTGGGATTCCGGCGGATAAAATAAACGAAGTATTCGAACGTTTCGTCAAGTTGAATACATTCGCAAAAGGTACGGGACTTGGTCTGGCTATCTGCCGGGTGATCGTAGAGCGCTTAGGCGGCACTATCGGAGCAGATTCTAAAGAAGGAAAAGGTTCGTGCTTCTGGTTCAGACTTCCGATACATGAAAAAGCATAAAACCTGATACTGATTATAACTAACAAAACTGCCCGAAAAGTATATTTATCTCTGCCATCATGACAGTAAACAAATCCTTTCGGGCAGCTTTATTATTTTAGATTATAAAAGAAGCGATCAGAGGGCAGCCTCCAATATTTTACGGGCAACAGCTCCTGTCACATTCTCATTTTCTCCATACTTGGCACCACGTTCATTAAACCGGCGTTCAATTTCCAAAACGGTTTCTTCACCGATATTTTCTTCATGCAGACGAGTAGTCAAGCCCAATGAACGGAAAAACTCTTCAGTACGATCAATTGCTTCATCAATGCGTTCTTCTTTCGTTCCGGAAGTAATTCCCCATACTCTTTCACCGTATTGCACCAACTTGTCTCCTTTCGCTTCCCGAAGGACACGTAAAGTTGCCGGGAGAATAATCACCAGCGTATGCCCATGTGTCAGTCCATGCAATGCAGTGATTTCATGACCGATCATGTGAGTCGCCCAGTCCTGAGACACTCCCATTGCAATGAAGCCATTCAATGCCATTGTTGCAGAAAGCATGAAATCTGCCATAAGCTGATAATCATGCTGGTTCTCACGAATCTTTGGAGCTATTTCTACCAGAGTTTGCAGGATACCTTCCGCCCAACGGTCCATCACACGGCTTTGTCCGGCAACTGTCATGTATTGTTCCATCACATGAACGAATGTATCCGCCAATCCGCACGCCACCTGATGAGGAGGTAGAGTAAAGGTTACTTCCGGATCAAGAATAGAGAACAATGGGAAATTGGAATAAAAAGGATATTTTTCCTTAGTTTCGTGACGAGAGATGACAGCTCCGTTATTCATTTCCGAACCTGTGGCAGGAAGTGTCAATACGGTAGAAAGCGGAACAGTCTTGGTAACCGGACGTCCGGCAAGTACCAAATCCCATGCATCACCGTCGTACAACAAACCTGCGGAAATCAATTTCGTACCATCAATCACAGAACCACCGCCTACAGCCAATAGATAATCGACTTTCTGCTCCTTGCCCAAAGCAATCGCCTTGCGAAGCGTTTCGATGGCCGGATTAGGCTCGATGCCCCAAAACTCTATTGTAAAATGGTCTTTAAGCGCTTCTTTTACCTGATCATACACACCATTCTTTTTCACGCTGCCTCCGCCAAAAGTTATCATGATACGTTTGTCGGATGGTATTTCTTTGCTCAACCGGGCAATCATTCCATGCCCCATAATCAGCTTTACGGGATTCTGAAAGATAAAATTTTCCATATCTGTCTATTGTTATTATTTTGGTTATTAGTTACTAACCTTGCAAATATACGCCAATTATCTGAAACCTGTCGGGATCAGGCAATGAATTGTTGCAAGGCTGAAGGAACCATAGCGGACAGCCAAGGTTTCATATCTTCAGCTACCAATAACCAATAAAGCAATAATATAATAAAAAATGGCAATAGCGATACCTACTAAGACTTTTCTCTGTTTCATAATTGTTTTTCGTTTAAATATTCAATATTTATAAGAACAGATCAGGCAGAAAATTGTTCTATATCAGAAAAATGAAGGGGAAAAAGAAAAAAGTAAGATTTTGTTTGTTGTTTCAAACAAAGTGTCTATATTTGTCCCCGATAAATAACAAAAGACAATGAGAACAATGTTAGTAAATACATATTGGTGGTGGCGCCCGTTACAACTCCGACAGTCGTAAGGGAGCAGTGCTCGTATGTATATACCTCATTAAAGATATAACAAATTTGAAAGAGCCCTGTCGCAACCTGCGACAGGGCTCTTTTTATTTGCCCGTTTTTGAAAATCGAATAAATAATAATAAATAAAAATAGGATTATGAAAAGTTTTTTAGTTGATCAGGATGGTTACTACGGAGAGTTCGGCGGCGCTTATGTTCCGGAAATTCTCCACAAATGTGTAGAGGAACTGAAGAATACGTACCTCGGAGTGCTCGAAAGCGAAGATTTCAAAAAGGAGTTTGACCAGTTGCTGCGTGACTACGTAGGCCGCCCTTCCCCACTCTATCTCGCCCGCAGACTTTCAGAAAAGTATGGTTGCAAAATGTATCTGAAACGGGAAGACCTGAACCATACAGGTGCCCACAAAATCAATAATACTATCGGACAGATTTTGCTGGCACGCCGCATGGGAAAGAAACGTATTATCGCTGAAACCGGAGCCGGACAACACGGCGTTGCAACGGCTACCGTATGTGCTTTGATGGATATGGAATGTATTGTCTATATGGGTAAAACGGACGTTGAGCGCCAGCACATCAATGTCGAAAAAATGAAGATGCTGGGAGCTACCGTAATCCCGGTCACTTCCGGCAACATGACACTGAAAGATGCGACCAACGAAGCAATCCGCGACTGGTGCTGTCATCCTGCCGACACTTATTATATCATCGGCTCAACAGTAGGTCCCCATCCTTATCCCGACATGGTGGCACGCCTGCAATCCGTAATCAGCGAAGAAATCAAAAAACAACTTATGGAGAAAGAAGGACGTGATCACCCTGATTATCTGATAGCCTGTGTAGGTGGAGGAAGCAATGCCGCCGGAACGATTTATCATTATATCAATGACGAAAGGGTAGGCATCATTCTGGCAGAAGCAGGAGGAAAAGGAATAGAAACCGGAATGACCGCCGCCACTATACAGCTTGGGAAAATGGGCATTATCCATGGAGCCCGTACTTACGTTATCCAGAACGAAGACGGACAGATTGAAGAACCCTACTCTATCTCCGCCGGACTGGACTATCCGGGAATCGGACCGATACACGCCAATCTTGCCGCTCAAAGACGGGCTACCGTATTGGCTGTCAATGATGACGAAGCAATAGAAGCCGCTTATGAACTGACCAAACTTGAAGGAATCATTCCCGCACTGGAATCTGCCCACGCACTGGGTGCGCTGAAAAAATTGAAGTTCAAACCGGAAGATGTGGTTGTACTGACCGTATCGGGACGTGGCGACAAAGACATTGAAACTTATTTGTCTTTCAATGAAAAGTGATTATCAACATCTAGTTTTGTAGTTTGAATTTAGAAATTATAAAAATGAAAACATTCAGTTATACAGCCCATAGCAAACAGGTACTCGGAGATATGCACACTCCTGTCAGTATCTATCTGAAAGTACGTGATATGTACCCACAATCTGCATTGATGGAGAGTTCCGATTATCATGCAGGAGAAAATTCCCTCTCGTTCATCGCTCTTTGTCCGCTGGCAAGTATCGGTGTCAATAGCGGAATAGTCACTGCCAGTTATCCTGACAATAGTCGGAAGGAAGAGCCGCTCACCCAATCATTCACGGTAGAAAAAGCGATGAATCAATTCATCAGTCAGTTTCAAGTGACCGGAGAAAACAAGAATGTGTGCGGACTTTACGGATACACCACATTCAACGCAGTGAAATACTTCGAACATATCCCGGTGAAAGAAAGTCATGATGAGCAGAATGATGCTCCGGACTTGCTATACATATTATATAAGTATATCATCGTTTTCAATCATTTCAAGAATGAATTGACATTGGTAGAAATGCTGGGCGAAGGTGAAGAAAGCGGTTTGCCGGAACTGGAGGCCGCTATCGAAAACAGAAATTATGCTTCTTATAATTTCTCGGTGACAGGTCCTGTCAGCAGCCCGATCTCCGATGAGGAACATAAAGCGAACGTTCGCAAGGGTATTGCCCATTGTATGCGTGGTGATGTTTTTCAGATTGTCCTTTCCAGAAGATTCGTCCAGCCTTATGCCGGAGATGATTTCAAAGTTTATCGTGCTCTTCGCAGCATCAACCCTTCTCCTTATCTTTTCTATTTCGATTTCGGAGGATACCGCATTTTCGGTTCTTCTCCGGAGACTCACTGTAAAATTGAAGACGGACGTGCCTACATCGACCCGATTGCCGGAACAACCCGCCGTACCGGAGATACGGTAAAAGACCGCGAATTGGCAGAAGCACTGCTTGCCGATCCGAAAGAGAACGCGGAGCATGTGATGCTGGTTGATCTGGCAAGAAATGATCTTTCACGTAATTGCCATGATGTACGGGTATTGTTTTATAAGGAACCACAGTATTACAGTCATGTGATTCATCTGGTCAGCCGCGTGAGCGGTCAGCTGAATGAAGGGGCGGATAAGATTAAAACTTTCATCGATACTTTCCCTGCGGGAACGTTGAGCGGAGCACCGAAAGTACGCGCCATGCAGCTGATCAGTGAAATCGAACCTCATAACCGCGGTGCTTATGGCGGCTGTATCGGCTTTATCGGACTTAACGGAGAACTGAACCAGGCAATCACCATCCGTACTTTTGTCAGCCGGAATAACGAGTTGTGGTTCCAGGCCGGAGGCGGTATCGTTGCACGCAGTCAGGATGAATACGAGCTGCAAGAGGTAAACAATAAATTAGGAGCTCTTAAAAAGGCTATCGATTTAGCTGTTAATTTAAAAAACTAACTGTTCAGAGCGATCTGCCTGATAAGTCAGAAACAGTATTTGAACAACAATTTTACAATAACAATAAAATGAAAATATTACTTTTAGATAACTATGATTCTTTCACCTACAATTTGCTGCATGCAGTGAAAGAACTGGGAGCTACAGACGTCGAAGTAGTCCGCAACGACCAGATAAACCTTGATGAAGTGGAACGATTTGATAAGATCATACTTTCACCGGGGCCGGGAATACCCGAAGAAGCAGGCTTGCTATTGCCCATTATCAAACGATATGCACCGACAAAGAGTATTTTAGGCGTTTGTCTGGGACATCAGGCCATCGGCGAGGCTTTTGGTGCACGACTGGAAAACCTGAAAGAAGTATATCACGGTGTACAGACACCGATCAGCATCCTGCAGAAAGACGTACTTTTTGAAGGGCTGGGCAAAGAGATACCTGTCGGACGTTATCATTCCTGGGTAGTCAGCCGGGAAGGTTTTCCCGAGTGCCTGGAGATAACTGCTGAAAGTCAGGAAGGACAAATCATGGCATTACGTCACAAAACCTATGATGTACATGGCATCCAGTTCCATCCCGAATCCGTACTGACTCCGCAAGGAAAAGAAATCATCAAAAACTTCTTAAACGAATAAACTTATGAAACAGATTCTATATAAACTTTTCGAACACCAATATTTGGGACGCGATGAAGCACGTACTATCCTGCAAAACATCGCACAAGGGAAATATAATGACGTACAGGTAGCATCACTGATTACTGTCTTTCTGATGCGTAATATTTCTGTCGAAGAATTATGCGGATTCCGTGATGCATTATTGGAAATGCGGGTTCCGGTTGATTTGAGCGAGTTTGCTCCGATCGATATTGTCGGTACGGGAGGAGATGGAAAAAATACGTTCAACATTTCTACGGCGGCCTGCTTTACAGTAGCCGGAGCAGGTATTCCGGTAGTAAAACATGGCAATTATGGAGCTACTTCAGTCAGCGGTGCCAGCAATGTGATGGAGCAACATGGGGTTAAATTCACAAGTGATGTTGATCAGATGCGGCGCAGCATGGAACAATGTAATATTGCTTATCTGCACGCTCCTTTATTCAATCCGGCACTGAAGGCAGTTGCCCCGATCCGTAAAGGATTGGCGGTACGTACATTCTTTAATATGCTCGGTCCGTTGGTCAATCCTGTATTGCCGACTTATCAGCTTTTAGGTGTGTATAATCTTCCACTTTTGCGCCTTTATACCTATACTTATCAGGAGAGTAAGACTAAATTTGCCGTTGTACATAGCCTGGACGGATATGATGAGATTTCTCTGACGAACGAGTTTAAGGTAGCTACCTGTGGCAATGAGAAGATTTATACTCCGGAAGGTCTCGGATTTGCACGTTATCAGGATACTGATCTGGATGGTGGACAGACACCGGAAGATGCTGCTAAAATCTTTGATAACATCATGAACAATACAGCTACGGAAGCACAGAAAAACGTGGTTGTTATCAATGCAGCTTTCGCTATTCAAGTAGTTCGTCCGGAAAAAACGATTGAAGAGTGCATCGCCCTCGCTAAAGAATCACTGGAAAGTGGCCGGGCATTGGCTACACTGAAGAAATTCATTGAATTGAATAATAAGTAATAGGTAATAAGTTATAAATGATAAGTGGTAAAGGATGAATATGCGATATCCTTTGCCTTGATTCAAAATTTAAGATTAATGAAAGATATATTATCCGAAATTATAGCTAACAAACGGTTTGAAGTCGATTTGCAAAAGCAGGCTATTTCCATCGAACAGTTGCAGGAAGGTATCAATGAAGTTCCGGCTGCCCGTTCTATGAAACAGGCATTGGCTTCTTCCGATTCCGGTATTATAGCCGAATTTAAGCGTCGCTCGCCATCCAAAGGGTGGATCAAACAGGAGGCACGTCCCGAAGAAATTATTCCGTCATACCTTGCGGCAGGTGCTTCCGCCCTCTCTATTCTCACTGATGAGAAGTTTTTTGGAGGAAGTCTGAAAGATATCCGTACAGCACGTCCTTTGGTCGATGTTCCCATTATAAGAAAAGACTTTATCATTGATGAGTATCAGTTATATCAGGCAAAAATTGTCGGTGCGGACGCCGTACTTCTTATCGCCGCCGCACTGAAACAGGAAAAATGTCAGGAACTGGCAGAGCAGGCACATGAACTGGGACTGGAAGTATTACTTGAAATCCATAGTGCGGAAGAGTTACCTTATATTAATAGTAAAATTGATATGATTGGGATTAATAATCGCAATCTGGGTACTTTCTTCACAGATGTAGAAAACTCTTTCCGACTGGCAGGACAACTTCCACAAGATGCGGTATTAGTATCGGAGAGTGGCATTTCCGATCCGGAAGTGGTAAAACGTCTTCGGACTGCCGGATTCCGGGGATTCCTCATCGGAGAGACATTTATGAAAACTCCGCAACCGGGAGAAACGCTGCAGAACTTTCTGAAAGCCATTCAATAAATACATGAACTTCCAAAAACGGACAGCCCTATGATCAACGGAAAAATCATCAAAGTATGCGGTATGCGTGAAGCCCCCAATATACGGGATGTGGAGTCACTACAAAAAGTGGATATGATAGGATTTATCTTCTATCCCAAATCTCCCCGTTATATCTACGAACTTCCCGCTTACCTACCCGTTCGTGCCCGCCGTGTCGGAGTTTTTGTGAATGAAGACAAAGATGTAATCACGATGTACGCCGACCGTTTCGGGCTGGAATATATCCAGCTCCACGGCAAAGAATCACCGGAATACTGTCAGTCATTGCGCACCTCCGGCCTGAAAATCATCAAAGCTTTTTCTGTGGCTCGCCCAAAAGACTTGAATCACATAAGCAAGTATGAAAAAGCTTGCAATCTTTTCCTGTTTGATACGAAATGTGAGCAGTATGGTGGCTCAGGAAACCAATTCGACTGGAACATTCTGCATACCTACAACGGACAAGTTCCATTCCTATTGAGTGGCGGTATCAACTCACACAGTGCCAATGCATTGAAAGCATTCAACCATCCCCGTCTGGCAGGGTACGACCTGAACAGCCGTTTCGAACTGAAGCCCGGGGAAAAGGACCCGGAACGAATCCGGATGTTTCTAAATGAACTAAAGTCATAAATTTAAATTCTCAAAATCATGAACAGAATTAATCAACTCTTTAATAGCAACAAGAAAGATATTCTTTCTATTTATTTTTGTGCAGGTGATCCTGCCCTTGATGGAACAGTCAATGTCATCCGTACTCTCGAAAAACATGGCGTCAGCATGATCGAAATCGGAATCCCATTCAGTGATCCAATGGCGGACGGTATTGTCATCCAAAACGCTGCCACTCAGGCATTACGAAACGGCATGTCACTGAAACTCCTTTTCGAACAATTACGAAACATTCGTCAGGAAGTAAGCATTCCATTGGTATTTATGGGATACTTAAACCCTATTATGCAGTTCGGATTTGAAAACTTCTGCCGCAAATGCGTGGAATGCGGAATAGACGGCGTTATCATCCCCGACTTACCTTTCAGAGATTATCAGGATCACTACCGTATCATTGCCGAACGTTATGGAATCAAAGTAATCATGCTCATCACCCCGGAGACCAGTGAAGAGCGGGTACGTGAGATCGATGCACATACAGACGGATTCATCTATATGGTTTCATCCGCAGCTACTACAGGCGCACAACAGGACTTCAACGAACAGAAACGTGCCTATTTCAAAAAGATCGAAGACATGAATCTACGCAACCCGCTAATGGTAGGTTTCGGTATCTCCAACAAAGCTACTTTTCAAGCAGCTTGCGAACATGCTTCCGGAGCTATCATCGGTAGCCGCTTTGTCACTCTGCTTGAAGAAGAAAAAGATCCGGAAAAAGCCATTCTGAAACTGAAAAATGCACTTAAATAGACATAGGAAATAGTCAGACAAATAGTAGCTAAAATAGCCGGACAGCATCGTTTTGCTTTGCATAACCATTCTTTCCGAACAATTTTAGCTACTTGACTATTTTTACGACTCACTTCATTTTTTCTTTTAATCCATCGTATAATTCCGCATAAATATTCATATTTATAACATTTCACTGCAAACTACGAACAAATTCATCATTTACTATTCATAATTCGCAATTAATCTATATCTTTGTCAGCGTTTTAACAGAAATTCATCAATTATGAGAGTAGAGACCCCTTCTGTTTTGTTGATTTACACGGGTGGAACTATCGGAATGATAGAAAATCCGGAGACAGGTGCCTTAGAAAACTTTAATTTCGACCATTTGCTCAAGCACGTTCCTGAGCTGAAAAGATTCAACTATCGCATTTCCTCCTATCAATTCGAACCTCCTCTCGACTCCTCGGATATGGAGCCTGCTTACTGGGCAAAACTTGTAAAGATCATCAACTATAATTACGACCATTTTGATGGTTTTGTTATTCTGCATGGAACGGATACAATGGCCTATACTGCTTCCGCCCTAAGTTTTATGCTCGAAAATCTGAGTAAGTCTGTTATTCTGACCGGTTCTCAATTGCCAATCGGAACGCTGCGTACGGACGGAAAAGAAAATCTGATCACTGCAATCGAGATTGCTGCTGCCAAGAATCCAGACGGTACAGCTATTGTCCCCGAAGTATGTATTTTCTTTGAAAATCACCTGATGCGAGGTAATCGTACCACAAAAATCAATGCTGAGAACTTTAATGCCTTCCGGTCTTTCAATTACCCGCCATTGGCACGCGTAGGCATCCATATTAAATACGAGCCCAACCTTATTCGCAAACCGACCCCGGACAAACCACTAAAGCCACACTATCTGTTTGATACAAATGTGGTAATATTAACTCTTTTTCCCGGCATCCAGGAGGAGATCATCCATTCACTACTCCATGTCCCCGGATTGAAAGCTGTCGTGATGAAAACATTCGGATCAGGAAATGCACCGCAAAAAGAATGGTTCATCCGGGAATTAAAAGAGGCTACTGATCGTGGAATTATCATTGTTAACATCACACAATGTGCTTCCGGAGCAGTAGAAATGGGACGTTACGAGACCGGAATGCATCTGCTCGAAGCAGGTGTTATCAGTGGATATGACAGTACTCCCGAATGTGCTGTAACTAAACTGATGTTTTTGCTGGGACACGGACTATCTAATAAAGACATCCGATACAAAATGAACTCTTGTTTAATAGGGGAAATAACCAAACCCTAAAAAAGAAAATCTCTATAGTAATCTCCTGATTTTCATCCTATAATATTTCTGCAAAAGAAAAAATCAGGAGATTACTCTTTCGTTTTTCATATAAAGCGAACCAAAACGGAAATATCGTTGCTTTTTACACAAGAAATATCAATAAATACATCTTTAATCCAAAATATACAACTATCTTTGCAACAAACAAAAAAACAATCAAACAATAGACATTATGATGAAAAAAACAATTCTGCTTACATCTATAATTGCGATAGCAATAGTAAGCATGTTATCCAGTTGCGTAGATTCCGAGAAGGATCTATATGATCCGTCTTATCAGACAGCCAATCCAATGGGGGACGGTTTTGCTGCACCGGATGGATTTGACTGGAATATGACTACAACTAGTATTCTAAGCATAGAAATTGATGATGAACTATACAACCAAATAGAAATATTGGACGCAAATCCATTTTCAACGTCTGATTACCATATACTTGCCAAAGGAGTTTCCAAAAAAGGTCAAGCTTTTTCACAAGAAATAAATTATACAGAAGGAACTAATTACCTATATATTCGTAAGACAGACTCTAGAAGCAGAGTGTCTATTAGTACATGGGATGTATCTAAAAATAAAGAAATTGTAGGTTCAAGGACTACAAGAGTGGCAAAAGCGACCACCGGAAGCTATAATATTCCAGAAAAATATCCCGAAGAAACTTATGATACCACAGGAGCCATTGAACTTAGAGGTAATACTAATTGGAATCAATCAAATCATCATTTGGAAGCAGGCAAAAGCTATATCATAAAAGACAAATTTAATGGTGAAATCAACCATACCAGTGGATATTTGAATGGCGGAAGATTTACCATATTTGTAGAAGGTGAATGGACACCCTCGCAAAACCAAATACAAAGTGCAGATATTATTATTTTGAAGGGTGGAAAAATCAACACAGATTCATTCACGAGTTTTCTTATTGCTGACAACTCAATATTAACGATTCAATCAGGCGGAAGTCTTATTGGCAATAACATCAATCTTGCTGCCATAGGAGTACTACTGAAAAATTTTGGAACAATTAATGTCAATAGTATGAAGGACTTGAATACGACGTCTATTTTATACAATGCTCCTAAAGCCACAATTAATGTTACAGGAAAATCTGTTGCTTCTTGGGAACAGTCCATATTTACCAAAGGAGCTATTTATAACTTTGGAGAATTGACTATTCAAGAAGGTGCATTAAAGTTTAACTCTCAAGATGCAACATGCTATTTTTATAATGGAACTGAAGCAACAATTAATACTCCAACTTTCATTATAGGTGGAATTGGTGTAAATGATGGAACTGTTAATGCTCAAAAAATAAGTAATGATAATGGCGGTAACCCTACTTTTACTAATAATTGCAGTCTTTATGCCAAAAACTCTTTCGAATTCGGAGGAACAAACGGAACTATCATAATGAATAAAGGTATATTGGCTGGTGGCATAAAAAATGGTACTTTTATAGCTATTCCATCTTTTAAATGCGGTAATAGCGGAAGCACTTTTGAACTGAATAATGGTTCTATGATAAAAGCAGAGATAATGGATATTCCTAATGTCACTTTTAAAGCTGCCGGAACCCGTTCATTATTAAAATCTACAAAAAGCATATCTACTGGTTGGACAACTAAGTTCAATGGTAATTTAGATATTGAATGCCCGGAAGAGGAATTCGCCAAAGGGGTACCTGCCAATAACCCTAATTACATTATGGAAAATTCAGTAGAATTATATATCCCTAATGGTTCCAAAACAATCATTACTTCATGTAGTGAAATTTCAGAAATACCTGACCCTACCCCTGACCCGGAAGATCCTGAATTCCCTATTGAAGTGGAAGACAACAAGGATTATACCTACCTCTTTGAAGACCAATGGCCACTATATGGAGATTATGATATGAATGACATCGTTCTGACCATTCAGAAAAGGAAAATATATACTAATAAAGAGAATAAAGTAACAAAATTCGAGTTGAGTATTGACTTATCCGCAGCCGGAGCAACAAAAAGCATCGGAGCAGCTATTATGCTGGACAATGTACCCGCCAATGCCATTACACAGCCAGTTGAATTCAGTGACAATACTCTTGCCAAGAATTTCAATCTAAATAATAACAATATCGAAAATGGTCAGGATTATACTGTGATTCCTCTGTTTGATGATGCTCATAAAGTATTGGGAAGAGATCGGTATGAGCAGATTAATACTGTTTCAGACTATGCAGGCAATACCAAACCTAAAAATATCAGTTTCTCCATTACATTCAATAATCCGACAATATCAGCAGATGCCTTTAATGTCAACAAATTGAATGTCTTTATCATCGTAGACGGCAACAGAAACCCACGTAAGGAAATACATGTTGCAGGCTACCAACCAACCAAACTCGCAAATACCGATCTGTTTGGCGGAAACAACGATAACAGCCATCATGCCAGCAAAAAATATTATATCAGTAAAGAGAATCTGGCATGGGGCATCATGGTTCCTTCCAATTTCAAATGGCCTTTGGAGTATGTAAATATCAAAACTGCTTATTCACAATTCAGTGACTGGGTAACGAGCGGTGGTACAGAAAATGAAAAATGGTGGAATGATTTTGATGTAAACAAGGTATTCCAAACAAATAAAAACTAATCTCCCTTATCAACACGGGTTTCATAAAAATAATGAAATCCGTGTTTTTTTCCTCACTAAACGTATCAGATATATTCTATTAATAAATAAAAATAATAATCTTCATGAATTTTACTTCTGCTAATTGGAAGTTTATTCTAAAATTATATATATATTTGCACGAAGTGAAACAAAGGCAAGAGATTCAATTTAATCTATATAAATCAAGTAGCAAAGCAAGCGATAGAAAGGTTCTATTTGTATGAAAAAAAAGATACTATTAGTTGACGATAAAGCGACTATTGGAAAAGTTGCAAGTATATATTTAGGCAAGGATTACGACGTTATGTATTTGGAGAATCCTATTAAAGCAATAGATTGGCTTAATGAAGGTAATGTACCCGATCTCATTATTTCCGATATTCGTATGCCGTTAATGAGAGGAGATGAATTCCTCAGATATATGAAAGCCAATGAGTTATTCAAGTCAATTCCTATCGTTATGCTGTCCAGCGAAGAAAGTACCACGGAAAGAATCAAATTACTGGAAGAAGGAGCAGAAGACTATATTCTGAAGCCATTCAATCCTTTGGAACTAAAAATCCGAATCAAAAAGATTATCGACTAATACAGCCTTTAAATGCAATATTTTGTTTACATAGGCAGACACAACAAAACAATAGAACTGTTTTCGAAATTAAGTACCGGAGTATTCTATGCAGCACCAAACTGCTATAAGGCAACTAAAGTGCTAGACAAGATACGAGAAAAATACGACGCAGCTTTATTTATTGAGCAGGTAGAATTATCAAAAGATATCGCTGATATTCGCTCTATACGAAAAATGTATCCAGGGCTTTATATGGTACTGGTTATAGATTCCATTACTAAGGAAGAAGCTACAGAATACTTGAAGGCAGGAGTTAATAACACGATTAAGTACGAAACCAACAGTGAAGTACTGAAAGATCTGTCAACTTTTCTCACACGTAGAAAAGAACAAAAAATAGAAGCACTGCAACTCCAAACACAGAATTTAAAAGCCTTTCGCCTGCCTTCATGGAAAAGAATCTTCGATATATTCTTTTCCGGAATAGCACTACTTTTCCTTGCTCCTCTTTTAATAGCTACTGCTATAGCCATTCGCTTGGAGAGCAAAGGACCGATTATCTATAAATCCAAACGTGTAGGAAGCAATTATCAGATATTTGATTTTCTCAAATTTCGTTCGATGTATACCGACGCTGATAAACATCTGAAGGATTTCAATGCTCTCAACCAATACCAACAGGAAGAAGAAGAGGAAGAAGATATATGGGGAGAAGAATCCTGTGTCTCTGAAGAAGCAGACGAAGAAGAAATTCTCCTGATATCCGACGATTTTGTAATTTCTGAAGAAGACTATATCCACAAGAAATCAAAAGAGAAAAGTAATGCTTTCGTAAAACTGGAGAATGACCCCAGAATCACAAAGATAGGACGTTTTATCCGTAAATACAGCATTGATGAATTACCACAGCTTATCAATATCCTCAAAGGAGATATGTCTATAGTGGGCAATCGTCCCCTCCCACTCTATGAGGCAGAGTTACTGACTAGTGATGAACACATTGATCGTTTTATGGGACCAGCCGGACTTACCGGGCTGTGGCAGGTTGAAAAAAGAGGTGAAGCGGGTAAACTCTCCGCAGAAGAACGCAAGCAACTGGATATCCAATATGCAAAAAACTTCTCTTTCGGACTGGACATAAAAATCATTCTGAAAACAGTTACTGCATTCGTTCAAAAAGAGAACGTATAACTCCTTCACTACAGGATGGACTACTTTATCTACATAGCAGACGATTTCTTCTTTTTGTGTATAGGGCTTTTGCTCCTATACCTTTTCATATTGGCTGTTGCCTCACATTTCAAACATTCCAATTATCCCAAAGCCAGAAAACAATATCAGTGTGCCATATTAGTTCAGGACGGAAGCCTCCTTCCTTTCATGTATCAACAGGAAGCATATGAATTCATCACATATAAAGATTTGCTGGAAGCAATTAATTCATTAGATAAAGAACGATACGAATTAGTCATCCTTCTTTCTGATAAAGCCAGTGCTTTATCACCCCATTTTCTGGAAAAGATTTATAATGCCTACGATGCCGGAATACAGGCAATGCAGTTGCACACGATCATTAATAATCGTAAGGGAGTACGGAAACGTTTCCATGCTCTATCCGAAGAAATCAATAACAGTCTTTTCAGATCGGGGAATACTCAGATCGGCTTTTCTTCAAGTCTTTTCGGAACCAATATGGCTTTCGACTTAGAATGGCTACAGAAGAATCAAAGAACTGCCAAAACGAATCTCGAACGAAAGTTATTCAAACAGAATATATATATTGAATATCTGCCGGATGTGATTGTACACTGTGACTCCGCCCCTGTTTATCCCTATCGCAGGCGCATACGGAAGACCCTCTCTTATCTATTGCCGTCTTTATTAGAAGGCAACTGGAATTTCTGCAACCGTATAGCCCAGCAGCTGATACCTTCTCCGATGAAATTATGCACCTTCGTCAGTATCTGGACTTTATTAATAACAGGATACCACTGGACCTCGTCACTCAAGTGGTGGATATTGCTTTTAGGATTGGCAATCACATACAGTCTGGCAATACCGGATTATTTAGTAGAAGATAAAAAGAAACAAAAACATTCAATATGGAAAAAAGGACACTGAAACTGCGAATCAAACAAAATCCGGCTTTGAAACAAGCCGTACATCGTTTTATTATGCATCCTGTAAAGACACGCCCCAACTGGTGGATACGCCTTTTCTATTTTGTATATCTGAAACGTGGAAAAGGTTCCGTGATTTATCGCAGTGTCCGCAAAGACCTTCCTCCTTTTAATCAGTTCTCGCTAGGACGCTATTCGGTAGTAGAAGACTTTTCCTGCCTTAATAATGCGGTAGGAGATTTAATCATTGGAGATTATACCCGCATCGGATTAGGAAATACCATTATCGGTCCGGTTCTTATAGGAAATCATGTGAATCTTGCACAGCATGTAACAGTCACAGGACTTAATCATAATTATCAAGATGCGGAGAAATCAATCGACGAACAGGGAGTAAGTACACAGCCTGTCACTATTGAGGATGATGTATGGGTAGGTGCAAACTCAGTCATACTGCCAGGAGTTACTTTAGGGAAACATTGTGTAGTGGCTGCCGGAAGCGTTGTCAGCCGTTCCATCCCAGCATACTCTATTTGTGCCGGTTGCCCTGCCAAAGTGATCAAATCATATGATTTCGCAACGAAAGAGTGGAAAAAAGTAAAATGATATCCA
The DNA here is from genome assembly GCF_000162515.1 of Bacteroides sp. 1_1_14. Taxonomy (NCBI): domain Bacteria; kingdom Pseudomonadati; phylum Bacteroidota; class Bacteroidia; order Bacteroidales; family Bacteroidaceae; genus Bacteroides; species Bacteroides sp. 1_1_14. The sequence goes on along the minus strand of NZ_GG774710.1, from coordinate 169,187 downwards.
CCACTAATTATTAATAGTGAGAGCAGCTACGCAATATACCTTATAAAGGGGATTGTGACAGATACAGAAACGCACTATCTTTGCAGTATCAGAATTGAATTAATTAGTCATAATTTTATTACGTAGCCACATTTAAGTAAAAATGAAATAGGGTCCCGCCGAAGCGATTTCGTCGGGATTTTATTTTATACACTCCTGGCATTAGCAATCCCGGTATTTATATACCTTTCGGCTCCCCTGCGTCTATAAACAAAAAACGAGTCAATTCCTAGAAGGGAACCACTCGCCACAGCATTAGAAAAGCCAGAAAGGCTTTTCTTTTATTACCTCAATTCCTGAAAACTAATCTTCTTTTTACCTTTTAAACTTCTTACCTATTGTTATCCTTTTTACCTTTTACCAAAAAATGTCCTATTGAACACTAAAAAATTTAATACCTTAATTATTTAAATCTAATACCTTAATAATCTTTTCTTTTACCTTTTAAACTAATAGCAATTTCCCAATTGCACTGCAAAGGTACGAAAAGATTCCGTGTTCGCAAACGGCTTCAGATTTTATAACATTCTTTTAAGGTTATAAATCTTTCACATCATTTAGCGTAACAAGCTTATTTACAATAGCATAAATAGTCAGGCCAGCCGCACTGTGTATCTGTAGCTTTTTGCTGATATTTCTCCGGTGAGTAATGACAGTGTGAATAGACAAGAAAAGATTCTCTGCAATCTCTTTATTCGTCATACCTTTCACCACACAGATCACTATCTCTTTCTCCCGTTGGCTAAGCGTTTCCTGATTGTCAAGCTCCTCCTCTTCCGAAGCCAGATTTAGCAGACCATGAATCTTTTTAGAAAGAATATCCAGATCATCAAAGATAGAAATCGACTCATCATATTTGGTCAGCAAAGAGGCATCTACAAAAGAGCTAACCAAAGCAATCAAACGTATTTTCTTACCGGCAGTTTCTTCCCGGAACTTATTTACATCAAAGTAGTCACCAAAAGTAGGATTTACAATCAGCATTTCCGGATATTGCGTACGCAGGCAATCACTCAGAGCCTCTACTGAAAGTAATTCTATAGGTTGCACCTTCACATTAGGAAGACGCTTCAATGCAGCGGTCAGCCCACCCCGGATAATCACTGAGGTTTCGGCGATCGCAATTCGAATGGCTTCGTTATTTTTCATTTTCCCTAATCCTCCTTTCCAACTTCAGAATGGCAGGAACAAAAATATAGTCTTCAACCTTGCAGTGAGATTCCAAACCGGCCTCACAGGCGTATATATCGAAAAGAGCCGCATTCAACAGATTCTCATTGGCTTTGGCAGGACAATATTTAATGATGATATTTTTCAGTTCTGTCAGCTTCTCTCCCACCTGGTCATGATGCTTGGAGAATGTGCTAATCTGATAATTCCGGGGAGCATTGCCATTTATCAGCGCATCCACATATTTGAATACCGTTTTCTCCTCATAATCCATGTGTTTACGTACCTCTCGTGTATATTCATCAAAGAACTTAAGAATCAGAAAAGCTACATCATCCTGCGAACAGTCAATCGCTTCAATCAGTTTACGGCGAATGGCAGGAAGAGAAAAGTCCAGAAAGTAAATATGGGCTTGCCGCAGATAATCGATTAGTGCAGGTATAGAAATATCCTCACTGCTTCCATCCATCCGCGAAAAACCTTCAGACATAAAGTTGACTACAATCAGAAAAGTCCTGCAATCTACTCCATTAAGCTCGCAAACTTCTTTCACTGTTTTGTCACCAAATCCCAACGAAAGGCCGAAACGGCTCATCACTTGTAACAAGGAATAGTTATCACTGATGAGATCAATCATCTTATCAGTTGGTTTGTATTTTTGCAAATTATCCATTTACACCTATTTATATTAGAGACTGCAAAGAAACGGAATATTTCGAGGATATGCAATCACCACAAATAGGTATTTTCGCTACTCACAGTTTCCCCAATACTAATTACTTGTTACTAATTTATAACAGGAGGCTAGGCTGGCTATTCTTTTTTTAGTAATTTTGTCGCTATCAATTTGTAATCAGTAATTCATAATTAAATAATATGGCAAACGAACTCGAACTGAAATACGGCTGCAACCCAAATCAAAAGCCTGCCCGTATCTTCATGAAAGAAGGCGAACTACCCATTGAGGTATTGAACGGACATCCCGGTTACATCAATCTGCTGGATGCATTCAACAGTTGGCAGTTAGTAAAAGAACTGAAAGAAGCTACCGGACTTCCGGCTGCCGCATCATTCAAACACGTCAGCCCGGCAGGTGCTGCTGTTGCTGTAGAAATGAGTGACACACTGAAGAAAATCTATTTTGTGGATGATGTAAAACTGTCTCCACTGGCAACAGCCTATGCACGCGCACGCGGTGCCGACCGTATGTCTTCTTACGGAGACTTCATCGCATTGTCCGATACTTGTGATGAAGAGACTGCACGCATTATCAACCGTGAAGTATCCGATGGTGTGATTGCACCGGATTACACTCCCGAAGCTCTGGAAATCCTGAAAAATAAAAGAAAAGGAACTTACAATGTGATCAAGATAGATCCGGCTTACCGCCCGGCTCCTATCGAACACAAAGATGTTTTCGGAGTGACTTTTGAGCAAGGCAGAAACGAACTGAAAATAGACGAAAGTCTTTTGAAAGAGTTACCTACACAAAACAAGGAAATTCCGGCTGAAGCCAAACGTGACCTAATCATTTCTTTAATCACCTTAAAATATACACAATCCAATTCCGTATGTTATGCAAAGGACGGACAGGCGATTGGTATCGGTGCAGGACAGCAGTCACGTATTCACTGCACGCGCCTTGCAGGAAATAAAGCAGATATCTGGTATCTCCGCCAACATCCGAAAGTAATGAATCTGCCCTGGATTGAAAAAATCCGCCGTGCAGATCGTGATAATACTATCGACGTTTATATTTCAGAAGATCATGATGACGTATTGGCAGACGGTGTTTGGCAACAGTTTTTTACAGAAAAGCCGGAAGTACTGACCCGCGAAGAGAAACGTGCATGGCTGGATACAATGACTGGCGTAGCTTTGGGCTCTGACGCATTCTTCCCCTTCGGAGACAATATCGAACGTGCACACAAAAGCGGTGTAAGCTATATCGCACAACCGGGAGGTTCAGTACGAGATGATCATGTTATCGGTACATGCGACAAGTACAATATGGCAATGGCATTCACAGGCATTCGCTTGTTCCATCATTAAAACATATCAATCCCCTTTATAATAGAAACTAATCCGTTTCTCCATTATAAAGGGGATTCTTATGTTTTAAGACCTGCTCAGAAAAATAAGGGTATCTTTTAAAGCATCAACTCCACAACCAACAAAAATATTTTAGTATAATTCATCCTCATCTACATTCTCTGAAATAGTGAAATCAAACCAAGACAAGTCCGTCTTATTTATTACCCACTTGCTATAATTCTTATAAGCCTTCACTACTGACGATTTTTCTTTCGGATATCTCCATGCCGGGTCGCTTGCTGAAGTACGAGGAAAATCTAATGCCCAACAAGACATATCTTCCATCCGATAATAAATATTTCGTGATGCATCAGAACAGTCATCCGCAGTTTGAAGCAAGTTTGTATCCATCTTCGAAGTCGGAGCAAAGTCTGTTAAATGAATTTCATGAGAACGGTTGTTCACAAATATAAATGGATTGAATTTCATCATTGAAACATTGTCAACCGGAATAGTCAGCGGAATAGTGATTTCAACTTCCGCTGCTGAAACAAAACTCGTCCCCTTTTCTGTATTTACAAAACCATTTATATTAGGAAAGAGTCTGCTTACATCTTCCCAAATCACAAAAGTCGCCTTTGAATTACCACTTTCGAAAGTCGCTCCCATCACCTTTGCAGCATCAATATAACTTTCTGCCAATGGAAGTTCAATGCCAAAACCGATCTTTGTATAAGCGGCAGCCCCTTTGGCTATTGGTTTAAAACGCAATTTAATGCTTGTAATCTTGTTTTCCGTATTCTTTCCCAAACCGTATGCATAATTTACTACAAAGTCATTCAGGTCATAATCACCGGCATTAGGCCACTGGTCTTCGAAAGCCAATGTACCATGAATAGATTCAGTTACAACTACTTCTTCTTCAACCGGAATATCCTCTCCCGGTTCAATTGCTTTTTCAGGAGTAGCAGTCACTTTCAACATTACATCATTAAAATCATAATCTGATTGATTATCGCCAAAAGGACGGATATCAAATCCGGTCACACAACAATTATAACCATCTAACTGACGAGTTACAGCCTGAGATTTTCCCCATTTATTCAATACCGGAGTAGAGTAATACATTCCAGAGACGTCACCATTAACAACAGGATTCGTTTTATTTTTAAAAGAATACGCATTCTTCGTTGTTACATCCGTACCATCCTTCTTATAACCGGCACGTGCTACAACAAAACCTATCCGTGTCCCTTTTGGGAAAATCTCAGTATACTCCTTTCCATTCCAATAAAGTAACTGAACTTTCAAACCCGACGGACACTGCAGCTGGTTAGTATTAGGCAACAACATAGTCATCCGAAGATGATCAATGTCATTTGGACTATTCAGTTCTTCCTCTTTATAATTATAATACATCAATGAATTATAAACAGTCTGATTAGCGACATAGAAACCACCATCACCGACATAAGTCACCCAAACTCTGGCTCCATTTTCATCAACGACCCGTAAATCCGAGTTTTTATCCAAATCTGCTTTCTGAACATTCTGCCTCTCTGGGTACCAACTATCAATCTGATTAATCAAAGCAGGAGATAGTTGCTCTTTAGAGACCAAAGAACACCCACCCTGCAGCGGAATACCATCCCTACTTATTTCAACATTCTTATAAGGGATATACAATTGATACAGACCACTGATCGGTCCGGAAAATGAAGGAATCTCAATCGAAAAAGCACGCGAGACAGCCATATGAGGAAAACTGACTCCTTGAAAATCCAATGAAACAAAATCCTGAACATCCGCTTCCTTCACCTGACCATAACCAGCAGTGAGAGGAGCCACATAAATTTTGGAAACATTATTTCCTATCACCACTTCAGCTTTCAACTTACCTGAAGCATCCGTATATCCGACAAAGACCGGATCAATAGAAATAACTCCTTCGCCCGTGTAAGGCTGACTCATAAACACACCGAATTTCACACCGGCCTGTGATTTTCCATCACCATCGACAGCAGTAATAAATATACTCCTTTGCGTTTTCAACAAGAAATCCGTAGATAAACCGAGTTGAGTATCCTCAGGCGTTCCTTCATCCGGATTCTACAAATTTTTCTCTTCTACACATGAAGCAAGAACCATGCCGATAACTCCAAAAGAAAAATACTTTAAGCTTCTCATATTCATATAGTATATGTGTCTGTTTTGATCTCTGCAAAGATAATACATTATTTAAAAACAACTTTAATAAAAGTTACATTTCTTGTAGAAAAAAAAGCGAGAGAACATCCCCATTTATAATGAGAATAAAGCAATTATTCCACTATAAATGGGGATTTCCTATTTCTCCGAGACCCTTTATCTTTGCACCATCACATTAAAATAGAATCAAAGATGAATAAAATTGGAGTATTTTACGGTTCCACTACCGGAACAACAGAAGACCTTGCCCGTCGGATTGCAGAGAAACTAGATGTTCCTTCCGCACATATTTATGATGTATCCAAACTCACTGAAGCTTTGGTCGGTGAATATGATGTACTGGTACTAGGCAGTTCCACATGGGGAGCCGGTGAATTACAGGATGACTGGTACGACGGAATTAAAATTTTAAAGAAATGCGATCTGTCTCACAAATATGTAGCCTTGTTCGGTTGTGGTGATTCCGATTCTTACAGCGATACTTTCTGTGATGCTATCGGTATTCTTTTTGAAGAGCTGAAAGATACCCGCTGCAAATTCTGTGGAGTAGTAGACACATCTGGTTATACATTCGATTCTTCTATCGCTGTCGTTAATGGCAAGTTCGTAGGTCTTCCACTCGACGAAGTCAATGAAGACGGTCAGACAGATGAACGTATCAGTGCATGGGTTGAACAAGTAAAACAAGAAATCAGCTAATCTTTATCTCCATATAAAATAACAGTTTACATCATGGCTACCGAAAGAATCATTCCCGGAGAAATCCGGATTTTCCTCAACCACATTTATGAGTTCAAGAAAGGCGTACGCAACATGGTACTCTATACGATGAGCAGAGAGCACGAAGAGTTTGCCATCCGCCGGCTGAAAAATCAGAAGATCAGTTATATGATACAAGAAGTAGGTACTAACAAGATTAATCTGTTTTTCGGTAAACCCGAATGTATGGAAGCCATGCGACATATCATCATTCGCCCTTTGAATCAACTGTCTGCCGAAGAGGACTTCATTTTGGGAGCCATGCTGGGATACGACCTTTGCCAACAATGCAAACGGTATTGTAATAAAAAAGAAGGTATAAAGATAGCCGTCTAAAGAATAACTTTTGCATTGTTAGCTTTGTTTTGTATGTAGTTTGTCTTGAGTAGAATCGTTTCAAAAAAAACAGGTTTTCATAAAAACATTTTCCAGTGGAAACTTGTTCTAATAAGAAACGATTCTCTATAATAACAAACTAACAACAAACAGTATGCTGACACACCAACAAGAACCATCCAAAGCCTACATACTTGCGGGCATTTTCACTCTCTCCTTACGACTGATCGTCGGCTGGACTTATTTCTCAGCTTTTTGGCGCAGACTCGTTCTTGAAAACAAACTCATTCCGGATGGAACCGGATACATTGGAGAAAAATTCAATCATTTTCTTCCCAATTCCATTGGCATCAAACCGATTATTGAATACTTGGTCAGCACACCGGATTTACTGTGGTGGGCAATGGTTATTTTCACATTAGTAGAAGGCATCGTCGGGTTACTCTATATGCTCGGTTTCTTCACACGATTAATGAGTATCGGCGTATTCAGTCTGGCATTCGGCATTCTTTTAGGCTCCGGCTGGCTGGGTACTACCTGCCTCGACGAATGGCAAATCGGCATCTTGGGAGTGTCAGCCGGATTCACCATTTTCCTGTCCGGTGGTGGTAAATATTCTTTGGATTATCTGTTATTGCCTAAACTTTCCAAGAACAAATGGCTCATATGGCTTACTTCCGGCGAACTTCCACTATCCATCAAGCAATTTAGTAAAGTCGCAATAAGCGGTGCTGTACTGCTTTTCATACTTACCTTATATACCAACCAAGTCTTTCATAATGGCGTTTGGGGACCTCTACACAACAAATCGGTCAAACCGAAACTGGAAATTTCCAACGCAAAGATTCAAGAGGATATCCTGACGTTCAAAGTATACCGGATAGAAGGAGCCGACGTGTACGGTTCCTTCCTGATCGGCATAACACTAAAAGACGAGAATGGAAAAACAATACTTCAAAAGAACGGAGAAGAGCTAGCCCGCTTCCCACTTACCCGAATAAAAAATGACTATGTAGCCAAAGTAGCTCCGGGAAAACACAGCCTCATCATTCCTTTAGGAAGTAAAGCAACTCTTACAATCAGAAGTGATGTTTTTATGGACCTGCCCAAAGGTGACTACGAACTAATTCTGACAGATATAAGTGGCATAACCTGGAAAGAGAAAGTAGTCATTAGTTAGATACCATTCTTTTATTATGGGCGAAAAAGATTGATAAGCAATTATACAATCATCCTCGATTCTTTAAAATTATCTCATTCAAAGAATAAAACGAACAATAGAGAACAACCGATTCAAAGATTAATTATCTTTGTCCCAACAAGAACTAAACACGTTAATAACATGAGAAACAAATATCTACTAAGTCTGCTCGCCGCTTTAGGCTTTTCCGGATGTGGCAATAATAACGAGATCTGGGACGAACCTTGTTATTATGGTCCCGGTCCCGACTGGACTCCTGACATTATAATAAGCAGTCAAGTACAAAATGAAGAAAAAGAAACTATTAATGGTATTCGCGTAGTATCCAGTTATATGAATCAAGAAGATTCATTAATTACAGATACTGCCTATACCGAGTCACGTGAAATAGAGCATTATACGGTAGGCGGTATAGCAATCAATACATTTAAATTCGAAGAGTATCCTCCCAAAAAATCTGAAATGTACCTTGAGTATACAGATGTAGACGGCGAAAAGAATGGCGCATACCAGACAAAAAAGATTAGAATACAAGACCTTGGAAAAGAGGGAAAAGTCACTTTATTTAAAGAGGAGAAAAAAGAAGAAGAATGAAACGTATCATCCCCCTTACTCCCCGCCGATGGCTGGCTTTAGAAATATTTCGCCGGATGAAACACGAAAGAGTGGAAGAACATCCGCTCAGACAGCTTTTTTGGGAATGCACCTTACGATGTAATGTACGTTGCCGCCATTGTGGCAGTGACTGCAAGTCCTCTCCCGCTACTCCGGATATGCCTCTGCAGGATTTTCTAAAAGTACTGGACAGTATAGCAACACATACCAATCCGCACGATGTATTCGTCATTATCTCCGGTGGAGAGCCAACCGTACGTGAAGATTTGGAAACTTGCGGTAAAGAAATATCCCGACGGGGATACCCGTGGGGCATGGTATGCAACGGCCTGTGTCTCACACGCGAACGGCTTCACAACCTGATCCGCAGCGGTATGCGTAGTATATCCATCAGCCTGGACGGACTGAAGGATGTACACAACTGGATGCGACGACATCCCGAAAGTTTCGATTGTGCCGTAAATGCCATACGGGAAATCACAGCTATCCCCGAACTGACATTCGACGTCATTACCTGTGTCACCCGCCGTAGCCTGCCACAGTTGTCGGCTATGAAAGAGTTACTTATCAGTCTCGGAGTCAAACGATGGAGAGTATCTACCATCTTTCCGGTAGGACGAGCCGCCGAAGAACCGGAATTCCGTATGAACGGAGAAGAACTGAAACAAGTGCTCGACTTCATCCGTGATACCCGAAAGGAAGGAATTATCCGTGCGAGTTACGGCTGCGAAGGTTTCCTGGGTAACTATGAAGGTGAAGTATGGAATACTCCTTTCTTCTGTAGCGCCGGAATATCAGTCGGCTCCGTTTTGATTGACGGTTCTATCAGTGCCTGTAGCAGCATCCGCTCCAACTACCATCAAGGAAATATCTATCAGGATGATTTTTGGGAAATATGGCAAACGAAATTCCAGCCTTATCGCGACCGTTCATGGATGAAAAAAGACGAGTGCGCCCGATGCAAATACTTCCGTTATTGTCAAGGCAATGGTATGCATTTGAGAGATAATGAAGGAAAACTACTGGTATGTCATCTGAACAGGTTGACAGGAAACTCTGCAAATGTTCCGGAATAAAAGATTCAGACCCACTATATATTGCTAGTAACCCACCCAAGAATACCCATTTCAGGTGATTGCAGGAAATCGTCAAAGCCCCTATCTTTGCAATATCAGAATTGAATTAATTAGTCATAATTAAAAATTACGTAGCCACATTGAAAACATTGGAATCGGCCGAAGTGATTCTCCCGCATTCTCACATTTGGTTGTTAGTTTTAAAAAACCATATAATGTATTCAATATTACAGAATAAGTGTAAATAGCATAAATTCTAGTAAACAAAAGGCCCGGCTTGTGAAAGCCGGACCTTTTCGTTTTATCTCTGATGAGCCGTTTTTATAGTTTCCATCCCGATGTCTGTTCCTGTATATTCCAAAGTTTGGCGTACAGCCCCGGCCGGCTCAAAAGTTCATCATGAGTGCCTTGTTCCGCAATTCGTCCTTCTTCCAGCACAATAATCCGGTCGGCATTTCGGATCGTTTTGAGGCGGTGAGCGATAACGATTACCGTCCGCCCCGCAATCAAGGTATTGATAGCCTGCTGCACTTCCACTTCATTCTCCGGATCGAGAGAGGCGGTAGCCTCATCCAGCAGCACGACCGGAGCTTCTTTCAGCATGGCACGGGCAATGGAGATCCGTTGTTTTTCTCCTCCCGAAAGAGTGCAGCCGCCTTCTCCTACCATCGTATCGTATCCTTTGGGCAGACGCATGATGAATTCGTGACAACAAGCCTTTTTCGCTGCCGCTACAATCTCCTCATCTGTAGCATCTGTCCTGCCGAAACAGATATTATTCTTCAGCGTATCCTGAAACAGATAGACATCCTGAAAAACCATGGAACAATGTTTCATTAATGACTCCGGCTCCAGTTCTTTCATATCCATTCCGTTAAAACGAACCGAGCCTTTACGCGGATCATAGAAGCGTGCGCAAAGTTTCAGCATCGTACTCTTTCCGCTTCCGGAAGGACCGACCAAAGCAGTGAGCGTCCCTTTTCTAAGAGTCACAGAAATATCATGCAGTATTTCCTTTTCCTGATAACCGAAAGATACATGATCAAAAGTAATATCTCCGCTTTCGGGCACATCACGATCTCCCTTCATTTCCGGTTCGTTCATCAACGTAAGGATACGTCCTCCTGCGATGGAGAAGTAGCGAAACTCGGCAAAGTTAGTCAAGGCAGATGTCAGCGGATCGAAAACACGGGAACCGACCACCAGAAACATGACAAACGTGAGCAGTGAAAGTTCGCCTCCTATCAACAGGTACGTACCGCAAAGTATCATGAATGTCAATCCGGCACGGATCAATGTGACCGAGAATAAGATAAATGGACCGAGAAACACCTCCTGCCGGATACAGGCACGACGGAGATCACTAAAAGCCATTTTCAGGCGTTCGAACTTGCCTCCCAGCAAATTATATGCTTTCATCACCCGTATGCCTTGCAGATATTCTTCCAGACGGTTTCCGGCATTAATCTTGGCTTCAATCTGCCGCACACTCAGCTTACGCTGGGCGATATTGCTAAGCAACAGGACAGCAACCGCAAGCGGTAAAGCTACGAACATGGCCACCGCCATGCGCCAGTCAATCCAAAGCAAGCCAAGGAAGGCAAGAACCGGCATTACCAACGCTCCCATCAATTGGGGCAAGTGATGGGATATTCCCGTTTCCGCCATAGTAAAGTCAGTGATCAGCATGGAAGAAAGATCCCCCGGATCTCTGCGGGACAGGAATCCCAAGGATAATTTACGCAGATGCTCGGCTAAATTAATACGCCCTTCGGCACTCATCTCATAAGCACCGCGAAAGTTGGCATGATAGGCGGCGCGTTCGGCAAAAGCCATCACCACCATATACACGACCAATATAGCAAAAATCATCCAAAGACGATTCGTATCCAGCGGTGTACCACTACCGTCGAACGTACGGAAAATCACATTAATGGCTTCGATAGAAAGACAGAACGGAACGATATTCACCAGATTGGCAAGCATCGTGTAACCGACAGGTCTACGCAGACGTTCGGTATGTCCTACCGTAATATTCTTGATTGCATTCATTTTGTTTCCTCCTTTTTGATAGTTAATTGCCAACGGAATGCGCTGGTATAGGCATCCCACATTCTTTTATATACACCATCCGTTTTGCTCAGCACTTCGTGACGTCCGCTTTGTACGAGCTTGCCTTCTTTCAGGACAAGTATCTGCTCGGCTGAAATGATGGACGAAAGTCTGTGAGCAATAATGATGACCGTTTTATTTTTGATAAGTTGCTGAATGGCTTGCTGCATCTTATATTCGTTCTCCGGATCGGCAAAAGCAGTCGCCTCGTCAAGCACCAGAATCGGAGCATTTTTAAGAATGGCTCTTGCCACACAAACCCGTTGGGACTCACCGCCGGACAAATACACTCCTTTGTCACCGATCCGCGTATGATAGCCGTCCGGCAGACTCTCTATAAAATCGTGGCATTGAGCCGCACGGGCAGCTTCGATCACCTGTTCACGGGTAGCAGACGTATTACCGACCCGAATATTCTCATAGAGCGTATCAAAGAAGAGGAAGCTGTCCTGAAAAACAAAGGAAACGAGATTCATCAAATCCTCGGTCACTATCTCTTTTATATTCATTCCGCCAATGCAGATCTCCCCTTCACTGACATCCCAAAAGCGCGGAATCAGGTTGGCTACCGTAGATTTTCCGGAACCTGACGGACCGACCAGCGCAGTAATCGCTCCCTGTGGCGCAGTAAAAGAGATGTCTTTCAGCGCTTCGGTACGGGTAGTTTCCGCCTTGTTTTCGTAGGCAAACGATACGTGACGAAACTCGATATCATAGGAAGCGGGCAAATGCGAAACCGCAGTTTCGGGAAGTACCTGTTCATCAAATATGCGGTCGATTCGTTTCACTCCCTCATCAATCTCGTTCGTACTTGAACCGAGATACATCAGTTTATAGATAGGAGAAGCCACGCCGGGCCCCATAATAATAAAGAAGAGATAAACTGCCGCCAGACCAATATTCTGCGGCTCTCTGCTCAGAAGCAACAGACCTACGGGCAAAATGAAAGTTATCAGCGAATTCAGCAAAACAGTAAAAGCAATCATACCGGGCTGGTAGGTGTCGCAGACTCTTAAAGCATAACTTTTATAGGCCTCTATCTCACTATTAAACTGGCGGAACGAGCGCACACTCTGACCAAATATCTTCACCACGGGCATTCCTCTCACATACTGGACAGCTGAAGCACTCATACGCTCCTGCGTATCATAATAGATTTTCGTAAACTCTTTGGCTTTTTTCCCAAAGAAGTTCATAAACTGCAAACCGATACAACAAACGATGCAGACCACACAAATAGCCGCCATCCACCCGTTCAGGGAGAAGAAGATGATAAACATCAGCACAATGGTTGCCAGCACATTGACCAGATCGGGAATGGTGTGCGCCACAAAATTCTCTATCTTCTCCACATTCTGTTCCATAGTCTTCTTGATCGCTCCGGTGGAAGTACCGTTCAGGTATCCCAGCGAAAGGCGTCCGATATGCCCGGACAGACGAATGCGCAACCCGTAGAGAATACGGAACGCCGCTATATGCGATGCCATCAATGCTCCATACAGCAAAAGCAGTCCTGCCACCAGACCGACAAATGCCACCCATCCCCAGTGTATAAGCACACTGCTATCCAACTCGCTTATCTTGCTGCCATGCAACAAAAGCTCTTTCAGCACTTCATATACCGACCAATAAGGCACCAGCATACACAAGGCACTGACCGCCGAAAGTACCCCGGCAAGCATCAGTAAGCCTTTCTTCTCACCTGCTATCTCAAACAAGCGACTCACACCACTTTTCTTTTTCTGTTTTTCTTTCATACCTTTTCATTTATATATATCTGATTTTTAAAAAAGAACATTCCTCTGAATCGTTCAAAAAAAGAAGGAGCTCATACATTCATGAGCTCCTTCCAACCTGCCGTTTCAAAGGCTATATATTCTGCTATAAATTTCTGCATTTCTTCTTTCTTCACGTGGTGCAGCACCAGTTCTTCGAGCAAGGCAAACAGCCACACCGTATTGAGATGAATAAAGAAATCGGTGATACCTATATTCAGGTGCGGGTACTTCCGCTTCATCCCCTGAAAAAAGACAAAAATAGTACGTGTCATCGCATCGGTATACTCCGAACGGAAGTTTTCCAGGGATGATCCCTGTGCCTGGAAAAGTAACATACGCAACCGGGCACGGTGTTCAGAAACCAAATCGATATATTCCTGCACGGATTCCTGCTGATAGTCCGAATTCGTAAAAACTTCTATGGACATCTGATTGGCATCATGGCTGTATATCTTGGCATACAAATCATTCAGCACGGGTTTCAGAATCGTGCGGAATATCTCATCCTTATTGGTGAAATAATGGTAGATATTGCTGACTGTAATCCCTGTTCGGGAAGCAATTTCGCGCATGGAAGCATCCTTATATCCTTTTTCGGAGAATACTTCTTCGGCTATGTGGAGGATTTTTTCCTGTATGTCTTCTTTCAAATATTGCATAGTGGCGTTTTATTCACTCTGCAAAGTTGAGAAGAACTTTTGATTTGGGAAATACCCATTTATAGGGATATTTCAACAAGAATTACCTACAGAATAAAAACAGCGGATAAAAGTATCCCTACTTCTACCCGCCTTCTATCAAACCTTATCTATATTAATACCTGATAAAAAATCTTCAGGGGATCTATTTATTCATATTTCAGCCATTCTTTCGGAAGCACTTCTTTCTCACCCTTTTCATTGACTAATTCCATCTGCAAAACTCCGCCATTGCAATCGAAGTAGCGTACTTCTATCGGGTGCAGTCCGGCCTTCAAGGCCTTCTGTACTATAATCTCTACCGGCGAGTGTGCTCCGTCATTATCTCCCAGTAATTCACCGTCCAGTTTCAGCGTACTGCCGTCGTCCGAAAGAAGGGCAAATGTATAGATGCCATCGGCAGGTATTTCAAGGTAACCCTTGAGTATCAGGCCGATATCTCCTTTCACCTCTTCGGGGATAGAAACAGATTCTACGATATACTCACCATTCACGGGAGCCGCATCGATATCCGCACAAAGATTACCACAGAATTTATGCCATACCGCTTTCAGTCCGGAATTCAAAGAAGCCGGAGCAGCAGTTGCCTCCGCATAAGGAGCTTTGACGTATCGGGTACGTGCTACGTCCGATGGAGTACCGTCGGGACGGAAGGTACGGAAAGTGAAATCTGTCGTTTCCGTCACTTTCAGATTTCCTTCATAAAGAGTGGATTGCTTAGTCGGCATACTTTCGTCAGTAGTATAACGAACTTCAATGCCCGGCAACGGACAAGTCAGATCAACCGAAGCCTCATCAAGGAAAGCATTCACTTTGTAGAATCCTTCCAGATCGGGTATCCGATAGTTCAATCCAAGGATATCCATCCGCTTGAAATGCGGAACAAGCTGGCGATAGAACTCTTTCAGATCCGGTTTCGCCTCCGGCTGCACCCAAGCTATTTCACTCAACGCCACCATACGGGGAAGTATCAGATATTCGATACGTTTCATGGACGGAATCCATTCTGCCCAAAGATTAGCCTGCACGCCCCAGAAACATTCTTTCTGTTCGGGTGACAAGCGATCGTCTGCATACGGATCGTATGCCAATATCTTCTTCACGGAGTTTTTATCCTGCGCATAATCAAAATAGAAATATTCATTCGGGCAGGCAATCACTCTTTGTCCTTGCGAAGTGGCCATAGGCACCGCCTCTTTCGACCAGCTCCTCCACCAGGTAATAGCAGCATCCGAAGTCAGTCCGTCGGCAACAACTTCATCCCAGCCTATCAACTTCTTTCCATTGGCAAGGAAGAATTTCTCCATATCGCGCACGAACCACGCCTGCAAATCTTCTACCGATTTAAGTCCTTCCGTGCGGATTCGCTTCTGGCAACGGGGGCACTTTTTCCAGTTATTTTTCTCAACTTCGTCACCACCCATGTGTACATATTCATAAGGAAAGAGATCGAAAATCTCTTTAAAGACATCCTGGCAGAATTCCAGCGTCGTATCCTTTCCCGGACAAATAGGAGAAGAGAATGTTTCTCCCCAGCCGATCAGTCCGTCACAAGCGAGATCAGGGTATTGGGTAATAGCAGCCAGGAAATGCCCCGGCATATCTATTTCCGGAATCACATCGATTCCTCTCTGTGCAGCATAATCTACAATTTCTTTGATATCTTCATGCGTATAGTAACCACCATACAGAGTATCTCCTTCTACAATCCGTATTTTGTTTTCCGGAATCAGGAAGTCGGTATTGTCCTCTTCTACCGCACGCTCCATACAACCACGGTCGTGCTTGTTAAATTTCCGCCACGCTCCTTTTTCCGTCAGCAACGGATATTTCTCAATTTCAATCCGCCATCCCTGATCATCTGTCAGATGCCAGTGGAACTTATTCAGTTTATACAAGGACATCAGGTCCAGTATATGTTTCACTTCATCTTTATTCCAGAAGTGACGGGAAGCATCCAGCATAAAGCCACGCCATTCAAAGCGCGGTGAGTCCTCTATTTGCACGGCAGGAATGGAGAAAGTCTGTTTCGTTCCCTGCACTTCTATTCCGGCAGGCAGCAGTTGGTGGAGGCTGGCAATAGCGGAAACGATGCCCGAATAATCTCCGGCTTCAACCTGAACAGACTTGGGGGTAGCCTGAAGTTTGTAAGAGCCGGGCTTTCCATTATCCTGCCCTAGCTGGAGATAGATATCCGCCTTATCGGCTTCGGTCACCTCTACAGAAGTAGACACCACATTCCGAAGAATATCCTGCAAATATCCGGCAGCCGGAAATAAGGACTGATCGGAAACGCCGATTTTCATTCCATCCTTTAAGACGAAGGCACCCGGCTGTTCCGTCAGACTAACGGGGGTAGGTAAAATTGCGATCTCCTGCTTCACCGTAGGCGTGCAAGAGGACAAAATACATGCTGATGCAATCAGTAGAGAAGTACTTAGTTGTTTGAACATAAGGTTAACTGTTTAATAAGTTGATTACTTTGACTTTTATTGACTATCTATATATAATACAACTCAAACAGGCAAACTACTAAAAGGGAAAGAAAAGTTTTTAGTGATTTACTACTAATGATGCTCCATCGCTTCCATCAAACTATAAGGATATTCTTCCACAAAGATTCGGACAATCTCAATAATATTTTTCTATTCCGCCAAATCCGGTTATCATCTTATTCTCTTTCACTTTACAGATAAAGTTGTTTAATCGCTTTTCAAATTCTTCCGGTCGCTTCCTTGCTGCTTCAATGTATGCAATTCGGATACGCTTATATGCGTCGGAAAAATGCCGGTAGTTTTTCCATGCTATTTCATCTTCTTTCAATCTATCCATTATATCATTGGGAAAAATAAAAGGATCAGATAAAACAGTGCGTATTTTATCTTCAAATTCAGGGTGTATCATTTTATTTTCCAATAACCATTTAAGTCTTTCTTTGTTGGCCTGCGAGTATGTACTTTTAGGTTTTCTAGGCGTGAAACGCTGAATTCTATGTTCTTTATCAAGCGGTTTTATCGTACTGTCAATCCATTCGAAACAAAGGGCTTCTTCAACAGCATCGTTGTATGCAATACTTTTTTCACCTGACGATTTAAGAGGAAATACAAACCAAATTTCGTCTTCGGTTTCAAAGTTGTCCATCAGCCACTTTCTCCAGTCTTCCCGATTTTCAAAATACTTTATTTTATTTTCTGTTGCCATAATAGGTCATTCAAACTAATTATTTTACTGCCTTTACATTCGTAATAATGAAGCATTTCGTCCATCTTCTTTTTATCATAACCCGTAATGCAATCTGATAAGACTTTGAATTGCTTACTTACAATCGCCAAAAATACTAAAAATCGGTCAGGCAGACATGATTATCGTTGAAATCATCAATACCAAATCTGTCGCTTATTTATAAAACATCCGGGAAGCAATCGTTTTATCACATTCCCGGATGCATAAAATGTTCTGAAAATAACGGACCGATATCGTATCAATAACTGATCTTCACTCCGGCAAAGAAACTTCTCGGAAGCGAAGGACCATAGATATAGTTGGAATCCCGGTTAGCTCCTCTGTCGAAATCTTTCTGATAGGCTTCAAAGATATTCTGGACACCTCCGCTAAGTTGTAAGTCTACCGTTTTATAGAGTTTGAAGTCATACGCTATCTTCACTCCCATATCGAAGAACCGGGGCGTACGGATGGCTTCCGCTTTTCGCTCGGGCATATCGCCCATTGCTACGTTTTCTGCGCTGATGTCCATACGCTGCACAAGCATACTGCCGGTATATGTACCCGAGAGAGCGATGGACAACGGTTTGACGGGAGTATAAGTAGCCGTAAAATAACCGTAGGTATCGGGAGTACGGAAGATTTTTCTTTCTGCCGGCGCATCATCGTGCCATTTATGCGGTTCATCGTATCGGCTGCGCTGCAATGTCAGTCCTGCCTGTATTTGAAGCAAAGAAAGATAAGCAATCTTTCCTTCCAGAGTCAATCCCATTACTTTGGCTCCCGGACCATTGCTGCGTATTTTCACCAGCACACCGTCACCACGGTCAAAAGGCCCTCCTAACACGAACACATCAGTCAGCCTCGTATAAAATCCTTCTACTAACAGATTAGTCTGAAAAGCACCAAAGCGGTGATACATATCTGCGGATGCACTAAAGCTCTGCGATTTTTCCTCTTTCAAGTCCTTTGCACGCTCGATCATCGCCACTGTTCCACCTACATTTTCGATATGCATATCTTCGTCAAATGCCTGTGGGGCGCGGAAGCCGGAAGAATAGCTCAAACGCAGATTGATATTATCCGTAGGATTGAAACGCAGGTTGGCACGCGGGCTGAAAATAACATCATCCACCATATTGTGCTTATCCAGACGCCCGCCAATCAAAATTCCCCAGTGTTTGTTTTTCCATTCGTTCTGTAGAAAAGCACTGTAAACCTTGACCGTCTGGTCCGTATGGCGGTCGTATCCCCACATATTATCTTTCAGCCGGTCACGGTTATATTCGAGTCCCGCTGTCAGGTCGGAAGGCATGAAAAGACATTTGTCGAATGTGTGCACATATTGCACACCGCCCATAGCGGTGAGGTCGGTCGTCTTTCCGTATGCTTTCAGAGGATCGTTGCCGGGACCATAATAACTGTCACGATCCGTATTGGCTGCCGAGGCAAAAACACTTAAACGATTCTTTTCATTCGGTGAGAAATAATCGTATTTCAGACTTCCGCCATCTATGGAGTGTTGTAACTGCTCGGCAATATGGGCTTCGTGAGGAGGACAATCCAGCATATCTCCACCACGGCGGAATTCCTGCATATGATGGTATTCAAACGTTAGTTTGGAGTAAGTACTCGTTTTCAGATAAGAACGGAAACCGACCGTCTGATTCTTCAGTTTCGGAAGTTCCGTAAATCCGTCTCCGTCATAATCATATCCCGACCGATGACGGTTCTGCCCGAAGATATACAATCCGGCACGATGATCGTCCGTTACAAGGGAAGCATTCAGCGAGGTGTTGTTATCGAATGCGGAACTGCCACCAATGGAAGTGATCGTATGCGATAACTGACCGGAATTTCGCAGAGGCTCCTTCGTGATGATATTGATCGTTCCCGCAATGGCCGAAGAGCCGAACAATGCCGATCCACCCCCGCGCATGACTTCTACACGTTCGATCATGCTGGCAGGAATCTGCTCCAGCCCGTATACCCCGGAAAGGGCACTGAACACGGGACGGGAGTCGATGAGTATCTGTGTATAGGGGCCGTCCAGCCCATTGATCCGGACTTGCTGAAACCCACAATTCTGACAGTTAGTCTCTACACGGACACCAGGCTGAAAATTCAAGCCCTGTGATAATGTAGAAGAATTAGTGGTTTCAAACAGTTTCAAATCTACTACATTGACCAGAGTCGGTGCCAGACGTCGGGTCGTTTCACTACGGTTGGCAGAGACGACTACTCCGTCCAGAGCAATCGCATCTTCTTCCAGTTCAAAGTTCTCTTCCAGCGTTTTACCTTTTTTCAAGGTCACATTACGGGTAACCGTCTTATACCCTACCGAACTGACTTCCATCACAAAGTTTCCTTCCGGCAGATTTTTCAGGAAATAGTGTCCGGTAGCATCGGTGACGGTTCCTATCGTGGTTCCTTTTAACGCTATAGTAATATAAGGCAAATGTTCACTCGTCTTTTTATCCAATACATGACCAATTATATTCGCATCGGATTTTCTCAATTCCGGATACTCCGGATGTTCAGCCAATGCAGGCAACAAGGCACAACATAGGCTGACCAGGACTAAAAGATATTTTTTCATTGTCGTTAGTCTTTTAATGTTTTAAGTCAAAAATAATAAGGATGGGAAGCAACAGCAGTTTCCAAAGAAGACCTGCCTGCTTCTACGTGATGCAGACTAAACGACGGGTGGTGCTCTGAGAGAAATGACGCCCGGACAGGGACGACAATACCGCATACGCTGCGGAGAGGCGAGAAAAATACATAAAAGAGACAGGACAGAAGTAACAAACAAAGGCGTCAGTCCATTATCTGTCACCAATACATGGTTCAAGAAATGAATTAACTGAAACTCTACTGTCGTATGACTATGTTCGCTACCTTTCTTGAAGGGATGTGAATGGACAATCGTAACCCCGTTTACCACATGAGAGTGGGTAAACAAAGTAATCCCTGCCATGTACGAAATAAACAGTACAGGCAGAAACCACTTCATTATATTCAGGTATATTTGTTTCATTCGTCAGTTTTTGTGCAGCGAAGGTAAGGTTTATCTTCTGCGGCAAAGATAGGGATTGTCCGGTTCCGAAACAATCCCCATTTATAAGGATTTATAAGCTAAAAAGATTATTAAACCATTATTAATAGCTAATTTTCACTCCAGCAAAGAAACTTCTCGGCAGTGAAGGGCCATAAATATAGCCCGAATCGCGGTCGGCTCCCTTATCAAAGTCATTCTGATAAGCATTGAAGATATTCTGTATTCCGGCATTCACCTGCAAGTTCATCGACTTATACAGTTTGAAGTCGTATGCCGCCTTCAGAGCGATATCGAAGAAGTCCTCCGTATTGACCGTAATCGGTTTGTCGAGGAATCCGGGAACAGGTTCGTGAGGCACCAGCATCAAACCGGTATATGTACCGGAAAGGGCGATAGACAACGGTTTGACCGGAGTATAAGTAGCTGTAAAATAGCCGTAAGTATTCGGGGTACGCATCATCTTCTTTACTGCCGGAGCTTCTTTGTTCCACACGTGCGGCTCGCTGTAATGGCTCTGCTGCAAAGTAGCCCCTGCCTGAATCTGGAATTTATTCAGATAAGCCATCTTTCCTTCCAGTGTCAGTCCCATCACACGTGCTCCGGGAGCATTATAGCGTGTACGTGTCAGAATTCCGTCTTTTACTTCGCCATCAGTCAATGCAAAGACATCCGACAATTTAGTATAGAACCCTTCCACCAAAAAGTTAATCTGGAATGCACCGAAACGGTGATAAATATCTGCCGAAGCACTTAAGCTCTGTGATCTTTCCTCTTTCAGGTCCTTTGCAAGCTCAACCATTGCCACATTTCCACCTACGTTCTCCACATGCAAATCTTCATCAAAAGCCTGCGGTGCACGGAAACCGGAAGAATAGCTCAAACGCAGGTTGATATTTTGGGTAGGGTTGAAACGCAGGTTAGCACGCGGGCTGAATATAATATGATCAATCAGGTTATGCTTATCCAGACGACCGCCAAGCAAGAATCCCCAATGATCGTTCTTCCATTCATTTTGCAGGAAAGCGCTACCGATATTTACTTTTTGGTCTACCGTGCGATGATATCCCCACATATTGTCTTCCAGCTTATCCTGGTTGAATTCGATTCCGGCAGCCAGGTCCGAAGGCATGAAAATACATTTTCCGAAGCTGTAGACATATTGTGATCCTGCCATCCAGTTCAGGTCGGTAGTGTTTCCATAAGCATTCAGGTCTTGCCCGCCACCATAATAGCTGTCACGATTGATGTGCTGTGCGGATGCAAACACGTTGAAACGGTGCTTCTCATTCGGTGAGAAATAGTCATATTTCAATCCACCGCCATTAATGGAATGTTCTGTCTGTTCGGCCACATTCGCTTCATGAGGGGGACGGTTCAGTAAGTCTCCTCCCCTACGGAATTCTTCCATATGGTGATATTCGAAAGTCAGTTTTGAATAAGTAGTCGTTTTCAGGAAGGAACGGAAACCGATTGTCTGGCCATGTATTTTCGGTATTTCAGAATATCCGTCTCCATCATGGTCGTATGCCGAACGGTGGCGGTTCTGACCAAAGATATATAAACCGGCACGCTGATCGTCCGTTACAAGAGAGGCATTCAAAGCAGTATTATTATCGAAAGCGTCTCCATCTCCAATACCGGTAATGATATGAGACAACATTCCTGAATTGCGAATCGGCTCTTTAGTAATAATATTGATTGTACCGGCAATGGCAGACGACCCGAACAAAGCTGAACCGCCTCCACGCATTACTTCCACACGCTCTATCATGCTGGCAGGAATCTGCTCAATGCCATATACACCCGAAAGTGCACTGAAAATCGGACGGGAATCAAGCAAGATTTGTGTATAAGGACCATCCAAACCGTTAATACGTACTTGCTGGAAACCACAATTCTGACAGTTGGATTCTACGCGTACTCCTGGCTGAAAGCTCAATCCCTGTGCCAGAGTAGTGGAGTTGGTCGTTTCAAACATTTTCATATCGACTACATTCACCAAAGTAGGCGCTAAACGACGGGTGGTCTCGTTACGGTTGGCGGAAACAACTACGCCGTCCAAGGCAACCGCATCTTCTTCTATTTCAAAATCTTCTTCCAGCGTACGGCCTTTCTTCAGTGTTACATTGCGTCTTACGGTTTTATAACCTACTGAGCTGACTTCAAGCACGAAGTTACCTTCGGGGAGGTTCTTCAAAAAGTAGTGTCCGGTAGCATCGGTCACAGTACCGATCGTTGTACCTTTCAATGCCACAGTAATATAAGGCAGGTGTTCTTTGGTGTTTTTATCAAGGATATGACCTACGATGTTTGCATCCGATTTACGTAAATCCGGATATTCGGGATGCTCATGGAGAGCAGCTTGTCCTTCGAGGGCAGGCAACAATGCACAGCACAAGCAGACAAGCGAAAAGATGTATTTCTTCATTTTTCGTTTGTTATTCGTTTTCGTTAAGTGATGATGTGAACAAACAGATGAGGACTTCCCGCTTTACTATAAAGCAGGATACCATCGGTTCAAATGACGGAAAAGCGAATAGCAGGAGGGGCTCTGAGTGCCACCACCCCATGATAGGGAGAATAGTAGTGCGTATGCTGCGTAATACCATGCAACCGCCACAAGAGGAATGGAATAAAAAGAGAGAGAGCAAACACAACAGCCGCACCGTCCGTTGTCAGATGTGACAGGAAATGAACTAATAACAGTTCGACTGTTGAGTGCTTATGTGCCGCCCCTTTCTTGAAAGGATGCGAATGGACGATTGTCACGCCATTGACCACGTGTATGTGAGCAAAGAATGTGATACTTACCAAATACGATACAAACAGTACCGGCAAGAAACAGCGCATGATATTCAATGACAATCGTTTCACCTCATCTTAAATTTTGAGGCGGCAAAGATACAAACTATTATTTTAACAATCAATACCTATATATACTGATTTTCATTAATACACAGCTGAAGATATCACCTGTATAAATAAAATAAGGAATACCATAGCAATCGGATAAACGGTCGCGTATGCCACGCTTGGAATATTACTGTCTACCATCGAATCGGCAGCAGCCAGTCCCGGAGTACTGGTCATACCTCCCGTAATGGTTCCCAGTAGATCAAGTATGTTGATCTTGAATACCAAGCGTCCTACAATTACCGCAACCAGCATCGGTACTACTGTGATAGCTGCACCCACTCCGAACATCAGCAAGCCGCTTTCCTGAAAAGTAGCCACAAGGTTCTTTCCGGCAGAGGTTCCGACTTCGGCAAGGAAAAGCAACAGACCTAACTGCCGCAACAGTTGATTGGCGGGACCGGACATGGACCAAATGATAGGCCCTGTCTTACCAATGGCACTCAAAACCAACGCCACCATCAATACTCCTCCGGTCAATCCAGGTGAAAACGACAGTGTATCGGAGAAAGAAATATTCAGCTTACCAAACAAAACACCCAGCACAATACCCATCGCGATGGGGAAGAAATCAGTATCGGAAAGTTTCTTCGCATTGTTTCCCAGCAGGCGGGCTACACCCTTAAGACCTTCCTTCTCTCCTACCACCATCAGCTTATCACCAAACTTCAAAGCCAAATCCGGCGACGGAGATAAATCAATACCGCTTCGACGAACACGGGTCACCGTACAACCGAAGTTTTTCTGTAAGTTCAGATCACCCAGTTGCTTATTGATCATGTCTTTCTTGGTCAATAGTAAGGACTCTATTTCCTGTGTTTTATCCAAAGGAAGTTCGCCTTCTTCACGTTCACCAATTAATACAGACAGCTGATTCAGTGATTCCTCACTGCCTACTGCCTGAATATAGTCTCCTTCGTGCAATACTGTATGCGCAGTAGGGATGGATATTTCATCTTTATGTTTCAGACGGGAAATAACAGCACCTGTCATTGCCCGTGCATTGATCTGCATCAAACTACGGTTGAATACGCTTGCATTAGTGACACGGTAGATACAAGTGCCCAGCTCCGGAAATTGTCCACGACGCTCTATTTCAAGGCGACGGGCTTCCTGATCCAGATTTACACGCATGATTTTGGGAAGCAGCTTCACAAACAAAATCACTCCGATTACACCAAACGGATAGGCAATACCGTAAGCAATGGATGCCAACGGAGAGTTTGTACTGTCAATTGCTACCGCTAATCCCGGAGTACTGGTCAAAGCTCCTGCAATCAATCCGACTACACTCGGTGTATCTATATCGAACGCATACTTCAAGCCTACTGCCGTGAGGCAGGCAGAACAGATAATGAGCATAGTAATGAGAATCAGCGTTTTTCCCTTACTACGGAAAGAATCGAAGAATCCGGGACCAGCCTGAATACCGATGGTAAAAATAAAAAGTACCAAACCGAAGTTTCCTAATTCTTTAGGAATAATAACACCAAAGTGTCCAAAAAGAAGAGCAATAAAGATCACCGCTGACACATCAAGCGATAGCCCCTTAATCTTAATTCTTCCCAACATAAATCCCAACGCAACGATCAGGAAAAGGGAAAAATAAGAGGAATGCAACAAGTCAGTAAACATAAAAAATAAAGGTTAGTTAGTTTAAGGGCGCAAAGGTACAAAAAAGTCTCCATAAAGCTATTTTATAGAGACTTTTATTATCTTCACTTTAAAAGACAAGCTGCCTTAATAACTGTTCACCATATCTTCAGGAACACAAATATAAAAGTCTGCACGGTCTTTATTTTCTTCATCCAGTTGATGAATGGATTCTTGGCGTACAGAAGTGACTGTCACTACTTTTGTACCGGGACGATAACGAAGTAAATAAGGTATAATTCCACCTTTGAAGTCAGAATGATAGCTTCCGTTGATGTGCAGAAACTTATCTTTCATATTATGAGCAATAAACCATCCCATCGTAGCGTCTTTGACAGCTTGTGCCTGAGCCAGTTTCCGGTTATCTCCGCTCTGCTTTCCTCCCAGCATATTCATCATGCTAAAAGCCGCTTCACTTTCTTTCTCATTATACTCGAAAGGAACAGGCAAAGGTGCAATGTACCTTTTAGCTTCATCTGACAAAGAATCAAGTACTTCGATTCCTTTATTTTTCACACTATTAGCATAACGCCGGGAGATATTAGTTGCAACAAACGGAATGCCATGTTCCTTAGCGAAAAAAACAACCGGATAATAATCCGTATTATAATTATCCCACAGGCGGGCTTCTGCCTCAAAGCGATCGTAAGAAATCTGACGTTGCATATATTCATCCAGAATCAGCTGATTGTCACTCTCCAGCATTTCCGCTCCGAGCATCAGCTTATCTTTATGAATAGCGTACATTGAACGAGTTATCTCAAATTCCAGCCAATGCGTAATCGGACAGTTATGTATTTCTCCCAAGAAGACAATGTCATAACCGGAGAGTTGCTTAACTAACTCTCCGTAAGTAATCTCCTTACCGGTATTATCAAATAATACGTAAGCACGTTTGTTCATATCTTCCTGTGCAGATACCACACCGAGACAGCAGCCACACAAACAGACCAGGCATAGCAACCGTTTAATTATTCTTTGTGTCATTTTTCAGTTTGTTTTTACTTAAATATAGCAGACTATAATTTTCAAGACTCAGATAGCTATTAAACGCCTCACGCAAAGTTGCAGGGGTAATACTCTCAAGACACTGCTCGTATTGCTCGAAATCAGCCAACGACTCTCCATTCTTCAGTAATCCGACTAAGGTAGTACGCCAGTTGGAAGGAGCTTCTTCATTCAACGCTTCGCGTTTAGCTATCAGAAAAGAGCGTTTGATATTTCTTAATTCCTCTTCTCCTATTTCCTGCAACTGCAGTTTATGCAATATCTCTTTCAACAGAATATCTATTTCGGGCATATTACGGTTATCAGCAGACGCATTGATATCAAAGTAGAATGTCCGCCAGGGAATTCCCTCATACATCAACGATATATAAGGCGAATAAACCAATGATTCACGTTCCCTAAGCACGGAAATCAAACGATTACGAATCACATCACGCATCAGTTTCAGTGTTAACGTACTCTTCAGACCCGGTTGATAATATCCGAAGAAAAGATAATCAAATAAGGTCTGTGTCTCATTATCGTTTGGAAAACCTTCTATATGTTTTTCAACCGGAAGTTCAAAATGAGGATAAGAATACTCCGATGGACACAACGAAGCAGGGATTCTCCCGAACACAGATACAAACTGCCGCATGATAGTATCCGTTTCAAAATTGCCACAGATAACATACGTCGTACCTTCGGGACGTGCGTAAAGTTCTTTATAAAAAACAGCGATAGAATCCAGATTCTGACTCTTGATCTGATCAATGGAAAGTTTATTGGATGAACGGGGTATGGCAGCTCCCATCAATTCATCCATACGGGCAGAAAGCAAACGGTCCGGAGCACGCTTCAGCATTTTTTCCAGCATAGTTTCTTTGCCATAATCCTTCAGCAATTCCTGACGAATCTCTTCAAAATCATCATATTTAAGTTCCGGATCAAATATCTTTTCAAAAATCAAATTAAAAAATTCCGGTGCATGGGCAACAGAGGCCATACCTATGAAACCATGCCAGTGATTCTCCATCGCCATCGTGAGCGAAATTTCTTTCTGAGAAAGATAATCCGAAAGCATCTCTCCGTCTACTTTTGCAATGCCTCCCATATCCATATATCCAATACCTTCCAGCAAAGGATACTTTTCATCAGGCAACGAGGAAGTTCCAAAAGGAGCAAAAGAGGTCAGAAGCAAAGCTGTATCTGCTTCCTGTGTAGGCTTCAGTACCAAGCGGATTCCATTTTTTAGTTCCACTTCCCGAATCCGCGTGTGAGGATATTCTACAATACGGGCAATAAAAGTTGAATCAAAAAACTGACGTGACGCAAGACAAGGAGGTGTAGCTATTTCTGTTTCCTCCTTTCTATCCGGACGGACATAAGTGTAAGCAGTACATTCTGTCTGTTCTCCCTGTGCCCATGCAGCAGCTATTTCCTCTTTCGTCAACGGAGCACCTAATCCGGTGTGGCTGCTACATCCTACCAACAGAGTTTCTTTATAATAAGAAAGCCATTCTTTCAACAAAGCCTGTAAAGAGCTACCTTCCACTTTTCTTATGTCGGTTTTGAGTTGTTCCTGCCGGGTTATATCCGTAAGATACCGGTCGCCTGATATCACATAATCCACAAAGTCATCACACCATGCAGAAGAGGAACGTGATAAATTGCCAGTACCCGACTGCATCTGACGACAAAAATCATCTTTTATATCTTCCAATTCTTCCTCTTGCCATCCATGACAAATCAACTCATTCAATTCGGCTACGGTAGCAGAAATCGCCGCCAATAACTCACTCCTGTTTTGTCCTTCCACTGTTAAGACCAAATGATTCTTGTCACTTAGATACCACTGATCTGAAACACTGGTCTTCAATTTTCGTCCTTGAAAACGGGAAGAAACTGCTCTGACAAGCAATCTTCCCATCTGTTTCATTACTGCATCTTCCATAGTACGTTCTACCACACAAGGATGCGGAATCATTAGTTCGACTTTCGTTTTAGTCTGCAACGAATCACGGATTTCCGATAAATGGATACCTTTAGTATATTCCAGCGGATAGGTCCGGAAACCATTCACCGGACGCTTTTGCAATGAAGAAAAACCTTCCTTAATTTTAATTTCTATGTCTTGAGGAGAAATATCTCCGACAACTATTAAAGTGGCTAAAGAAGGTACATACCATTTCTGATAATATCCCTCCAATATCTGTGGTGTTACTTTCCGGATATCTTCCACTGTACCTAACGGCATACGGTGGCTGAATATCCCCTGTCCTATCTTTAACGAATAAAGATTATCTCCCAAATCATAACCACGCAGTTCCTCCAGTATAATTCCTTTTTCATTCTCCACTTTCTCTGAACTCATGGAAATGCCATCCAGCCAATCACGCATGATAAGTAACGAACGATCAATGACTTCTTCTTTCTGATGATCTGCTGGAACAGCAAACATATAAATGGTACGGTCAAAACCGGTAAAGGCATTGATGTCTTGTCCATACTTCATTCCCAAAGACTCCAGGTATTCCACCAACGAACGTTTAGGAAAATGAGTCGTACCGCCAAAAGCTACGTGTTCCAAAAAATGGGCACATCCTTTCTCCTGTTCGGTCTCTTGTACAGAGCCCACCTGCATCACCAGACGAAATTCGATCCGGGAGGCAGGGGAAGAATTCCGCAAAATCAGATAACGCAATCCATTGGGCAAGCGACCTTCCAGCGTTCCTGCCGGAAGCGGAATGGAGTCTGTCTGTGCATAAACAATAAGGGGAGATATGGAGACTATGAAAATAGCCGCCATTAAAATTGATCTTAATTTACTTCTTTGCATATTCCACTTGTACACGAGTATATCCTCCTGCTAAAGAATGATCCATTACAAATTGAAATATCATCTTGCCACCTGCATTAAAATTGATATTTCCTCTAGGCTCTATAAAATTTGCCTCATCCCCAAACTCATCATTTGTTGCGGAAGTACGCAGGAGATAATAATCAGGATTCGCCGTTCCATCCTGTGCTTCCAGGTCTATAGCATCAGGATTGCCTTCTTTAATCTTTTGTTTCTGTAACTCCCAGGGAGTAAACACAAATTCAAAAGGAACAACAGGAACAGACTCTCCATATACATTAGTCTTTATCCCTATAAACTCAACATCAGCTGTCCCATCTGACAGTTCTTTTAATCTGAGGTTATCCAGAGACATTGTCAGAGTTCCCGGATTCTCCCTGTTCCAGTCCAGCAAATTCATGATCATTGCATAGCTGGGACTGGCATATTCCCCATACCAGAATTCCGTATTCTCGACCGTTTCTTTGCGCAGTACCCAAGCCAGATATTCCGTCAATCCCATTGGATCATCCACCATTTTTAGCACCGGTATTTCTGCTGTAGCCTGTTCACTCAATGTGATAATCGTTTTTCTATCATATTCTTTGGTAAAAGCTGCAGCAAAAGCTTCCGAATAACCGTCTGCCGGACTATGTACGGTAGTGTGACAAGAAACAACTCCCAGCCATTCGTTTAAGTCGATCCCATACTTCGTCTTATAACCCTCAACCAACGCCTTCTGGGCTTCCGTCAATTGGGGAATCTGTGGATTCGGCTTTACACGTACCTTCAACACAGCACTCAATTCCATATTCCACGAAGGCAGTTCGGATATACCAATATCAAAGTAGGTATCTTCCACAAGCAATTCTTTCTGATTGGATACCACTTGGAAAGTAGCAGATTTGCTTCCCGCCGGAATAACTACAGGATTATTTTCCAACTTCAAGATGCCATCTTCATCATTCAGGATTTTGAAGTTAAAAGACATATCCTGCTCACAAGCCGAAGTCAAATCCACACTAACGGTCAGTGGTGTATCTTCCATCTCTTCTATCACCGGATCCTGCGCCGACAGATAAATTTTGTTCACACCTTCATATTTAGTCTCATTTTTATCGTCCCCGCACGAAGCCAGGAAAGGAAGAATAATTCCTCCCATAGCATAAATAAAAACTTTCTTCATTTTCTTCTCATTTAAATTTATTGTTATACTATTAGTTATTTTCAATTTTAGTCCACCCCTCATTCTGTGATACATTTTCATTATACAAATATTCCGCTTTCGGTATTGGAAAAGTCCAACGGTAATCATCCTTTTCCACTCGTTTATCTTTCATATTACTGTTCCATCCGGTAAGGATGCTTTTCCGATAGCGCTTCAAATCAAAATAGCGTTCTCCTTCGCCTGCAAATTCTTTCCATTTCTCTTGCAGAATAGCTTTCAACAACTGGTCACCAGTAAGCTGTATATCCAGTAAGGTAGCCCGACGCTGTGCAAGATAATTATTCATCACTTCTATCGCCTGTGCATCATGTCCCTTTCCATCCTGACAATACGCCTCCGCCAAGATAAAACAAGCTCCGGCTACCCTATATTTATGGATGTATTGTATTTCTTTCATTTCCCAATTCATTTTGTTATATTTTCCCAGGCAGTTTGCTATAACCACCCCACCCGTTTCTCCTGCCATCTCCAACGGATACACAGTCCTTTCATAACGAATATCCCCTTCGGAATAAAGATTCAACAAAGCTGAATTCAAAGTCAAGTGATCACCTTTGTCACGATCATAATTGATATCCTTATAATATGAATTGGTAGTGAACAAAGAAAAAATCCTCTCTTCACACGCCTCATTTCCCCAAAACTTACTATAGACTGATTCTCCAAGCACATCATATCCTCCTTTCGCCTCCATCACCTTTCCGGCATAAATGATCGCCTGATCGTAGTTTCGGGAATATAATTCCAGCATAGCCCATAAATAATAACCACTTATCTGAGAAAACCAGTAAATTTCCGCAGGATTATTATCCACTTCCGTAGCTTCGGTCAGCATAGTACGGATAGCCTTCACGCACTCTTCAATACTCGAACGTTTCAGGAATCCCAGTTTAAA
The DNA here is from genome assembly GCF_000162515.1 of Bacteroides sp. 1_1_14. Classification (NCBI taxonomy): domain Bacteria; kingdom Pseudomonadati; phylum Bacteroidota; class Bacteroidia; order Bacteroidales; family Bacteroidaceae; genus Bacteroides; species Bacteroides sp. 1_1_14. The sequence goes on along the minus strand of NZ_GG774710.1, from coordinate 138,366 downwards.
CTGGTCTTTCAATATAATTCCGTCTTTCTCCGCACCATCTCCATAGTCCGGGGCAAACAACCGTAATAAATTGAAATAACAATATGCTTTCAGTATCTTCCCTTCGCTAATGATACATTGTAATTGTAGTTTTTCTCTTTCTGTAGTCACTGATATGCCATCTACCCGCTCTAATACGGCATTGACAATAGCTATCGTCGCATAATAATCTTTCCACAAAGACAGGGACAAATCTTCGATCGGTTGTGGCTGCCACTTATAAAGATTATTCAGATTAGCATTTCTGTTAATCAAATAGGTCGGAACAAAATCATCGCCCAATACAGCCAACTCAAAATCCGGATTTGGCAGGGAATTATAAGCAGTTGCCAGCAATTCACGGGCAGTATGCGGTGTAGTAATGGCATCCGGATCGGAAAATTGATTTTCATAGGGAATATCGAGCGAACAAGCCGTACTGCAAAATACCGACAAAAAATAACAAATAACGGTCTTCATCCGACCTTGCATTCTATTTCTCTTTATTATAGTCATATTTCCATCTGTTAGAAAGTCAAACTTAAATTAATAGTTAACACAGGCTGCATTGTTCCCGCCAATGAGCCGGTTTCCGGATCGGATTCTTTATAAGGAGTAATCATAAATAAGTTAGAAGCTTGAAAAGCGATATTAGCATACTTGATAAATTTACAATTCTTCTCCAGAAATGCGTGCGGAACACGGTAACGTAATGACACCATCGATAGCTTCAGGTAATCGCTTTTACCAACCGTTTCCGTATTGGCATAATCAGTCAATGAAGCAAGAGCAGATGAGCTAAAGAAAGGAGAATAATAAATTTTCCCTTCATCCCCTTTTTGAAACCACATATTCTGCAACTGTCCTTTAATTGCATTTTTATTGGCATTATCGTCATCGCGAACATATGAATAATTATATTTCTGATACCCTCCGAACACATAATAGAAATCCATATCCAAATCAAACTCACGGTAAGAAAAGCTCAAGTTCAGTGTACCGCTATATGGGGGTGTAGAATGTCCCAATGCTACTATATTCTCTTTTTTCGGATTTTCGGTAGCGGGAACTTCGCTGCCATCTGCTCCCAGAAATACAGGAAGCCCAGTTATCGGATTAATACCCAACGATTTTAGTCCGTAAATCATATCATAAGATTTCCCCACCTCATAGTCGGGGACAATAGCCTCTTCACTTGCATATAAACGATCTGCATGATATAAATCGACCACTTTATTACGATTGTAAGCCAACGAACCGCGTAAAGACAAACGCCAGTCCGTAGTATCGAATAACTTCACCAAGGCACTTAATTCGAAACCTTCATTACAGAGTATTCCAATATTACGCTTCATTGTACTGAACCCATTGGACAGAGGGACAGGAACATCGAGCAACGCATCCGTCGTTTCACGTCTATAGATATTAGCATCCAGTGTCAGACGCTTTAAAAATTCAACGGAAAGGCTAAAATCTGTAGTAATAGTCTGTTCCGGCTTCAGGTCGGTATTATAAAGTTCGGCCAATTGTAAAAGGCGGGCATTGCCGTAATAACTGGTAGAATAGGAAAAAGTACCTATCGTTGAAGAAGCTGATACACCCGCCAGGTTTGCCATTTGCCCGTAGGAAGCTTTCAGATTCAGGCGTGTAATGAATTTATTGTCTTTGAGAAAAGGATACTGACTGACCGTCCATCCCAGTCCGACTGCCCATGCGGCATTCCAACGTTTATCTTTAGGAAGAACAGAAGAAGCATCGGCTTTGTAAGTGGCAAAAAAGTCATAAGTGGTCGCAAAGCTATACCCCGCCACCAGACCTACCCCCAATTGAGCAGTCTTTTCTTTATGCGAACCCACTGATGGTTTTCGGTTTCCAGTGATAGATTGATTGATAAGTGCCGGAGACATTTGGGTACCGACTCCATAACCGGTAATAGAAACATTATCAACATCAGTCATATAATAGTCCATGTTACCACCAAAGGTCAGATCATGCTTGTCCGCAATTTCCTTATTATAGGTAATACGGACATTTGAAGATACATTTGTTGTTACATTCTTTCCCTTCGTCAACTTTCCCCGTTCCTCTTCCCGTACTCCTCCAACACGTTCTGATAAAGCGGTAGAAGGTACCAAGGTAAGCATTTCGTTCAACAACACATCAATACCTGCCACCGCATCGATATTCAATCCCTTGACTGGCTCTAAGTTTAAACTTCCACTTACTCCACCGCGTTTATCTGTCGATTTACTATTATACTGTCTGACCAGATCATTATAAGTATAATCAGACGATGCATTTGAATAAGATACTAATTTTCCAGTTGTCGTTTCGTAAGGATTGAGTTGATATACAAGATCGGTAGGCGAATAAGAACTGCCATTCGGTGTATCTGTCTCCGAATATCCTGCATCAGTACTCAGAGAGAGATATCCCCATCGTCCCAATTTCTGATCAAGACTCATACGAGCGGTGAAACGATGCGTATCATTCCCCGGTACCCGTCCTCCTTGTTGGGCATAATTGGCAGATATATAATAAGAGGTGTTCTCCGTCCCTCCCCTGACACTAAGGTTATGTCGCTGATAAATACTGCGATGTATTAATTCATCAAACCAATCGGTATGAATATTCCTCAAGGAATCAAGCACTCCCTGTCCCTCGGCAATCATACTATTCAAATCCGGACTGTTCGGAAAATATTTCCGGTAATAATCTTCACTATACCGATAGCCGGGAGTAGAGGCATTCTGTAAACGCCGTTCCAGTTCCAGTTTTTCATCGGTATCCATCATTTCCACTCCCCGCCGTCCCCGAGTAGTGATACCCATATTAAAACTGTAATTGGTTGTCAGCCTTCCATCGGGATTGCCACGCAAAGAAGTGATTTCAATAACTCCATTGGCAGCCTTTATACCGTATAAGGCACAAGCTACAGCATCTTTCAGAACTTTTATCTCTTTAAGGTCTGACGGATTAAGTGTCATAAATGCATCTGACGATATAACCTTACCATCCATTACGTACAATGGTTCATTAGCAGTATCTCCTTCACGGAAAGAAGAGTTTCCCCGGATACGTATTTTAGGTTTTGAACCAAGGTCCCCTGTATTGGTCACAATCAAACCGGGCACCGTTCCTTGTAAAGCCAAGGACATATCAATCATTGGTTTACTATTCAATCGTTCCATGTCTACCCGCTGCACAACTCCGGATTTTGCACGAATATCCATTTCATTGATATTAGGACGGGCAACTACTACCACCTCTTCTAATGATTGGGTATCCTGCTGCATAGCAGCATCCTGTACCTTTTGTCCAACATACTTCACACGGACATTCTTCATTCCGATAAAAGAAAAGATAACTATATCTCCTTCTTCCCATCGGCCACGTAACAAATATCGTCCATCTGCATCCGTTACTGTACCAAACTGGGTATTCCGAACGCGAATGGTAACACCTGGCAAGGGCTCTCCCTGATGGTCAGTAACGGTACCAGTTAATACAATATCTCTTTGTTGGGCACAGATTGTTTGAGAATAAATAGCTGAAAAAATAATTATAATCAAAGAAAAAATAAATGACCTCATTGTAGTATTTGTTATATAGAATAATCAAGACTGCAAAAATAGATACTCTTTACAGCCTGGACAATCACAACATATAACTATATTATATGCTACAAATACCTAACAACAGTTATTTTCTGTTTCACACGAAACGCCTATACATTCGAATTCTAAGGTAGCATGATGAATGCCTGCTTCATCTAATCGGCTCTTGATCAAGTGTTTTATTTCTTCCATTTTTTCCATATTATCGATGACAACGTGTGCAGTCAAAGCCGTTTCCGTAGTACTGATAGCCCAAATATGCAGATGATGACAGCTTTCTACCCCCGGCTGTTCCACTATCAGTTGCTGAATCTGCTGAGTATCGATTCCCACCGGAACCCCATCCAGCGATAATCGAAGACTGTCATGAAGTAATCCCCAGGTAGAAACAATAATAATCACAGCAATGCCCAATCCGATAATCGGATCGATGATGCTCCATCCCGTATACATGATAATAATACCGGAAACAACTACCCCGACAGAGACCAGTGCGTCAGCTGCCATGTGCAGGTAGGCTCCTTTTACATTCAGGTCTTTATCCTTATCCTTCATAAAAAGCCAGGCAGTAAGTGCGTTGATCACCACTCCTACTCCGGCAGTCCAGGCAATGGCGGAACCGTCAACAGATACCGGATGAAACAGCTTGTCTATGCTTTCAGCGATAATTATCCCGACAGCAACCAATAATATGACTGCATTTAGTAAAGAAACGAGGATGGTACTTTTCTTATATCCGTAGGTATAACGACTATTCGGGTGTACTTTCTCCAACCGGAAAGCCAACATAGCAAGAATCAGGCTTGCCACATCTCCCAAATTATGTCCGGCATCAGAGAGCAGTCCCAAAGAATCGTAATAAAAACCAACACCGAACTCGACCATAACGAAAGAGATATTCAGAACGATGCCTATTATAAAGGCTTTATTAAGAGACGTTATCCGATGATTATGTTCGTGATGATGAGGTTCCATATTATAAATAGTTTTTATATCATATATCTAGAAAACAGTTATCTAAGAAATTAGTTCATACCTTTCTCTGATACTATGATATAGCAACTTTCCTGTTCGTCATCCTGTGTAATGACCTGTAACTGAAGATCAATTCAAAGAAAGATCATGCATTAAAACCTCCTCCGTAAATCCTCCTTCGCAAGGGGCTTGCAACAGAACCAGTCTTTTAAGTTCTTCCAGCTCGGAAGCACAAACACAGAAATAAACATTCTCAGCCGGTAAACGCAGGAATATCTTCCGGGTACACGTCATCCGCCTGTTGCGATGCTCGTAATAAGCCCCATCGATAGAAACGACATAGTTACGAAAATAATCGAAGGAGGATTCGGAGAGACGGAAGAACAGGTTTCCAAATTCGAGTTGATAGACTTTACAATGCCCACAATATGCAATCAGTCCGTTACGGGTTCTACTTATTATTTCCATTTTTTCTTGTATTTTAAATGATGGAACAAAAGTAGCGCTCTCCTCATTGTCTATCAATACCCATTAATATGGATTCTTCCTGTATGCTCTCCTTATTTATAATTATTCTTCATTTTGCTTGCGGCTGTTCTTCTTTTGGGTAGACTGATAAAACAAGAAAGCCAGAAGAACGAAAAAAGCCAGAAGTATGGTGATCATCTCGGTCTTGTAAGCCATCGGTTCCACCCATATTTCATGAAAAAGATCCCAGCGTCCAAGTACTTCCACAAATGTCCAGAACACAACGACAGTCGCAATAGAAAAACGGATGGCATATCCCCACTGGCTGATTTTCAACAGACGCCGGAACATAAAGAATGCACCGACCAGACAGCCGAATGCAACAATAGCGGTGACAGGACTGTGCTCACCAATAAAGTTCTCATCATAACAAAACAATAAAACCAGATAGCTGGTCCACATGATAAGATTCAATTCCATGAAAGTTACGATAGAAGTATGCCGCGTCATTGGCTTCACTATGATGGTGGCAGTGCTTTTACGGAAAAAGACCTTCTGAAGATAGGTAAAGAAGTCACATCCGCTCTTTATACTGAACAGATAAATCAACATGAACATCACCCAAAAGCCGAATGAGGAAGGCATAATCAGATACTCCGGTTTCGTAACCACTTCCCCTGCAGCATTCAGCAACGGTTGTACCTCATAACGATGTGCATAGTAAACATATATAAACTCCACCCAACCGGTCCAGAAGAGCAGTCCCCCGAAAAGTCCCCATAACGTCTGCCGGGTATCTCCTTTTGCAAATACTCCGACAATCACCATCACCAATCCCACAGCTCCCATTGAGAAAGCCGCATAATGAAGCGCTGCAGACGAAAGTACGTGCTCCATAAAAATCATCAATGCATGCCCCAAAGGCATAGTAAACAATACAATCAGGAAAGAAGTAATCCCTGTCAATACACTTTTTCTACTGTAGCCACCTTTCATTTTCTTTTCAATTTTGTGTTTTTAATATTTAATTTGTAAATGACTGCAAAAATAAGGACTTATCCCTCCCTATTCAATACCTACATATAATTAAACGCCTGTTTTTTTTCATTTCTTTTAGGTATTGCCCCTGCTTATATATCCCTGTAACTTTGCAAACGAAAAATAAATTAATCATTATCTATCAAAATTAAGTATGAAAATATTAAACTTATGGATGGTTGCTCTTATGGCACTATCATTCTCATTTACTTTTGTATCTTGCAGTGACGATGACGACGATACCGACAATACTGAGCAAGCAAAAGCCATTGCCGGCACTTATAAGGGTTATTCTATTGGCGAAAGCAGAATGTTCTCTGATTATCTGATGGGCGGCGATGCCAGCGCAACAATTACCGCCAATACAGATGGTACCGTCAATTTGGTTTATAAATCAGGGTCCGGAGATTTTATCCTGAATAACCTGAAAGTTTCTTCCAAATCATTTAAAGGCGAAGGTGAAGTTACCCTGGCTATGGACGGAAGTGAACCTGCCAATTACGAATATACACTGGAAGGTAGTGTCAGCGATGCTAAAGTACTAACCCTGAAAGCCAATGTTCCTGTACCAATGGGTGGCATCGATATTGACTTCATTCAGGCAGAAACACCGATTGCTTATTACGTAGCCGCTACTTATAAGTATAACACTAATCTTGCTATCAGCGTTATGGGAAGTTCATATGGTTCTACCGAAGATTGTAAAGCAGTCGTTAAACGTGCATCCGAAACGACAGTAGACATTACCCTTAACGGTTTTGGTAATTTGACCGGAGGCGGTAATATGAATTTGGGAGACTTCACGATTAGCGGAGTAAACGTTGAAAAAGCAGATGGCGGCTATACACTCAGTTTAGGCGCATTTGAATCTGATGCCGAATCCGCAAGCGGTACTACTCCAATTACAGGTGAAAGTCTGGAAGGTACAGTTACGGCAGATGGTAAAGCCGAAATTACGGTAGCCTTCAAACCGGGAAGCATGCCTATGGCAATCACCGCAGTATTCACCGGAAACGTCAATGAAACTAGTGCACAATAAATAACTAAAAGAGGAAATGAGAAGAAGCAGTAACGCTATTTTCAAAAATATCATGATACTGGGAGCGGCTATGTCGCTCTCAGCTTGTAATGGAATGTTTGAAGGGATTTATGACGATCCCATTGAAGCAGAAATGGAGATTAAAGAAAGTAGCTTTTCACAAATCAATGCTACCGAGTACACTAACTGGGTCTATATCAACCTATCCGAACGTAAAGCAACGACTGTTGAAATCGGAGAGGAACATAAGAGCGAGATACCGGCAGAATGGGACCTTGCCATCCACCGCTACGACATCAAAACCAATGAAGGTGCAGCCTTCCAGACAACTTATACAAGTATTGATGACCTGAAGGCCAGTGGAAAACTTCCTGCCGAAGAGAATTTTGTAAAAGACGAATGGACGACGGATAAAATTGCAATCGATATGTCCGGTATGATGGAAGGAAACATTAAATATACAGAAGACTATCGTAATGATATCTTATCCGGCTGGTTAAACGTAGACACTTCAAGTATGCCTCCTATTTACACCATGTCCAATCAAGTCTATCTGATACGATTGAAGGATAATACCTATGCAGCCATTCGTTTTACCAACTATACCAATGCCAGAGGCATAAAAGGATATATCGACTTCGATTTCCTATATCCGCTTGATTTCGAAGAAAACAACTAAGAAACCAATTACAAAGAATGAAACCTACATTTATAGTATCCATCTTGATTTTCTCCTTTATAGTAACCTGTTCCACATTCGCACAACAATCGACTGAGCACATCAGCGGACGTGTTACTGATACCAATGGTGAACCCCTCCCAGGTGCGACCATTTCCATAAAAGGAGGAGAAACAGGAGCCGTCACCGGTGTTGACGGAACCTACACATTACAGTTGCCGGGAATCGGTTCATATATCATTACTGCATCTTACATAGGTTATCAAACCGAACAAAAAAAAATAACCACTGAGAAAGGAAAGAAAGTTAACTTCAGTTTATCCGAAGATCAGTTCGACCTCGGGACAGTCGTTGTAACCGGTACCCGTACTCCCAAATTGCTGAAGGACGCTCCCATCATCACCCGGGTCATCACCTCAGACGATATTAAGAAAGTTAACGCCAACAACGTTGCCGACCTGCTGAAAACAGAGTTGCCCGGTATCGAATTTTCCTTCTCCATGGATCAGCAAACCGCTATTAATATGCAAGGCTTCGGCGGTAATTCCGTACTGTTTCTGGTAGATGGCGAACGGCTGGCAGGGGAAACACTGAATAATGTAGACTACGAACGTCTGAATCTCGACAATGTAGAACGCATAGAGATAGTGAAAGGTGCTGCATCTACCCTTTACGGTTCCAGTGCTATCGGAGGAGTAATTAACATCATCACCCGCGAATCGGACGATCCATGGAACTTAAATCTTAATTCACGTTTCTCCGAACACAACGACCAGCGGTATGGTGGCACTGCAGGATTTAATGCAGGTAAATTCAACAGCCTGACCAACGTGCAATATAATAATGTAGACACTTATGCCGTAGATAATCCGGGAGATTTCTCTACTGTATTCGGAAGCCGGGTGTGGAACTTCAAAGAACGATTAATCTATCGTCCGCTGGAAACGCTCAAACTGACGGGAAGAGCCGGCTATTATTTCCGTGAACGCAATAAACCGGGGGATACCCAGGACAGATACCGGGGATTCAGCGGTGGAATGAAAGCTAACTACACCTTCAATATAATGAGTAACCTTGAAGTCGGTTACACTTTCGACCAGTATGATAAGAGTGATTATCAGTCTCTTTATAAAAATGACGTGCGTGATTACAGTAATGTACAGCACAATGTGCATGCACTCTATAATTATACCTTCAACGGAAAGCATACGCTGACTGTCGGTGCCGACTACCTGCGCGATTATCTGATGTCTTACCAGTTCACTGATAACGCAGACCACACCATGCATACGGCAGACGCGTTCGGTCAGTTCGACTGGAACCCCACAGAAAGACTGAATGTAATAGCCGGATTACGGTTCGACTATTTCTCCGACTCAAATGTACGCCATCTGTCTCCACATTTGGGAATGATGTATAAGATAGGCAACTGTTCATTAAGAGGATCGTATTCGCAAGGATTCCGCTCTCCTACCTTGAAGGAGATGTATATGGTGTTCAATATGGCAAATATGATGATGATTTATGGTAATCCGGACCTTAAGTCGGAAACAAGCCATAATTTCTCTGTATCTGCCGAATATACCAAGAGTCGTTATAACTTCTCCATTACAGGATATTATAACCTGGTACACAATCGTATCAATACTGTTTACAGCGAAGACCCCAAAGGACAAATCTATACCAATACCGACAAAATGGATATTGCAGGAATTGACGCCAACGTTTCCGCCAAGTATCCTTGCGGACTCGGCTATCGCCTGTCATACACCTATATTCATGAATTCATGCGCGACGGTCAAAAGAAATTCACGGATACACGCCCCCATACGGCAACTGTAAGAATCGACTGGGGTAAGACTCTGAACAAAGTCGATTTCAACTATTCACTCAACGGACGTTTGCTGTCAAAAGTTAAAACAAACATCTACAACGATAGTTTCAACAATCCGTCTGCCGGAAGCCAGGCAGTAGAGTACCCGGGATATATGATATGGGATTTTACTTTCTCGTTGGGAATTATAAAAGGAATCAATATGAATCTGGCTGTAAACAACCTGTTCGACTATGTGCCGGATTATTATTATTTCAACTCTCCTACCACAACGGGAACCAACCTGACATTAGGACTATCACTGGATATAGACAGGCTCTTCAAAAAATAAACGGCAACAATAGAACTACATACAAAGCTAAAAATAAGAGAAATGAAAAAGAAAAGTAAAATCATTTTAGGTGGATGCATCGTTGTAGCAGTCCTGATAGGTCTATCCGTATGGAATACCTGGTTCAGCGCTACCAAAATAGCTTTCGTCAACTTCCAGACCATACAGCAGGGAAGCATCTCGAAAGCCAACGACAATTCATTCATCAAACTCAGCGAAGTGTCTCTTGACAACCTCGATCGTCTGACCAGTTATGACATGGTATTCATTAATGGCATGGGACTGCGCATTGTCGAAGAACAACGTCAGCAAATACAGCAGGCAGCAGATAAGGGTATCCCCGTATACACTTCTATGGCTACCAACCCTGCCAACAACATCTGCAATCTCGACAGTATTCAGCAGAATCTCATACGCGGCTATCTGAGCAACGGCGGAAAGACCAACTACCGCAATATGCTGAACTATATTCGTAAAGCCATTGACGGAAAGGCTTCCGCTGTACCCGAAGTGGAAGATCCGGCAGAAAGACCAAGCGATATGCTTTATCATGCCGGAATCAGTAATCCGGATGATGAACAGGAATTCCTCACCGTTGCCGATTATGAGAAATTCATGCAAGAGAATAACCTTTATAAAGAAGGGGCACGAAAAATCATGATTACCGGACAAATGGCAGATGCCACCGATCTGATAAAAGCACTGGAAAATGCGGGATATAATGTTTATCCCGTTCAATCCATGACAAGATTCATGTCATTCATAGAGGAAGTGCAGCCCGATGCCGTCATCAATATGGCACACGGACGTATGGGAGATAAAATGGTGGATTATCTGAAAGCCAGGAATATCCTTTTGTTCGCTCCGCTCACAATCAACAGTCTTGTGGATGAATGGGAAAATGATCCGATGGGAATGTCGGGAGGCTTTATGTCACAGAGCATCGTAACACCGGAAATAGACGGAGCTATCCGCCCTTTCGCCCTTTTCGCACAATATGAAGATAAAGAAGGATTGCGCCATTCGTATGCCGTCCCCGAACGTCTGAAGACTTTTGTATCTACAATAGATAACTACCTGAATCTGAAAACAAAACCTAATTTTGAGAAGAAAGTAGCTATCTATTATTACAAAGGTCCCGGTCAGAACGCATTGACCGCTGCCGGCATGGAAGTAGTACCTTCCCTTTACAATCTTCTGCTTCGTATGAAACAGGAGGGATACAATATATCCGGTCTGCCTGTCAACGCTCAGGAACTGGGAAAAATGATACAAGCCCAAGGGGCGGTATTCAACGCTTATGCAGAAGGAGCTTTCAACGACTTCATGCAAAACGGACATCCCGAACTGATCACCAAAGAACAGTATGAAAGCTGGGTGAAAGAATCGCTTCGTCCCGAAAAGTATCAGGAGGTGGTAGATGCTTTCGGAGAATTTCCCGGCAACTATATGGTGACTCCTGACGGCAAATTAGGTATTGCCCGTTTACAGTTCGGTAACGTTGTGCTATTGCCACAAAACGCTGCCGGAAGCGGTGACAACTCCTTCCAGGTGGTGCACGGCACCGACATGGCTCCGCCACACACCTACATTGCCTCATACCTGTGGATGCAACATGGCTTCAAAGCCGATGCACTGATTCACTTCGGTACACACGGCAGTCTCGAATTCACTCCGAGAAAACAAGTCGCATTATGCAGCAATGACTGGCCGGACCGTTTGGTAGGAGCCGTTCCCCACTACTACCTCTACTCTATCGGAAACGTCGGAGAAGGTATGATGGCCAAACGCCGTTCTTATGCTACCTTGCAATCATATCTCACTCCTCCTTTCCTTGAAAGCAGCGTACGCGGCATTTACCGGGAATTAATGGAAAAGATCAAAATCTATAATAACTCCCAGAAGGCAAACAAAGATCAGGAGTCGCTGGCTGTGAAAACCTTGACTGTGAAGATGGGAATCCATCGTGATTTAGGACTGAACAGTATGGCTAATAAACCGTATACGGAAGATGAAATCGCCCGTGTAGAAAACTTTGCCGAAGAACTGGCTACAGAGAAAATCACGGGGCAGCTTTACACAATGGGAGTTCCTTACGAACCGGAAAGAATAACTTCTTCTGTCTACGCGATGGCAACAGAACCAATTGCCTATAGTCTTTTTGCTCTTGACAAACAACGCGGCAAAGCTACAGAATCTGCCGGAAAATACCGAAGTGTCTTTACCCAGCAATATCTCATGCCTGCCCGCCTTCTCGTAGAGAGACTGATGGCTAACCCTTCACTGGCAACCGACGAACTGATTTGCCACACAGCCGGAATCACTCCGCAAGAGTTGGCAAAAGCGAGACAGATAGAAGCCGAGCGCAATGCCCCCAAAGGCATGATGGCAATGATGATGGCTGCCGCAGCCAAAAAGGATCAGGCTGATAATGAGCCGTCGGGCAATGGTCATCCGGCTTCGGCAAAAATGGAAAAAAGGACCTCATGGTAAAAATGCCTGCAGGCATGAAAGAAGCCATGAAGAAAATGGGTGCTAACATGGACCCGGAAAAAGCGATGGAAATGGCCAAATCAATGGGTGCCAGTCCGGAAGCTTTAAAGAAAATGGAAGCCAGCATGAAGGCTAATAAGGATACATCCACAGACGCTTCGGGCAAACCGGCAATGGCAGGAAAGACTGAAAAGCCGCAGGGTATGTCAGCAATGATGGCAGCTATGGGAAAGGCTCCGAAAGAATACAGCAAAGAAGAGGTGGAATTTGCGCTTGTAGTAGCTGAAGTAGAACGTACCATCAAGAATGTAAGCAATTATAAAAATGCACTTCTGACAAGTCCGGAAGAGGAACTGAGCAGTCTGATGAATGCCTTGAAAGGCGGATACACAGCTCCCACACCCGGTGGTGACCCGATCGCTAATCCGAACACGCTACCTACCGGACGTAATATGTATGCCATTAATGCCGAAGCGACTCCGACAGAGTCTGCCTGGGAAAAAGGTATTGCTTTGGCCAAGCAGACAATTGATAGGTACAAGCAACGTCACAACGACTCCATACCACGCAAGGTCAGTTATACACTATGGTCATCCGAGTTTATTGAAACCGGAGGGGCAACCATCGCACAGGTACTTTATATGTTAGGTGTTGAGCCTGTCCGTGATGCTTTCGGTCGTGTCAGCGATTTAAAACTGATTCCTTCAACCGAATTAGGACGTCCGCGCATCGACGTGGTAGTCCAGACTTCCGGACAACTTCGTGATCTTGCCGCCTCCCGTCTCTTCCTCATCAACCGTGCAGTAGAAATGGCTGCCGCCGCCAAAGACGACAAATATGAAAATCAGGTTGCCTCCAGCGTAATAGAAGCCGAACGGGTGCTGACCGAAAAAGGATTAAGCCCGAAAGATGCCCGCGAAATTTCAACATTCCGGGTATTCGGAGGAGCCAACGGTATGTATGGAACCGGTATTCAGGAAATGGTAGAATCCGGCGACCGCTGGGAGAATGAATCGGAAATCGCCGATACTTATCTCAATAATATGGGCGCGTATTACGGCAGCGAAAAGAATTGGGAAGTATTCCAAAAGTTCGCTTTCGAGGCTGCACTGACCCGGACGGATGTTGTCGTACAACCACGGCAAAGTAATACCTGGGGAGCTTTAAGCCTTGACCATGTATACGAATTTATGGGAGGTATGAATCTCGCCGTACGCAATGTGACCGGCAAAGATCCGGATGCCTACCTCAGTGATTATCGCAACCGGAACCATATGAAGATGCAGGAACTGAAAGAGGCTGTCGGCGTAGAAAGTCGCACCACTATCCTGAACCCAACTTACATCAAAGAGAAAATGAAAGGCGGGGCTTCTTCGGCAAGTGAATTTGCAGAAGTGATCACCAATACCTATGGATGGAATGTGATGAAACCGGCTGCAATCGACAAAGAGCTTTGGGATAATATATATAATGTATATGTGAAGGATGAACTGAACTTGGGAGTCAAACAATATTTCGAACAACAGAATCCTGCCGCTTTGGAAGAGATGACTGCCGTCATGCTCGAAAGCGCCCGTAAGGGATTGTGGCAAGCAAGTGAAGAACAGGTAGCGGAACTTAGCAAACTTCATACGGAGATTGTCAATACTTACCGCCCGTCTTGTTCCGGATTTGTTTGTGACAATGCCAAGCTCCGTGACTTCATTGCATCGAAAGCAGACGCACAAACCGCTACACAGTACAAAGAAAATATCTCTAAAATCCGTGAAGCAAAAGCAAGCGGCAGCAACAAGGGAGTGGTGATGAAAAAAGAAGAGATGAATCAGACAGCCGAAAATCAGACAAATACATTAAGCAATGTAGCCGTAGGCATCGCTGTCATTATCGTTATTCTTGCTCTGATACTCTTTGTACGCAAGCGCCGCAAAAGCAGTCAGATGTAACCCACGTCCTGTGAATTATCAATCGTAACTTGTAAATTGTAAAATCATATAATGGATACAGTTGTTCTTGTACTTATGCTTCTTACAGCATTTAACTTTCTGTTGAAGCAAACGTTCTGGAAATTAATAGCGGTCGGTATTATCGCCGCTATCTGCGCTGTCTTCGCCGGATTGATGTGGCCGTATGCTATCGAGCAATCGAAGACTCAGATAGCCAATTGGCTAAGCAATCAGCCCTTGATGCTAGATACTTCCGTACTCCTCAGTGTGGAAGTCTGCATACAAATGGCTTATGCCATGCTTGCCGTCCACGTAGCCAATGACTATCCGGTCAAGCCGCGCATGATACTCATGTACCGTTTTCTCCGCTGGTTTCCGGGATTATTGATTTTCCCGGTTTTATTCAGCGGGCTGGTATATCTCATCTTTGCTTTTCCGGGTACTTCATTTCAAACGATAGCATGGAGCTATGCAGCCTTTATCCTGGCAGCCATCCCTTGCGGCAGATTTATACTGCTCTATTTGTTGCCGGAAAAAGAACTGCGCCTCGAACTATTTTTCCTAACCAATGCCCTGGTAGCCGTTTTGGGAATTGTTGCCACAGTCAACGGAAAGACTTCCGCAGCAGGTGTCAGTGAAATAGACTGGAAAGCATTGACAGGCGTCATAGTCATCGCACTGGCTGGCGGAATTCTCGGACTTCTCTGGTGGAACATCCGAAACAGAAACAAAGAAAAAAGTGTGAAACAATAATAGAATAAATAACTCTTCAAATTATCAATAACAATGAACTTTATATCAGATATTTTATACTGGATTTCAACAGGCTTGCTCGTTCCTGTCATCGTTTTATTAATCATCCTCTTTTGCCGCGCGATTTTACTTGCCGGTAGTTTCTATGGTCAATATCTGTCCATTCGTAAAACGGAAACCCTGCTCCGCAACGAGCTGAGCAAGCTGACTCCGGACACGGTAGAAGAACTGAGTTCCAAACTTCCGGAAAATTCTAGATCACTTGTCATTACCTATATGCGTCAGGTATTGGACGCCCGTGATACTCCGGCACAGGTACAACGTTTATTGGCTAATTTTGAAATCGCAGCGGACAAAGACTTAGCCATCTCCAAGACCCTGACCAAACTGGGACCGATCTTAGGTCTGATGGGAACATTAATTCCAATGGGACCCGCCCTCGCAGGACTGGCCAGCGGAGATATTGCTTCCATGGCTTACAATATGCAGATCGCTTTCGCCACCACTGTAGTCGGACTGGTAGCCGGTGCCGTAGGCTTCCTTACACAGCAAGTGAAACAACGCTGGTACCTGCAGGATATGACCAACCTTGAATTCATATCCGAATTGCTCAATGACAAACGTTCCATTCATAAAACCTCAGAGAAATGAAACATAACCTATTGCGAAAAGAGGAAGACTCCGACCCGATCAGCGTAGTATCCAATCTGTTCGACATTGCGATGGTTTTTGCCGTTGCATTGATGGTAGCACTTGTCAGCCGGTATGACATAACAGAGGTTTTCTCGCAGGAAGACTATACGATGGTAAAGAATCCGGGTAAAGAGAATATGGAAATCATTACCAAGGAAGGCAATAAAATCAACCGGTATACCCCGTCCGAAGATCAGGACAAGAAAGAAGGTAAACGTGGGAAAAAGGTAGGCATTGCCTATGAACTGGATAACGGTGAAATCATTTATGTACCTGAATAACTAATTAAGGCATCTTTGTCGTCCGAACAATTAACATCGTGAAGAATCTCCTCTTTGTATGTACAGAAGAAGAGATTCTTCTTTAGCACAACACACATACAACTTTTATCATTGGTATGGCGTTGCACAACAGCGATAACCCCGATTGCATGTGCCTTGTCTGCCTGTATAATTGATCTACATCAAATCATTTGAAAAGAATATGCTTCTCATGCTCCATCGTTTACTTTTTTAGTTACCTTTGCGCCGATTTTAAGAATCCCTTTGAACTAAACTATAAGTACTGTGTTGAAACCATAACAGGAATTTACGTATAACTTAAAAGGGTAAGAAAGATGTCTACAGAAATATTAGTGGATACTGTAACCACAACTACAGATAGCTGCCAGATGGTAGCAACAGAAACAACACTGCAAGTAACAGCAGCCACCAAGTCTGACAATCAGACTACAGCCAACGAGGCTTATACCGCTGTACCTCCACGCCGCACTTTCAATGAACAGAAACCGTTTGTATTTTCAATCGTAGGCTTTGCCGTGGTGTACATTGCAGCGCTCGTTATCGGACGGATTATCAAAATGCGAATGCCACATCATTCTTAAAAGAAGCGCTTACGACCAACAAAAAAAACAAGTCACCGAAATGATCACTCATTCCGATGACTTATCCCCTTTAAACACCTTTAAACAAAATGGAAAATATGCCTCATTACTAACTAAACTAACTAACCCTTTGAGGCATATTTTGAAGAGGCTGACGCATCAGCCTCTTTTTTATTTATAGATAGCTTTCGCTCTCTAATCTTATTTTTTGCGAGCCTCGGCAATATAGCTAAGAGCTTCTTCGCATTTTGCAGTTACATAAGCCCAGTCTTCTGCTGCTACCTTGTCTTTCGGGAACAGTTTTGATCCCATACCGACACAGAATACACCTGCTTTAATCCATGCAGTCAGGTTTTCCTTGGAAGGCTCTACCCCACCAGTCACCATCAGCTTAGACCATGGCATCGGAGCCATCAAACCTTTCACAAAGTTAGTTCCATATACATCACCCGGAAACACTTTGCAAAGATCACAACCTACTTCCTGCGCAAAACCTACTTCAGATACAGAACCACAACCCGGAGTATAAGCTACCAGACGACGGTTACATATCTTAGCGATTTCCGGATTAAATAACGGACCTACCACAAAGTTAGCTCCTAACTGAAGATACATAGCAGCAGTAGCCGGATCAACGATTGAACCGATACCGATAGCCATTTCAGGACATTCTTTTGCTGCATATTTCACGATTTCAGCAAATACTTCCTGTGCAAAGTCACCACGGTTGGTGAATTCGAAAGCACGAACACCACCGTCATAACAAGCCTTTACTACTTTCTTTGCCACTTCCGCATCTTTGTGATAGAATACAGGAACCATACCTGTAGAGCCGATTTTATTCAATACGGCTATTTTATCGAATTTTGCCATTTTAATTTCTTATTTTAAATGAATTGATTTTTCAAACTCTCAACTCTCCATTCTCAACTCTCAACTATCGCTGTACGCGACCGCTTGCGTCACCACCAGCCAATGCTTCCACTTCTTCTACAGAAACAAGGTTAAAGTCACCATTGATTGTGTGTTTCAAAGCAGATGCAGCAACAGCGAATTCAAGAGCTGCACCCTGGTTAGGCTTAGTCATCAAACCGTGGATAATACCGCCGGAGAAAGAGTCACCACCACCTACACGGTCGATAATCGGATCGATATCATAACGTTTGGAAGTATAGAATTCTTCGCCATTGTATATCATAGCTTTCCAGCCATTGTGAGTAGCAGAGAAAGATTCGCGCAATGTAGAAACCACATACTTGAATCCGAATTCTTTCATCATCTGCTGGAAGATACCTTTGTAGCCTTCAGCATCTGTGTGGCCTGCTTCAACGTCAGCATCCGGTTTGAAGCCCAGACACAGTTCCGCATCCTCTTCATTACCGATACATACGTCCACATACTTCATCAACGGTTTCATGATAGACTGTGCTTTTTCTTTAGTCCACAGTTTCTTACGGAAATTCAAGTCAACCGATACAGTTACGCCATGACGCTTGGCTGCTTCGCAAGCCAGACGAGTCAGTTCGGCAGCTTTGTCAGAAATAGCCGGAGTGATACCGGACCAGTGGAACCAGTCAGCACCTTCCATAATAGCATCAAAATCGAAGTCGGCAGCATCAGCTTCAGCGATAGCAGAATGAGCACGGTCATAGATAACCTTGCTGGGACGCATAGAAGCGCCTGTTTCCAGATAGTAGATACCTACGCGGTCGCCACCACGAGCAATAAAGTCTGTCTTTACACCATATTTACGCAATGCGTTTACAGCAGACTGTCCGATTTCATGTTTCGGCAATTTGGTTACGAAATAGGCTTCATGTCCGTAGTTGGCACAGCTTACTGCAACGTTCGCTTCTCCACCACCATATACTACATCAAAAGAGTCAGACTGAACAAAGCGGGTATTGCCCGGAGTTGACAATCTAAGCATGATTTCGCCTAATGTAACGACTTTCTTTCCCATAATCTTATGTTTTAAATTCTAAGTTATTAATATTATGAAGTTTCAATTTATCATTTTTACCCTATTTTAGAGGTTAAACTACTGATTACATGAGTATTAATATATAAACAGAGTTACATTACACACCTTTCGTGTGCGGGCACAAAGATACAACAATTTTCGTAATTACAAAAATTGTTATATATTTGTATCGAAAATATTAAGATTATTATTGTGTGCGAGCACATAAACCTATATAAATAAGGTGATCGTATGAATAAATTGCCCGAAAGAATCAGAATCAAAGACATCGCCCGTTTAGCAGACGTGTCTGTAGGAACAGTAGACCGCGTCATTCACGGACGCAGCGGAGTATCAGAAGCAAGCAAAAAACGGGTGGAAGAAATTCTGAAGCAGCTTGACTATCAACCTAACATGTATGCCAGTGCCCTGGCTTCCAACAAGAAGTACACATTCATCTGTCTTCTGCCTCAACACCTGGAAGGCGAATACTGGACAGCAGTAGAACTGGGTATCCACGAAGCTATCGCGACCTACTCGGACTTCAATACCTCGGTAAAGATCAACTATTACGATCCATACGACTATCATTCGTTTGTAGACGCCAGCGAAGCTATCCTGACTCAGCAACCGGACGGAGTGATGGTGGCCCCTACGGCTCCGCAATATACGAAAGGCTTTACTGATCAGTTGCAAACGTTGGATATACCTTATATATATATAGACTCAAATATCAAAGACGTGCCTCCCCTCGCCTTCTTCGGTCAGAACTCACGCCAAAGCGGATACTTTGCCGCCCGTATGCTAATGCTGCTTGCCAGAGACGAAAAGGAAATCGTTATTTTCCGTAAGATACATGAAGGAATTGTCGGTTCTAACCAGCAAGAGAACAGGGAAATCGGATTCAGGCAGTACATGGAGGAACATCATCCGTCTTGTACTATACTGGAGCTTGACTTGCATGCCGAACGCAATGATGAAGATAACGAAATGCTGGATGAATTCTTCCGTTCTCACCCGAACGTAAAGAATGGAATCACTTTCAATTCAAAAGTCTACATTATCGGCGAATACCTGCAAAGTCGCGGAAAGAAAGATTTCAATCTGATAGGCTACGACCTTCTGGAACGGAATGTCACTTGCCTGAAAGAAGGAAGCGTTTCCTTCCTCATCGCCCAGCAACCGGAACTGCAAGGCCTCAACGGCATCAAGGCGCTTTGCGATCACCTCATTTTCAAGAAAGACGTGACTTGCATCAACTATATGCCGATTGACTTGTTGACTGTAGAAACAATAGACTATTACCATAGCAAATAACAACAAAATCCAACTAAACAAGTACATGGAAACAAAGTATTTAAGAATTAATCCTGCCGACAACGTTGCCGTTGCCATTGTTAACCTCCCGGCAGGAGAGCATCTATCCGTAGATGGAATAGAGATTACACTAAACGAAGACATTCCTGCTGGACATAAGTTTGCATTAAAAGATTTTGCAGAAGGCGAGAACGTAATCAAGTACGGCTACCCTATCGGTCATGCCCGTATGGCAAAAAAACAGGGAGACTGGATGAATGAAACGAATATCAAGACTAATCTTGCCGGACTGTTGGAGTATACCTACCATCCGACTCAGGTTACTCTGGATATCCCTCATAAAAACCTCACTTTTAAAGGCTACCGCCGTAAAAATGGTGATGTCGGCGTAAGAAATGAAATCTGGATTATCCCGACTGTAGGTTGCGTTAACGGCATCATCGGACAACTGGCCGAAGGCCTGCGCCGTGAAACGGAAGGAAAAGGGGTAGATGCCATCGTGGCTTTCCCGCACAACTACGGTTGCTCACAGCTTGGCGACGATCACGAAAACACGAAAAAGATTCTTCGCGATATGGTACTTCACCCGAATGCAGGCGCAGTACTGATAGTAGGCTTGGGCTGCGAAAACAACCAGCCGGACGTATTCCGTGAATTCTTAGGAGACTATGACCAGGACCGTGTGAAATTCATGGTAACCCAGAAAGTTGGTGACGAATACGAAGAAGGAATGGATATTCTGCGCGATTTATATGCCAAAGCATCCAAAGATGAACGTACGGAAGTACCTTTGTCAGAACTTCGTGTCGGACTGAAATGTGGTGGTTCCGACGGTTTCTCAGGTATCACTGCCAATCCGTTGCTGGGCATGTTCTCAGACTTCCTGATTGCACAAGGCGGTACAAGCGTGCTGACTGAAGTTCCGGAAATGTTTGGTGCGGAAACAATTCTGATGAACCGTTGCGAGAACAAAGACCTGTTCGAACAGACCGTACACTTGATCAATGACTTCAAAGAATATTTCCTGTCCCATGGCGAGCCTGTGGGTGAAAATCCATCTCCGGGAAATAAAGCCGGCGGCATCTCCACTCTGGAAGAAAAAGCACTGGGATGTACACAGAAATGTGGTAAAAGCTATGTATCCGGCGTGATGCCTTACGGAGAACGTCTGCAAAAGAAAGGACTGAACCTGCTTTCCGCCCCTGGCAATGACCTGGTAGCTGCTACTACCCTTGCCGCAAGCGGATGCCATATGGTACTCTTTACCACCGGACGTGGTACTCCTTTCGGCACTTTCGTTCCGACGATGAAGATTTCCACCAATTCTACTTTGGCTAAAAACAAACCGGGATGGATTGATTTCAATGCCGGAGTCATCGTTGAGAACGAACCGATGGAAAAGACTTGCGAACGCTTTATCGAGTATGTGATTAAAGTAGCAAGCGGTGAGTTCGTTAATAACGAGAAGAAAGGTTATCGTGAAATTGCCATCTTTAAAACAGGAGTTACATTATAAGCGTTTCACCATCAAAGGAAATATTACAGTTATGGGGAGGGTGTATTAAAACACCCTCCTTTTTATATCACTCGTTAAACATGCCAATAGCCCCATCCGCAGAAATCATTTCAGCCGTTATTTTTAACCTGCGGCAACGACTGTTGTTATAGAACCTCACCTGAGCATTCCCTGCTTCATCCGGCATCACTTCCGGGTTCCAGTATAATGTGCGGCGATAGTCCTCTTCTTTGGGAAGAACAGAATAATCGGGATGATAAAACTCTACAGGTTCGCTATAGCCATCCAACCAAGTTTTTCTGACTCCCCTGCCTCCTTTTACGGGAATCTCTCCTTCCGGATAGGTTTCAATAAAAACAGCACAACCATATATTTCATCTACATCCATCGGAGACATACGGATGTCAGCATAACGACATCTTGCCGATAATTCCTCGTTGATATAAATAGACTTGATAGCCACCAGGCGAAGTGTCCGGTATCGGGTCTGATCTATTTCAGTAGCCTCCGTTCGTTTATAGTTTATCACATACAAGGGAGAGCGACCTTTATACTGCAACCATTCCTCACCACCACTATACCTGCGTATGAAATTGGGATTCATACGGACAAGTAGCTCGTGGATATCTTCACCGATATAACCTCCCTTATCCAAAATATCATCCATCTCCGAAGGTACATCGTAGTAAGCAACCGACTTCGAACGATTTTCATAAATATCCTTCTCACGACTCCATTTCTTAGCCTTCACCACCACTTCACCCAAACGGTGATTTTTCTCTCTCATACCCCGTTTTGACAGGGAATCTTCATAAGCATCCATAAAACGATTATAATCGATATCATCACCAATCACAGTATCTGTCTGTAGTTCCTGTTCTGCTCCCGGTTTATCTCTGCCGGACAGGCTTATCTGCATTTCTCCCAGCGGATATTGTGTAGGTTGAGGGCTGAAGACTCTGTCTAATACAATCCGGTGGTCTTTCCGCTTACCTTTCTCCATCACAGAAAGAATCAGATTCCACTTGCCAATAATATCGGTAATAAAAGCAAAACGTCCCACACTGTCTGTTTCAAACAGGTTAAGAGAAAGCGCTCCCGGCGAAGTTTCCTCATCTCCCCGCTTCGCCAGAAAAGAAGAGACTTGTATATTTGGTTTAGGCTTACCTTTAACAAATGAAACAACTTGTCCATGCACTTCAATCCCTTGTTCGGGCATGTACTTCAATTCAAACGGTTCCACCCCCGACTCGTATTTCCATGCATAACGCCGCCATCCCTGCACCAACAACAAGTGATCCAAAGCTGTTCTGTGCTCTTTATCATCCGCTTCGAAATAATAGAGCGGACGATGAACGTAGCCTTTAATCTCAGACATTAACAATAAGTCCGCTAACATAGAATGCCGGCTTTCCACTTCTTCCCATCCGTCACGCACAGATACTGATATCGGAGCGGACACAGGCTTACCCGCCGTGTCACGTACTGAAAAGTCCAATAAGACACGATCAAACGGCTGATAATCCTCTTTGTTTTTCCGGACACTGATTGTCAATGGCTCCGGTTTTCTCATAAAGATAAGGCGGTCGGCAATAATCTGTCCTGCTGTATCAAACAATACGATCTGTGCCACCCCTGCCTTCCATTCCGTCTTGTCAAGTTTGAAAGAGACAGGTGTATTTTTCCGGATGTTCAACAGACAATAATTAAGCAGTTTCCCATGACCAAGCACAGCTAAGCCTAAGACAGACTCCGGTGTATGCGGATTCTTTTGTACACTGACTGCTATACTGTCTTCCGAAGAAAGATTATCAACTTGCAAGACATATCCCTGCAACCGGGCTTCCGGCAAATCAAAACGGTACTTTTTGCCATTCAACTCCACCTCAGCCTTATGATTCTCTCCGTTCGTAGGAGTATACACAAAGGTGCCACGTCCTTCGTGTACAGTGGCAAAGGAGGCGATTTCTTTCTTTTCCCGGTTGATAACCGTTCCGGACAGTGCGATCGGATTTCCATAGGCATCCGTTGCCTCAAAAGCAATGCGAGAAGGAATGCCTTCAACCGAATTTCCTCCTTCAGGAAAAAACTTCAGATTGACTTTTTTCTCCTTAGCCGTTTTTTTCCGTACCTGCGGATATTTATAAACAGCATATCTCTGTATGTTCTTTTCTTTAAAATCACCAGCTGCCCGAGGCTTATCAAATACCGGAAGAACCCGGGAGAAAATAACCTCCTCTCCAAAATTCAACATATATTTCGTGTAGGCACGAACCTCATAAAAACCGGAATAAAAAGGTAATTGTGTTAATTCGAAACTACCGTGGCAACGGCCGTTCCTAACAGGCAATACACGTTTCGCTATGACTTCCCCACCCGGATTCAACAATTCGACATAAAGGGTTTTACTCAAATCCGACGGGCGGTTCAGTTCAGATGTCACAACATAACACTGAAACCAAACAGGGTCTCCCTGATAATAACTGGTATTGTCGAAATGTAAATAGACTTTTTCCTGTGGCAGCATTTCTCCAAAATTCTGCACTGCTTCAATATAGCCCGATAATTTACGAACGATACTGTCCGGCATCTGGGCTTGCAAAGAAAATGGCAGTGCCGACAAGAGGAATAGTAAGACGAGGATAGCCCTGTTCATCATAATTCATCTATTTCAAATTCGTGTTTAAGATTAGATCTGTCCTACTCCGGAGAGAATCTGTTCTCCAGTGATTACCAGCCAAATATAGGAAAAAGAATTGAAAAATTGGGATGATTTACTCATTTTTATATGCTATACCATATCATCTCCCGTCTTGGCAAATGTAACACGAATCGTCTTATGAAACGGAATGAAACGCGAGATAACAGCTATTATGACCGATATCACCAACAGATAACCTAATATTTCTTTCAGTGCAAGCAACAGACTCTGCTCCTGCAAAGTTCCATAAAGAGAATGGGTAGCTATCTGTACCGCTTCATCATATCTATGTCCTTGTGCAAGCGCATTATTCAGAGATTGAGTATAACGGGACGCAGCCAGCGGGTCGGCAGTCGTGATAGTCTCCGACAAAGAATATATATATTTCTGTTGCAGACGATACAGCATATTGCTGTAAAAAGAAGTAGCCATGATAGGTGCCAGTACCGAACGGAAGATTATCAGAAAGAAAGCATTCGACAACAAAAACTTCGGGTTCAAATCTTCTACGGCAAACAGGGCAAAGGCTATAATCAAAGTCAACATACCCAATCCGCGGAAAAAGATGGGCAGATATAACATTTCATACGTACTGTTCGGCGCAATGCCAAAATATAGAATACCAAAGAAAATAACAAAACAACTCATTCCGCCCGCTATCAGAAACCGGAAACGCCAACGCTGCCAACGAAACCACCAGAAACAGATAAAAGCTCCGATTACATACCCCGGGAGCAAAAAGATATAAAGAGAATAGGTATGCGTGTTGTCTACTTTCAGGATGATGCTCAGGTAATTGGTCAATAATGTGGTGGATGTACTGAAAAACATAACAAGCATCATATAGAAATATCCGATGATTGCTTTAGGCTGAAACAGAGGGGCAAGACTTACATAGGGATTCTTCGAATGGTGCTGAATCCAGATAAATAATGCGATCAGTATAGGAGAAATTACAATATAAGCACAAAGTTTGGCAGAAGCCATCCAATCCAGAACTTTCCCATAATTGATGACGTAAATCAGCATCAGCAGCCCTACCGAAATGATAAACATCTCCCGAATATGCAAATCGGATAACGGCACCGATTTAATCGGGCGGTTATGCCGGAAACAGATGATAACAAACAGAACAGAAACCAGAATCAAAAGCATCATGAAGTAATACATATACTTCCAGTTATAGTGATATGCCAATTGCGCAGTGACCAACATGGAGGCCTGTCCGCCCCCATACACCAATGGATAAAAATAGGAATAGAACTCGCTGCGGATATTCTTCGCACTGAAAATCTTCTGTGCATAACGAATAAACCATAACATCAGAAAACCTTTCAGAAAGCCGATAGCAAAACTGCAGGCAATCAGAATATCGGCATTCTGCGAACGGGCGCAAATCCAACTCAAAAAGAACTGCAGGAGCAAGTCTATCAGCAAGAGAAACTTGACCGAAACGGCTGCCAGCACTTTAGGAATAATAGGATAAGCAATGGCCATGCCTGCCGAAGCCGCATAATATCCCATCGTTATATCTTCCGAATTGGTTCCAAGCGTATTCGATACTTCGAGCATGCTTCCAGTATACGAACCATTCAGCATGGTAACCGGAAGAATAACAATGAAAATGCAACAGAACCCCAACCAATCGGGCACCCAGGAACGAACGGGTACTCCCAACTCTTTCATTGTTATCATTTGCGCAAAGCTTCTGTTTCAACCATCATACCCGCTCTTAATTGTGCCATTTCTTCTGAAGAGATATTCTCCAGTTCTATCCGTACCGGGATACGCTGTTGTACTTTTACAAAGTTTCCTGCGGAATTGTCTGTGGGAACCAAAGAATATTTCGACCCGGTTGCCTCCGAGATAGCAGTGACTTCCCCGTTAAAAATCTTCCCGGGCAACGCATCTACTTTAACACGTACCTGCTGACCAATATAGATATTGGCAATCTGTGTTTCCTTATAATTAGCAGTAATCCATTTATCCTTGTTGCGTACCAGATAAGAGATGGTTTGTCCCGTCTGGACATACTGTCCGGGTTCTAAGGTACGCCTGCCCATATATCCATCGTATGGAGCAGTGAGTACCGTATAAGACAAGTTCAATTTAGCCAGATCCAAATCCGCTTCTTTACGCAAGATACCGGCTTGAACTCCGGTTGTCTTTTTACTCGTTTCCGCATATTGCGACAAAGCAGCCTGTTTTTGTGCGACTAATGCCTGATAGCGTGCCTCAGCTGCTTCATACGCGGCTTTGGTCTGCTCGTACTGTTGTTCCGGCACCGATTCTTCTTTCAGCAAACGTTCAAAGCGATGATAGTCCTGTTCCAGTTGCCAGAGCTTCGCCTTCGCTTCGGCTATATTGGCATCCTGCACGGCTATATTAGTATGGGAAGTTTCGATACCTGAGTGAAGAACATCCTGCAAACCGTGCGCATCCAGCAGAGCTGCTTCGGCTTCCTTCACTTTAATTTGATATTCACGGTTATCGAGCACTAACAAGGTATCTCCCTGACGCACATATTGATGTTCCTTGAAACGGATATCCTTGATATATCCCGAAGCACGTATATTTAACGGAGCAACGTATTGGTCTACAAAAGCATCATTGGTCACTTCGTAGTTAATGTAACGCCAAAAATAAGTAATAGTCCACCAGAGCCCGGAGACAGCCAAACATACACACACCATATTTAATATGATGTTGCGAGCTCTCATCTTTTTAAGTTTCCGTTTTTTTCCTTTAATGTTGCCATAACCCTAATATATTATAGACGACCACAAGCCTTCTGAAGTTGATAATAAGTATAAATCACACGAGTGCGGGCAGTGACCAGCTGCAACTCTACATTCAAACGGACAGAGTTGGCATCCAGCAAGTCAGTCAGAATAGCCAACTGATTCAGATAACGGTTCTGCATAATACGATAGTTCTCCTGCGCCTGCCGGACAGACAACTGTAAGGCTTCTACCCGTTGCAAAGCTTCCTGATGCCGCAGAAAAGCAGTGCGCACATCCATACGGATTCTCTGCATCTTCTGCTCTTCATCATTCTTACGCAAAGACACCATCAGTTTGCTTTCCTTTATTTTATGACTTGTTTTTGTAGATTGAGGATAAAGGATAAGAAACCGACAGTCCTACATTCCAGTTATTGTTGTACATATCCGTCAATGTACGCGAAACAGGGCGTGCCAGTG
The DNA here is from genome assembly GCF_000162515.1 of Bacteroides sp. 1_1_14. NCBI lineage: Bacteria > Pseudomonadati > Bacteroidota > Bacteroidia > Bacteroidales > Bacteroidaceae > Bacteroides > Bacteroides sp. 1_1_14. The sequence continues at coordinate 110,903 of NZ_GG774710.1, read as the reverse complement.
TATTTGAGGCATACAGCGATATGCTGGGAAGAGACAACGACTGAGCCAACCGGATCTCGTTCCGGGCAAGTTCCGTTTGTTTTCTGAGCAATTTCATTGCCGGATCATTTGTGTAAGCAAGGGTGATATAGTCGTCATACGCTTCCAGAGCAACTGCCTGATGCAGTAGGGTCGTATCCGGTTTCAGTAACAGGTTCTCATCCTGTCCCAATAAAATATCCAGCTGCTGCGACACGAGTACGATGCTATTTTCCGTTTCCTGCAAAGACAAACGGTCGTTCGTCAACTGCATCTCGCTGCGCAATACATCATTATTCGTTATCACCCCCTCCTTTTTCATCCGGCGAATATCCCGCAGGCGTAATTCGGATTCCTCAATGTTCCGCATCAATATCTCATGCTGCTTGAAAAGGCTGAACAGATTCATGTATTGGTTCAGCAAACCAAGTTTGATTTCCGCCTGGTCTGTTAATGTCTGCAACTCGGCAACTTGTTTTTCCATCTCTGCCTTATGGATAGTCCTCCGAATCTTGCCACCTTGATACAGTGGTTGGGAAAAGTCGATGGCGTAATTCTGTGACCAGTCCGGAATATCCGGATATGTCGGGCCGGACAATCCCCGTTCCCAAACGACCGGCTGTCCCACAAAACCTCCTTTCAATCCCACTTGCAGATCGGGCAGTGATGATGTGCGTGCCGTCCGTGTCCGTTCTTGCGCCATGGCTTCTTTGAGCGCATCCGCCTGAAGCTGCAAACTATGCTGCACCCCCGTTCGAAAGCTGGTCTACGGAAAGAAATAAAGAATCCGTCTGCGCCTTTGCCGGCTGACCGGCGAACATCAGGCAGAGCAGTCCTATCAGATATACCCTATACGTTTTCAAGAACATCGTATACTCCCTTTAATTCCGATAACATGAGTTCAATGCTTTCTATGCCAATCACCTGTTCCGCGTATACATAAACCTGATCCAGTATGGGACGAATCTGTTCCTTAAACTCCTCTCCTTCCGGAGTCAGATAAACCAGTTTGTTGCGGCGGTCTGCCGGATCTTCCTTCCGGTGGACATACCCTTTCTTCTCCAGATTGTTCATCAGATTGGTCAGACATGCTTTGTCTTTTGCGATACGTTCAGCCAATATTTGCTGGCTAATGCCTTGTTCATGCCATAAACAGCTCAGTACCTGAAGCATTTCGAATGTGATACCTGCGTTGTTCTTTCTCAGTGTCCGCTGCATCGACCTACGAAAAGCCATGCGGGTACGGAAAACCTGTAGCATGAGTTCTCTAAACTCTGCTCCTTCTCTTATCATAAAAGTACTTTTTACCTTTTTCGGGCGCAAAGGTATGTATTTCTACCGGATTAGTCAAACGTTTGACTAATTTCATATAAAACGACTATATAAATTGTTCCATTCACCCACACTAATCTCTAATTTTCAAAATAAATGAGCAGAATCTTTGTTCATCTGAAATCTTTTATTTTACTTTGCACCACAAAGTACTTTTTATATGAATAAAGATAAAGCATTAGAATCAG
>NZ_GG774710.1:70648-108931 GCF_000162515.1 Bacteroides sp. 1_1_14 | reverse complement strand
CACTTGCCTTGTTACCCCGGACACAACATTAATCGTAGCCTTGAAGCTGATGATTATGGTAGCCATCCTTGTATTGGCAGCTGCCGCCGTCACTGCCGGCATACTGTCTTACAACAAGTCCAAAAAGCTGCGACAAAAGTTTTTCAGCAAGCTGACCTATCGGGCATTATGGAATTTTTCACTTCCGATGCTGACCGGAGGTGCTTTATGTATTTCTCTGCTGCTGCATGGATATTATGACATTTTATCCTCGGTCATGCTTTTATTCTATGGACTGACTTTGGTCAATGTTTCTAAATTTACCTATGCCAATATAGCTTGGTTGGGATACGCTTTTATCTGTCTGGGAGTCATAGATAGTTTTTGGGAAGGCCACGCCTTACTGTTCTGGACGATAGGTTTCGGTGGATTTCATATCCTCTATGGAATACTGTTCTATTTACATTACGAAAGAAAGCAGTCATAAATGATAGAAGCATTTCAAAATATAAATAAGGCATTCGAGAGTAAGGTCCGGCTAGGAATTATGGCTGTTCTGATGGTCAATGAGGAAGCTGATTTCAATTTTCTGAAAGAACAACTCTCACTGACAGACGGCAATCTGGCCAGCCACACCCGTGCGCTGGAAGAACTCGGCTACATCGAATGCAGCAAAGGCTTTGTTGGACGAAAACCGCGAACTGTTTTCCGGGCCACAAAGCAAGGCAGAGAAGCCTTCAAATCTCATATTGAAGCCCTGGAGAATTTTCTAAAGTCAACATAATAATTCACTAAACACTATTATCTTATGGACGGTTTCAATGAAAAATCAACTGAGCAAGTGCAGGAACAACAACCGCTGGGATGCCTCCGCCGCTTCTCTAAAACAATCAAGGTCATCATTATCGGAGGATTAATCATTCTTCTGATGATACCGATGTTCATGATCGAAGATCTTATTTCCGAGCGGGGACGTACGCAGGAAGAAGCTATTAATGAGGTAAGCGAGAAATGGAGTCTTGCACAAACCATTACCGGCCCCTATCTGAATATCCAGTATCCGGTAACGACAGAGAACAACGGGGAAAAGAAGGTATCAATCAAGGACCTTTTCTTGTTTCCGGACGAACTTCTGGTCAATGGACAATTGAAAACCGAAATACTCAAAAGAAGTATTTATGAAGTGAACGTGTATCAGTCGGAACTGACTTTGAAAGGTTCATTCAGTCCCGAAGAACTGATAAAAAGCAGGGTGGATATGGAACAACTACAATTTGACAGAGCTGCCATCTGCCTGAACCTGACGGATATGCGGGGCATCAGCGAGCAGATCAGTATCACGCTGGGAGATTCTGTTTACGTCTTTGAACCGGGAATGGATAACAGAGGGATAGGCGCTACGGGAGTACACGCTATTACCGACTTATCCGATCTGAAGAAGAACAAGAAACTGCCTTACGAGATTAAAATCAAGCTGAAAGGTTCGCAGTCCATCAACTTTATTCCACTGGGAAAAACGACCCGTGTTGATTTGAAAGCCAACTGGAATACTCCAAGCTTTACAGGAAACTACTTGCCCAATAACCGCGAGATTACAGAAAAAGAATTCTCGGCACAGTGGCAGGTACTGAATCTGAACCGCAACTATTCGCAAGTCATGGTGAATTACAACAATACCAATATCAAAGAAATTGAGAACTCCAGTTTCGGTGTTAACTTCAAGATACCGGTAGAGCAGTATCAGCAGTCCATGCGTTCAGCTAAATATGCTATTTTGATTATTCTGCTGACGTTCGGTGTCATTTTCTTCACTGAAATCATGAATAAAACCCGTATTCATGCGTTACAGTATTTATTGGTAGGTTTAGCACTCTGCCTGTTCTATAGTCTGCTGCTCTCCTTCTCCGAACATATCGGCTTTAATCCTGCTTATTTGTTATCTGCGGCACTGACTATTATATTAGTTGGCGGATATATGTTGGGAATCACCAAAAAGAAGAAACCGTCATTGATCATGTCCGGACTATTAAGTGTACTCTACCTTTATATCTTCGTTTTGATTCAACTGGAAACCTTTGCATTATTAGCAGGCAGTCTGGGACTATTTATCATTTTGGCAATGGTAATGTATTTCTCCAAGAAGATAGACTGGTTTAATGAGTAAAATTAATTATGGTGTAGTAATTACCATGATTGAAAATAGTGTCACTATCCGCTCGTTATAGTGACACTATCACAGAGACATAGTGACACTATCGTGCCGGGATAGTGTCACTATATTTTAGACCATTAATACAACCATTCTATCAACAATCGGCACAAGACGTCACCACCAATAATTCCTATAAGTGCGACTGTCCATAACTTCCATTGTTTCAAGTTACAAGACACTTTCAAGGCATTAAACATCCAAATCAAAGTAAGTATCAGAAACGGCAATCCCAACAGTGTAAGAATCATTGTCAGGATAAAATAAGGCTGTGCCAGCATTTCTTCGGGAGACATATTCATGTTCATTTGCGACATCATCCGCATGGCCGGCAACAGGCTGATCAGATTCATTCCAAGCAACGGCAGCTGAGCAAACAAAACAGTACCCAGTACATCTATCACACGAATGCGGGAATGAGACAGAAAAAGACCTCCCAGATAAAAGAGCAGCGCAGGAATCAGCCACACAATCAGATGCTCCGCCAGATAACACCACCAAGCCGGATTGGGAGCCGGTCCGAAATGAAGCAAACCATGATAATGATAACCCGATATCCAACACAATAAGGTAGATGCTATTAAGCCTAGAAAGCCCCATATCAACGCTTGACCACCTGCAATCCGAATAAACGGATTCACTATTAATTTTACTTTGTTTTTCATCACATATCCATTTTAGTTAGTTTATCTATTATATCGTCCAACATATTCCGAACTGTAGGGTAGCTGACTCCTATGTTCTTTGCCATATCTTTCAAACTGCCGCTTGACTTTACAAAATCAAGAACAAATTGCTGCTCTTTCTCCGACAGGCGCGCCAGTAAAGGCAATTCAAAATTGCCACAAACTTCCGTATTGCATTCTTCACAAAACAACCGTCCTACTTTCAATGGAGCATCACAGGATGGACATTGCAATGGTAACCGTTTCTTTACTTCATTCATATCATCTTCATTTATGATGCAAAAGTAGAGATAAGTTCGAATAAAACAAACGATTACATCAATAATATTAATATAGAATTTAATTTTATTCATTATTGATTTAATTATAATCATTTTTATATTCATTCAAAGAAGAACTTTCCATTATTATTCACCATATCTCTGTTTTTTTCTATCTTTGCTTTGATTAAAAAGATAAAACGATGGAAATACTATATATAAAAGGAGATGCCACAGCACCGATTGGTTCAGGTGTCAAAGTGATTACTCATATTTGCAACGATATCGGAGGATGGGGAAAAGGGTTTGTACTGGCACTTTCTAAAAAATGGAAAATGCCGGAAGAAGCCTATCGCCAGTGGTACAAATCACAGGAAGAATTTACTTTGGGAGCTGTACAGTTTGTAAATGTTGAAAATGAGTTATATGTCGCCAATATGATAGGACAACATGGCATTTATAAAGACAGTAAAGGACTCCCTCCCATCCGTTATGACGCTGTTCGGCAATGTTTGAAGGAGGTAGCCCTGTTTGCAATTGACCACAAGGCAAGTGTACATATGCCCCGTATTGGCTGTGGACTGGCAGGTGGCAAGTGGGAACTTATGGAGCAAATCATAAAAGAAGAGCTTATCACCAAAGAAATAGCTGTAACCGTATATGATTTATAAATAAAATCAGAGCTATTCGGTGAATAATCCGCTTTTCTTATGAAACACTTGACAAACGGCTTTTAATGTTGTATCTTTGAGGAAAGAAAACTAAAAAAGAATGAGTTTTATTAAAAAAATAGATACATAACACACACATAAACTGATATCTCTTTATATCAGAGCAACCATGATATGGGGCAATAGTCGGATGATTATTGCCCCATTTTGTTTATATTTTCGCTTAATTCATTTTATATTTTCTTCCAAAACTCAAAAAATAGTTTTTAATAAACTCGAATACCGTTTCTAATAAACGTGCAAAAAGTTTATTAGAAACTGAAACTGCGTTTATTAACAACGGAAATAATAAATGTAAGAATAATAGACCTCTCTTTTCAGATGAAGAAACTATCAATATTATGGGTTCTTCTATTGGTAATATAAACATACAGTTCTATTATTTCATCCACACAATCGGATAACCTAAATCTCTTTTGATAGCTTCCATACTCTTTCACCAACCGGTTTATATCCATCTCCATCACAAAGCAAATACTAAAATGTCTTTTTCAGATATACCATATCCACCAGTTGCTTGCCGTCTTCGTACATAGGATGGTCGTAATTGTCGGTAAAGAAATTCTTTAGCCGATGGGAAATGGTGAAGCCACAATGTTCGTAGAAAGAAAGCGTAGAAGGTGCATCGCCTGTACCGACCAGCATTTCAGAACATTTCCCCCGATAATGATCAAATAAAAATTGAATCAAGCGTTTTCCATATCCCTGCCGCTGGAAAAAAGAGATCGTAGCTATGTTCTTGATTTCATAAATTCCTTCCCCTTCACGGGTTACGACACAGCACGCTTTCAATCCGTTATCGTACAAGACGAACATATCGCCACGTTCCAGATAGCGGTCGATCATACTCTCCTGTTCATCAGCCAAAAGCAACAGTTCCAAGAACTCTTTTTTATCCGAAATTACTTTTTTTATCTCCATATTTTAAAACTTTGAACCTTTCATCAGTATCTTGCAAAGGTATAAAAATTCACCTGATAAACAATTTCCCGAAAGTATATCTTGAAAAACCGGCTCAGCAATCTCGCACTATCAATACAAACGCTGAACTTTAAGGGCATATTCTTGTTAACTTGTCACTATCGTGACTGATAGTTCTGTGACAGAATTCCGAACAGGTTGCATCTCACAGATGAATAACCAATAATAAACCTATAACTAAAAATCGAAATTATGTGTACGAGAGTCGTTTATTCAGGAAGCAATGGTATGGTAGCAACCGGTCGTTCTATGGACTGGAAAACAGATATGCACAGCAACCTTTGGGTGTTTCCCAGAGGGATGAAACGGAACGGAGAAACCGGAGAGAACTCGCTGGAATGGACTTCCAGATACGGTAGCGTAGTGACTTCCGCTTTCGAGATCGCCAGTACGGACGGTATGAATGAGAAAGGATTGGTCGCCAATCTGCTTTGGTTGCCCGAAACCGAATACCCCGTAAGAGATAAGAATAAACCGGGACTTGCCATTACAGCCTGGGTGCAATATATGCTGGACAATTTTGCCACCGTAGAAGAAGCCGTAGCATACATTGACGAAGATACCTTTCAGGTCGTTTCGGATATGATGCCGGACGGTTCCCGTCTGGCCACTTTACATTTATCTATTTCGGATGCTACAGGTGACTGTGCCATTTTTGAATATATCGGTGGGAAACTCACGGTATATCATAGTAAGGAATACAAGGTTATGACCAACTCTCCTACTTACAACAAGCAACTGGCACTGAGCGAATACTGGAAATCGATAGGAGGACTGAGCTTTCTGCCCGGTACGAATCGCGCTGCCGACCGCTTTGCCAGAGCCAGCTTCTACATCAACGCATTGCCCGAGACCGATGATGAAAGAATAGCTGTTGCCAGTGTATTCAGTGTTGTACGCAATGCTTCTGTTCCTTACGGGATATCCACTCCCGAAAGTCCCGAGATTTCCACTACGCAATGGAGAACCGTTTCGGAGAGCAAGAACCTGAGATACTTTTTCGAATCAAGTCTGACTCCGAATACCTTTTGGGTAAATCTGAAAGATTTCGATTTATCGGAAGGAGCTCCGGTGTTCAAACTGTCTATTGCCAATGGAGAGATGTATCATGGAAATACAGCCAAGAATTTTAAAACAGCGCTGCCTTTCAAATTTATGGGCGTAAAGGGATAAATTGATAGCAGCTTGCTGCATCACATATATCAGAGAAGTATTTTCTCCACGTCTTCGGGAACATATACTGTTCCCGAAAACTCCTGAGCAGCTTCTTCCGTATAATACAACAAAATATTTCCGAATACTATTCACGCACCACACCACTGACTTCCATTTCAAGGAAGTAGTCATTCTCCAATTTAAAGGTGTACTAAAGAATCAAACAATCATCCAAATCAATAGAAAAATAATACAATGCACTTGTTTTCTCTTATTATTATCGTTTACTTTGTTGGCAAAAATTAATTAACGAGCCATGAAAAACCTACTATTAGCAGCCATGCTTTTCTGCACAAACATAGCCATCGCACAAGGTACTATAGAAGATTACCGTCGTGCTTACTCAGCAGGAGAAAAATTCAGTGCAAACAAAGTATTCTATTCCAATGTCAATCCGGAGTGGATTGGTAAAACGCATTATTTCTGGTATGTACGAAATACTCCCGACGGACGTATCTATGTATTAGTGGATGCCGACACTCAAAACAGAAAAGACTTGTTTGACCACAAACTCGTGGCAGCAGCTTTAAGTGAGGCATCGGGACGCAAAATAGAAGCCACTTCTCTTTATCTGGATCGTCTGTCTGTCAACAACGGACTGGATACGCTACGTTTCGTTTTCAACAATCATCGCTGGGTGTATGTCATCGACAAAAATCAGCTGACAGATGAAGGTGCTCTGCCCACTCCACGCAAACAACGCCACTGGATGGAAACAGATGATGAAAAGACGGCTGCTCCCGTCACCTCTCCTGACAAGAAATATACAGCATTCATTAAGAATCATAATATATATGTAAAAGAAACAGCTACCGGAAAAGAAAAACAGCTAAGTCTGGACGGTACTTTGGGAAATTATTACTCAGCCTATATCCGCTGGTCTCCCGACAGCAAAAAAGTCGCTTCCTGCAAGATTCGTCCGGTAGAAAAACGCTATGTATATTATGTGGAATCCTCCCCAAGCGATCAGCTTCAACCCAAACTCCACAAACAAGAGTATGCCAAACCGGGCGATGAACTTCCGTTTAAGATACCCTGCATATACGATGTGGAAACAGGACACAGTGTGATTCCATCGACAGATTTATTCTCTCAACAATATTACATTACGGCCCCCGAATGGAACAGCGACAGTCAAGCCATCACTTTCGAATACAATCAGCGCGGACATCAGGTCTACCGGGTATTGGAATTTTCTGCCGCAACAGGAAAGGTACGCCCGTTAATAGAAGAGACAAGCGACAAATACGTTAATTATTCCCGTCGTTTCCGACATGATTTACAAGATGGAAAACGAATGATATGGATGAGTGAACGTGACAACTGGAATCACCTGTATATGTATGACCGTACTACAGCCCAGCCTATTCGTCAGATAACCAAAGGCGAATGGTACGTACGTGATATCCTCCGGGTAGATGAAACCAACCAACTTATTTATTTCTCGGCAAATGGCGTACAAGCTAAAGAAGATCCCTACCTGATCCGTTATTATCGTATCGGCTTCGACGGTAAGAATCTCACTTGTCTCACTCCGGCAGAAGGAATGCATAATGCATGGTTCTCAAAAGATATGCAATATTTAGTTGATGTATATTCTATGGTAGACAAAGCTCCTGTAGCCGTACTCCGGGATGCCAAAAACGGAAAAGTCATCATGCCACTTGAAACGGCTGATATCAGTCGTCTGGAAGCTGAAGGCTGGAAAGCTCCCGAAGTATTCACCGCCAAAGGTCGTGACGGAAAAACGGATATGTGGGGAATCATCATTCGTCCCAGCAATTTTGATCCTGACAAAAAATACCCCGTTTTGGAGTATATCTATCAAGGACCGGGTAATCAATACGTACCCAAAACCTTTATTCCTTATAACTACTTTATGAGTGGTATTGCCGAACTCGGTTTTATTGTTGTCATGGTAGATGGGATGGGAACTTCTTTCCGTTCACGCACTTTCGAAAACGTATGTTACAAGAATCTGAAAGATGCCGGATTGCCCGATCATATTGCCTGGATAAAATCCGCTGCCCAAAAGTACCCTTATATGGACATAGATCGTGTCGGAATTTATGGTTGTTCCGCAGGTGGACAGGAATCAATGACAGCAGTACTGTTTCATCCCGAATTTTATAAAGCAGCATATTCTGCCTGTGGCTGCCATGACAATCGTATGGATAAGATATGGTGGAATGAACAATGGCTGGGTTATCCGGTTGGTGAACAATATAAAGAAGGATCGAATGTTGAGAATGCTCACTTGCTCAGTCGCCCGTTAATGCTGGTAGTAGGTGAAATGGATGATAACGTAGATCCGGCTTCTACCATGCAGGTAGCAAATGCGTTGATCAAAGCCAATAAAGATTTTGAGTTAGTGGTTATTCCCGGTGCTCACCACACTATGGGAGAAAGTTTCGGTGAACATAAACGCTACGACTTCTTCGTGCGCAATCTATTAAATACAACTCCGCCGAAATGGAATGAAATAAAATAGTGAATACTTTGTAGAACAGTATCCACTACTTTATTCATAATCCGGTCAGTTACTTTTTCTATGCTCCAGAATCGTATCCATATTTTCCAAAGCCCAGCCTACTAATCCTTCAATATGCGGAATCAAAGTTCCTCCTGTATCTGTCAGATAATACTCTACACGGGGAGGTACTTCCGCATATATTTTCCGTTCAATCAAACCGTCAGATTCGAGCGTACGAAGAGTAACAGTCAGCATCCGCTGTGAAATATCCTCTATCGTTTTATGAATATCGCTAAAACGCATCGTACCATTCGCATTCAAAGTTATCAGTACCAGCATCGACCATTTGTCTCCCAAGCGGCTTATGACATCTCTTACGGGGCAATTCCCTGTCGGGTGAAAGTTTTTCATCTTTTTAACGTTTTGTATTATACTGAGTTTCAACAATAGTTACTTCCATGTAACTACCTTATTCTGAGGTTCGTTCTTGTATTTCTCAATTAAGGTAGATACATTTGCATCACAAAAGTAATAAACTTACTAAAAATAACTATTGTTTCATTTAAATAATTATGATTATGGCAAAGAAAGTAGCAGTTTTAGCAGTGAATCCGGTAAATGGTTGTGGTTTATTCCAATACTTGGAAGCCTTTTTCGAAAATGGCATTTCCTATAAAGTATTTGCCGTATCGGATACGAAAGAGATCAAAACCAATTCAGGAATGGTCCTAATAGTAGATGATGTGATTGCTAATCTAAAAGGGCATGAAGACGAATTTGATGCACTTGTATTCTCCTGTGGAGATGCAGTACCTGTATTCCAGCAGTATGCAAACCAGCCATACAATGTGGACTTGATGGAAGTCATCAAGACTTTCGGAGAAAAAGAAAAGATGATGATCGGACACTGTGCCGGTGCAATGATGTTTGACTTTACAGGTATAACAAAAGGTAAAAAGTCGCTGTCCATCCGCTGGCCAAACCTGCCATTCAAAACGGAATTGCCACGGATGAAAAATCTGAGATAGATGGCAACTTCTTTACTGCACAAGATGAAAATACGATCTGGACAATGTTGCCGAAAGTCATAGAAGCATTGAAATAATGCCGGAAAGTATAGAAAGGAATAAATCCACACACAAAAAGAATTGTTCATACAATTGAATAATAAACTCATTCTTTCCTTTAAAACCAACGGCCCGTTCCTCGGTGTGCAACGGGTCCTTCCTTTAAAACCAACGAGCCGTTGGTTTTAAAGGAAAAAACAGTCGCCCATACAACATTCATAATCAACAATTTACGCATTCTGCTTTTAACAAGCAAATATTGCAGCTTCATTCATTAATAAAAACAGACAACAATAGGCCAATTATTGATAAAAACAAGTGTATCCTTTTTCGTACACCTACATATTTTTGGTTTACACATCCGCATAAGGTCGGATTCGAAATTCCTTGAACAATACATCTACTTTATTATTTTTTAATTGGATGCCATCGTTTTTCAGATTGTTTTTAGTACTTTTGCCCGTATCAAATCAATAAATAATATATCGAACACAAACATCATACTCTCATGAATATGAAAAAATATGTGCTAGCATTTTTTCTATGTTTCATATCTATTACTCCTATTTTAGCACAAAGAGACCACATAGATATTTCAAACTATATTTTATGCATCAATTCCTATGCAGAATCTTCTCCTTGGAGTAACAGGATGATTTCAACCGTATCGGAGTACGTTCAAAAGAACCCAAAACTGGCATTATATGCGGAACATATGAATACTTTAATGATCGATAACGATACGATTTTAGGAGAATTCAAGAATATGATCTCTCAGAAATACGAGCATCATCGCCCACGGCTGCTAATATTATTGGGAAACCCTTCTCTATTACTACGTGATGAATATAGAGAGCTTTGGGGAGACATTCCTATTGTACTCTGTTCGGAAGAAAAGTTTATAGGTCCTAAAGACACCTACATCTACAAACAGCCAGTTACACAAGCGGAGCGTGTTCCGATCTCCCAACTTGCCGATCCCTACAATCTGGTACTTTTATATTCAAACCTTTATTTACGGGAAAATATCCAACTGATTTCTCACATAATCCCTGATATGAAGAAATTCATATTTATCGGTGACGAGCGAGAAATCAATCAGACCAATAATTTGGAAATACAGACAAAGTTAAAAGCCATAAATCCTAATATTGAATACCAGTACATCACGCCACAAAAAATGACAACGAACCAATTATTGGATTCATTGTATCATGTTGATCCGAATACAACCGGAATTTTATTTGCTTCCTGGTTCTACAAAACGACATTTGCAGGTAATACTTCATTGGTTACCAATGCTCACAAACTTATCGTAACAACTACAGCTCCAATTTTCACCCTTAATATGGCTGATATAACAGAAGAAAACGGTGGCATGATAGGTGGTTATACTTATGACCAAAAACACTATAACCAGCAATTAATTCATACCATTTCAGAAATACTTACAGGAAAGCCGGCTAGAGAAATTCCCTTTTATATGCCATCAGATGGCGCACCTATTATCAACTATACGATATTACTCCGTAAAGGATTCTCTCCTTCCATGTGTCCTCCAAACACACATTTTCTGAATAAACCGCTTGGATTCTGGAAACAGAACAAATATTTCATTATGGGTACCTTGTCTTTTATGATATTACTGGCAATCGTATTCTTTTATCGTATCCATAGCCTGAATAGCATCAAAAAAGCACAGCAAAAAGAAATTGACGCAATGACAAATTATAAGAATCTGGTTAATAACATGCCCATTCTCTATATGCAGGAAGAAGTGCTTGCTGATAAAAATGGCATTCCCGTAGAACTGATTTACCGCAATGTGAATGCGCATTTTGAGAAAAACTTTTTCCGCAAAGAAGAAGTTGTCGGGAAAAAAGCGAGTGAAATATTTCCGGAATCAATGCCGGACTTCCTGCACTTCACTCAAATAGCCTTATCAGAAAATAAAGTAATAACATTCCCCTACTATTTCAAAAAAATAGATACCTTCTACGATATAGTACTTAAAGCAAACCGGCAAAATAATATGATTGATGTATTTTGCCTGAACAGCACAGAGCTCCATAAGGCACAACAAAAGCTAAGCACTATCAACAACAAACTCGCCATGTCACTTGACGTAGCTAATATCGTGCCATGGAAATGGGATTTGCGAAGTAAAACAATTTTATGCGACATCAACAAACCGATAGAACTTAGCACACAAGGAAAAGACGTTGCCGAAGAACAACTGGCAGTACCCGACTATCACTATTTTTCCAAGATATTTAAGGAAGACCGGAAACGGGTAGAACAGGCTTATCAGAACTTAATAGACGGTCATTCGGAAAAAGTAAAAGAAGAATATCGCGTAGTCAGCACACAAAAAGGATTTCATAGGATAGAATGGGTGGAAGCCCAAGCAGCCGTTGAAACGCGGGATGAGAATGGCAAACCATTGACTCTTGTTGGCTCCTCACTCGTTATCACTGAACGAAAAAAAATGGAGATGGAACTGATTAATGCCAAAAACCGTGCCGAAGAGTCCAATCGGCTGAAGTCTGCTTTCCTTGCCAACATGAGTCATGAAATTCGTACTCCTCTAAATGCTATCGTCGGTTTCTCCGGTATATTGGCATCCACCGAAGAAGAAGAGGAAAAACAAGAATATGTCAGTATCATTGAAAACAATAATACGTTATTATTGCAGCTCATCAGTGATATCCTTGATTTATCAAAAATAGAAGCAGGAACATTGGACCTGCACTATTCCAATGTTGAAATCAATGATTTAATGAAAGACCTGGAAAACATGTGTCAACTGAAACTTAAGTCGGATGCTGTCAAACTGGAATTCGTAGCTCCTGAAGAACCATGTTTCGCACATATAGAAAAGAACAGGTTATCTCAGTTAATTATTAACCTGGTGACGAATGCCATAAAATTCACCATTCAAGGTAGTATCCGATTTGGATACAAACGTCAGAACAATGAATTATATTTCTATGTGGCTGATACAGGTTGCGGCATTCCTCAAGATAAGCAAAAAAGTATTTTTGGACGTTTCGTCAAATTAAATTCATTTGCACAAGGTACGGGTTTAGGACTCTCAATCTGCCAGACACTTGTCGAACACATGGGAGGTAAAATCGGGGTAGAATCAGAAGAAGGAAACGGCTCTACATTCTGGTTCACTTTGCCTTACAAGCAAGCAGAGACTGTTAAGAAGAGCCTTCCAAAGGACATACAACCTATTGCCATAGAAAAGGATAAGCTGGTAATTTTGATTGCTGAAGATAATGAAAGCAATTATAAGTTGTTCGAATCTATTCTAAAATATGATTATCATCTGCTTCATGCCTGGGATGGTCAGGAAGCTGTAAACATGTTCAAGGAGCATAATCCACAAATTATATTAATGGATATCAATATGCCTGTCCTGGATGGATATGAAGCAACCAAAGAAATCCGCAAGTACTCTGCCAAAGTACCGATTATCGCCATTACGGCTTTTGCATATGCTTCAGACGAGCAACGGGTGATGGAAAGTGGTTTTGACGGGTATATGCCGAAACCTATCAATGCCCGTCAGTTGAAGGCGCAACTGACAGATATCATGCAAAAACGTATTGTATTGCTATAGGGGAAATCAATTCCCTTTTGGAAGATAACAAAACAGCTAATAATTCAGCCACATTCTGAATGAAGCCATCTTGTCTTTACTTATCATTATCTTATCTTTGAAAGGTGGTTGTACATGAACGATTGCCTTTCCTAAGAAATAGGATTCAATACGCTGAATGGCATCAATACAGACTAATGTCTGACGATTCGTCCGGAAAAAGTGATCCGGATCGAGTTGTTCACTCAATCGGTCTAGTGTCAGATCAATGAGATACTCACGATTCTTATGGGTTACGGCAAAGGTGAGCTTATTTTCCGAATAAAAGTAAGCGATATCACTCACCTGTAAGGTGAATAGTTTCTCGCCACTAGAAATAAGGAAACGAGTACGATACTTTTTCTGCACAGAGACAGAGGTCTCCTGCGCAGCAGAAAGTTGCTGCAATATTTCCAGCATCCGGCTTTCCTGATTGAAATCATGGATGTAGTTCTTTGTCAATCCTTCAAAACGTTGAATGGTCTGCATCAGGCGGTCTTCATGAATCGGCTTCAAAAGATAGTCAATGCTATTCACTGAGAAAGCACGCACAGCATATTCGTCATAAGCAGTAGTAAATACAATCATACTCTCCGGATGCGCCTGTTCTATAAAAAGAAAAGAATTGCCATCCGTTAGCTGAATATCCAGAAACAGGATATCCGGATGAGGATGCTGCCCGAACCACTCTACTGCCTCTTCAATATTACCGGGCAATAACTGTACCTCCCAATCGGGACGAAGAGACAATAACGTATCCCTCAGCAGACGGGCTGCCGGAATTTCATCTTCTATGATGGCTGCTTTTATCTTATTCATAGAGCAAAGGTATTTTTACGGTAAACTCTTTCCGGTCATTTTCTACCACAATGTCACGGTTGCACAACAACATATATCGGGCAGAAAGGTTCTTAAGTCCCATTCCGGAAGTTACCACTGTTTTTTTAGTTTGTATCCGGTTTCTGACGATCAGTTCCCGTTCCTTTTCCATATAAAGAAGTTCGATAGTCATCGGTTTTCCCCTATGAATGACATTATGTTTGATTACATTCTCCGCTAACAATTGAATAGTAAGCGGAGGCAACTGAGCCTCCATACAAGTCTTCGGAATACGGTTGTCAATATGAATGCAATCGCCCAAACGAACCCTATGCAGAAAAATATAAGAGTTCAGAAAATCCATTTCCTCTCGCAGTGTTGTCAGCCTTTGATTCTGACACTGAAGAATATAGCGATACACATCCGAAAGATGCTGGGTGAACAATTCCGCATTAGCCGGATTGTAGCGAATCTCAGAAATCAAGGTATTCAGACTGTTAAACAAGAAATGAGGATTCAACTGATTCTGTAGAGCTGTATAGCGTGCCGTATTATTCTCTTTTTGCAAGGCAGCCGCTTTCTGTTGTAATCTTAACGTATTACGCATGGAACGATTGGCCAGCAACAATCCAAGGATGACGAGCTCTACCAGCCATACAGTTATAAGAATCCGCCAGCCTCCGTTGGGAAACGTAAACGGATAAGAAGCTCCTGCCAACAACTTGGCAGTTACCATTAAACCGTAGTTCAGCAAAAGAAACATCCCCATTACGATAATATAGACTGAAACCAGCTTCCAACGCCGATGCAGATTCAACGCATACTGATTATCAATCCATGAACTCAGCCTGATGGTAGTATATCCCAGCACATTAAAAGCCAGTATGAAGAACCCCAGTGTACTGACTGAATGTAGCATATCGGCAACCCGATCAGAGAAGGTTGCATAATTTATCAGTAACAGGAAAGAGAATATACCCAATCCTGAAAACAGCGCTATATACAATAAGGTGTTCAACTTTACATTCATACAGTTGGCTCTTTTCATACAAAGTTAGTGCTTTTTATCGACAATCATATCCGTGGAGCGCTTTTATTAACTCCGAATAGTATCCTTGTGCCGCAGCTTTGGCTTGTACATAATTCACCTGCGATGTCTGCCGATAGGTTTGCGCGTCAATCACTTCCACCACTGACACTTTTCCTTCATTATAACGTTCTATTGCTTTCGCTTCATTCTCTTCTGCCTTCGCCAGTGAACTTTCGCTCAAACGAACCCGTTCCATTGCTTGTGACAGCGCTTTACGTGCCACTCCTATTTCCAGTTCGACCTGATCCATCACCTTATTCAGATTATCCTCTGCCATACCTACCCGAAAGGAGGAAGCACGCTTCTCACTTTTACGCTTCCCCCACTCAAAAATAGGTACTGAGACTTTTGCATAAACAGCATAATTGGGATCCAGATCTTTCTTGAAATTATATCCGGGAGAAGAGTAACTCCCGTCTATTCCCACATAAAACTGAGGTTTGAACTGCGAATCATTCAACTTTTTCGTACTCTCGGCCATACGAATCCGGTCATAAGCCATCTGAATTTCAGGACGTGCCATACCGGTAGACAACCATGTAGAATCATCGACAACCACCACCGGTATCTGTGAATCCAGTTCCGTATGATGTTCCAGCCGGACACCAATCATAGAATTCAATGCCATCCGCCCTGTTTCAAAATTACTTTGCGCCTGGAGCAACTGGTACTCCGCTTCGTTCAGTTTTACTTCCGCCATCAGTAAATCCTGCGGATCAACCAGCCCCACCTCTACCCTTTCTTTAATTGTTTTAACCAAAGCGGCTATTGAGTTACAAAAATCTTCGGCAACAGTCACAATCTCCTGCCGGGCTACGGCACTCCAGTATTGAATATCCGTTTGATAGCAAACAGCATCATTCAATGCCTTTGCCTGATTGGCAGCAAATGATTGCTGATGTTGTGCCATACGGATGGATTCCAGTACTCGTCCGCCTGTATAGACCGGTTGCAGAATGGAAAGAGAACCACCATAGTTCAGTTGTTTCCCTTCCACTGTTCTTGATAATCCTAAAGAAGGGACATCCAGAGTCAATTCCAACGGATTCTCCGTATACTGAAAGTTGGCTGTTCCGGAAAGTTTCGGTTTCAAATCTGCCCGTGCCGATTTTTCCACTTCCATACTGGCAGCTATATTCTTCTCAGCCGCTTTCAAGTCGTGATTGTAATCCAATGCCATAGTCCGGTACTTTTCAAGAAGAGGACTTTGCTGGGCTAAAGCAGACAAAGACCCTAAAGCAAAACCACATAACAACAAGCTATATATCCTTATTTTCATCTTTATTTTCCTTTTACTTTATAAAACATTGAATATAATGCAGGCGTGACAAACAAGGTCAATCCCGTGGCAAACGTCAGTCCGAAAATAATAGTCGCAGCCATTCCGCCGAAAGCGACATCAAACAATAGCGGGACCATACCGAAGATGGTAGTGGTTGCCGCCATCAATACCGGACGGGTTCGGGAAACCGTAGCCTCAACAATAGAGGTATACAGATCAATTCCACTACGATGCTGCACATTGATTTCATCAATCAGTACAATCACATTCTTGATGATCATTCCAAGCAACCCCAGCCAACCGGCTATCGGAAAGAAACCGAAGTCAAAACCGGTCAAGAGCATCCCCACCGCAATACCTATCAAAGACAAAGGCAAGACACAAAGAATAATAATCGGTTCACGGAAATTACCGAACAGCCCTACCAGGATAACCACTAATGCAAGGAATGCCAATGGGAAATATTTAGCAATGGCCTGCATCGCCTCACCCTGATCTTTATACTGGGCATCCCAAAAGAAAGTATATCCTTCAGGAAGCTGGATGTTCTCTATTTCTTTCCGGATTTCTCCATGTACTTCCGCCATCGTATGCCCCGGTTTCACGCCACACATTGCAGCCATTGACAGCTGACGGTTATAAGTTCTCACCTGGGGAAACTCCCAGGTCGTCTCTATCCGTTCTGTTACCTGCGAAAGCGGAGCCGACCTTTCTCCATTCCATATCGAAAAGTCTCCTAAAGAATGGGTGTCCGCTATATCCACATTACCCGATTTCAAAAGAACAGGAACTTTTTTCTCATTATCCCGATAGACACCGACAGGCAAACCATCATTAATTGATTTTACCGATTCCATCATCGAAGCTTTTGTAATCCCTAATGCTCCGGCCTTCACCGGATCATATACCGGACGGATAACCATCGACATATTCCCCCATTCGTTCCGGGCATCCGCAACTTTAGGATTTTGTCGCATAATCTCAATGGCCTGCCCTACCAGAGAATCAAGTACAGCAGGGTCCGGTCCGAGGAAACGAGCCTCGATCACCGCTTCCGTTAACGGACTTAGCTCGAATTTATTTACTTTAATCAACGGTTCGGGAAACTTCAACGAAACAGAGTCCTGCAAACGGGCATGCAGCTGACGGGAAAGTTTCGAAGTCTTGCATTTCACCAAAATTTGTGCATAGTTGGATTGAGGTCCAAAGGAAACGTTTGACAAGTAATAACGCGGCGGAGTCCGTCCTACATAAGTAGATACCATTTCCGTTTCTTCCTGTCCGCGGATATACTCTGCCATATCCATCACCATCTTATCTGTTTCTTCAATCCGTGTCCCTTCGGGCAGCCACATATCCAATGTAAAATACTGCTTATCCAATGCGGGGACAAAGACCTTCGGAATGAACTTGAAACTCCATGCCGACAATACCAGCATAATGACCATACACCCAATCGTTGCATACCGGTGACGAATCACCCATCTCAATGCAGAACGAAATTTATCATAATACTTGCCTGCAAAAAGAGCCGCCTTAAGTTCGTTGGGTCTTGGCCGACGGACAAACTCCTGAATAAAGAAAGGAGTCTGCGTCAGCGCAAAGACCCAACTGAACATCAGCGAAACGCCGATAACTACAACTAAGGATGACAATAACTCGCCGGTAATATGCGGCGAATAATATATAGGTAAAAAAGTTAGAATCGCAATGACTGTCGCCGCCAATAAGGGCAACGAAGTTGAAGAACAAGCCCGCAATATGGCTACCCGTTTCCGCATTCCCCGCTGCATATTGACCAATGCCGAATCGGAGACCACAATGGCATTATCTACCAACATTCCCATAGCAATGATAATGGCAGCAAGTGACATACGTTGCAAGGCAATTCCTTGTGAAAGCATCACAATCAAAGTCGCAAAGATGGAAAACACCAATCCGCTGCCAATCAGAATACCATTCTTGAATCCTATAAAAAACAACAGAATAGCTACTACCGTTACAACAGATATAATCAGGTTCAGAATAAATCCCTGATTGGCCACTGCCGATTCATAACCCTGATCATAAATCGTCTGCAGCTCAAAACCTTCGGGCATGGTCTCTACAAAATGGTCAATCTCCTGTTTTACCGCCTCTGCCATATCGACAACATTTCCTGTGGGTATCGTAGAAATAGCAATACCTACCGCAGGTTTCCCGTCAATCCGCATTTTGTTACTTGGAGGCGTCTGATAACTCTCTTCAATCTCTGCAATATCAGCCAGCCGGAAATGCTCTCCTGTACGTGATACGATAGTCATATTCCGAATATCATCCAGAGAATAAAAATTACCGGTAGATTCAATCCGTATTCTGTTTACGCCGGCATCAATTCCTCCGGCATCCACTACCCTGTTCTGTGCATCGAAGGCACGTGAAATATCCGTAGTCGTGATTCCACTCCGTGCCATAACGGAAGGATTAAGAATGACGTCAATCGTTGGAGACTGTACACCATAAATCTCCACTTTTGCCACATCCTTCACCCTGAGCAGTACATTCTTGATAAGCTTCGCCTGATTTTCCAGTTCCCGATATGAATATCCTTCACCCGTCAGACCATAGAAAACACCCAGCACATCACCGAAATCATCATTCACCACTGAAGGACCGGCTCCTGCAGGAAGTTTCGACTGTACATCATTGACCTTCCGACGAAGTTTATCCCACAACTGCTGCATCTCATCCGCCCGGATTTCTTTCTTTACATACACCGTGATCTTGGATAAGCCTGCCCGATTTTCAGTTTTCAGATAATATAATTCGCCTAATGACTGTATCGATTCCTCCAATACATCCGTCACCTGAGATTGTACTTCGGAAGGGGAAGCACCCGGATATGGAGTCATCACCAATGCTTGCTTAATAGTAAACGGGGCATCTTCCAGTTTTCCCATCTTGATATAAGAAAACAATCCTCCTCCCAGCACTAATATCAACAGCAGAACAGTCACCGACTTCTTCTGCAAGAAATATTTTACCAACTTCATATTCTTCTACTTACTTTTGAGCGGCAACCGTCCTTTTTTCTTTCTGAGAAATGATATCGACAGGCATTCCGTCCGAAAGAAAACGTAATTTGCTTACCGCAACTTTATCTCCTGCCTGCAATCCGCCTTTCACTTCTACTTTTCCATTGGAAAGCAATTCGCCTAAAACGACTTTTCTCTTCACGACTTGTCCTGTCGTTTGATCCACCATCCATACATAGTCTCCTTCAGTGGGACGATGATTAAGGGCCGTTTGCGGAACAGTCACCATAGGAACAGATGATGTAGCAGGAAGGTCCAACAACATTTTTCCTGAGATACCGGCTGGCCATTCTCCTTGTTTGTTGGGCAGCAATGCCGTCATCAGGAAAGAAAGATTATTGCGCGTCGTACTCTTTGAAACCTCTATCACTTTAGCCGGATATACTGCTTCGGGACGAACATCAAAACGAATACCCACTTCCTTGATTTCCTTCGCTTGAAATGCGATCTCCTGAGTAACATACGCTTCTATCTTCAACTGAGTGATATCGATAAAAGAGACGACAGACTGAGTCGCTTTCACATCCTGATATTTTTCAATGTAGACTTCCCCTATATATCCGTCAAAAGGAGCAATAAGTTTCGTATCTTCAAGTTCATTTACAGCTGTTTCATAAGCAGTTTTGGCAGAAGTATAGTCTGCACGTGCTTTTTCATAGGCACTGGCGGACAGGTTGTTTTTCTCATACAACACTTTGATTCGCTCAAATTCTGCTTTTGCCTGATGATAAACAGCTTCCGCACGTTCCTTACGAATACGAAAATCACGGGAATCGATTTCAGCTATGATATCTCCCCGATGATAGTAATTACCCGCATATACTTCGAAACGGTCAATCGGTCCGCCCACCCGAAAAGAGAGTTCGGTGTCCTTGAATGGTTTGGCAATAAATGAAAATTCACGTTCGGCAGAAGGAACCAGTATTTCCACTTCCGCCACTTTTACCCGTACAGGCTCGTTTGTTTTCTTCTCACCCTTACTACACGATGTGAGCAGGCAAAGACAAAAAATACACAATGAAAAATTAGTCGTTGTCATTCTATTCTACATTAGTTACGTTGTCAACGGCACGAAAGTAGCGGAAAGAAGAAAAAAGAACGGGAATTTAATTTCCGAAGCGGAAAAAGAAAAGATGAAACGGAAAAAGAAAAGATGAAAATCTGAGCCTTTTATCGTACTTATGTGTTTCCTTACTATCTTTGCAGTTCGAATATATACCACAATATCAATTTATGACTGAAGAAAAAATACATAAAGAACGTCATGGCAGCTGGTGGGCATTGAGTCCGTTACTCATCTTTCTCTGCCTTTATCTGGTAACTTCCATTCTTGTTAATGACTTTTATAAAGTACCCATCACTGTGGCTTTCCTCGTGTCTTCCTGTTACGCAATTGCCATTACGCGAGGATTGAAGCTCGACCAGCGTATCTACCAGTTCTCCGTAGGAGCCGCCAACAAGAATATCCTTCTGATGATATGGATATTCATCCTTGCCGGAGCTTTCGCACAAAGCGCCAAGCAGATGGGAGCTATTGATGCAACCGTCAATCTGACACTGCATATCCTCCCTGATAATCTGCTATTGGCCGGGATATTCATTGCCGCCTGTTTTATCTCATTATCCATCGGAACCAGCGTAGGGACAATTGTAGCCCTTACTCCCGTTGCTGTCGGCCTGGCCGAAAAGACAGAAATCGCCCTTCCGTTTATGGTAGCAGTCGTTGTCGGAGGTTCTTTCTTTGGAGATAACCTGTCGTTTATATCCGATACGACCATTGCCTCAACCAAAACTCAGGAATGCGTGATGCGTGATAAGTTTCGGGTAAATTCTATGATTGTGGTTCCGGCAGCGATTATCGTACTGGGAATCTACATTTTTCAAGGACTATCCATCACTGCGCCCGCACAAGTACAGACTATTGAATGGATAAAAGTCATACCTTATATAATAGTACTGGGAACAGCCATTGCCGGAATGAACGTGATGCTGGTATTAATAATTGGTATCCTGACCAGCGGTATCATCGGCATAGCTACCGGAAGTTTTGGCGTATTCGATTGGTTTGGGGCAATGGGTACGGGTATCACAGGCATGGGTGAATTGATCATTATCACATTACTGGCAGGCGGTATGCTCGAAACAATCCGTTATAACGGAGGTATTGATTTCATCATCAAAAGACTGACCCGTCATGTCAACAGCAAGCGTGGTGCGGAACTGAGCATCGCCGCTCTGGTAAGTATCGCCAACCTATGCACTGCCAACAATACGATTGCCATCATCACCACAGGATCTATTGCAAAGGATATTGCAAAGAGATTCCATCTCGACCGGAGAAAAACAGCCAGTATTCTGGATACATTCTCCTGTCTGATACAAGGCATCATACCCTATGGAGCACAAATGCTGATTGCTGCAGGGTTAGCCAACATCTCTCCTATCAGTATCATCGGCAATCTCTATTATCCGTTTACGATGGGGATCTGTGCCCTGCTCGCTATCCTGTTCCGATATCCGAGGAGGTATTCATAAGAAAAAGAAAGGAAATATTTGTCAATCAAAAGAAAAGCTGTATCTTTGCGCCCGCTATTACGAGTTAGTAGCATAATTCAAATCATTAATTAAAAACAATTATTAAAAATGGCAACTAGAATCAGATTGCAAAGACACGGACGTAAAAGTTACGCGTTTTATTCAATTGTAATTGCAGACAGCAGAGCACCACGTGATGGTAAATTTATTGAGAAGATTGGTACTTACAACCCGAACACCAATCCTGCTACAGTAGATTTGAATTTCGACGCTGCATTGGCATGGGTACTGAAAGGTGCACAACCAAGTGACACTGTACGTAATATCCTTTCTCGTGAAGGTGTTTACATGAAGAAACATCTTCTTGGCGGTGTTGCAAAAGGCGCATTCGGAGAAGCAGAAGCAGAAGCTAAATTCGAAGCTTGGAAGAACAACAAACAGTCAGGTCTGGCTGCTTTGAAAGCTAAACAAGACGAAGAAAAGAAAGCTGAAGCTAAAGCACGTCTGGAAGCAGAAAAGAAGATCAACGAAGTGAAAGCAAAAGCACTCGCTGAAAAGAAAGCTGCTGAAGCTGCTGAAAAAGCTGCTGCTGAAGCACCTGCAGAAGAAGCAACTGAAGCTCCGGCTGAAGAAGCTGCTGCAACAGAAGCTGCTGCTGAATAAATTTCGGCAGGTTCCTAACAAGACATTTGGAAAAAGCTATAAATCCTCTTCGGTTCGCCGAAGGGGATTTTTTTATTTCCTGCTATAGAACATATTAAAATAGTTCTCTACTTCTGAATAAATTTCTTTTCTTTGCAACAGCATAGCTCAGCACAGTCATTTATCTTATAACAGTATGAGACGAACTGATAAAAAGAAAACATTCGGTCAACAGTCCAGCAAAGTTACGCAATTAGCGGATACATTAAGCCAGGCGATTTCCATGAAAAAATTTCGTGAAGGAGATTCTTTGCCTTCCATCAATCAGTTAAGTGCAGAATATGGAGTATCACGCGATACCGTTTTCAAGGCCTTTCTTGATTTGCGCGAACGGGGACTGATCGATTCCACTCCGGGAAAAGGATATTATGTAACCAGTCAGGTGACCAATGTCCTGCTCCTGCTCGACCAGTACACTCCTTTTAAAGAAGCCCTTTACAATAGTTTCGTCAAACATCTGCCTATTAATTACAAAGTAGACTTGCTGTTTCATCAATATAATGAACGGCTTTTCAATACCATTATCCGCGAATCTGTCGGAAAATATAATAAATACATAGTGATGAATTTCGATAATGAGAAATTCAGTATGGTTCTCAATAAGATTCATCCAACAAAATTATTGCTTCTTGACTTCGGTAAATTCGAGAAAGAAAAGTATTCTTATATCTGTCAGGATTTTGATGAAGCTTTCTATCAGGCATTACTCATGCTGAAGGAGAAACTACGGCACTACCCACAACTTGTTCTGTTATTCTCTAAAAATCTGAAGCATCCCCAAAGCAGTAAAGAGTATTTTACCCGTTTTTGTGAGGAACAAGGATTTTTATGCGAAATTCAGGAAGATATCGAGAATCTGACCGTACGCAAAGGAGTAGTCTACATAGCCATCAAGCAACAAGATGTAGTGAAGGTTGTGAAACAAGGAAGACTGGAAGGACTGAAATGCGGAAGAGATTTCGGTCTGTTGGCATACAATGATATTCCTTCCTACGAAGTGATCGACGAAGGAATTACTTCATTGAGTATTGATTGGGAGATGATGGGAAATGAAGCGGCAAACTTTGTCCTGAACAATGTCCCGATACAAAAGTACCTGCCTACTGAAGTAAGACTCCGAAAGTCCCTGTAATTTTTTTGCTGTATTGACAGCACAGTTCAGCACAGAATTCAATCACCAAATAAAAATTTAGAAACCATGAAAAAGTATCCGAAAATCGGGATTCGTCCCACTATCGACGGTCGCCAGGGCGGCGTTCGTGAAAGCCTTGAAGAAAAGACTATGAATCTTGCCAAAGCAGTAGCCGAGTTAATCAGCAGCAACCTGAAGAACGGTGACGGAAGTCCTGTAGAATGTGTTATTGCAGACAATACTATCGGACGTGTAGCCGAAAGCGCTGCTTGCGCAGAGAAATTCGAAAGAGAAGGCGTTGGGTCCACTATCACTGTTACCTCCTGCTGGTGCTATGGTGCGGAGACAATGGATATGAATCCTCATTACCCGAAAGCTGTCTGGGGCTTCAACGGAACCGAGCGTCCGGGAGCAGTATACCTTGCAGCCGTATTGGCAGGACACGCACAAAAAGGACTCCCTGCATTCGGTATTTACGGACGCGATGTGCAAGACCTCGACGATAATACAATTCCTGAAGACGTAGCGGAAAAAATTCTTCGTTTTGCACGTGCCGCACAGGCAGTAGCAACGATGAGAGGCAAATCTTATCTGTCAATGGGTAGTGTATCAATGGGTATCGCCGGCTCTATTGTCAACCCCGACTTCTTCCAGGAATATCTGGGAATGCGCAATGAGTCAATTGACCTGACGGAAATCATCCGCCGCATGGAAGAAGGTATCTATGACCACGAAGAATATGCCAAAGCAATGGCATGGACTGAAAAATACTGCAAAGTAAATGAAGGAGAAGACTTCAAGAACCGCCCGGAGAAACGCAAAAACCGCGAACAAAAAGATGCTGACTGGGAATTTGTCGTGAAGATGATGATCATCATGCGTGACCTGATGACCGGAAACCCGAAACTGAAAGAAATGGGATTCAAGGAAGAAGCTTTGGGACACAATGCTATCGCTGCCGGCTTCCAGGGACAACGCCAATGGACAGACTTTTATCCTAACGGTGACTATCCGGAAGCATTGCTCAACACTTCTTTCGACTGGAACGGTATTCGTGAAGCATTCGTAGTGGCTACCGAAAACGATGCTTGTAACGGTGTAGCAATGCTGTTCGGACACTTGCTGACCAATCGTGCACAAATATTCTCTGATGTACGTACGTATTGGAGCCCTGAAGCCGTGAAACGTGTAACCGGTAAAGAACTGACCGGCTTGGCAGCCAACGGTATCATCCACCTGATCAACTCCGGTGCAACAACACTCGACGGTTCCGGCCAGTCATTAGACGCAGAAGGAAATCCTGTCATGAAAGAACCATGGAATCTGACTGATGCAGACGTAGAAAACTGCCTCAAAGCAACGACCTGGTATCCGGCAGACCGCGATTACTTCCGTGGCGGCGGCTTCTCGTCCAACTTTCTTTCAAAAGGTGGAATGCCTGTTACTATGATGCGTCTGAACCTGATCAAAGGCTTGGGCCCTGTCCTGCAAATCGCAGAAGGATGGACCGTTGAGATTGATCCGGAAATCCATCAGAAACTGAATATGCGTACCGACCCGACATGGCCGACTACGTGGTTCGTTCCTCGTCTGTGTGATAAATCCGCTTTCAAGGATGTATATTCTGTAATGAACAACTGGGGCGCTAACCACGGAGCCATCAGCTACGGTCACATCGGACAAGCCCTGATTACGCTTGCCTCTATGCTTCGTATCCCTGTTTGCATGCACAATGTAGATGAAAACGAAATTTTCCGTCCGGCTGCATGGAACGCATTTGGTATGGACAAAGAAGGAGCAGATTACAGAGCTTGTACAACTTACGGTCCTATCTATAAATAAACAAGAATCTTTCGTCCTATTTGATTTAATAATTTAACTTTGCCGTATCATAGTGGAAGCAGTCTTCAAACACAAGCTTCCACTATATGACGGCTTAAATAAAAACACTATGATAACTGACGAACACATCGAACTGTTTCTGGCACAGGCACACCGCTACGGAGACGCAAAATTAATGCTTTGCAGCAGCGGTAATCTTTCCTGGAGAATCGGAGAAGAAGCACTGATTTCGGGTACAGGTTCATGGGTCCCTACCCTTGCCAAAGAAAAAGTTTCTATCTGTAATATAGCCAGCGGTACACCGACGAATGGCGTAAAACCATCTATGGAAAGCACATTCCATCTTGGCGTTCTCCGCGAACGGCCGGATGTAAATGTAGTACTCCATTTCCAGTCGGAATATGCCACTGCCATCTCTTGCATGAAAAACAAACCGACAAATTTCAACGTAACGGCAGAAATACCTTGTCATGTCGGGTCGGAAATTCCCGTGATTCCTTACTACCGGCCGGGATCTCCCGAATTAGCCAAAGCAGTAGTAGAAGCAATGCTGAAACATAATTCCGTCTTACTGACCAATCACGGACAAGTAGTATGCGGAAAAGACTTCGACCAAGTTTACGAACGGGCTACCTTCTTCGAAATGGCTTGCCGCATCATAGTTCAGTCCGGCGGTGATTACTCCGTACTGACACCGGAAGAAATAGAAGACCTGGAAATATACGTATTAGGAAAGAAAACCAAATAAGTATCCGGGAATACCATGAAAGATACCACAAGAAACACATATTTAGCAGTAGACTTTGGAGGAGGAAGCGGTCGGGTCATCGCCGGCTCCCTTCTCCAGGGAAGCTGGAATTAGAAGAAATACACCGCTTTACCAACCGGCAGGTTAAACTCGGGAATCATGTTTACTGGGACTTTCCCGCCCTGTTCGAAGATATGAAAACCGGACTGAAACTTGCTGCACAAAAGGGATATCATGTCAAAGGAATCGGCATAGATACATGGGGAGTAGACTTCGGCCTGATTGACAAAAAAGGAAATTTACTGGGCAACCCTGTCTGCTATCGGGATGCCCGAACAGACGGAATGCCGGACAAGGTATTTCAAATACTGGATGCACAAAAGCATTACGCCTGCACAGGCATACAAGTAATGCCTATCAATACGCTGTTTCAGCTTTACAGCATGCAACAGAATCAGGATGTACTGCTAGAAGTTGCACAGCGGCTTCTCTTTATGCCCGACCTCTTCAGCTATTACCTGACGGGAGTAGCCAATAATGAATATTGCATAGCTTCCACCTCCGAACTGCTCGATGCACACCAACGAAACTGGTCGATGGATACCATCCGTACTTTGGGACTCCCCGAACACTTATTCGGAGAAATTATTCTGCCGGGAACTGTCAGAGGAACACTTAAAGAAGAGATAGGCCGTGAAACAGGATTAGGCACCGTCGACATTATCGCTGTCGGCTCGCATGACACAGCCAGTGCCGTTGCTGCCGTTCCGGCAACTGAAGGTCAAGTAGCC
Organism: Bacteroides sp. 1_1_14; assembly: GCF_000162515.1. Lineage (NCBI taxonomy): Bacteria > Pseudomonadati > Bacteroidota > Bacteroidia > Bacteroidales > Bacteroidaceae > Bacteroides > Bacteroides sp. 1_1_14. The sequence continues at coordinate 81,669 of NZ_GG774710.1, read as the reverse complement.
TTTCTCAGTTCCGGCACCTGGTCATTGTTGGGAGTCGAAGTGGATGAACCCATATTGACGGAAGAAGCGAGACTGGCTCGATTTACCAATGAAGGAGGCGTAGGCGGTCACATCCGATTCTTGCAAAACATTACCGGACTGTGGATTCTGCAACGCTTGATGAGCGAATGGAAGCTACGTGGCGAAGAACAAAGTTATGATACGATTCTTCCGCAAGCTGCGGACGCAGAAATTGACACGATTATTCCCGTGGACGATGCAGAGTTCATGAACCCCGAAAATATGGAAACAGCCCTTCTGAACTACTGCCGGAATCATTCACTTAAAGTTCCCGGAAACAAGGCAGAAATGGTCAAATGCGTACTACAGTCACTGACCTCCAAATATCGTGAGGCGGTAGCACAGCTCAATCGTTGTCTCCCCTCTCCGATTCACCGGCTAAACATTATCGGAGGAGGCTCACAAAATAAACTGCTCAACCAACTTACTGCCAACGCACTCGGCATCCCTGTTTATGCCGGACCGGTAGAAGCCACAGCAATGGGGAATATCCTGACTCAGGCAATGGCGAAAGGAGAAATATCCAGCCTCCGGGAAATCAGAGAAATAGTAAGCCGCAGTGTTACACCACAAGTATATTACCCTGAAAAATAAGAAAGATATGGAAACACCTCAAACTGGCTATCAAGTAAAAACCTACAACGTCCCTGTCAAGCGATATTGCCAGACTCTTGATCTACGGGATTCACCGGAGTTAATAGCTGAATATCGGAAAAGACACAGCCAGGCAGAAGTTTGGCCCGAAATCCTTGCAGGAATCCATGAAGTTGGTATCCTTGAGATGGAAATTTACATTCTCGGCACCCGTTTGTTCATGATCGTCGAAGCACCCGTCGACTTTGACTGGGACACAGCCATGGCACGTCTGAACACTCTCCCCCGGCAACAAGAATGGGAAGAATACATGTCCATCCTCCAGCAGGCCGCTCCGGGAATGAGTTCCGCTGAGAAATGGAGACCCATGGAGAGAATGTTCCATTTATATAATACCTAAAATAACAAGAAATTACCATGAAACACACTAAGCAGTCTATTATCTCAAAGGATGGCGTCAGCTATCTTATTCCATTCATACTTATTACCTCCTGCTTTGCACTGTGGGGATTTGCGAACGATATTACCAACCCGATGGTAAAGGCATTCTCCAAAATTTTCCGGATGAGCGCTACCGACGGGGCACTGGTTCAGGTAGCCTTTTACGGTGGATATTTTGCCATGGCTTTCCCTGCCGCCATGTTCATCCGCAAATTCTCTTATAAAGCCGGAGTATTGTTAGGACTCGGCCTGTATGCTTTCGGAGCCTTCCTATTCTTTCCCGCCAAGATGACAGGAGAGTATTACCCGTTTCTGATCGCTTACTTTATTCTGACCTGCGGACTCTCCTTTCTGGAAACCAGTTGCAACCCCTATATACTTTCTATGGGAACGGAAGAGACAGCTACAAGACGTCTGAACCTCGCCCAGTCTTTCAATCCAATGGGATCGCTGCTCGGAATGTACGTGGCGATGCAATTTATTCAGGCTAAACTGCACCCGATGGGCACTGATGAACGCGCTTTACTGAACGACAGTGAGTTTCAAGCCATCAAGGAAAGCGATCTTGCCGTATTGATAGCTCCTTATCTCACTATCGGACTCGTTATTCTGGCGATGCTGCTTCTGATACGATTTGTAAAAATGCCCAAGAATGGAGATCAGAATCACAAAATAGATTTCTTTCCTACGCTAAAACGTATTTTCACCCAGACACGCTATCGGGAAGGTGTAATAGCACAATTCTTCTATGTGGGTGTTCAGATTATGTGCTGGACCTTTATCATTCAGTATGGTACACGCCTGTTTATGTCGCCGGAATATGGCATGGATGAAAAAAGTGCGGAAGTTCTGTCCCAGCAATACAATATCGTAGCGATGGTTATTTTCTGTATCAGCCGCTTTATCTGTACTTTCATTCTGCGCTATCTCAATGCAGGGAAGTTGCTCATGATCCTTGCCATCTTCGGAGGCATTTTCACATTAGGAACGATCTTCCTTCAGAATATCTTCGGACTGTATTGTCTGGTAGCAGTTTCCGCCTGTATGTCTTTGATGTTCCCTACCATTTACGGAATTGCATTGAAAGGTATGGGAGACGATGCCAAGTTCGGGGCAGCCGGTCTGATTATGGCCATTTTGGGAGGTTCCATACTTCCTCCCTTGCAAGCAAGCATTATTGACATGAAAGAGATAGCTTCCATGCCGGCTGTCAATGTATCATTCATTTTGCCATTCATTTGTTTCCTGGTAATCATCGGTTATGGCTACCGTACAGTGAAAAGGAACTGGTAAAAACTAACTTTAAGATAGTGACACTATCCTGTTGCGATAGTGTCAGCATCCCACTCATATAGTGACACTATCCGGACCGGATGGTGTCACTATCTTTTTTCTTTTTTATAAACTATTCCTTTTTTCTTCGTATCTTAATTTAATTTGTTTACATTTGTCTTTCGATTTCAATAATCTGTTAACCCGATGACCCCAGATCAAGACGAAAGACTTTTAGCGCAACAATTCGAAACAATATTCACGAAGTATTATTCAGTAGTGAAATATTTCGCCCTAATGCTGCTTAAATCCGAAGAAGACGCGAAGGATATTACCCAAGATGTTTTCACTAAACTATGGACTAAGCCTGAATTATGGGCAGAAGTTCCTAATCCGACTCCTTATATCTATACTCTTACTAAAAGTACAACTCTCAATTTTATCAAACACAAAAAAGTAGAATTGGCTTATCAGGAGAAAATTATAGAAAAAACTCTCATCGACGAACTTTTCCAATCAGAAGATACACTCAACCCCATCTATTATAAAGAGGCGCAACTAATCATCAAATTAGTTCTCGAACGTCTCCCGGAACAACGTAGAATGATTTTCGAAATGAGTCGTTTCAAGCATATGAGCAATCTTGAAATAGCCGAAAAACTAAATATTTCGAGACGAACAGTGGAACATCATATCTACTTAACTCTGCTTGAAATGAAAAAAATCATCTTTTTTGCATTTTTTCTGCTACTCCCTTAAGTAAGCTGCCTTAGTTAATTGAAGTATTAATATAACAGTTATAACATTAATACCTCAATATGAAGAATTACTTTCAGAAAATAATAACATTATTCACCGGAAATGACTATCCGGAATCTACCCAGCAAGATTTCTACAAGTGGCTGGTAGATGAAGAGCATACTTCCGAAAAAGACGAAGCATTACAAAAATTATGGGATGAGGCTCATAAACGGGGAACCGCAACCGATATGCAGGAGTCTTATGAACTTTTGAAAAAGAATGCCGGAATACCTCCCATACAACGAAAAAGAACAATCCGACCGATTCGTATGTGGCAGGCTGTCGCTGCGGTTTTCTTTATAGTGGCCGCATCTTCGGTTTACCTTTCTACCATCGGTAAAGATGCAGAAGAGAACCTTATTCAACAATATATTCCTACTGCTGAAATAAGGACTCTCACTTTACCCGATGGAACTCAGGTACAGCTGAACTCACAAAGTACACTTTTATATCCGCAAAACTTTACCGGGAAAAACCGTAGCGTATTTTTAATCGGCGAAGCCAACTTTAAAGTCAAACCGGATAAGAAACATCCGTTCATCGTCAAATCCAATGATTTTCAGGTGACAGCTTTGGGTACGGAGTTCAACATTTCAGCTTATCCGGAAAATCCGGTGTTGGCAGCCACATTGATTTCAGGAAGCGTATTGGTAGAATACAATGATTTAAAATCGCAGGTGATTCTAAAACCGAATAAGCAGTTGGCTTATAACAAAAATACTCATTACCATAGTCTGGACCATCCGGATATGAAAGAAGTTACCGCCTGGCAACGTGGAGAACTTGTGTTCAGAGAAATGTCCGTCAAAGATATCATCACAATCCTTGAACGTAAATATCCTTATACATTCGAGTATCAGCTCAAAACGCTGAAAGACGACAGATACAGTTTCAGGTTTAAAGACCAGGCACCACTATCTGAGGTAATGGATGTGATAGTAAATGTAGTAGGTCAAATGGACTATAAGATAAAAGGAGACCGCTGTTACTTAATCCCCAAGTAACGGGTATCATCCCAAAAGAAAAACAGTAAAAAAACAACAATATAATAACCTTTTTAACCACTAAAGACTCATGCAAAAAAGTATCCGGAACGGAGCCCTAACTCTATCCCGGATATGAAATCAAGATTCTCAATATTAGAGTTTTACTCTATTCAATTACCGTGAAATAATTTAGTTAATAACCTAATACTAAGAAAATGCTACAAATTTATGAATTTATAGTAGATCAAACCGCAAAGGGAAGAAGTTTTTTACTTTTTTTCTGTTTGTTGATGATGCAAACACCCTCCTTTGCACAAAATAGTGCCAAAATCACGATTCAGAAGAAAAATATATCTGTTATCGAGGCACTTAAGGAAATAGAAAAACAATCCGATTATTCTGTCGGATACAATGATTCGCAACTGAAAAACAAGCCTGTTTTAAATCTTGACCTAAAAGCAGCGACACTTGAATATGCCCTTTCGCAAATCCTTCGGGGAAGTGGATTTACTTATCAGTTCAAAGATAAGTATATCATGATTATTCCCGACAAGAAACTTAAAGAAACTCCTACAAAAAAAGTAAGTGGAATAGTAATCGATGAAAATAATGAGCCACTGATCGGAGTGAATATTAAAGTAGAAGGAAGCTCTGAAGGTGCAATCACCGACATTGATGGTAATTTCAATATAATGGCTCCTCAAGGCAGCACATTAAGCTTCACTTACGTAGGATATACACCTCAAACTGTAAAAATAACAGATAAGAATATCTACGAAATAAGATTGGCAAGTGATACTAAACAACTGAACGAAGTGGTAGTCACCGCTTTAGGTATCAAACGCGAACAAAAAGCGTTAAGTTACAATGTACAACAAGTCAAGAGCGATCAATTGACTACAATCAAAGACGCCAACTTCGTCAACAGCTTGAGTGGCAAGGTAGCAGGTGTCATTATCAATAGCAGTTCTTCCGGTGTCGGCGGTGCCAGCAAAGTAGTGATGCGCGGTACAAAATCCATCGAAAAGAGTAATAATGCACTTTATGTAATCGACGGTATACCTATGTATAACTTCGGAGGTGGTGGCAGCACAGAATTTGGTTCAAAAAGGAGAGACGGAAAGTATTGCCGACCTCAATCCGGATGACATCGAAAGTCTGTCCGTTCTTACGGGAGCAGCCGCAGCCGCCCTTTATGGTAGCAATGCTGCAAATGGAGCTATTATTGTCACTACAAAAAAAGGGAAAATAGGGAAATTACAGGCCAGTGTTTCTACCGGCATCGACTGGTTGAAACCATTCGTAATGCCTAAGTTTCAAAACCGTTACGGGACAGGAAGTAACGGTAAATCTGACGGTTCCACCGTATGGAGCTGGGGACCGAAGATGGGAAACAGTCCTGGCTACGCCCCCAACGACTTTCTAAAAACAGGAGCTGTTTACAACAATTCAGTCACTTTATCCACCGGTACGGAAAAGAACCAGACTTTCTTCTCTGCCGCTGCGCTGAACTCCGACGGAATGATTCCCAACAATAGGTATAACAGATATAATTTTACTTTCCGCAACACTACAAGTTTCCTCAATGACAAGATGAAACTAGACGTAGGAGCCAGCTACATCCTGCAAAACGACCGTAATATGACTAATCAGGGACAGTATTCCAATCCTTTAGTTCCTGCTTACCTTTATCCGCGTGGTGATAATTTCTCTACAGTCAAGGTCTTTGAACGCTACAACGAAGCTCGCAAAATCAACGAACAGTTCTGGCCATCGGGCGAAGGTGACCTCCGCATGCAAAATCCTTATTGGATAGCCTATCGTAATCTACGTGAAAACAGTAAAAAACGTTATATGCTCTCTGCAGGATTAACTTACGACGTACTCGACTGGCTAAGTTTATCAGGACGCATCCGCATAGATAATTCAAACAACACGTATGAACAAAAATACTATGCAAGTACCATCACTACACTTACCGAAGGTAGCGAACAAGGATACTACGGTATAGAAAAGAGTGGAAACAGCCAGACGTACGCTGACTTTCTTGTAAATATTAACAAGAGAGTGGGCGACTTCACTATCGTAGCCAATATTGGTACATCATTAAGCGACAACAGCTATGATATGCTAGGCTACAACGGTCCGATACAGGAAAAAGGAATACCTAATGTATTTAACGTATTTGACCTTGATAACACAAAGAAACGCGCCACACAAGAAGGATGGGAAGAAATGACCCAATCCATATTTGCAAGTGCGGAAGTGGGATGGAAGAGTATGCTCTATCTTACTTTAACAGGACGTAACGACTGGGCTTCACAATTACTGGGTTCGTCACAAACCTCTTTCTTCTATCCCTCCGTCGGACTTTCCGGCGTGATCAGCGAAATGGTCAAGCTCCCCGAATGGATTGATTATTTGAAAGTACGCGGATCATTCAGTTCCGTAGGTATGCCCTACCCTCGATTCCTGACTATCCCAACTTATAAATATGATACCACGATATTAGGATGGCTACCCAAAACACATTATCCTATCGGTAAGCTTTATCCGGAACGTACGGATTCATGGGAAGCCGGCTTAGACGCCACTTTCTTCAAAGACCTTCGCCTAAGTGCTTCATTCTACTATGCCAATACTTATAACCAAACCTTCGACCCCAAAATATCCGCTTCCTTCGGATACTCCAAATTCTACGTTCAAACAGGTTACGTTCGCAATATGGGTATGGAAGGAATGTTGAGCTACGGACACCGCTGGAATGAATTTGGCTGGAATAGCAATTTTACTTTCTCATGGAATAAAAACAAGATTATTGAATTAGTAAAAGACTTCCATCACCCCGAGACAGGCAAGATACTCAATATACCCGAACTTGAAATGAATGGCTTGGGCTATTCACGTTTCATCTTGAAAGAAGGCGGAACTTTGGGCGACCTCTACTCTAAAGCCGACCTTGTGCGTAATGACAAAGGTTATATCGAGATGGATGCCAATGGCGCTCTAGCCAAAGATGCCAACGTAGAACCTATCAAATTGGGAAGTGTGTTACCTAAAGCCAACTTTGCTTTCAGTAACGAGTTCACATACAAAGGTGTTTCTGCCGGCTTCCTGCTTTCCTGCCGGTTGGGAGGTATCGTTTATTCTGCCACGCAAGCAGCTCTCGACCAATACGGAGTATCTGAAGCCAGTGCAAAAGCCCGCGACGCAGGTGGTGTAGTTATCAACGGACGCACTATGATCAATGCCCAGCAATGGTACGAGACAATTGGTAGTTCCAGCGGACTCCCGCAATACTATACTTACAGCGCGACTAATATTCGCCTGCAAGAAGCACATATCGGATATACTATTCCCCGCCGTTGGTTGAAAAACATATGTGATATCAACGTGTCTTTGGTAGGACGTAATCTCTGGATGATTTATTGCAAAGCACCTTTCGATCCCGAATCAGTCGCTACTACCAGCAACTATTATCAAGGGATAGATTACTTCATGATGCCGAGCACCCGCAACATCGGGTTTAATGTTAAGTTTAACTTCTAAAACCATGAAATTTATGAAAAACCTGCGATATATGCTGATAGCAGCATGTTCAGCCTGCCTGCTTCTACCTTTGGGAAGTTGCATGGATACGGACATGAACCGTAATAAATACGAAGTGGACAGCGAAGAAATCGGCCGTGAAAACTACGACCTCGGCTCCACTATCAGAGGCCTGCAAGGCTTAGTAATACCTGCACAAGAGCATCTTTACCAATTCATGGAAGCCATGTGTGGTGGTTCTTATGCAGGATATTTCGGTGAAACACGTACCGGATGGCTGGAGAAATACTCTACCTATAATCCTAAAACCGACTGGTTGAAGGCACCATTTACAGATGTTATATCAGAAACATATCCTAAATATTATGCAGTTTTACAACATGAAGATGCCCCTGTAGCCCTTGCATTAGCCAAACTGCTACGAGTAACTATCATGCAACGCGTAACGGACATTTACGGTCCTATCCCTTATAGCAAAGTGCTTGTATCCGGAGAAGGTTCTGAAAGCGATGGACTGAATGCGGCTTACGATTCACAGAAAGATGTCTACATGCGTATGTTTCAAGAACTTGAAGAAGCCGATCAGGCACTTGAAGACAACATGACAGAAGGCAATAGCGGATTTGAAAAGCTGGATGATGTCTACTACGGAAAACTACAACAATGGCGCCTTTTTCTCCATTCACTACAACTACGCATGGCTATGCGCCTATGCTACACCGATATGGCTGCCGAAGCCCAAAGCATTGCCGAGAAAGCCGTAACGGCAGGAGTGATCGAAAAGAACGACGACAATGCCTTATTCCATGTAGCAGAAAATCGCTCAGCACTCTGCTTCAACGATTGGAAAGACTATCGTGTAGGAGCCGATATCATCTGTTACATGAATGGTTATGCAGACCCACGTCGGGATAAATATTTTACCAAGGTGAAGAATAACGACCAGGAAGGTTATTACGGCATGCGTATCGGCATAAATTCACCATTTTCTGATGACGACATGATAACATCGTACTCCAATCGTTTGATGACCGCCAGCGATCCTTATGTATGGATGACTGCCTCCGAAGTAGCATTCCTGCGAGCCGAAGGAGCATTACGCAAATGGAATATGGGCGGTGAAGCCAAAGATTTCTACGAAACAGGGGTTAAGCTTTCTTTTGAAGAACATGGAGCCAGCGGAGCGGAAGACTACCTGAATTCAATAGCCTCTCCAAGTGGCTATACTGACCCGCTAGGTTCGTATAGCACAGGTAGCCCCGCCAACATTACAGTAAAATGGAATGAAATGGGAGAACAGGCATTCGAAGAGAATTTGGAACGTATCATTACCCAAAAGTGGATTGCACTATTCCCCAACGGCATTGAATCATGGAGTGAACACAGGCGTACCGGATATCCCAAATTATTGCCTGTTGTCGTGAACAAAGGCCGCAATGTTAGTACCGAAGCCGGCATGCGCCGACTCATGTATCCCAACGAAGAATACACCCAGAATTCTTTCCACCTTAACAATGCCATTAATGTATTGATAAAGGAAAGTAGTAATAATCAGGGGGGAGATACCGGTGGTACCCATGTATGGTGGGATCGTAAAGCAAACAAGTAAGAATCTTTAAAAACTAAGATAATATGAAAAATAAAAACCTTATATTCAGTTTCCTTACCGTCGTCACTCTCACGATTGGTGCAGGCTGTCTATGGATATCGTGTGACGATTGGGACCGAAACGGAACAGGTGGACTACGGAGTAACTACCCCCGATGGTCAGAACCCTGAACTATATGCCCGTTACACACAAGCTGTTCGCAACTATAAAAGTCGCAAACACTATGCCGTATGTGTACGCTTCGACAATGGACATAGCGGAGACGGAGAAAAAGACTTTCTTCGTTCGATGCCGGATAGCATTGATGCCGTCATTCTGGAAAATGCGGTAACACTTAATTCAGCCGATCTGGAAGACATTCCTGTATTGCAGACTAATTTTGCAACAAAGATTCTTTTTAGTTTCAACCTGACCAGTATCAAAGAGAATGCAGAAAGTTCGGGACAAGAAATCAAAACACTTCTGACTCCCGCTTTAGAACAAATGGTATCCGCCATTAACGACAATGGACTTGACGGAGCCTCAATCTCCTACACCGGTGACATCGGACTTGGTAATAACGCAGCAGTCAATGCAAGTATAGCCGAGATGCGTCAGTTACTGCTTGACAAGATTACACCGTTAGCAAAAAATGGAAAAATCTTTTTTCTGGAAAGTAATCCACTTTTTATTCCCGAAGCGAACCGGGATGTATTCACCCGCTACGTACTCAATACTACTTCCTCTAAAAATGCCAGCCAGTTACGTCTTCTGATTAATGAAGCTATCTATTATGCAGGTATTCCCTCGGACAAGCTGCTCATTACCGGCGATCCGGAGCTAATGACTACGGACAATAATGACGGGCTTGTCTCACAAGTGCCTTTCTTCGCCATACAGGTAATAGACTGCGGGCCTATCGGCGGCTTAATGATACAGAATGTCGCTGCAGATTATTCGCATGCTAACATCACCTATAAGGAGACACGTGGTGCCATACAGACTTTAAACCCTTCACCTTTAAAATAAACACAGGAGGAATCTAAGATGAAAAAGCAAAAAATACAATTCGCAATTTTCATGTTGTTACTTGCTGTCACTGCTTGCGACAATGCCGATTATAGTAAAAGTGCTCCCTTCGACAACGGTGTCTATTTAAGTGTAGCCGAAAGTAAAACGTCGGAGACTATGACATTCAACAAAACGATTATTCAGCGCGAAAAGAGCTTCACAGCCCGGCTGGCATATCCTGCTGGTACTGATGTTACGGGGCTGTGTCAAAACTAAGGCACATCCCCTTCTTTTTTTAATATAAAATAGTCATTCCTCTTTTTTTGTCTATGCGACTATTTTTTCAGTAATTAGGTAATAAGGCTTAATATTCGTCGTATTTTGAGTCACACGTGGTCTGATAAAGATAAATATAGTGTGTGCACTCCTTCTCTTTCCTGCTTTTAGTAGTTTTGTACACATCTTTTTGATATTAAAAGCTATAGCAAAGAAGGCAAAGTCCATTGTAACCTTGTCTTCTCCCACATGCCGGAACCTTTTGTATGCCATGTTGTGTTTCATTTGTCCAAAAACTGCTTCCGGTTCTATACATCGCCTTCCCCTATGCCTGATGCCTTCTTCCGAGAGTAACCTTTCCCGTGCCTGCCGTTTGTATTGGTTTAACCGGTGGTTGACTTCTATCATACGGTTCCCCCGAGCTTTAAAGCAACTGCCACACA
>NZ_GG774710.1:0-70203 GCF_000162515.1 Bacteroides sp. 1_1_14 | reverse complement strand
CGGATGTTCATTACCGGAAAGCCAGATATAATGAATATCACGTAGGAGAAGCTTCTCTATTTTGCGGCACGAATAGATATTGTTCATGTAGGCGTAGATAATCACCTTAAGCATCATTTTAGGATGATAAGGACAACGACCGGTTGCTTTATAAAGCTTCTTGAAATTGTCAAGATTGAGATTATCAACAACAGTATTAACTATGCGAACCGGATCGTTCGCTGCTATGTTTTCATCAATTCTTCCGGGAAAAAGAACTGTTTGGTTGGGAATGTAAGGACGAAAATGTAACTTTGCCATAACGAAAAACTTTATGCCTAAAGATACAAAAACTTTGGGTAATAACAAAGCCCGGGCTTGTGAAAGTCTGGGCTTTGTGCATAAAAAAAGGTTGTGCCAGCGTTTTGACACAACCTCCTTCACAAGTAGAAGCCTACAACTCACGCAATAATACCAGCTATGATATATTGCCGGCCAAACATTACCGATTGGAGAGCAACGAAATGACAATACGCGCAGGCAAAATCAATTCAGCTCCGTTACATATTTATTTTGAAAACCTGACAGAATTGGAGATTGATAAAGCATATCTCTGCCCAGTGTCTCTTAACTCTGCACAAGGTGTAGGCCTATTGGATGGCTCCACCACCTACTGGTATATAGTGAAACGCTCCAGCGCCATCACTACCGCTGTTGACTTACGCTATTGCTACGTCGAAGTTCCCGGATTCTATGTACCCAAATGGGGAACAGAGCCTGCCGGCAATGCTGCTCATCTGAACAATTTGAAGGCTGTCACCTTTGAAATAATCACCCGTATAACCAATTTCGACGAAGCCAATACAGACATTTCCAGTCTGATGGGCATCGAGCAATATTTCTGTTTCCGGGCAGGCGATGCAGGCTTCCCACGTCAACAGTTGCAGATACAGACTCCGGCAGGAAAGTTCCCCGAAGCCAACAAAGCCAAATTACTGAAAGAAAATGAATGGTACCATCTCGCACTAACGTACGACATTGCCACCAAAACAATTATTTTCTACGTCAATGGAAAAGAACAAAGCCGAAGCACTAACTATGGCAACAGCGAATTCTCCGAAATAAAACTTGCCAACCGCAAACAGGAAAGTTTTCCCGGTGCAAGCGATGGTGACTGGCTTTTCTACATAGGACGTTCTTATAATGACCGCTGGCTTATCGACCGTCAACTTAACGGTAATGTCTGTGAGGCACGTATCTGGGATGTAGCACGTACACAACAGGAAATCTGGAAAAACATGTACGACATTGAAGATCCGGAAAATGAAGCACACCTCGCTGCTTACTGGAAATTCAATGAAGGAAGCGGCAATGATATCAAGGATTACTCCAAATATCATAACGATGCACACATTGTTCGTTATTGGAAAGATTTCAATAGCAAAGAAGAATATGACGTAAAAAATGAGGAACTATGGCCAAGCGGCATAGAAGTTCCGCAAGTGAATAGGGAAGATTAGAAATGAGAAACTTATAAAAATCAAAATATGAAACAAATATTGAAACATATACTGATTCTGGCATTTGCGGCAGGTTTTATTGGGACTGCCTGCGAAAATAACGATCTTAATATCGATGCCGGTACATTCCCCGAAACCGGAGGTATAGGTCTTTCTATGGGTATATTACAAAGCGATAATTATGCGATGGAAAATCCACAGATAAACATGGACCATGCCAGTTTGAGCGATCAATTTCACATCAGCTTAACAGAACCGGCTTCACAGACAGGAAATTATACCGTAAAAGTAGACGAATCCAAAGTACTGGACTTCAATTCGAAACACGGAACGAATTACCCTCTGTATCCTACAGAATACGTAGATTTAGGTAACAGTGGAAAAATGACAATAGAGAAAGGAGAACAGCAGTCAAACTCTGTCTCTATTGCTTTCAAATATGATGAAGCCATAGAAGATTCTGTTATTTATGTGTTCCCTCTGACAGTAGAAGAGAACAATAGTTCCCCGGCCATATCTAGTGAACGCAAAACATTATATTATATAATTAATGTATGGGGAATGGCTCCTGCCGAATATAACGCTATAAAGAAAAACTTCATTCAGATAGCAGGGGTAGATCCCGAATTCACCAATCCTCTACTGCTCAACAAGCTCTATTTTGAATCTATGTCTCTTTCATCACCAGAAGTAGATTACTACAATCCATTCGATATAATCAACCTACAGTTCGCTACCGTCAAGGCAGACGATAATCAGTTGCCATCCTTATATCTAAAAGATGATCTGGCATACGTACTAAAAAAACGTGAGAAGTACATTGTACCATTACAACAGTTAGACCACAAAGTTTGCCTTGCCATTAAGGGAGCCGGAGAAGGAATTGGGTTTTCCAATCTGGGAGAAAAAGAAATGATGATATTTGTAGAAAGAATAAAACAAATGATTGATATATATCATTTAGATGGAGTCAATCTATATGATGCTAATTTTTCCTATGAAGAAAGTAATGAAAACATTAATGACTCAAACAATCTATGCAAATTCGTAGAATCTCTACGAGATAAGCTAGGAAACAAGATCATAACCTATACACAAACTTCTGAATCTCCGGAAGGGATTACTAATGACGCTAATTTGAAATTAGGAGAACTTGTAGATTATGCTTGGTGTGATCAATTGAACACAATTATTGATCCTTGGAGTACTCCTGAAAAATGGACACGTCCTATTGCAGGATTAAACAAAGAAAAATGGGGAGCTTTGAACACTGATATACATATATCAAGTGAACAAACTAATATTTTAGATCAAGTGATAGAAATGTTTACTCAACCCTCACCAATGATAACCGCTGGAATAAACCATGTATTTGTAGTAAATAGAGTAGACTATGTTAGTGCAGGAACGGAATCTTATGCACCGACTTATATGGCTTATGGTGCTATCTGTAACTTATGTGATATGGAAAAAGAATATTTTGTAACAGGTATTAACTCTCCAAATAATCAATACCTCAACATTCATGATCTTCTCATGCCTAAAGATTATTAAGATATAACATTCATATTTATAAAGCATCTGTGAATATGTACAATCGCCAAATCAAAAAATTCCCGACCGAAAAACAAAATGTGTCATTGAAACACATCTTAACATAAAACAAAATGTGATTTTTGGTGCAAATTTAAAGCCTGTTTAAACTCAATTAAACAGGCTTTAAATTTAATCAATGATCATGTAAACGGATAAATCAGGATTAGCAACAAGCGGAAGAACATCTTCGTCATCAAGAACGCTCATCGCATATCTATGAATACTCTTCTTTATCATTTCCAATGTTGGTTTTTCCAAGAATGTAGAACTGGCAAACGTTACCAGTTCGTTTCCTTCACTATCAGTTCTACCGATTGATTGTATTGCATATCGAATTATCCATGTTCCGTCGGATTGTTGTTCGATAGGCTTAGCTGATTTCAGGGGTAAGATATTTTTTCGCATTGCCTTTTCTTATTTGTTTTTTTACTTGTTTCTTAAAATTATACTCACTCTTTATTACAAAAACTTCCCAATGTCCTTCAACGTATATATATTGCCACCATTCAGGAGCAATAATCTTTCCGATTTTACGCCTTAGATTGTACGTATTGAAATGTCTCATCAATCCATAGTAACTGTTCATCGTAGCCACGAAAGTCTCAATATGGGCTTCGCAGAAGCCTTCTTTTGCGATCTTGTTATACTTGCTGACTGCATCATATATATTTCCCACGACACGATTTGATATATAGATTCTACCGGGAAGAATAAATGCACCTACGAACAGGACACCTTTTGAATAGTGTTGTATATATATCTTTTTAGGATGCAGTTCCAAAAGCAACTGTTCTTTCAGATAACTATTGAGTAAAGGAACATTCTTCAGGATATCCTCTTTAAAACGCATGACAAAACCAAAGTCATCGACAAAACGCACATAGTGCTTTATCCCGCATATTACAGTCACATAATAGTCAAACACCGAGCCTATGAAATTCGCAAACTTTTGAGAAGGAAGATTGCCAATGGCGACGCCACGTTCCGGGCTGCTGTAAAACAGACTTTTGTCTTTCGGCAGTTTATCCCATAGATGTAAGGGAGACTTCCTACGACATTTTTTTTGTGGCTGGTGGAATATGACAATCCGAAGCAGATACAGCAAACATTCGATGTCGTCTTTCTTGTAATTGTCGCGAACAAATATATCAATCATTTCCCATAATAGAGACTTCGACATGGACATAAAAAAACTTTTTAAATCACCTTTAAAGATGTATGCGTCCTGTGTGTAGTTCTTGCTGACTTCTTTAATCATTTCGTCCATACGCATAACTGCAGACAGGCATCCTTCCCCTATCCGGCAATTCTTTGAAACGTTTCCCTGTGCCTGAAAGCGTTCCTCCAAAATCGGGTCAAGGCGAAGATCGATCCAGTGGTGTACGACACGGTCGATATAAGCAGCAGCAAATACTTCACGCAACACGGGCTTTTTGCGCATGAAGCAGTCAGAGAACCCCGGTTCATAATGACCGTATCTTATACTTTCCCATACGGCAACCAGCCCCGTATCATAATTGAAGGAAAACTCAATACAGTCATCAGTATTGCGCTTTTGCCTGCAGCAGTCATCGTATGCTTCTATAATTGAGGATAAGGGTATGTCATAGATCGGTTTATCTGTTGCGGAAACGGGACGAACCCTGCCTGCGTTAGTCTTGTTGTTCGTGTTCACGTTGCCGTTGTTCATGTTCACGTACCACGCGTTCGAGGATTCAGCATTCACTGTCTTAGTCTTTCCCGGTTCATCACCGGAGGAATGCCCAATAGATAAATTAGATTGCTCTCCCATAAACTCCGTGAAGATTATGGCTCTGGCTTTACGGAAGCTGTCTTCTCTTGGGAAGCGGTGAAATTTCGCCACCCTAAAATTTGCTTTTCAACTGACGTGACCATCTCAATGATGTCTGCTGTCGTCTGAATATTGATCAGTTTCCGGTCTCGACATACCCTTAATAAGAGTTTCAATGTATCAAACTTAACAAGGAATTCGTTCAGGTATTCCACGCGACGCGGAAGACTTGAATTTGCATAACGGATCAATTCACAACAGCGAAGGGCAGACATCATAAGTTCCGTACCGAATTCGTACCTGTAATTCTTCGGAAACTTGTCTCTTGCATCGAGTATCAACATTAATAACCGATACATACACTGATAGACTGGTCTGTCTTCTGCCTTTCCCATGTTAATTTTTGATATTTTTAAAATTTTTCTTTTACTCCGCAAAGTTAATGATTGTCAAACTATTAACACTCATTTTTTCAAAATTTTAAAACTTAAAAAGCCCCTACCGGGGCTAATTAAGCGTAACTATCTAAGAGATAAAGAGTTAAAGAGATAAAGATTCTATTGCGGAAACGGGACGAACCCTGCCTGCGCTAGTCCTGGTGTACGTGCCCACGCTGCCGTTGTTCATGCCCACGTACCACGCGCTCGAGGGGTCGTATTCGGTGCTGCTCCAGTACCAGTCGGTTGTAATTATATTTTGATTACCTGATACAGAGGATAATAGCTCATTGATTTCGGTCTTATATTTAGCGATGGTAATGAGTTCTCCTTCGCTGGGAAGATACCACTCGGTTTTGTCTTCAAGTCCGTCCAGTTCAAGCGTACAAGCCTTATAGTTCTTTGCTGCTTCCGCGGCTGGTGCACCGACAACACCGGAATTATCCTTAACTCCTGCGGTGGCTTCTATGATAGCATCTGTATTTTGCTTTCCGTCTGCCGTTTCATAAAGCCCTTGATTACCGTTCCCGTAATTCTTAACGCCACGGATGTCCGTACCGTATGCCCCCCATTTGAAAGTACGTCCGCCTATATCGTCAGTGCAGTCGCTTTTCGCTATGACGAACTGGCGACGATCCGCACGGATACGGACACCTATACGCAGGTATTTTGAACGGTTATTTGCACTAAGGGAATTCCATTCTTCAGCAGTAAAGAACACATTGACACCGTCTTCGATCCGGATTGTGGCAAAGGACAGGTCAAGCAACCCGCCAGCCCATCTGATATATTTTGCAATGTCACTGGCAGGCGTATTTTCGTTCACGCTGGTGAAACCGATCTCCTGCAAAACAGATACCTGTTCTTCTTTATTCATACGCAAAAGCAATGCGCTTTCATTATTCTTGTCTGTCATAAATACACTGTTTTTAATGGGTTAATCTTCTGCCGTTGCCCTTACATGCAACAGGCTTGTATTTTTATTCTGTACGGTCATGTGTCCGGTATTCAAATTACACGTCCATGCATTTGTCGTATCATAGTACGTGCTCGTCCAATAGTATTTGTCCGTCAACAGCATGCTGTCACTGCTCCAAAATGCACGCAGCATTTCATTGATTTGGTCACGGTATCGATACATGATCATCATCTGTCCGGAAGAAGGCAAGAACCATTCTGTATCATCTTCCAGACCGTCGCCATCAAGCGTGAAGGCTTTATAGGCTACGGCAGCTTCCGCAGCGGGTGCGCCTTCCACACCGTTCGAGTTTGTTCCTTTCAGGGCATCAAGGATCAGGTGTGTATCCTCTTTCCCGGTGAAGCAGGTGTACATTTTGCCCAGCATCTTTGCGGAAAGCCCGTCGATCGTTTTACCAAGACCGCCCCAATAGAAACTGGAGGACAAGTCCCCTGCATAACATTCCTGTGCAGCGATGACAAAGGACTGCGAATGCGCCCGGATACACAAACCACGACGGATAAACTTCAACTTGTTGGCAGGGGTCAACGAGTTCCATTCCTCACGGGTAAAATACCATTTGGAATTATCGGAAATCCGGTTACATGCCACCCGCATGTCCAGCAATCCGGCAGCCCACTTTATCCGGTTCGGGAACTCGCTGGCACGCGAGTTCTCCGTAATGTCGGCAAAGCCTACCGCCTGCAGGGCTTTTACCTGTTCCTGTTTATTGAGGCGCAGCAGGGTTGCGCTCTGTTCTTTTGTACTCATGTTATTTGCTGTTTACTATATCGTTAATATCCATATTTTCTTCCGCAAACCGTTGAAGGTATTCTTCATAGGTTTCACCATTATAATAGTCTATGATTTCACCCACATTATCCAGTGTGACTTCGGGATAATAAGGTTCTCCACCGTATGCTTCCGCATTAAACCAGTCGATGATCTTGATATAAGCGTCGATTATAGTGCTGACTGTCAGACCTTCGAAGCCGTTCCGGATCGCTTCTATATCCGAGTTCTCGATAACTTCATCCAGCAGATAGTTCCCGGTAAGTACGGGCTTCTCTACCTGATTACCGTTTTCATCCAGTCCCCCGATACCGAGCTGCAGGATTTCCAACACTTCCGAACCGTTCCCGATGAAATCACGGTTGGTGATACGGATATGGCGGAATACGACATTACCTTCCTGCGAATCGATTATATCGCGGATCATTTTTACAACGTCGATAAGCGGGCAGTTTTCCACGCGCAGTGTGGTGATGTTCGGCATGGATTCAACAACGATGCCTGTGTCCGCATTCAGCCCCTTATAGCTCAACTTATCGAGGTTCATCAACTTGAACTGTGTCATGGTGGTCGGAAGTTCCGCATATTGAACCGGACAGCCACCCACAAAGTTGACGATCTGCAAGGAACTGCCGTATGCCAACAGGCGCAAAAGGCGTGTTGCCCCGGTCAGGTCAAGGGACACCAGCTTTTTGAAGTTCTCGACGTTCAGGAGTCTCATATACGGTTTTTCACCAAGTGGAAGGTCTGTGACGCTATTGTTAGCGTATCCTTCGCGCTTGCTACCGAATACCAGTTCCTCGACACGGATCAGCGTAGTGAAGTCCTTTGCCTGTGTACCGTCGATGTTGACAGTACTCAAATCACCCAAAGACTTGATCTTCGATGCACCGATGATATAGATCGCGCTCGATGAGTTTGAGCCGTCGAAATGGAATGTCACCTTTGAACCGTCTTCTTCCGCCCATGCCCCCTGTTGTGCAGCAGGCGTGTTGAATCCCGCCCACAATTTCCACTGTTCGCTTGCGGTCACTTCGATATTGATGTTCTCACCGATAGCGCGGAACATGCACATGTTATTTGCCTTCAGGATCGTGCTGACACCGAAGTACGCATCAAGGAAATCATAACGGGCAGACACGTAGTAATGTCGGTAAGGGATACCCATACCGGAAATTACGTTGAATGCCTGACCGCCCGGATTGGTGATATACTTCGCTACCGAGTCACGGCAGGCAACGATTGCGGGTATCATCAGGTGGTCTTTTTCTTCCGATTCACGTAATACGGCTTCATAGGAGAAGGCAGACTCGCCACCCGGAAGGCGCGATGTACGGATTTTTTCTGCGGTCGCTGCAAGTCCGACCTGATCATAACGCCACATGCCTTGCCATACGACACTCATACGTCCGGCAAACACGTTTTCCCCTTCCATGACGCTATCGAGCATCACATTATAGGGAAGTTTGAAAATACCGGAGTTATTCTTTCCGTTCGTACTGTCCGAGTCGTAGTCATGATTCATATACCAGCGATAGACACCATCCGGGCACAAATACAAAGCCCACATACTGTTCTTTGACAACTGGTCGACGCCTGAATGATACAGGATACGAACCAAGTACGCGCGGAAAGAAGCCACGCTGCAATACTTGTCCATTTCCTCAACCAGTTTCCGGTATCGGTTTTCAATCGTGTCGCTGACCTGTACACCGTTGATGCTGATTTTGCCGCCTGCCATACGGTTCTTCGGATTACATGAATACACCCATTCACAAAACTGTTTCCAGCGGTACGGTGTCTTCTTTCCAAGCGCGTAGGCAAGACTCATGTCATCATCATCCGGTGTACGGAATTCAAAGAACATCGTCCATTTCGGGACAAGGCTTTCCGTTGACAATTCCCCACCGTACAAGCCTTTCACCCACTTGCTGTGCGTCGATTGCATAGTCATGAAGTTATCGATGTCATCGAAGATGCACATTCCTTCATAATCGAGCATTTCAACACATTCAACCGGGTTCAGGACACGCCCGGTAACGACCGTTTTTTTACCGTTAAAAGAGATTGTCCCGGTTGTGTTCTTCCATGCCCCGTCGACATATTCCATGAACTTGTACGAAGCGTCCGTCGATTTGGTAAGCATGTAGATCGTATCCTGATCATAGTCGCCAGTATGGGACATGAAATAGGATTCCGTCACGTCCGGAAGGTCGGTGAAGTCGCCATAACTTAAACAGTCAGCATTGTATCCGGGAACGTCCTTGAAGCCGAAAGTCGGTGGGTTACCCTTGTCAATGTTCCAGTCACCACGACACCAAAAATAAGCATCGTTTATATTCCCGGTATCCGACTTGAAGACAAGCACACTGTTACCATCAATAGAGGTACGCAAGTCCAGCGTGTTGTTTTCATCCGCATAATACGCGTTTTGCGCTGGTGTCATGTATTCCTCGCCCAAAGCCTTCTGCATATCGTTATTGATACGGGAAATCGGGGTGTTCACCTTGTCGGGTGATGCATAGTTGACCTTCAGGCAGACTTTGTCGAACGGAATACTTTTGCCACGTAGAATGATTTTTTTGTTTGCGATTGCGTCGAGCAAAGCCTGCGGAGCAAGTTCCGGATACATTGCGCGGATGGTTGCCTTTTTCAGCTTGTATTTCCTGTTCTTATAGGTCGGATAGAAAGCGGATGTCGTACCCTGATTGGTCGTTTCCACATTCTCGAAAATAAGGCTCATGCCTTTGTCCTTACAGAACAGGTACAGGTCTGTATATATCTTGGTGGACGTATCCGTTACGTTATCAAGCGTTTCAAGTTTATAGTCCCCATGTGGCATTTCCACCAGACAGTCGCACATTTCAAGTGCTTTGTTCAGGTCGATTTTGTTGTCGGTAAGGATGTCATTCTTTTTGTTCAAAGCGATCATTTCGTCCGTGTCGGACTTCCCGATTACAAACTCGTCGTTGATTTGTTCGTCAGCCATTTCCTTTTCCCATGAAAGCAAACGGTACATGTACAGTTCCCCGGCTGTTCCGGAGAAGCTGATTTGTTCGGAGTGCTTGATCGCGCTTTGTCCTGCCGTATACTTGGATGCGCCAATCAAGTCCCCGTCGCAATATAGCTTGATATAGCCTTTGCCGTCCTCTTCCGCATTTGCCTTTTCAATGACGAAGGCAAACTCGTAGATGTCACCCGGTTTGAAATACCGTTCGATAAGTTCAGTTCCGAGTGCTTTAAAGTACACACATTTTGAAGTGATACGCCATCCGATTTGGTTTGCTTCGTCCCAACATGACACGACGTTCGCATCAGGATCGGCAGCGTTCTGCGTCTTTATTTTGATAATGGTAGTCGATCCGGTCTGCTCAATGTTGGTACGGTTATAGGGACGATAAGTACACAATGCGGTAGCATCATCCGAAACCTTGAACGCCTTTCCTTCGGTCTTATCGATGACAAAGGCATTCGTGGAATAGTTGAACCCGTTCTGCTTCATTTCGTAAAGTCCGTACAGCCATGACTTGTCCTGATCCGAATTGTCCTTGTCTGCCGGATTGAAATAAATCATATAACTGGAATCACCGTTGATGTCAATGACGGAACTGTTAACGGAGTACTCAATCGTATTGCTTTCTCCAGCCCCGCATTTTCCGTAAATACCCAACACGTTCCTGATATTGTCCGCAATCGAAAAGCCGTCAACACGGGTGGACAGGTTGAATGTACTGTTACGTCCTACTGATACGGTAGTCATCACCGTATCGGTTTCACTATTGTCTCCGGTAGAGGTATTGGTAACTTTTGCGACCTTGTGTATTTCAACATGAGCATCGGTAGCGACATGACCGGGATCATAGCACGCCACTTCGATATTGAGGTTTGCGTACTGTTTAGCAGCCCATGCTGTTTCCGTGTCTTCCGAATGTGCCAGCGCGACAACAGGCATAAGGCTGGACGGGTTGACGATCATCACGTCAAAGAACTGGTAGTTCGACCATACGCCCGATTCCACGTCCTGTGCGACGACTTTGATAGTATATGCACCATGTTTCAGTCCCAAAGACGAAACGTTGATTTGCAAGTCCTGTGAGCGTGTAGAAGCCACGCTGGTCTGTGAGATCAGCTTCCATTCGTCACCTGTTTTGATATGAGCCGTAACGGTTGACTTATTGGCAGAGGACAGTTTGAACACGTCCGTCATGGTGACGAGTCCCGAACCTTCCTGCAATGTTTTGTACAAAGCCCATACGCGCGAAAGTTTCAGGTTTACAGCCGTGACGCTGATTGTCTTCTGTGCGGTATTTCCCCCGTCATCGGTAGCAACGACCACGAACTTGCGGTTCATCGCTTCACTAAAATAGCTTTTAACGGGAATCGTGAAAGTGTAGTCCGTATCTGACGAGGAACTTTCCCGGTTCACGTTGAAAGTTTCAAGCGTTTCACCTGTTGACTTGTCTTTCAGTTGCAGGGTTTCGATGTTGTTGTATGAAACCATCTCACCCGATCCGGTACGCGACATGATCGCAAGCCTGATTGTCAGGTCGTCAGTTCCGAGTGCGGCATACAAGGAGGTCTTTTGCGGATAGATGTACACGATTGTCCCGGCAACGTCCCCACCGCCACCAGTTCCGACTGCAAAGGTGAAACCGTCGCCTAGCGGCATTCCTTCCGCATTTTTCATATATACACGCACCGTCCCGTCTTCTGCCTGTTCTCCATCCACGTCAACGGGCATGGCATCATAAATAGCACCGCCTGCTACCGGATTAGTGCTGTCCTTGATAATTTCGGAATCAGTATCGACAGTTCCTCCGGCAGTAGAACCGAAGTCAGTCCATGCTGCCAAGTCATTATAATCGGCACGGGACGCGCACAACTGTTTGGATTCAAATGTTTCCTTTCCGGTACGGTAGATAATAACCACACCGGGCTTGATACATTCCGTTTCATTCGCTGTCTCGTAAGCTGTCAAGGCATTGATAGCTGTTTGAAGAATATAATATCCGCTTGATAGTGGTGCAATTTCATCGACCAGTAGCACCGCGCCTTTGCCCGTCATGTCACCACCAGCACCACCGAAGTCCGTCCAGTTCGTTTCTGTGGCAAAACCTTCAAGGGATGATCCGGCAAACTGCTTTGACTCCCATTCACCATCAGCAACTTTATAGGTTAATACTATACCCGGTTTGCGGTAAGTTATATTATCCACATCCTCCCTTTCCGTTATTGCGGCAATAGCTGCGGGCAAGGAATAGACAGAGCCGCCACAGATTTCGTTGACATTGATAACGGACAGGGCTTTATACGCCAGCGACAAGCCGGAAGACGCGGTAGTCTGTGCACCTTCAGCCAATTTCTTTGCCGCTTTTGCCGACAAGTCCGCGGACGCAGCTAGCTGCATCGCGTCGGAGTCGGCAGAAAGTAATGTTCCGGCATAGTAGATGTATGATTTATTGCCGAACAAGTATATTTTATTCTCGTGCGGGTGTGTCCGGTCGGTGTTCATATAGTTATCAACACCTTTCCAACTTGGATAATATTTGTTATCTACGAAATAGGCAAATTTACCCTTACTGGCAATAAACACAATCTTACCGCCTTCAGCGGTTGCACTGGACTGCTCCAGCACGATGGAAGAGTCTGTTGCGATTTCGTCGAAGCGTTCCGTAGAGTGATGTACGAAATCTACCATTAAAGAAGACACGTCCTGTGATGTACTGTTGGCATCGTCGGAAAGGCTTTTAAGTTTACCCCATACTGTCCCGTCTTCGCTTTCCGATGCTTCTTCCGTACCGACGTTATCGGACAATCTTCCGATATCCTCATTCGCTTTTTTTGCGGATTCTGCGGCTTCATCTGCTTTCTTTTGTGCAGCATCTGCCGTTTTCTTTGCCGTCTCTACATCTTCTTTTTTTGCGTATACGGAAAGGTTACCTGTCGTGCTGACAAGTTTCCAGCCCGGATTTTGAAAGGCGTAGATGTTGCCATTATCGGCTGCATCGGGGTGACTCTCATCATATACCGTCACAATTTGACCGAATTTCAACGGCTTTCCGTCAGAGCCAGCTGGGGAAGTACTGTCCGCGTTCATCTTCGCAACGGTCGTATATGTATTGCGGATACCCAGTCCCACCTGATTCTTTTCCGCTTCATTGATGACATCCAGTGTCTCATCAATCAAACCGCCCACCTCGTCAGGTGATATGGATAAGGAATCTTTCTTTGCAGAAAGTTCCTGTGCCCGTCTTTTAATTCGTATATTGTTGCCATTATATTACTTCTTTACTAAAAATTGAACCTGATAGGAAAAACCTTCGGGAAAGTCTCTTATAGCTTCCTGTTTGGATATGTCATATATATATGCTGCCCCATTTACAAGTTGGAAAGTATGAATTGCGGCAAAATTGTCATTCCTTACAACAATTTGAGGTTTGCGGTCTGCTTCATAATAGTCATAATATACCCACGGTGAAGAAGCACCCGAAAAAGCCTTCAAAGCCCTAAAATTAATTTTAACGATATCAAAACCCTGATTGCTTTTGAACACTTTAAAAGAGACCGAAAGACTATCTTCAGGGATGCCACCACTTACTTTGGTACGAATCTCTTTTTCTTCATAAATCATCAGGTAATCATTCATGCTTTTTACCGAAGAAGCAGACACATAAATATCCGACGAGGTAACCGTATCAGTGAGTTCCACTTTTCGGTATTGATACACATTGTTTTCGGATGTATTTTCATATATTTCCTTTTGACCTTCCGTGCTGACCACTTTCCAGTATAGGTTAGCGTTCAAGCCACCTTGAAAACTGCCTTCCTCCACCCTGTAAACTTCCCCGTTAATGGCTATATAACCTTCTTCCCAGCTATAAGTCGTCGGATGTCCGGCAATAGCGATAGGAGGCGGCACATTACACCCGGAAAGAATGACATTGCCGTATGTACTGACTATTCCTTTCACAGTGTCCGCAAATGCGCTTTGCATAAAGTCCAAATCATCCAAATAAAATGGCTGCCCGCCTTCTTTAAATAACAGTTTATTCATATTCGTATATTTTAAGGACGTAGGTTCGTCCGGCTGGTTTATAATAGTCTATCAAATTTTTAATTTCACCCTCATACGCTGACAGGAACGACGGTATGTTCACCATGTAATTCCCTGAATAGTTTCCTTCACCGCGCTGCTGGATATATTTTATTTCCGCCCCTTCGCTCCGTTTATGCAGATAGGACGGTATTTGCTCTTCCCTACGGTGATACAGGTACGACTCCTTTCCCGCAATATCGGTGATGTATATTTCCCTGTTTTTTAAGAAAAACCTGTCGTTTAGAACTTTCTCGATATATATCACCTGACCGTTTATATTCAGCTTGTCAATAGCCTGTTTACGGTAACTTTTAAACAGGGTGTAAATGAAGATTAAAGGGAGAAGGAAGATGGATATAATTGCAAATATCTTCCTTTTCCTTAATGATGGACGAAGCACATACTGCGCGTATTTGATAATGTCAAAATCATACCACATAAGTCAGAGAAGTTTCAAGGCTGTTCAGGATGAAGCACCCGGCTACAGCCGTATAGTTATTATTTTTAATTACGTTATATTCCGTAGCGGATGCCGCTTTTGCGGCACATTCTCCAAGTTCGATATCCAGTACTCCTTCAACCTTCTGTATCGCGTCAACAAGTTTTGTCTTATTGAATTTACCTCCATACTCGATGCCTTTCAGATAATCGTTGATGGCGGCAAGTACTGGCTTGCTGCCATCCGTCAGGCGGACACCGGAAGCATTGATAACCATCGGGTCGACTTCTATGGTGGCGTTGATACGGATGTCATCCGCTTTCATTGATTGAATAGAGAGAATCACCCCGGCAATCTTAATCGAATTCATATAGCTTTTAAATGCCGTTAGAACGTCCCCGGTCAAAGGACATGGAAGCCCGCCTTCGTCTCCGGACACGAGTATCTGAATACTTCCCCCGCGATCTTTGACCGCCACATACTTGACAAGCTGTTTGGCTTCGTCGATAGCGGAATACCGGAACTGGTATTTTTCCAGATCATAGACCAGCGGATCACCATACTGAAAAGCCAGCGCACTGCTATGATACCAGCGCACCGTCGGTATGATATTAGCGTCAATTCGTTCCTCTACGTCCGTCTTGAACTGGTCAAACATTTGCTCTATGACGTGCGCTGTTGCCGCAAAAATGTAGAACAGGGTGCTTTCTATTGACACGGGAGAAAACACCGAATCAAAGTCGGCATCACCTGTGATACCATATATGTCCCGGATAATGCTGTTAGACATATAGGCATCCGTCATTTCTTTCTTTATTTCTGCGATTGTTCTAGCCATTACTTAAATTGTTCGGTAAATTGTTCAGTGAAAATTCTCAATCGTATTGCATTCGACGCGGTTTCAGAAGTAGCCGGGCAAACGGAGTTCCTCCGGCAGTAATCAGCTAGTTCACTGTTATACACCTTCTCCGGTATTTCGATTTGCTGTCCGGCTTGAAGGGAGTCTGTTATGCTCATATCGTTTGCCTTTGCAAGCATAAATACCGCTTCAATTGTACCATATTCCTGCACGGCTATATCCAGCAGGGTTTGTCCGGCTTGTACTACTGTTTTCATCTTACATTTTTATAAATAAAAAATACAAATGCAATAAAAAAGGCTGCTATTACGGCTTTTGCCCACGGAGGAATGTACGCGACCTTTTCAACGATCTTTGTATCATTCTTCTCCTGTTTCTCTAATTGTTCCTTCAATGTCAGCAGGGTTTCCTGAATTTCTTGTATTTGCACCTGTAACTGTTCGTTATATGTTTCTTTCTCCTGCTTGGTTGACGTTCCTGTCGCTGTTTCCGTAGAGGTCGGGTATTGTTTCCCTGTGCTATCCGGTGGCGAATAGTTCGTCTTCTGCCAGTTGAATTCCATTTGCTGCATCATCTCGATAATTCGCTCAACGTTCTTGTTTACGTCGACCTGCGCTTTGTCTGTAGAAACTTCTTCCTGTTCCGTCTGTTTCTGTTCCGTGTTATCCTGATGGACGGTCGTGTCAATTTTTGACGAACGACAGGAACAGACAGATAACACCACGATTGAGAATAAAAAAACGAGTATCTTTTTCATTACGGTCGAACGATTACAGGTGGTAAAAATGAGGTAAATTCACTCTTTACGTCGAAGCAGGGACATTCTTTCATCCACTCGCATTTTTCGACGATGCCGTTCCCGTTTTTGTCCGGGCTGGTATCGCGATGTCCGAGGATATCAATAATGTCGTGGCGATGACAGATGTCCTGAACGAGCTCGCGCATGGCTTTCTTCTGTGCGTCTGTCCGGGTATCCTTTGCCTTACCGTTTTTATCCAGTCCCCCCTCATAGCAGATACCGATTGAACATCGGTTATAACTGGTATTCGTACCGGGAACGATAAAGTTGTCATGTGCTCCGACTTCGTTTTCCGCCCGCATGGGGATCACGCGACCGTCTTTCCGGATATAATAGTGGTATCCCCATTTACCGAAGCCACGGGCTACATGTGAATCGTTGATTTGTTTCTCTGTGAAATCCTTGTCCTCGCGTGTTGCGGAACAATGGATGATAATGTATGTAGGTTTATTCATCTTTCTTTTCCTCCTTATTTTCTGTTTCTTTATCTAATGTTTTTTTGATAATATCCAGCATCTGCTGTTTTGTTAATGCTGACTGTAAAATGTTTACTACATCTTCAGCCGACCGTTTTGTTTTATCTTCCGCTTTCTCCCAAATGCTACGGAATTCCACTGCCAGCAGAAATGCGGTTACGACGGAACAAAAGACGGGAAGGCATTTCAAAACAGGAAGATGTACAAATTCAAAAAAATGGCAAACATAGAAGGTTGAGTCTAAACATAGAGCAATAGTCAAGCTTCCGAAATACAGAATAAACTTACTAACAGTTCTTTTCATGCCGTACGAATTACGTTTTTCTTTACGCAGTTTCGCTTTATGCCATCCTGATGCAAAATCCCACCCCATTGCGATTGATGTCACTATACATTCAAATAAACCGATGATTAACAGGGTTGATATGCCATTGAAGTTATCAAATATTTCCATGTTAGAATAATAGTTTAATAATCCATATTGCACTCCATATCAATAGAATTATGCTAACTGCAAGGTATGCGCCCCGCATGGTAGCCCGGATGTCTGCCGTGTCCGGGACATCGTCTTTTGACTCTTTCCATTTTCCGGCTAGATATGCCACGACAGTTCCCAATACCATGCCGCCCAATACACTAAGGAAACTCACTCCAAACAGGAAAACGGATGCTACTACGCATACGGCTAAAATGAGCATCCCAATCAGTCCGTGAATGATTTTGTCCACTCCGAACTTTTTAATCAAATCGTTACTTGCTTTCATTTTCGTTAATTTTAATCGTTAGTAATTTCAATATTTATTTTGTCCACCAGTTCCGAATAGTCAATGCCTGCTCGTTTCAGGTGGATTTTCATTTGTTTCTCAATGGCTGTTTTATCAGCCTTTGACCGTATATACCGGATCAGGTTCGCGCCCAGCACCGGGTCTTCTTTCAACTCTCCCTGATTCAGTTCCAGCACGGTTGCCGCATTCTGAATCAGCGTGTCACCGACCACGAATCCGGTCAGCCCGTCTTTTCCCGTATGGGGAACAATCCGGATGTCACCGTCCTTGTCAAGTAATAGTCCCTTCATTGCTTCACCTTTTCGTTTTCAATATCCCCGACCTGTGTCTCTTTCAGTGATTCTGATGTGTAGGAGGACAATGCCGTTTTCAAAGCCGATCCCCCGTCGTTCGGTACGGGCGTCCAACCGGACAATCTCTGTTTCAATGAATTGATGTCCTTTTCAATCAGGTTCAGCCGTTCCGTCAGCTCCCCGACTTTTACCAGTCCGCCCAACGTCCCGCCATTCAGCACTATTTCGTCCACTTCATTTGCGGAAATCAGGAAGGCGTCAGTCTCCTGTCCCTCGACGATTCCGACCAGACAAGTCGTTCCCGGTTTCGGATAGATGCATAATGCCCCCATTCCCAACTGGACGTCATAATATTCAAGCCGATCAATGACTCCGGTCACGTCCATTGTCCCGTTGTCCTTATCAACCGTGTCAACCGTTACCCAGCGCAGTTGTGCCTGTCTAACCCCTTCGCGCCATTTTTCAAGCGCATCACGTAACTGTTCGTCCGTTGTCATTCCGCGCGTCCTCCCAACTCTAATTTTTGCCTGTATGTAGCATCGTCACTGAAATCCTTTGTCACTTTCTCAACATAATAGTATCCGTTCATTTCCGGTGTCACCTCACTTTTCAGATCAACCGTCATACCATGATGTACGACAGGTATTCCGAACAGTTCGACACCCCCGCGATACTTCTGCTTTTTTAGGCTTTCGTAGAAATCTTTGGCGAACTTCTTCAGGTCTTCGACCTTGATGGACTTTCCCTTCTCATTGTAAGTAAGGTTATAAACCTCGCTTCCTTCCGTTCCGGCTTTTGCTTCCAGTTTCTTGCCACCAGCCCCGATGCTGACTACCTTGACCTGAAATTCACCGTTGGTTTCGTTCAAGTCCTGGCTGACAGCGTTTCTTTCCAGTACGATTTTTACCTTTTCGGTATCGACCTTTTCGGAATACACATTTCCGCAATACAGGGTTTTGCCGATGAAATAGCAGTGAAGGTTGGTTTTCTTCCGGATGTCGTTCAGAATTTCCGCGACTGTCTTGGACGAATACCGCACCGCACCCAGTTCCGCGTCATAGTTGGTTTTTACCTCATAGCCTTTGGCGACGTCTGCAAGCAGTTTCTTCAGTGTGACATTTTTTGCGGAATAGGACACTGTTTTTCTTTTTAGGTTATACATTTCGTCTTCGCACCGGATCGTCACGGGAACACCCCAGCCGATCAGCGATATATATCCTTCAAATTCCGTGTACAGGTCGGAATCATATCCGAGTTCAATCTTCACCTGATCCCCGGCAGACAGCAGTTCCTTCAGGTCTTTTCCCGCAAAGTATCTGATACGTCTCGGAAGGACTATTTCAGCGGAGTCCGTCAGCATCTTCCATGAACTTTCAATGTGAACCGATGAAACCGTATAGATGACCAGTTCCCCGCGTTTCATGTTTGCCGGGAATGTGATCCGGCTGCACATCATATAACTCATAGTGTCAGTTCATAAGGGTTATCACTCGTTGCTTCTATCGTGAACGGGACTACGCTGCTGTTTCCCTGAATCGGGTTGAACGAAATGTTATCAATGACAATGGAGTAAATTTCCTTGTTGTTGAAGATGCTTCCCGTAACTCCGACCGCTTCCGTCACTTTACGGAACTTGCAAAGTGCGTTCACTTGTTCGGCAACCGTCTTATAACCTTCCCGGTTCTTGTCTGCTATGCAAAATCCCCGAATATTGATTTTCCAGTCGTCGAGCCCGTAGACCTCCTTTACAGTTCCGTGAACGCCCAATACCTTCGTCTTTGAGCAGTTCATTGAACGTGAAAAGTCTACAATCGTTGCATACGGCATCGGAAAGCTAGCCATATTCATCGTTCCGCGTGATCCGTCCGGATTATAGGTACTGTATTGCTTGTTACCGTCAAGGGTAAACGTCCCGATGACCGGAGTCCCCATCCAGCTGTACGCTTCGGCTTCGGCATCCGGGATGGTTGTCACCCCGGTGTATTTCCCCGGATCATAATCCTGCAGGGTTCTTCCCCACGGAAGATAAATCGGGGATGAGATTCCGAAAACTTCCGTGAACAATGCACCAATATTTAACGCTGTATTTCCTGTCATAACTTTATCCTATTGCTGGTACTGTATCGGTTATCACCGCTAATATTTCCCGTTTGACCTTATCCGCAACATCGCGCATGTTCGCACCTGCCGCAACCCTGAAATGATTGTTGAATGTCACATTCATAGTGATATTCCTTACGCTGCTTCCGCCTTTTCCGCCAAGACCCACATCCTTCCCGGAAGTTCCTCCGGTTGCGGTTACAGTGGTCGGTTTGTTGACTGCCGCTGGTGCGGTGTCCAGTTGGAACTTGTCAAGTCCGGGGACTTTGTCTTTGTTACGCCAACTTTCACGTCCTTTTTCCTTGCCTTCTTCCCATGCCCGACCGATTGCCACAGCGTTGTCAAACACTTCTTTCTTTACCCGTTCAAATACGTCGTTGATACTCCAGTCATCTCTGAACCAGTTAACCGGATTCAGGATTTCAATGATTCCCATTTGGATGGTATGAATCGTCTTGAAAAAGGAAAGAAAGCCAGTTTTAAGGACTTCCCACAATCCAAACAGGAACACACGGACTCCTTCAAACTTATTATAAAGGAAAGCCACGAAAGCGATGACAGCCGTTATGATTGCGATAATCCAGCCGATGACAGGGATGCCCATGATAGCGACGGAAATTAGCCGACTATTAATGATTGTAGACAATGCCATCTTAGCCATCGACGCAATCCATACTCCGGCAATCTTTGTTATTCCAAGTGACATGATCTGCGAAATAGACCATGCGACAGTTCCAAGCGTGACAAGCGCGCCTACAAAGATTCCTACAACTTCAATGGCAGGGGCGATAGGTTCCACAAATTCAAAGAAACTGATTTTCAGGTCGTCAATAAACGCTTGCATACGTTTCTGCTTTTCGGCATAAGTATCCATTTGTTTATTTGCAATGTCGACCGCAGAAGTAGAACCCTGTATCGCTTCCGTCCATGTGTCAATTTGGTCTACACCCTCAATCAAAGCCATCGTTGAAGCAAGGTTTTCACTTCCGAACAACGCGGACATGATTGTGGCGTTATGCATGACCGGAGTCAGGGCACGCAGTCGGTCGGTCAGTGAAAGGGACTGGTCTTGCATCGTTTTTATATTGACCCCTGCAGCTTTCAGTTGTTTGATCGCGTCCGTAGTCGGAGCCTGTAATTTGACTATCGTGTTACGCAAAGCGATACCGCCTTCAGAACCCTTTTTCCCAGATTTGTCAAGCAACTGGATCAGGGAGTTTGTTTCGGCAAATTCAACCCCGAATGTTTTTGCAACATTACCCGTTTGTTTCAATGCTTCCGCGACCTCCCTGATTTCGGCAGAACCTTCGACAGTTCCTGCCGCCATGATGTTCATATAATCCGTCATAGTTTGTGCGGCTTTCATCGGATCATCAAGGGAAACCTTGTATTGGTTCATTGCGGTGGACATGGCGGCTGATGCTCCGGGAACATCATTTGACATCGTCTTGCTAAGTGTCATTACATTGTTCGACATGATTTCAAGCGCGTCCGGTGCTTTTTTCAGTTCCGGAGTAATCTTTGAAAGCAAGTCCTTATAAACGACCATAGCGTCTGCCGCATCGGTACCGAACGCTTTTGCCGTGTTACGGGCTTTGGTGGCGAGAACGTCCAGTTCCTTCCCCTCCATGTTGGTGATACCGGACATTTCGGCAACAGCGGTTTCAAACCGGATACCCGGTTCGATGGCATCATTAAAGGAATCACGGATATTGTCGACACCTTCTTTCAGCTGGTTGAGAAAGAACATTCCTTTTCCCAACCCTTCCAGTTTTCCGGCTGCTTTTCCCGATGTCTCCCCAAGACGTTCAACCACTTCTTCCGTGTCATCAATCACCCGTGTAGCTTCTTCGGCTGCATCGGTTGCTGCGTGTAGCGGAGACGTGATCCTGTCAACCAGTTCCAATATCCATTGAGTCACTTGCATTGTCTTTTGAGAATAATCGGTTTACAACTTTAGCGAATGCGTTGTGCATTACTATTTCAATTTCTTCCAGCTCCGTTTTCCGCAACATGCGGTATTCGGCATAGAGCCGGAGCCATTCATCTTCGTCCAGTTTGTCCGGGATGTCAAAGCCATATACTTTTTTCAGGATGGCATCTATTCCCTCGACAAGACCGAACGCTGATGAATATTCCTCTATGCTTTGCTGATAAAAGCCGCCTGTCCGGCGATCAGTTGTCCGATGGCGGTCAGGACTGAAGTATAGACAGCGGAATCTTCCAACGCCTCCATATTGCCTGCCGCCACGCAGTTCCGGATCAGGATGTCATTTGCTTCTTCAAGATCATCCTTTTTCTTTGCCATAGCCAGCAGGATATTTTTATTCGGACGGACAATCAGGTAGTCGTAGCGTTCATCCTCGTCCACTTGTACGGTGACATGCTTCAGGCGTTTCCCGTATTTCAGTTTCATTCCTGCATGTTCTTCTTCTGTGAAATCAACTATCAAAGCTTTTTCCTCCTTTGTCAGTTCCTCGTAAGGTTTCCCTGTCTTGATTTTCTTTTCTTCTACTTCCATTTTAAAAGTCTTTTAAACGGTTATTAAACTACATTGCCACATTCCAGTCGATATGGCTGGGAAGAAGGGTGAATTGTGTGGCAATACTTTTATCACCCTGTTTAACGTCGACACCATTGTCCATAAATTCGACGTTCCGGATCACGTCTTTCATGACAAGTCCTTTATACTCATACATGACCGGAATATCAAACGGTTCAATATCCGTAAGACGCTTCCCCGCACCGAGTGCTAACTGCAAGGCATTCACCTCTTCTTTCAGAAGGGTGATCGACGCTTCAGCCTTGTAATTCCCCTCACCGCGACCGACAGGAAATTCTCCAGCACCGTAGATGTTTTCTTTCTCTTTGCTATCCTTGTAGGAAAGGGCTGTGATGCCCTCTACCTGACGACCGAGCATAACGACCTTGACGCTGTTCCATCCGGCTATTTTTCCGAACTTGTTGATTAATGTTCCTAACAATGACATATTTTCAGATTTTATTTGTGAAACCCAAGTCAATCTCAAACTCATGGACAATACCGTCTGCAACAAGTTTTACCTTGATATTGAAAGGCTTGTCGCTGACAGCCATTTGTTTTGGATTGATGTAAATGTCGAAGTCCGCGATATCCTCCGAATTGACCATGCTTTCCAGCGCGGATTTGACAAGCGCGTCCCAACTGCTGATAGTGGTGTTGCTGATGTATCCGGTTGACGGGTCAGCCTTCACTTTGCCTCTTACACGTGGCAACAAGGTATTGCGGATGATTCGTGCCGCCTTGTTCCAGACAGCGTTATATTCAATATATGCATAGTCGCTGCCCGCTTTCGTACAAGTACATGAATTGCTGAAAAAGAACCCGGCATACCCTTGAAAGCTGCCGACGAAGTTATATCCTTTGTCAGTCAGTTTTTTCTGGTCGGATACGCTCAACTGTGAGAAGGGTTTGCCATTGCTCAAAGCTGCATCCAGCCAAAGCCCGTTCAGTTTGTCAGTCAATGGATAGTCCTTTGTCCCTTTTGCCGTCCGTGGGTGGTTTTCAATATCAACGCTGCCCATATTTTCATGTACGTAGCGGACAGACAGCATTCCGAGTGCACTGCCCACGGCAGCGTGTGTCCGGTATGCTTCGTCCTTTGCCGCCCATGCCGGGTCTTGTGCAATCACGACAGAGACGTTTTCAGCATCCAACTGCCGGAGGTCGACAGCGTCGGCAATGGCATTGATATACTTGCCGACACCTTCCAATATCACCGCATCGATATACAGGTGGTCTTCCCTGAATTTATTGACCATCTTCTGTGCCTCTTGTACGGCTACGGTAATTGTTTCGTCCGCAGTCAGTGAGCAGATACCGATGGTGTTTACTCCGTTGATGGTACGTACCGCATTAACAAAGTCTTCCTTCGTCAGCAGGCTTGACACCTTTTCAGACTTCGGAACCAGCATAAAATACAGTGAACGTTCCGGAGACAGGCGGAAGACTTCGCTGGTATGGTAATGCACCAGTTCCTTGTTTTCAAGGTCGATGTCAGCGTCCCATCCCAACGCTTCCAAATCGGTGATATCGTTCAGGGCTTCCGGCTTGTAATATTCAAGTTTTCCGATCTCCGAACCACCGACTACGAGCAGAATGACGCGGTCACTGGTATCGGTATCCCGTACCAGCCCGCCATTTGCTTTGTTGATGATTACTCCTGTAAAATTTCCCATAAAATAATTCGTTATACGGATTTACCTGATAAAATTGCACCAACACCAAAATCTTCGATACGGTCTACAATACCGTAAGTTTGGGTACGGTATTCGGATGTAGGACTCTTGCTGCGTGTATCGGTCGTTTCCGGACGATACAGGGATTTTACGGATTCGATGTGGTAATACGTATTCGGAGCATAGAAGAAAGTGCTTGCCTGAAAGTCCGTTTCGGCAGACGGTTTTGTGCCTTCCGCCACCTTCTTTGCTGTTTCCGCATTATAAAACGGGCAGTCGTTATTCTCAAAGAACTTGATGCCCATGAAGCCTTTCGGTTTTCCGGTTACCGGATCAAGGTAGAAATTACGGTCATAGAAGTACTTGGACGCATCCTTATCCAGCAACAAGTCACCCATATGCAGTGGGGAAAGTACTATGTACAAGGCATCGGTAACGGGAAGGTTCCATGTTTTTGCGAGCGTTGCAAAATCGACCAGATCCTTATAAGACAGTCTCAAACGACCGTTAATATCTTTCTCACCCGTTGTCCGGATAACAGGCATTTCTTCGTTTGAATCATCCTCCGGAGCCAGTTTGTGCAACACATGGTTGCGGATACCGACTTGAAAGGCTTCATTGTGCTTCACACGGATAGCAGCGCGCTTGTCAAAAGCGAGATAACGGATTTCGTCATCCGTACAGGAACTGGGTTCCGTATCGTAGATTTCCCACGGTACGATATAATTCTTTCCGGTCATTTGCTTCGGCTCGAAATCTTCCGTGTTATTTACGCGAAAGCCGACATTGTTAATCAGTTTGTTTCTGCGTACACCGTCCGCAGCCAAAGCTCCGGCAGGAACAGAGCCTAAAACTTGCATGAAGTCCGCCCTGTAATTGCGACGTTCGATCAACAGTTGGGGATCGACGTACTTGTTCAAATAAAGACCGTCTACTGGTTGTGCCATATTCTTTTTTTTAAATGGTTAGTATTTTATTTTCCGTCACGTTTCACGTAGTCGTTCAAAAGACGTTCGTATTCAGCCGGATTCTTTTCCATAAGGTTTTTCAAGGCTTCCGGATCGTTTTGAAAGTCTTCGAATTTCTTGTTTGTGGTATCCGTCAGACTGGGAGCATGAACTTCCGGCATTTCCACGGGTTTGATGGCGTCGAGCAGCTTCTTTGCGGTATCGAAATTGCTGGTCAGGTTCGCTTTCCAGTCATCACGCACGTCGGCTGTGATTCTTTTTTCCTTGATCGCACTGTTTAGGATGTTTTCGATTTCCTGTTCCTTGCGTGCCTCCTCCTGTCTTTCGAGCATGTCGACGCGGTCTGCCTTACGTTTCCACACGTCTACCTGTGCAATGAATTGTGCTTCCGTGGTACTTGCGTCCATTCCGAAGCGGGTAGTCAACATTGTTAAATCCATGTCATTTTTTGATTTTTCGTTATTAATAGAGTCAGTAATCTCAATTTCACCTGTGTAGCCGCAATTGGTAATCATTTGTGCCGTAGCCTTATCGACCTTTGCCTTGCCTGTAACTTCCGTCACAAAGCCGTTTTCCTTCGCTTCCTGCGCGCTCATCCAGTAGTCTCCCTTCTCCCAGGCATCCCGGATTTTTTTCTTGTCTGTGCACTTTGAAAGAAAGGCATTCAGATAGTGCTCATTCAGTTTGCGCATGACCTCCAGAGTCGATTCAATATCAGCGACTCTCCCGCATGCCCCTCCGCTGACCTGATGGATCATGAAAAGCCCGTTGGCAGGCATGGAGAACGATGTACAGTTGATAGCGATGTAGGTTGCCGCACTGGCTACCAGTGCACCGCCTTCACCCGTAATTTTGCCGGGAAACTTCTTGATCACGTTCACGATTTCGTTGGCTTCGAAGCATTCACCACCCGGACTGTTGATATAGATGTGCACGTCCTTGATCCCTGATTTGATCAGTTCCTCAACTTTGGAAGTGAATTCAGCTTCCGTTTCCCTCCATTTTGATATTGTGCCTTTGAGTTCGATCCGGGCACGTCCGTTTTCCGCTGTTGCAGTCAGATTCATTTTCGCGATATTTAAAATTCATGCTGCAAAATTGGAAAAGGAAAGGCGGGTACGGAAAAAGCGTTTTCAAGTTGGAAAAAAAACAGTGTTAACAAGGACGTATTTTTTCCAACTTGGAAAGAATACGTTCCAACATGAAAAGCCATTTTCCACAGGTGATGATGAAATATGACCTTTGCCCCAGTAAACGAAAGGAAGCGATATGCCAAGTAAAGAGTACTACCGTAAATTGAAGAAGGAAGCGCACGACCTTTATGTACGTGAAGGAATGACGTGCAAGGAGATTTCCACACGCATAAACGTGTCGGAAAGGTCTGTTTCAAGCTGGATTAATGAGAATGACGCACTTTGGAAAAAAGAACGTCAGGCATCTGTTATTTCGTCACAAAAACAGGGTGACAACCTAAAACAGATTATCAACATTCTTGCAGACCAAAAACTGGAGCTGCTGCGCATGATTGACGAAGCCATTGCGGAAGGTGATAGCGACAAGGTGCTCGAACTACGGAAACAGGCGGCTACACTTGACAACAGTGTAGCGCAATGGGGGAACCAGCTCAAAGAGGTGGACAAAAAGAACCGGATTACGCTCGCTATTTACATTGATGTCATGAGCCGGATATTTGATGCGATGAAGGTGTACGATGCAGACCTTTATTTTAAAACACTGGACTTTCAGGAGAACCACCTTTATGAAGCCGCAAAAATGTTGGGATAATGAAAGTCGAAGATAGCAAAGCCCTCAAGGAGTATCAGGAGAAGTTAAAACGT
The DNA here is from genome assembly GCF_000162515.1 of Bacteroides sp. 1_1_14. Classification (NCBI taxonomy): domain Bacteria; kingdom Pseudomonadati; phylum Bacteroidota; class Bacteroidia; order Bacteroidales; family Bacteroidaceae; genus Bacteroides; species Bacteroides sp. 1_1_14. The sequence goes on along the minus strand of NZ_GG774710.1, from coordinate 43,258 downwards.
GCGCGGTGCACGGGCAACCTGATTGATCCGGACGAATCGCTGACAGTTCGGATGAACCGCATACAGCGTGCGAAGCGGGATGTCAAGTATCTTGTCGAAACCTATCTTCCCCATTATGCGACCGCAGACTGTGCGGACTTTCAGATCGCTCATGCCAATAGGGTGATGAACGATCCAATTTATAAAGGATATGCCGAATGGGGACGCGGACTTGCAAAATCGGTATGGAACGATGTGATCATTCCCCTATGGTTATGGATCAATGGCGAGACGCATTATATGTGTATCGTTTCCGACACATTTGACCGCGCTTGTGACCTGCTGGAAGATTTACGTGCGGAATTCGAGGCAAACGAACTTTTGAAACACGACTTTGGCGAGCAGTATAATCCGGGATATTGGGAAAAGGGAAACTTCGTAACGATGAACGGCTTTATTTGCAAGGCGTTCGGTGCGAAGCAGAAGGTTCGCGGGCTTCGTAAAGGCGCACACCGTCCTGACCTGTGGATAATTGACGACTTGGAGACACCGCAGACCATCAAAAACAACCGGATGCAGGATGATTATGCGGACTGGATCGAAGCGGACGTGCTGGCAACCATGACGGGAAAGCGCAGACGTCTGATAGGTGCTAACAACCGTTTTGCATCCCGGATGGTACAGACGATTCTCAAACAACGGCATCCCGACTGGGACTGGCATCTGGTGAAGGCTTATGATCCGGTAACGTATGAACCAGCGTGGAAATCGATGTATTCCCCCCAGTTCTATCGTCAACAGGAAAAGGACATGGGTATTCTCGCGGCACATGCGGAATATAACCACGTACCGCTTGTCAAGGGTAAAATATTCAAGCCCGAAATGGTGAAGTGGGGAAAGCTCCCTGACCTTCACACGATGAATGCGATCGTGGCACATTGGGACATTGCGTATGCCGGGACAGATACGAGTGACTTTAACGCATGTAAGATTTGGGGACGGCATAAAAATGATTTTTGGCTGATAGACGGATTCGTAAAGCAGTCAAAGATGAAACTCTGCGTACAATGGATGTGCATGAAGCAGGCTGAATTCAGAGCAAAGGACATTATTTGCTTTTGGCAGTACGAGTCCCAATTTTGGAACGACGAAGTCAAGCGTATCATAGGGGAAGCCGAGACGGAGACAGGTGTAGAGTTGAACCTTGTTCCGGTACAGACGCCTAAAACAACGAACAAGATACTTCGTATGATAAGCATGCATCCATATTATCAGAATTCCCGGATGCATGTCAACGAGGAACTGAAAGCAAGCCCGGACATTACTGTCGGCTTGAAACAGTTGTATGCTGTTGAACCGGGCATGACAGAGCATGATGACAGCCCGGACGCTGACGAACAGGCTGTGAGGAAACTTGAAATATATACTGATCCTCCACAGCCAGAGGACGAGCCCGCGACACGCCCGTGGAAGGCGGGAAGATATAAACGTAAATACACTTGGTAACTATGAAGTATATCAACATGGATGACCTGACGACCGTCATACAAAATCGGTTGCTGGTTGAAAGTATCGAAAAAGACGAGGAAGTTTTGAACGGGATTGAAGATCTTGTCATCAGTGAAGTGTCCGCCTATATAAGCGGTCGTTATGACGTGAAAAAGATATTCGGTATTCCCCCAATACGAACGGGGTTATTAATCCGGATAATATCCTGCATTACCGCTTTCCGTGCGGTAAGTCGGAACGCAGCCCGGAAAACGGGAAATAACCCGTTATCAGACATGAACGACTGGGCTGACCTTATACTTGCCAAGTTACGTGACGGAATCATGTCACTGCCACCTGAAATTCCTTTGGTAACAGATGAAGAAGGCAATGTTGAATCTCCCATTCTGTTTGGTCATACACGGAACAACGGATGGTTTCTTTAAATAGTTTTTAAACCGCTTTTAAAAGGTATGTTATGTACAAGAAGTTAAGAGAAATATTCAACTGGTTTCAGCAGAAAGCAATTCGTCGAATGAGTCTGAAGAATGTACTTAATGAGTATTATTTTCGGATGGATAGCAGTGGGACACAATCTTCGTCAAGTGCTGCTTATAAAAGGCAGGCTGTCGTCTACCGGGAAAAGACCATTGATGATTGGATTATGGCGGTAACTTCGGCAACCGATCCGGATGATCCGCGACGTGGCTTGCTGTACAGGTTCTACCAGTCATTGTATAATGACGAACATTTACAAACGACGATTGACAATCGTGTATTACCTGTACAACAGGCAGAATTCAACCTTGTCGATGACAATGGCAATGAGGACGAGGAGGCAAAGAAACTGCTGGATCGTCCGTGGTTTCACCAGCTTATCAGAATTTGTTTTCTACATCAGTTACAGGGAGTATCGCTTGCCGACATTTCCCATCTTGATGAAAACTTGGAAATCAGCCATGTAGAAGAAGTTCCCATGTCCAACTATATCCCGCAACAGATGATAATCGTCAAGGAAGAGTCAGACAAAACCGGATGGTCATATAAGGACGGTGCACTTGAACCCTATTATGTCCAGTTCGGAAACGCATGGGCTTTGGGGATGCTCAATGAACTGTCAATTATCATCCTTGCAAAGAAACTGGGTTTGGGATCATGGATGAATTACATTGAAAAATATGGCATTCCTCCTGTTTTCGTTACTTCAGACCGACAGGATAAAAAACGGTTGGACGAATTATTCGAGATGATGTTGGATTTCAGGAATAATTTCTTTGCAGTCCTGTCCGGAAATGAAAAGGTCGAGTATGGGAAAGAAGCCGGAGGAAATACAACCAATGCCTTTTTACCGTTAGAGGAACGATGTGACAACCAAATCAGTAAACGTCTGCTTGGTCAGACGGGTACAACTGAAAACGGGGCGTGGGAAGGTACGGCAGAAGTCCATGAACGTGTTGAAAAATCACGGCACGAATATGACAAGATGATTTTCCAGTTCTATTTTAACTATATTATCATCCCTAAACTGGTAAAAATAAGCCCGGTATATAAACCACTTGAAAGGCTGAAACTGAAGTGGGACGACACGGAAAGTTTGTCTATCACGGAATACATCGAAGCGATCAACAAGCTGGCTTATACCTTTGAATTTGACCACGAAGAGGTCGCAAAGAAAACGGGGCTTCCGATCATTGGTCAAAAGAAAAATCCCGGTGGTGAGCAACAGGGAGGAACATTGCCGAATCAGCCAAAAACAGACCCTCAAAAAAAAAGGCCGAACCGGACGATGAAGCGGTAACGTCACCCGTCATGGAAGCCGGGGAGTATGATTTCAGCGGCATCATCGGCAGGGTGATGAAACAAGTTTATGAACGAAAAGTCAAAACGGGAGATATTGATGAGGAGTTATTCAGGAAGACATACGGGGAACTGAATAAGAAGGCGGCTGAAGGATGGGGAAAAGACGACTATAATGATCCGGAACTGGCGGAAGATACCCAGCGGATACGTGACAACTTGTTCAAGTTCTCCGGAGCGAAGACGTATCAGGAAATTAAGGAGATGAACGATGCCCTTTATGATGATAAGGGGAAAAAACTTTCTTATGAGGACTTCCGGGAAAAGGTTATGGCAATTCATAAAGACTATAATGAAAATTACCTTCGCACGGAATTTGAAACGACAGAAACAAGCTGCAGACGCGCCAGTGAATGGCAGGAATTCAAGGAGAATGCGGATATAATGCCTAACCTGAAGTATGTGACTGCAGGGGATGAACGGGTAAGAGAATCACATAGGATACTGGATGGTGTCGTAAAACCTATTAACGACCCGTTTTGGCTGCAGAACTACCCGCCAAACGGATATCGGTGCAGGTGTTATGCCGAACAAACGGACGAACCGGAAACGCCTGCTACGCCTATTGTGACGATACCGGATGCCTTTGCGAACAACGTAGGGCAATCCGGTGAGATATTCACGGTCGCACATCCTTATTTCTCAATGCCTGATGGGCATTTGGCAAAAATCAGGAAGGAGACGGAACGGAGCAAGTTATACGCTCCTTACCATCGTGATCCGGAATCGAAAGTGATGATCAGCGATTTTGCTGATCCGAAAGACTTGGTTAAGAATGCCGAAAGCGCGCGTGTCATTTCAAAGGAACTGAAAATGAAGATTAAAATCCGCCCGCACATTAATGAGGACGGTGTGAAGAACCCGGAATATTTGATTAACGAAAAGCTGGCAGACCTGAAGAATATTCAGGGATTAGGCGGAATTAAAAACGGGCTGGACAGTTCGCGTAAGCAGCAGTGCGAATTCACCGTTTTCAATCTTGATGCATTTGAAAGCATTAAACCGGAAATGGTGCAGAACAAACTGAACGGGATATACAAACTGTATGGGGACAAGTTCTCCGGACAGCAGATGATATTCATTTATTCCGGGAAGGCGGTAAAGGTGTCTTGGAAAGATGTAAAAACCGGAAAAGTAACTGAACTCTTAAAAGAACTTCAGGAGTGACAGCCGAAACTGACACTCCTGAAGGGAGTTCTTGACCTGTTACAGCCGCGAACATTGCAAATATACAATTTTATTTTGAAATACAAATGGAAAGGACTGAATTACCTGATTTTTTCAAAGAATTATCCACGCTGGTAGAAGATGCGCACCGCTATGCGAAAGTTGCGGGTGTGAACTTCTTCAAGCAGAATTTTCGCAGGCAGGGGTTTCTTGACACATCACTGACACCGTGGGCAAAGAGATCGATCACTATTGGTTCGGATCGCGGTGTATTGATACAAAGCGGAAAACTTCGCGACAGTATCCATGCAGTCAGTCGAGGGATAGACCGCATTACTTTTCAGACTGATCCGCTGTCGTATGCCAATATTCACAATGAAGGCGGGTATATTGTCGTGACGGAGCGAATGAAGCGTTATTTTTGGTTTTTGTATATGAAATCGACCGGAACTATGCAAAAGAAGAAAAACGGTGAATTACGGCAAAATAAAGCCAATGCGCGGCTGTCTACAATGGCTTCCTTTTACAAAGGTATGGCACTCAAAAAGGCGGGCAGTAAAATAAGGATTCCAAAACGTCAGTACATGGGTGAATCTGCCACATTTATGAAGCAGCTGGACGCATGGATAACATCGGAGATTGACAAACGATTCTCAAATATTTAATCAATATAATTATGATTTGGACAGACTGTTACAAAGAACTGGTTGAAATAATCCGGGGCAAAAATGAGTTCCTGGCATCTATCCCGGATGAGTATTCCGAGCTAAGGGAACAGATGGAAAATACACCAGAGATTGAACATATTGACATGTGGCATGAGCAGGTCAGTTTTCTCGATGAGGAACATCCGTTCCCGTCTCCGGCTGTATTCATTGAATTTAATACACTGGGCATCGAGGACGAAGGGTTACTCGTTCAACGGCTTCACACACAGATTGATTTCCGGCTATTTTACGAAACCTTTTCCGATACCTGTGAAGGTGCGGCAATGCAGGAAGAGGCGTTGTCCTTCCTTGATCTGTTGACATTGCTGGGGATGATGCTACACGGGAAATCGGGGAAGAACTTCGGCACGCTCCGACGTACCCATGTCGGACGGGAAGAGTCGGGGGGTGCAGGAAACTTGTACCGGATCAGCTTTGAATGTGAAATTATGGATTATACCACAATGGAACTTGCAAGCCATGCCGATATGAAAGACCGTGAAATGAAAATTAGCAACGGGGGCTTACCGGAGAAGGCGGAAGACGAAGAACCGCTGTACCATCTATGATACAACGCCTAAAAGCTAAGGCTTAGTTGACTTATATCATCCTTTTTTGAATCAGGCTTTTTGCCCTCTTTTAATTGCTCGTAATATGATAAATTCTCCGATATATAAAAGATTCGTTTATAGATGTAGTTCTGATCAAGGAAGAACAGGTCATGACTCATACGCAAAAGAACATCCTCTAAGCGGATGCGCTTTTTATCATAAAGAAGATAGAAAGTCTCTACCATCTTCCGGTCACGTATTTTGGTCATTTCAGGATTCCGCATAAAAAAACATTATTATAGCGCAAATATACGGATTTCCAATGATTTGTCAAAATTGAATATAAGCCTGCGGGGGAAAGGCTATAAAAAGCCCCCAGCCTGTTAGTAAAGACGCCAATCACATACTAACAAAATGCGAGTAGACGCACAGCCGGGGGCAAAGACCCTTGCTGCGTCTACTCGCATTTTTGCTTTATGTGATTGGCATTGCAAAGATAATCAAATTTGTATTATGAAAGTCATAGAGATATTAAACTTTAATCGGGAGCTCTTGAAAAAATTGCAGGATGCCGGAATACGGCTTGAGGATTGTCGCTATATCGATCTGTATGCGGATTATATGAAACTGTTAGGACATGGTGAGAAAGTGTCTTATATAGTCGCAGCATTATCTGACAAGTACCTTGTCAGTGAGAGAAAGGTATATAGTCTTATCAAGCGTTTCCAAAGTGACTGCAAAACGTTTGCAGTGTAAACGGCTTCATGTATCGTGCCGGATTGACAGCCCCGGAGTACTTTTGTCCCGAACTCAAAATTATTAGTTATGGGAAAATATACGTATAAACCGCAATATGGCGTTATCGTCATTTGCACAGATGAAAAGGAACAGCAGGCTATTTATGAACGCCTGAAAGCTGAAGGTTTAACTTTAAAGGTAGTAAGTGTATGAGAGTAGAAGTACGACACCATTGCAGCGATTTTGACAGCTATCGCGCTGCAAGGGTAAAGAGCCTTTTCAATGCGGAAAAAGGTTGTGATTGGGAAAAGGTAGCTGAATTGCCCATCGAGGACAAGGAATGGCAAATAGGTTTGATAGTCGGACCGTCAGGAAGTGGAAAAACCAGTATCGGAAGCAAAATCTTTAACGAGCCGATTTATGACCTTTACTCCGGTTGGGACAGCAATAAACCTATTATTGACTGCATCGCTCCGGACGGGGATTTTAATACAGTCACTGGAATGCTTTCGGCTGTAGGTTTGGGTGATGTTCCGGCATGGTTAAGACCTTTCAATGTACTGTCGAACGGTGAGAAATTCCGCGCTGGTTTAGCTCGCCTGGCTTGCGAACGTCCGGAGCGTGCAGTCGTTGATGAATTTACGTCCGTGATTGACCGTCAGATCGCGAAAGTGGGTGCAGCAGCATTCTCAAAAACTTGGAGACGTGGCAAAGGTAAGATTGTCCTTCTGTCCTGTCATTATGATATTATTGAATGGTTGCAGCCGGATTGGGTGTACGATACTGCGGAGGCACGGTTTTATAGCCGTGACTGTCTTCGGCAACGTCCAAAACTCGAACTTCAAATTTATAAAGTCAGGGGAACTGTATTCCCAAGACTGTTTAAACAGCATTATTATTTAGACTTGCCATTGCCCGTTGCTGCGGAATATTTCGTGGGTTTCATTGGGAACGAGCCTGTGTGTCATTTGGCGGTAGCCCCCCTTTTCACAGCTGGCGCATATCGCTCAACTCGCTTGGTGGTGATGCCCGAATGGCAAGGCATCGGGGTTGGTACTAAATTTTTAGCTGCAGTATGCGAATACCACCTGAAGGGGAATGGACGTTGCGGGAAAAAGCTACCTGTATTTTTCCACACTTCACACCCCCAGTTATGCGGAGCTTTACGGCACTCAAAGAAATGGGTACAAACAGGAGCCAGTCTTTATGGCTCGAATAAAGCGAGAAGCGCAAGTTCGATGGCAAAGTCCATGCAGAGAAAGGGAAAGTCTGATAAATGTTCTACCGGATACGGAGGTCATTTCAGGGCAGTACAGGCATTTAAATATATTGGGGAATATGATCATCAAGATATTAGGAAATAAGGACTCACAGGCTTACAAAATAGCGGAAGCCTGTGTACGCGAGAAAGGTCACCGTGTTTGGAACGAAAGCACCGGAGTGTATGATTTAGCCATTGCCCCGCTTCTGACGGAAAAGGTGTCGGTGGAAGTGTTGAAAGAATCGCTTTACGGGACATTGATATTTCACCCGTCACCACTGCCGTATGGACGTGGCGCGTCTTCAATCAAATGGGCTTATAAACGCCAAGAACCAATCACTGCCGCCACATGGTTTTGGGCAGATAACGGACTCGATACGGGTGATATATGTGAACAGGAAATAATCAAAATAGATTATTCAGCCCGCCCGCGTGATTTTTACGAGCGTGATATTCTGCCCGCTATGGAAAGGACACTGGTACGTTGCTTGGACAACATTCAAATGGGATATATACGAAAAATACCGCAGGTGGAAGGCTATTCAAGCTATGACAAGCGGTTATAAACATTCATCCAAAAAGAGTATGAGTATGTTAAAAGAGGAAATTACAAGCACAACTGCCAGATATACAGTAAATGCACCACAATGGGTGACTACATCCACGCAAGCACCAGAGTTTAAGTCCTTTTATAAGACCGTCTCCGGAAATGAAGGGAATAAATGTAATTATCCGACACGTTTAGACCTTTATGGCTGTGGATGCTTTCACGACTGTTCTTATTGCTATGCAAAGTCGCTTCTTAATTTCAGGGGATTGTGGCATCCTGATAACCCGTCCGTTTCCCGGACGGACAAGGTAGAGAGGAAAATCTGTAAATTAGAGCGGGGAACAGTTGTGCGTTTGGGTGGAATGACTGACTGTTTCCAACCTTGTGAGGCTGTTTACAGGGAAACCTATAAAGCAATTCAGAACCTGAACCGACAAGGGGTACATTACCTTATCGTGACAAAGTCCTCAATGGTGGCAGATGACAGATATATCCGGTTGATGGATAGAAAACTGGCACATATACAAATATCTGTGACTTCTACGGATGACACACTTTCACGTACATTTGAAAAGGCGTGTCTACCATCTGCACGGATTAAAGCTATTGAGAAGCTGCAGGAGCAAGGGTTTGATGTGTCTGTCAGGTTATCCCCATTTATCCCTCAATTTATTGATTTTAAGGTTCTGAATAGTATCAAATGTGATAAGATTCTGGTGGAGTTCTTGCGGGTAAACACATGGGTGAAGCAATGGTTTGATATTGACTATTCCGAATACACCCTGAAGCATGCCGGGTATAATCATTTGCAGCTGGAGCGAAAAATCGAATATCTAAATAAGATTTCAGGATTCAGGGAGATTTCAGTTTGTGAAGACGTGGATAGTCATTTTCAGTACTGGAAGGAGAATGTAAACTACAGCCCGAACGATTGCTGTAATTTGAGACTATAAAGTTTAGCCGCGCAAAGTTTTTTTTCTTGCGCGGCTTTTTTTTGAATAGATAATCATTTGTAGAATATATATTTTTCTTCACAATAAATACAATGATTTTCCTTGCAATACTTCTCAACTGCTTTGCGCGTTTTAAAGTCTTTTATTTTTCCATCTTTTGATTGAATATGTTCCACATTAAAGTCCTTGTCTATCTTTAGAGGAACAAACCTTGTTTGAGTATTAAATCGCTTCATTTTTTTAGTTATGATTTTATTTCTTTTTCCATTAATCTTAAAATCCTGTTGAACTCACTACGACTCATATTGGTAGGCGCAAAAGATGCTTTTACCTCTTCAAACGGACGGAGAGAATGTTTTAATGTTTCTTGAGCTTTCTCCCTTGCCTTTTGGGCACACATTTCAATATATTCTTCATCTGTCATATTGTAGTCAGTAACAGTATCTATCACCGTTGAAAATCGGCATAAAAGCCCATTTTTTGTCTTGTTATAAAGCTCATATCTAATTGGGTTTGAGGGTTATTCAGTAGCCTTTTTGATAGCATTACATAATACATCATAGGCAGGTTCTTCTACGCAGACATATTTTAGTGCTTCTTGGCACGCTTTGAATAATTCAGGAGCAGCCGCTATTAACTTGGCTCTCTCTCGTTGCTTTTTCGTTCCATTCTCATGTCCACCCAATGGAAAAGCTACAATAGCCAAAGGGAACTCAATAGATGTATCTTCTTTTATAAAGATTGCACCATCAGGAAAGTCGGGAGTAATTGTTTCAACCGTTTTCCATTTTATCAAAATTTCTTTTTTACTCATAATTGATTTTCTTTTGATTATAAGTATCGTATCTCTTTTAAAACCCACATGACTAAATTTTTCCTCTGTGGGCTGATATAAAAATGTTCTTTTCGGAATACAAATCGACAACCTGTATTAATACTGGGAATAATGTATATATCAGTATCTATTTCTGTTGGTGACGGAAGTCTTTTTATCGCTTCGTCAAAATCCTGTTGGTTCATTTTTTTATTAATATTATCAAAAGCCGATCTTTCCCGGCTGTTATCCCTTTGTTTTAAAACTCCACAATAAGCCAAAACCGATAAGGAGGTAAATATACCTATTACTGATATTAAATATAGAATCAGTAGATACTCTAAGGTGTTATCTTTTTTCACATCCAATTTAATCTTCTACTATTTTATCATCTGTTAGCAAACGTTTCATTGCCCGGTCTCTTTCCGCTTTTGAAGGATAATTGTCCCCATACCTTTTCCAGCTATCCGGATTTATATCGCTTTTAAAAGTGATATGCGGCTGGGGGTAATCATGGCGACGCAGGATTGTATATCCGGCTTTGCATAGTTTTCTTTGGTCTTTTGCATTCATCTTTTTTCTAATTAGAATTAAACTTGATTCTAGCATAACGATAGAATCGTATATAACCAAACAGGTAGGAAGGATGCTCCGTATTATCCGATATGGTGATTTGTACATTATAACCTTTTATCCGTAAAAAACGGGCGGCAATTTCCTCAATAGTGTATGTTTTTGCATATATATCCCAATCACTAACGGTCAATACCGTTTTCACATTCCCACTTTTCAGAATCCTTTTGAAATTTCTGATAGTGCGTATTATCTCCTTCTTTTTGTTCATACTTTAGTTTTATCCTCTTTTAAAATAGTTTTATAGGCTTCTTCCATCCGTTCAATCTCTTTCATGCATGCCAGCCATCCAGGAAAGCCCCCAATGTTTTTGTCATCGATATAGCAATGGGCATATATCTTTTTCCCGCCTTCCCCATATTTGGCAACATTTTCAGGATCATGGTCATTTACACGGTCAAATGGTATTTGGCGTTCCAACAGCCAGTTGATGGCATTCAATAACTGATCACCAGTACGGCACGTCCAAATAATGATTTTATGTCCTTCATCATGTAATTTCCGGAGCGATTCGCCAGCGTATGGTTGCTCCCCGTCAATAGCCGGGAATTTCCCCCGGCTAATGGTTCCGTCAAAGTCAACTGCTATAATCATAATCTACAGAATGAAGGTTCAATACGACGCCATACTCCGTTCTCGTCACGCTTATGGAAATAGTAATTAGTTGCAGTTTTATACACGACATTGCTTTCTTTGAACAACTGCATGATAGCCGCATATTCTTCATCAAAACGTGACTCCAATTCATATAATTTGCTGATAGACTTATAGTCCAAATCTCCCTGACGGTTACGTTCGAGAAGCGTCATCGCCATTTGATACATCGGATCATCGACTCCTTTTTCCGAATGGGCTATATAATTCTTCAGGTAGTCAATCAGCCTTTCGGCAGCGAGATCGGCACGTTCATCAAAACTTTTCACTTTATTGCTTTTTACCTCCAGTTTGAAATTCCCATCTACTACTGAAAAGGTGGCGGTCTCTTCACCCTGACGCATACGGAGCTGACCGTATTCCCGCATCACGTTACGGAAAGCTTTGCTTTCACCTACAATCCAATCATAAAAGCCCTGAACGTCATTCACTACTGGCATGAGTTTACTTTCCACATCGAACATGAATTGATGCCTCAATGCTTCGTAGGTTTCTTTCCGCTGGATGGACTCTGTTTTTTCTTCCTCTTTCAGTTTACGCAACAGTTCCGCCTTTTCTTCTTTTGACAATTTACTAATATCCATACTATTAACTTTTAAATGATTAATTACAATTTGATTTTATATACTTCTTTCAGTTCCCGTTCCTTGTTTTCCGCTTCAATATAAAGCGATGACCTTTGGTCTACCAACTTCGCAAATGTATTGCGATCCATATTTCCGGCATACAATTTCTCGTGTATGGCATCCAGTTCACCGGGAATCTTGTCAAGCCGATCCAGTAATTCATTAATCCGGTTAATCCGGTGTTGTTCCGCACTAATATCCGCCATCTTCTTTCTTTTTTAATATTGACTCCAGTTTCGGTATCAACAGGAGAAGTTCTTCCCCGTCCAGTTCGCGAAACTTCTTTCCAGCTATCCGGACATCAAGGAAAAACGCATTTACCGCTCCCCAGTCCGTTGTGTCGATTCCGATCCGCTGCACTCTCTTCAGGACAGCCGACCTGCGTCTCCTTATTTCCCGTTCGGTGATAGTCAAATCCCGGTTTTCTTTTTTCGCACCGTTCAAATAGCCGCAGAGATACATTGCTTCGCTGTATGTCAACTCTTTTGTGGTATTTGTCCGTCCGTCCGTTAGGTCTAGCAGGATAGCCCGCTTTTGTTCGTCATCAATGCCTTGTGCGCTGTATATGATATGCAGGCGTTTGATAAGGCTTTTACTGATAGGTTTCTTCGTCTTCTGTTCCATCATTATCGCTTTTAATATTTTCAATCCAATGTTTTTGATACCCTTCCGCCCATACTATGTAATATCCGCGTGAACCTCCTTTGCCACGTCCGATAAATGTTGCTTTGAAATGTTCCACGTAGATTCTTTTAAAGCTGTCACGTTTCACGTCATAGGCGGTTTTTCCTTCCACCTCGCGCCCGTCCACATGCGAGATAAAGACAAATATCTTTCGCGGATACTTCTTGCGTAGGCGGATTATTTCGGGGGCTTTCGCTCCCCCTTGCTGCTCGAAGTATTGTATGGAATCTATCATTATCACGTCCGGGCTACGTTGCTTTGACAAGTATTCGTCCAATTCTGTAATGGTGGCTTCATCCGAATAGATTATATTATTTGTTTTACTATGAATGCCGACACTAAGAACAGAATTCACAAAGTCGTCGCACGCACCCATTTCCAGTGTTAAATAAAGAACCCGAAGCCCCATTTCATCAAATTTGCGTGCCAGTTGTAGAGCGAAAGAACTTTTTCCTTGTCCCGACTTTCCGTAAATGATCCAGCAACCGGACTTTTCCGGACGACCGAATGCCAGATACCATTCACCGTCAAAATCAATATATTCATGTCGGATGTCTTCTAGGTTCTTTTGACTCCAAACTTTCATGCCAGTTCTCCACGCTCGATTTGTTGTTTGATTATACGGTCTTCGATCATGCCGGACAGTTCGCGCAAATCATCGGTAAACCAAACAAATTTTCCCGCTACAGGCTCTTTTTTCTCTTTGTTCAACTTGCCCCAAATGGTTTCCTGTTCCTCTGTATCATTGATCCCGTTTGCCGCGCAAATGGCTTTGACATCTTTCTTTGTAGCTCCTAGCAACGTGATATAGTTCCGGCAAAATCTACCGTCGATTTCGTCATATCCTTCTATACGACCAACATAACGCTTGATATTACGTTCCAGCGTCTCTGTCCCGGCTACGATAGCCCCCATACGGTGTAAAGTGTCATCATATAGAGGTATAAGCGTACAGAGAGCACTGTGCGCCAGTTTTCCGGCATCATCAAGTATTAACAAAGGGGATTTTCCAGCCATACGGTTAATGTGTGAAACAATTAAGTCCATCAAGTCATCGTTATCCATATAGCGCGTTACTGTTTCTCCCATACATGTAGCTAACTTGGTCAGGAATTTACGGGCTGTCCACTTCCTGCATTTCAGATATATGACTGAATTATCAGCACTCATGTTATAAAGGTCTATGAGGGATTGAGTTTTTCCACTGCCGGAGCGTGAAGATATGCACATCCATTTGTGATTCTTTTTTGCGGCAACGAACGCGGTGCGTACCTGCTGGTAACTGGTGACGCTTTCCACTACATTCCAGGCGTTTTCGTAATAATTAAGACCGGAAGCAATCTTTTCTGCGATGGAGTCTTCATTCGCTCCATACTTGCCGCTTCTGAATTGGGACATGGCGGTGTCCGATATTCCACACTTCCGCGCCAATTCCGTTGCAGATGATCCGCGATTGATTAACTTCTCTATGTACGTTTTTAATGCTTGATTATCCATGTTGTATATCTTTTAAATTGTTTTTAAATCATCTTGAAAAATTCATATCCAGTGGGTTGTAATCGTAATCTTCATCATCCGTTCCGGTGGAAGCCATTACTACACTTTGTCGGGTGATATGTTGAGTCACTTCCGTGAAATCCGCGTCCGTGGCATCATCCCTCATTTTCGACCGGACATCCTTATGCTGCCCTAAACTGTCAGTAATCAAGTATCGGTCAAGGACTGTTGCCGCAGCTATTTCAGGAATACGCTGACAAATGGTGGTGATTCGCCTGTCTACGTCTTTCACCTTCTCCTTTACCGTTTCCACCATTTCATTGTTGAACCTGTCGACACGTGTCCGGTATTCAAAATGTTCCGGTTTCTGATCAGCCAAAGCCATCGGAACTTTGATATCACGTTGCAGTACGTATTGCAATGTCCCAATCTCCTTGTCTACACGACCGGACTTCAGGCGTTTTGCGTTCGATACAAGCACCTGACTCATATCGTCCGGGTCAAAGCGTACTATCCAGTCTTCGTTGTAATGGTCGCGGAGGGAAAGGTCGAAGCTGTCGAAGCAGATTCGTTCACCCATGAACTCGATAAACAGCCCCGAACCCGTGATCTTATTCGTGCGTCCGGTGGTTTCCCCCATGAGCATCAGATATTCCTCAATCCCGAAAGGCATTTTACGGGCTTCTTCGGTGCGTTCCCATGCAGTGCGGTAAGCATCTATCTTCTTTGCCCGTTCCTGCGCTATAATAGCTTCTAATTGTGCAATAACGGTGGATTCATCCGGGATGAACTTGTGGTTCTGGTTTAATACTTCCAAATTAGGCTGGTTATCCTTGTCGGCAGTAATACCGAAGCCTGACCAGTTCGCCTGTTTTTGGCAGTATTCCACATTCAGGCGTTTGAAATAGGGTTCTACTATTTTGGACTTTGCATTTCCCAAAGCGGCTGGTGTATAATACTTGGTCATGGCTTCATAGAAGGGAACCATCACCTTCTTTTGATAATTGTCGCTTTGTAGCTGTAAAGGCTTATAGCGTTCTCCAAACAGCTCTTTGGTATGTTGTATTGCGTTTCGTAATGCTTCACGGATAAGCGCGGGTGACTCATGATCACCAATGGCGTATCCGACCGGATATTTTTCACAGGCATCAAGTACGACTACCATCGTTTTCCGGTTGGTATAAGTGGTGTACATATATCTCTTTTCCTCACCGTTTTTCTTTACCGTTTTGGGAGTCTTTTTCTGATAGAATAGTTCCGCATCCCATCCGTCCAGCGTCCAGTAAGTAAGTGCTTGTGTCGGGGCTTCACGGTGTATCTGTTTCATGCGTGTGTTTTTCAGAGCTTTGTCCCCCTTATTTCCCGCCATTGTTGTGAGAGCAAATTTTTGTCTCCAGTTCTCAACGGTGGTAGGACTGTCAATCGGTTTCCAATCCATCAGGGAAGCCACTTTGTTGTATTCTTCCATGATTTGAACATTATTCAGATTGTTATGCATGCTGATTAACTTATGCATCACCGCCTTCGCATCCTCGTTCATTACGACTGCCGCGTATTTGTTGCCATACGATTTATGAATGACACTGCGATAGCCTTCTTCTTCGCTGATCCGTCGTGCCGCTTCATATTGTTCGCATTTACGTTTCAAAGCCTTCCAGTTCTTTGGTAGGTTATGAGGAAAAATATCACGTCCGTTCGGGTCTTTCAGTGTCAGCAGGTCATTGCTCAATTTACAAAGTTTCTCCCAAACGTTAATCCGTGTACTTCCGCCACCTATTGAGTTGGCTTTACGACCATCGCGAAGGGATAGGATCGCGTTCATGATGCGCACATTAAGGGTATATTCGTCAATCTTTGCGGGGGGAAGTTTCTTGTCACCATCATAGCGATATTTCACACTGAAAAACTCGTAGGCGGCATTGCTGTAGACAATTGCATCTTCCAATATGGATTTCTGTGTTTTAGCAGCAATTTCCGCACGAGGATCACCCTTACGTACAATGTACTCCTTTTTAACGTCCTTTCTCATGGTTTCAAAATCTACTAGGGCAGGACATCCGGGAATACCACGACGGAGTACGATAAGTTGCCCGTTCCTCGCCATCGAATAGTATGTTCCTTCAGGAATGAACCCATCTTCACTCCCAACTTGCGTTTTGGGATTGAAGATGATTAATTCATTCGCAAACACGCAAATCCGATTATTAAATATCTCAGCCATTATATTAATATTATTATTTGTGCAAGTTCCGGCACTGCCCCGGAATTGTAGCTACTTCCCAATCTTTCTACTATTACCAATTGAAATACATGGCAAATTCAAATTAATAGTTGCTATCCTGAAGGAAGTTCTATTCTTGCGTTCTGTTATTGGTTATTCGATCTTAGTTCTCGTTCTATGACAATGATTACAGAAAGGATTGTTATCACAATAGCTGCCCACATATTTGATGGTTCAACCTCTATCTGGTCAACTAATGCGATAGCAGTGACTATGCCAACTCCTACCATCACGTTTTGAATAAATCTAATAGTTTTCATATCGCAGATAAATTATTGATTGATAATACTTGTGACATTTCCGCGAGAATCTAAAACCTTCACTTTGGATGATTCATTACCTTCGGTATATTTAATACCGCCATTTTCTTGTGCCATTTTGCGAATTGCTTCTGCATTCTTTCCGTTCCGTTTGAAACGGAGTATTTGACTAAGATTTGCGAGAGATATTCCAAATGTTTCTGCAATCATCTTTCGTTTTTCAGTGTCTCTTAATTCAATTATTTGTTTCATACCTTTTTATTTTTGAGTTATTATTCATACATTTGAGCGCTGTTAATCTGTAACACGCTGCAAATATAATAGAGATATTTCAATTATGAAAGAAAATACGAGAGATTTTTCAGTATTAAAGCAGAGGATTCTGCAATATTTAGATTTTAAAGGGATTACAAAGTATGAATGTTATAAAAACACAGGCATAACCAATGGTGTATTGAGTCAACCGAATGGAATGTCTGAAGATAACTTATTGAAATTTCTCTCATATTATAGCGATATCTCTACGGATTGGTTGCTTGCCGGATGTGGCTCAATGCTGCGTGATGACAATCAAACGAAAATTTCTAAAATCATTCCAATAGAGTCGGAATTTGAGTCAATCCCTATCGTTGATATATCTGTAGCTGCAGGTTATGGATGTGAAAATCCTGATTTTATAGAAGTTGTGGAAACTATTAGGCTTCCTTACAATATGCTACATAGGAATAGAAAATATTTCTGTGTTAAAGTACGGGGAGAAAGTATGTCTCCGACATTATTAGATTGTTCATATCTCATCTTAAGATTATTGGATCGAAGTGAATGGAATGAAATTAAAGACAATCATGTATATGTGGTAAGCGACAGAAGTGGACGTGCTTACGTGAAACGCATAAAAAACAGATTTCATGAACATGGTTTTATAGTTTGTACCTCTGATAATGTTGATAAAGCTAATTACCCAAACTTCAATTTGATGGAAGATGAGATTAATACTATACTATATGTGGAATGGTATTTAAGTGCAAAGATGCCTAATATTAACGCGACATATTATGATAAAGTAAACCATTTAGAAGACGATGTGGATGCTTTGAAAAGTCAAATGTCCCTACTTATGAAAAGGTTAACTTAATATCAAATATTATTTTTTTGTTATAAACACATGTATTTCAGTATGTTATTAAAATATTCACATCCCTAAAAGTTGTATTATAGGGTATAACTCAATGCATATACTAGTATTATAGGGTAAAACTCAACAATAAAAATACTTCTTTTTTAATGGGTGTTTAATGGGTGATATTCACATTTTGTTCTCATTTTCTAATGGGTGTTTAAAGGGTGATGGCATGGGTATAGGCTATTTTAACAATAAATTAAATCTTTTCCATAAGTCTGTATTTATCACGAAATAAACAAAAATACATCTTATTTTCTTTGTTTATTTCGTATATTTGCAATTAGAAAAACTTCTATATAGTAACTATATGGAAGTTTTAGTATTATAAATATCTAAAAGTAAGGTCATGACTAAAGAGACTAAGGTTATACATGTTCATCTTATTTTCAAAAAAACAAGCCGATTTTTTGGTTCTATATCAGCAATCTATTCTGAATTTACTGCTGAAGAGATAGGTATTACGGAAGAAACCCTACGTCACAAGGGGTTGTCTGATGGTGTTTCCTTCGCTACTAAAAAAGCGATCATACAACAAGGAGTACTTATTCGAAGTGCGCGAAAATAGCATTTTTAGCCGCTGTAATGTATTTCTATATCTAAATTAATTAAAGGCTATATACCCCGTCTAAATGGAGTGTATAGCCTTTATTTAAGCCTAAAATAGAAGTAGCATATAGCTTTTCCTTCACCTTTTCAATCTGTCTCTAATTATTTCCCCTATTTACATCACACTCCACCGGAATGAATATAGAAGCAACGGAAGCAAAATGGAAGGAACGGAACTTTTTGTTTTCTTCCCCAATATAGTGCGCGGCATTCGCCAATCACCGATGTACAGGCGGTTTCACGTACTTCACCCTACATCTCATTCATGCCACATTTTGTATTGAGCCCCGTATATGGACAAACTGAGAAAGGAGATGCAGAATATTTACGCATAAAAATCAGACTATGAAGGAGGAACTTCCACCAAACACGTATCCTATCAATGCCAAAGACATGTCTTCCGCATTGATTATAAGAAAAGAAAAATCATTAAATCAATTTTAAAATTTACATTATGAAAAACTTGTATAAAATTTTAGCGTCATCTATCGCTATATTTGCATTTTGCGCATGCTCACAAGAAGAAATGCCAGTAAACCAATCAGATAATAATCAATCTGAAGTAGTCACCCGTTCGGCCACAGGTATTAAAAACATCGTTTATATTGAAGTAAATGATATCAATCCTCTTAATGCAGGGTCATATATTATGGATGATGCTCCATTTTTCGATTATGTAATTCTGTTCGCTGCCAACATAAGAGGTGTAGGCTCAGACGCTACTTTATATAACAATCCAAATGTACAGTACATTTTGGACCACAAAGACACTCTGATTAAGCCTCTTCAAGACAAAGGTATCAAAGTTTTACTCGGTCTATTAGGTGACCATACAGGACTCGGATTCGCAAACATGAATTCAGCTCAGACTGAACAGTTTGCTACCGCCGTTGCCAATGCTGTTAGTCAATATGGATTAGATGGTGTAGACTTTGACGACGAATGGGCTGAATACGGAAGAAATGGTTATCCATCTGGAAGTACAGGCTCTTTCTCCAATTTGATTACTGCGCTCCACAACAAAATGCCAAACAAAACTATTACAGCTTTCAATTACGGCTATGCCTATGAGCTTACAAACGTAAATAGTTATATTAACTATGGTATTTATGCATACTTTAACTCTGCATCATGGAGTACAGGTTTTGGCATGCCGAATAGCAAATGGGCACCTTATACCATCAACCTTAACAGTGCCCCATCTGCTAGTAGTGCCCAAATTTATGCAACACAAGTTGCAAATAAAGGTTATGGTGCTATCGGTTACTATGACCTTAGAGCCAACAATATCGTAAGCGTATTGAATGGTGTTGCAAAAGGAGCTTTCAATTCTACTTGTACTTATGACGGTAATTCTTATCCAAAGAATTATTAACCAAAAGCTTTAAAGCATCACACTTGATGAAGTATTAAAATACACTTCTCCCTCTTTCAACAAAAGAGGGGGAAGTAGTTTAAAGTGAGAGAGTAATGTATTTCTTCACATGTTCCTTTTTAGTAAAGGAAACATGTGAAGAATTACTCATACAACATTTATTAGATAATATATCCTTCGGAAGCTACTCACTCTTCTAACGCTCATATAATTAACTGGAGGGAAAGTTACGTGCAAAAAAAGAAGAGAAGTAGCAACCGAGGATAATCAGATGAATGCTGTGACATTTTTGTATCTAATCTAATTATTATAAGGGGAAAAGCAAAAATGTCACAGCATTACTAATCAACACTTTAAGCCCACAAAACAGTTCTTTTTTCTACAAGTTTACAAAAATCATCTATATACTTTTCACTTTTTCATAGGAGAAAACTGCACTTTTTTTCATTCCCCCTATCCAATCATAAAGAAACAATAAAGTTACAGTGGAGTAATCAGACAGGCAGACTTGTGCAACAAGTCTGCTACAGTTATGCATCCCTGTAGCTACACAAGTGCAACAGAATAAAACATAAGCAACAAGCGGCTAATAGCTGGCAAGAATTCATTAATTCATATGGTAGAATGCTTTAAACCAACCTGATAAATATAAGAAAAGATATATAGCATTATACCAATTTATTAAGCATACTTCATAGAACCATACTGTAAATCTACGTATCAATCTCCCAAACCAGGAATAAAAACAAAGAATTCCATGACTGTTTTGATCTAATTATGATTTTATTAAACATAAATTAATAATAGACAGAACCTTCAATAAGCAAGCATTATCATTTTCTACGAACAATAAATATAACATTGTATTAAAAATATACAAGTTTTCAATACATTTTATCGCAAACATCATACAAAAGAGCAACAAGTCCCTATTTTTAATCAGATATTATATCAATTTTTTACAACTATGACGTATATTTACCTCATAAGAACAAGCAATATTATATTATAAAAAAATACGTATATATTATCCAAGAACCCAAAAATGAGAGAATCTAAATTGGTACTAAATGGAAGTTATTCCAAAAGTACCCAACACAAAGCGCGAGCACCTCCTGAGGAGCGCGCATTACTTACAATATATTTAACATTTATATTTAATAAAAAAATAATCAAATAATTATTGTTACTTGGAGGAAATTTGCCCTATTCCTTTCAAAAGGGTTCAAACATTAGAATTAAAACTCTACATATATACTACGCATTCCCGATATCAGCCTTCAAAGAACAAATAATTTAGAGATCATGTTATTTGAACTTATTGATATACAATCATGAAACCATAATACAGTGCATTTTTCTCGCTTCAAACTCGAACGAGAGGAATAAATCAATTTCGCCAAGTGACGTTACTAAAACAACAGATTAATATGAAATATTTAATTATAACGTCATTATACACTTCTATTATCGTGGTTACAACCACCCAAAGTGAATTATTACCAATTTTATTTTCAACAGCAGGAATACTTTTATTGTATTGGCTCTTGTCTCATTCTCTTGCCATGCGGAAAGAAATTGCTTTTTTAAAAGAAGAAAATCAGTATTTCATGGACTCTTTCCGAAACATTCGTACCCCGATCACATTGCTTCATACGCCTTTAAAGTCAACCTATAGTAATAACTGCCCGGACATTATCAAAAAGGATCTGTCACTGGCTATCCGCAACATAGATTGCCTTAATGATCATTTAACCAGATTAATGGATCTGAAGCAAATAGCCACTCATTCCAAAAGAATGAATATTACGGAACATGAATTAGGAAATTTCCTTAAAAATAAAATATCTTCTCTGAAAGATCACGCAGCAAACAGACATATTAAATTAGAAATCCAAACAGAATTCAAATATGCAAGCGTATGGATAGATCAAAGTAAAATATCTCCCGTAATAGAGAAATTTATAAAGAATATAATAGATCATACAGAATATTCAAAAAAAGTTATTATACACGCATCTTTATGCAATAAATATTGGAAAATAAAAGTAAGTTATACTGGAAATGAAAACCTAATGAAATGTTATAAATACTCCGGTAAACATCTTATTAAACAAAAACAGAATCTAAATATTACTTTGCAAAAAGTGCTTTATGCAAAAAACTGACAGAAATATGCAATGGAGAAATATTAATCAATAATTCATGTCATACGATCACATTGCGTTTTCCTGTAAAGCCCTCTTATGAAAATGTATCCGAACGCAGTTTGGTTCATATAGAGAAGAATATAGAAGAAGAAAAGATTGATGCCTTATTCCACAAAAGTTCGCAGAAAAGAAATTCGTCCAGACCTGTCGTGATTATGGTCGACAGTAACGAAGAGTTCAGATCCTATCTGGAGACCTGTTTATCAGAGGAATACATAATCAGAGGCTTTGAAAACGGAGCGGACGCATTGGGATATATCAAAGGGGAACATCCGGATCTGGTAATATGCGATACAGTGCTCAACGGAATGGGCGGTGATGAACTTTCTTCAAGACTGAAGACGTCTAAAGAAACATCTATTATACCAGTCATCCTTTACGGATCGCATATAGATGCCGACCAACGCAGTAAAAGGGAAGCGTCATTGGCAGATACATTTATGCATACCCCCTTTCATGTGGAGGATTTAAAAATAGAGATTTCTGTTCTTATCAGAAATAGCCGCCTTCTTAGAAAAGCATTCCTGCACAAAGTATTCGGAGAGCATTTTCTGCAAGTACAACCAGTAGAAATCATAAAGGAAGCTACTGAGGGGGCTAAAAACTCATTGATCAATGAAGTGAAAGATTATATTCTGGAACGAATAGAGAACGAAGACCTGACTATTGATGCAATTGCTTCACACTTAAGAATGAGCAGAACTAAATTCTACAACAGGTGGAAAACGCTGACCGGTGAAGCTCCCACTGTCTTTATTGAAGCTATTCGAATGGAGAAGGCACATGAATTGTTAGAAAGTGGGAAATATCCTGTCGGCACCATACCGGAAATGATCGGATTGAAAGATGTAAAAAACTTCCGCAACAGATATAAAGAATACTTCGGAATTACCCCTAAAGAATCTATCAAGAAAAAATAGTCGGAATAAAACGAACATATAAAAATATGTCCGGAGGTACTCCAGCGCGATATTTACGAAGAAATCGACTGGAGTACCTTTTTCTTTTTCATTTGCTTGATGCAGTATTCCGTTATTTCCGGTATTTACTCTATGTACGTACACCTTAATTTTGAGAATTAATAATCTAATTTGTTTAACAAGTATGAAAACTTTAACTAAAATGAAAAAAGTATGTTGCTTAAGTCGTTTTGTTTTATTGGTAATGGCATTGGGGATGACTAGTATCTTTACTTCTTGTAGTAGTGATGATGATGAAAATATTCCGGTATATTCTCTCAAAGATGTAGAAGGCACCTATTCCGGCAAAATGCAGACAACCTCTATCGCTCCTTTGGAAAATGCAGAGAATGAAGCTGGAGACGGAGTCACCGTAAATGCCGAATTAAAAAATAATCATATATTAATCAGCAAATTCCCGGTAGAGGATCTGATCAAAAGCATTATCGAAGACCCGGACGCAGCCGAAGCCATCATCAAAGCGGTAGGAGATGTAGAATACAAAATCCCTTATCAGGCAGCTTTCAATGATAATAAAGACAACATCTTACTTCAAATGTCACCTGAACCCTTGGTATTGGAAATCGCAATGGAACCACAACCCATAAGAAAAACTGAAGGGGAAGAAGAAACTCCTAAACTCACCGTAAAAGTGACAATCAAAGCTGACGAGAAAGGCAGTTATGCTTATGAAGGTCAGAAACTGAAGTTTGCTATTCAGGCAACAGAAGTTACAGTAAATGAAGAACGGTTTGATAAATTTCCGGCAACGACCTTTTCTTTTGATATGACTAAGAAATAAGGTGACTGTTTAATTATTTACAGAATAAAATGTAAAAGAGAGTGTGTCTGCGAAAGAAGACGCACTCTTTTTTTTATAGACGAAAGGCATCATCCGTTCTATGAAAAGAGTAGGATAAAAAACGGTGGATGACAAACGATGCCCGGTTTTAACCGTATCATTCGTTTATCATCCACCGCTTATTACCGGGTGTTTTTAACTTACCGCTTCACATTCTTTTTTCTCTTTCTTCTGCTTCTGCGATTTTGTTGTTTCCGACGGCTGTAGCGTTGCCATCTCTTATAAATCATCCATCCGCTCATCAAAGCTACGACAACAAAAATCAGAATAGTAATACCTACCCCCAGATTGTCACCTTTGATGCGTGACCAGATATCCAGTACCTCTTTAGTTTTATCTCCGAAGTCACGAATCATAGCGCAGCGTTCCACCACCTTACGGTCGGGATATTGAATCTTGTCAATCTGTATGCTGTCGGCATCCGGACCAAAGAAATAACTTAAATCCGCATAATAATCCAGAGTCGTATCCACTTTCTCTTCCAAAATCTCCGGGGTAGCGATAGAACTCACATATCCACAGAAATCCATATTACGCAACGCAATGTCCGGACGGCACATAAAGTTGATAAAGTAGCTGGCAGCCACCGGATTCTTCGCATATTTAGGAATCACCCAGCCATCATACCAGATATTACTTCCTTCTTTCGGAACCACGTAGTCAAGGTCCACTCCTACCGCATTCGCCTCTTCAATCGCCCATATCGCATCGCCACTCCAGGTCATATTCAGCCATGCTTTATTCTTCGTCATCATCTCCTTACCGAAGTCCGCTTCCCAACCGGCAATATTCGGTTTCATAGCTTTCAGATACTTTTCGGCTACCTCCATAGCACGTGGCGAGTAATCATTCATCAGGTCTTCCACCGTCACCGTCCCTTCTTCCAGCTCTTTGGCATGGGCATAGATAACGGCTGTTCCATAAGCGTCACGGTAACTGTCTTTCATCAGAATCTTTCCTGCATATTTCTTATCCCAAAGACATTCCCAGGAGAAAGCGTCGGAATCGGGAACGTATGCCCGGTTATAAAGAATACCTGCGGTCCCCCACATATAGCAGACAGCGTAACGGCTTGCTTCTTCACCCGGCTGACTCAGTTTATTAATCTGTTCGCGAATAAATGGTGACACATTATTCATGTAATTAGGGGAATGGGCGAAAGTGGTGTCAATAGGCAACAACAGATGCTTTTTCAGCATTCTCTCAATGATATATTCCGAAGGACAAACCACATCAAAATCCTCATGTCCCTTTTCTATTTTCGTCAACATGATCTCGTTGATGTCGAATGTCTGATAGACGATGTGGATATCTTCACCTGTCTGTTCTTTATAGTACGACTGGAAATCTTCGAGTACACCTTCTCCTATATAATCTGCCCAGTTATAGATCTTAAGGACTCTCTCGCGTGACTCACCGGAATTGTAGCAACCGCTCAGAAAACCAGCCAGCACCAGCAAAAACAAGTTAACAGAAACTATTCTTTTCATTTTATTTACGTAGCAGCACATTTTCATGATTCTTTCTTCTTCGTTTTTCCGGCACGGTAATTAATCACTATCAGTAAAGCCAGCACCACCACAAAAATAATGGCGGACAACGGGCGAAGTTCAGGAGTCAGACCTCCCTTGCGGGCATCAGCATAGATATAGGTGGAAAGCGTTTCCAGCCCTTGATTACCGATGGTAAATACAGTTACGGCAAAATCATCGATTGAAAGTGTCAGTGCAAGCATAAAGCCACTGATCATTCCCGGACGAATCTCCGGAATGATTACCTTCCGCAAAGCCTGCATAGGTGTAGCTCCCAAATCGAGGGCAGCTTCATAAATGTTCGGATTCATTTGTTTCAGGCGCGGCAGAACGCTTAATACGACGTAAGGAGTACAAAAAGTGATGTGCGCCAGTACCACTGTGGTATATCCCTGCGTGATTCCGAGAGATACGAATAAAAGGAAAAGCGATATACCGGTTATGATATCACCGTTCAGAATAGGAATACTATTCACAAAACCAATCGCCTTGCGCGAGCGTGCTTTTAAGTTGAAGATGCCGATGGCAGCGATGCTGCCCAACAAGGTAGATGCCGTGGCAGCCAGCAGCGCAATGGTAATGGTATTGATCAGGGCATTCATCAGAGAATGATGGGCACCTGTATTAAATAGCGATGAATAAAGTTTGGTCGAAAAACCGGTCCAGTTACCTAATACCTTCGCCTCGGTAAAAGAGTAAATCACAATGATCACAATAGGGGAATATAGCAACAGCAGTAATACCCACAGGTAAGTCTGAGCGAATATCTTCTTTACCATAGCCCACCTCCTTCGTTCGTATTATCCTTATCATCGGTACTGAACAGTGAAGTCGCAGCTATCAGCAGCAGCATGATCAGCGAAAGTGCTGCCCCATAGTTCCACATACTGTTATTGATATTCTCCTGAATGGTAGTACCAAAGAGTTTGATATTGTTCATCGTCAGCAGTTCGGCAATGGCGAATGTCGAAATGGTCGGCATAAACACCATCATGATACCGCTCATGACTCCCGGCATGGAAAGTGGGAGAACTGCCTTGAAAAAGACCTGTACAGGATTAGCCCCCAAGTCCTGTGCCGCCTCAATGTAGCTATGGTCCATCTTCTGCAATGTGTTATAGATGGGATAGATCATGAAGGGGATAAAGTTGTAAACCATACCGAAGATCAGTGCTCCCTCCCCCAGCGGAACGCTGAAAAAGTCGAATAAAGCGACAGTGGCAAGGGTACGTACCAGAATATTCACCCACATGGGCAGGATAAACAACACCACCATTGTTTTGGAACGGTTCAGCTTGCTGTTGCTTAATATCCAGGCTGCGGGATATCCCAGCAGGATACAGATAAGAGTCGTAATAATGGCAATACCTATGGAATAGACGAAGGTATTGATAGCTTCGGGATGTTCGAAGAATTTCTGAAAATTGGCGAGTGTCAGATGACCGTTATCATCGGTAAACGCATACACGACAATTAGAACCAACGGTATGACCACAAAGATCGCCGAGAAAATAATGTAAGGAAGAGTCCAGCTCTTACGTGATGACAAAAATACTATAAACTTCTTATTCACTTCCTTTCCTGTTAATCGGTTATTTTAATTACACGAATCGCATCCGGAGGGATAGTAATACCCACACGGTCTCCGTCATCCCAGACATCGTTCGTATCCACAAACACATTCTCGTCCCAGTCAGACCATACAGTCAGATGGTAATGATCACCTTTATAAAGGATGAACTTCACTTCTCCCGTCAGCGTACCGTCTTCTTCGTTATCCTGCAGGATCACTTTATCAAAGTCTACTTCGACCTTGACATCCGTACCGGATTCCAGCCCTTCCACAGAAGCACATTCGAACGTACAGCCCAGGAACTCTACATGAGTAGCATCCTGCAACTTTCCTTCAAAGGTATTGCATACACGTTCTTTCTTCATAATATGAATATCAAACGGCTTCACCAGCAACCCCACTTCCGCACCGACTTCAAAATGATGATAATCCTGAACAAGGAACTCATATCCGCCACAAAGCACAGTCATTTCATAGTGTACCCCTTTGAAGATCGAAGTCTGTACCACACCGGTCAGTTGCGCCATCTCCGAAACCGGGAAAATATAAAGGTCTTCCGGACGAATAACTACGTCCACCGGAGTATTTTCACCGAAACCTTCGTCCACGCATTCAAACTCCGTACCACAAAAGCGTACCAGTTTATCATGAATCATCGTTCCGTTGAGAATATTACTTTCTCCGATAAAATCCGCAACAAATGAATTGATCGGCTCATTATAGATATCAATCGGCGTACCGATCTGCTGGATTTTTCCTTCGCTCATCACGACAATCGTATCACTCAATGTCAAGGCTTCTTCCTGATCATGAGTTACGTATACAAATGTAATGCCCAGAGATTTATGCATTTCTTTCAGTTCCATCTGCATATCCTTGCGCATTTTGAGGTCGAGCGCAGCCAACGGTTCGTCGAGCAGCAACACTTCCGGCTCATTGACAATGGCACGGGCAATAGCTACACGCTGTTGCTGGCCACCGGAAAGAGAATCTACATCCCGATACTCGTAATCCGTCATACCAACCATCTTCAATGCGGCTTTCACCTTCTTGCCGATTGTCTGTTTCGGCGTCTTTTTCAATTTCAAGCCGAAAGCAATATTGTCGTATACATTCAAATGCGGGAACAGGGCATATTTCTGAAATACCGTGTTCACCGGACGTTTATGGGGTGGAGTCTGTGTGATTTCCTTACCCGATATTCGGATTTCGCCTTCCGAAGCTGTCTGAAAACCGGCAATGAGACGCAACAATGTCGTTTTTCCGCAGCCGGAAGGTCCGAGAATCGTAACAAACTCGCCCTTTTTCACGTTCAGAGTTACATCATCCAAAGCTGTTTTGTCGCCAAAAAACTTCGATACATGGCTAACCTCAATGATGGATTTGTCTTCTTGCATATTCATACTAAAAGTTTGGGCTGCAAAGGTACACATTTCTACGATTTCCACCTACGTGTTAATCTAATATAACAGTGTTTTTCGATGCCAGACAGAAAAAAAATCTATCTTTGCATAAATATTTATTCACTAATTTTACAAAAGCATGAAAAAGTTAACTTATTTAGTTATTGCGACGGCAGCGTTGGGTATGGTAGCTTGTACCGGAAACAAAGCCGGATACGTTATCACAGGTACAGTAGAAGGCGCTGCTGACGGCGACACTGTTTACCTTCAGGAAGCAACAGGCAGAAATCTTACAAAACTAGATACCGCAGTCATCTCTAAAGGTACTTTCACCTTCGAAGGCACGCAGGATTCTGCAGTAAACCGTTATGTCACTTGCGAAGTGAACGGAGAACCTCTGATGATTGATTTCTTCCTTGAAAACGGTAAAATAAACATTGCACTGACAAAGGACAATGATTCTGCAACCGGTACTTCCAACAATGACGCTTACCAAGCTATCAGAACTCAAATCAATGATATCAGCCAAAAGATGAACGCTATCTACGAAGCGATGGGAGATTCTTCTTTGAGTGACGAGCAGAAAGAAGCCAAGCAAAAAGAAGGTGCCCGGCTGGAAGAAGAATATGATAAAGTAATCAAAGAAGGTGTACAGAAAAACATCACCAACCCGGTAGGTGTATTCTTGTTCAAACAGACTTTCTACAATAACTCTACTGAAGAGAATGCAGCTTTGCTGGAACAAATCCCGGCTAATTTCCAAAATGACGAAACAATCGTAAAAGTTAAGGAACAGACTGAAAAACAAAAGAAGACTGCCGTAGGTACTAAGTTCATTGACTTCGAAATGCAGACTCCGGAAGGAAAAACTGTGAAACTGTCTGATTACGCAGGTAAAGGTAAAGTGGTACTGGTAGACTTCTGGGCTAGCTGGTGTGGTCCTTGCCGTCGTGAAATGCCTAACCTGGTAGAAGCTTACGCTCAGTACAAAGGCAAAAACTTCGAAATCGTCGGTGTATCTCTTGATCAGGATGCTGCTGCATGGAAAGAGTCTATTAAAAAACTGAATATGACCTGGCCGCAAATGTCTGACCTGAAGTTCTGGCAGAGTGAAGGCGCACAGCTTTATGCAGTGAACAGCATTCCTCACACTGTTCTGATTGATGGCGACGGTACTATCATTGCCCGTGGTCTTCATGGAGAAGGTCTTCAGGCTAAATTAGCAGAAGTAGTCAAATAAATGAAGCTGATAAGAGACTTCACCTGATGAAGTAACACTTGTGCCATACCGTTGTCACACTTGTGCCACCATGTTGGCACAGTTATGCCACGCCGTTGGCACAGTTGTGCCAATAGGATGGCACAACATCCGACAAGGTATCTTATTCCTGTTAACGCAGTAGGTAAATCTGATCCAAGTACAGGCACTTTTGCCGAAGATACTGATCTTATCCACGCCGTTACATTGAGATATAAAAAGATAGCCCCTGCAATTTCGATCGCTCGAATTGCAGGGGCTTCTTTTATATAGGGACGTCAAGCAGGGAAGCGTCACTTCCCTACTCCGTCAAGCTATCAGATAAACCAACGCACGTAGCAGAAGTCCTGACGGTGCGGAAGTTCCGGATTCTTCGGGAACATACGGTAAGACACCTTGAAGCTACCGGCATTTGACAGGCTATGTTTAACCTGGAATGTGTAAAGGTCGCCTTCTTTCTTGATAACGCTGAACGGTTCTACAGAGTAAACGTGTTGTTTGCCATCCGCAGTTGTATAAGTAGTTACCAGTTCAAGCCCTATAGCATCATTCAAGCCTTTTTCGTCGATTACGTAAGTAATAGTATATTCTTTTCCGCTTTCGATATCACCGGCTTTCAAATCTTCCAGCTTGTCGCAAGATACGATTTCGATAGAATCCCACTTGGCAACGACTTCTTCTTTCCATGCAGCAATTTCTTTTGCTTTTGCATTGTCATTAGCAGACAGCATATGGAAACGTTTTGCCAACTTATTGTAGAACTTATTGTAGTAGTCGTCCAACTGGCGCTTCATCGTATAGTGAGGAGCGATCTGAGCGATAGAATTCTTCACTACCTTGATCCAGCCTTCTGAGTAGCCTTTCTTGTTACGAGCATAGTACAACGGCAGGATTTCTGTTTCAAGAATGCTATAGATAGTAGCAGCATCCAACTGATCCTGATGTTCCTGATTCTGATATGTACGTTTTTCAGTCAACGCCCAACCTGCACCTTCACGGTAACCTTCCAGCCACCATCCGTCTAATACAGAGAAGTTGACAACACCGTTCATCAAAGCCTTTTCACCAGATGTACCGGATGCTTCCAACGGACGAGTCGGAGTATTCAACCAAATATCAACACCGGAAACCAGACGACGTGCCAACTGCATATCGTAGTTTTCGAGGAAGATGATCTTACCCAGGAATTCCGGACGACGGGAGATTTCGATAATACGTTTGATCAGCCCCTGTCCTGCTCCATCGTGCGGGTGAGCCTTACCTGTAAACAGGAACTGTACCGGATAATCAGGATTGTTCACAATCTTAGAAAGACGTTCCAGATCAGTAAACAGCAGGTGCGCACGTTTGTAAGTAGCAAAACGACGACCGAAACCGATCAGCAATGCATTCGGATTGATCTTATCCATCAATGAAACGATACGTGAAGGATCTCCCTGATTCTTCAGCCATGTATCACGGAATGACTTGCGGATATAATCTACCAGCTTGTTCTTCATCGTCATACGAGTCTTCCAGATCTCTTCATCGGGCACATTATAGATTGCTTCCCAAATCTTAGGATTCGACTGGTCGAACCAAAAGTTTTCATTGAAATATTTAAAGTACAGTTCTTTCCACTCCGTAGCACTCCATGTAGGAAAGTGAACACCGTTAGTCACATAACCTACGTGCATTTCTTCGGGGAAGTAACCTTTCCAGATAGTAGAGAACATCTCCTGAGATACTTTTCCATGCAGCCAGCTTACACCGTTTACTTCCTGAGCAGTGTTGCAAGCAAATACTGACATGCAGAAACGTTCGCCCTTATCCCCCGGATTATTACGTCCAAGGTCCATCAGGTCATCCCAGCTGATACCCATTCTTGCAGGGTAACCGCCCATGTATTTACCGAACAAACCTTCGTCGAAGTAGTCGTGACCGGCAGGAACCGGAGTATGAACTGTATAAAGAGAAGAAGCGCGAACCAGCTCGATAGCCTGATCAAATGTCAGTCCGGTAGCTACATAGTCGCAGATACGCTGAACATTGATCAATGCAGCGTGTCCTTCGTTACAATGATAAACGTCTTTTTTGATGCCCAATGCTTTCAGTGTCAGGATACCACCGATACCCAACAGGATTTCCTGTTTCAGACGGTTTTCCCAGTCGCCACCATAAAGCTGGTGAGTAATAGGACGGTCGAATTCGCTGTTCATTTCATTATCCGTATCCAACAGATACAAAGAAATACGTCCTACGTTTACGCGCCATACGTTAGCATGTACATAATAGTCCAGATAAGGAACATCCACTACCAACGGCTGACCATTCGCATCCATCACTCGGTCGATAGGAAGCTGACCGAAGTTTTGTGCTTCATAGTTAGCAATCTGCTGACCGTCCATAGACAACGTTTGAGTAAAGTAGCCGTAACGGTACAAGAAACCTACTGCACAAAGATCTACATTGCTGTCAGAAGCTTCTTTCAGGTAGTCGCCAGCCAATACACCCAAACCACCGGAATATATTTTCAGGACGCTGCTTAAACCATATTCCATGCTGAAATAGGCTACAGACGGACGATTCTCATCCGGCTTCACATCCAGATAATCTCTGAATTTTGTATAAACATCATTCATTCTTCTCAGAATTACCTTGTCTTTTGCCAAAGCTTCCAGCTTCTCATAGCTCATACGTTCCAGCAACAACACAGGATTCTGTCCACATTCTTTCCAAAGTTCCGGATCTAGATCTCTAAATAGTTCTGTCGCTTCAAAATTCCATGCCCACCAGATGTTGCGTGAAATTTCGGACAATTTCTCCAACTCAGCAGGGATACGTGATTTCACTGTAACCTCTTTCCAGTTCGGAGTATTCACATTACTAACTTTAATTTTCATAATGTTTTTGTTTACTTATTGATGAATAAAATGTTTTTTTAGCTTAACTGACGCTTCAGAGCATTGCGCAGAGCAATGTCATAAGCCTCATAATAATATTGAATGAAGTGCTTCCACAGTGCCTGCTCTGCAACATCTGCCGCACGTTTGCGGATTTCCTTCACTTCTTTTTCCGATTTATCCGCAAAGAGCGTAATCGTATCCTTGATACCATCCGCCACTTCCGAATCATTATAGTCCGAACGATGCAGCACTTCTACTCCATCATTGATGCCATGCTGATTCTTCAGACTGTTCACCCAAAGGCCAAAGCCTGCCAGATCAGTAGTAATTGTAGGTACACGGAACGCTACACTTTCCAAAGGAGTATATCCCCAAGGTTCGTAATAGGAAGCATAAACGCTCAAATCCTGTCCCAGCAATATATCATAATACTCTTTGTTCATAATACCATCACGACCGTCCAGATAGCAAGGTACGAAAATCACCTTTACTTTATCTTCGGGACGATTGCCCATTCCTAAATACTTCAGCATATCCAATACCTGGTCATGCGTCATATTGTGCAGCCAGTGAGTGATGAAAGGAACTTCAAGCGGTGTGTCGAACTTTTCTTTGCTTTTCAATCGCGCCTGCAAATCCTCACGGGGATCTCCCACCCAACCGGGTACATTGATGAATGCCAATACATTCTTATGCAGGTTTTTATCTCTGTTCAGACGGTTCAATGACTCCAGAAAGACATCGATCCCCTTGTTCTTGAATTCATAACGACCACTGGTACCGATGATTAACGTATCATCATCCAGATTTGTTCCCAACAATTTATTGGCTACGTTCAACATTAATGAGCGCGCACGCTTACGTTTTCCGGTAAATGTATTGCCTTTGGGTACGAAATCGTCTTCGAAACCGTTCATCAGTACTACATCTGCCGGTTTGTCGAGCAATTCCTTGCACTCGTTATTGGTGATTTCACTTACTGTCGTAAAACAGTCTACATGATGCGCCGTCTGCTTCTCGATGGAATGCTTCGACTGCATATTCAATTCCTGTGCCATCTGATCGCCATTATACGCAAACAGATAGTCATACAGCGGCTTATGATTGCCGGCTATCGAACGTCCGATGGAAGTAGCGTGGGTTGTAAAAATAGTAGCAACTTCGGGGACAGCTTCCTGTACATAAAGTGCTCCCATTCCGGTCATCCATTCATGTGCCTGATATACCACCTTATCCGTTTCTGTCAGGTTGTAGCGGTAGAAACTTTCTACTACTCTTCCAGCAGCGTACGAAAACATAGAAGCCTCGTCGTAATCGCCATAAGCGTGCAACGAGTCTACTTGAAAACGATTCCACATTTCTGTGTATATATCGTTCTTCTTTTCAAAAAAAGGTTGGAAATCAACAAGAATGACAATGGGTTCACCGGGTATATTCCATCGTCCTATACGGACGGAAAGATGATCGTTTTCAAGTGCATGCGTTTTCCAGGCAGCGCACAGATTATCCGACTCGATGAATAGAGGGTTCTCTTTTCCTTGCCACACATCAGGACCTATGAAAAAAAATTCTGTCGCGGAATTTTTCCTGCAATGTATTCGCCCGTGTCGACAATACGGTGTATATCCCTCCCACTTTATTACATACTTCCCAGCTGGACTCGAAGATATAATCGGGGGTTAATAAATCTTTTACCATATAATATATTAAAACTCTTTTTAGTATGCGAGTGCAAAAGTACGCATTATTCTTTGAAAAATAATACTTTATGCGAAAAATATGAGTTAATAAGAGGAAAGAAAGGTTAGCCCGCCATGAAAAAAGAATATCCCCTTGCGAACGCAAAGCTGCATTCACAAGGGGATTGAAAGATCTTTATTAAAAAATTTTTCCTTGAAAAATTTACGCAAGTGCACTACCGATCAAGAAAGTGGCAGCCAAAGCAACGATAGCGTAAAGTTCCGGGAATACGGCAAGAATCAATGTATTACTAAACACGTTGTGTCCCTGGCCGATAGCAGCGATACCGTTTGCACAAACCTGTCCCTGACGGATAGCCGAGAACAAGGCTACCAATCCCAAAGCGATACCTGCACCGAGAACTGCCGATGCCTGGATAGCAGTGATTTCAGGAGTCAGGATACCGAAGATAGTCTGGAACATAAAGTAACCGGCAAAACCGTACAGACCCTGTGTACCCGGAAGCGCAGTCAATACCAGGAAGTTACCGAATGCACTATCATTCTTTTTCAATGCGCCGATAGCAGCGTTACCTGCAATAGTTACTCCGTAAGCACTACCAATGCCTGACAAACCAACCATAACCGCGATGCCAATGTAGGCAATAAACAAATTCATTTCCATAATCTTATTCTATTTTTATTGTTTAATTCTTAGTTTATTATTTCTCAATGTTTTATTCTAAATTTCTAAAAGGCTTGTACTCCTTGCCGCCTCCTTCATAACCGGAGTTCTTGAAGAACTCTACAAATGTCAGACGCATCGGGTGAACCATTGCACCAAGCACATTCATAAAGATGTTGATTGCATGACCGATCACAAAGATCAGCACCATTACGATAGGACCGGCAATCACGTTATCCGGACTCATACCTACTGCCAGACTGTTGAACACTCCCGCCAGAATACCTCCGGAAAGTCCGAGGGCAAACAGACGAACGTAGGACAAAACATCTCCCAGCAGACCGGTAGCCATGTTATATGAATCCCACAAACCAAGTCCGATATTCATGAATATGTTCTTTCCCGGACTGTTATAGAGGAATATCATCGCACCGGAGATACCCAGAATAACCAAATGCACTGTACCTCCCATTGGCAGCACATTCGGCAACAAAGCCGAAACAGCCATTGAAACCAACAGGATAATCCATCCGATCGTTGCCACTGCATATTTGAAACCAAACTGAATCGTTTGATTGACTGCTTTTAGCACCATACCGAACAAAATCTGAATAGCACCCAAAATCAATGATAACTGGAACATATCGTTGTTATCCATCAGCACCGCGTGTTTCAGACGTTGCACGATAGGCCAGTCCAGATCATAAATGTTCGCTCCGAAGAATGTACCTGTCAGCAACCCGCAGAAGAAAGTTGAAACAGCCAATACTTGTATCAGCGAAAGAATCGACTTCATTGACGGAGTCACCTTCTTTGCCAGTAAGCGATATGCCGTAGCTCCAAGGAACAGGAAAAGTCCATATCCGGAATCTCCCAGACAGAGTCCGAAGAAGATCATAAAGAACGGGGCGAAGAACGGTGTCAAATCCAGTTCATTATACTTCGGAAGCATATACAGTTTACAGATCGGTTCAAACCAAGCAAAGAATCCCTTGTTATTCAATCGAATAGGGACATTATCACCCGGCATCGGATCGGTAATCTCATAATATACATGTGCGTCATTCAGATAGGCTTCTATCTCCACCTTACTATAGGCAGGAGCCCATCCTTCAATCAACATCAGTTTATCACCGGCAGCCTGTTCAGAACTCAATACTACTTTCGAGAATTCAATCTGTCCCTGCAACTCCCTCAAAGCAACCTTCAAGGAAGGTACATCCGTTTCAGAAAGTGTTACCAACTTCTTTTCGTTCTCTTCGATAGCCTGCTCCGTTGTATTATACAACGTTTCAAGATGTGCCAGCGAATAGGCGGGAAGTTTTGCCTGCTCAACGTCCAGATCTACTTCCTGACCGGCTTTGGTGACAGTCACAAAGAATACTTTGGAAGAAATACGATTTATGATCATCGCATTGTATTCCGTCTCCCATTCTTGCTGGTAGTTTCCTTCCGAACAGCTATAGAAACCGATTACATAGCCGGCATCTTTCAACTTCCGGACACTTGCCGGATCGAAGTTGCCCCATGCCTGCAATGCTTCCTTTTCTTTGGCATAGCCCTGCAATTGCTGAGACAATTTGCCGTGTTCAGTCTGCAAAGCATCTACTTCATCCAATACCTGCAAACCACGAGCAGCTGTCCCTCCTTCCGTTGCGATCACAGCATCTTTCTCATGCTTCTGATTCTGAAGCAATTTCAGAGTAGCTGTCAGACGGTTGGAAAGACGGATATTCTCTTGCAGTTCCGTATTGTCGGCAGCACCTTGCTGTTTCTCCACGATGTGGACTACACCAAGTTCGCGCAGACTGTTCAGGAATTCTTCGTATTCCTTATGATAAACCAGGAATGTGAGTTTCTTCATTTTTGTAATCATGCCTCTTCCTCCTTCCTTTTTTCCTGATGGGACTTCATGATCTTTTGCGATGATTTCGACAAGTTCTCTTCATCTTCCATAAATCTCTTGATCTTTCGCAATGCATCCTGATAGCCCGGTATTTGTACCTTCTCAAAAAGATTCACTTTCTGAGTGGTCTTTTTCCTCGCATGTTCTAGCAGATTCAGCTTGGCGAGCATAAACTCACGTTCAATTGCCGTATGCGCAAGTTCCTCCAGCAGATGGATACCGTCGGCATACCATTTGGGAGCGTTAAACATACTGTACGGACGTATCTCGAAATCGATATTTTCGAGAAGCGGTACACGTACACCCGCAATCTTTTTCACGCCAAGATGAACGTCATTCACCTTTATCAATGAAGCGTCAAACTCATTCCAAAGGGCGAACATGGCTTCATAGGCTTGAATTTGTTGTTCGAGCCTATCCTCCAGATCGGCAGCTTCCGTTTTACAGCGCTTCACTTCCATGCGGAGGGCGCTTTCCTTATTCTTGATGATAGGAAGCGTACGCACCCGCACTTTCAGTTGCTTTTCGAGCTGCTGAAGAGAGGTTTTGTTATATTGAAACTTTATAGCCACGTTGTTTTTGCTAATTATTGGTTATAAATTTAGTTGCTGATTATTCTCCTTTCGGCCAGTACTGGTCAACAAGTTCCTTCTTGATATTTACTTCTTCCGGACGGAAGTATTCGCCGAACAAACCCCAGGCCACATCCAGCATTTCAGTAGTATCAAGGTTAACATCAATAGCCAGCAACTGGTTAGAATAGTCCTTCGCAAAAGCCAACGTACGTTCGTCGTAATTTGTCAGGTCGAAACCGTTTTCCATCTTAGTCTTCGCATTTGCAGCATCGGCATACAGACGTACAGCGGCATTCATCACCTGCGGATGGTCTTTACGTGTCTTCTTACCGGTTACCAGCTGTTTCAGACGGGACAATGAACGGAACGGGTCAACAATAACCTTACCGATATCACTGTCACGACGCAAGAACAACTGTCCTTCTGTGATATAACCCGTATTATCAGGCACAGCATGTGTGATATCTCCACCGGACAACGTTGTCACCGCAATAATCGTAATAGAGCCACCGGAAGGGAACTGCACCGCCTTTTCGTAAATCTTCGCCAAATCCGAATAGAGCGAACCCGGCATAGAGTCTTTGGACGGAATCTGATCCATACGGTTGGATACGATAGCCAACGCATCGGCGTAGCTGGTCATATCGGTCAGCAGTACCAATACTTTCTCGTTATTGTTTACGGCGAAGTATTCAGCGGCAGTCAGTGCCATATCCGGAATCAGCAGACGTTCTACCGGAGGGTTTTCCGTCGTATTCATGAAGCTCACAATACGGTCGAGAGCACCGGCGTTGGAGAATACATTCTTAAAGTAGAGGTAGTCATCGTTCGTCATACCCATACCGCCCAGAATGATCTTATCTGTTTCAGCACGCAATGCCACGTTTGCCATCACCTGATTGAAAGGCTGGTCGGGGTCGGCGAAAAACGGAATCTTCTGACCGGATACCAGTGTGTTATTCAAGTCGATACCGGCAATACCCGTTGCAATCAGTTCCGACGGCTGTTTACGGCGCACCGGATTCACTGACGGACCACCGATTTCCACTTCCTGTCCTTCAATTTCCGGACCTCCGTCAATCGGATCACCGAAAGCATTGAAGAAACGTCCTGCCAACTGCTCACTCACTTTCAACGTAGGCGATTTGCCGAGGAACACCACTTCGGCGTTGGTAGGAATACCTTCCGTACCTTCAAATACCTGCAGAGTGACATCGTCACCGGCAATCTTAACCACCTGTGCCAGTTTACCGTTCACAGTGGCAAGCTCGTCATACCCTACTCCTGTCGCTTTCAGCGAACAAGTAGCCTTGGTAATCTGAGTAATCTTGGTATATATCTTTTGAAAAGCTTTTGTTGCCATCTATATATTTACAATTTAGCTATTTACAATTTACTATTTAACGCTTCTTTCGGCAATCAATTCTTTTAATTGCTGCTGGAATCCTTTGTACTGCTCAGATTTGAACTTCGAGTAGTTCATCTGCTTGCATACATTGATCATCCTTTTGAAGTAATCCATTACTTCATTGAAATTGTCAAATTCAAATTCTGTATGGCAGATGTCGATTATCATATTCAGAATTGCTTCCTGACGTTCCATCGGAGTCACCGAGTCAACCTCATCAAAGGCATCCTGTTGCAGGATTACGAAGTCGATCAATTCGGATTTCCAGAAGATTACGTGGTATTCCACAGGTACACCGTCATCACCCAGAATGTTAATCTGCTCGGCGATTTCCTTACCACGCTGCAAGCGGGTTTTCAGTTCATTCACCTTGCCGATCCATTCGTCATTGATATGCTCCTTGATATATTCTTCAAATTCCGGATATTCGATATATTTGGAATAAGAGTCAATCGGGTTCACGGCCGGATAGCGTTTCTTATCGGCACGATCCTGTTCCAATGCGTAGAAACAGCGGGCTACCTTCTTTGTATTTTCCGTTACAGGCTCTTTCAAGTTACCACCGGCAGGTGACACCGTACCAATGAAAGTAATTGAACCGGTTTCGTCGTTACCCAGTTTCACATAACCTGCACGACCGTAGAAGTTAGAAATAATAGAAGAAATATCCATCGGGAACGCATCCGGTCCGGGCAATTCTTCCATACGGTTGGACATTTCGCGCAACGCTTGCGCCCAACGGGAAGTAGAGTCAGCCATCAGCAATACCTTCAGTCCCATCGAACGGTAATACTCAGCCAAAGACATTGCTGTATATACAGATGCTTCACGGGCGGCTACCGGCATGTTGGAAGTATTTGCAATAATAATGGTACGCTCCATCAATTTGCGTCCTGTATGCGGGTCCACCAATTCCGGGAATTCTGTAAAGATTTCCACTACCTCGTTGGCACGTTCACCACAAGCCGCAATAATTACGATATCCGCTTCCGCCTGTTTGGAGATAGCGTGCTGAAGCACCGTCTTACCTGTACCGAAGGGGCCGGGGATAAATCCTGTACCACCTTCCACAATCGGGTTCAACGTATCGATTACACGTACACCGGTTTCCAGCAATTTGAAAGGACGCGGCTTTTCTTTGTAATTCGTCATAGCCCGTTTCACCGGCCATTTCTGAATCATCGTTACCGGGATGTCATTTCCTTCTTCATCTGTCAGGATAGCAATGGTATCTTCTATCTTATAATCTCCTTCGGGCATAATGGTCTTTACGGTAGCCGTTCCGTTCATAGTAAACGGAGCCATAATTTTCAGCGGCTGGAAGTTTTCGTCCACCTGTCCCAGCCATGCGGAAGCTACGACTTTATCACCGGCTTTCACCATCGGAACAAAATGCCATATACGTTCTTTATCCAACGGATATGTATATTGTCCTCTTTTCAGGAAAACACCGTCCATCTTGTCAAGGTCGTTTTGCAGACCATCGTAGTTCTTCGATAACATACCCGGACCCAAGGTCACCTCGAGCATGTGTCCTGTAAATTCGGCTTCGGCACCCACCTTCAGTCCACGGGTGCTTTCGAACACCTGGACATATACGTTTGCACCTACCACCTTAATCACCTCCGCCATCAACTTATCGCCACCGGTAGAGATATAACAAATCTCATTCTGAGCTACCGGTCCGTCAACGACGAGGGTCACCATGTTGGCAATAACGCCACTAACAGTTCCTTTTGTTGCCATATATTTTTTTAAATTTATTATCTGAATTCTGCGGGAATCTGTACTTCATTCTTCAGCGATTCAATGATGCTTCGGAACAATTGATTTCCTCTTTCCTTATCCAATGAAATCCAACGCTCAATCATTTCCAGTTTCAGCAAGAAAGCGAAAATACGTTCAATGGTGAAATAGTCGAAGAAAATAGCATCCTCCATCCAATTCCACCGCAGAGCATCCAGTTTCTTCTCACGTTCCACCAGTTCCGTGATCTCACTGATCTTCACCAACGATTCAAAAACATCCACCTCACCGGACAATCCGAAATCGCGGGCGCTGGATGTACGCAAGGCTTCGCATACTTCCGTGTTTCCTACGATATGGGCAGCAATATCCCATTTGAATTTACGAGCGGTAAATGCAACAAGAATATTATTAATGTTCAGATTGAATTCAAACCAGGAAGAGACGAACTTATTTCCGCATTTCATGGCGTACTCATAATATAAAGCAGCCAGATGATCTTCCTGCAACACCATGCTTTCGGCAGGTGTATTCAGATAATCGGAAATAAAAACAGACAGATAAGAAGGAAATTCTTTAGGGCTGATTTCCCCGCCTTCTCTCAGAATAGAAATATATTCGGTGAGTTCCGCAGCAGAGTAGTTTCCACGTTTGTCTATTTCCGCCTCTTTGTCTTTGAGGAGTTTCAGCACGTTGGCATTATCAAACTTCAGATAGAACAAGTCGATCAACTTTTGGTCTGAAGCAGACAATCCGCTGTAGATTTCTGTTTTAAAATCGGCTACTGTATAGCTCAGTTTACTGTCCTCCAAAGTGAGTTCCGGCAAACCGGCTACCAAGTAATAATATTTACTACTCATAGTCGCTCCTTTTAAAATAGCATTTCTACTAACTGAGGACGCAAGAACGCTTTGAAGTAATTCATGAATTCTTCTTCTCCGAAATTCACCTTATACGAACCGTCCGCCGGAGAAACTGTGAATAAAGTTTTGATACCGTTCACTTGTTCGATCTTCACACCTTTATCCAACAGAGCTTTTGCATGGGCTGCAAAATACTTTTTCAGTGATTCTGCGTCGGCCGTAGAGATGACAATAGGTTCATCTACACTCCATTTGGATGCCAGCGCAACGATAAACGCATTCAGATAATCCTTATCCTGAGCGAAATCCTTCACAGAAGCGGTTATCAACTTGTCAGTAACCATCGTGGCAATCTCAGATTTAAGTGCGTTGACAGCCTGACCGGAAAATAGTTTTAACTCTGATTTTGTATTATCTGCCAGTTCATCAGCAGATTTACGAGAGGCGGCAACAATTGATTCCGCTTCTTTACGAGCATCCTCAATGATCTTCTTTGCTTCATCCTGAGCATTCGCGATAAGTCTTTGCGCTTCTTCGTTTCCTTTTTCCACGCCTTCACGATAAATCTTATCGGTCAACTCTTGAATTTTGTTTTCCATATTAACAGGAGTATTTAGTATTATTACTGTATTAATTATGTTCCTTCAATAGATTCTCGCCAAATTTACAAAAATCAA
The DNA here is from genome assembly GCF_000162515.1 of Bacteroides sp. 1_1_14. Taxonomy (NCBI): domain Bacteria; kingdom Pseudomonadati; phylum Bacteroidota; class Bacteroidia; order Bacteroidales; family Bacteroidaceae; genus Bacteroides; species Bacteroides sp. 1_1_14. Next base: position 1,173 of record NZ_GG774710.1, on the reverse strand, counting down.
TTTGATAAAAAAGAGAAAGATGCAAAGAAATCGACTCTCTTCTTATAAAATCACACTTTTACACCAATTTTATTCCGCTTTTCTCACGGTTATATTACTAAATGACACCTGTCTCAAAATATTATAACGAATAAAGCATCAACAATGAATTATTTTTGCCTTGATTTGATATATTCTTCTTCTTTTCCTGTAATCATACCAAGCCCAATACCTTTAATTACAGTTTTTCTCCGCTGATAGATCCCCAGATATCTGGATTCAACTTCATACGTAATTTGTGGATAAAAAACAAAGTCCCACAGCCTCTCCCTATAGATCGGGTTTATCGTGTCGGGCATATTCAAAGACTCTTTCCATTCCTTCAGTCGAGCCGGACTGCTTTCCGACGAACTACCGGCTGTACCCAATACCAGACAACCAAATAAATAAGTCTTTTCGATCGTTTCCTTATAATTATTCAATCTGTTTTCCGGTATAGTATCCAGTATATTATTACTTATCTCTACTTCCCGGAATCCATCTAAGTCCGGCTTTGAATTACAGCCGGACAAACCAGCCAACAGACTTAAAACAGCAAAACACTTTATAGTTTTCATTTCCTTTCCGTTTATATTCAATGATTCAATATAATCTCACCCTTCTGTCTCAAAGTAAGCTCAAGTTCCGCATCTTCAGCTAAGGGATTCCAAAAGATACGCTTACGAGAGCCGAAGAATCGGACAGGAAAGTGTATAAACAAGAAATCCCCGCCAGTCAATAAAGACTGGCGGGGCTTCTCTAAAAATGGCGGCTACCTACTCTCCCACTGTTACGCAGTACCATCGGCGTGACGAGGCTTAACTTCTCTGTTCGGAATGGGAAGAGGTGGAACCCTCGTGCTATAACCACCTGAATTTCTTCAATTGACAATGGACAATTGACAAATGACAATTATCGCAGCTGTCATGATAAGTTATGACATGATAAAAAGTAAAATTCAAGTATCTGTTAATCTAATTGTCAATTGTCATTTGTCAATTGTCAATTAAAAAAGCTAAACGTATATATCGCGATCCGCACCGTCCGAAAGAAAGTGAACGGGCAATTAGTAATGCTCGGCTTTGATGTTACCACCTTTACACCTGCATCCTATCAACGTCATCGTCTTTAACGACCTAAGAAATCTAATCTTGT
>NZ_GG774711.1:290338-293870 GCF_000162515.1 Bacteroides sp. 1_1_14 | reverse complement strand
TACGCATAATTAGAGATACGGACATAAGCAACACTGACCATAATATCAATTTATCCCCTGGGAATAAGTACAATAAATAACATATTACTAATTTCAAAATAACCTCTAGGATGCTAATGTAAGCAAATGCTGACATTTTTTCATGGGCAATTATCAATGAATTATAAGGAACGCTGATGAGATTCACCATAAAGGTTATTATTGAGCATTGAAGCACCCAATTCGCTGAATATAAACGATTTGCCGGTATATTCATTTTTGTATTTAAAAACCATACACCCACAACTTCAGCAATTACCATAACAATCAATGACATTACTATCTGGATATTCACAGATGTGCAGAATATTATATTTAGCTTTTGTTTATTGCCTATACCTATCTCATAAGTTAAATAACGGCTAATTGCAGCTGACAAAGATCCAGATATTATTGAAAACATAGCTACAACACCTCCTACAGCATTGTAAATGCCATAATCTTCTACGCCCAATGCTTGTAAAATTATTCGCGAAGTATAGAGTGAAACTGCAATGATAAAAAGCATCCGAACATAGAGCATTGCGGTATTCTTTGCAATTCGTTTATTGTTTTCAAGAGTGGCAAACATTCTTATATAACTTCTTTTATATTTAATGAACAAATCATACGACTATAGTCATCTTAGCTACATTATAGTTCATAAATACATTGTTTTCAATCATTTACCTTCCCCATCAAGGTACTCCAGAAGTTCTTTCCCAACAAATTCCAAACAATAACACTAATTACACTCAAAAATATAGATACCAAAACATAAATTTTCAAACTGATGCCGGATGAATTTAATGGAATCACAGCAGGCTCTACTACTGCAAATACGGGCTTTTCTTCCTGAACTTTCGCCCTTGCAACTTGTAGTTGATTGGCTACCTGACTGTAAACTTGATAGGCTAGACTCATGTCATTTTGTAATCGCTCTTGTTCAGCACGGACACTTTGAAGAATCAAATTATCGTGCGTATCCACGTATTCAGCATATTTCCTTTGGGCATCATAATATTCATCTTGGCGCTCTTTGAATAACATCTCTAAATAAATACAATCCTCTTTTGCTTTTGAGGTACGATAGCCAATGATGTATTCTTGCAACTTATGCACAACAGAATCAGCAACAACTGCAGCGATTCTAGGATCCTGCAAGGTAACTGAGACATTAGTGATAGCTGTTTTCTTATCTACGGAAGCAATAATGTTTTTCTTAAGAATCTTTATTTTCTTACTTGTCTTTTGGGTAAGTTCAATAGGATTATTGTTTGTTTTATCAATATACTCTTTATTCTCATCCTCAAATAAGGATTTTATGCCACTAATTACCAAACCGGGGATACCCATCACATAACTCCACCAAGCAGAAGATTGCTCCTCTAAATAATATTCCAAAGAAGTCTGTTCTACTTTTTTTGCGCTTGGAACATTCATATCAAGAAGTTCCAAAAGAAAGGGAGTAGATGAAACAATATCTGATGAAAGAGAAGCGTTTAATGCATCAGTACCATCTCCAATTGTTGCGCCGCTTCCCAAAAATGAAGCTGCAAGTCCGGCAATCCCATTAGTGCCTTTGGAATTTCCCATTTCAGGTGACAAAGTCACTTTGACTGTATATTGCTTAGGAATACTAAATGCTACTATAATCCCCATAATCAATCCTATTCCGGCAGCTTTATATAATGTTTTGCGGATGCTTATTATCTTACGCAGAATATCCATCAAATCGATTTCCATCTCATCATTTAATAATTTATCCTGTTCTGAAGAGACATTTCTATTTAGTTGTTGTTCTGACATAAAAGTAAATTCTATTATTTCTTTATAAGATTAGCAATAGAAGCAATCATCATACCCAAAGAACTGAAGGAAGTAGCATAACCCAAAATATTAGCTATGTTCCCTTTCTTCTTAGCCTTACTAGGCACAATAATCTCACATCCCGGCTCAATCTGTTTCTTACCGCTACCCTTAACCTTAGTAACCTGACCATTCATGTAAACAATGAACTTCTTACTCTTCCTTGCATTATCAGAACAGCCACCGGCCTGATTCAGGTAATAATCCACATTCTTTCCCTTCATATAAGAAACCGTATTCGGAACCATGACAGCACCATTGATAGTTACAGTATTAGTATTCTTAGGTATAAAGACCACATCACCTTCACGTAGGACAAGGTCGGCACTACCCTTAGGATTAGTCAAAGCCTTCTCCAGATCAATGCCTACCGTAAAGGTATCCTCAACACCAATACCCAAAGAGTCAATCATGGCCTCACCCAATTGCCTGCTCATCAGGCGAATCACATCACCCATACGTTTCTTCTCACCGGCACTTGCCACACGGGTCAATTTCGCACCACGAAGATAGGCAAGACTGGTAGGACCACCCGCTTTATTCACCAGATCGGAAAGACGTTCCTCACGATTGGTCATGGCATAATTTCCTCCAAAAAGAATTTCACCATCAATGACTACATTCTGTTGCGCCTGATAACCCGGACTGCGACGGACATAAAGTTCGTCATAAGGCTGAAGGATAAAACCGGGCTGACCGTCGATGACAAAACCATCCTTTAAAGAGAAGGTATACATCTGACCGATAGTATCATTATCCGCGGTACTACGGGGATTCTTGATTCGTCTCGACACATCAATGCGGACAGTGGAGGCGGCTTCTTTCAAGCCACCGGCCTGGATGATCAGATCCTCAAGTGTCATGTTATCAGCATAGGGATAGGAATCAGGGTGCGCGACTTCACCATGAACTGTAACATTGCCACGGTCTTCCAGATCGTGAATGCTCGGGATGTAGAGGATGTCATTCTTCATCAGGGCGAGGTTCGGGGAAGTACCGTTCATAATAGACCTGATGTCTATCTGAACAACTTCACTGGTCAGGTCCTCACGCTGGCGATAAAGGACGGCACGATTCAGGAAAGCGTCACCGGTCAGGCCCTGGGCTTCATGGACAAGTTCGCGGATCGTATTCAGTTTACCGCTGAGCTGGTAGATGCCGGGACGATAGACAGCGCCCCGGATTTCCAGTTTGTTTGTGAAGCGGTTAAGGATGGCTTCGGCTGTTACAACGTCGCCGTTACGCATTGTGTAGATGCTGTAGTCCATATCCTTGACCGTGTTGACCTCATATTCCTCACCATTCTGACGGACAACACGCAATGAACGGGTGTAGGCATCGGCTTCAAAGCCGCCGGCATATTTGATTAAAGTGGCAAGGTTCTCGTCTTTCTTCATTTCGAAACGCATAGGGCGTTTTACCTTGCCGCTGATCTTTACCAAGACATCGTAGGCGGGGACGATAACCACGTCACCTTCCTGAAGGCGGATGTCATCCTGCGTGTTGCCTTTCATGATAAATTCGTAGACGTCGATGGTGGCGATATTCTTTCCGTTGCGTACCAACTGAACGTTTCGGAGGCTGCCGATATCACTCACACCGCCTGCACGGTAAAGCGCATGGAAGACGGTAGAGAAGGAAGAAA
>NZ_GG774711.1:287880-289539 GCF_000162515.1 Bacteroides sp. 1_1_14 | reverse complement strand
GACACTAGGCTCGAACGTCAGGTTGCGGGTATTGAAGATATTGCGCCCGAAAACCTGGTCCTCACGGGCCAATCTTCCGTAGTCGGATGATCTTCCAACATGTCGGAAGTATTCTCCTTAGTCTCTTCACGAAGGCGGGATTCGTTGATGTCCGTGCCCGTTGATTTCGAGGTATTTACATTGTTCTGCTGCTCATAGAGCTGCTTCACACGCATAGCCTGTTCCTTGGTCACACCTTTACGCGCAAGCTCGGAAGCAAGCTGCTTCTGTTCCTTGCCTTGCCGGATGCCGTCCTTTACATATTCCAGTACCTGTGAGTCACTCATGGACTGGGCCATAAGCGAGCCACTTCCCAGCATAGAACAAAAAAGTAGAATGCTAAAAAGTCGTTGTATTTTCATTGACAAATAAAAAAGTTAGTTGGTTTCACACAGTTCCTGCATACCGTGACAGACCGCAGACAACTGTTGTTTAAGAAGAGAAGGGGGAAGAACATCAAGGAGGGTCAGAGAACGCTGCAAGACAGACCGTTTTCTATCCTCGTCTTCCGGATTGGCGTACATCGACACATTATATCCCTGAAGGATGGCCAAACACAGGGTAGCATCCTGTTCCGGTGTCTTCCCCCGTTGTGAATATAAATCGTTTATCTGTTTGTGGATGGATCGTTGTAAGGCGGAAAGGGCATCCAGATACACGCAGCCTGCACTCCCCCCACCAGGAAGCAGCATGCGTACCAAATTTAATAAACCCTCTATGTTTTCCTGTAAAATAACAGCATCCATATCCCGCGCCTTAAACAGCCGCCATAATAGGCTCTACATAACCGACAGGCATATCCACACAGGCACATCCCAGCATATTCAGGCGAACGGCGATCTTACTCTTGCCATCCACATGAACCAGTTCGCCAACAAGACCCGTCAGGGGGCCTTTAATCACGCGGACCTTTTCGCCACGGGCCAAAGGGGCACTGTTCATGCTGATCGATTCTTCAGAATAATCAAGCATGAAACGGAAACGGGCCATCTGCTCGTCAGGAATTACGGCAGGACTACTCTCGCCGCGCATCACCATGTAACGGCTCACAGTAGAAAAACTCAGGACTTCCATGCGTTCCCTAGGGTCAACGTGTACGAAGACCATCATAGGAAGCAAGACGGAGGTGACCAGCTTGCGACGGTCGCTCCATTGGTGGAATTCCTGTTGAACGGGAACGAAATTCTCGATACCCATCTTGTCCAGATGCTCCGAAACCTTCTTTTCATGGTGCATCCGAACCAAAGCAACATACCAGCGTTTTGAGTGTGCTACGCCTTCCCCTGTCCCATAAATAGGCCCAGCATTGAGTGATTTCTTTTTTCTTAAAATCATGTTTTTTTTACCCCATGTTTATCCGTTACTTCTTAGGTAACTCACAAACAAAGGACAAGCTAAACAGGGAACTTTTTTCAACGAAAACATCGGAAGAGGACTGGTATTCAGGAAATAAGGCAGAAGTGAAGGTGTCTTTCATAAATTGGAATAAAAAAAAGACATAACACGGATATTGTCATTTTCCGTCTGTTATGCCGACTTTTGATTCATTTTAAGAAATTAATTTCATTTTTGTTTGCGTATTTTCATAAATATGTCCATCTTTGCGCCATGAATCATTCC
>NZ_GG774711.1:281464-287610 GCF_000162515.1 Bacteroides sp. 1_1_14 | reverse complement strand
AGACCATCATTAGGAAGCAAGACGGAGGTGACCAGCTTGCGACGGTCGCTCCATTTGGTGGAATTCCTGTTGAACGGGAACGAAATTCTCGATACCCATCTTGTCCAGATGCTCCGAAACCTTCTTTTCATGGTGCATCCGAACCAAAGCAACATACCAGCGTTTTGAGTGTGCTACGCCTTCCCCTGTCCCATAAATAGGCCCAGCATTGAGTGATTTCTTTTTCTTAAAATCATGTTTTTTTACCCCATGTTTATCCGTTACTTCTTAGGTAACTCACAAACAAAGGACAAGCTAAACAGGGAACTTTTTTTCAACGAAAACATCGGAAGAGGACTGGTATTCAGGAAATAAGGCAGAAGTGAAGGTGTCTTTCATAAATTGGAATAAAAAAAGACATAACACGGATATTGTCATTTTCCGTCTGTTATGCCGACTTTTGATTCATTTTAAGAAATTAATTTCATTTTTGTTTGCGTATTTTCATAAATATGTCCATCTTTGCGCCATGAATCATTCCGTTACCTAAGAAGTAACACACACCCATAAACACTGTATATCAGGATTCTAAATCACACATACAGGCCAGAACCGCACCTCTTAACGTAAGACAAATTCATCCGGTTTACCTCCGTACGCTCTTTCAGCTCAAAGCCTTTCAGATAAATCTGCGTGGTCTTGATCGACTTATGCCCAAGCGACTCGCTGATCATCTCGATAGGGACACCACGGTACTTGGCGGTGGTAGCCCAAGAATGGCGCAGCGTGTAGGAAGTGACGGGGAAGTTAAGACGCAGCCGCTTTGCCAGGGATTTCAGGCAGTAGTTGAATCTCCGGAGAGCGGACTGGTATTCACGGTAAGCTTTCTCATCCTTCCTTTTCTTATCTCCCTGAAGGATGCCGAAAAGGTAGTCGGGACAGCCGGGACGGGGAGACCGCCGGTTACGGAGCTGCTCGAGCATCTCCTGTGCGCTGTCCAGAACCTCAACGCTCATGGGAGTCTTCGTCTTGACACGATTGTAGCGCAGCACGTTGCTATCAAGAGCGGATTTCTCCAAATGGCTCAGATCGGCGAAAGACATCCCGCAGAACTGGAACATCAGAGCGGCGATAGCCTGGGTACGGCGGAGACGGTCAGAATGGGGGTCTTCATAAAGAAGCCTGCGAAGAGCGACGACGGGAAGCGCCTTTTTCTGACGAACGTCCACTCCCGTATAGACCTCATGAAACAGGCGGTGGACATAAGGAGCGCTACCCGCTTCCACACCACGATTGTAGATACTCCGAAGCATACGCATATACGTGGAAATCGTATTGGGCTTCAGACCACATGCGTAAAGATGCTGTTCGTAACGGCGAAGGCGGTCACGGGTGACTTGACGGAAAGACACACTATGGACACCACAAAACTTGCTAAAAGAAAGAAGCGCGTTCTGATAGACATGCGCCGTAGAATAGCGGCCCTCCTCGCGCAAACGGCCGATATAGATATCGGCACAACGACTAAATCCATTTTTATTCATTATTTACATCACTAGTTTTATTACAACCTACAAAGTAAGATGAATAAACACGATATCTTAGTTTTATCTTGTTTGACTATATTAAAATTACTAAAAAAGGGCTTCTGACATATTTTATGTCAGAAGCCCCTTTAAAATAAATTCTTTGAGAAAATTTAGTTTCTCAAACCCAATTATCCATTCACCTTTTTATAATCTTCCAAAAATTTCTTCAATCCCGAATCAGTCAGCGGATGATTCAACAACCCTTTGATAGCACTCAACGGACAGGTAGCCACATCTGCTCCCATCTCCACACACTCGATGATGTGCTTCGTATTGCGGATAGAAGCCGCCAATACCTGAGTCTTGTAATCATAGGTGCGATACATACGTACAATATCACCGACAAGCCCTACCCCGTCTTCGCAAATATCATCCAGGCGTCCGACAAAAGGCGAAACGTAAGTCGCTCCGGCCTTTGCAGCCAGCAATGCCTGCCCGACGGAAAATACCAATGTACAATTGGTCCGGATTCCTTTTTCTGTAAAGTACTTGATAGCTTTGATACCATCAGCAATACAAGGCACCTTGACAACAATGTGCGGATTGAGTGCAGCAAGCTCTTCCCCTTCGCGGATCATCCCTTCATAATCCGTTGCTATTACTTCCGCACTTACATCAGCATTGACAATTTTACATATTTTAATGTAATGTTCACGCTGATTCTCCGTACCTTTAATGCCTTCTTTCGCCATCAGCGAAGGATTGGTAGTCACTCCGTCAAGTACTCCGAGGTCATACGCCTCCTGAATCTGCTCCAAATTGGCTGTGTCAATAAAAAACTTCATAATTCTATTTTTTTAATGGTTAACTATCTGGTAGTCAAAGATAAGAATTATTTCTCATCTTTCCTAGATCAGGCAATGGTTATTGCCGGATCGAGGTAGACATCCTGAATAGCGTTTAATAATTCGACACCCTTATTCATCGGCTTCTGGAAGGCTTTACGTCCGCTGATCAATCCCATACCACCGGCACGCTTATTGACAACTGCCGTAATGACCGCATCACGCAAATCGGAAGCCCCATGAGATTCTCCACCGGAATTGATCAATCCGACACGTCCCATATAACCATTTGCCACCTGATAACGACAGAGATCAATCGGGTGTTCCGATGTGAGTTCCGTGTACATGCGTTCATCTGTCTTTCCGAAACCAATCGCTTTGAAACCACCATTATTGGTAGGAAGTTTCTGCTTCACAATGTCCGCTTTGATGGTAACTCCCAAACGGTCAGCCTGTCCGGTAAGGTCGGCAGCAGCATGATAATCGATAGCTCCCTTCTTGAAATCGCTATTACGCAAATAACACCACAGAATGGTAGCCATACCAAGCTCGTGAGCATATTCGAAAGCCTCAGCAATCTCTACCAACTGGCGGCGACTCTGTTCCGAACCGAAATAAATGGTTGCTCCTACTGCTACAGCTCCCATATTCCAAGCTTCTTTCACCGTGCCGAACAATACCTGATCGTATGTATTCGGATAAGTCAGCAGCTCATTGTGATTCAACTTTACCACGAAAGGTATTTTGTGCGCATATTTACGTGCGACTGATCCTAGAATACCGAATGTGGAAGCTACTGCATTACAGCCTCCTTCGATAGCCAGTTTCACAATATTCTCCGGATCGAAATAAATGGGATTCGGTGCAAAGGATGCGCCGGCTGTATGCTCAATATCCTGATCGACAGGAAGAATGGACACATAACCCGTATTTGCCAAGCGTCCATGCCCTAAAAGGGTTTGCAGGCTATTCAATACTTTAATGTTTCGGTCCGAATCAATCCAGACTTTATCAATAGTATCCGGTGAAGGTATATAAATCAACGACTTATCAATGGTCTTACAGGTATGGTCCAGATAATAACTGGTCTTATCTCCTAATAAATCAACTACTTTACTCATAACTTTATTTTTTTAATGTATAACAATTTATATACAGGCGATGAAGCCTGCTATTTTTTCTTCCCCTGATTGGCTACCGCTTCCATCAGCTTACGAATTTCTTCCGGATTGCCCAGGAAGTAATCGTTGGCAACATTCAGGTTCTCGTCGAACTCAAATACATAAGGAACGGCAGTAGGAAGATTCAGTTTGATGATATCTTCATCAGAAATATGTTTCAAATGCTTGATGATACCTCGCAGACTATTGCCGTGCGCGACAACCAGCAAGGTATGCGCATCTCTTAAAGCCGGAAATATATCCGACTCCCAGTACGGCATAATACGGTCGATGGTATCTTTTAATGATTCGGTACGCGGCAGCTCCGCATCGGGTACTTCGTGATAGCGGAAATCGAAACGCGGATTTCTCAAATCGCTTTCGGAAAGCGGATTGGGAGCAATATCATAACTGCGGCGCCATATCAGCACTTGCTTTTCTCCGTATTTCTCAGCTGTTTCCGCCTTATTGAGTCCTTGCAGGTCGCCATAATGCTTCTCATTCAGACGCCAGCTCTTCTCGACAGGAATCCAGTCCAGATTCATTTTATCAAGCACGCAGTTCAAGGTTTTGACTGCCCTCTTCAGATAAGAAGTATAGGCTTTATCGAAGTTGAAGCCATATTCCCTCAACGTAACGCCCGCCTTTTCCGCTTCGGCAACTCCCTTTTCCGTCAGGTCTACATCCGTCCAACCTGTGAAACGGTTTTCTTTGTTCCAAGCACTTTCTCCATGACGAAGTAATACTATCTTTTTCATTCTTAATGATCTCCTTTCATCTTTTTATATATACAACATTTTGTTACTCTACAAAGTTCACGAAAGAATCAGCAGGTATCAATACCTAAAAGTGATGGTTTATTGAAAAGAATTCAATAAAAATGATTATTTTTACGGACTAAATGAATATTCAACCGCCAGTTAAAACAAGTCAGACATTGGAAACAAGCAAACAGAAAGAATTCACATTCCTGCAAAAACTGCTGAATAAAGCGAATATGGGATGGTGGGAAGCGGACTTAAAAACAGAAAGTTATGTATGTTCCGAGTTTATCTCCCGATTACTCGGGATAGACGAAGACGGAGTGATCAGTTTTGAAGATTTCAATAAACGTATTCTAAGGGAGGATCAGCACCATACTACCAGCTACTCTTTCGATAAATTGCAACAGAGCATTGAGGAGGTGTACCTGCTCCATACTCCCCACGGGGAAGTATGGATTCGCAGTAAAATATGCTTTCAGGAAACTGATGAGGAAGGAAACACCAAAATATACGGAATAGCAGAAACTCAAGATGGTCCCCACATGGCTTCCGCCTATCAGGCACTGCAAAACAGTGAACGTATCCTGCACAATATCTATAAAAACCTTCCCGTCGGCATTGAACTGTATAATAAAGACGGTTATCTGCTTGACTTGAATAAAAGGAACTGGAAATGTTCCATATCACCCATAAAGAAAAAGTTATTGGTATCAATATCTTTGAGAATCCGGCACTACCCGAAGAAATAAAGCTAAAGATCAGAGATAATGAAGAGGTTGAATTCACCTTCCAATATGATTTTTCAAAAATCAAAGGATATTATGAATCGGAAAAAACATCCGGTTTCATTAATCTGACAACAAGAATAACAACACTCTATGATCATGACCGGCAGCCCATCAATTATCTGTTGATAAACGTAGATAAGACGGAAAACACCATCGCCTACAACAAAATTCAGGAATTTAAAAATTTCTTTGAACTGGTAGGAGATTATGCCAAGGTTGGATACGCTCATTTTGATGCGTTAAGCCGCAATGGTTATGCCTTAAGCAGCTGGTATAAAAATGTAGGAGAAGAGGAAGGCACGCCCCTACCGGAAATTATCGGTATCCATTCTCACTTTCATCCGGAGGACCGGGCTGTTATGCTCGACTTTCTGGCGAAAGTGGTCAAAGGCGAAAGTACGAAATTATGCAGGGATGTACGTATCCTCAGAGCCGACGGAAGTTATACGTGGACACGGGTGAATGTGTTGGTCCGCAACTACCGGCCGCAGGATAATGTCATCGAAATGCTGTGTATCAACTTTGATATTACCCAGCTAAAAGAAACCGAGCAAATGCTTATCAAAGCCAAAGAGAAAGCCGAAGAAGCGGATCGTTTAAAATCTGCCTTCCTTGCCAACATGAGTCACGAGATACGTACTCCGCTCAATGCAATCGTCGGTTTCTCAAGTATGCTGGAAGAGGCGGAGGATCAGGAAGAAAAGCATCAGTATATCACGATCATAGAAGATAATAACAAGTTGTTGCTTCAGCTTATTTCCGATATCCTCGACTTATCGAAAATCGAAGCGGAAACTTTCGACATTATTCCTGAAAGGGTGAATGCGAAACAGCTTTGTAACGATCTGTTTCAGGCTATGCAAATGAAAACTAGTCCGCAAGTAGAACTCCGCCTGAAAGATAATTTACCCGAACTGACGTTCACCAGTGACAAGAACAGACTTTATCAGGTATTACTGAACTTTGTGACTAACGCATTAAAATTCACTTCCGAAGGAAATATCACCATCGACTACCAAATAGACGGAAACGAAGTGAAATTCTCCGTTCAGGACACGGGAATGGGGATAGAGCCGGAAAA
>NZ_GG774711.1:262883-281093 GCF_000162515.1 Bacteroides sp. 1_1_14 | reverse complement strand
AATCAGAACCAGGAAAAGGGTCCTGCTTTTGGTTCACCCATCCAATTAATTAAAAAAATCTTTTTTAAATTGCTCTGTCATCCTTCATTATATTCAGAATGGCAGAGCCAAACATTATTTTTCAGACAACAGTCCATTTCATCGGTTTCTCTTCAGGAAAATACGGTCTGTAATAGTGCCCGGCAACTCTGATTCGTAGTGAGTCACCATAATCATCGTCTTGTCTTTGCGATGGCAGAAAGCTTCAATAATCTTCTTTACCCGACGACGGTTGTAAGTATCCAGACCGTGAAGCGGTTCATCCAGAATCAGCAGCTCCGGGTCCTTCACAAAAGCACGTGCCAGCAGTGCCAGCCGTTGTTCTCCACTGGAAAGTTGCAAAAAAGGTTTGTCTTTCAATTCCGCAATACCAAATATATCCATCCACCATTCGCAGATGGCCATTTGTTCCGGCTGGGGACGTTTGTACAGCCCGATGCTGTCATGAAGCCCACTGGCCACGATTTCAATAGCCGGCAGATTTTTGAGATAAGCACGATGCATCTCCGGACTTACATAGCCAATATGCTTTTTAATTTCCCAAATACTCTCCCCTGTACCCCGCTTCCGCCCGAAAAGGCTGATGTCACAAGCATATGATTGTGGATTATCCGCACAGACAAGGCTTAACAAAGTAGATTTTCCGGCTCCGTTTTCACCGCTCAATGCCCATTTCTCACCACGTCGCACCGTCCAGTCGAGCTCTTTCAGAATAGTGCGGTCATCATACCGGATGCTGACTTTATTCAATTTGACCACTTCATCAGAATCGTAATTATTGCCACCATAGGGCAAATCAACGATACGTTGCTGTAACTCATCAAAAGAAACAGCTACATCCCTAGAACGAAAAGCTTCCAGATAGGCCTCACGTTCCATTTTGGAGTACACCGTCATTTTATCCACAGGAATTACGTGGGTAATAAATGAAGGAATATCATCCAGCATTGACAATACCAGAATAATCTGTACGGACGACATCTTTGTCAAGCGATCGAGTAAAGAGAACAACAACTCGCGGGTAGGTGCATCCAGCCCGATAAACGGATTATCCATAATCAATACGCGGGGAGCTGTCAACAGAGTTTTGGCCAGCTGGAACTTACGCAGTTCGCCACTGGAGAGAAGAATTATTTTCTTATCAAGCATCGGTTCTATGCGAAAAAGTTCAAATAGTTCTTGTTTCAGTTGTTCATCCTTAATTTCTCCCAGCATTTCACGAACATCGGGCGCTTCGTCCTGATCGTGGGCGTTCCAGCGTTGCTGATAGTAATAATTAGCATCCGCAGCCCCATAAGTGTCACGGAAAGCGATATACTTCACATTATCATAGACGGTCTGGGTGGCAGAAGGAGAAAAGTCATATTGCAGCGTCCCTTCACGCAATGGGTATTTACCGATCAGCGTATCGACAAAAAGACTTTTTCCTCCCCCGTTGGGCCCTACAATTGCAATGTGTTCTCCGGCTGAAATCGTTGCCGTGATGGGTGCAGCTAAACGCACAAGCGGGTTGCGTGCCACGCCCCCCGCCATGTTGAATGTATTCTGAATCATATTCTTCTATTCTATTCGATTATCAAAAGACTGAATTTACTTATATAAAATCAAAGCTGACTGACCGGGAATAATAACTTCCGGTCCGTTTTGTATGCCTAATCCACGTACATCTATCACTCCGTCTTTACATACCACTGTATATTTACCAACCGGAATAGTAAGCCTGGCAGGAGTAGGACGAGAATTAAATGCGACGATGATATCTTCCCAATGATCTCCATTTGCATGGTCTTTCAGACGGAAAGCAATCAGGTTACTTCCTTCCACAGGAAGAAATTCCAGATGTTTTCGAACCTGTCCTGCATCTCCCATGCGGAAGGCCGGATGAGATTTACGCAGATCGATCAATCGTTTATAATACATGAAGACATCTCCGTTGGTAGTTTTGCGCCGCCAGTCGATGGCATTCACTGCATCCGGGCTCTTATAACTATTGTCCACGCCTTGCTTATCACGCATGATTTCTTCTCCGGCGTAAATAAACGGAATACCTTGTGAAGTAAAGACCACAGTCTGTGCCAGTTTATCGAGACGTATAAGTTGTTCGGGAGTGATGTCCGGCATGCTTGCCTTCAGTCGGTCTACCAAACACAGCCCGTCGTGACAGGAAACATAACTGATCATTTGCACAGGCTGTTTCGCCCACGGCTTTTGAGTATAATTAACCGAATCGCACTGTACTTGCGGATGCTCGATAGCGCCTGCTATGCCGAACTTTACGCTCATCTCCCCTCCCGGAATTCCGGCAAGAAAAGCTCCTTTGCGCTTATCGCCTACAGGTCCGCAAAGCCCGTCACGCAGCTCGTCAGAAAAGACAGCAACTCCAGGTATCTGTGCTATATTTCCCTTCATTGCCAAGGAGTCAGCCGGATACTGAGGCGCCTCGGCAGCCCACCCCTCTCCGTAAATGCAAATGGTAGGATCGACCGCATTTACAGCCTTCCGTATCTCGTTCATCGTTTCTATGTCATGAATTCCCATCAAGTCGAACCGGAAGCCGTCAACATGATATTCTTTTATCCAATAAAGGACGGATTCTACCATAAACTTACGCATCATAAGGCGTTCGCTGGCAGTCTCGTTACCACAGCCTGAGCCATTTGCCAAGGTTTTATCTTCTTTCTGGCGATAGAAATAACCGGGAACGGTGCGCTCGAAGTTACTTTCATCGATATTGAATGTATGATTGTACACCACATCCATTATCACACGGATACCAGCTTTGTGCAGTGCCTGTACCATCTGCTTGAATTCTTTCACACGAGTGGCGGGCTGATAGGGATCAGTGGCATAGGAACCATCGGGTACATTATAGTTTTGCGGATCATATCCCCAGTTGTACGAATTTTCATTCAGTCTGGTTTCATCTACCGAAGCGTAATCAAAAGAAGGAAGCAGATGCACGTGTGTCACGCCCAGTTCGATCAGATGGTCGATACCTGTCAGTAACTTGTCGGAGTTCATCGTTCCATGTTCGGTCAGTGCCAGATATTTTCCTTTATTCTTCACTCCTGAAGTAGAATCGACCGAAAAGTCACGGTGGTGCATCTCATAAATAATCATATCGGCGGGAGACTTCAAAGGAGGTCGGGTGTCACTCTCCCAACCGTCCGGATTGGTGGATTGCCAGTCGATAATAGCGGCCCGCTTCCCGTTTACTCCGACAGCACGGGCGTTTATTCCGGGAGTATCTCCCTGCCACTTGTCATCGATCTTCACATTGAAAGTATAGAACTTGCCAATAAGGTCCTTACTTACCACAGCTGTCCAGGTTCCTTCTTCCCCCGACTGCATCTTTACCGTTTCATAGGCATGTCCGCCCTCGCCTGCCTCATAAAGCATCAGACGTACTTCATCTGCCGTAGGCGACCAAAGAGTAAACTTCGTTGCCTCCGGTGTATACTCCATTTCAATCAGACTTCCTGTACGGACCGGATATAATTCATAAGACATATATTCCTTTTTCGCAGTAGTACAACTCATTACTGTCGTCACCGTAGTCACCCCTAATATCGCTAAATAATTGGTTCCCATTTTCATACTAAACCTCCCCTGCGGTACTCACACTACCTTCGCACTTACTTATTTATTACTTTTCTCACTCCCAGCCTTTCATTGCGGGTTTATTTTACTTTATCGGGATTTTTCGCAATAAAATCTTTCCAACTGCTATATCCTTTTTCCATTGCCGGACGTCCCATTTGCAGAAAATGACAATAGGCTGCCGCCAAACCGTCCGTCGCATCCATAAAGGTAGGCATCTCTTCTTTGGGAAAATGCAGCATACGCTGCAGCATATCCGCTACTTGTTCCTTTGATGCCTGTCCGTTTCCGGTTATAGCCATCTTGATCTTCAAAGGAGCATATTCTGTGATCGGAATATCACGGCTCAATGCCACTGCCATCGCCACTCCCTGAGCACGTCCCAACTTCAACATGGACTGTACGTTCTTGCCGAAAAAAGGAGCTTCGATAGCCAGTTCGTCAGGCAGATAGCTTTCGATGATACTTAATACCCGTTCGTGAATATGCCGCAGCTTCAGATAATGATTGGCAAATTTACGTAAATCGATAATTCCCATCGCGATCATCTCAGGCTTAGTCCCTTTCACGCGCAAGACTCCATATCCCATGATGGTCGTACCGGGGTCTATACCCAAAATAATCTTTTCTTTTACCGGTTGAATCACTCTACTATCTCCATCAATGTCGGAAAACCGACTACTTTATCCTTGAATATTTTCGTAAGTTCGTCATTCAGCCGCACTCCCTGTTCCATGTGCCAGCGATGCAGCAATCCACTACTCTCTACTTCCCATTGCAGAGAATAAGAACTTCCGTCGTCCCGATGACTCAGTATCCGACAGATACGCGGTGCTTTCAACGTCCCGTGTTTCTGTACTTCAGGTATATAGTTTTCCTTTATCCAAATCAAAAAATTATCGTGAACAGCATCGTCCACCTGAAAAGTTGTATTATAAATCAGCATATCATCTGTCCTTTCAATAAATTATTTTCCGCAAACATAGCAATTATTTCAGAATATTCCATTATATTTGCGCCAACAAAAGCAAAACGTTGACAAACGTTATATCAGTGGCATAAAAATGGGGCGTTAGCTCATCTGGCTAGAGCGCGACACTGGCAGTGTCGAGGTGATCGGTTCGAGTCCGATACGCTCCACAAAATGAAAAGAGTAACTTATGATAAGTTACTCTTTTTTTTATTTTAAACCTGTGATTGGCTTTGTAGCCAAGCTTCATTAAGACATTTATATTACCCCGAAATGTTTCAAAGCCTTGTAAAGTCCATTATTGTCCACCGTATCAGTGACAAAGTCGGCAACTGACTGAACTTTTTCGGACGCATTTCCCATCGCCACTCCTATTCCGGCGGCCTTCAACATGGGGATATCATTACCGCCATCACCGCACGCCATTATTTCAGAAACTTCAATCCCGTAGTAATCGGCAAATAACGAGAGACCAGTTGCCTTACTTGTCCCTGCTACATTAACATCAGCGAATAAAGGATGCCAGCGTGTTGCGGAAAGACCCGGCAGAAGCGGCATTACTTTTTGTTCCGTTTCCTCATCAAAATAAAAACAAAGTTGACAGCACTCTTTTCTTTCAAACATCTCTTCGATGTCGACAACCGGCGGAACAGGATGCTCAACAATTCCGGCAATCTGTTCGACAGTCGGGGTAAGGCGATTGACAAATACACCTTCATTTAATTCGAGAGCGACTGCAAAATCAAATTCCCGTGCAAGCTCCATTGACTTTCTAAAGTCCTGTGCAGGTATTGCTACTTTTCTTATCACACTTCCGTCATGCAATACACACTCTGCTCCATTAAGTGCGATAACTCCATCATACGGCACAGCGTCAATCTCATGAAGATCACTTGCCGCCCTACCGGTAGCAATCACGATCTTAATTCCACTATCATGTACTTTTTTAAGAGCATCCATAGAGGATTGCGATACCTTATGAGTTTTAAAACTCAACAAAGTTCCATCTACATCAAGCAATAATGCCTTTATCATACTATCTATATTTTTAGGCAACAAAGTTACTGAAAAGTTTCTCATGGCATACAACGATAAGCACGAGATCGTGTTAAAAAAGATATCATACATACAATAAAAGAGGACCTTTATTCAAGGTCCTCTTTTATCACTTCATCCATTTCTTTTATTCGTTTCTCACGATCCTTGATGGGACCGTCTTTCGTATCACCTTTGAATACATTGTCTGCACGGTCGGTAACTTCAGTGCTCCATTCTTCAAACTCGTTCTTAGCCGGACGGCCATTCGGTTCGATATTTTCTTCGGCAATCGAATCGTGTCTGTTAATCATATCATCCATATCTTCTCTTTTTTTATTGGTTACAATGATAATACAATATAAAAAGAGAAAAGTTCCGGGCGTTAATGTTTTTTGGACAACTCGCGTTCGCGTATCTGCAACTGTTCTTTATACAACTGGGGACGGAAAGGGACATAAAGGGTATAATCACTTTCAACCGCCTTGCCTCCCACCAGTGCCGGTGTCCAATTTGGCATTTCCTTCACAATGCGAAGAGCTTCTTCTGCAAACTCCGGATGAGTCGATTTTAATATATGAGGACGAAGAATCACTCCCTCCTTATCTATAGTAAATTCACACAAAGCATATCCCGAGACATTGTCTTTAAGCAATTCCGCAGGATAAATCATTTGTCCGGCTACATATTCCCGTACACAAACATCAGCCAAGCAGGGTAATTCTTCAATTTGCTTTCCCGAATGCGTTTTGAGCTTCGGACCAACAGAATAAATCCCCACATACATCGGCTTTTTGTGAGCGTCCGGCTGTTCTTTGGTACGGTGCTCCAGCTCTTTCAGTAAAGCGGTTGCTTCCTCCGCCAATGCTTGTTCCGAAATATTTTCTCCCTGAGAAAACATGTAAGTCGACTGACAAACCAACACAAGCCGCTCCATCAAAGTACCTTTCATGGGTGACCACTTCCGTCCCATCATCTCTTTTCCTTTCGCATCTGTCGATGAGAAGTAATAAACAACTCCATCCAGTCCGGCTGTCGAACCGTCCAAATCCTGTATCTGGCTGGTTACCAGACGGGCGATAGCCCCCAAAGACTGGTATAAGGACTGACTGATCTCCACTGATTTAGTTTCCACTTTCACCGTTCCTTTCTCTGCCTGCCAATAGGTACGCGACAAAGTATTCGCAATCAACAGACAACGTCCGTTCTTCTTCTCTACCGACATTGCATATTCCGGTGAAAAAGAAGGAATGGCTACAAAACGCGCGTAAGGACGCTGTTGAAAACCTGTATTAAGCAAAGAAAAGACATTTCGATAATACTCACCCAACTCACCCGTATAGGTAGCAAAAGGCTTCACCGGCTCCAGATAGTCGATCTGAGCTGACAGGCGAAACGATAAAGTCAATAGCAGAAGAGAAATAACAATCTTTTTCATAAGTGTTCCCCGATTTTCGGTACATTCGGCAACAAAGATACAAATTATTTCGATGGTTCGTGATAAAATTATATCTTTGCACGGTTTTTACTAAGAAACTGAATAACAATACATCAAAAATATGATAGCTAAGATTGAACAACTTCTGAAAGAGGTGGAAGCTTTGCATGCCTCCAATGCCGAAGAACTCGAAGCTCTCCGCATCAAATACCTGAGTAAGAAGGGAGCCATTAACGATTTGATGGCGGATTTCCGTAACGTAGCTGCCGAACAGAAAAAAGAAGTCGGCATGAGACTGAATGAACTGAAAACTAAAGCGCAGGACAAAATCAATGCGTTGAAGGAACAGTTCGAGAGCCAGGATAATAGTTGCGACGGTCTTGACCTGACCCGCTCGGCTTATCCGATTGAACTCGGTACACGTCATCCGATTACAATTGTAAAAAACGAAGTCATCGATATCTTCGCACGTCTGGGATTCAGCATCGCCGAAGGTCCGGAAATCGAAGACGACTGGCATGTATTCTCGGCACTGAACTTTGCCGAAGATCATCCGGCACGCGATATGCAGGACACATTTTTCATCGAAGCTCATCCGGATGTAGTACTCCGTACTCATACTTCTTCTGTACAGACCCGTGTGATGGAAACTTCCAAACCTCCTATCCGCATCATCTGTCCGGGACGTGTATACCGTAACGAAGCTATCAGCTACCGTGCACACTGTTTCTTCCATCAGGTAGAAGCGTTGTATGTAGACAAAAACGTATCATTCACCGACTTGAAACAGGTATTGCTGCTCTTCGCCAAAGAAATGTTCGGCACAGACACCAAAATCCGTCTGCGTCCGTCTTATTTCCCATTTACAGAACCAAGTGCTGAAATGGATATCAGCTGTAACATTTGCGGTGGTAAAGGTTGTCCGTTCTGCAAGCATACCGGTTGGGTGGAAATCCTCGGTTGCGGTATGGTAGACCCGAACGTACTCGAATCAAACGGCATCGACAGCAAAGTATACAGCGGTTATGCTCTCGGAATGGGTATCGAACGCATCACGAACCTGAAATATCAGGTGAAAGACCTCCGTATGTTCTCCGAAAATGATACACGCTTCTTAAAAGAATTCGAAGCGGCATATTAAATAGAGCACAGAATTTACCAGTATGCCAATGTGCCAATAAAACCATCTGATGGTAATTGGGACATTGGCATTTAATCAATATACCGATTACACTGAAACGGGATGGCTTATCACCATTCCGATCAGCAAATTGAACGTTCACTTATTATGGCAAAGGATAGACTCATTACTCCCGGTTATTGTTTCATCTTGGCAGCCAACTTCCTGCTCTACTTCGGTTTCTGGTTGCTGATTCCTGTTTTGCCGTTCTATTTATCCGAGTTCTTTCAGGCAGGAAATTCCACTATCGGCATCGTGCTTTCCTGTTATACGGTAGCTGCACTCTGCATCCGTCCGTTTTCCGGCTATCTGCTGGATACGTTTGCCCGTAAGCCGCTTTATCTTTTCGCTTATTTCATCTTTATGCTGATGTTTGCGGGATATCTTATCGCCGGCTCGCTTACCCTATTTATTATATTCCGAATTATTCATGGAGTCTCTTTCGGCATGGTCACGGTAGGTGGAAATACAGTAGTCATTGACATTATGCCCTCTTCCCGCAGAGGTGAAGGGCTGGGCTATTATGGACTGACCAATAATATCGCCATGTCCATCGGACCGATGTTCGGACTGTTTTTACATGACGGAGGGGTTTCTTTCGCTACAATATTCTGCTATGCACTCGGTTCCTGTATGCTGGGATTCCTGTCCGCAAGCCTGGTGAAAACACCTTATAAACCACCGGTAAAGCGTGAACCGATTTCACTCGACCGTTTCATTTTATTAAAAGGAATGCCTGCGGGACTCAGCCTGTTGCTACTCTCCATCCCCTACGGAATGACCACCAATTATGTAGCCATGTATGCCCGCGAAATAGGAATCCATACACAAACAGGTTTCTTTTTTACCTTTATGGCGATCGGTATGGCCATTTCCCGTATATTCTCAGGAAAGCTGGTGGACCGGGGAAAGATAACCCAAGTAATTGCCGCCGGACTCAATCTGGTTATAATAAGTTTCTTCCTGCTCGCATCCTGTGTATATCTGATTCAATGGAATGATGCCGCCTGCACCATTCTCTTTTTCGGAATTGCCCTGCTGATGGGAATCGGATTCGGAATTATGTTTCCGGCATTCAATACTCTGTTCGTAAACCTTGCCCCCAACAACCAACGGGGAACAGCTACTTCCACCTACCTGACCTCATGGGATGTAGGAATTGGTATCGGTATGCTGACCGGAGGATATATAGCCGAAATCTGTTCGTTTGACAAAGCATATCTTTTCGGTGCCTGCCTGACAGTAGTTTCCGCTGTCTATTTCAAATTAAAAGTAACGCCTCACTACCATAAAAACAAGTTAAGATGAGAAAGAAAGAACGTTATGAAAAGTAATCGCATGGTTTCAGGCAAATGTTCCTGTAGCCGAAACAGAATTACATTACAATAATCCGTATGAATTACTGATCGCTGTAATCCTTTCTGCACAATGTACGGATAAACGAGTAAATATGATCACTCCGCCTCTCTACAAGGACTTCCCGACTCCGGAAGCTCTTGCAGCCAGTACGCCTGAAGTTATTTTCGAATACATCCGGAGCGTATCTTATCCGAATAACAAAGCCAAACATCTGGTAGGAATGGCTAAAATGCTGGTTAATGACTTCAACAGCAAAGTGCCCGACAACATGGATGACCTGATCAAACTTCCCGGTGTAGGAAGAAAGACCGCCAATGTGATTCAGTCCGTCGTTTTCAACAAAGCAGCGATGGCGGTTGATACCCACGTTTTCCGTGTCAGTCACCGCATCGGACTGGTGCCGGATAGTTGTACGACTCCATTCAGCGTAGAGAAAGAACTGGTGAAGAACATTCCGGAAAAATTAATACCCATAGCCCATCACTGGCTTATTCTGCATGGTCGTTATGTTTGTCAGGCACGTACGCCGAAATGTGACACCTGCGGTTTGCAAATGATGTGCAAATATTTCTGTAACACTTATAAAGTTACAAAAGAGGCACCAAAAGCCAAGAATAAATAACGATTTAATAGCAAGGAACCGAAATAAATAGTAACTTTGCGGTCGATCAAAAAAGAGAATATTAAAAACACTTTTAAATAAAAATAGAGTATTATGCAGACAATTGACAAATTCAATTTTGCCGGTAAAAAGGCATTTGTTCGCGTGGACTTCAATGTACCCCTGGACGAAAACTTCAACATTACAGATGACACTCGTATGCGTGCAGCTCTTCCTACTTTGAAGAAGATTTTGGCTGACGGCGGTAGCATCATCATCGGTTCTCACCTGGGCCGTCCGAAAGGCGTTGCCGACAAATTCTCTTTGAAACATATCATCAAACATCTGTCTGAACTGCTGGGCGTTGAAGTTCAGTTTGCTAACGACTGCATGGGCGAAGAAGCCGCTGTAAAAGCTGCTGCTCTGCAACCGGGAGAAGTTCTGTTGCTCGAAAACCTTCGCTTCTATGCTGAGGAAGAAGGCAAACCAAGAGGTTTGGCTGAAGATGCCACAGACGAAGAAAAGGCTGCTGCAAAGAAGGCTGTCAAAGAAAGCCAGAAAGAATTCACCAAGAAATTGGCTTCTTACGCTGACTGCTACGTAAACGACGCATTCGGTACAGCTCACCGTGCACACGCTTCTACAGCTCTGATCGCTAAATACTTCGACACTGACAACAAGATGTTCGGTTACCTGATGGAGAAAGAAGTAAAAGCTGTTGATAAAGTATTGAACGACATCCAACGTCCGTTCACTGCTATCATGGGTGGTTCTAAAGTTTCTTCTAAAATCGAAATCATCGAAAACCTGTTGAATAAGGTAGACAACCTGATCATCGCAGGTGGTATGACTTATACATTCACCAAAGCAATGGGTGGTAAAATCGGTATCTCTATCTGTGAGGACGACAAACTTGACCTGGCTTTGGATCTGATCAAGAAAGCAAAAGAAAAAGGTGTAAACCTTGTACTGGCTGTTGACGCTAAGATCGCTGACGCTTTCTCTAACGACGCTAACACTCAGTTCTGCGCTGTTGATGAAATTCCTGACGGATGGGAAGGTCTTGACATCGGTCCTAAGACTGAAGAAATCTTCGCTAACGTAATCAAAGAATCCAAAACTATTCTTTGGAACGGTCCTACAGGTGTATTCGAATTTGAAAACTTCACTCACGGTTCACGTACAGTAGGTGAAGCTATCGTTGAAGCAACCAAGAACGGTGCATTCTCACTTGTGGGTGGCGGTGACTCTGTAGCTTGTGTCAACAAGTTCGGTCTGGCTAGCGGCGTATCTTATGTTTCTACAGGTGGTGGCGCATTGCTCGAAGCAATCGAAGGAAAAGTTCTTCCGGGTATCGCTGCCATTAATGAATAATGAATTTATAACAATGTAATTTTAGATACGAGGGCAGTTCTTTGTGAAAAGAGTTGCCCTTATTTATATCTGACCCATCAACTAAGGCATGAAGAGAGCAGCACTCATATTCTGTATCCTCCTTTTCTTCCTTTATTCTTGCCAAAGAAAAAAAGGAGAAAGCGTCTTTATACCTTCAACAGAATTACAACCACTCACACTGGGAATGCTCCCGACTCTGGACGGACTGCCTTTTCACATAGCTAAAGCACAAGGAATCTACGATTCGCTGGGATTGGATTTAACCATCCTTTCTTTCAATTCCGCCTATGACCGCGACGCAGCGTTCCAGTTCAAATCACTGGATGGCATGATCACCGACTATCCCAGTGCAGTAACTCTACAGGCTATCCACCATACCGACTTAGGAATCATTTTGAAACATGACGGTTATTTCTGTTTTATAGTCTCCAAAGAAAGCGGTATCAACCAACTTCAGGAACTCAAAGAAAAAATATAGCTGTTTCACATAATACGATTATCGAGTATGCAACCGGACAGCTACTGAACAAAGCGGGAATCAGTCAGGCAGAAGTGAACAAACCGGAAATCGCCCAGCTCCCTCTTCGCCTGCAAATGCTGCAATACGATCAGATTGACGCATCCTTCCTCCCCGACCCTGCCGCATCCATCGCAATGAATGCCCGTCACCGGTCTCTGATCAGCACACAGGAATTGGGAATTGATTTCACTGTCACCGCTTTCTCCCGAGAAGCCATCAACGAAAAAAGAAGAGAAATCGAATTATTAATCACCGGATATAATCTGGGAATAGACTATATAAAAATGCACTCGCAAAAAGAATGGAAACAGGTATTGATAGAGATCGGCGTTCCGGAAAACCTGACCGGCCTCATTGCACTCCCTGTTTACAGAAAAGCGGAGCGCCCCTCAGCCGATGCCCTGGATAAAGCAGTAACATGGCTGAAAACAAATAACCGGATATCTCAGACATATTCCGGATACAAAAATCTGATAGATACAACTTTTACAAAAACAAATTCAACAACAATCAAATAACAACTAATCACATGCGAAAAACACTCTTTCGACTCTCAATGATCGCGTTCACCCTGCTTAGTATGCAGAATACGCTCACCGCACAGGAGAAAACGCCGTTGAATCAAGTAGTCAATACACTGAAAGAACGAATCAGTCTTGCCGGTTATGCACAACTGGGCTATACATACGACGATGCCGCCAATCCCGACAATACATTCGACATCAAACGGATCATCTTCATGGCACACGGTAAAATCACCGACAGATGGACATGCGATTTCATGTATGATTTCTACAACGGTGGTATGCTGCTCGAAGTATATACAGACTACCGGATCCTCTCCGGACTTACAGCACGTATCGGAGAATTTAAAGTTCCTTACACCATTGAAACGAACTGTCTCCCACAACGGTAGAGCTGATCAACTGCTATTCTCAGTCAGTCTGTTATCTGGCAGGAGTCAGCGGCAGTGACAAATGTTATGGAATGACTTCCGGACGAGACATCGGTATGATGATTCATGGAAAACTATTTCATGATCTCCTGCAATACAAGTTTGCCGTCATGAACGGACAGGGATTAAACACCAAAGACAAAAACAGTCAGAAAGATGTAGTCGGCAACCTGATGGTGTATCCTAACAAATGGCTGTCTGTAGGAGGATCTTTCATTCGGGGAACCGGACACGCCATAGGTGACTCCCAATATTCGGGAATCAAAACAGGAGAAAATTACGCCAAGAAACGCTGGAGCCTGGGAGGTGTTGTTGCCACTTCCGCATTCAACTTCCGTACGGAATATCTTGCAGGAAAAGACAGAAACGTAAAAAGCGAAGGATTCTATGCGACAGGCAGCGTACGTTTATTACAAAATTTCGACTTTATCGCCTCTTTCGATTATTTCAATCCGAACAAAGCGGCAGATTTCAAACAAAATAATTACATTGCCGGACTGCAATACTGGTTTTATCCCAGATGCCGTGTGCAGGCACAATACACTTTTTGTGATAAAAAAGGAGACGGACAAAAGGATTCTAATCTGATACAAGCACAGGTGCAAGTCAGATTCTAACTTTTTGGCATCCTTTTTGTTCTATTACCTATAAATAATTGAACCATTATGAACGAAAAAACGATTAATGAACAATACACCTATATACGCTCTCTGCTTGAAGAAAAAAGACTTAAAGAAGCTTTGATGCAGTTGGAATCCCTGCTCTGGCAATGTCCGGACTGGGATTTACGTACCCGCTTGGAGCAGCTGCAAACCTCCTACAAGTATATGCTGGAGTATATGCGCCAAGGCGCAAACGACCCAGAACGCTGGAATGTATACAGAAAACTCGTAGCTGATACCTGGGAAATAGCCGACCGTTCGCGCCTGCTTATGCTGGACAATGCTTCATCAAGATATTATCATGAGGTACGCCGCACTCCCCGACCGGAAAGTCTGTCAGCATATACACTCAAAAAATTGCTGCACATGCTGGAGTCATTCAATGACGACTTGGCAGTCAGTGGACTGCTGTCTGACGAAAAGATGGACGAGGTACTGAAACGGCATGAAGAAACACTTAAATATATGTTTCTGCAAACATGGACCAATAGTGCATGGACTCCCGAAGAGGAAGAGGATGCACAATCCATGCTTACCTCCGAACTTCTTCCGGTGAATGATCTGTGCCTGTTTATCAGTGCTGTCACATTAAGTCTGATGGAATGTTTTGACCTGCGTAAAATCATGTGGTTGCTGGATGCTTACCGCCATCCGGATGTCAATGCCGGTCAACGTGCACTGGTAGGTGTCATTTTCATTTTCCATATCTACAGGAACCGTCTTTCACTCTACAACGATCTGGTCAAGAGAGTCGACCTCATGGATGAGATTCCTCCATTCAAAGAGGATGTGGCACGTATCTATCGCCAAATGCTACTATGCCAGGAAACGGAAAAGATAGACAAGAAAATGAGAGAGGAAATTATTCCTGAAATGTTGAAGAATGTTTCGTCCATGCGGAACATGAGATTCGGCTTTGAGGAGAATGAGGATGAGAACGATGACAAGAATCCGGATTGGGCGGACGCTTTCGAACAATCAGGACTGGGAGACAAGTTGCGCGAAATGAATGAACTGCAACTGGAAGGAGCCGACGTATATATGAGTACATTTGCGGCACTGAAAA
Organism: Bacteroides sp. 1_1_14; assembly: GCF_000162515.1. Taxonomy (NCBI): domain Bacteria; kingdom Pseudomonadati; phylum Bacteroidota; class Bacteroidia; order Bacteroidales; family Bacteroidaceae; genus Bacteroides; species Bacteroides sp. 1_1_14. Next base: position 266,273 of record NZ_GG774711.1, on the reverse strand, counting down.
GTTATCCGTTCTTCCGGGAAGTACAGAATTGGTTTTACCCGTTCAGCAAGCAGCAATCCGATGTCATCAAGCAACTGAAACAGGAAGGTAACGAGAAAAATACATTGCTGGATTTAATTCTTCAATCAGGATTTTTCAGTAACAGTGATAAGTATTCACTCTTCTTTACGATCCGGCAGTTGCCAAAGGCGCAGCAAGACATGATGCTAAGCCAGCTCGGTGAACAGCAAGTGGCAGAGCTGTCCGAAAAGTCGAGTGCGGAAACAATGAAGAAATTCAATGAGCGACCGGGAACCGTCAGCAATCAATATCTGCATGACCTGTACCGTTTCTTCAAACTCAGTGTACGCCGCCATGAGTTTAGGGATATCTTTAAGGAGAAACTCGATTTACACCACATTCCTGCACTTAGTAACGTATTATATAGTGAAGATATCCTGTTCCCGATCGCAGATTTCTATTTAAAGAAAGAACGCTGGAATGAGGCAATAGAAGTGTACGAGGAAATGGAAACGATCGGAGCACTTCAGGGAAGAGGTGCGGAATATTATCAGAAACTGGGATATGCTCTGCAAAAAAACAAGAAGTATGCAGAAGCGATCGATGCTTATCTGAAAGCGGATACACTGAAACCGGATAACATCTGGAACAACCGCCATCTGGCTATCTGTTACCGGTTAAACCGAAATTATCAGGCTGCATTGAGCTATTATAAAAAGGTGGAAGAAGCTACACCGGAAGATACCAATGTTATTTTCCATATCGGCAGTTGCCTGGCCGAACTCGGACAATACGAAGAAGCTGCCAACTACTTTTTCAAACTGGATTTCCTCGAAAGTAATTGCATAAAAGCATGGCGCGGCATCGGATGGTGTTCATTCATCAGCCGGAAATACGAACAAGCCATGAAATATTACGAAAAGATCATTGAACAGAAGCCACTGGCTATCGACTATATGAATGCCGGACACGTCGCATGGACAATGGGAGACATTCAGAAAGCGGCCGCCCTGTACGGCAAGTCAATCACAGCCAACGGAAACCGTGAACGCTTTCTGGAGATGTTTCGGAAAGACAAGGAAGCTCTTCTCAAACAAGGTATTCAAGAAGAGGACATCCCGTTAATGCTGGATTTATTATAACTTCTTCAGCTCCCCGTACAGTTTCTGTATGGGGAGTCCCATTATATTATAAAAGCTGCCCGAAATAGACTTTACCCCTATATATCCGATCCATTCCTGCACTCCATACGCTCCCGCTTTATCCATAGGCTGATATTTGTCCACATAATACCGGATTTCCTCTTCGGACAAAACATCAAATTCCACATCGGATGCAGCAGTAAAGCTCTTTTGCCATTCAGTAGTCGTAAGACAAACACCGGTGAAGACCTGATGTGACTTACCGGACAAAGAACGGAGCATTTCAACCGCCCCTTCCCGACCTTCCGGTTTTCCAAGCACTTTACCATCGAGCCAGACAATCGTATCTGCCGTAATCAACAGTTCCCCCGGTTGCATAATACTCCGGTAAGCATCCGCCTTTTCGCGGGAGATATATTCCGGAATCGCAGCACCAGCCAAATCGGCTGGATATGATTCGTCCACATCCGGCAATGTCCTGACCACATAATCCACTCCCAAGCCTGACATCAGTTCTTTCCGACGGGGAGAATTGGAGGCTAATATAATCTGATATTTATCTAAATTTCCAAGCATAGTTTTATTTATCATTTAGTGATTTACAACTCACCAGCCGAAAGCATCTTCCGCCATCCACTTGCCATGAGCTTTCAATACTTGTTCCACCACATCACGTCCACAGCCACGACCGCCATCGGCATAAGATATATACTTTGCAACCGACTTAACTTCCGGAACTGCATCTTTGGGACAACAAGGCAACCCGCACTCACGCATCACTTCTATATCAGGCACATCATCGCCCATATACAGAATTTCGTCATCAGACAGACCGTATTTATCGCGGAAATCACGGTAATCATGAATTTTCACTGCAGACCCCATATACAGATCCTTCACACCCAATGCTGCAAACCGGATACGTACCGCTTCTGTCCGTCCACCGGTAATGATAGCAATATGGAGTCCTTTCTTTACTGCCAGCTGAATAGCATAACCGTCTTTAATATTCACCGTACGCATCGGTTCTCCGGAAGGATGCAACGGGACTGTTGTCGAACTCAATACTCCGTCAACATCAAAAGCCAGCGCTTTGATGCGGGATAGATCATAATTGATGGTGCTCATGGATACTTTTACTCATTAATTTATAAATTTCCTGCAATGCCTGACTGTCTGCCAGCATAGAAAGATGCTTATTCATCACATTCTCGTCATAGCGTACAGCCGGTCCGGTCTGCGCATCACGAGGAGCGAGTTCATGCACTTTGCGTGCCGTTTCGTCAATCAGGGGAAGCATGACATCAAATGGCAAATGATATTTTTCCAGCAATTCGGCGGCAAGAGCATACATATGGTTGGTAAAGTTACAGGTAAAGACGGCTGCCAGATGAAGACTTCTGCGTTGCTCCGAATCGGCTTCGTACACCTTATCAGAGAGCGTACCGGCAACCGCTTTCAGCAGCTCGGCATCTTCCGGTCTTTTTGCTTCAATAAAGAAAGGTACTTCCCGAAAATCAACTTCACGTTGTTTGCTGAACGTCTGCATCGGATAAAATACTCCGTAGCGTTCCGCATGACCTTCCCAAATATTCATCGGGATACTACCTGCCGTATGTACCAGCAGCGCATGCTGCTTCCCATCAGTGATCTGAGGTAACAGTTCGACGAAAGCGGCATCTTTCAATGAAATAATATATAATCTCGCTTCATTCGATACGCCTTTTAAATCAGTGATATATTCCGCTTCCACTTCATTGGCTAACGTACGAGCCGATTCTTCCGTTCGGCTGTACACCTGCATGATACGGAATCCTTTACGGTAAAGCGCTTTCGCCAGATTAGTTGCCAGATTTCCGGCACCGAGAAACACAACGGGCGTATCTTCAATACTTCTTTTCATTGTTTCTTTAACGTTTTGAAACCCAAAATAAAATAATTCCGATGATCAACAGTGCCAATGGCAACAGATAACCGGACAAGGAACCGAGCAATGACATTACCAGACCGATATTCATTACCAGCCACAGTCCCAACAGCACAAAGCCGACCGACTTGTCACGCTTGAAAATAAGAAAACTGATAGAGGCATACAACAACAAATTGTCCTTATTCATCACCCAAGGCAAACCTATAGAAGCAAAGGGGAGCAGTTTATTTATCAGGAAAAGAGTTCCGATAACAATAAAAGCGACGGCAGTAGCCTTATAAGTATCTTTATTATTATTTGCTTTGACAGCTCCCATCG
>NZ_GG774711.1:231073-262394 GCF_000162515.1 Bacteroides sp. 1_1_14 | reverse complement strand
GAGGTGTTCTTCGTTGAAAGGCTTACGTTCCATTCCCTTATGTCCGATGGCAATCACGGAAAGAATCTGTAGTTGCAAAGGAATATCCAAAATTCCATGAACAAACTCGTCAGACGGCATTCCGGTTGCAGTGAAACGTTCGCGAACCTGTACCCAACAGCTTCCCAGCCCCAAATCTTCCGCCTGCAACTGTATCATGATGGAAGCAATAGAAGCATCTTCAATCCACACATCGCTCGCCAATGGATCTGCCATCACGACAATCGCCAAAGCAGCGTCTGCAATGAAAGAAGAAGCCTGTTCTTTGCAGTGAGACAGTTCTTTCAACTTTTCTTTATCATCGACTACCACAAACTGCCAACTATTACTACGTTTGGAACTGGGAGACATTAAGGCAGCTTTCATCAGTGCCACAACCTCATCCTGTGTTAACTCCTCATCCGTAAATTTGCGCATACTGCGGCGATTCTTTATCAGTTCACTGAAATTTTCCATATTATTTCCGTTTTCATTTGATTTATGTATGCAAAGATAGCGCAAACCGATCGTAATAAGAAATGAAATTGTATCTTTGCACTGAGAAATATATTCATTATGAAAAAACGAATTACACAAGACGATTACATCAAAGCGAATCGTAAAGCCAGCCGTGAGGCAGAAATCAAAGAGCACGGACACCCCGTTTGTTACAAACGAGTGCATGAGTCAAAGAAAGTATATAACCGTAGAAAGATAAAGGCAGCCGATAAAAAGCTGCCTTATTTTTTTCATTTGGGATAGTGTCGGTATCCCAATGACATAGTGACACCATGAGACAGTGATAGTGACACTATCCTGTTGCGATAGTGACACCATGTTTTATGCAGTTCCTGATAGGCAGAAAGGGCGATTTCCTATACAATTCGCGTCAGTTCTCCAGTAGTGGAGTCTATGATAAACCCGTGCACTTTCACGTCCGACGGAATCAAAGGATGATGAACTATAAAATCGACCGTTCCCCTTACCGACTTCTCCGTATCTTCAAAGCCATCTAGCCAAGAATGAAAATCGACTCCACAAAAACTCATCATATGAATATAATCGGCATTAATACCCCGTGCCTTCATCTTCTCAAGCATTTCTTCACTGTGCATATGGCAGGCTCCACAATCAGAATGGGCAATCACCATTATTTCCTCCACACCTAACTCGAAGATAGCGACAAGCAGACTGCGAATCACACTACCGAAAGGATGGGAAATGACGCCTCCTGCATTCTTGATCATTTTAACGTCTCCGTTCTTAATGCCTAGTGCGGCCGGGAGTAAAGCTGTCAGGCGTGTATCCATACAGGATAAGATAGCAATCTTTTTATCGGGATACTTATTCGTTATATATTCTTTATATCCCTCGTTCTTAACGAACTCTCTATTATAAGCAAGCATTTCTTCTATCATAGCGCTATTTTGTTTGGACACACAAAAATAAAGAAAATAATAAAAGGCTGTATCAGGAAATAATGAAAATATACCGGAAATCCTTTTTAAACTTTTACGTAGGATACAGGTCTGGAAACAAAGAGCCGGACAAGAGAAATCTCCTGCCCGGCTCCTATTAATTATGCTTGATTATTAATTAACTGATTAATAACCGGCGTTTTGTCCGAATTCTGCCGGATTATTGATCGCATCCAGATATTTCGTAGGAATAGGACGCAAATAGAATTCTTTCTTAAAGTGCTCGGCAGCACGCTTATTATAAGCAGCCAAACGAGTCTCAAAAGCAGCATTACGTTTCAGCAAATACCAGCGGCCACATTCGCCACAAAGTTCACGGGCATATTCATCGAAAACATAATTCAGATCCACTTGCGACTCACTGACCGTACCGGCACCGGCACGCGTACGGAGTACATTAATATATTTGGCAGCATCTCCCTTGTTCAAGCGTACCGATGCTTCAGCAGCAATCAGGTAAACTTCTGCCATACGCATGATCATCACATCCACAGTTTTTCTCTGAACGTCTCTGCCGACAAACTTATTACCCGGCATATTGAATTTAGAAAGAGCCGGATAAATAGATAACCACAAAGCACTGGCAGCACTAGGCTTGTCATAGGTAGCCCTGGCTGTTCCATTCTCATCGTAAAGATCGAAAACATTAAGAACCAACCCCGGATATTGAGCTTTTTCCTCTTCTGTCAGCGTCTTCAAAGAACAATAAACGGCATATTGATGAGCTTCTGCCGGATCTAAAGGCATAGCAGGATGAAGAATATTACCATCTGTTTTATCCTGAGTAGTCTTCGCTGTTCCATCTGCATTCCAGATAGCCAGCTGGCAGTAATTAGCATCGGCTGTACTATTGGATTCCAAGTTAAAATGAGGATAAACTTTCTTACCTATATTAGATGCGGGAATACCAAATTTAGTAGCAAGTGTGCTTGTGATTTCTTTGGCACACGCTGAACCTCCATATTCATAAGTCGCCCCCCATGCCGGTATTGAATAAGACGAGTAAGCTGAGATAAATGAATAACGAAAACGAGAGTCGTTCATATCAGCAGCAAAACAGTCCATCAGATATTTGGATGGCAGGAAGATATTACTGTTCGGACGACCGTAAACGAAGTTTGAAGTCTTGTCTACCAAACCCAGGTCCGTATATGTTCCCAACGAAGGTAAGAAGTGACGGAACATTTCACTTTGTGAGTAGTTACCATTGGTGTAAGCGTCCGAATTTCTTTCGGCACCCGCAGCAATGAACAGAGCTTCTTCATTGTTACGATTATTATTTTCGTTGAATACATCGGCAAAAGCAGGATGCATATACCACTCATAAATCGCTTTATTATTAATCATGGTTGTCGCCGTATCATAGGCTTTTTCCAGAAAGCTGACACCATCGGTATCTTTCAGATCATAACCGGCACCATTAATATATGCACGTGCCAATAATCCCATCGCCGATTTCTTTGTAACGCGGCTATAGTAATCACTGAAACTTACGGGCAGATTCTCTACGGCAAACTTCAGGTCTTCGATAATGGCAGCATAAATTTCGGGAACGGTAGAACGGTGAGCATCAAAAGAAATATTCTCGCTATCGGCAGCCTTCAACTGCAAATCGACATTTCCAAACTGCTCCACCAGATTCATATAATAGTAAGCACGCAGACATCTGGCCTGTGCCACACATTCATTGATTTCATTCTCATCCCCTGTCACATTCTCAGCTCCGTCAATCACAATATTACAGCTGTTGATACACAGATAAGAATATTGCCACACTTTATAATAATAGCTATCATCGGTTTTCATACCGTTATAACTATGATAACGCTGATAGCTGGAGCCCGATTTAGGTTCTTCCCAAATATCAGTACCCGCTTCCGTACAAACCAGATAGTCACTACTCTGATAGATGTTGTTGATCAAGGCTGTATAGCACGAGTTGGTGAATGCCTTATAAGTTTCCAATGTATAAGAACCATCGGAGAACTGACCCGAGTTGTTGGGGTTCACTTCATCAAGACTGCAAGAGCCCCAAGAAAAAACACCGGCAACAAGTAGAACTAAACTATATATCTTTTTCATATTGCTATTTTTTAGAAAGTTAAATTAAGACCAAATATGCAATCACGAGACAATGGGAAGTTGATGCTTCCGTTCATTTCCGGATCGTAATTCTTCACATATTTGTTTGGCGAATAAGTAAACAGGTTGGTCATTGTCGCATAAACTCTCAGATTACTGATACCAAAACGTTTTGTAAGTTTACCGGGTAACGTATAACCCAATGTTACGTTTTTAAGTTTAAAGAATGATCCATCCACATAATACATCGAATCATATCCTTCATAAGCACTTCTATCCTTGGATTTATCGATAGCATAGAACAAGACATCCTGATCTGCTTCGATCGTCTTGTCATAGTAAGTAAAATAAGTAGGAATATTGTAATCCGGGTTAGGCGAATATTTACCTATCACACTACCATAGTTCATCATTTGCCCCCAACGTGCATAAAGGAAGACAGACAAATCAAAATCTTTGTATCTGAAATTATTCTTAAAGCCCAATGTCCAGTCCGGAGTATTACGACCTATTACCTGACGATCATAATCCGCACGTACACCATAAGGATTTTCTGCCGTAATATCAACGCGCTCTCCTTCAGGATTCATATAATAATAACCATTTCCGTCCTTCTTCACACTAGGTAAATCCAGCTTAATATCGCCCGGTTCGCATCCGAACAAAGCAGCAGTTTCCTTTTCGCTATATTGCCAGATACCCAACACTTTATATCTATAGAAAGAACCGACTCCTTCGCCGACTTTGAACACCATATCACCCTTTTTTGCATTGAACATCATATCCTGCCCTTCGATCAAAGATTTAATTTTTCTTTGTTGGCGGTAAATGTCACTGTTGAGCTCCAAGTAAAATCTTTCTTCACAATATTACGGGTATTAAGAGCAAGTTCAATACCGCGATTTTCTGTTTCAGCAGCATTCTTGTTCATTTTATAAGTAGTGCTACCTGTGTAATTACCCATAATAGATGTCGGCAATGCCTGCGAAAGAATTACATCCGTTGTTTTTGTCCGATACAAATCCACCGTCAGATCAATACGATTATTGAGGAAGCTGGCGTCAATACCAATATTCAAGTCATGAGTCTTTTCCCATGTCAGATTACGGTTAGTGATATACTCCGTAAACTTGGCTGACGGAACAGTCATTCCTCCCAAAGAAGTTGTCACATTTTCCAAAGATGCCATAGAACTGTATTCAGCAATACCGGCAGTAGTTCCGGCAACACCATAGCCTACACGCAGTTTCAAGTTATCCAACCAGCTTTTTGTACCAGCCATAAATGCTTCATCCGAGATTCTCCAGCCTACAGAAACTGCCGGGAATAAATTCCATCTATTGTCTTTCGACAAACGGGAATCCGCTTCATAACGACTGGAAGCAGAGAACAGGTATTTACCTTTGTATGAGTAGTTGACACGACCGATAAAGCCCATCCCTTTCGACATCAGATATTTGCTGTTCAGTTTCTTATTATCAGCATTCTGCAATGCATACCACAACATATCATTGGTCGCCGGGTTTTCACCATAGACATAATATTCTTCACTCTGATTGTAATTCCAGGAAGTAACCCCTGTAACCGTCAGGTCATGATCCTTATTAAATGTATTGTGATAAGTTACTATGTTTTCCCATTTGTAATTATATCCCGTCTTATTGGTAGCTTCGCCATATGCCACCGTACTGCCTTTCAACACATTATAAGAGCCTTCTCCCATAAATTTACCGGCACGAGATTGAGAATAACTGCCTCCAAGCTGTGACTTGACAGACAATCCTTTTACCGGTTTCCATTCCAGATAAGCGTCAACATAAGCCCTTCCTGCTTTAGTATTATTCTTATATACTCCATCCTGTTCGTCTGCTAACGGATTCGGGTCTGATGATGAACCTGGAATCGGGAATTCCGTGATAGAGCCGTCTTCATTATAAGGAGTACCTAACGGGGTGGCAAACAATGCTCTTTCCAAAACGGCATTACGTGAATTCTTGTTGGAGAAAGATGCCTGAACATTAATACCGGCATTCATCCATTTATTGATTTCCTGATCTATACGGACACGGGTAGAGTACACTTTATAGTCATCATTCTCATACATACTCTTCTCATCAGTATAGTTCAACGAGAAATAAGCTTTCGTCTTCTCAGTACCTCCGGCAACGGAAATACTATAATTCTGCTTCAAACCTGAGTGTAATACTTCATCTCCCCAATTTACCCATTGGTTGTTTTTGATGGCGTCGTATCTTTCACCGAAAATTTCCTCCTCATTAGTAGTACCGACAGGCTTATAAGAATCTTTTATATAATTAATGTATGAGTCACCCGTACGCATCTTAGGAACTTTAGCTCCTAAAGTCGTTCCGGCATAAGCATTGAAATTGATGACCGGTTTTCCACTCTTTGATCCTTTCGTAGTCACGATAATAACACCATTCGCACCACTTGAACCGTAGATAGCCGTAGAAGATGCATCTTTCAGTACTTCGATAGATTCAATATCATTGGGATTCAAGGTAGCAATATCACCCGGCATACCATCGATAATATAAGTCGGCTTAAATGCATCTGAAGAGATATTACCATCCTCATCCAACTGTAAAGAGCGGGTACCACGCAACTGAACTGTCGGTGACGAACCTGCCTGACCTGAAGAATTAGTGATATCCAGACCTGCAATTTTACCTTGCAGCGCATCCATCGGATTCACGCCCGGATTCATGGTGATATCCTCTGATTTCACAGAAGCAACCGCACCTGTCAAATCACGTTTCTTTACCGTACCGTAACCGATGACCACTACCTCATCCAAAGCCTGTGTATCCGGAACCATCTTTATATTCAGCGGGGCATTTCCGCTCACAATGATAGCCTGTTCTTTATATCCGATATAAGAAACAACCAGTTCTTTACTTCCGCCCGGAAGATTAATGGAGAACTTACCGTCAAAATCAGTTATCGTACCTGTACTTGTACCTTTCACCACAATAGAAACACCGATCAACGGTTCTCCATTTTCATCTAAAACAGTTCCTTTCACTGTCTTTGTCTGCATGACGGCTTGCACAGTAATATCATTCACACCATTTTCTGCATAAACAGATATGGCAGAAGGGGCACACAATAAAGTCAGCCCTAAAATCATGGAAACGCGTCTATGCTGTGTCTTCCACGCTTCAACAAATGCATTCTCTCTCATTCGTTTTAATTTAAAGTTAATATTAATTTTCCTTTGTTTAGTAAAATACAATTAGCATAATCTTTTACATAGACGTTTCCATTTTACTTCTGTACTCACAAAGGACGACAATAATACAAAAATTCGCTTTTCCAAGCCTTTTTTTCCTCAAATATATGCAAAGGATAAAAAGACAAATTTTAGGCTAAGCCAACAAATTCTCTTTTTTATTGTTGAATGAAGAATAAAAAGTGTAAATTTGTATTTGGATGCCACTTAAACTAACAACATATTATCGCGGAAAAGACATTCCTGATTTACCGGGAACCAATACTTTTCATTCCAAGGAGTTGTTTCAGATCTATGAATCGACTCCGGGATATACCCCGCTACTGATAGTGGCAACAGAAGAAGGCAGACCTGTAGCACGCCTGCTTGCCGCCATACGCAAGACCAAAAAGTGGCTTCCCTCCTCTCTTGTCAAACAATGTGTGGTATATGGTGCAGGTGAATTTCTGGACACTTCTCTACCGGCAAGTAAAGAGAAGGAGGAAGAAATTTTCGGTGAAATGCTGGAGCATCTCACACAAGAAGCATCACGCACCTGCATTCTTATTGAATTCCGCAATCTGGATAATTCCATGTTCGGTTACCGTTTCTTCCGAAAGAACGACTTTTTTCCGGTCAACTGGCTGCGTGTCCGTAACTCTCTGCATAGTACGCAGAAAGCGGAAGACCGTTTCAGCCCGTCACGTATCCGTCAGATCCGGAAAGGACTCAAAAACGGAGCCAAAGTAGTAGAAGCCCATACGGTGGAAGAGATTAAGGAATTCTCGCGGATGCTGCACAAAGTTTATTCTTCACGAATACGGAGATATTTCCCTGCCAATGACTTTTTCCGCCACATGAACAGCATGCTTATCAGAGGAAAACAGGCAAAAATATTCATCGTAAAATACAAGGAAAAGATTATCGGCGGCTCCGTCTGCATCTATTCCGGCGAAAATGCTTTTATCTGGTTTTCAGGAGGAATGCGAAAGACGTATGCACTGCAGTCACCCGGCATACTGGCAGTATGGAAAGCACTTGAAGATGCCCATGAACGGGGATTCCGTCACATGGAGTTCATGGATGTAGGACTTCCCTTCCGCAAACATGGTTATCGTGATTTCGTACTCCGTTTCGGAGGCAAACAAAGCAGTACCCGCCGTTGGTTCCGTATCAGCTGGCCATGGCTGAATAATCTTCTGGTCAAGTTTTATGTCTAAATGTAATCTCAAGATTACAAAACCCGTCTTTGTCACCCATCCGGAGCATTTTTTATGCTTTATTCCCCAATAATTAAATGCAGAAATATTTCTTTATTAGACAAGAAATGTCTTTCTTTGTGCTGTTTTATGCCATATAAGCACATAATTAAACCATATAAAAAAATATAGTTATGAAGATTTCACACATTGAGCATCTGGGCATTGCTGTAAAAAGCATCGAAGAAGCCCTTCCTTACTACGAAAACGTATTGGGTCTGAAATGTTACAACATCGAAACAGTAGAAGATCAAAAAGTAAGAACCGCTTTTTTAAAGGTAGGTGAAACAAAAATCGAATTGTTGGAGCCGACTTGCCCCGAAAGCACCATTGCTAAATTTATTGAAAACAAAGGTGCAGGTGTTCATCACGTAGCATTTGCCGTAGAAGATGGCGTAGCTAATGCTTTGGCAGAAGCAGAAAGCAAAGAAATCCGTCTGATTGACAAGGCTCCCCGCAAAGGTGCCGAAGGTCTGAACATCGCTTTCCTTCACCCGAAATCAACACTGGGTGTGCTGACAGAACTCTGCGAACACTAATCATAAACTCTAAAAAAACAACAAGAACTCATGAGTAATCAACTTGAAAAAATTAAAGAGCTTATTGAACGCCGTGCCGTTGCACGCATCGGAGGCGGCGAAAAAGCAATTGCGAAGCAACATGAAAAAGGGAAATACACAGCGCGTGAGCGTATAGCCATGCTGTTGGATGAAGGTAGCTTCGAAGAAATGGACATGTTCGTTGAGCACAGATGCACGAACTTCGGCATGGAGAAAAAGCACTATCCGGGTGATGGTGTAGTAACCGGTTGCGGTACTATCGAAGGTCGTCTCGTATATCTTTTTGCACAGGACTTTACCGTTACTGCAGGTTCACTGTCGGAAACAATGTCACTGAAGATCTGTAAGATTATGGATCAGGCAATGAAGATGGGTGCTCCTTGTATCGGTATCAATGACTCGGGCGGTGCACGTATCCAGGAAGGTATTAACGCTTTGGCAGGTTACGCAGAAATCTTCCAGCGCAATATCCTCGCTTCGGGTGTCATTCCGCAGATTTCCGGTATCTTCGGTCCTTGTGCCGGCGGTGCTGTTTATTCTCCGGCACTGACAGACTTCACACTGATGATGGAAGGTACTTCTTATATGTTCCTTACAGGTCCGAAAGTAGTGAAAACTGTAACCGGTGAAGACGTAAGCCAGGAAAACCTCGGCGGAGCAAGCGTTCACTCTACCAAATCGGGTGTTACTCATTTCACTGCCAAAACAGAAGAAGAAGGTCTGGCATTGATCCGCACACTTCTGAGCTATATTCCTCAAAACAACCTCGAAGAAGCTCCATATGTGGATTGCACAGATCCGATCGACCGTCTGGAAGATTCACTGAACGATATTATCCCCGACAGCCCCAACAAACCGTATGATATGTACGAGGTTATCAGCGCTATCGTAGACAACGGCGAATTCCTGGAAATTCAGAAAGACTATGCCAAGAATATCATTATCGGTTTTGCCCGTTTCAACGGTCAGTCTGTAGGTATTGTAGCCAATCAGCCTAAATTCCTTGCCGGTGTACTCGACAGCAACGCATCTCGCAAAGGCGCACGTTTCGTTCGTTTCTGCGATGCTTTCAATATCCCTATCGTGTCGTTGGTAGACGTACCGGGATTCCTTCCGGGAACAGGCCAGGAATACAATGGCGTCATCCTTCATGGTGCCAAACTGCTGTATGCTTACGGTGAAGCCACCGTACCTAAAGTAACAATCACATTGCGTAAATCTTACGGTGGTTCTCACATCGTGATGAGTTGTAAACAACTTCGTGGTGACATGAACTATGCTTGGCCAACAGCTGAAATCGCTGTAATGGGTGGTGCAGGTGCAGTAGAAGTATTGTACGCGCGTGAAGCCAAAGACCAGGAAAATCCGGCTCAGTTCCTTGCCGAAAAAGAAGCAGAATATACAAAACTGTTTGCCAATCCTTATAATGCAGCTAAGTATGGTTACATCGATGATGTCATCGAACCCCGTAACACACGTTTCCGCGTGATCCGTGCTTTGCAGCAGTTGCAGACTAAGAAACTGTCTAACCCGGCGAAGAAACATGGTAATATTCCGTTGTAATCCAACTTTTCACATTAAAACAAGAACGATTATGAACAAAACCAAAATCGGAATATTCCTTTCTCTGCTGTTGCTGATTGGATTGACTTCCTGCGGAGAGCAAAAGTCGAACAATAAGCTATTGCTGAATGAAGTCCTGATAGACAATCAAAACAACTTTCAGGATGACTACGGCTTGCACAGTGCATGGATTGAAATATTCAACAAATCATACGGTAGCGCAGACTTAGCAGCTTGTTTATTGAAAGTAAGCAGCCAGCCGGGCGATACAGTAACCTATTTTATCCCGAAAGGTGACATACTTACATTAGTAAAGCCACGCCAACATGCGTTATTTTGGGCAGACGGCGAACCTAATCGTGGTACCTTCCATACCAGCTTCAAACTGAACCCCGAAACAGCCAATTGGGTCGGCCTTTTTGATTCAGGCAGAAAGCTACTTGATCAAGTTGTCATACCAGCAGGAACTTTAGGTCCCAACCAGTCTTATGCACGCATAAGCGACGGAGCAGCAGACTGGGAAGTAAAAGGCGGAAGCAAAGACAAATACGTAACCCCGAGCACGAACAACAAAACCCTTGACAGTAATGCCAAGATGGAAAAGTTCGAAGAACATGACTCAGTCGGTATCGGTATGTCTATTTCAGCCATGAGCGTAGTATTCTGCGGATTGATTCTTCTCTTCATTGCCTTCAAGGTGGTAGGTAAAGTTGCTGTCAACCTGAGCAAACGCAATGCGATGAAGGCTAAAGGCATCGATAAAGTCGAAGCGAAAGAGCTTTCACAGGCTCCGGGTGAAGTTTATGCTGCTATTTCAATGGCATTACACGAAATGCAGGATGAGGTACATGACGTAGAAGAAACGGTGCTGACCATCACTCGTGTGAAACGCAGTTATTCACCGTGGAGTTCGAAGATTTACACCTTGCGTGAAAATCCTAACAGAAAGTAAATCATTCCCTAAAAAGATAAAACGATGAAAGAATATAAATATAAAATCAACGGTAACTCATACAAAGTAACCATCGGAGATATTGAAGATAATATCGCTCATGTAGAAGTGAACGGTACGCACTACAAAGTAGAAATGGAGAAACAACCGAAAACTGCTCCCAAACCAGTAGTAGTACGTCCTATGCCTAACTCACCGGCTGCTCCTACCACACCGGTAGTAAAACCGGCTGCTCCTTCTACAGGCAAATCAGGCGTTAAGTCCCCGCTACCAGGCGTTATCCTTGACATCAAAGTAAATGTAGGTGATACAGTGAAAAGAGGACAGACTATCATTATATTGGAAGCCATGAAGATGGAAAACAATATCAATGCAGACAAAGACGGTAAAGTGACTGCTATCAATGTCAACAAGGGAGATTCTGTTCTTGAAGGTAATGACCTCGTAATTATTGAATAATATGGGAGATTTTATTAACTTTTTAGGAAATAACCTTGCCGACTTCTGGACCTACACGGGATTTGCCAACGCGACAGTTGGTCATGTCGTGATGCTCCTCGTTGGCTTGTTCTTCATCTATTTGGCTGTAGCCAAAGAGTTCGAGCCGATGTTGTTAATTCCTATCGGATTCGGTATTCTGATCGGTAATATACCTTTCAATATGGACGCCGGACTAAAAGTCGGTATATATGAAGAAGGTTCTGTATTGAACATATTGTATCAGGGAGTAACGTCCGGCTGGTATCCACCGCTCATCTTCTTAGGTATCGGTGCCATGACAGACTTCTCGGCGCTGATCTCCAATCCGAAGCTGATGCTGATTGGTGCAGCTGCCCAGTTTGGTATCTTCGGTGCATACATGATCGCATTGGAAATGGGATTTGACCCGATGCAGGCCGGTGCTATCGGTATCATCGGTGGAGCAGATGGTCCGACGGCTATCTTCCTTTCGTCCAAGCTGGCACCTAACTTAATGGGAGCCATTGCGGTATCCGCCTACTCCTATATGGCGTTAGTTCCGGTGATACAGCCGCCTATCATGCGTCTGCTCACCACCAAACACGAACGCGTTATCCGTATGAAACCGCCACGTGCCGTTTCTCATACAGAGAAAGTGATTTTCCCGATTATCGGTCTGTTGCTGACCTGCTTCCTGGTTCCTTCCGGTCTGCCTCTGTTGGGTATGCTGTTCTTCGGTAACCTGTTGAAAGAAAGTGGTGTAACCCGTCGTCTGGCTAACACAGCCAGCGGTCCGCTGATTGACACAATCACTATCCTGTTAGGTTTGACCGTAGGTGCTTCTACTCAGGCTTCTGAGTTCCTGACACTCGACTCCATCAAGATCTTCGCCCTCGGTGCTCTGTCATTTATCATTGCTACCGCATCAGGTGTGATCTTCGTTAAGATCTTCAACCTCTTCCTCAAGAAGGGCAATAAGATCAATCCGTTGATCGGTAATGCAGGTGTATCTGCCGTTCCCGACTCTGCACGTATCTCACAAGTTGTAGGTCTGGAATATGATCCTACCAACTACTTGCTGATGCACGCTATGGGTCCGAACGTAGCAGGTGTAATTGGTTCGGCTGTTGCTGCCGGTATCCTGTTAGGATTCTTAATGTAGGGACAAGGTGCCCCTGTCAGGTTTCCATTCGGAATGCCGGGACAAAATATTAGGTGCGGATATTGCTGTTTTAGATGCAATATCCGCACTTATCATTATGTTATCTTCTCTTATCATTCCGTTAATCTATTCCAAAAAGGCTACGAATAATTCGTAAATACGATATTTTTTTTAGCATCTTGCGTCTTTGTTACGACACACTAAAATAAATATTTATGAAACGGATTATTCTCCTCGCCTTCCTTTGTACCACCACCCTGGTGATGGCGCAGCGCATCAATCATGTTCAGGAAGCAATAGCAAACTACGATTACGAGGCAGCTCTCACTCTCATTGCCAAAGAAAAGCCGACAATTCCCCTACTCTTGCAAAAAGGTAAAGCACAACGGGGACTTGGGATGAATACAGAAGCACTTTCCACTTATCAGGAAATCATAACCAATGACACTACCAATACCCGTGCATATATCGAAGCAGCCGAATGCTGCCGTTCATTGGCCAAATACCAACAGGCACTGAAATATTATGAACAGGCACTTGATCTGAATCCGGAAAACAAATATGTGCGTATTCAATACATCGGACTACTGCTCTCTTTACAGAAGTTTCAGGATGCTTTAGGAGAAAGTAGTCTGATGACAGAGAAAGACAGTTCCGCCATCGCCTTGCATCTGCAGGCCCAAAGTTTCGAAGGTATGGGAGAGCTTCTCCCCGCCACGGGGTGCTACTATAATATACAGGAGAAATACCCCGACGACTATCTTGCCGCCGCCAAGCTCGCCGCACTGAACATAGCCGGTTCTTATTTCAACGAAGCAATTGAAGCCACGGAGAAATATCGGCAGATTGATACCACCAATATCGCTGTCAACCGTCAGAATGCACTGGCATATTGTCTGAATAAGGATTATCCTACCGCTATCCAGCGTTATGAATACCTGGTGAGCCAGGGCGACAGTTCTTTTCATACCTGTTATTATCTGGGTATCAGCTATTATGCGGAAGAGAAATATTACGAAGCACATGACTTTCTAGAAGCTGCCCGAAAACATGATCCTGAAAACGTAAACCTGCTTTATTATCTCGGCCGTGCCTGCGCCAAGACTTCATGGAAGAAGTTAGGCGTAGAGTATCTCGAAAAAGCGCTTGATCTGACTATTCCCAAAGACAGTAATATGGTACGGCTCTATATTGGCATGACCGACTGCTACAAAATGGCACAGATGCCTAAAGAGCAGATTGAATCGATCAGAGAACGCTACCGGAAATACGATAAACAAAATCATAAGCTGCTCTATGATATGGCTTTCATTTATTTCTATTCGCTGAAAGACAAGAAAAATACCGAACGCTGTCTGGAAGCATTCTTAAAAACACGCCCGAAAGAAGATAAGGAAGAAGAAGCGAAACTAAACGAACGAGGCGAACTCGTTTTAGGCACTAAGAATTATTATAATGCTGCAGCTAACTGGCTGAAAGACATTCAAAGTAAGCAAAAGATAGAAGATTTCTTCTTGGGAGGAAATGTGCCCGCTCAGAAACCGGAATAAGCAGATAAAGGATATTACGTAAAAAAGGCTGCAACCGTCAAACGATTGCAGCCTTTCTATATAATAGGATAATCTGTGATTATTCAGCCAATTTGTTGTCTGAACCCAGCACGTTAAGGATTTTGTGCTTGTACAGTTTTTCCATGTTGTCACGAGCCGGACCAAGATACTTACGTGGGTCGAATTCAGCTGGTTTTTCAGCGAAAGTCTTACGGATAGCAGCAGTCATAGCCAGACGAGAGTCTGAGTCGATGTTGATTTTGCAAACAGCAGACTTGGCAGCTTTACGCAATTCTTCTTCAGGAATACCGATAGCAGCTTTCAGAGCACCACCAAACTTGTTGATTGTTTCAACTTCTTCTTCAGGAACTGAAGATGATCCGTGAAGTACGATAGGGAATCCCGGAAGTTTTTCCATTACAGCATCCAATACTTCGAAAGCCAATGGAGGAGGAACCATACGACCGGTAGCCGGATCGATGTGGCACTGTTCCGGAGTAAACTTGTAAGCACCGTGAGAAGTACCGATAGAGATAGCCAATGAGTCACAACCTGTACGAGTAGCGAAATCGATTACTTCTTCAGGGTCAGTGTATGTGTGGTGGTCAGAAGAAACTTCATCTTCTACACCTGCCAATACACCAAGTTCACCTTCAACTGTTACGTCGAACTGATGAGCGTATTCAACCACCTTCTTAGTCAAAGCAACATTTTCTTCGTAAGGAAGATGAGAACCGTCGATCATAACTGAAGAGAAACCTGAATCGATGCAAGATTTGCAAGTTTCAAAAGTATCTCCGTGGTCAAGGTGAAGAACGATTTCAGGATGTGCGCAACCTAATTCTTTTGCGTACTCTACAGCACCCTGAGCCATGTAACGCAACAAAGTAGCGTTAGCATACTGACGAGCACCTTTAGAAACCTGAAGAATCACCGGAGATTTTGTTTCTACTGCAGCCTTGATGATAGCCTGCATCTGTTCCATATTGTTGAAGTTGAATGCTGGGATAGCGTATCCACCCTTAATAGCCTTAGCAAACATGTCTCTTGTGTTTACCAATCCTAAGTCTTTGTAATTAACCATTTTGTTTAAAGTTTATTGTTAGTGAATTAAAATTCTACGCAAAAGTAAGCATTATCCACCGAATAACGAGCATCGGAAAGAAAAATATAATAGAAAAAGGTTTAAATCGATCAGCAAATATTCATCCGTAAGCGGGTCTGACATTAGATTGTAATGTCCACCTAGCAAATAAACGGCTGAAAGGTTCTATCCCAAAACAGGTATTATACCATAAAAAGCACAAGACATTCTTTTCGTGCCAATCATATAATTCATAGAAATAGCATAATTCACAGAAGTTTTTTCAGCAAAGTTTTTTCTATTCCGGAGAAATGTGCTATCTTTGCGCTCTGAAAATGACCATTACACTATTTCTTACCAAAATAGTAACAGAATATAAATTAAAAAAACAGATACTGAAATGAAAAAAGGCCTTCATCCAGAATCATACCGTCCGGTAGTATTCAAAGATATGTCAAATGGTGATATGTTTTTGTCTAAATCAACTGTAGCAACTAAAGAAACCATCGAATTCGAAGGTGAAACTTATCCGTTGCTGAAGATTGAAATCTCTAACACTTCTCACCCGTTCTATACAGGTAAATCTACATTGGTAGATACTGCAGGTCGCGTTGATAAGTTCATGAGCCGTTACGGTGACCGTAAGAAGAAATAATTCAATCTTTCGTTAAGATGAAAAAAGAGGAGATTTCCGGTTGGAAATTTCCTCTTTTTCGTTTCATAGATAAACTAAAGGACCGCACCATTCTTCACAGAGTAGTGCGGTCCGTATATTAACTGGCTAAGGGGAACTATTACCAGGTAATATAAAAATGGTATAGTTAAGGGAATATACCATACCATTATATTGTCTGATCTCCTGAAAAATGATGGTTTATTAAATAGTACTATTCAGGAGAAATACTTCCTATTATATATAATAATATTCAGCAGGCAAAAAAGACGGTCCTGCTGACCCGTTGCACTACATATTACAGTCCACGAGGGATGAGATACAGTGGGCGCATTAACGCTCCACACGGGGGACAGAACCGTATATCTAAGGAAGCCACGAGCATATTCCCACATGCTCGTAGCTTAAATTCGAGAATTAAATTCTCATATCGCATTCCGCGACTGTAATACTAGTGCGGTGCAAAAGTGGGAATAATCTCTGATAAAATCAACAGAAAAGGCATTTTTTATCTATAAACAATCATTTTCCTTTAATGTTGATACTAATTTCACATTTCTAATATACCCGTCTCTACTGAACATAGTCAAGTATCAAATTGTTTACTTCCCAAACAATGAACGACTTATGAAAAATATCTATGTGATTGCACTCGCAGCCATCCTATTTCAAGGCTGCGGGCAAAAAAAAGAGATGACGGCACCCGCCACCCGACCTGTTAAGACAACTATTGTCGAATCAAGGTCAGTAATCAGAAAAGACTTCTCCGGCATTGTAGAAGCAGTGGAGTATGTCAAACTGGCATTCCGCGTCAGCGGACAGATCATCAGCCTGCCTGTTATCGAAGGAGAGAAAGTGAAAAAAGGGCAACTGATTGCAGCTATCGATCCCAGAGATATCGCATTGCAGTATGCTGCCACCAAGTCTGCCTACGAAACGGCTTCCGCACAAGTGGAACGCAACAAGCGCCTGCTCTCCCGGCAAGCGATCTCCGTGCAGGAGTATGAAATCAGCCTTTCCAATTATCAGAAAGCAAAATCGGAGTACGAACTGTCCAGCAACAACATGCGTGACACCAAACTGACGGCCCCTTTCGACGGTTCTATCGAGAAGCGGCTGGTGGAGAACTACCAGCGTGTCAATTCAGGAGAAGGGATCGTACAACTGGTCAACACACAGAACCTGCGTATCAAGTTCACCATACCGGATGCATATCTTTATCTCCTCCGTGCCAAAGATCCCCGTTTCCTTGTAGAGTTTGATACCTTCAAGGGCCATGTATTCAAGGCAAGACTGGAGGAATATCTGGACATATCCACCGAAGGAACGGGTATTCCGGTCAGCATCACTATCGACGACCCTTCATTCGACCGGGACTTATATGCCGTGAAGCCCGGCTTCACTTGCAGCATCCGTTTCACAGCCGATGTAGGCCCATTGGTGCAGGATAGCTGGACAATCATCCCGCTCAGTGCTGTTTTCGGCGAAAGTGACGGAAACAACATGTATGTCTGGGTAGTAGAGGACAACAAAGTGCACAAACGCAAAATCGTCGTCAATGCCCCCACAGGAGAGGCGCAAGTACTCGTGTCCGAAGGACTGAAACCCGGAGAACAAATCGTCATAGCAGGAGTATACCAGTTGGTAGAAGGAGAAAGTATTAAATCAATAGACAATTGACAATGGATAATTGACAATGAACAGCGCTATATAGGTGCTGCAATTCATTATCTATTATTCATTAACAGTTGTCAATTGTCAATTATCAATTGTCAATTGAAAAGAAATGAATTTAGCAAAATATTCACTGGATAACACGAAGATCATCTATTTCTTCCTTGCCGTACTGCTGATTGGAGGTATTACCTCCTTCGGAAAGCTGGGTAAGAAAGAAGATGCCCCCTTCGTTATCAAATCAGCGGTCATCATGACACGCTATCCGGGAGCCGAACCGGCAGAAGTAGAACGGCTGATCACAGAGCCTATCTCCCGTGAGATACAAAGTATGAGCGGCGTGTACAAGATAAAATCAGAGTCCATGTACGGGCTCTCCAAAATCACGTTCGAACTGCAACCCTCACTTTCCGCCAGTTCCATCCCTCAGAAATGGGACGAGCTGCGACGCAAAGTGCTCAATATTCAGCCGCAGCTGCCCAGCGGTGCTTCCACCCCGACCGTCTCCGATGATTTCGGCGACGTATTCGGCATTTATTATGGACTGACGGCAGATGACGGCTTCACCTATGAGGAAATGCGCAACTGGGCGGAACGGATCAAGACGCAGGTTGTCACAGCAGACGGCGTGATGAAAGTAGCGCTGTTCGGCGTACAGACGGAAGTAGTCAACATCTTCGTTTCTACCAACAAACTGGTGGGAATGGGGATCGATCCCAAACAGCTGGCCAACCTGCTGCAATCGCAGAACCAGATTATCAACACCGGAGAAATCCGTGCAGGCGTACAGCAGTTACGGGTGACAGCCAACGGAATGTATGCCAACATAGACGATATCCGCAACCAGGTAATCACCACCAAAGCCGGACAGGTGAAACTGGGCGACATAGCCGTGATCGAGAAAGGTTATCTCGACCCTCCATCCAACATCATGCATGTGAACGGGAAACGGGCTATCGGCATCGGTGTTTCCACCGACCCGCAAAGAGATGTAGTGCAGACGGGTGAGAACGTAAAAGTAAAACTGAACGAGCTCCTCCCCCTCATGCCTGTGGGACTGGAACTGCAAAGCCTCTACCTCGAAAACGAGATCGCCAACGAAGCCAACAACGGATTTATCATCAACCTGATCGAATCCATCCTGATCGTGATTGTCATTATCATGCTGGTGATGGGACTCCGTGCCGGTCTGCTCATCGGCTCTTCGCTGATTTTCTCTATCGGAGGTACACTGCTCATCATGTCTTTCTTCGGCGTCGGACTCAACAGAACGTCCTTGGCAGGATTTATCATCGCCATGGGTATGCTGGTGGACAACGCCATCGTAGTGACGGACAACGCCCAAATAGCCATTGCCCGAGGTGTAAACCGACGGAAAGCCCTGATAGACGGAGCAACCGGACCACAATGGGGCTTGCTCGGAGCAACTTTCATTGCCATCTGCTCCTTCCTGCCGCTTTACCTTGCTCCCTCTGCTGTAGCGGAAATCGTAAAACCGCTATTTGTGGTACTTGCCATTTCACTAGGACTGAGCTGGGTACTTGCCCTGACGCAGACTACCGTATTCGGAAATTTCATTCTGAAAGCCAAAACAGGCGACAGCACGAAAGATCCATACGACAAGCCGTTCTATCATAAGTTCGCTTCCGTTCTCGGAGTATTGATCCGTAAGAAAGCAGTGACACTGGTATCCATGGTGATCCTCTTCATCATCTCGCTCATTATTATGGGAACGATGCCGCAGAACTTCTTCCCGTCGCTCGATAAGCCTTATTTCCGGGCGGATGTATTCTATCCGGACGGATACAGCATCAATGACGTAGTGAAAGAGATGAAATCGGTAGAAGAGCACCTGGCGAAGCAGCCGGAAGTAAAAAAGGTATCCATCACATTCGGCAGCACCCCGCTAAGGTATTACCTTGCCTCCACTTCCGTAGGTCCGAAACCGAATTTTGCCAATGTACTCGTCGAACTGACAGACAGTAAATATACGAAAGAATACGAAGAAGATTTTGACGGATATATGAAAGCCAATTATCCGAGTGCAATCACACGGACCAGCTTGTTCAAACTGTCCCCCGCAGTGGATGCGGCTATCGAAATCGGCTTTATCGGTCCGAATGTGGATACGCTTGTATCACTTACCAATCAGGCAATAGCCATTATGCACCAGAATCCGGATTTAATTAATATCCGCAATTCGTGGGGAAACAAGATACCCGTCTGGAAACCGGTTTACAGCCCGGAACGGGCACAACCGCTGGGTGTATCCCGACAGGGAATGGCACAGAGCATTCAGATCGGTACCACGGGAATGACTTTGGGAGAATACCGGCAGGGAGATCAGGTACTTCCTATCCTATTGAAAAATAACCAGCTGGATTCATTCCGGATCAATGATCTGCGCACACTGCCCGTATTCGGGACAGGCAACGAGACGACCAGCCTGGAACAGGTAGTATCTGAATTTGACTTCCAGTACCGGTTCTCGAACGTGAAAGACTATAACCGGCAGATGGTGATGATGGCACAATGCGACCCGCGTCGCGGGACCAATGCGATTTCCGCTTTCAACCAGGTATGGTCGCAAGTACAGCAAGAGATAAAAATACCGGAAGGATATACCATGAAGTATTTCGGCGAACAGGAAAGTCAGGTGGAATCGAATGAAGCGCTGGCCAAAAACTTACCGCTGACATTCTTCCTGATGTTTGTGACGCTGCTCTTCTTGTTCAAGACGTATCGCAAGCCGACCGTCATCCTGTTAATGCTGCCGCTGATCTTCATCGGTATCGTGCTGGGACTGCTCGTACTCGGCAAGTCGTTCGACTTCTTCTCCATATTGGGTCTGCTAGGTCTGATTGGTATGAACATCAAGAACGCTATCGTACTAGTAGACCAAATCGATTTGGAAACAGCAGCAGGCAAAAAACCGCTGGACGCAGTCATCAGTGCCACGACCAGCCGCATCATTCCGGTAGCGATGGCCTCCGGAACAACGATTCTGGGTATGTTACCGCTACTGTTCGACGCCATGTTCGGCGGAATGGCCGCCACCATCATGGGCGGACTGTTAGTAGCCTCGGCATTGACACTATTCGTCCTTCCTGTAGCCTATTGCGCCATCCACCGGATCAAAGGAGAACAATAACCATCAACTGACAATTGTCAATTGTCAACTGTCAATTGTCAACTAAAAAGATTATCCATGAAAGAAATGAAAACCCAACTCATACTATTTTCACTGTTGCTCCTTGGCTCCACAGCCTGGGCGCAACAGCCCTGCCTGAGTCAGGACGCCTACCGCGAAAAAGTGGAGGCTTACAGCCAGATATTGAAACAACAAAAACTAAAGACATTGGCCAGTTCGGAGGCGCGAAAGATAGCCCATACAGGTTTCCTGCCGAAAATCGACGTAAATGCAGACGGTACCCTGAACATGAGCGACCTTAGCGCATGGAACGAACCGGTGGGCGAATACCGCAACCATACCTACCAGGGAGTATTTGTCGTATCACAACCACTCTACACAGGCGGTGCGCTCAATGCCCAACATCAGATAGCGAAGGCAGACGAAAAGCTGAACCAGCTGAACGAGGAACTCACGTTAGACCAGATTCACTATCAAAGTGATGCTGTCTACTGGAATGCCTCCGCTTCAAAAGCCATGCTACAAGCGGCCGACAAATACCAGAGCATTGTCAAACAGCAATATGACATTATTCAGGACCGTTTCGATGACGGAATGATCAGCCGTACAGATCTTCTGATGATTTCCACCCGGCTGAAAGAAGCGGAACTGCAGTATATCAAAGCCCGCCAGAATTATACATTAGCGCTGCAACAGCTGAATATTCTGATGGGAGAAGCACCGAATACTCCTGTAGACAGCCTGTACAACATCGGAATGATCTCCGCTCCTGTCCGGATACTGCCTCTGGAAGATGTTTTGCAACGACGTGCCGATTATGCCAGTACGGAAGTAAACATCATGAAGAGCCAGGCACAACGTAAAGCGGCTCTCAGCCAGTTCAATCCCCAATTAAACATGTATTTCAGCGGTGGCTGGGCAACGGCCACACCCAACTTGGGATACGACGTATCTTTCAATCCCATCGTAGGAGTCAATCTGAATATTCCCATTTTCCGCTGGGGAGCCCGTTTCAAGACGAACCGGCAGCAGAAGGCATATATCGGAATACAAAAGTTGCAACAGAGTTATATGACGGACAATATCAACGAAGAACTGTCGGCAGCTCTCACCAAACTGACGGAAACAGAATCTCAGGTGAAAACAGCGAAAGAAAACATGAGTCTGGCAAATGAGAATCTGGATCTGGCCACTTTCTCCTACAATGAAGGAAAAGCGAGCATGGTAGATGTACTTTCTGCCCAGTTGTCATGGACGCAAGCACACACCAATCTGATCAATGCTTATCTGGCAGAGAAGATGGCTGTGGCTGAATACAAGAAGGTGACCAGCGAATAGATAAAAACAAAATTAGGCACGGATGACACGGATTTCACAGTTTTAAGAGTTGAGTAACTAAAAACCGTGTTTATCCGCGTAATCCGTGCCTAATTTTTATTGGTTGTTCTTTTTATTATGCAAGGAAGGAGATCAGTACACCCGCAGCTACTGCCGAGCCGATTACCCCTGAGATGTTACTTGCCATACAATACTGCAATACATGATTCTTCGGATCGTATTTCAACGCAATCTCATTCGCCACACGGCTTGCCATCGGAACAGCGCTCAGTCCGGTCGCTCCGATCAGCGGATTAATCTTCTTCTTGGAGAATAGATTCACTAACTTCACAAAGAAGATACCACCGGTAATAGAAAGAGCAAATGCAAGGAAACCACCGATGACAATACCGATTGTCGTCCAGTTCAAGAAGGCTTCAGCCGTCATGGTTGCACCTACCGAAAGTCCGAGGAAGATAGTAGCAGCATTCATGATACTGTTGGAAGCAGCGTCGAACAGACGGAAAGTATTGCTTCCGATTTCTTTCACCAGATTACCGAACATCAGCATACCAATCAAAGGTACTGCACTTGGGACGAAGAGAGCTACAATCGTAGTCACTACAATCGGGAAAATAATCTTCAGTACACGCAGATTCTTGATTTCCGTCTTCGAAGGATATTTCTTTTCCTGTTCCTTCATGTTGATGCTCAGTTCTTTCTTAGTACAGAACAGCTTCACTACCAACGGAATGATCACAGGCACCAGTGCCATATAAGAATAAGCGGCAATAGCGATCGGACCCAGCAAATGCGGAGCCAGCTTGATCGTTGTAAAGATGGCTGTCGGTCCGTCCGCACCACCGATAATACCCAGTGAAGCAGCTTCTTGCGGAGTGAATCCCATCAGGATGGCTACCAGCAGAACAGTAAAGATACCTAACTGTGCAGCAGCTCCAAAGATGGAAAGATGCAGATTACGCAACATCGGTCCGAAGTCCGTCAACGCACCGACCCCCATAAAGATGATCGGAGGCAGGAAACCGGTCTTGATCAGCATATAATAGATGAAGTTCATAATTCCCAGTTCATGCGCAATGTCATGCAAAGGCATTTCCCAGATATTCTTCATCACACCGTTTATCATCACCATACCATTCTCGTCTGCCTGTATCACTCCCATATCTCCTCCGGGGAAGTTGGCAAGCAACACACCGAAAGCAATCGGAACAAGCAGCAGCGGTTCGTACTGTTTCTTGATACCCAGATAAAGCAGGACGAACGCGATGGCATACATTATCAGAAACTGCGGTTCGGCAATGATATTGCTGAACGCAGTCATGTCATATAAGTTCTCAAATATCTCGTTCATTATCCTATCTTCATTAATACATCATCTTCTGAA
The DNA here is from genome assembly GCF_000162515.1 of Bacteroides sp. 1_1_14. Classification (NCBI taxonomy): domain Bacteria; kingdom Pseudomonadati; phylum Bacteroidota; class Bacteroidia; order Bacteroidales; family Bacteroidaceae; genus Bacteroides; species Bacteroides sp. 1_1_14. The sequence goes on along the minus strand of NZ_GG774711.1, from coordinate 238,775 downwards.
ACAGTGTCTCCCGGATTAGCGCAGATAGCAGTTATCGTACCGCTAAATTCGGCACGGATAGCGTTGTAAGTCTTCATTGCTTCCACATAACAAAGCACATCGCCCTCTTTCACCGCATCGCCAACTTTCAAGGCAGATTCCTGCGCATTCTTCACCAGGAAGAATTTACCTTCCAGCGGAGAAAGAACATCTTTGCCCTCTCCTGCCGGAGCTGCAGCTACAGGTGCAGCAGGCAGTTCGGCATCTCCGTATGCTACCGTCACACGATAAGCCTGTCCGTCCACCTGTACAGTCAGTGTTTTTGGTTTTGCATCTTCTTCCGGCGATTTATCTTTCTCGGCACGACGTTTTGCCACGTCTGCCAGGAAGTCTTCCTTCGCTTTTCCACTCTTGTAAGCCTCATACTGAGCCGGATGCATGGCATATTCGAAGAGTTCTTCGTCGTCCTCTCCCACTTCCCATTTGTTTTCCTTCATCAGCTTGCGATACTTGTCGAGTGAGTCAGGGTAATTGTCCTGCGGATTACCTTCGAAGAATTTACGTCCTTCACGTTCGGCTTTCTCGATGATTTCGGGAGCCAGTGTACCCGGCAGGCGTCCTGCTTTACCCAGCAGCATATCCCAGATATCGTCGGCAATCATTCCCCAGCGTTCCTTGCCTTTTTCCATTGCCATCACATTCATCATGGCAAGGTTCTTCACGTACTGGCTGAACGGAGTTACCAATGGAGGATAACCGACGCGGGGCCATACATACGCCACTTCGTTGAATAGCTTGATCAGCAGCTGATCCTGTGTCATAAACGGCAGGTTATGTTTGGCTTTATACTTGTTGATAGATTCCAGATTCGATTCGAGGTCAGCCATCAGACTACCCATCATACCGCCCGGAAGTCCCGGACCGATCAGCAGCGAGTTCATCAGACGGTTCTTCGGACTGATATACAAGCCGAGGAAGTCATCCATAAATTCCTGAATCAGCGCACGCACTTTCATGTAGGCTTCCATATTGATTTCCGGTACCTGATATCCGGCATCTTTCAGCATAGCCTGTACACTGAGAAGATCGGCGTGTCCCGTACCCCATGAAAGCGGTTCCATACCTACGTCAATGTAGTCGCAACCGGCTTCGCATACTTCGAGGATGCTTGCCATGTTGAAACCGGGACCGGCATGACTATGATACTGAATAGGAATTTCAGGATGTGCCGCTTTGATATTGGCCACGATCTTGCCCAATGAAACGGGGCGACCGATACCTGCCATGTCTTTGATGCAAATCTCGTCCGCCCCCAGCTTGATAAGTTCTAACGCCATATTGGTGTAGTACTCTACCGTGTGGATCGGCGAATGGGTGATGCAGAGTGAACACTGTGAGATCATGCCTGCCTCTTTGGCATACGTGATGGAAGGAGCGATATTGCGTACGTCGTTCAATCCGCAGAATGTACGGGTGATATCTGTGCCTTGTGCTTTCTTAACTTTGTAGAACAACTTGCGGACGTCTGCCGGAACGGGGCTCATACGGAGTCCGTTCAATGCACGGTCGAGCATGTGTGTCTGTATGCCGGCTTCGTGGAACGGCTTCGTCCATTCGCGCACGGCTCTATTCGGGTTTTCACCAAACAATAAATTCACTTGTTCAAAACCTCCGCCATTTGTTTCTACACGGGCGAAACAGCCCATTTCAATGATGGCAGGAGCTACCTTTACGAGTTGGTCTACACGAGGTACATATTTTCCGGCAGATTGCCACATATCTCGGAAAACCAGACTAAACTTAACTTCTCTTTTCATGTTTTTCTATGATATACTTTTGATAGGTTTATAACTTTTCTACTTTTGTAATCTTTCCTTTTCCTAATGTCACCACATTCACAGCTGCTGTGATAGCCGCCATTATATTACCCGGAATAGGCGCAGGACCTTGTGGCGCTTCCTTCTTCGCAGGAACCACTTCTTCGGGAGCATACTTGTTGACAAGAGTAATCAGTAACTTACCTAAATAAATCACAATCAGCAGAATAACAAATACGGTAGCCATGCCGACCACCATCAGCAGGATCGCTGTTTCGATATTTTCCATATAATAAACTATTAGTAATTCAAGTCGTTTGTCCAAAAAGCGTCCGAAAATACCAAATATTTGTGATAAAATTAATTAAGAGAGGAATAAAAAAGTATAAATCGTAAGGTTACAATAAGAAAAAACACATTATTCTTTGCATGTCTATTAAAAAGACAAAGGAAAAGCCCCTTGCGGGGCTCTTTTTATTTTAGGGAGTTATTAAAATGTTATTAATCTGATAATTAAAGAAAATGGCCTTCGTCCTTACACTTTTTATATTCACTTATCAATCTCTATTTTTCAATCATCCAATCCCCCAGTGTGCCACTTTCACTATCAAAATTAACAGCCACCTTCACCACTGGCAGTCCACATAGAGCAAAGCGTTCCGGATAATTCTTTAAATTTATCTGTTCCATAGCAACTGTCGCATTCTTATCCAGTTTCAATTCCATCACATATAATGTGGCCTCAGTACGCAACACTACATCCACACGACCACGGGAAGTACGTACTTCGACATCCACATAGTATCCCAGCAAGCTGAATATGATATAGAATACCTGCTGGTAATGACCTTCGTACTTTGTATGATCGCATTGAGGTATAGTAGACAGAAAGGTTTGCAAACGCCGTAATGCCGCGTCCATATCACCTTTCCGGATATCACGGGAAATAAAAGCCACCATGTTCGTCGCCTCACGTGTGTCATTGGTTACATAATAAGGCAACAAGCTTCGCATCAATCCCACCCTCACCTCTTTATTAGGAATATCCAACGTATATAGTTCCAATTCCTTATCGTAATCCTTGATAGTGACATAGCCGCTTTGATACAGCAATGGAGTAATGCTACTCATCGTTTCAGTGGGAGCATCAAATTCTTCGACCGCCGCCAATTTATTTCCTATTTCAGAAGGCTCTACTCCAAACTTATCCAGCATCTTTATCAGATAGGTAGGAGTGCCGCTACCAAACCAATAAGAATTAAATTTCCCATCTGCAAAAGCATTGAGCAGACTGAATGGATTATAGATGTCGGGCGATGGATAAGTGAAATGATAGCCGTCATAATTCTCTTTCAACTTAGCCAGTACTTCCTCCGCAGTAATATTCAATTTGACAGCCATCCTATCCACATCTTCTTTCATTTGGGTAAGTATCTCATTCTCCGTTATGCCACAAATGGCAGCATAAGGTTCATCCATGCTGATATTTTTGATGTTATTGAGTTCACTGAAAATGCTGAGCTGTGAGAATTTAGTGATACCTGTAAGAAACACATAGCGCAAATAAGGATCACAGGCTTTCAACGGACTATAGAAGTTACGCATAACGTCACGCAATACCCCCAAGTTCTCCCGTTCGTGTACCACATCCAGCAAAGGAGCGTCATATTCATCAATAAGGACCACGACCTTTCTGCCAGTCTGTTCATAAGCACGTTTTATCAGATTAGTCAGGCGCAAATTAGGGTCTGTACCTGCTGCATCAATCCCTAGTGTACGTTCGTGTTCTGTTAGCATGAAGTCTAAAAGATTCATCAGTTTATCTTTGTCCACGTGCTTGGCCATACTCATATCGAAGTGCAGAACCGGATACTGTATCCATTCTTTCTCCAGCTTCTCCATCGCCAATCCACGAAACAGTTCTTCACAACCGGAGAAATAGCTATGCAACGTAGAGGTTAACAATGATTTACCAAAACGACGCGGACGGCTCAGGAACATATAACTGGAAGCAGAATGCGTCATCCGGTAAACGTATTCTGTCTTATCTACATAGAGGAAATTTCCCTCACGAATCTTAGAAAATGTCTGTATCCCTATAGGATATAATCTCTGCAAATCTTCCATAACAACTTTCTTTTTCACAAAGCTACTAAAAAATTCCAATATTCAAATGTCATTCTTCTCCTTCTTATATCGAATATACAGTTTTGCCCACTCATTCACTTTCTCCAAGAACTCTTCTTCGGTGCGAGTCCTATAATAATATTCAAGAATACGCTCATAATGAATCAGATCTTTTTCTTCCCCTTTTTTACCTTTTGGTAAGTAGCAGGCCCCATATGTATCTCTTGACACATTTTTGAAAGATTCACATGTGCTACTTTAAGCACTTTTTCAATAAACTCACCGAGTTTAGGATGCACAATTTTATTTTCCATTTTTCTTATTATTAGTTAAAAACACGTCTTATATATTAAACATTTTCACACTACTTCAGACATATCTGAACTCGACTTATTTTATTTGTCTTACTTTCGCACCATGCTTTGAAAGTCAAAGTCATTTATTAAACGTCCTAATAGAAGTATTCTATGCAAAACTTTTTCAGAATGTCTTATTTCATGCCCCCGATTGCTCCCATCAGGAACGAACAAGGACAAACCGTTACACCCGCCACTCTCACTCCCTTCTGCGAAGTCTCATTAGAGCAAGTATATCAGATGATCACCTACAATGAAAATCTCAAAGCACTGACCGAACAGGTGCGCAGCGCCGAAGATATACGAATGGCGAAAACATCCTTGCTGCCATACGTGACTCCGTGCGGCACATTCATCCGCCGGAACAGTAAGTTTTTCGCATCTCCTTCCGGACTCGTAGTGGTGGATATAGATAACCTCGACTCCTATCAGAAAGCCGTAGAAATGCGTCGTACACTGTTCGACGATCCTTTCCTCCACCCTGTACTCTCATTTATCAGTCCCAGCAACCGGGGTGTGAAAACATTCGTACCTTACAGCAACCTATACACAGACGATCAGAGCCGTAATGTAAGAGAGAGTATGAGCTGGGCAATGGAATACGTAGAAATGACCTACGGATCAGAAATGAACAACTCCATCGAAACAGTTCAAAAAGCCGTAGACACCTCCGGCAAAGACATCGTAAGAGCCTGCTTCCTCAGCCATGACCCACAAGCACTATTCAGAGAATATTAAATTATAATCACGAATGATCAAACTTCAATTGTCAATTATCATTTGTCAATTGTCAATTATCAAAAAATGACCGATATTGAATCTTTACGCCTCCTCACCGAAGCAGTCGAAACAGCAGGTGCCGACATTGCACCCACTTACGCCGAGTACGTACAATTAGCATTCGCCATCGCAACGGACTGTGGTGAAGCAGGACGGGAGTTTTTTCATCGCCTGTGCCGGATTTCCGCCAAGTATCAATCCGCCCATGCCGAACGAATGTTTTCCAATGCACTCACGAAACAGCAGGGAGCAATACATCTCGGAACGGCATTTCACCTCGCTGAATCGACAGGAGTAAAAATCTGCAGGGAAGACCGGAAGAAAGTTATGAACAACCGGACGGGTACAGTAGGTACAGAAAGTTCACCGCACAATTTTTCCACACACGCGCATGTATATAATAAAGTAGAAGAAGAAAAGAGTGAATCAGAAGAGCTGCTGGAAGGCAGCGACCCGCATCACCCATTACACACTTTCACCTTAGAAGACTGGCCGAAGCTACTGCTACGCATCATAAGTTATGGCACTACCGTCACTCAAAAAGACGTACTCTTGCTCGGAGCATTGACTGCCCTGGGTGCCACCATGGAACGATACGTGAGATGTCATTATGCCGGCAAATACCAATCGCCCTGCATGCAATCCTTCATTGTAGCTCCGGCAGCCTCGGGCAAGGGAGTACTATCACTCATCCGCCTGCTCGTTATGCCTATCCACGATGATATCCGTCAACAAGTGGAAAAAGAGATGAATGTCTACAAAAAGGCAAAAGTCGCCTACGAAATGATGGGCAAAGAGCGTGCCAAAGCGGAAATCCCCGAAATGCCTTTAAACAGAATGTTCCTCATCTCCGGCAACAATACTGGTACCGGTATCCTTCAAAATATTATGGATAACAACGGAACAGGCCTCATCTGCGAAACCGAGGCGGATACGATCTCTACCGCCATCGGTTCGGAATACGGTCACTGGAGTGAGACGCTTCGCAGAGCATTCGACCATGACTGGTTAGCATACAACCGACGTACCAATCAGGAGTACCGGGAAAACAAGAAAAGTTACCTCTCTCTCCTGCTTTCGGGGACACCCGCACAGGTGAAACCACTCATTCCTTCAGTAGAGAACGGACTTTTTTCACGCCAGCTGTTCTATTATATGCACGGTATCTATCAATGGATCAATCAGTTTGACGAGAACGAAACGGACTTGGAAGCCATCTTCACCTCCATTGGTCTGGAATGGAAAAAGCTCTTGAACTTACTCAAGGAACATGGTCTCCACACACTCCGGCTCACGGATGAACAGAAACAGGAGTTCAATGATCTCTTTTCCGAACTGTTCACCCGGTCAACGATTGCCAATGGCAGAGAAATGAACAGTTCCATCGCCCGAATGGCTGTCAACATCTGCCGTATCATGTCAGTAGTGGCCATGCTTCGTGCTCTTGAAAATCCTCAGCCGTATCAATACCAGGCATCTTCTCATCCCCTGCTTACACCGGACAAGGAAATCGCCACTGATAATATCAAAGACGGTATCATTACCCGGTGGGATATGACGATCACTCCCAAAGATTTTAAGGCTGTGCTGAACCTTGTGAAACCGCTCTATCAGCATGCCACGCATATCTTGTCTTTCCTTCCTCCTTCAGAAGTCAGCCATAGGGCCAACGCCGACCGTGACGCATTCTTTGAGGCACTGGGTATCCAATTTACCCGTGCACAGTTGTTGGAGCAGGCTACGACTATGGGAATCAAGCCCAACACTGCCCTCACCTGGCTGAAACGACTGGTAAAACAGGGACTGATTGTCAATCTTGACGGTAAAGGTACTTACGCGCACGCACGCGTGTGCGTGTGTTAGGGAGGGCGGGTAAAAGTGTACCTACTGTACCTGTTGATAACATCGTCTTTTATCGTTATTTTATGAAAATCAGAGTATAGCGTTTTGTGTAGGCTAAAGCTATGCTTTATGACTTCTAAAGCGGTGCTTTATGGCCTCTAAAGCTTAGCTTTAGCTAATACAAAACTCCCCTCGCAGTCTCCAACACTTATTACTTGTTATCTAATACTTATTACCTGCTCATGGTTCTCCCAGCGCATCCACGATCACCCTTACCTCCAACGGAGTGTAAGAACGGTGCTGCGGCTGATAGCCTAAATCGGACAGGCGTTCCTGAAGACCGGGACAGCGGACAATCCATTTATTCATTTTGCGGTAAGCGGCAATGCCGGTAAGTTCGGGAGAATAAAGCTGTGCCAGTTCCATGCGACCATAAGCACGTATTTTGAATTCTATCATGACAAATAAGTTTCTGTTTTACTGTCACAAAAGTAACAAAATATATTCACATTACCTACGTTTTATCAGGGAATAACAGACTATAACTGACAACAATTGCACATTACCGACTGTCACTGTACACAACCGATTTTTCCGAGTTACAGCATACTATCTTTGTGTCATCGAAAGGGAGAAATCCTCACGAAAGTATGTTTAACTCTTTAAAATTATTATTTTATGATTCGTTACAAAATTTATCAGAACCAACAGAAGAAAGGCTTGAATGCGGGCAAATGGTTCGCCCGGGCGGTAAGCGACGAGACATTCGACCTTGCCAAACTTGCCGAACACATGTCGAAA
>NZ_GG774711.1:201154-230500 GCF_000162515.1 Bacteroides sp. 1_1_14 | reverse complement strand
ATTACCTACGTTTTATCAGGGAATAACAGACTATAACTGACAACAATTGCACATTACCGACTGTCACTGTACACAACCGATTTTTCCGAGTTACAGCATACTATCTTTGTGTCATCGAAAGGGAGAAATCCTCACGAAAGTATGTTTAACTCTTTAAAATTATTATTTTATGATTCGTTACAAAATTTATCAGAACCAACAGAAGAAAGGCTTGAATGCGGGCAAATGGTTCGCCCGGGCGGTAAGCGACGAGACATTCGACCTTGCCAAACTTGCCGAACACATGTCGAAACACAATTCACCGTATTCCAGTGGGGTGATCAAAGGCGTGCTCACTGATATGGTGGACTGCATCAAGGAACTGCTGCTCGACGGCAAAAGTGTGAAAATTGATGATCTAGCCATCTTCGGTGTAGGAATCCGCAGCAAGGCTGCCGAAACGCTGGAAGAGTTCTCGCTGGAGAAGAACATCACAGGTATGCGGCTCAAAGCACGTGCCACAGGAAACTTATCGACAACCAATCTGAAGCTCGACAGCCAATTGAAGCAGCAGGCGGAGTATCAGAAACCGACAACGCCCGGAGGAGGTTCCGGGTCAGGCAACACTCCCGATCCGAAACCTAATCCGGACGAAGGAGACGAAGAAGCACCGGACCCGACTGTTTAAGTCATAACCTAAACCCTGACAAAGTCTTTAGCTTATCACGGCTAAAGACTCATTAAAAATCAATATTTTTTTCATTTAAAACCAAAATTTATGAGTAATTCATCATCCCGTTCCGTTTGGAGTTTCATTATCAAAGTAATCATCACTGTCGCTACTGCCGTAGGTGGTTTGATAGGAGTACAAAGTTGTATGTAAACTTATGCGGACCATCACACTAATTATCATTCATTGCAGTGCCACGCCGGAGGGAAAAGCCCTCTCGGCGGAGGCTTGCCGACAGGATCATATCCGACATCGGGGATTCCGTGACATCGGTTACCATTTCTACATCACACGTGATGGGGAAATACATTTGGGACGACCGTTGGAAAAGGTGGGAGCACATTGCCTGAATCACAATGAACACTCTATAGGAATCTGTTACGAAGGAGGACTGGATGCGGACGGACAAGCTAAAGACACACGTACGCTAGAGCAACGGGGATCGTTGTTAGCTCTGCTCCGTGAGCTAAAGAAAAATTTTCCAAAAGCGTTGATAGTGGGACATCATGATTTGAATCCGTGGAAGGAGTGTCCGTGTTACCCTTGTGTAGAGGAATATAGGGAACTGTAAAAGAGGAAGTCAATCACACTTATCAAACTCATTAATGATTTGTTCCAGTGTTTCTCTCAATTGGGGCAAATCATTTTTGATTTGTTTTCTACACATAGATCCCGTCTTTATTTATACAGTTTCTCAACAATTCATCCATGTTACTCCGCAATCGAACTACATCGACAGGACATTTAAGTAGTTTTTCCAATTCTTCCTTAATATGTACTAAAGTAAATATAGAAGGCCTATCTATCTCCACACATATATCAACATCACTACCATCATGTTGCTCACCACGAGCCACTGAGCCAAATATTCCCATACGAGAGATACCATATTTAGCAGCATTCTCCCGCATGTATTTACGAAGAAGAGATAGATATTCTACAGTACTTAACATAACAGATATATTTAGTCTATTACAAAGAAAGAGATTTTCCTTCAATAATCAAAGAGATATTTCTTTTTTCTATTCACAAGTACTCCTCATATTACTTCTCTTGCCCATAACCATATCCGTATCCATAACGTTTACCATAGCCATAATGCTTCCCATACTTACCATAGCCATAGTAGTAACCATATTTTCTCTTCTTCAGGTCTACGCCATTAATGATAGTACAAAGATTAGGCAACTTCTGTTCATGATACAGTTCATTGATCAATGTGTATTCTGCCTTATGCGTATAGTCCGCGCGACATACGTATGCTGATAAATCCGCCACACGACCAATCAATAAAGTATCCGTTACCATACCGATAGGAGCAGTATCAAGGATGACATAATCAAAATTCTTCTTCAAAATTTCAATAGCCTTGTCCAGCCCATCCCGTGCCAATAACTCCGTAGGATTGGGAGGAACGGTTCCACCCGGAAGGATATACAGATTCTTATTCACATCAGATAACTGTACCAAACTCATCAAATCCATTTCCGGATTGGCAAGATATTGAGTAATACCTTTCTCTTTGCTCGAAAGATTAAAAACCTTATTCAGTCCCGGTTTGCGAATATCAAGACCTACAATCACAACCTTCTTTCCCAATAAAGAAAGACTGATAGCCAAGTTAGCCGAAGTAAATGATTTACCTTCACCACTCACTGTTGAAGTTACGAGGATTACTTTCTTGTCATTCTGAAGCATAAACTGGATATTCGTTCGAATGTTACGGAAAGTCTCACTCATCAGGTTATTCTGATTCTCGAATACGGCAATAGAACCGTCTTTGGCATTCTTCTCATCCGTCAATGGGATATCACCCACAACAGGTACACTCGTCAGTTTCTCCACATCAGCACGACCTTCGATCTTGAACTTCGTCAGATCAATTAGGTAGATAACAACAACAGGTATCGCAATTCCTAAGACCAGTGCAGCCAAATAAATAACGCTTCGCCTTGGGGATACAGGAATAACATCAGCAATGGCATCATCTATAATCTTCGCATTGTTCGCAGTAGCAGCCAGCATAATGGCATTTTCCTCACGCTTTTGCAACAACATCAAGTACAATCCCGCCTTTATTTCCTGTTGACGGGCTATACTCACATACTGACGCTCCTGACCCGGAGCATCACTGATACGACGCATATAGCGTTTGGCTTCACGGTCAAGGTCGGCTTTGGTGATGAACAATCCTTGCAATGTACCTTCAAGGGTAGCCTGTACATTCGCTTTCGTGGCACGAATACTGGTATCCAAGTTGATGATAGCCGGATTATTCTCTGTGGAAGTACGAAGCAGACGTTTACGTTCAATAAGCATTTCATTGTATCGGTCTATCTGTGCGGCAAGAGTAATGTCTTTTAGACCAACATTGCTGGGTAATATCTCATATTCGTTATGACCTAAGTATTTCTTCAAATCTTCCACTAAGCTAATTTGCGTACGGTTCTCGACCTGTTTCTTTTCATATTCAGCATTACCGGTCAGAGCAATTTGTGCATCACTACTCAAATCAGTAATTCCCGCATCACGTTTAAAAGTCTCCAGATCAGCTTCCGTACTTCCCAGCTCTTTTGAAATAATACCAATTCGTTCATCAATAAACTCTGCCGTTTTCTGCGCTATTTCATTCTTATCATTGTTGGTATTACGATTATACATCTCGAGCAGCTGGTTGATAAAATCCTGCCCGCGCTGCAAACTGGAGTTTTTTAAAGAGACCGTTACTACAGAGGTAGTCTTCGAGGTAGGTTCAATTGTCAAGTTCCCACAATATCCTCTGGCCACATTCATAGGCTGGCTAATGGTAGCTGTGATATGTCGTACATCTTGAACAGGAGAACCCACTTCTTCATTTTTCTTCGAAGAGACAGAATCCATAGTATGAAAAAAAGAAAGTGTTCCCTGATTAGTAGGAAGGATGGCAGGCAGTTCCTCAAAATGCTTTTGAATTTCTTTATCTTCCATTTTCACATTCACATCCAAACTTCCTTGTGGGTGCAGTACCATTTCAATAACGATGTTCTTCTTCAGATTCTCTGCTTCTTGTGGGATCATACTAACCTGTACAGGAGAGGTCTTGTACAACTCTTTTGAAGGGATCTGATCATTATCCTGATAAGTAACATACAAATTTAAGTAATTGACTACTTCTTTCACTAGAGTTTTAGAACGCAACACTTCTATTTCATTGTCTATACTTTGCGAAGAAGTGATCAATCCACTAAGTCCCAATTCATCCAATCCGGCTACATTGTTTGAACTTCCTCCTTTCTTATCATCTTTAATCAAGACTGTAGCAGAAATGTTATATACAGGAGTAGCAATATACAGATAAACATAAGCAGCAATTAAACACACTATCACTGTGCCTACAAACCAAGGCCAGTGAATCAGATATTTAAAAAGCAATTCCCGGATATCTATTTCTTTATCTTCTGCTTCTCGCAATTTCTCGTTTGTTAGTTCTTCTTTCATTGTTACGAATGTTATCTTAAGATATTATATAATAGACTGGCAATAGATATCAGGATAGAGGTAGCAGAGAACCATAAACTAGTACTATTTCCGATATCAGAGTTACGTGCTTTAGCTTTATTGGGTGTTACATAGACGATATCATTCTGTTGCAGCCAATAATACGGAGAAAGAATTGTCTCAGCTTTATTTAAGTCCAACGGAATAATCTCCTGTTTACCGTTAGCGTCCTCTCTTATTAATTTTATATCATTACGCAATCCATATACAGTCATATCCCCTGCCATAGCCAATGCTTCCAACAAGTTCACTTTTTCATTCGAGATAGTAAAGGTACCGGGACGGGCGACTTCTCCAATAACTGAAATTTTATAATTCACCATTCGTACAGTTACGATAGGCGTTTCTTTTATATAAGGCTTCAGTTTTTCCACAATCATCTGTTCAGTACCCTTCTTAGTTAATCCTCCCACATGCAATTCACCCAAGACCGGAAAGTTAATCTTACCTTCGTTATCAACCAAATATTGCTGTAGAGCTGGCTGAGTAGTAGTATAATTCAAAGCAATGTTACCTTGTGTAGCAACTGTCAAATTGAAAGGTGCGGCTAACTCAGGACTCGTACATGACACCACAATCGTCAACAAGTCTTTAGGCATGATCTTTGCATCATACAACTGTTCATTCTGAACTCCATACAACACCACCTCGGCATCCTGTAGATAGGGCACTTTTTTATAAGACTGACAGCTGACCAATGCAAAAGCCAGCAACACGATTAAAAAGGATTTATTCATATTACTTTTACTGTTATTATTAGAACTTCTTACCAAAAACTATATAGACAAAAGTTTTTATTAATATTTTAAAGTCAAACAACCAAGAGCGATGTTGCAGATAAAACAAGTCATAACGCAGGCGACGCAACATTTTTTCTATCGTATCAGTATAACCATTATAAAGAGTAGCATACGAAGTTACTCCCGGACGGATCTGATATAGAAATCGATAACGAGAATCACGCTCCATTATCTGATCAATATAAAACTTGCGTTCCGGACGAGGACCAATAAAGGCCATCTGTCCACAAAACACATTCCAAAGTTGCGGCAATTCATCCAAATGATGTTCGCGCAAGAACTTACCGACTCTAGTTAATCGAGGATCTCTGCCACCTTTGTAAAGCTGAGGTCCCATAGATTCAGCATCCAGCCGCATACTGCGAAACTTATAGATATAAAACGGATGACCAAAACGTCCGATACGCTCTTGTTTGAAAATAGCCGGACCACCATCTTCACGCTTCACTGCCAGATAACAAATTAAAAACAAGGGGGAGAATATTAATAATAAAACTCCCGCAATAATACAATCCCCTACTCGTTTCACATTACGTTCAAAACCATTCATTCCATCCGGAATGAACTCTTCACTATACCCCATAAAATATTTAAATTGAAAGAATTACCTTAATACTTTTTTATAAATCAAACTCCTCAAACCGTTTGGTATCATACGGATAGAAAAACGAATACAAACATTTCTTAAGAATACATGTAAGCTGATTAAGCCCATTTGCCATATCTGCTTTTGAAATCGTATTTCGCTTTTTACATATTTCCATCCCCCACGTCGAGCAGCCATAGCAGTTCCACCCCGTACATTGACCAACACATCCTGTACATTATAAAATTTCACTCCATTCTTTATCATTCTCATCCACAGCCAATAGTCCTCAAACAAATAAAAATGCTGATAACCGCCTGCATCAAGTACATCTCTTTTATAAAACATTACTGTCATATGATTGAATGGATTTTTTAACTGACAAATTCGTTTAAGTTCTTTATCTGTTTGCGGAAGCTTTCGATACGAAATAACATCTTTAGAGTTATTATCAAACTCAGAGATCCATCCTCCAACTACTGAAACATCCGGGTGTTCGTCAAATACCCGCAGTTGATTTTCAAATCGATCCGGCAAAGACAAATCGTCACTGTCCATACGTGCAACCAAGTCATAGGTACACGCAGACAAGCCTGCATTAAGTGCATTACCTAATCCCATATTCCTTGCTAGTTTTACTATTTTCAGAGTAGTGTATCTCTCACAAAAATGAGCAATAACAGTATCTAATTCTGGAGTTAACGGACCGTCTTTAACCAATACAATTTCTGTAGGGGGAACAGTTTGTTCCAACACACTCCTTAAAGCCGCTTCCAAATAATCACCTTGCTCACGTGCGTAAACAGATATCAACACACTAAAATTTTTCATTATAACAGATTCCGTTTCAGATAATCCAAGGAACGTTGTTTTCTTTTTCCAACTTATCATTGACAAAGCCATAATCACTATCAATAAAGAGAGTTTCGGCTAATTTCTCCATATTATTTACAACTCTTTCTTCCAAATGAAACTGAGAAAGTAACGACAAAATTTTTTCTTTATTCGTAGAACGTACTAATGTGACAAATTTTTTATTAAACTTCAGCGACATCACAGTGCCATGAAAAGTATCTGTAACCACAAAGTCAGCTTCTCTCAAATATCCTAAAACTTCAAATGGATCCGGGACAACTGTTTCATCACACCATGAAAAGTAGAAGCCGATAGAAATTATCTTTTTATTATACTTACGAGCAAATGCGCGTATTGCCGCAATTTCTTTCTTATCTTTGATGCGATTCGGATAAGTATAGATAATAATATAATTTTTCTTATCGACAGTTTTTATATAGGATGAATAATCAAACATCAGTACAGGATCGACATTTATAATCGGTTCTTTACCTGTCAGCTCCTTTACAATATTAAATGAATTCACATCACGTACAGAAATAGCGTGCATTGTCTTCATAGAATTGGCAATCTCTTCTTTCAGCCCATAATGTTCTATGTCTTTCATCGTTGTATGCCCAAAAGAACCTGCATAAGAAATGACCTTATCAGTATTGGCTACTCTGCCATACAGTTGAGGAGTATATCCCCATGGTACACGTTGAGCAAAATTAAAAACCTCATCACTACCTATTACTACAGTATTAAAATACTCAATAGAATGCGTATTTGCTCCCAACACTCCCCAAAATTCATTACCAAAACGATTTCTGAACTCACGAGTATATCGAATGCGTTTCAGGATATCCCACTTTAGATAACGTTCTATAACTTTACCTGCTAAAAAAGGAAATGTTCGCTTTAACCCCGGAAATACAACTCCCTGCTCTATATCAACAAACTCACATTGATGTCCCCAACCTTCTATTGTTTTTTTCAAAGCGAATGCCTGCAGAAAAGACCCATAATTCATGACTTTCTGCATGGATAAGACTCCTACCTTCATATCTTCTATTTATATAATAACCGAATACTCCCCAAATGGCTTCAAATGATTACCCGCATTGCAAATAAGACTATCGATACTCCTGCCAAATTTACCCCGGCATTCTTCCCAAAAAGTAAAATGACTGTCTGTTTTTCCTACATCAAACACTAAATATTGGCATGATTTACCTAGCTTTTCCACGGCTTTTTCCAAGTTTTTTTGGGCTACGTCCCGCAATAATAACTTCCGCACCTCCAGAAATACATTTTTACCCATATTATACCCCAAGCCACGACCTCCTCCTGTAATCACAATAGACTTTCCTTTCAATATACTACCATAATTAATCTGGGAAATCTCTACATTAACAATAGATTGAGGCTGTGAAAACAATATATATATATCTAGCTATTTTACGAATAAATTGCTTATATCCCATATTATTACTTCTTTATTAGATTGACTATTTTCTGAGCTTTTTCTTGTCCAACAAAAGACTTGGCGAATTCCTTCCCTTTCCTCACCAGTTCAGATCTTAAATCCTTAGGTCGGCTTAAATTATAAAAGTTACAAATAGCATCAGCATCTGTTTTCATTTCTGTAAAAACTTCAAAAAAGATAGGTACTTCAGAATCTTCACTCAAAAACACACCCAAAGCTTCATCAAATGATTTTTTATCCGTTGCCGACAGATATATAAAATTATTTTCCAACACCCATCCTTTAGCTCTTGTTTCGTGACGCGCTGTAGTATGTAAATCACTAGACTGATTTATCCATGATTTATTATAATAGAATTCTTCACCACCATGATTATTAATCATTAAAATTCGAACATTATTATCAATATTTCGCAATCTCAAAGCATTCATATCATAGAAAAAAGATAAATCACCTATAATCAAAAAGCTTAAGCCTGATAATACTGAAGCTTGCCCTAAGAAAGAAGATAAACAACCATCAATTCCATAAGTACCAATGTTAGCATATACTTTCACATCAGGCTGTAACTTGAAAAAATTGGTAATTCGTATTGAACTATTAATACTAAGATGAAGTATGGATTTAGAAGGGATATTTTCTACAACGCTTTTTATTGCATATATATTGGAATATTCGAATTCTGGAATGATAACCCGTTTTGAATGTTGTAAAAGCAAATTATGATAATTCAGATTATTAACCATACCAGTATCAATATGTGAATTACAATAATTAAAGAAATATAATGGCGGGCACTCAAATATCGTTGTTAAACTTTTATACATATCAACGATATGCCCATCCTCTTGGATAAGCCAATGCTCAAATTGTCCAGCAAAATGACGCAAAAGTTCTTTTATTCCCGAAGTTATATTATGCCCATAAGAAATAACAATTTCAGGCAGTAACTCCTTAAAATGATGATCTGCTAGATATCGACTATCCATACAGACGGTAGAGTTTATAATTCCATCACAATTCATGTTCGACATATATTCTATTGAAATTGATGCATTATAATTATGAAAAAATTGACTTAAAGTCTCTTTAAAAGCGTCCGACACATAACTACTTTGTCCACAAGTAACAAGAATTCTATTACACTTTTTTAGTGTTTCTATTTTAGAGACCCAACAATCATCAGTGCTAAAGACATCCAATCGTTCTATTTTGGTTACTTCAGGTAAAGTTTTGCAATTAAATGAACGATTATAATACTTCATCGGAATATTAATATGAACAGGACCTGTTCCATGATGATCTAGCTCTAACAATGCTTCATTCACCACTCTTTGGCAATGAATAAAATCATCCCTATTTTCTACATTCGGGAGATTCACTGATTTTTTCACATGTCTATCAAACATACCTACTTGATCTATCATTTGATCTTCCCATTGTCCTAACATTGCAGGATTCCGGTCGCTTGTTAATATAACAAGCGGTACTCCCTGATAAAAAGCCTCAGCTACTGGTGGCCAATAATTACATGATGCAGTAGAAGCAGTACATGAAATAACCACAGGCTCTTGAAGCTGCTGAGAAAGACCAAGAGCAAAATAACCAGCACTTCTTTCATCAACAACTGAATAACATTCGAAAAAAGGATCTTCCTCCACTGAGTGAACAAAAGGAACATTACGACTTCCTGCCGAAAGGACACAATGCTTTATACCATATTTTTTTAATAAAGCAATAATGATCTGATAAGATTTTAATTCTGTATACATGATTAAAATTATTATTAGTACTCAATTGTAAACACTCTTACTTTACTTAAGATTTTATAATAACTATGTTGCAAGGAAGGAACTAATTATAAACACTTACTGTATGGCTATAATGTCTTTGACGGTATTGTAGCCATGTAGTGAGTGCTTACCACAATCAATACAAATACCCTTGTCTATTACAGGCACCCAAAATCCTTCTGTTGATAAAGTAATAGTTATAGCTTTTCGAGGACAAGCTGCAGCACATACACCACAACCATAGCAGGAAATATTTATTCCGTTAGATATCATTCTTATAAATTCTCAGATGTCGCTCATAAAAAGCTTCCGGTGAATACACTTGCTCATATTTCTTCTTTGCATTAATACCATAGAAGGGGGTAGCAGTAGCTTTTTTGATAGCTTCCACCAATGATTCGATGTTAGGCAATTCAAACATTGCAACTTCAGCATCTGTATATAGCTCCTTAAATACAGGTAAATCAGAGCAAACTATATTCTTACCGTAAGCAGCAGCTTCCAACACGGATAATGGGAAACCTTCACTTCGACTGGGCAGAGCATAAATATCATAATAAGGAAGACATCTATATGCAAAAGGAATTCTTCCGGCAAAACAAACTCTATCTTCTACTCTGCATTTTTTGGCTAAATCAGTATATTCCTGCCTACTTTCACCTGAACCAGCCACAAACAACTTATAATCTGGCAAATATGGCAATGCCTGAATAAGTAGGTCTATTCCTTTCAATGGATAAATACGGCTATGAATACCCATAAGTAAGGAATTACCTTTAAAATCTAATAATTTTTGTTTTTCTTCTGCTGACAATAACAAGGCTGAATCAATGACTCTGGAGTTATAGGCAATACATAATTTTTTCTTAGATATCCATCTTGCATAATAGTCCATAGCAAGCCCTGTTAGTGTTATTACTCTATTATGCCTAAACACACTCAGAAGAGTCAAATATCCCCCAAAGAAAGTCTTTAGTTTAGAATATCTATAAGAAAAGTCCTGAAATACATAATTATGAAATGTTGCTATAAAATTGGTTGTGGTTTTCAGAGGCTTCCACAATAATACATACAGATTGGGTCTCAGTCCATGCGTATGTACGACATCAAACTCGTTAAAGGATACAGAAGAATAAAAAGATATACGTTCTGTAAGACATGGAAAATCCTGCTCAGTCATTTCATCAAAATAGTACACGACACATTGGTGACCATGCTGAATCATTACTTCTACCAGATCATGAACGACATTTACCGGTCCTGCATTATATAAAGACGGGACAATATACGCAATCTTCATTTTAAAGAATCTTTCAAATAAAAGAATAAACCTAGAGGATAAAAAAAATAAGTCCACCAAATTGGAGCCAATTTATCATTTCTTCTATATGGATATTTAATAGTATAGCGCCAATAATTAATAGCCGTTTTAATATATGTTTTTACACACCTTTTTTGTCTCAACATTTCATTACATACCAACATTGCTCCTTTAGGGCTATTTTGATAATGCTTTCTAATGGATTTCGTAAGTCCATCATCTAAATAATCACATATATATATTGGCTCATTAAAATATCTAAGTTTGTACTTATGTGCAATTCGATTCCAAACAATCCCTTCGGAAATAAACTTCTCATTTTCAAATTCAGGAAATGGGTAGTTCCTAAGAATATCTGTTTCAAAGACCTCAGCCATATCACCTTTTACACGATATTTCTCACGAAAACTAATAGAATCTGTATCCAATATTTTATAATTAGCTTCACCTCCTAGCTTTCTCCCATTCGGATATATTCTCAATCCACAAACTCCTGCAAAGGCTTTATCATCTTCAATCTGTTTAGTATAAAAATGTATTCGTTCAAGTGCATTATTATGTAAATAATCGTCACTATCTACAATGAAAAAGTATTTCCCTTGAGCCAATATGACGCCTTTATTAATTGCACGATGCTTTCCTCCGTTTTCAATCTTTAAATAATGAATATTTAATTTTTGTTCCGCAATAAAGGATTTAAAAAGTTCCTCCGTATCATCCGTACTTCCATCATCTATTACTAACCATTCAAAATCTTTATAACTTTGCAATATCAAACTATCATAAAGTTGTTTAATAATATACCCCCGATTATAGGTAGGAGTAAAAACTGTTATCATATCAATTTAATTGTTTTTTAAATGTTATTCAAGGCATTAGAACAATAGTTCCAAACAGAATAAATATTTGAAAAGAAAACATCTGAATAATTGAAGTACTTTGGACCTGTTACAAATAAAAAGTCCCAATTACTTAACAAAAAACAAAATGGAAATAAGAATATAAAATTATTATAACGTACATCTCGCATATATTGATAATAATATGCAATAGGATAAATACATAGCCATTCAGCTATTAACCTGAAACGTACAGTAAAATCCCAAGAAGCTGATACCAAATTCAAAACAATTAGTCCCCATAAAGCCAAACATAATAAATTATAGTTTATGGAACTCAGTTTCTTCCTTCTACGATACTGAATATACAACAACCATAGCAAAGAAAGATACATTGGTAAATATAAATATTTTCCTAAATTATAAGAACTATTCATTGATTCATTTCTAGCTTCACTTAAATACACACTAGAGTTAAATACATTTACCCCACAATACTTTAAAATTTCAATATAATCAAAGAAAGAAAAGAAATATGTTACAATAAAAAGTATTAATAACAGTTTTATTTTAGGCCTAAAGAAATGATATATATAATAAGCAATAACAGGAACATAATACATATAATGAATCAATGGACAAAGCAATAGTAAACACATATAACAATTCGCCTTCCTACGACATGCTATTTTTTTCACAAAAAAAATAAACCAAAAAGATGCTGTGAAAAAGCGCAGTACGCTAAAATGAAATGCTGATATAAAAAAGACAGAACATAATAAGAATAAAATTGAAATTATATTATTATTTATATACTTTATTAATTCACGAAGACATAAATACATAGCCGTATAATAAATAATAGACCAAAATATGTATACATAAATAGCAGATAAATTAAAATAAGAAAACAGCATAGCACTTCCCCAATAATATAGATCGATTTTTCCTAACCAATCTGTTCCGCTTAAAAGTCTATTATATCCCTCAACATATCTATATATATCATCTTGTGGACGAAATCTTACACACATATTTAGATATATGCCAAATAGAATAAAAATGCAGTATCCATAAAACTTCGAAAAATATTTTATCGACAAAAGAAATGCCCCCAAAGGCATAATAGGATATAATAATAATGATATTATTTTCAAGATCATACATCTGATTTTCTATAGCGTATAAACACTAATAAATTTCCAACTACTATTTCAAAAGTTCAGTCCATTTATTAAATATCGACCTTTTGGAAAAACGACATTCGAAATCTTCCCTAGCAGCCTCTCCATACTTATTACGTAATTCCTGATCATCCATTAACAACAATATCTTTGCTTTCATGTCATCACAATCATTCAAAGCTATTAAATCTCCGTCTATCCCGTTGCGAACAATATTTTTGGGTCCATGTGGACAATCAAAACAAACGATGGGCAGTCCAAAAGATTTAGCTTCGGCAAGCACTAGCCCCCATGGTTCAAATCGTGCTGTAGAAATATATACAGATGCAGTTCTATAATAATCTTCAATATTACTTACCGCCGGAATCATCTGTACCTTTTCCTCCAAATGCAAATCCTTAACCTTATTCCATAAGTTTTCCTTTTCTTCGCCGGAACCCACTATTTGAAGAATCCAGTCATTATGTTTTTGAGAAATATCCGCCCATATATCCAAAAGGATATCAAATCCCTTAGTACGTACCAAGCGCCCCACACTAAGAACTGTCTTATTCTGTAAGTTAGATTTAACTTCCGCATCCATTACGAAGTTACCAATCACAGAAACCTTTCTCTTTATTCCTCTCGGATAGCTATTTCGATCCTGTTCTGTTAAGACAACTGTTTGATTAGAAACAATTGCACTAAATATCCGAAATAAAGTGCCCCAGCGGGACCCTGCAGATAAAGTAAAATGATCCCAAGTAATAACTTTCCCTTTCATCCCTAAACACTTGGCCAAAAAAGATACTTGCATCATAGGAACTGCTACATTTATTACATAATCCGGATTTATATCACTTATTATCTTTTTTAGTCTAAAAACAGCTCTCAGCTTGTATTTATTTTCAAAAGGAATACCTAATAGTAATACTTTTATCTTATCATTAAGAGGAAAAGCAGAAGTTCTATCTGTCCCAAATAACACAACAATTACTTGATACCCTTTATCAACCAATTCATTCATCACACCTGTTGATATACGCTCCGTACCGGCAGCTGCCCGTAACTGCTCCTGAAGAAAAACTACTTTCGGTTTCATTGTAATATATCCTCCCATTTTCTCATTACATTATCAATAAAGAAACGTTTTATATTCTCTTTCGCATTTTCTCCCATTTCCATGCGTTCATCAGGATGTTCTATCATATAAAGCATTGCATTTGCCAAACCTTCTATATCCCCCACCTTACCAACTAAAATACCATCCTCACCATGACGAATTATTTCACTTGGACCACAGTTGCAATTATATGATATACATGGAAGACCACACGACATAGCTTCTCCAAGAGTTAACGGAAACCCCTCATTTCGGGAAGACATTACATAAAAAGCGGATTCCAAATATTTACTTCGAATATCTTTTACCGGTGCACAAATAGTTACGGAATCTTTCACTCCATTCTTCTGAATTAATTCATTGTAATATTCCTCGCGTCCATAACCATAACCATAAATTTCCAAACTCCATTCAGGATATTTAGCAGCTACAATAGACCATGCCTGAAATAAATAATCAAATCCTTTTTCTATAGAAAGACGTCCCACAGCAATCACTTTCTGAGATTCTATAACAGGCATAGAGCCTGATGATTCTATCGTTACAAAATTGGGAATCACAATCATGTTAGGAATATTACCTCGCAGAAGCTTATCTTTCTCCGTTAAGACAATAAATCGATCATAATGCTTATAGATACGTTCTTGATAATACATTCCCAAATCGTATATCAGATTATAGAAAAATGAATTCAACTGATGAAATTCGATTTTTGCCTGACTTGAAAAGTGTATCTCAAAATACTTCTTACTACCATCTATTAGTTTGGGAATGAAGCCCCTATTTATCAATGTTATGAAATAATCACAAGAATGAGACTCCAAATATTTTGCTACTTTTCTCTTATGGTCTATCCGGCTTCTTATACTATAATACACACTTTTCAAGGCTCCCCACAGATTACGTTTCTCATCATAGGCACTACCTCGAAAGATATGTAAAGCTTCTATTTTGACCTTAGACGACAGAGGGAAAAAAGATTCTGTAGAATCGCTCATTGAAAGCATTGTTACTTGATAGCCATGTTCAGCCAACCAGTTCGCTTTCAATACAACAATACGCTCCATCCCTCCGGGGTGGCTTATATCACCAATATGATAAATTATTTTTTTAGGCATTCTGCTTTTGTTTATTCTGACAAGAATCCAATAAGGACAAAAGATTCTCTAATTGAGAGATATTCTTCTCATTACATATTTTACATAAATCATAGAAAGGACGTAACAAGAAAGTAAACTTCATCTCTGGAAAAAGATAACCATTATACATAGCCGTGGAAGAAAAGAACGTCACAATTTCCTTAAATTTCATATATTGCAAATAGTACTCGACTGGTATATTCATCTGAGCAGACAATACATGAAAAGCCAAGTGATATTTCCTTGCTATCTTGATTACAGCTTCTCGCTCTTCTTCTTGTTCACGAGGATGAAATTTGATAAATAGAATCGAAGTACTATCCAATGTTGAAAAATAGCCTTCAACAACCTGTAAATACAAGTTCAGATTACCCAACGACTCATAAATATTCTGGGACATAAATAGAATGCAATTTTCTATATCAGAGAATTTAGTAACCTCGCCATCCAGGAATTGTGCCAAATCACTAGAGAACAATCTTTCTACACGTATTTGCTTATCAAAATCTTCATGATAATAAGGTACCACACTATAGCGAAGGTCAATCGGCAATTCAGAAAATGGTAAATCTTTTAAAAAACAGTAAGTAGCAAAACGAAAATGATAAATAGGCAAATAATAAAAACAATCGAAAAAGATCGCTAATAACTTGTTCAATAAATAACCGCCCTTTCGTGGATGAATTTGAAAATTATAATGACTAGATCCCTCTTCAAAAAATACTATTCGATACCCCTTCTTCTTAAATAAATTTGCCCCAAACTTACAGGAAAAATTATTCATATCACCTAGAAATAAAGTATCAATTCGATGTGCCTTTAATAGAGAACATATTTCTTTATATCTTCGGAATGCACGTAGTGCCGTTTTTAATAAATGACGTTTTTCTATTGCAGCCCATCCTGCGACATCCGGCATAAGAACACTTTCCATCCACATAGATGGAATAATAGTCAAACGATAGGTATCAAGAAAATGCTTATTTTCTCCTACATAACCACACAACATTACATTATCAGTCAATTTTTCCTGATTGATAATTTGTTGCGCAATTAACAATTCAAGGGGAGTATGAATAAAAAAAAGATTTGCCATAAGATATTACAATGATTTTACAAACGGTAACTTAGCCACATATTTCTTTACATAAGTCCGTTCTGGCAAATTCAATCCTAACCAATAAATACATATACCAGAAGAAATGCAAGATGTAATACATACTACAATTAAACGATAAAAGTCATCCTCCTCCATCATTACATAACATATTAATGGTGGCAATGAAGCTATAATTAGGACACGATAACTGACAAAAACAACTTTCCATAAGTACTGACGCACCGGTAATGCTACAAATTTGTGAACAAAGTACAACCTAGGGAAAAAACAAAGTATTGAAACAAGAATGGAAATAACAAAAGGTATTTCCGGATATTCCGCAACTTTTAATGCTAAATACGACAATGGAACAATCAAAAGCAACAAAGAGCTTACCCATATCTGAAATTGACGAACTCGTCCGGAAGCACCTAAAGCATTATCCAAAGGATTATTGAATATATCAATAGTTAATTCTATGATAACCAAACGCGTAAACAAAATGCTATATTCAGGAACTGTTCCTAACCATAAGTGTAGTATATAAGGAGTTTCTATTAACATAGGAATAGAAAAAAACATAATCAAAAAAAAATGCCAGTTTAGAACTCATGAATACTAAACCCATCATTTCTTCGTGGTGCTCAGAAGAATACAATTTAGTAACCCGTGGAGATACAGCATTATAAAAGTTCACCCTCAAACCATTTACCGCAGCTTGCATTTGAAAAGCAATACCACGAGCTGCATTTATAGCCGGGTTAAAAAAAAGATTGATTAACACATTCAATCCTTGACTTCTCATAGCACCTGCCAAAGTTCCCATCATACTCCACATTGAAAATGACAGAATCTCTCTCATTTTCGACTTATTCCAATAAAAAGCTAACCTACATTCCTTAAAGTTCTTTCTGCTATAGAAAACATAAAAGCTACTAATAGTAACTTGCGAAAAGAACATCAGCAAAGCATATATTTTCAATTTATCATAATAGACAATTCCTAATAAATATACTACAATCAACTTCAATGAAACTTCAATTATAGCGACATAGCCATATACAGTCATTTTCTCGTTAGAAAAAATAGCAGAAATATAAGGGCTAGTTAATATAGACACTATAAAAGAAAAAATAGCTGATTGATATACCCAATTAGCAGCAGACATTCTTTCACCGGATATTGTCATTTGGGTATTCAGGAACCAAAGTCCAATGGTTTCACATAATATTAACACCAAAAAAGCAATTCCTATATATGCATACATTGACAAATTAAAAATTCCTTTCAATGCACCATAATCTTCACGGCCTAACTCAAAAGAAAGATATCTTTGAGAAGCAGATGCCATCGAATTGACAACAAACGACAATAGAGAAACAGTACCGCCTACCACATTATATATTCCATAATCTTCCACACCCAATATTTTCAGCACCATTCTAACGGTATATAAACCTATCCCTAAAGTTAGAATCATACGAAAATACAAGACGATTGTATTTTTAGCTATCTTTGAATTTTGAGATGTTAAGAACATTATCAATTATACCAATCTATTAAAGAGTGCTTTACTATTCTTTCCAGATATTCTCTCCTTTAATACAAAAACTAACCTAGTTATTATCATTAGCTTAAATATTTCAATTCAAACGGAGTCCCTTTTTCCAAATTACAATTTACTGTTCTCCCCAAACATTCGTATAAATACTTAGGATGCAATCCATAACCAGGACGAATAGAACGAAGATTCTTAACTGTCAAAATATCTCCTTTATTCATATTCTCACAAATAAATAACGAACGACAAGAATCACGCCCACTAATTACATCCACATCCGTAGGATAAAAGACTGTACCTTTAGCTAGTTCAACTTCCCGGATCATTTGCACCATATGGGCAAACTCTGCCGGTTCCATTGAGAAACCACTATCTGCTCCTCCCATACTACGATCCAATATCAAATGCTTTTCCACGACTATTGCTCCTAAAGCAACTGACGCTACTGCAATCGCATTCGTCATAGAATGATCTGAAACTCCAACTTTAACACCTAAATGTTGCTCCATATCCGGTATGGTAAGTAGATTTGCCTTCTCCAAAGGCGCTGGATAAGCCGAAGTGCATTTCAATAAGGTTATATCATTATTGTTTTCTTCCCGACAAATCTTCACAGCTAATTCAATATCTTCCAACGTAGCTACTCCAGTCGAAATAATCATAGGCTTTTCCTTGCTCGCGGCATAACGGATCAGATTCGTATCAGTGATTTCAAAACTTGCTATTTTATAAATTGGATTTTCTATACTTTCCAGAAAATCAATGGCAGAAAAATCAAAAGGAGTTGAAAAACATACTAGTCCTAAAGAATGAGCATAATCAAACAGTTCTCGGTGCCACTCCCAAGGTGTATAAGCCTCTTTATAAAGCTGATATAAAGAATAACCTTTCCATAAACCATTTTTTTTCTGAAAGTAATCTTTATTCGAATCAATAGTAATTGTATCAGCCGTATAAGTTTGCAATTTCACGGCATCTGCTCCAGCCAATTTAGCGGCATCCATCGTTTTCTTAGCAATCTCAATGCTACCATTATGATTAGCCGAGAGTTCAGCCACAATAAAAGTTCTGTTATCCATCATTATATTTCTATTAAAGAAGTTATTTTTCTATATTTACTCCCTAGGTGCTCTATATTCATTGAAGAATTTTGTTGATGATTAATCCATTCACTAAATAACTTAGGAACATTAATACCTGCCGCTTCAGTAAACATATAGCCACCACCAAAACGAGGATTCATATCTATAACATATAATTCACCACGAATCTCGATAAAGTCACAATCCATATTTCCTCTATGTTGAAATAGGATAGAAAGTTTTTGAGCCAGATTTTCAGCCTCAGGAAAAGAGACAATTTCTGCAACATCCGTTTCACCTCCCCTCATCTCAATCTTCTTCTTTATGACACACAACTGATAATTTCCGTTCAAATCATTGATTATATCCATTCCATATTCATTAGAAGATAATAATTCCTGAAATATTATCCCCCTTTTTTTATCTCTAACTTCGCCTAAAAATGAAGGAAATGATACATTGTTAATATTGTAATACATATCCAATTCATCATCTGAATGAAGAATAGACAAACCTCTTGAACCCATTCCCCAACGATCTTTAGCTATTATAGGATAAATTATTTTACCCAAACTAAGGTCCCATTTCAATTTATTGATATTTATATATGTCAAGGGAGTAGCAAGACCATTTGCCTTCAAATATTCATAAAACAAATATTTATCCAAACATATCAAGGCTTTTTCGTAAGGCAAACCGATTAAAGTACATCCTATAGACTCTATTATATCTTTGTTTTTGGATAAAATAACGACTTCAACATCACTTAATGTCAAAACATAATCTATTTTTTGATTGTCTATAAATGATATCAATGTTTCAATGTATTCAGCAGAACTATAACTCGGCATTTTTATAGAAATAATATTCTTGTAAGTAGCAAGGACCCAGTTATTACGATCGCCAATATATACTTCAAAATATTTCTTAAATAAGTCTACTAAGTATACTTGATGTCCAGGACTTAAAATCAAAATCTTTTTCATATTCTTATTTAGATATAGTCTATAATTTTTCAAATATTTCTCTAATTTTTGTAACCTGACTTTTATAATCAAAAACAGGAGAAATTACTTTATCCATAGAAGTAAAAACTTTATTAATATTATCTTCCAGATCATCTAACAGTAAATTACCTAAGGGATAGATCAGACGATTATTCTCCAAAAAATGATAATATTCAATTTGATTATCGACATAATATCCTGCTGCTATAGGCAGCTTACAAGCCATAGCCTCATTGCAAATTGTGCTGGCAGAAAATATGCCTAAATCTGACAAATTAAATAATTCAGCAATCTGTTCTGCTGAAATTCGAGAATAAACTTCAACATTATTTTGACAAGGAATATTCACACGTGCCGTATCACCAACAATTACTTTTATCTGAATCTGTTTGTTTTGTAAAACAGCTAAAACTTGATCTGTTAAACTATAGGGATCAGCTCCCCCTAAAGCAATCACAACATTAGTAATCTGATTGTTTTTACGTTTGCGAATGTTATTAATAAAAGGTTGCCGTAAAAAAGCCCACTCAAGACCAATATACAATTTTGTAAACTGTTCCACAGAATAATCTTCCGGTCTACAAAAATCAGGATTAAATATTATATCACAATAAAAATGCTGGGAATGGATACCATCAATACAAACCAGTTTACATCCTTTTCTCTTTATCTGCTTTTGAAAATTAGTGTCATAATAATAATTATCCAATACAACTATTTCATCTCCATTCAGTAACGATAAAAACTCTTGAAATTGATCTGTCGTCCCCATTAAAGGGAAGTATTTACAAACTTTATTAATTTCATCTAATTGATAGAATGTTGGTTCAAATGTTGAAAAATAACAATCATAACCATCTTTCAGCATATCAGCCAAAGCTAAAGTGCGTATAAAATGTCCATAACCTATATGCTTACCTGCATCCGCCTTAAATATTATTTTCTTGTTCATGACATCTTAATAATTGGAATTTCATTTCCGCCAATTTCCAATCCGTATCAGTATCTAAGTCCTGAACTTGTAGTTCGTTCATAATAAATGCGCCTGTCTTTTCTCCCCAAAAACCATTGTACTTTAAAAAAGCTGTTACTGTAGATATATAAAACTGCCCTGCATCATGATACATAGTTTCTAAATCTTGCGACCTTGAATTAACATATTCAGACCACTTCATACGAACATAATTATCAGAATTTAAATACAAACATCTTTGTATCGGATAAGAAAAAGCGACTAAAGAAAATATAGAATCCCAGCCATTCACCATGAGTTCATGAAAAGATTGTTGCAATATATCTTTTGATATAAATGGAGCTGTTGAGTAGATACAACATACTGTATCAAATATCTTTCCTATATTTTCATAACAATCCAAAACTTCACAAATTACATCAGCAGTTGTTGCATAATCATTTGCCGTCTCTGCTGAACGCATAAAAGGTACACTGGCACCATACTCTCGGGCCACCACGGCGATTTCCTCATCATCTGTAGAAACCATCACTTCATCAAACAATCCGGACCGCAAGGCTGCTTCTATGGAATATGCAATAATCGGTTTTCCCATAAAAAGTTTAATGTTCTTACGTGGTATCCGTTTGCTACCACCACGTGCAGGAATTATAGCTAAATTCTTCATCTTTTTACAAATGCCAAGACCTTATTAATTACATATTCTTGTTCTTCATCTGCCAAAGTCGGAAACATCGGAAGGCTCAAACAATGTTCATAATATTCCTCAACTACGGATAAATCACCTTTTCCATTACCCAATTGCTGATAATAAGGCATCAAATGTAAAGGGACATAATGTACTTGGGCATAGATATTATTCTCATGCAGATAATCATACAAGCCCTTACGGTCCGCTACCTGAATGATATAAAGATGGTAAGCATGATAGACTTCATCCGCATTATAAGGTACCTTAATTCCTTCTACGATTGAGAAAGCTTCATTATATCGCATCACAAGCTGGTGACGACGATCAAGCCCTTCTGCTGCACGTTTCAATTGAGAAACTCCCAATGCAGCCTGAAAATCTGTCAGACGATAATTATATCCCAGTTCCTGCATCTCATAATACCAGCCACCATGATGTTCATGAAGTTTGGTAGGATCTTTAGTGATACCATGTGTACGATACAAACAAAGTTTATCATAAAGCTCCTTGCTGTTTGTTGTCACCATGCCCCCTTCACCAGTCGCAATATGCTTCACCGGATGGAATGAAAAGACTGCCAGATCGGCAAAATTACCATTACCGCAATATTGCTTATTCCCATTGCTATCTAGGAAATAGCCTCCGGGAGCATGGCAGGCATCTTCCATGATCCATAAGCCATATTCATCCGCCAATTCCCGAAAAGCTTCCAGATTCAAAGGATAACCGGCAAAATCTACGGGAACAATCCCCTTATAGGTTCCTTTAGGAGCAGCCTTCAGCATAGCTTTAAGCTTGTGGATATCCATCAAATAAGTATCCTTATCGATATCACAAAATACCACCTCACCACCGCAATAACGAATACAGTTGGCACTGGCAGCGAAAGTCATTGGAGTTACAATGATTTTATGACCAGGCTTTACGCCTAACACAGTAGCAGAAAGATGAAGACCGGCAGTTGCATTGTTTACCGCAACCGCATATTTGGCACCGACATATTCTGCAAATTTTATTTCAAATTCTTTTATCTTAGGTCCTTGTGTCAAATAGTCGGACTTAAGAGTTTCGACAACAGCCTGAATATCTTCGTCTGTTATATGCTGGCGACCGTAAGGAATTATTTTATCGATCATTTTACCTCAAAATCAGGATCAACATATTTTTTTATCTTCTCACGCATGGATTCTACTGTTTCCCATTCCTCGTTTTTATCGGAACTGTAGTGGAAACCTTGTGGAACCAAGGTCGCATGATGATGGATGATGTACTCTTCCTGTGTATATTTATAAGAAACAGAAGGTAATATCGCATAATATTTACCCAAATCAATTGTGTTCAAAGCATCGGTCACTGTTATCATCTCTTCATGCAGTTTTTCACCCGGACGAATACCAATCTCTTTCAACGGAAGATTAGGAGCGATTGCTTTTGCCACATCTACAATATGATAGGACGGAATCTTAGGAATAAAAAGTTCACCGCCTAAATGGTGTCCGATAGCAAACATGACCAACTTAACTCCAGCTTCGAGTGAAATATTAAAACGTGTCATTTCCATATTTGTAATAGGCAACTCTGCCGCACCCTGATCTCTTTTATTCAGGAAAAAAGGAATGACGGAACCACGAGATCCCATTACATTCCCATAACGCACCACAGAAAACCTAATGTCTCTTGAACCGCTTATATTGTTAGCCGCAATAAACAGTTTGTCTGAAGTCAATTTGGTTGCCCCATATAAATTAATGGGAGCACAAGCTTTATCAGTAGATAAGGCTACCACATCATGAACATTATTAGCCAAAGCGGCTTTTATCACATTTTGGGCACCATGGACATTCGTTTTAATACATTCTTCCGGATTATACTCTGCTGTATCAACTTGTTTGATAGCAGCAGCATGAATAATAACATCCACTCCTTCACATGCACGAGTTAACCGTTCTAAGTCACGGACATCACCAATAAAATATCGCATCTGACGGTATTTATTCTCAGGATATTTCTGTTTCAACTCAAATTGTTTTAACTCATCACGAGAGTAAATTATGATTTTTTTCACTTGTGGATAATCGCGAAGAATTGTCTCCACAAACTTTTTACCAAAGGAACCTGTTCCCCCAGTTATTAATACAGATTTGTTATTAAGCATCGTATAGTAAGTTTATTTCATTTTTATAAAAAAAGATTTTATCTTAATTTTCACGACATCCGATATCTACACTTTTTCAGATAGTAATTATAAAATAGAACTGGAAATATACTTAACGAAGTAGTCAATACGATCCGAATCAAAACTATCACGTATGAATTTCCAATAAAAGCCATATCAGCAGCAGAAGGAAAAAAGGTAAACACAAACATCTGCAGTAGAAAAATCTCATAAGAACACTTCCCCATCAGACAAAACAAAGACTTTAAATATCTGCTTGACCATTGATAAATTTTATGAAGCAAGTAAACAAATAAATAAGCGACATAAAAATAACATACCCAGTGGCAAATTTTCCAATCGTTATTAAAGAATAGGGGTTCTAGATTAATACTAGTATACGTAAACATCAGAATAAATAGAATACTTATAAAAGATAAAAGTATTGTTCTCTTATTTATTTCTATACCGCTAATCGTCCATATATATCCTAGACAAATTAAATACACATACCTTATAGCTAAAAGTCTATATAATCCTGCCGGAATATGAATATAGGTACACAACATTTCTAAAGCGACGCACAACACAGTAAATATTAACAACAAATACCCGCCCCTAATTCGTTGATTCACAAATCCAACAATTGGTAAAAGAAAGAAAAACTGCACATAAATCCATACATAATATGATCCAGGGCCTATCCCCCCCGGACAATATTGCATTTTTTTATAGTAACAATAGGATTCTTTTGTTGAAAAAATATTAGCAACAACAATTGTATTACAACAAGTAATAGAAAAGGTTTGAATATTCTATGAAATAACTTTTTCAAGTCATAAGACACCGAAATATAACCAACACCTTTCTTATAAGAGTGAAACACTTGTACAAGAAGAAAAAGTGGAACAGCCTGTGCTCCCCATAATGAAAATAATATATATTCTTGCAATGGAAGACAATGAGCTAATATAACAAAGAGTATACTTACTCCTTTTAAATAATCAATGAAAGGATCATATCCCTCCTTACTCAACAAGATAGTCTTATTGACTAGACGAATGTTCACTATATTATGATATTTGGCAACTTAGACAAAAAATAATAAATTGATAGCAATATCACTTTATGACTTAATATTGCTCCTGTATCTTAAAGCAAATTTCAAATAGCTGTTGTTTCAAAAATGAAGGTGAAAGAACTTGAAGAAGTTTTCTAGAACGTCCTAAAACAGATTGCTTCTGAACTTCGTCCTCCGAATTTGCATACATTGACACACTGTATCCCATCAAAATAGCTAAACACAAAGCTGCCTCCTGCTCCACTGTTTCACCTCGCTGAGGATAAAGTTCATTAATCAAATCATGAATACTTTTATTCAATTGAGCTAAATCATCAGAATACACATATCCCATATTACTCCCATCAGGAAGCAATAAATGTACGGAATTCAACAAACGATCAATCTTCTCTTGCAAAAGAATAGCATTCATCCCGCTTTATCGACTTAAACAGCTACAGTTATCGGTTCAACATACCCGATAGGCATATCAACACAAGCACACCCCAGCATATTCAAACGAACGGCAATCTTACTTTTACCATCCACATTAACTAGTTCGCCAACAAGACCTGTCAGAGGTCCTTTAATCACACGAACCTGTTCGCCACGAGCCAAAGGAGAACTGTTCATGCTAACTGATTCTGCGGAATAATCAAGCATGAAACGGAAACGAGCCATTTGCTCGTCAGGAATTACAGCAGGACTACTCTCACCGCGCATCACCATGTAACGGCTGACAGTAGAAAAACTCAGAACTTCCATACGTTCCTTTGGGTCGACATGTACAAAGACCATCATCGGAAGTAAAACGGAGGTGATCATCTTACGACGGTCGCTCCATTGGTGGAGTTCTTGTTGAACGGGAATGAAATTCTCTATTCCCATCTTGTCCAAACGTTCGGAAACCTTCTTTTCATGGTGCATCCGAACCAAAGCTACATACCAGCGTTTTGAGTGTGCTACGCCTTCCCCTGTCCCATAAATAGGCCCAGCATTTAGTGATTTCTCTTTTCTTAAAATCATGTTTTTTTACCCCATGTTTATCCGTTACTTCTTAGGTAACGAACAAACATAGGGCAAGCTAAACAGGGAACTTTTTTCAACGAAACGATGAAAAGATGACTATAAACTTGGAAATAGAGCAGATGTGAAGGTGTTTTTCAAAAATTAGAATAAAAAAAGACATAACACGAATATTGCAATATTCATCAGTTATGCCTGCATTTGATTCATTTTCCGAAAATAATTTCATTTTTGTTTGCGTATTTTCATAAATATGTCCATCTTTGCGCCATAAATCATTCCGTTACCTAAGAAGTAACGCACACTTATAAGCACTGTATATCAGCTACATAAATTATTTCATCCTATCTAAACAACATTTTTTAGCGTAAGATTAATTCTTCGATTTACTTCCGTTCGATCTTTCAATTCAAACCCTTTCAGGTAAATTTGCGTCGTCTTGATCGATTTATGCCCCAGCGACTCACTGATCATCTCGATAGGAACCCCGCGATACTTGGCGATAGTGGCCCATGAATGACGAAGCGTATAAGACGTGACGGGAGATTTCAAGTGCAGAGCTTTCGCTAACCCTTTCAGACAATAATTGAACTTCCGGAGGGCAGACTGATATTCGCGATAAGCACACTCATCTTTCCGTTTTTTATCACCACGGAGAATCCCGAACAGATAATCCGGACAATTCGGACGAGACTCCTGCCTGTTCCGAAGTTGGTTCAACAACTCCTTAGCACTATCCAATACTCCAACACTGATAGGAGTCTTCGTTTTGATACGATTATAGCGCAACACATCGCTGTCCAAAGCTGATTTTTCCAGATGTGCCAGATCAGCGAAAGACATCCCGCAAAACTGGAACATCAGGGCAGCAATAGACTGCGTACGACGTAAACGCTCCGATTGAGGATCGTCATACAGAAGCTTATGCAACTCCGACATAGGTAAAGCCCTTTTCTGCCGTACGTCCACTCCCGTATAAACATCGCGAAACAGATACGGGACATAAGGCGCACTCCCCGCCTCTACCCCACGGTTGTAGACACTACGCAGCATACGCATATACGTAGAAATCGTATTTGGCCTCAAGCCACACTCGTAAAGATGCTGCTCATAACGTCGCAAACGCTCACGCGTCACTTGCCTGAACGACACACTATACCCTCCACAAAACTTGGTAAAAGAAAGAAGGGCATTCTGATAGACATGCGCTGTAGAATAGCGCCCCTCCTTTCGCAAACGACCGATATAAATATCGGCACATCGACTGAATCCATTTTTATTCATTATTTGCATCACTAGTTAGATTACACAATACAAATTAAGATGAATAAACAGGAAATCTTAGTTTTATGTTGTTTGACTATATTAAAATTACTAAAAAGCTTTTTCGATTATCCAATCTCCCAGCGTGCAACTTTCACTATCAAGATTGACTGCCACCTTTACCACAGGCAATCCACACAGGGCAAAACGTTCGGGATAATTTTTCAAATTGATCTGTTCCATACCGATTGTCGCACTCTTATCCAGTTTCAATTCCAAGATATACAGTGTCGTTTGAGTGCGTAATACCATATCCACTCGTCCACGGGGAGTACGCACTTCGACATCTACATAATAATCCAACAAGCTGAATATGATATAAAATATCTGCTGGTAATGGCCTTCGTATTTTGTATTATCGCATTGAGGAATAGTAGACAGGAATGTTTGCAAACGAAGTAATGCCGCATCCATATCGCCATTCCGGATATCACGGGAAAGATAAGCCACCATGGTCGTAGCTTCCGATGTCTTACTTGCTACATAATCAGGAAGGAGGCTCTCCATCAATCCCAAACGTACCTCCTTATTAGGGATATCAAGTGTGTAAAGATCCAATTCTTCATCATATCCCTTAATAGTGATATAACCACTTTGATAAAGCAGCGGGATAATCGTAGTCATCGTTTCCGTAGGAGCATCGAAAGCAGAAGACTTTGCAGCCAATGGTCCTATCTCAGAAGGCTCTACGCCAAATTTGTTCAGCATCTTTATCAGATAAGTAGGCGTACCGCTACCAAACCAATAAGAACCAATCTTTCCCTTCGACATAGCAGTAAGCAGACTGAACGGATTATAGATATCAGGTGAAGGATAGGTGAAATGATAACCGTCATAATTCTCTTTCAACTTCGTCAATACTTCATCTGCAGTAATATTCAATTGTTTTGCTAACCAGGCGACATCTTCTTTCATCTGAGTACCTACTTCATCCTCAGTTATGCCACAAATAGCAGCGTATGGTTCATCCATACTGATATTTTCAATATTGTTCAATTCACTAAAAATGCTGAGTTGTGAGAATTTAGTAATACCAGTCAGAAACACATAACGCAAATAAGGGTCACAGGCTTTCAACAGGCTGTAAAAGTTACGCATGATATTGCGCAAAATGCTAAGATTCTCATGTTCATGCACCACATCCAGCAAAGGAGCATCATATTCGTCAATAAGAACAACTACCTTCTTGCCGGTCTGTTCATAAGCACGCTTGATGAGTCCTTCCAAACGCTGATTAGGAGTAACCTCCTCATTCAGCTTTCCATAAATCTGTTCATATTCAAACAGCTTTAAACTCAATTCTTGCACCAACTTATCCTTATCAGTATGCTTGGCAGTACTCATATCGAAGTGCAGCACCGGATACTCCGTCCATTCCTTCTCCAGCTTCTCTATCGCCAATCCCCGGAACAATTCTTCACGACCGGAAAAATAACTGTGCAATGTAGAAGTTAGCAATGACTTACCAAAACGGCGGGGACGACTCAAAAACATATATTTAGAGGAGGAATGCGTCATCCGGAAATGTATGCTGTCTTATCTATATAGAGGTAATTTATCTCCCGAATTTCCGAAAATGTCTGTATTCCGATGGGATATAATCTCTGCAAATCTTCCATATCAGCTTTCTTTTTCACAAAGCTACGAAAAATTATCAGATTCACCTATTTTTTGATGCTCACGAATCCGTAACCCCATAAAAAATGTGAGAGAAAACCTTTCAATTTTCTCTCACATTTGGAAAACAATAAAATTAAACTCACTTACTAATTGCCAATTCGTTCGCTATTGCTTTCTTTTAAAACAGCAATTGGCATCATTCTTCGTTCTTTTCAAGAGACTTCTTCTCTTAAGCAATCTAATTCTCTACCTAATTATTAATTTACTCCCCTTAAAATTCTGTCTAGCCATGGACAGTTCATCCACCTGTTATCTATTGTCTGTTTATAAATAGTTCCTTATATTTATAAGAGGAGCTTTCTTTCCTTTTTTACCAAGAAAAATAGAAGAAAAAATAGATTTAATTAAAAAAACGC
>NZ_GG774711.1:179370-200478 GCF_000162515.1 Bacteroides sp. 1_1_14 | reverse complement strand
TAGAGCGTTTTTTAATTGCAGAAATATTTCACTTCCTGCTTTATATCAAGGATAATTTCTCTTTTTTACGGCTCGGACTTCTGTTCCCGTCTATTCTAATATGACTTTCTGCCCGCTCAACTGATAATTGATTCCCAAAGAACCAAATACTTTTTTCAATGTTTCATGCAGATCTCTCGTCAGGATGGTTCCGTTATAGTACAGTTCATTATATTTTTCACACCCTACCACTTCCACATCAAATATATGCTGAATATCTGCTACTACATTGACCAGCGGGTCATCTTCATAACCGAGCACTTCGGGCAGTTCTTCCTTTTCCTGAACAGGACCAATCGCATTCTCATCACAGCGTACACTTTCACCGGCATTCAATGTCTGTTCGCCGATTGGTGTCTCTACCTTCACTGTTCCCTCTTCACAATTGACAGTGATCGTTTTTCCTTCCTGCTCGACCAAGAATTTTGTACCTAACACCGTAACATCTCCGGCTTCCGTTCGTACAGTAAATGTTTTACCCGGAGTCACGTCAAAGAAGGCTGATCCGAGGAGATGTAGCTTGCGCCCCCAAAGCCAGCTCACTTTATTATAAGACAAAGTTGAGTTTTGCATCAGCTTCACAGAACTGCCATCCGGTAGCTTGTAATCAACAGCTACTGCTTCAGACGTAATCTTCTCTTCCGACAGATAGTAATAACCGCCTATTCCGAAAAGCAGGACAAACAGGGCCGCTACTCTCCAGTAAATACGACTGCTCCTGCGAACAATCAGTTTCTGTCTTCCTGCAGCGTTCGGTCTGCTTGTTAATGCATCCGCACGTTTTTCTTCACGAAATTCTTCTAACTTCCCACCAACTACAGACTTCCGTGCAAACAACTCACCTTTCAGAGGAAGTTTGCCGTCTTCCATATATTGTTCCAGAAGTTCTTTCCTATTCTCCATATCCTCACCTCAATTAAAAATCCATAAATTAGCAGCTACAGTCAACAGGAATGATTTGCTCAATCGCTCTCTCAGTCTGGATATTGCCATGTGGGTAGTATTATAAACAGTACGGGAAGTCAGTCCCATCACTTCGGCTATTTCGTCCGAATTCAGTTTTTTATAATACTTCAAGTATAATACCTCTCTCTGCTGCTTTGTCAAGCCATTTATTTCTTTCTGCAGAACTTCTAACTGCTCTCTTTCAAGTTCGGAACGGACAATCGCTGTTTCTATGTCTATCTCCAAATCGAATCTATATTCGCTTGAATTAACTTCGTCCAATGATGTGAATACGCCATTAGCAGTTTTCTTCAACTCATTCAGCAGCATGCGTTTCAGCGCCACACACAGGTAAGCGGATATGGACTGAGGCTCGGAACAACTCTGCCTCTTCTCATACAGATAAACGAACAAAGACTGAATGGATTCAGTTACCAGATCATCATCACCGGCAATCTTCATCCCATATCCGTAAAGTAAATCCGAATATTCATTGTAGAGTTGCCGGAATGCTTCTTCATCCCCCTGCTGGATTTTCTCCCAAAATGTTGTATTCATTTCTCCTTCCCTTATTTACAGGTAACATAATTCTTCCCCTTTTACCAATTATTTTTGTTAAATTCCACCAAGCAGACTAAAATTCACTTGTGAAGTGGAATTTAATGTGCTTGAAGTCCATTTGTGCCATCTGAAGCACATAACCTGAATCGGCAAGGAATACGTCACGTCCTTCCCTGTCTTTCGCCATATATTGGTATTTACGTTTCTTGAAAGCTTCCAGCTCAGCAGGATCATCGCTTTCTACCCAACAAGCCTTGTACAAACTTACCGGTTCCCAACGGCAAGAAGCATTGTACTCGTTCAGCAGACGATACTGGATAACCTCAAACTGCAACTGTCCGACCGTACCGATAATCTTGCGGCCGTTGAACTGATTGACAAACAACTGTGCCACACCTTCGTCCATCAACTGGTCGATACCCTTTGCCAGCTGTTTCTGCTTCATCGGATCGGCATTTTCGATATACTTGAACATCTCCGGCGAGAAGCTGGGCAAGCCGCGGAAATGGAGCAGTTCTCCTTCCGTCAGCGTATCACCGATCTTGAAAGTTCCGTTGTCCGGCAAACCGATGATATCTCCTGCATAGGCTTCGTCAATGGTCGTTTTCCGCTGTGCCATAAACTGGGTGGGCGATGAGAAACGCATGGTCTTGCCATGACGGACGTGCTGATAGGGTGCATTACGTACAAATTTGCCCGAACATATCTTGCAGAATGCTACACACGAACGATGATTCGGGTCGATATTGGCGGTAATCTTAAAGATGAATCCGGTGAATTTCGGCTCATCCGGTTTCACTTCACGCTCTTCTGCCTGTACAGGACGAGGACTGGGAGCAATCTCCACAAAGCAGTTCAACAATTCCTGTACACCAAAATTATTCAAGGCAGAGCCAAAGAATACAGGCGCGCAATCTCCTGCCAGATAAGATTCCACATCCAGTTCCGGATAAACTCCTTCGATCAGTTCCAGATCACCACGCAGCTTGTCTGCCAGCGGCTTACCGATCTGCTTATCCAGCTCTTCCGTATGTATATCGACTTCTACCTTCTCCGTCACCACTTGTTTGGAAGGTTGGTACAAGTCCAGTTTCTTCTCATAAATATTATATACTCCTTTGAAGCGGGCTCCCTGTTCGATAGGCCATGACAGCGGGCGGACCTGAATCATCAGTTCTTCTTCCAGCTCGTCCAGCAAGTCAAACGGGTCCTTACCCTCACGGTCCATTTTATTAACGAAAATGATAACCGGAGTTTTTCTCATACGGCACACTTCCATCAGTTTACGGGTTTGTGTTTCCACACCTTTCGCTCCGTCTACTACAATGATAACGCTGTCTACAGCAGTCAGCGTACGGTATGTGTCTTCGGCAAAGTCCTGGTGACCCGGAGTATCGAGAATATTGATCTTGTAGTCCCGATAGTCAAATTCCATTACGGAAGTTGTCACCGAGATACCACGCTGTTTCTCAATCTCCATCCAGTCGGAAGTAGCCGTTTTCTTGATTTTATTGCTCTTGACCGCACCTGCTACCTGAATCTGACCACCGAAAAGCAATAACTTCTCCGTCAATGATGTCTTACCGGCATCCGGATGCGCAATAATGGCGAATGTTCGCCGTCTCTGTATTTCTGTATTATCTGCCATATTTATTATAAGGTGTCGATGCATCTTTTCAGGCTTTCCTCCCAATGAGGAATTTCGATGCCGAACGTTGTTTTTATTTTGTTTTATCGAGTACGGAATATGCAGGGCGGTTCGCTCTTGTAGGATATTCCGCCGTATGCAGAGGTTTCACTTTGCATGAGGTGATTCCTGCCAGACGATGAATAGCTACCGTAAAGTCATACCAGGAGCAGACTCCTTCGTTGCTGAAATGATAGACTCCAGGAACGATTCCTTTATTAATAATAGCAAAGATGGCCTGTGCCAGGTCATTGGCGTAAGTAGGAGTTCCTACCTGATCGAAAATGACTCCCAGACTATCACGCTCTTTGCCCAGACGGATCATCGTTTTCACGAAGTTGTTGCCAAAAGTGGAATAAAGCCATGCGGTACGGATAACGACTGACTTTTCGCAATGATTCAGTACCTCATATTCTCCTTCAAGTTTCGTTGTTCCATATACCGAATTCGGACATGGATCGCATTCTTCTGTATAAGGGATATGAGCGGTGCCGTCAAAAACATAGTCGGTAGACACCTGAATTATCGCCGCACCATTAAATTGCGCTGCACATGCCAGCGTTTTAGGAGCTTCACTGTTCAGCTTATAAGCCAGTTCCGAATCATCTTCCGCTTTATCTACTGCTGTATATGCCGCACAATTAACAATAAGCTCAATCCGCTTTTCAGCAATATATGCCCAAACAGCGTCCTTATTACAGATGTCCAGCTCCTGCACATCTGTGAAATAATACGTATGTTGCGGATTCTCTTTTGCAAGTACTTGCATTTCATTGCCAAGCTGACCATTGGCACCCGTCACTAAAATTCTCATTTATTCATCAAGTTTTAATTCCCCTTTCAGGTCTTTATCGTAATAGTTTGCCAACATGGAAAGAAAGCTGCTGATAGCTTCTACCGCCTTCATAGTCCCCTCACTGACAGGCTTTTTCTGCAAGCGAAGCAGGAACAATCCATAGAGTGCTTCGAAACAAGTCTCCAGTTCCGGTTCTTCTTTTTTGCCATTCTTATTCCGCAATTCTACAATAAACGGCAA
Source organism: Bacteroides sp. 1_1_14 (assembly GCF_000162515.1). Classification (NCBI taxonomy): domain Bacteria; kingdom Pseudomonadati; phylum Bacteroidota; class Bacteroidia; order Bacteroidales; family Bacteroidaceae; genus Bacteroides; species Bacteroides sp. 1_1_14. The sequence goes on along the minus strand of NZ_GG774711.1, from coordinate 196,210 downwards.
CGCTTTGAAATAAGCGGCACTGTAGAAAGGAAATTTGGGAGAAGAAGTCAACGCATTATGAAGTTCTGTCAGTTTGATGATGATGTTCCTGTTAATCTGCAAATGACCTTTTTCACGTACCCCCTCCTCATTCATCATAGTGATCAGGTTGCCGTACCACTCTCGCAGGGCAGGACGCTGATCTTCCGGATAACGGGCGATCACATTCGCCTCGATCTCCTCCAGTTCACCATGATTGGCGCGGATCAGGTCTTCTTCTTGCCACATATATATAAGGTACTCGGCAATGTTTTTCTCTTTAAGCTGTTTGGCTATCTGATTCATAAGTTTTCTTCTTAATAAAGTGACTCTCCCAGCAACGTATAGATTAATCCCGCCACTGACACCAGCATCACAATGCTGCCAATCACACGGTTCAGTATCCAGATGCCCCGTAAGTTAAACTTAGTGCGCACTTTATTCACAAAATAAGTGATTCCGAGCCACCACACCAGCGCCCCCGAAGCAATGGCAAGATATCCCGTAATTTCTTCGAACACCACGACACCGGGCTGCACAAAGGCAAAACGGGCAAATAGTCCGATAAACAAGAATATAATCAGGGGGTTGGAGAGCGTGACAAAGAATGCGGTAATGAAATTGTGAAAGTAAGAACCTTTGTTGGACGATGCCGGACGGATGGATTGTACCGGATTGCTGCGAAAGGTATAGATTCCGAAAAGCAGCAGCATGATGCTGCCCAGCAACTGCAGATAAAAAATATTCTTATTGATATAATCGAACACAAAGCTCATACCATAACCTGTCAACAGAGCATAAGCTATGTCGCTTAATGAGGCTCCAAGCCCTGTCACAAATCCATACCAGCGCCCTTTATTCAGCGTCCTCTGAATGCAGAGAACCCCCACCGGTCCGAGAGGTGCGGACACAACAACGCCTATAATAAAGCCTTTCACTATTATATCGAATATTGTTTCAATCTGAATCATGCCGCAAATATCGCACTTTTTTATGAGAAGAGGATAGGATATTAACGTTTTTTCCACACAAGAGTCACTATATACACCAAAATTGCTTATCTTTGCGCCACAGAAAAATCGTAAAATCAAAAAATAAACATGATTCTTTTTTTTCAGAACCCCTTCCAAGAGCGTGATTGCCGTAGAGAGCAACCATCAGCTCACCCCGGACGAAAGTAATAAACTCTGCTGGCTTTTTGGAGAAGCCGTGACGGAAAGTGAAGAAAACCTGAAAGGCTGTTTCGTCGGTCCACGCCGCGAAATGATTACCCCTTGGAGTACAAACGCAGTAGAAATCACCCAAAACATGGGACTTGAAGACATTCTCCGCATCGAAGAATATTTTCCGGTAAAAGATGAAAATGCCGACTACGACCCGATGCTGCAACGCATGTACAAAGGACTCGACCAAAACGTATTCACCACCAACCGCCAACCGGAACCTATCGTATCCATCGAAGACCTCGAAGCCTACAACGAGAAAGAAGGCCTCGCACTCTCGAAAGAAGAAATGGACTATCTGAAAAAGGTAGAAAACGATCTGGGACGCAAGTTGACTGACTCCGAAGTTTTCGGTTTCGCACAGATCAACTCCGAACACTGTCGCCACAAAATATTCGGTGGAACATTCATCATCGACGGTGTAGAACAGGAATCGTCTCTGTTCCAGATGATCAAAAAGACCACACAGGAGAATCCGAATAAAATCATCTCTGCTTATAAAGACAACGTAGCCTTCGCCGAAGGTCCGGTAGTTGAACAGTTTGCTCCGGCAGATCACTCAAAACCTGACTTCTTCCAGGTGAAAGACATCAAAAGCGTCATCTCACTGAAAGCAGAAACTCATAACTTCCCGACGACTGTAGAACCGTTCAACGGCGCATCTACCGGTACAGGCGGTGAAATCCGCGACCGTATGGGTGGTGGCAAAGGTTCATGGCCGATCGCAGGTACTGCTGTCTACATGACTTCTTATCCCCGCACGGACGAAGGCCGTGAATGGGAAGATATTCTTCCGGTACGCAAATGGCTGTACCAGACTCCGGAACAGATTCTGATCAAGGCATCCAACGGTGCTTCCGACTTCGGTAACAAGTTCGGCCAACCGCTGATCTGCGGCTCGGTACTGACTTTCGAACACACGGAAAACAACGAAGTTTATGGCTACGACAAAGTTATAATGCTTGCGGGCGGTGTAGGCTACGGCACACAACGCGACTGCCTCAAAGGTACTCCGGAAGCAGGAAACAAAGTAGTCGTCATCGGTGGCGACAATTACCGTATCGGACTGGGTGGCGGTTCCGTATCTTCTGTAGATACCGGTCGTTACAGCAGCGGTATTGAACTGAATGCCGTACAACGTGCCAACGCCGAAATGCAGAAACGTGCCAACAACGTAGTACGCGCACTCTGCGAGGAAGATGTGAATCCGGTCGTTTCTATCCACGACCACGGTTCGGCAGGTCACGTAAACTGTCTGTCGGAATTGGTGGAAGAATGTGGCGGTCTGATCGACATGAGCAAACTTCCGATCGGCGACAAGACATTGTCCGCTAAAGAAATCATCGCCAACGAAAGTCAGGAACGTATGGGACTTCTGATCAAAGAAGAAGCCATCGAACATGTACGTAAGATTGCCGAACGCGAACGCGCTCCGATGTACGTAGTAGGTGAAACAACCGGCGATCACCGCTTCTCTTTCCAGCAGGCAGACGGCGTACGTCCGTTCGACCTGGCCGTTGAGCAGATGTTCGGTTCATCTCCGAAGACTTATATGATCGACAAGACCGTAGAACGTCATTATAAAATGCCGGAATACGAATTGCCGAAATTACATGAATACCTGACCAATGTGCTGCAACTCGAAGCCGTAGCTTGTAAGGACTGGCTGACAAATAAGGTAGACCGCTCCGTAACAGGTAAAGTAGCCCGCCAGCAATGCCAGGGCGAACTTCAGTTGCCGTTGAGCGACTGTGGTGTCGTAGCACTTGACTATCGTGGTGAAAAAGGTATCGCCACTTCTATCGGTCACGCTCCGCAAGCCGCACTGGCTGATCCGGCTGCCGGCTCTATCCTTTCGGTATCCGAAGCACTGACAAACCTTGTCTGGGCTCCGATGGCAGAAGGCATGGACAGCATTTCCCTGTCTGCCAACTGGATGTGGCCGTGCCGCTCACAGGAAGGTGAAGACGCCCGTCTTTACACTGCCGTGAAAGCATTGAGCGACTTCTGCTGCGCTCTGCAAATCAATGTTCCTACCGGAAAGGACTCTTTGTCCATGACACAGAAATATCCGAACGGCGAGAAAGTTATTTCTCCGGGAACAGTGATCGTATCTGCCGGCGGCGAAGTATCCGACGTGAAGAAAGTCGTATCTCCGGTATTGGTGAACAACGAAAAGACAACACTCTATCATATCGATTTCAGCTTCGACGAACTGAAACTCGGAGGTTCCGCTTTTGCACAGTCTCTGGGTAAAGTTGGCGACGACGTACCCTGCGTACAGGATGCCGAATACTTCCGCGATGCTTTCCTTGCCGTACAGGAACTGGTGAACAAGGGACTGATCCTGGCAGGACACGATATTTCAGCAGGTGGTCTGATCACTACATTACTGGAAATGTGCTTCGCCAACGTTGAAGGCGGTATGGAAATCAGCCTCGACAAGATGAAGGAACAAGATATCATCAAGATTCTGTTTGCAGAAAATCCGGGTATCGTGATCCAGATCAGCGACAAGCATAAAGAAGAAGTGAAAAAGATTCTGGAAGATGCAGGCGTAGGATTCGTGAAACTGGGTAAACCGACCGACGAACGTCATATCCTGGTATCGAAGGGCGACGCTACTTATCAGTTCGGTGTTGACTATATGCGTGACGTATGGTATTCTTCTTCTTACCTGCTCGACTGCAAACAGTCTATGAACGGCTGCGCAAAGAAACGTTTCGAAAACTATAAGATGCAACCGGTTGAATTCGCTTTCATGCCCGGATTCAAAGGTAAACTCTCTCAGTATGGTATCACTCCGGACCGTCGTACTCCGAGCGGTGTCCGCGCTGCCATCATCCGCGAGAAAGGAACGAACGGCGAACGCGAAATGGCTTACTCACTCTATCTTGCCGGCTTCGACGTGAAAGACGTGACGATGACCGACCTGATCAGCGGACGCGAAACACTGGAAGATGTAAACATGATTGTTTACTGCGGTGGATTCTCCAACTCCGACGTACTCGGTTCGGCCAAAGGATGGGCAGGAGGTTTCTTGTTCAACCCTAAAGCCAAAGAGGCACTTGACAAGTTCTACGCACGTGAAGATACGCTTTCACTGGGTATCTGCAACGGTTGCCAGTTGATGATGGAACTGGGACTTATCAATCCGGAACACGAAAAGAAAGGCAAGATGCTGCACAACGACTCACATAAATTCGAATCGACTTATGTAGGCTTGACAATCCCGACCAACCGCAGTGTAATGTTCGGCTCATTGAGCGGCAGCAAACTGGGTATCTGGGTGGCTCACGGAGAAGGTAAATTCTCTCTGCCTTACGATGAAGACCAATACAACGTAGTGGCAAAATACAGCTACGATGAATACCCCGGCAACCCGAACGGTTCCGATTATTCTATCGCAGGTCTTGCCAGCGCCGACGGCCGCCATCTGGCAATGATGCCTCACCTCGAACGTGCTATCTTCCCGTGGCAGAATGGCTGCTATCCTGCTGACCGTAAGAACAGCGATCAGATTACTCCATGGATAGAAGCATTTGTCAACGCCCGCAAATGGGTAGAAGAGAAGACTAAATAAGATATCTTTCTATCATTGAAACGGAGGCTGTTATTTGTTATAAAGTAACAGCCTCTTGTTTTAACTCCTTTTCCATACCCAAAGTCTGCATATTACAACTTAATTTCCCTAAATAAACAGGATATACAAATAGCTGCGAAAGCTCCTGTATACTTCACTTTGAGAGCACCGTTATCTTAACCTAAAATTTTGTAGTGTCGAAAAATCTTCTTAATTTTGTCAAACTTTCCCCCTCACTAAAGATTCAATAACCCATAAAAGTCCTATTTGTATGAAAAAATGGCTTTTTTTATTATTATTGTTTCCTCTGACCTGTGTCGCCCAGACCTATCAGTATCTAGGAGTGGAAGACGGGTTAAGCAACCGGAGAGTGTACTACATTCAAAAAGACAATGTTGGATATATGTGGTTCCTTACGCACGAGGGAATCGACCGGTACAACGGCAAAGAGTTTAAACGGTATAAATTAATGGACGGCGACAAAGAACTCAACTCGCTGTTAAATCTGAATTGGTTATATATCGATCCGGAAGGAACGCTATGGGAAATCGGTAAGAAAGGCAAGATTTTCCGGTATGACCGTATTCATGACACTTTCGAACTCGTCTACAAGTTGCCGATAGAAGACTTTAAGGATTTACCGGCTCCCATCACTTTCAGCTGGATCGATCATAACAATCATATCTGGCTGTGCAACGAAGAAACGATCTTCCTTTACAACACCCGGACGGAAGAGGTTACTCATGTTAAAAACTGCCTCAGCGAAGCTATAAACGACATCGAACAAATCGACGAATCCCACTATTTTATCGGGACGGAGATGGGTATTCATCATGCCCAACTGAAAGACAACACACTACAACTTCTCCCCTGCGACAAGCTCGACAACGTCAATATTCAAGTTAACGATTTACACTTCGACCCCAAAATCCGCAAACTGTTCATCGGTGCCTTCCAACGGGGCGTCATGGTTTACGACATGAACACAAAAACTATCACACAACCGGAAGTCAGCCTGAAAGACGTAAGTATATCACGCATCAAACCACTGAATGCCAAAGAACTGCTGATTGCTACCGATGGCGGAGGTATCTATAAGATGAATGTCGATACGTACCAGACCGTACCTTTTATCGTAGCAGACTACAACAGCTACAATGGCATGAACGGCAACAGCATTAACGACATCTACATAGACGACGAAGAACGGATATGGATGGCAAACTATCCGATAGGAATTACCATTCAGAACAATCGTTATCCGAGTTATAAATGGATCAAACATTCTGTCGGTAATAAGCAGTCGCTGATTAACGACCAGGTGAACTCTATCATAGAAGACAGCGAGGGAGACTTATGGTATGGCACCAACAACGGAATTAGCCTGCAAGACTCAAAAACCGGAAAATGGCGCTCGTTTCTGAGCACCTTTGAGAATGTGCAGAACAGCAAAAATCATATATTTACAACCTTATGTGAAGTATCTCCCGGCATTATTTGGGCAGGCGGATATTTCTCGGGACTTTATCAGATAGATAAACGTACGTCGAAAACAACTTATTTTACACCCGCTTCGTATGCTCATGAAAGTATACGTCCGGATAAATACATACGTGACATACGCAAAGACTCACGCGGTTATGTATGGAGCGGAGGATATTATAACCTGAAGCGAATCAACGTACAAACCAAAGACATACGGCTCTACCACGGACTGCATTCCGTAACCGCCATCATCGAAAAGGATGACAAAAGTATGTGGATAGGTACGGCAACAGGCCTGTTTCTTCTGGATATAGAATCCGGGAAATATGAACGCATCCAACTGCCGGTAGAATCTACCTATGTCTACTCCCTGTATCAGACCCAAAAAGGCGCACTGTATATAGGTACCAGCGGATCGGGAGTACTGATTTATGATCCCCAGACAAAGTTGTTTACCCATTATTATACGGGAAACTGTGCCATGATATCCAACAATATCTACACGATATTATCGGATGAAGACAATGAAATTCTATTAAGTACGGAGAACGGACTCACCAGCTTCTATCCCAAACAAAAAACCTTCTACAACTGGACAAAGGAAATGGGACTGATGACTACGCACTTCAATGCGTTGTCCGGTACCCTGCGCAGAAATAACAATTTTATCTTCGGTAGCTCGGACGGTGCCATAGAGTTCAATAAAGACATGAAGCTCCCCAGGACGTACTCTTCCAAGATGATCTTCAGTGATTTCAAACTGTTTTATCAGACGGTATATCCGGGAGACAAGAATTCACCACTGGAAAAAGATATCAACGAAACCAAAGAATTAAGACTAAAATATAATCAGAATATCTTTTCACTGATGGTTTCTTCCATCAACTATGATTATCCTTCCAATGTTCTTTATTCATGGAAGCTGGAAGGATTTTACGAAGAGTGGAGCAAACCCGGCAATGAAAGTACAATCCGTTATACCAACCTCGCTCCGGGAAAATATGTATTGCGTGTGCGTGCCATCTCCAACGAAGACCAACGGGTGATGCTTGAAGAAAGAAGCATTGATATTATCATTGCCCAACCTTTCTGGCTCACTCCCTGGGCAATGATATTGTATGCAATCCTGATTTCCCTTATTGCTGTTATCATCCTGCGGGTTCTTATTCTGAAAAAACAGCGGAAGGTTTCCGATGAAAAAATACACTTCTTCATCAATACGGCACACGATATACGCACCCCGTTGACATTGATTAAAGCTCCTCTGGAAGATTTGCGCGAAAAAGAAGCTCTGAGCAAGGAAGGCATAGCCAACATGAACACTGCCATACGCAATGTAAATGCCTTGTTGCGTCTGACAACGAATCTTATTAACTTTGAGAGAGCAGATGTTTATTCTTCGGAATTATACATTTCGGAGCATGAACTAAACACGTTCATGACAGAAATATTCAATGCATTTCAGTCTTATGCCAATATCAAGCATATCAACTTTACGTACGAAAGCAATTTCCGGTATATGAATGTATGGTTTGACAAGGAAAAGATGGAATCTATTCTGAATAATATAATATCGAACGCATTAAAATACACGCCGGAAAATGGTAATGTGCAGATTTTCGTATCAGAGAACAATGATTCGTGGAGCGTGGAAGTGAAGGATACCGGAATCGGTATTCCAGCCAGCGAGCAAAAGAAACTGTTCAAGCTTCATTTCCGCGGCAGCAATGCCATCAATTCGAAAGTGACGGGAAGTGGTATCGGTTTGATGCTGGTATGGAAACTTGTCCGGTTACACAAGGGCAAAATCAACCTGTCGAGCGTGGAGAATCAGGGATCGGTGATTAAGATATCTTTCCCAAAAGACAGCAAACGCTTCCATAAAGCACACCTTGCCACACCAAGCAAACGCCGGCAAGAGATAACAAGTACAACCAATGTGCCTGCCAGCATCTATGAGAATGTGCATAAGGAACAGAATCCGAATCATCAGCGAATCCTAATCGTAGAAGATAATGATGAACTGCGCAACTATCTGTCACAGACACTGGCAGAAGAATATACGGTACAGAACTGCTGCAACGGCAAAGAAGCACTGACCATCATTCCGGAATACAAACCGGAACTGGTTATCTCGGACATTATGATGCCGGAAATGAGAGGGGATGAATTGTGTGACGCCATTAAAAATAATATCGAAACGTCGCATATCCCTGTTATCCTGCTAACAGCTCTTAATAATGAAAAAGACATATTGTCCGGCCTTCAGATTGGTGCTGACGAGTATATTGTCAAGCCATTTAATATTGGAATATTAAAAGCTACCGTCTCCAATCTGTTGATCAACCGCGCCCTTTTGCGAAGCAAATACGGTAGTCTGGATATGGACGATGAGGATGATCATGAAGACGAATGCATCAACTGCTCGCAGGATATCGACTGGAAGTTTATCGCCAATGTACGGAAGAATATAGAAGATAATATAGACAATCCGGCTCTTACAGTAGATGTGCTTTGCAATCTGATGGGCATGAGCCGTACCAGCTTCTACAACAAACTCAGGGCATTGACCGATCAGGCTCCGGGCGATTACATCCGCCTGATCCGCCTGAAACGTTCGGTGAAGTTGCTGAAAGAAGGTACACACAGTATAACAGAAATAGCAGAAATGACAGGATTTAGTGATGCGAAGTACTTCCGTGAAGTATTCAAGAAGCACTTCAACGTAAGCCCCAGCCAATATGGAAAAGAAGGCAAGCCCCACAAGGAGGGCAAGGCTGGAAAAGAAAACAAGTCCGATAAGGAAGGAGGAGAAAAAGAAGAATGAACATTTACCTCGAATCATTTGGAATCTTTTTTAAAATAGGCGCTTTCACCATTGGCGGAGGCTATGCAATGGTTCCACTTATTGAGAATGAAATCGTAACCAAACGGAAATGGATCGCACAGGAAGACTTTATCGACCTGCTGGCTATCTCTCAGTCCGCTCCGGGTATTCTGGCTGTGAATATCTCTATCTTTATAGGATATAAGCTGCGTGGCATCCGGGGAAGTATTGTCACAGCACTGGGGACTATACTCCCCTCATTTATTATCATTCTGGCCATCGCGCTCTTTTTCCATTCTTTCAAGGACAATCCGATTGTAGAACGCATATTTAAAGGAATACGACCCGCCGTGGTGGCATTGATCGCCGCACCGACTTTCACCATGGGACGGTCGGCCAAAATCAACCGGTACAACTTATGGATCCCCGTCGTATCGGCATTATTGATCTGGCTATTGGGCTTCTCCCCGATATGGATTATCATTGCTGCCGGTGTAGGAGGTTTCCTATGGGGAAAATTTAAAAAAGTGGAGAGTGAACACCCAAGGCTATGATTCAAGATTCATAATTCTAAATTAAAAAGAGATGATTTATCTTCAGTTATTTTATACGTTCTTTAAAATCGGACTTTTCGGTTTTGGCGGAGGTTACGCCATGCTTTCGATGATACAAGGTGAAGTAGTAACCCGCTATGGGTGGGTGACTTCGCAAGAATTCACAGACATTGTTGCCATCAGTCAGATGACTCCGGGGCCTATCGGTATCAATGCGGCTACTTATGTCGGTTTTACGTCGACAGGAAGTGTGTGGGGATCGATTGTTGCCACATTCGCTGTTGTTTTTCCCTCTTTCATACTGATGCTGACAATCAGCAAATTCTTTCTGAAATATCAGAAACATCCGGTAGTGGAATCTATTTTTGCAGGATTGCGTCCGGCAGTTGTCGGATTATTAGCTTCCGCCGCACTGGTATTGATGAATGTGGAAAACTTCGGTTCACCTACAGAAGACACCTACACATTTGTCATCAGCATCATTATCTTCCTGATAGCCTTTATCGGCACCAGAAAATACAAGGCAAATCCGATATTAATGATTATCGCCTGCGGGATTGCAGGACTACTGCTTTATTAAAATAAAGCAATAAGAGGCTGACTAAAAAGTCAGTAGTATCTTAAATCTCCTCCTTCGAGAAGGAGGAGTACCCGCAGGGGGAGGTGGTAGGTGAACATGCAGTCCTTACAGCTTGACCTTCTTACTTACCGATTTTGACTCATTATGAATACGGTCTAAAGCCGTCACCACATAGCGGTATTTGGTCTTACCCGTTTCATACGGCAGTTTGTAGAACGGATTTCGGGTGATAGCTACGATATGTGACGGATCATCAAGATTCACCTTTTCTTTGGAACCGAAACGGTATACTACGTACTGAATGGCTTTGTCCATTTCAGTCTCCGCTTTCGGAGCAGTCCAGAAAAGTATATAGCCATCTTCTGTCCATACCTTTTTCATCTTACGTACTTTGCCCGGAGCTTTATCATCCATAAAATCGAATACCGGAATCAAAGCCGGATATTTATGATACTCCTGTACCAAGGCATCCCGATATTTTCCAGCGTTCTCGACTACGGCTGCCGCATACCATTGGCAACTTCCGCCGATAGTCTGATAAGAACGCTGCAAAGCCATCTTTCGTGGAAGCTGGTTGATAGAAGGATTCTTCGGATCGGCATGCTGAATGGTATTCATGACTGCCTGACCGATAAACAACGGACGGTTTTCCGAATGCTTCGCCCACCAGTCAACCAGTGTTTCGTAATCGGCTGCCTTGTGTCCTATCTCCCAATAAATCTGAGGAATGTTATAATCAATCCATCCTTCACGTGCCCAAAGCAATACGTCGGCATAAAGATCATCATAGTTCTGCAAACCATTTGTGTTGCTGCCCAACGGATCTGTTTTCTGATTGCGGTAAATACCGAACGGGCTGATACCGAACTTCACCCACGGCTTGATGCCCCGTATCGTTTCATGAAGTTTCTTGATCAGGATATTCACGTTGCCACGACGCCAGTCCGCCTTATTACTGAAACCGCCTCCGTAACGGGCAAAGCTCGCATTGTCCGGGAAATCGACTCCCTTGATCGGATAAGGATAGAAATAATCGTCCATGTGGATAGCATCTACATCGTAACGGGATACAATATCGGAAACAATCTTGCAGATATGCTCACGGCTTTCGGGAAGTGCCGGATCAAAATAGATCTGATCGCCATAAGTGACAAACCATTCCGGATGTTCATGATAAATATGTGTCGGTGCCAATTGATTCTTCAATGAAGTCTTCACACGGTAGGGATTGATCCATGCATGGAATTCCATATTCCGTTTATGGCATTCTTCGATCATGAATTGCATCGGATCCCACATCGGAGAAGGCATTTGCCCTTGTGTTCCTGTCAGGAAACGACTCCACGGTTCGTGTTGTGAAGCATACAATGCATCCGCTTCGGGACGCACTTGAAAGATGATCGCATTAATACCCGCTCCCTGAAGAGAGTTCAGCTGACCAACCAGTGTCTGTTTCAGCTTCTCTGTCGGTATGCCACGGAACTGTCCGTTGACAGCCTGTATCCATGCAGCACGAAACTCACGTTTAGGATATGCATTGCCCGACGGCGCCTGCGCTCTTACTCCTGCCGCCAGAAGCAGAACTAATAAGAAAAGATAGTTTTTCAGATTCATAATGTTCTTGAGTCATAAAATAATGTGGTGCAAAGATAATAGATGCAGATACTATCTCCAACTATTATTGAGGCCATTCGACAACAAATCTTGCACCACCCGCGTAGCTAGTGTCCAGATAGACATTTCCATCCACTAATTCCATGATCTGACGGATAATAGACAATCCCAGTCCGGTGCCCTGAGTGAAGGCATCGACCTTCGCGAACCGTTCGAAAATGGAGTCCCGGTAGTTTTCATCGATTCCGGGACCGGAATCTTCGATAATAAAACGTACCAGACGATTCGGTTTGTCTTCTGCATAACTGAGACATATAAAGCCGGATTCCGTGAATTTATTGGCATTGTTCAGCAAACCGAGCAGCACACGCTTCATCCAAATTTCAACCGTACACACTTCGACCGGAGTGGAAGAAGGCATATATTGCAACTTGATTCCTTCTTTCAGATTCTGACGAATCAATCCCAAACATTCCTGACAACACGCATCTACACTCACTGGCTTCTTCGGTATATCATCCGTCTGAGAGTCCATGTCGGCTATATCAATCACATTATTTACCAAATCAAGCAGATATGCGTTGCTGCTCTCCATTTGACGGGCATATTCTTCCATCTCTTCCTGTGTCAGCCCACCGGCAGCCATCAAGGATGAAAAACCGATAATCGAATTGAGCGGAGTACGGATTTCATGTGTAATATGCTGGATAAAAGAGCTTTTCATGTGGCTAGCCTTGATGACTGCCTTATTTGCCGCATCCAGTTTCCGGTTCAACGACAAAGAACGCATATAGTAAAACGTGATAACAATCAACAATATCAACACCAGGCATCCGACAATCACGGAAGTTATAAAGAGATTGCGGTTGACCTCCGCCCGCAATTCCAGCTTATCGTGCTCCAACTTATCCACTTCGAACTGCACGGTATATTTGCTTAATTGCTCGTCCAGTTCTGCCGAACGAATGGAATCATTAATATGTGCATAAGATTTATAAACCTCGCAGGCATCTTCAAAGCGTCCCATCTGCTCCATAAACTGTGCTTTCAACAGGTGATTGGCAGGATAACAGCTCCCCACCGAATGATGATAATCCATCAATGAGTCCAGATAGTTGAGTGCCATCTGATTGTCATTCAACGTCCGCGCACAAAGAATTTTATATCCCAACCATCCTTCACGGGGAAAAGCATTCATATTTTCGTGATAAAACTTATCCGCTTCTGCAATAAACGGCTGCGCCTCCTTCTTCCCTTTCAATGCCAGCGTAGCAATCACTTGAAACTGATAATAACGCATGGTAAGCTCCGGTCGGACAGGGATATCCTTACGCTTCATTTTCTCAATCAGTCCCGGCATACGATTCAAGTATTCCATCGCATTGGCATACTCCCCTCTAGCCAGATAAGTCTGGATGATATTCAGTGACACCACATAGGCATCTTCATAAAAACCCGCATCGCTAAATTTTTTCAGTGCGGAAGAATAGTATTCGAGACAGAGCTTGACGTTGTTGCTGAACACCCGATGATTATATCCGATACACATCTCGCTGCAAGCCATTCCGAAAGCACTTTTGGCCGCATCCGCATCCTTCTGAAGAAGTCCAGTCTCACGCATGGCCTCATCCTGCAAACCTTTCTCGGTAAGCAACTGAATATACTGGCGCCACTGCGTATAGCGATTATTGATATTACCACGCTTCAGACACCAGTCCATATATTCATATGCAACCACTTTCAGGCTATCCGTATTTCTCAACCGGTAATAATGGGAAGCAATCTGAGAATAAGCATCGTCGATTTTAGCAGTATCATTCTGCTGCCTTGCCAATCGCATATATTCCTGATAGAAAGGTATAAAATCTTTCTGACCTATTTTATTTGAGACACTGTCGGAAAGGGCTTCCAACTGTTTTTCTTTGTTTGTGCTACTAAAGGCTAAAGTAGATGCAAAACACAGAATGAATAAGCTAATAACCATCCGGATGTTTTTCACGATTCAAGTCAATTTGTTATTATTTTGAAATGTTTGTTTAAATTCCGGACCAAGATACGCCAATTATCCCGAAGCAATTTCTTTTTATTACCAATTATAACATATCTTAACCCGACCAAAAACCTTTCTTCTATCAATAAAATCGCTAACTTTGCCGACTATCATAAAAAAGGAGTATTTTATGTCAGAAAACAAACATATTTCGATCAAAGGAGTGCGGGTTAACAACCTGAAAAACATCGATGTAGATATTCCACGCAACAAACTTGTCGTGATCACCGGACTATCCGGTTCGGGGAAATCGTCGCTCGCTTTTGATACTCTCTATGCAGAAGGACAACGTCGTTATGTCGAGAGCCTTAGCAGCTACGCACGCCAGTTTCTGGGACGAATGAGCAAACCCGAATGTGATTTTATTAAAGGAATCCCACCGGCAATCGCCATCGAACAGAAAGTGAACAGCCGCAATCCAAGATCTACCGTAGGAACTTCCACCGAGATTTATGAATATCTGCGCTTGCTTTATGCGCGGGTGGGACGGACATATAGCCCCGTCAGCGGAGAAGAAGTCAAGAAGCATTCGACGGAGGACATCGTCAACTGTATGCTTTCGCATCCGGAGGGGACCAGATATACCGTATTGACCCCTATCCGCCTGCGCGAAGACCGTACCCTGCAGCAACAACTGGAGATAGACCTGAAACAAGGCTTCAACCGGGTAGAAGTGAACGGTGAAATGAAACGTATCGATGAATACAAGCCGGTGGCAGGCGACGAAGTTTATCTGCTGGTAGACCGTATGGCAGTGGCAAACACGAAAGATGCCATCAGCCGACTGACGGACTCTGCCGAAACTGCCATGTATGAAGGGGACGGTACGTGTATGCTACGTTTTTATCTGCCGGACGGCACCACCAGGCTATATAATTTCAGTACGAAATTCGAAGCGGACGGCATCACTTTTGAGGAGCCGAACGATCAGATGTTCTCGTTCAACTCTCCTATCGGTGCCTGCCCCGTATGCGAGGGCTTCGGCAAGGTGATCGGCATTGACGAGCATCTGGTAGTACCCAACCGCTCGCTATCCGTGTATGAAGGGGCCATCGTCTGCTGGCGTGGCGAGAAGATGGGAGAATGGAAAGATGAACTGATTCATAATGCGGATAGGTTCGATTTCCCGATTTTCACTCCTTACTATGAGCTGACAGACGAGCAACGTCGCACACTCTGGGAAGGAAACCAATACTTCCATGGCATCAACGATTTCTTCAAGATGCTGGAAGAGAATCAATATAAGATACAGTACAGGGTAATGCTGGCACGCTACCGGGGAAAAACAATCTGTCCGAAATGTCACGGTACACGTTTGAAACCGGAGGCAGGATATGTGCGGGTAGACGGAAAGAGCATTTCCGAACTGGTAGATTTACCCATCACGGAACTAAAAGAGTTCTTCGACCATCTGAACCTCAACGAACACGATAGCAATGTAGCCCGCAGAATTCTGATTGAAATCAACAGCCGCATCCGCTTTCTGATAGATGTAGGGTTGGGATATCTGACTTTAAACCGGCTCAGCAACTCGCTGTCGGGTGGAGAAAGCCAGCGTATCAACCTGGCAACGTCATTAGGAAGCAGCCTCGTCGGCAGTCTCTATATTCTGGATGAGCCGAGTATCGGTTTGCACAGCCGTGACACCGACCGTCTGATCCGCGTATTGCGTCAATTGCAGGAACTCGGCAATACGGTGGTAGTGGTAGAGCACGATGAAGAAATAATCCGTGCCGCCGATTACATCATTGATATCGGTCCGAATGCCGGTCGTCTGGGTGGAGAAGTCGTTTATCAGGGCGATATGAAAGACCTGAAAAAAGGCAGCAATAGTCATACGGTACGGTATCTGTTGGGAGAAGAGGAAATTCCCGTTCCCGAACATCGTCGTCCGTGGAACAATTATATCGAACTGACAGGTGCCCGCGAAAACAACCTGAAAGGAGTGGATGTAAAGTTCCCTCTCAATGTGATGACAGTTGTCACAGGCGTTTCCGGTTCCGGTAAGAGTACGTTGGTGCGGGATATCTTCTATCGGGCACTAAAGCGCGAACTGGATGAATGCAGCGACCGTCCGGGAGAATTTTCTTCTATCGGTGGAAGCCTGCGTGATCTGAGAAATATCGAATTTGTCGATCAAAACCCGATAGGCAAATCGTCCCGTTCCAATCCGGTGACTTACATCAAGGCTTATGACGAAATCCGGAAGCTATGGGCGGAACAGCCTCTGGCAAAACAAATGGGATACACAGCCGGACATTTCAGTTTCAACAGCGAAGGCGGACGATGCGAGGAATGTAAAGGCGAAGGAACCATCACCGTAGAAATGCAGTTTATGGCAGACTTGGTGCTGGAATGCGAATCCTGTCACGGTAAACGTTTTAAAGCAGATACACTGGAAGTGAAATTCCAGGATAAGAACATCTATGATGTACTGGAAATGACAGTAAACCAAGCCGTCGAATTCTTCACCGAACACGGTCAGAAGAAAATTGTAAAAAGACTGCTTCCGCTACAGGATGTCGGACTGGGATATATCAAATTAGGCCAGTCCTCTTCTACCCTATCCGGTGGTGAAAACCAACGTGTGAAGCTGGCATTCTACCTGAGTCAGGAGAAAGCCGACCCGACCCTGTTTATTTTTGACGAACCAACCACCGGACTGCACTTCCACGACATCCGCAAGCTGTTGGATGCCTTCGACGCACTCATCCGACGGGGACACAGCATTGTCATCATCGAACATAATATGGACGTTATCAAATGTGCCGATTATGTAATCGACCTCGGACCGGAAGGCGGAGACAAAGGCGGAAATATCGTAGCGGTAGGTACCCCGGAAGAAGTAGCCGCTTGCGGAGCAAGCTATACGGGGCAGTTTCTGAAAGAAAAGCTTGCTTAATGAA
>NZ_GG774711.1:173352-179350 GCF_000162515.1 Bacteroides sp. 1_1_14 | reverse complement strand
TTGAAAATGGATAATGGCTATGCAGTAAACAGCGCAGCTCATTATCCATTTTCAATTATCCATTATCCATTGTTAAAAGTAGAATCCGAATCCGACCTTAACGCCGAAACGTGACATGTCGCTATCGTTGAAGCGCCATTTGTAATATACGGCGGGTTCGATGGTTACGGTGCGGGAAAGGAAGTAAGCGTATCCGGCTTCGATGCCTAGCCCCCAGTCAGTCTGGTGATGTCCTCCGCTCCAACGGAAGCGGTTCCAGTCGAGACCTCCGCCCAGATAAACACCGGTGGAATTAAAGTAGAAACGCATTCCTGTTCCTAATGTGTATTCGTCTACGGGTTTTGACCAATCAGCACCGACATTAACCATCAATGCGATACCGTCGGCAAGGAATGTACCGGCTTGCGCACCAATACCAAACTTCGCCTTATCGTTTTTACTATACGAAAAATCCAATCCCGTTACAGAAGGATTAAGAATCATTTTTCCTTTCTCAAATTGTGCCTGGGCAGCTATTGATACCACCAGCAGACAAATAGCTAAAGCTAATTTCTTCATAAATTTACTTTTTTAAGTGAATAGATTGTTCGTCTTTTTTACGGCGTTCACGCATTTGTTCCTTCTTCCGGAGCACGAGCCAAAGCAAGAGTACGATGACGTAAGAACCTACCACCGTAAGAATCTTCTCCGTCTGGCCGACTTCCGTGTTGCGAGGTAACAAATAGGCTGCCGTTACTGATACATAAATAAGGAATGCGATAGCAACTCCTGTCGATTTTTTTATTTTCTTCATTCTGATAGTTTTCTAGTTTTTTGTTTTCCCAGCCAGATAAAGAACCAGGCAATAGCTACCACTACGCATCCTATACCGATGCAGTAGGAAACTATATGCGAGAGTCCCAGCCCTTCGGGAGCAATACATATATAAGTAGAACAAACACTCGTCATAAATAAGGCGGGGATCAGCGTAATCCAATAAGGCTTTTTGGCTACCACAAGGTAGACTGTGATAGCCCAGAGGGTGAACACCGCCAATGTCTGGTTGGCCCAGGCAAAGTAACGCCAGATCATGTTAAATCCGTCCGCGTCACGCAAGCTATAAAGAAGCAGACCGATAGCTACTGCGAACATCGGAATACAAATGTATAAACGACGGCGCATACTTTTTTGTTCCAGTCCCAGAAAGTCCGCCACAATCAGACGGGCGGAACGGAAAGCGGTATCTCCCGAAGTAATGGGAGCCGCAATTACTCCAAGAATGGCGAGCACTCCACCGATAGCTCCCAGCCAGTCTTTAGTGATAGCGTCTACTATCACGGAAGCATTACTTTCTTCCATTCCATTTTCATGGAAGAAATAAGTAGCGGCTGCCGCCCATATCAAAGCAACGATGCCTTCGGTAATCATTGCACCATAGAAAACCGGACGTCCATGACGTTCTGAAGTCATGCAGCGGGCCATTAAAGGACTCTGCGTGGCATGAAAACCGGATATGGCACCGCAGGCGATACTCACAAACATAATCGGGAAGATCGGCAGTTCACTGGCATCCGGATTGGTATTCTGCAAGCCGTCCCATAGTTCGGGCAAAGCAGGGTGATTGACATAAAGCATTACCAGGATACCGACTGCCATAAACAGCAAGGCTACTGCAAACAACGGATATATTTTACCGATGATCTTATCGACCGGAAGCAGGGTAGCCAGAATATAATATAGGAAGACCACGACAATCCAAAAAGTAGCGTCCAGGCTTTCCGGAGTCAGCTTGGCCAATAGTCCGGCAGGTCCGGCTACGAAGACGGAACCGACGAGAATCATCAGAAGAACAGTAAATCCACGCATTATCTGTTTGGTAGTCAGTCCCAGATAACGGCCTATGATTTCGGGAAGACTCTCTCCCCCATGACGTAAAGAAAGCATTCCGGCAAAGTAATCATGAACAGCGCCTGCAAAAATACTTCCCAATACAATCCATAAATAAGAAGAAGTACCGAACTTCGCTCCCATAATCGCACCGAATATCGGACCCAGTCCGGCGATATTAAGGAATTGAATCATGAATATTTTCCAAGTAGGCAACGGAATATAGTCTACTCCGTCGGCTTTGGTAAGAGCCGGTGTTTTACGGTCGTCCGGACCAAAGACGCGCTCCATCAGGCGTCCATACGTGAAATAGCCTGCTATCAACGCCAGCAGGCACAGGGTAAATGTAATCATGGCGTGTTGTTTTTTTAACTGTCGCAAATGTAACATAATCTCACGAAACAGCCCAACAATACCGACACTTTTGCTAACTTTGCAGGGATTTAAAACAAAAAATAAAGAATATGCACCGAACTATTTTCATTCTTTCACTTTTGTTTCTTGTTCTTCCGGCAAAGGTTCAGATACAACCTCCTTTCTTTTCAATGCTAATATAGATAATCCAATATATACACCAAGGTCTGAATTACTGCTTCTTCATTTCATCAGCTGTCACGATTTTCCATTTATCCAAGTCTTCAATTTGGCCGCTTCTATTGCCTACCACCTCTGTGCTGTTGGCAGAAGACAAACCAATTCTTGCTTCAGGAGACAGCTCCAATGAATAATAGCCTTCATCATCCGTAGGTGTCAGGAACAATGCATATTTAGGATCATGCACTCGCCAGTCATCACCCGGCTTACCCACAATCACTTTATCTCCATTATTCATTACATGAAGGTTGGTCGCTATATTTCTGACACGGAGGATATGATACGTCAAATTCTCGATACAAAACAACTGGGACTTCTTTTCCGAATCATATTTTGCGGCAGAAATCACTTTCGAATCCGGATTACAATCCAGTACCATACCGGTTGCCTTGTTTACCAAATAGACCTGAGATACATTATCGGTTACATAAGGCATATATTTTTCCTTGATAGTTACTGATTTCAGTTTGGCATCCTGTCCTCTCCATTGTACAGTCACTTTATGTTTGCCTTTTATCCGACGGTCGAAAAGAGCAGATTGTGTAGTGAAATTCTTAGAGTCGGCACCCGAAACATCAACCGAGGCAAAAGGAATTGTTTCAGTATCCAGATAGAAATCCAAGTATCCCGATTTCTTTTTATTCAATTGCACGTCAACCTCTACTTTCTCATACGTAGGCAATGAGCCAAAATGTACATCGAATGACAATCTCGTACCGTTCTTCGCTTTTTCAATAGCACCATTCTTCATCTTCGCCTTCGAACCCGAAAGAGAAATATCCGAAGCAGCCACTGTTATCCCACCGGGGTTCATAACGAATTCACCCGTTATCGCCTTATACACTTCCTTCGCTATAATATAATGCCCTCTATGGTCGGGATGCACCCAATCGTTGCCGCCCGGCATAAATTCCGGATGTCCTTTCAAGGGATTATACAGATCTACACAGACCAGATTAAGTTCCTCCGCAATCTCTCTTACGGCAGGCTGAATATAATTCTTTGCTACATTGTCATCAAATGAACCAAGAAATCCCCCATCGCCATAATACATCGGAGGAGGCGTACAAATATAAATATCCGGTTTAGTCGAAAGAGCCTGGAATTTAGCGATCAACTTCTTATAGTCTGCTTTAAAAGTCTCCTTACCATATTTTTCGAAATTCTTCTTGTTGGCATCATTTGCACCGAACTTAATAATGACAATATTAGGTTTATACTCAAGTGCCGCTGCGCATTGCTCAGAATTAATGTAAGCGAATTGATATTCATTAGGATTTTCGGGAGTAGTCGCATCTTCTCTTAATTTTATAAATACCCCGGAAGAGCCTTTACCAAATTTGGTAACTTCATAATCATCACCGAGCATTTCAGCCAGAGGCATCGCGTAATAACCATAATCATTCGTTCCTCCGGTGATACTGTTTCCAACAGTAGCAACTCTAATCTTTCCCGTCTGGGCAGTCAGACTCGCCGCAAACAAAAGACAGAGCGACACAGATAGTAGCTTTTTCATTGTTTATTATCTTGTTATATTAATATTTTATATTTCGTACCTTATTAAAAGACGGCCAAGAATGCAGATACCACTAAAAGAGAATCAGTAATTTTCTGTCAAATAGCATTAAATAAAAAAGGAATAATCAATTTACAGACATTTTTGCTAGCTTTGCAGAGATTTAGCATCTAAAAGGGAATAATATGCACCGAACTATTTTCATTCTTTCACTTTTGTTTCTTATCCTTCCGGCTAAGGCGCAACCCAAGCACGAAGTTCGTGCAGCATGGATTACGGCTGTATATGGTCTGGACTGGCCCCGTACACGGGCCACGACTCCTCAGGGCATCCGCAAGCAAAAGGAAGAATTGGTGGATATCCTTGATAAACTGAAAGCTGCCAACTTCAATACTGTCCTGTTTCAGACCCGTACACGCGGAGATGTGCTGTATCCTTCTTCCATCGAACCGTTCAATTCTATCCTGACCGGAAAAGTCGGAGGAAATCCGGGATATGATCCGTTGGCTTTTGCGATTGAGGAATGCCACAAGCGGGGGATGGAATGTCATGCGTGGATGGTGACTATTCCGCTAGGCAACAAAAAGCACGTCGCTTCTCTCGGCAAACAATCTGTCACCAAGCGAGTGAAAGATATATGCGTGCCTTATAAAAATGAATATTTCCTTAATCCGGGGCATCCTGCTACGAAAGAGTATCTCATGAGACTCGTTCGTGAAGTGGTGGAGCGCTATGATATAGACGGAGTGCATTTCGACTACCTGCGCTATCCGGAGAATGCTCCTCTATTCCCCGACAAATACGATTTTCGCCGTTACAGCAAAGGTCGTACTTTGGATCAATGGCGACGGGATAACATTTCCGAAATCGTCCGATATATATATAAAGGAGTAAAAGCAATGAAGCCGTGGGTAAAGGTAAGTACTTGCCCTGTAGGAAAATACAGAGACACTTCCCGCTATTCTTCCCGTGGTTGGAACGCATTTTATACCGTTTATCAAGACCCGCAAGGATGGCTCGGAGAAGGTATTCAGGATCAGATATATCCCATGATGTATTTTCAGGGAAACAGTTTCTATCCTTTCGCGCTCGACTGGCAGGAACAGAGCAACGGACGACAGGTTATTCCGGGGCTGGGCATCTATTTCCTCCATCCCGACGAAGGGAAGTGGACACGCGATGAAGTGGATCGTCAGATTAATTTCATCCGTAATCAGAAAATGGCAGGAGAAGGACATTACCGTGTCAAGTATCTGATGGACAATACTCAGGGAATTTATGACGAACTGATTGAGAACTTCTATGCCTATCCGGCATTACAGCCCCCGATGACATGGTTGGATAACGTTCCGCCGTCTGCCCCCTCAGCACTCAAAGTTACGTCCATCGACAACGGATATACCGAATTGAACTGGCAACCAGCGACGGATAATGACCAACGGAATAAACCGATGTACGTGATTTATGCTTCCAATGAATATCCGGTAGATACAAAGAAAGCGGAAAATATTGTCGCACAAAGTATTCGTGAAACAAGTTACATTTATGCACCCATCCAGCCTTGGAATGCCAAGAAGTATTTTGCAGTAACGGCTATCGACCGTTGCGGGAATGAGAGTGCACCCATAAATGGAGATAAGTAGGCATTTCAGACAGTATTACCACAATATGACTTTTCCGATGTTCACCAATTCCAATTTTAGCAGTATCTTCAAAGAGTTTCTGTAGTGTACTGAATAAGTTGACACTTCAAAAATCGAAAATAAAGATGAAATATTCGAAAAAGAAGTACAACTATTACAGTGATGATGAACGAATGTCTTATATTCGTGAGTATTTATCAAGTCCCGAGAGCAAATCTGAGTTTTGTAAGCGTCACGGCTTTTGTGCCAAGCTTCTTACTTATTGGCTTAACAAGTATCAAATAGAAGACAAAGATATGGGTAGATCCTCTAAACCAGTAAATAGCGATGCTATTGATTCTAGTATTTCTGAGCTCCAGAAAGAACTATCGCTATTGCG
>NZ_GG774711.1:145557-172270 GCF_000162515.1 Bacteroides sp. 1_1_14 | reverse complement strand
CCATTAAAAACGGTTGGCTATTCGACTGTGATGATGAGAGCTTCGAGCAAGTAAGCAAGCGCATTGAAGATGCTGTATATGTATATAATCATGTGCGGCCTCATCAAGGGATAAACATGAGGACACCTATGGAAGTGGTCAGCGAAACGGTAGGATTAACAGCATAATACCCGCTCGTCGGGATGGGTGGTCCCGCCCCTTGCCGCTAGGACGATCCCCGACCGAAGAGTTTTTGGTTGTTGGCAACATTACATTTTCCTGAAGAAGGCTTGCGTAAATAAAGGAAGATGCATAAATTTGCAAGCACCAACAAAAGACAACTAACATAGGAATAAGAATAACAAAAGTAAACCTATTTAGATATTAAAGTATATTGAGTAAACTAATTCAGTTATAACAAACGAAGTTGTCAACTAAAACCAGTACACATCATTCCATTGCTTGAAACCAGAGTTTCATCGGTGTGAAACTGTAGTTTCATCGGTGAGAAACTAGAGTTTCATACGCTTGAAACTTTAGTTCCAAACGCTCGAAACTATCTGAAACTACTGTTGATTTGATTGACTTAACCGCATGTTCCAATCACATTGAACGCATCAGCTACTTCAATAGTACTGCTCTCTCTGAAAACATTAAATCATATATCAGTCAATAATACATAAATTATCAGTCCTTAATACTTGATTTCTCAATTATTAATATCTGAGAAATCAAACGTTAACAGTTGAGATATCAGATATTAACATCCTGTAAATCAAAGAATAACACAGTAAAAACGGTATTTATCAGGACGATGCAGAGTGAGAGCAAGTCCTTGCTCTCACTCTGCTACCACTGGATCTCTAACAGCTAAAACATCGATGAATAAAGGGATACAGACGAACTGTTAGAGCATGAGAGCAAAAGCACTATCTTTTTCACTGGGGGAGAGTAAGCAAAAGAAACGCACGATACCGGCTTTGAGGCGTCACCGGTACTAACGGCAAATATCCGGCACACACCCGATTATTCTCTACGGACAAAGGGAACGAAGCCGACATCTGCCGATGTTCCTCCAAAGCCTGACCGGCTAAAGGATAATAATCAATCCGAAAAACTCCTTCCGCATCCGCAGCCAAATAACGATCCGTCAAGAGCCATGCCACCACCCCCATATTCATTCGCAGATTAATTTCGACACAAGGATGAATCCGGTAAACAGGCGCTTCATCCGGAAAATGACAAATCATCATATCCACTCCCAAGTATCCATGATAAAAGCCACCGAACAAAGCTGACAATTCTTCTTCCAAACGAGTCCGCAGCCTGATAAATTCTTCTTGTGGCACATAAGCCGATAGTTTCTGCAGAATCTTCTCGTCAGACAGCAAGTCATTCCCTGCATACATCCCACTCCCACCCGTGTGGAAGACCGAATATCCGGCAAAAACAACCCTTCCTCTCCCGTCAGCATAAAACTCCATAGCGAAATCTTCCACCTTATTATATATAGGTTCGCCTACCACCCCACCCTGAGAAGCAGCGACACGGGCACACCAACCGGAAATAAAAGTAGTAAATATGCCTTTACACCAATTCAATCCTTTCCCGCTTCCGGAAAGCGGAGCTTTTAACAAGCACGCTTCCCGCCCTTCGACGAACGCACTGCACTCCGCCAAAGTACTCAAATAAAAAGATTCTCCACAGAAGTATTCATTCAACCGCAACCCAGGCAACAACTTTACCGCCTGCAGACGATGCGAATGCTCTCTCAGAATATTCATATAATCCGCAGAAGGCAGCTCCGTCTGACCTGCCCCCAATGTCATCAAACGCTTCCGCAAAGCAGGGTCCCAACCCCACGGAGAGAACTTCTGGTCTTTACCGTCAGCCACTTCCGGTTCCGTCAACAAGGCCACATCCATGCCCAAAAGTTCACTCTTTGTTTTCAGGAAGTCCGCATTATAAGCAGACGGTGCAAGCACCGCACTTCCCGCTTCGGCATACCACATAGGAAGCAACGCCAGGTCACTCGCCATCTGTCGGGCGGAAGCCGGCGCCATATAGTTCGTCTCACCGCTTGCCAACGCCATATCATGCTCCGGATTGAATATATAAACAGGTCTTTTCGTCATGTCAAAGATGGATTCAACACATTATTCTGCAAATATATACAGGAAATAATCAGGAACTTACACAATAAAGAGAAACTTATAAATTAAAGCACATTTTTGCTATCTCTACTTTGCAAATCCTAAAAAAAGCACTATATTTGCCAGCCGAAAAACAAAGAAACGAAATGGAATCATTCTATCGCACACACGCCTACCTCGTTGAGCACACCAATGCCCCCGTTCGCCGCGATCTTATGGACGAGATCGACTGGAGTGACCGTCTGATTGGTATCAAAGGGACACGTGGCGTAGGAAAAACCACTTTCCTCCTGCAGTACGCCAAAGAGAAATTCGGCACCGACCGTTCCTGTCTGTTCATCAATATGAACAACTTTTATTTCTCCGGTCACAGCCTTGTTGACTTCGCCAACGAGTTTCAGAAACGTGGCGGAAAAGTACTGCTGATCGACCAGGTGTTCAAACATCCCGAATGGAGCAAAGAGCTACGAATGTGCTATGACCGTTTCCCCAGCCTGAAGATTGTCTTCACCGGTTCTTCCGTCATGCGACTCAAAGAGGAAAACCTCGAATTGCGTGACATTGCGAAAAGTTATAACCTGCGCGGATTCTCTTTCCGTGAATTTCTGAACTTGCAGACAGGAATGAAATTCCGGGCATACAGCCTCGAAGAAATCCTCAGTACACATGAACAGATAGCCAAAGGAGTACTTTCCAAAGTACGACCGCTGGATTATTTTCAGGATTACCTGCATCATGGTTTCTACCCTTTCTTCCTTGAAAAACGTAATTTCTCGGAGAATCTGCTGAAAACAATGAACATGATGGTAGAAGTGGATATCCTGCTGATCAAACAAATTGAGCTGAAATATCTTTCAAAGATAAAAAAATTACTATATTTGTTGGCTGTGGACGGACCAAAAGCTCCGAACGTGAGCCAACTGGCAAGTGACGTACAGACATCCCGCGCTACGGTAATGAACTATATCAAGTATCTGGCAGACGCGCGTCTGATTAATCTGGTTTACCCGAAAGGAGAAGAATTCCCAAAGAAACCGTCAAAGATTATGATGCACAACTCTAACCTGATGTACTCCATTTATCCGGTGAAAGTGGAAGAACAGGATGTACTCGACACGTTCTTCGTTAACACTTTATGGAAAGACCATAAGGTACATAAAGGAGATAAAAACGTCTCTTTCATGGTAGACGAAGTGATGCCGTTCAAAATTTGTGCGGAAGGTACAAAAATAAAGAATAACCCGGACGTGACGTATGCGTTGCAAAAGGCTGAGATAGGCCGCGGCAACCAAATACCTCTTTGGATGTTCGGATTCTTATACTAAAAAGATTTATTTACTTAAATATTTAATTTAGTTATGACTAAACAGAAGAAATTCATCACATGTGATGGTAACCAAGCTGCAGCACATATCTCGTATATGTTCTCTGAAGTAGCAGCTATCTACCCCATCACTCCTTCTTCGACTATGGCTGAGTACGTAGACGAATGGGCTGCCGCAGGACGTAAGAACATCTTCGGCGAAACAGTATTGGTACAGGAAATGCAATCTGAAGGTGGTGCTGCCGGTGCAGTTCACGGTTCTCTTCAGGCTGGTGCATTGACTACTACTTACACTGCTTCTCAGGGTCTTCTTTTGATGATCCCTAACATGTACAAGATTGCCGGTGAATTCTTGCCTTGTGTATTCCACGTTTCTGCTCGTACACTGGCTTCTCACGCATTGTGTATCTTCGGTGACCATCAGGACGTAATGTCAGCTCGTCAAACCGGCTTCGCTATGTTGGCAGAAGGTTCTGTACAGGAAGTTATGGATTTGGCAGGTGTTGCTCATCTGGCTACTATCAAATCACGCGTTCCGTTCATGAACTTCTTCGATGGTTTCCGTACTTCTCACGAAATCCAGAAGATCGAAATGTTGGAAAACGACGACCTCGCTCCGCTGATCGACCAGGAAGCTTTGGCTGAATTCCGTGCCCGTGCACTGAATCCGATGAAGCCGGTTGCCCGTGGTATGGCTGAAAACCCCGACCACTTCTTCCAACATCGTGAATCATGCAATAACTACTATGAAGCAGTTCCTGCTATCGTAGAAGAATACATGAACGAAATTTCCAAGATCACAGGCCGCAAATACGGTTTGTTCGATTACTACGGTGCAGAAGATGCAGAACGCGTAATTATCGCAATGGGTTCTGTAACTGAAGCTGCCCGCGAAGCTATCGACCACTTGGTAGCAAACGGCGAAAAAGTAGGTATGGTTGCCGTACACTTGTATCGTCCGTTCTCTGCTAAACACTTCCTGGCTGCTGTACCCAAGACTGCAAAGAGCATCGCAGTGCTTGACCGTACAAAAGAACCGGGTGCTAACGGCGAACCTCTTTACCTTGACGTTAAAGACTGCTTCTATGGCGCAGAAAATGCTCCTGTTATCGTTGGCGGTCGCTACGGTCTGGGTTCAAAAGATACAACTCCGGCACAGATCATCTCTGTATTCGAAAACTTGGCTATGCCAATGCCGAAGAACCACTTCACTATCGGTATCGTAGACGACGTTACGTTCACTTCTCTTCCTCAGAAAGAAGAAATCGCTCTGGGCGGTGAAGGTATGTTCGAAGCTAAATTCTACGGTCTGGGTGCTGACGGTACTGTAGGTGCCAACAAGAACTCTGTTAAGATTATCGGTGACAACACCGACAAACACTGTCAGGCTTACTTCTCTTACGACTCCAAGAAGTCGGGTGGTTTCACTTGTTCTCACTTGCGTTTCGGTGATACTCCGATCCGTTCTACTTACTTGGTAAATACTCCGAACTTCGTTGCTTGTCACGTTCAGGCTTACCTGCACATGTACGACGTAACACGTGGTTTGCGTAAGAACGGTTCTTTCTTGCTGAATACCATCTGGGAAGGCGAAGAACTGGCTAAGAACCTGCCTAACAAGGTGAAGAAATACTTTGCACAGAACAACATCTCTGTATACTATATCAACGCAACTCAGATTGCAATGGAAATTGGTTTGGGCAACCGTACCAATACAATCCTTCAGTCTGCATTCTTCCGTATCACAGGCGTAATCCCTGTAGATCAAGCTGTTGAACAGATGAAGAAATTCATCGTTAAGTCTTACGGCAAGAAGGGTGAAGACGTTGTTAACAAGAACTACGCTGCTGTAGACCGCGGTGGTGAATATAAGACTCTGACTGTCGATCCTGCTTGGGCTAACCTGCCGGATGATGCAAAAGCAGAAAACAATGATCCTGCTTTCATCAACGAAGTAGTTCGTCCGATCAATGCACAGGACGGTGACTTGCTGCCGGTATCTGCATTCAAGGGTATCGAAGACGGTACTTGGTATCAAGGTACTTCCAAATACGAAAAACGTGGTGTAGCTGCATTCGTTCCCGAATGGAATGCTGAAAACTGTATTCAGTGTAACAAGTGTGCTTACGTTTGTCCTCACGCTTCTATCCGTCCGTTCGTACTCGATGCTGAAGAGCAGAAGGGTGCTAAGTTCGAGCAACTGAAAGCTGTAGGTAAAGCATTCGATGGTATGACATTCCGTATTCAGGTAGACGTTCTCGACTGTCTGGGTTGCGGTAACTGTGCCGACATCTGTCCGGGTAATCCGAAGAAGGGTGGCAAGGCATTGACCATGAAACACCTTGAAAGCCAGTTGGCCGAAGCTGATAACTGGACTTACTGCGCTGAAAACGTGAAGAGCAAACAACACCTGGTAGACATCAAGGCTAACGTGAAGAACTCTCAGTTCGCAACTCCATTGTTTGAGTTCTCAGGCGCTTGCTCCGGTTGTGGTGAAACTCCGTACGTGAAACTGATTTCTCAGTTGTTCGGTGACCGTGAAATGGTTGCTAACGCTACAGGATGTTCTTCTATCTACTCCGGTTCAGTTCCTTCTACTCCGTACACTATGAACGAAAAGGGTCACGGTCCTGCATGGGCTAACTCCTTGTTCGAAGACTTCTGTGAATTTGGTCTGGGTATGGAACTGGCTAACGAAAAGATGCGTGCCCGTCTGGTGAAAGTAATGAACGAAGCTATCGTTTCTGATTGCTGCCCGGCTGAATACAAAGAAGTATTTGCTGAATGGATCAACAATATGCTGGATGCAGAAAAGACTAAGGAACTGGCCGAAAAGATCATTCCGATGGTAGAAGCTGCTAAAGATAAATGCAACCACTGCAAGCAAATCGCTGATCTGCAACAATATCTTGTTAAACGCAGCCAATGGATCATCGGTGGTGACGGTGCTTCTTATGATATCGGTTACGGTGGTCTTGACCATGTAATCGCTTCCGGTAAGGACGTTAACATCCTTGTATTGGATACTGAGGTTTACTCTAACACAGGTGGTCAGTCTTCTAAAGCTACTCCGGTAGGCGCTATCGCTAAGTTTGCTGCTGCAGGTAAGCGTGTACGTAAGAAAGACCTCGGTCTGATGGCTACTACTTACGGTTATGTATATGTTGCTCAGATTGCTATGGGTGCTGACCAGGCTCAGACTCTGAAAGCTATCCGTGAAGCTGAAGCATATCCGGGACCATCACTGATCATCGCTTACGCTCCATGTATCAACCACGGTCTGAAAGCCGGTATGGGTAAGAGCCAGGAAGAAGAAGAAAAGGCTGTTAAGTGCGGTTACTGGCACTTGTGGCGTTACAACCCTGCTTTGGAAGAAGAAGGCAAGAATCCGTTCCAACTGGATAGCAAAGAACCTAACTGGGAAGACTTCCAAGGTTTCTTGAAGGGTGAAGTTCGTTACGCTTCTGTAATGAAACAATATCCTGCTGAAGCTGAAGAACTGTTTAAAGCTGCTGAAGAAAACGCTAAATGGCGTTACAACAGCTACAAACGTCTTGCCAGAGAAAACTGGGGAGCTGATACAGCTGAATAATAAGTAGAAATACTTTGTACATAATAAAAGGCAGGAATCCTGGAAACAGATTCCTGCCTTTTTGGTTTATATCTTAGAAGTAACGATTACTTCTCACGAAGATATTCATTAAAACTCTAAAGATATGATCGGATTTGTTATTTGGATTATCGGTTTGATACTGACTTTCAGAGCTGCCATAGAGATTTGGAATATAAATGCGGCTGTAGAGAAAAGACTTATAGCGATTGTATTAATCGTTCTTACCAGCTGGCTGGGACTACTTTTCTACTACTTCTATGGTAAAGAAAGAATGGCGGGATGGTTGAAGTAGTGTTTGCATATCAATCTTTCTCAGGAATCCAACTGTTTACCAGTTCCTGATGTTCTTCCATCCATTGACGGGCAGCCTGTCTTTCCGTTGTCTGCGCCTCTTCCAGAGCAGTCATTAAGGAGCTGATTTCCGCATCTGTCAGACGAATGTTGCCCAAAAGTTCGGCAGCAAAAGGGTCCTTCTCGCTAAAACCTTTCCATGCTATGGTATGAATGGATTCCGTATTTCCATATATCAGCTTCGGGTCCTGAAGAACTTTCAGCTTGAAACGGTCGAACATCCAGTGAGGCGTCCATCCCGTCACGACAATCCAGTCTTTCTTATCAATCGCTTTCTTTAGGGAAGCAGTCATGGCAGGTCCGCTCGAAGTCATCAGTTTATAATCCAATCCATAATCTTTGATGGCCTGATCGGTAGCTTTCATAATACCGGCTCCGGCATCAATACCGACAATCTGACCGGAGAAACGTTCCTTTTCCGCGTTCAGTTCTTCGATTGAGTTGATCGTAACGTAATCCGGAACCACCAGCCCGATACGGGCACCATCATAAATATCCCCGATAACTTCGAGTTTATCCCCGTATTGTTTCATATAATCTTCCATAGTGACAGGCATCCAGACATCCATAAATACGTCTGCTTTCTTACGGGAGATAGAGGTAAATATAGGTGCAAGGTCGGCATTCAGCAACTTTACATCGTACCCCTGATCTTCAAAAATCGCTTTGGCAAGATTTGTCATTGCAATACCTTCCGACCAGTTGGCATAAGCGATACTTATCTTCTTACTCTTTCCGTTGTCTCCGCAGGAAACGAAGGTTAAGAGTATGCCGGCAATAAACATTGCCGCAATCATTTTTATCTTATTCATTGATTATTCCTTTCTTTGGTGTGATTCTTATTTCTTTTTACTTTTTCTGTTATCTGCCATACCCTGAGTGATGCGGTCCAGCACGATCGCCAATATCACGACTGCGATACCGCCTTCAAATCCGAGTCCGATTTTCATTTGGGTGATACCTTTCAGCACGATTTCTCCCAATCCTCCGGCAGAAATCATGGCAGCAATCACTACCATCGAAAGTGACATCATGATCGTCTGGTTGATTCCCGTCAGAATAGTAGGCAACGCCAAAGGCAATTGCACCTTATAAAGAAGCTGCCAGGGAGTAGCTCCAAAAGAGCGGGAGGCTTCTACTACGTTTTTAGGAACCTGACGAATGCCCAGACCGGTCAGACGAACCACAGGAGGCATTGCAAAGATGATGGTGGCAAAAGCTCCCGGCACAGTTCCCAATCCGAAGAATAGAACGGCAGGAATCAGATAGACAAAGGCAGGCATTGTCTGCATAAAGTCGAGGACAGGGCGCATTATCTTGTTACAACGATCACTGTTGGCAGTCCAGATTCCCAGCGGAACGCCTAAAAGCAATGCCAGACAAGTGGAAGAAAGTACTAACGCCAATGTCTGCATCGTTTCTTCCCAAAAGCCCATGCCGTAAATAAGCAATAAACCCAAGAGGGTAAATACGGCTGTCCCCTTACCCGACTTAAACCAGGCGAGCGCAGCCAGCACTGCGATTGTGATATAAAAAGGTATTCCAAACAGTACGTGCTGAAAACCGTCTATGAATCCTCCGATCCCCATGCTGAGAGCATCAAAAAAGGAAGCAAAATGTTCTGTGAGCCAATTAATGGCAGTCTCTATATATTGTCCGATATTTATCATAATTCTATTGCGTTTTGAATGATTTCATTAATTTCTTCTTTATCTTTTCCCGTTACTTCGATGATCAACGAGGAAAGTGGCACTACGCCTTCAAACTCCCGATTCTCATTTACGACCCAGATTGGCGAGTTCGTTTTTGTCATCAACGGAAGAATATCTTCCAGCACCGTATCACCCAGCACTGAATGAACTTCATACCTTACTACGGACTCGATGGAGCGGATTTGCTCTTTTCGTAGTTTCAGCAAGTCATTCAACCGCACCTCTCCTACTAACAGATTATTGGAATCGACTACCGGAAGAACGGTCAGATTCCGTTCGCGCATCTTACGGATCAGCACCTCCGGGCCTTCTTTCTTCAAACGTGCCACTATGGGTTTATCTACCATAACAGAGGAAGCTGTTATAATCTTGCTTCGATCTACATTCTCCACAAATCGTTCTACATAAGCGTTGGCAGGTTCGGTCAGGATTTCTTCCGATGTACCGATTTGTACAATTTCTCCATCCTTCATGATAGCAATCCGGTCACCCAATTTAATCGCTTCACTCAGGTCGTGAGTAATAAAGACAATCGTTTTTTTCATCTTCGACTGCAAAGTCAGCAGTTCATCCTGCATCTGCACACGGATCAAAGGATCGAGTGCCGAGAAGGCCTCATCCATCAACAGGACTTCGGGATTATTGGCCAAAGCCCGCGCCAGCCCGACACGCTGCTGCATCCCACCCGACAGTTCACTTACCATCTGATTCTCGTAGCCTTTCAGCCCCACCAGTTGCATACTTTCCATCGCTTTCTGCTCCCGTTCTCCCTTTTTTACTCCCTGTAGTTCGAGCCCGAAAGCTATATTATGCAAGACAGAACGGTGAGGAAGCAGACCGAAGTTCTGAAAGACCATAGCCAGTTCTTTCCGGCGAATCTGCAACAGTTCCTTATCCGACACTTTGGCTATGTCTGTTCCATTGATAATCACTTCTCCGGAAGTAGGGCGTATCAAACGGTTGATGCAGCGGAGTAAAGTGGACTTTCCACTACCGGACAGCCCCATAATGACGAATATTTCGCCTTCATTAATGGAAAGATTCGCATCTTTCACCGCAACTGTACATCCGGTCGCTTTCAATATTTCACTTTTTGTTTTACCTTCTTTCAACATCTTCAAAGCCTTCTGCTTCTCATTGCCAAAAACCAGATAGAGATCTTTAATTTCTATTTTACTCATACAATAAAATGGTTTAGGTTATTAAAATAATATACACAGCAAGACAAGAACAAACGATAACAGGAATCTTTCTTTATATCGTATAAAGTTCTGATTTAAATACGGGACAAATAACAATGAATCCCGAAATAATTAATAAAATGATTATTGACAGACTGAGTAATTAAAAAAGGAATAGAATTTGATAAGATAATCCTTTCAACGAATAGCAAAAAATAGCATTTTTATGTATAAAAACAGCCTGTTCCAGTATCTTGCTGGCACAAAGATACAAAAAACGGATTAAACATACAAATTATATTCAAAATCCGGGGCATACAGAGGGCTTTATTTGTAATGATATGGAAAGTTTCCGGGTAATATTCCCCTATCACTCAGCAAAATAGAACAAACCGGCAGATAAATATAAAATAAGTTTGAATATTTCACTTAAACACCGTATATTTGGCGTCAATAACTAAACTAGATTTATATGTTCAACAGGGCTATTACAATTTTCCTGGGGAAGGATAATTGTCATTACACAACAAAAGAAAAACAAACAGGTACTGCCACACTAGACGACAAAAGCCAAGTACAGTTCCTTAGTAAAAAGAACCCCAAAATGCCGTTTTTCTATAGCCGGCGGAATCTCTACATGATAGGTTTCCTGCTCGCTTTTATAGTGACTCTGCTCGAATTTATACGAGGACGGCATCAAAACTTTATGGTCTTCTCGGACGCTACTCAATTCTTCTGGCAAGGCATCAGCCCATACACAACTGAATTTGTAGAAGCTCACGGACGCTACTTCCTTTATTCTCCAGTTTTCACGGTATTGTTCGCTCCGTTTGCGTATCTGCCTGCATGGCTGGGACCTTTCGCGTGGAATCTATTCAATTATTCGCTGTTCTTTATGGCGATCTTCACGCTGCCCCAACAATTCACCCAGCAGCAGAAATGCCGTATGTTCCTTTTTCTGTTACTGATTTTAGGACAAAGTTTACTTTCATTTCAGTATAACATAACGGTAGCCTATTTATTCTTATTCGCCTATACGTTATTGGAAAAAGACCGTGGATTTCTGGCTGTTCTGTTAATCATGATTTCGGGATGTACCAAAGTATATGGAATTTTCGAACTGGCATTGTTGCTGTGCTATCCTCACGTATGGCGTAACTTTGGCTATGCCGTTACAATGGGCATTGTATTGCTTGCATTACCGTTAATCAAAATAGCTCCTGCAGATTTGCTCCCCTATTATGAAGAATGGTGCCATAGTCTTGCTGTTCATCAGTCCGCCGGAGCTTATGATTCATTTTTCTATGCCCGCCCCATTGCAGCATGGACATTGCCACACTTCCGTGCACTTCAGATAGGAATGCTCGGCTTGCTGACTCTGCTCTTTTTGGGGAATTTCCGCAAATGGTCGTCTTTTGCCTTCCGTGCCCAGGCTTTGGGCATTCTCATGGGCTGGGTAGTATTACTGAGTGACTCCGCCGAGAAGCATACCTATATTATCGCATTGGCAGGTTTCATGCTCTGGTATTGGAGCAGACCAACACGTACCGCAACAGACAAGATTCTATTTTGGTGCTGTTTTGTGCTGTTATGTATCGTTCCTATCGACATATTCGTCCCTGTACCCATCAGAGATTTCATTACCAGGACCTTATGGCTTCATGTATGGGTTTTCTTTATTGTATGGATACGGATGATATGGCTTACCTTCCTTGCATCCTTCATTCATCCACGTGCCACAAATGTTCTTTCAGATTAACGCATCCGTTAGCTTTGAAAGAAACTTCTTCTGCCAGCAAGAGTTGTTTTTGTTCCACCCAACCGGGCACCAGCCTTCCGGTGGAATTTACAACTCTATGGCAGGGAATGGATAATTCATCCGGCACTTCTTTCAATGCACGTCCCACCATCCGCGAGCATTGGGGTGCCCCCAACAGCAAAGCAATACCTCCATAAGTAGATACTTTTCCCACAGGTATCTGGGATACGACTTCGTACACTTCCTTCCGAAAGGATTCGGAAAAGCTCTCTTTATCTACTTTATAATCTTTCATATATCCCTCTTTACGATATCAATGAAATCATCCTTTCCTTTTCAGGAAATCTGTCGGGCTCTCTCCAAACTGCTCTTTATAGCACTTGGCGAAATAAGAAGGTGAACTGAAACCGACTTCATAACCAATCTCCGCTACGGTCATGTCCGAAGAAGCAAGCAAAGAAGCTGCCTTCTTCAAACGGGCGATACGGAGCAATTCATTCGGAGAGTAGTTAGTCAATGATTTAATCTTGCGGTAAAGCTGCACACGGCTTAGTCCCATGTCTTTGCCCAAGTCCTCCACATTCAAACCGGAGTCTCCCATTTTCTCTTCAATCAATGACTTGAATCTTTCTACAAAATCCTTGTCCATATCGCAGACATCTTCTTTTGCCAATGTCTGCCCGTCACCAAAGAACTGTTTCAGACGACGGTGAGAATCAATCAGATTGCGGACACGTGCCAGCAACAGCTGTGAACTGAACGGCTTTGAAATATAAGAATCCGCACCACCGTCATATCCCTGAATACGCTGTTCGTCCAGTGAACACGCTGTCAGCAGAATAACCGGAATATGACAGGTCTGTAACTCACTTTTCAGCCGGCGGCAACATTCAATGCCATCAATGCCCGGCATCATCACATCAGAAATGATCAGGTCCGGAACATACTTCATAGCCTTACGGATTCCTTCGGAGCCGTCTGCCGCTTCAATCACCGTATAGTCTGTATGCAACAGCGTATGGACATACGAACGGATATCCTCATTATCATCAATAATCAGTACGGACGGTTTGGAAGAGTCATATCCTTTTTCCAGTTCTTCCTCTTCCGCCAATAGAACATCTGTTGTACGGGAATCCGCAGAAACAAGGGTGGTATCCGGTTCGGCAGCAACAGCCTCACAAGACTGTACAGGCAGTTCAACGGTAAAGACCGTGCCCTGTTTCTCATCGCTCTCTACGGAGATCATACCACCGTGCATTTCTACGAAGGCTTTTACCAATGCCAGTCCGATTCCCGAACCGGTATGGTGCATATCGATCTTATAGAAACGGTCGAATACATTGCGAATATGTTCGGCAGAAATCATGGAACCGGTATTTGCCACCGTGAAACGTATCCATCGCTTGTCCTCTTTACTAAGGGAAGACAGACGGACGGCTATTTTCCCGTTTTCCGGTGTAAACTTAAAGGCATTGGACAGAAGATTGAAATAAATACGTTCCAGCTTCTCCATGTCTGCCAGTGTATGATAATCCGTATCCGGCATACTATCAAAAGAAAAATGGATATGCTTCTTACGGGCTGCCGCCTGAAAAGACTCATTCCATCCTTCGAAAGAAGAAAGGACATCCACCGTAACCGGAGTATATTCCATCTTGCCGTTTTCATATTTACGGAAATCCAGAATCTGATTGACCAGACGCAGAAGAATGTTCACATTTCGCTGAATCAGCATGAGCATCCGGTGCTGATCTCCACTCAATGTCTTGTCCGCCAATAAATGTTCTACTGGGTCGGCAACCAATGTCAACGGAGTACGGAAGTCGTGAGAAATATTGGTGAAGAATACCAGCTTGGCATGAGTAGCTTCTTCCAGTTGATGAGAAAGTTGTATCAATTGGTCACGCTGTTCTTCCAGTTTGTCACGTTGCTCTTCCAATTGTTGCTTCTGCTTAAAAAGTTCTTTATTCAAGCGATTCTTTGAGCGGAGTGATTTATAAACGACCAATAATAAGCCGGCTACCAATAAAAGGATAATCAGGCTACCGTATAAAACGACCTGTTGTGTAGCTACCTGAGAGAGATAGCCACCGATACGTCCGTTGAGCGTTTCAATCTTTTTGTCGAGTTCGGAAATGTGTGTGGTCTGCAACTGCATGACGTGTGCGTTGGTACGGTCCACAACAGCGGTATTCATCACCGTTTCTTTGGGATAGGGTTTCTTCTCCAGAATGTCCATAGCCAGTTGCAGTACCTTATCGCCATTGGTCGGATAGATAAAGGTGGCATCCAGCACACTGTCCAGAACCAGTTCCAGTCCGTTTCCCTTACCCGGCAAGGCATCTATGCCGACAAAAATCATTTCCTTCTCCCGCCCTGCCATCTTTGCTGCCTGATAGGCACCCGGAGCGATACGGTCATTATGGGCATACACAGCATCAATCTTAGGATGCCTCCGAAGCATACTATCCATTTCTATCTCTGCCGGACCACGTTCCCACGCAGCATCCGCTTTATCAATCAGCTTTATATCCGGGAATTTACTGATGGCAGCCATAAATCCCTGATGCCGTTCCATTGCAGGAGTCGAACCGCTCAATCCTGTCAGTTCTACTATATTTCCCTTCCCTTTCAGACTGGAGGCAATATAGTTTCCTACCGAACGACCGATTTCATAATTATCGGCTCCGATATAGGCAGTATATTTATCCGAAAGAATCTTCCGGTCTACAAGAATAACGGGGATGCCTTTCTGATAAGCTTCTTCTACAATCGGAGTCATAGGAGCAGCTTCGTTAGCGGAAATAATCAGCAGATCGACTCCTTCGTCCATAAAATAATGGACATCTTCCGCCTGCTTACTGTTATCATCCCCTGCCGAACGGATTTCCACCGAAACACCATTATAAAACATCGCTTCCCGAAGAATCTCATCATTCATCTTATGTCGCCATGAATCATCGCTGCATTGAGCCACCCCAATACGAAAACGGGGTGTATCCTGCCGGCAAGCCGTCATCCCGATTAAACCAAACAGCACCAGCATCCACTTCAGATATCTCATCGTCTTCATCCATCTCATCATTTCATAGTTCTTTCTGTAATCCAATTAAGAACAAAAATAAGAAATAATACTGTAAAGTTCTCTAACTTCAGCTATTTATTATTCTAAAAAGAAGGAAAGCAGTCCTCTTTCAGACCATCGGAAAGTATTAACAAAAGTATAAAGCGTAAAACAAACACTTAATCAATGTTATAAAACATAGCGTTTTACTTGGATAATTTGCAGATTTCACAGAAGTCCGTATCTTTGCACTGTGTTTTTCATAGTATTAGATTTAAGGTTAACAAAGGTTGGAGCAAGGCGTTGCTCCTTTTTTTATGCTCTGACCTTTCATCTACCGATTAGTTTTCATCCCATTCCTTTTCCAGTTTACCATCAATAGTGTAGCGTTTCCATCGTCCTACACGGTGACCATTCTTATATTCCCCACATTCACGAAGCTGGTCATTCTTTACATAACGAGCTTCGAACGGTCCGTTCTGCCTTCCGTTCACATAGGTAGAAGTTTCCCAATAATCAAAGCGGTTGCTCACTATCAGCCGTCGTTCCTTGCCATGCAATCTGCCGGCCTGATAGGTAGCTTCATATCTCAATTCACCATTTTCCAAATTATATTCACGGTATAAACCGTCTTTACGATCGTTCTTCATATAATATTCTTTCTGCCTTACCCCACTTCCGTTGGCAAATGAGACATGGAGTCCATCTTCTTTTCCATCCAGATAGGTTTCAATCATCAGCGTATCTCCGCTTTCAGCAAAAGTAGTCCACCGACCATTCTTCTTTCCATTCTTATAACTACCCAGTATACGTGGCGAGCCAAACGTAAACACGGACGAATATTCACCGTCCTGCAAACCTTCTTCATTGAAATAAACGGTCTCATACAAATCATATGTACCTTTCAGAAAAGTATACTGTTTGCCTACCTGCTTCCCGTCCTTGTAATTATGCTCTTTCCGCAAAGTACCGTCAGATTCGTACGACAGTTGCTTCCCGTGCTCTTTCCCCATCCGGAAGTTTCTTTCACTTTCCACTTTTCCGGTAGTAAAGTAACTTTTGCTCGTACCGTCCAGCTTACCTTCCTTATAGGACTTTTCTTCTTTCAGCTTACCGTCAAACTTGGAGTTAATCTTGAAGAGGCCATCCTTCCGCCCTTCTTTATAACTTCCTTCCGTTATTAATATATTGTCCACATATTCTTTGTATCCGCCATCATAAAAACCATCTTTAAAAGATGCCAGCACATAGGCGGAATGATAACCATCTATGATGCGATGTTCGCCATTCAATGCTTTTTCCGTTTTCAGTTCCTGAAACAACAGTCTGCCATCGCCTACATTAACAACAGATACCTGATCGATCTTATATTCTTTTTGCGCAAACAAAGGAAGAGCAAGATATAAAAACAAAAATACGTTCCAGCTTTTTGATCTGAGGAAGTTCGAAATGTGTTTCATAAAGTAGTTTTCTCTTTTTGATTTATTATTTAAAAACCTGCCGCAAAGATAGGCAATCGGCTTATAAAACAAGGCAAGGAAGAGGGGGACAATTAGAAAAAGAACATCTGTTATTATCATTCTAATAATTAACAGATTAAGTAGTAAATCAAAACACAGGGAAGGGGGACATTTACTGAAATAAGAAACAGAAAAGAAGATGTGTCAAAAGCAACTAAATTCCCCTCCTTCGGGAAGGAGGAGAGTTTAGTTGCTTTTGACACACCTTCTTTTTGAATTTAAAGAGATTCTACAACAATCTGTCTTTCAGAACTACCGGAAGTTCGGGCATTGCACCGCTCTGCGTACAAACATAAGCGGAAACTTCGACAGCCAGCTTATGAGCTTCGGGAACAGACTTGCCATTCAGAATGGAAGCACAGAAAGCGGCAGTAAAGGAATCCCCCGCTCCTACCGTATCGGCTACCGGAACCTTCGGCGTTTCCTGAAAAGAAACGACTCCCGGAGTAAACACATAACTACCATTGATACCGCAAGTAAGAATCAACATTTTCAGATTGTACTTGGCCAACAGAATCCAGCACTTATCCTGTAAGTCGATGCCCGGATAACCGAACATACGGCTGATTGTCACCAGTTCTTCATCGTTTATCTTCAGAATGTTGCAGCGTTTGAAAGACTCGCGCAATACTTCTTTCGTGTAGAAGTCCTGACGGAGGTTGATGTCGAATATCTTCAGCTGTCCGTCTATATCGGGCATTGTATCGAGGAATCGGTTAATTGTAGCACGGCTCACTTCATTGCGTTGAGCCAACGAACCAAAACAAACGGCGCGCGTATTCAAAGCCAGCCGCTTCAGTTCGTCCGTGAAAGGAATGTTATCCCATGCCACTCCTTCTTTGATTTCGTAGCAAGGTACCCCTTCGTCATCCAGTGTCACCTGCACCGTACCGGTAGGATAATCCACCCGCTCAATCTGATTTTTGAGTTGCTTTTCTTTGAATACTTCCATGATTTCATCTCCCAGTTCGTCATTGCCCACCGCACTTACTACACGGCTGTCGAAACCAAACTGTGAAACATGATAAGCGAAATTAGCCGGAGCACCGCCTATCTTCTTTCCTTCGGGCAATACATCCCATAATGCTTCGCCCATTCCTACAATTATATTATTCATGATCTACAGATTTAATTGTTTTCCAAATATAAAATTATTTTTTGATACGGAAGGTATAGAACAGCAAGTAAAGTACACCGACTGTCATCACAGCAATCGCACCATTCTGCCCCATAGAAGTATCCGAAGCAACTCCCATAGCCAACGGGAAAACGGTTCCTCCGAAGAGTCCCATAATCATCAGACCGGAAACTTCGTTTTTCTTTCCCGGCAGATAAAGCAATGCCTGCGAGAAAATAACAGAGAACACATTCGAGTTACCAAAACCGATCAGAGCGATACAAGCGTAAATCACCGCCTTATCATGGAAGATGAACAACCCTACCATAGCAGCCAGCATCATAACAACACTGATACCGAAGAAAGATTTCGGAGACATCTGACGCAGGATGAATGATCCTAGAAAACAGCCTGCCGTACGGAAGATAAAATAGAGGCTGGTTGCAAAAGCAGCATCATCCAGTGTCATGCCGATGCGTTCCATCAGAATCTTAGGTGCAGTAGTGTTTGTACCGACGTCGATACCTACGTGACACATGATTCCGATAAAGCAAAGCAGGATAAACGGTTTGCCGAGCAATGCCAGGCACTGTCCGAAAGTGGAAGGTTTGCCTTCTTCCTTCTCTTCTTCAATCTGTGTCGCGTTGAGCAACAGAATGGCAAGGATGGCTATTACCATATAAATAGGGAATAATACACGCCATCCCAGATCGAAAGAAGGAATCGCCTGCGTTGCCCCCCACATGGCAATGTACGGTGCAAGGAAAGAAGCGATCGCTTTCACGAATTGTCCGAAGGTGAGGCTGCTTGCCAGACGGTCACCACGAACGATGTTGGAAAGAAGCGGGTTCAGTGAAGTCTGCATCAGTGCGTTTCCAATACCTAACAGGGAAAAAGAAATCAGCATCAGTGCGTAACTATCCCCGAAGACAGGCAACAGTAAAGAAGCAAAAGTCACGATCAAACTGAGTAACACGGTTTTCTTCTGACCGATACGGCTCATCAGCATACCTGTCGGTACGGAGAAAATCAGAAACCAGAAGAACACCAATGAAGGGAATATGTTTGCTTGTGAGTCTGTCAGACCCAGGTCTGCTTTTACATAATTGGAGGCAATGCCCACCAGATCAACGAATCCCATGGCGAAGAAACAAAGCATCACCGGGACTAGCTTGGAGAGAGAAGCGTTTTTAGTATTTTCCATTGTTTTATCTATTATAATTTCGTATATTAGCACAGTAATTATTTTTCTTTCCTATTGATCCTTTTTCTTTTAGCCTCCTATTTTCTTTGCTTATCACGGCTGTGAACAGACCGTATCACAAGGGTGATAAGGCCTTATCACAGTAATGAACAGATCGTATCACGTAGGTGAAACGCTATCTATCTCCCATACATAAGGAGAACATAAAGGCATGTTAACGCAAGGATAAAGGTATGTTAGCGTGAATTAAAAAGAGCGCAGGGAGAAGAAAGTCGTTTTTTATTTCTTCAGTTTGTAAACCACGAATGAATCTACTTTATAGGCACCGCCTTTGCTGTAGAAGCTGATATGATTGTAAGGTTCCGAAGGAAATACCTGATTGGTCATAGCGAAGCGTCCACCGTCACCGAAAGCCTCTACACTTGATCTGTCTACAAACAGGCGGAGTTTCATTTCATCCTTATCCCCTTCAATCGCAGTCCAAGTCAGCATCGGGAAGTTTTCGTTGAAATTTACCTCGCCACTCTTGCGACGGTCCATTGAGAATTTCTTCTCTTTCATATCGTACTGCATGTCTACTTCTTCGCCCTTGTCATTGTAGAGACGGAAACCGATGATTTCTGCCTGCTGATTCTTGAGGGACAGTTCTATTTCGTAAGCACCTTCATTGTTCGGAATCAAATCTTTCACGATACGTGTTCCGTTAACCTTGAATGAGCGCTTTTTGGAAACACCACGCAGTTTCAGTAATTCGGGAGAAGGAGCGGATTGAAGATAAATCCCACCGTCGATGGCAAAGAGACTCAAATCACGAGGGATGGAGTTCGGACTACGGTATTGAGAAGTTGGCACGTCATTTGCATATTGCCAGTTGCTCATCCATGCAATGGCGATACGGCGGTTGTCGGGGGCATCGCTCCAAGTAACTGTAGCATAATGGTCTTTTCCCCAGTCCATCCATTTCGTGACATTCGGCTGATTGTCACAACTAAATTTCTTGCCGTCGAAGCTACCGATAAAGTATTGAGTAGCGGAGTCACCGAAAGGACCGTCACCGAGGCTGCAAAGCAATACCCATTTCTTTTCGTTGGTGCCCTCTACCGGAAGTTCGAATAAATCGGGGCATTCCCATACGTTGCCGTGAGCACCGTATCCTTCGCCGAAGCTGCTTTCAAATGCCCAGTCTTTCAGATTGGGAGAAGAGAAAATCTGCATTTCCTGTCCCACTGCGAGCACCATGATCCAGCGTTTTGTTGCTTCGTACCAAAAAAACTTTCGGGTCGCGGAAATCACGAGCTTCGGATACAAGTACGGGGTTGTTTTCGTATTTGGTGAAAGTGCGTCCGTTGTCAGTGCTATAAGCGATGCTTTGTACCTGACGGTCGCTGTTTTGTGTATAGATGGCGATGATTGCGCCTGCTCCGAAGCCGGCTGTATTGTTATGATCTACCACGGCAGAGCCGCTGAAG
Source organism: Bacteroides sp. 1_1_14 (assembly GCF_000162515.1). Classification (NCBI taxonomy): domain Bacteria; kingdom Pseudomonadati; phylum Bacteroidota; class Bacteroidia; order Bacteroidales; family Bacteroidaceae; genus Bacteroides; species Bacteroides sp. 1_1_14. The sequence continues at coordinate 151,821 of NZ_GG774711.1, read as the reverse complement.
ATAGTACCAAGCGCATCCGGTGCTATCGCAACAGGGCGGTGTTCCCAGTTTACGAGGTCTTTGCTGATAGCGTGTCCCCAGTTCATGTTTCCCCATTTGGAGCCATAAGGGTTGTACTGGTAAAAAAGATGGTATTCACCGTCTTTATAGACCATTCCGTTCGGGTCGTTCATCCATCCGTAAAGGGGAGAGAAGTGATAGGTCGGACGAAACTTTTCACGGTTGGTCGTATCGAAGGTGTCGGAGAGTTTCATTTCCTTGCAGCAAGCGGTATTATCCGGCGAAAGATTGACACGGATCGGATCGTTGGAGTTCATCTTGAACTTGAAAGAGACCGTTTTGCCGGAAAAGTCGGAAAGGTCTACCGGAACAAAGTAATCTACTTTATGTATGGCGAGACGCACGTCGAAGTTTTTCACCTCTTTATTATTAACGATCATGCTGATACGTACATCGGGAGACGTATCTTCTACGGGCAGAAGCAGGTACTTCTGGGAAGTATTGACACGTACAAGGCAATGACCTTCTCCCAGATTCTTAATCAGCAAAGGAGAATCCGCCGCTCGGGTTGAAACAGAAATAGTCATGAGAATAAAACAAATCAGAAAGGTCTGAAGTTGTTTGACAGGCAAAAATACATTCATGTTCTATGGTATTAAGGTTGTTATACTTTTGATAGTTGTTACAGTGCAAAGATAGGCGCTTCCAAGGTTAGCGCCTATCACTTTTGTTTCAAACGCTGTAAAAGATGTTACTTGCCGGTGTAGTTTTCATCAATAAGTGCTTACCTGAACGTCTGATACAGTTATTTCACCTTTATAACAGCAGAGTGACCACGGGTTCTTCTGCATTTGGTAGATACGGTTGGTGAAAGATAACTGGTCGTTGATATAAGTCACGCAGACGGACTGGTCACTGTAAATCGTCACACGATATTCATTATCTGCCGGAATATTGAATTTATTATCGAATAAGTATTTGGCATCGTCACCGTCTTTCTCAAAATTCGCTTTGCCTTCATCGGCATTGACATGGATACTATACCAGGAAGCGGAATCCGTTCCACGTACAAAAGAGATTCCGAAACGGTCCGTATTCGAAGCGGTCTTTACGGTGAAAGAAATCTTGTTATGTACTTTCAGACGGTTGAAGATGACGGAGGCGCCTTCGCCCAAAGTATAGGTTTTACCGCTTTCGGTCACGTTACCATCTTTTGCCATTACTTTCACTTCTTGTGCGGAAGTGTATTTTCGGTCGATTGCATCGGGTACTCCGAGGGTTAAAGTACCGTCTTCGTGTTGAATCAGACGTTGTGCTACCAGATTGCCTGCCCATTCGGGTTCTACATCACCTACATTTCCATTATCATTTCCGGCACGTGTGGGACACCAGCCCCATATGTAGCGGTTTGTTCCGTCGGAAGCGGTCTTTCCGGCATAGAATGCGCGGCTGTCCAGCATTCCTTCACGATTGTCCGGCCATATTCCGGCATCATTGGCGGTAGTTGCTTTCAAATCTTCCAGCGTTCTGCCTTTGAAATATTGTACTTTACGCATGAAGGAAGCCTGTTCCGAATAAATCAGATACCACCAGTCCCCCATCTTGAATACATCCGGACATTCGTAGAAACGATCCCACATCATGGTCATAAAGGTTCCCGCAGATTCCCACTCTTTCAGGTCGGCAGAGGTAAATTCGGCGATATGCCCTTTTCCGTTCTTGCGGGTAGCGATCAGCATGTGATACACACCGTCTTCGGTCTGGAACAGGAACGGATCACGGAAGTCATTCTTGTCATAACCATACGTATCTCCTTTCAGGTAGAAGGTGCGGTTCTTGGTCCATGTCTTGAAATCGGGAGAAGTAGCTACCATCACTACCTGAGCATTCTGGTCGGAAGAAGGCTTGAACTTATTACCGGTGTAGAAGGTATAATACAGTTTGTCGGCAGGGTTATAGATCGTTCCTCCTGTGCCGATGGCAGCATCCTGTTCGTCACGCCCTCCGCAGGAAATCAGTTCGCCGAGAGATTCGTAAGTAGCACCGTCTTTGGTAGCCACCCCGAAAATGGGATGGTACGTAGCTTCGGGGTTCGGACGGTAATCTTGCAGGTACATCACTTTAAAGTCCTTGGCAACCGGATCATAGAATGGCATCGGGTCACCTACAAAGCCGACCTGTGGCTTATAGTACATCGAGAAGCCATGCTCATCACTCGATTGGAAGTATGTGGCTGTACCGTCCCAGTCTTTCTGAGTCAAGATGGGGTCAGTCTCGTCACTGCAAGCAGTCATCGAAGCTATCAGTGCGGTAAATGCTATAGGTAAGATCATATTTTTCATCATTGTTGCTTATTCTTTTTATTTACACAAGTAGTTGATTGCATTGAGAGTCATTTGCTCTACGTTGTAGTGATAGTAGTCGGCAGAAGCGTCTACTCCCTTGCCGTACCAGTCATAGCAGCCGGAACCGATACAGAGCGTACGTCCGCTATTGGAACGCGGTTCAAATTCGGCAATGACTACCGCCCCGTCGCCTCCATGTGCCAAATCGATTCCTCCTGTCAGGTTACGCCATGCGTTCAGGTCGTCATAACCTCCCCAGTCTGTCCCGATATGCCACTGCGCTGTGCTATTGGTAATCGCATAGCCGGCATCACAGGTATAGACTGTCGACTTGTCGCCATCTTTCCATCTTAAATCCTGGAATAACGGATGTGATTCACTGCCGGTAATCAGGAAGCTCCATGGGGCAGAGGTGATTTCGGGCGAGTCTTCGTTTCCTCCCCAGCTATTGTTCGGTACACGCTCGTCTTTGGCGATGCCGAGATTGGCGATATAGAAAGTAGCGTAACGGGTCAGCAGCAGATTACCACCATTCTGATAGTAGACTTTAAACTTCTCCGCTGCCGCTTTCGCGTCATCCGGCAAAGGAGGATTGTCACCATTGTCTGCGTGGAAATGCCACCAGATAGCGGTATATTTACCTAAATCCACTTTTCCGTCCACTACATCCTTGAATGAGATATATTCGGACATCGATACATTATCCATCATCCATTGGGCAGCGGCTTTCTCTTCGGGACTCGTCAGAAGGCTGACGGAAGAAGCCGTACCGACAAAGGCAGTCGGAATCACATTTCCCTGAGTAACCGTTACCACATAAGGAGTTACTGCCGAACGGTAAGTTGCCGTGTAAGTAACGGGGTTCGTAAAGTCCTGAATACTTCCGGATGCCGGAGTCACGGTAGCTCCGTCCGTTACGGTAAACGTACCTTTCAACTGAGTGATATCCACTGTCAGCGGAACGACTACAGAAATGGTTTTCGATAACTGGTCTACCTTTCCTACATAAGTATCATTCAATTTGAAGGTCAGTATCTTCGCCTCATCTCTCTTCACGGTAATCGTGTAGCTCATTTGTACATCGCCATTCTTCACCGTCAAAGATACGGGAAGAGAAAAGTCGATTGTCTCACCGATAGCGATGCTAGCCTTGGCTCCTTCGGAAAGATTCATTTCTGTGACCACCATGCGGGTAATATCGTAATCGTAGGGCACTCCTACTACGATTGCCTTATTCTGATAGTCGACAGTTCCTGCGTATTCATCCAGCCGGATAGAGTTCACCCAAACATCTCCGTCCAGACGAAGGCCGGATTTGAAGTCATCACTACATCCTGTGACTGTAAGGCATGCCACAGTCACCAACAGGATAGTATAAAGTTGTTTTATGATTGATTTCATTGTATTCTTTGTTTTAAGATGGTTAGTTACCAACCGAAATTCTGTGCATAATTTCCATTACTTGCGCTGATCTGTTCGAATGGAACAGGAAGATATTCGTTCTTATTTTCCGTAAAGCCCGCATTCTTGTAGATAGAGCAACGGGATGCTTCCGTCACGTAATAAGCATTGATGACATCTTTGGCTTCTCCCCATCTTACAAGGTCAAAGAAACGTGAGCTTTCCATACCGAACTCTACGCGGCGTTCCCATTTCAGCATTTTCATGGCTTCGTCCTGAGCGTAAGCTTTCAGGTCGTAAGGAGTCACTTTGAAGTTCACTCCGTAGTCTTCTTTATAATTGAAGATCAGCATGGTGCTTCCGGCAGCACGGCTGCGTACCTCATTGATTAATGAGATGGCATCGGTGATACGTCCGTCGTTCAACTGAATCAGTGCTTCGGCACGCATCAGCAATACATCTGCATAACGGATCACAATGTGATTCAGAGAACTGGCCCAATAAGAACCTTTCTTCAGACAGTCACAATCGGGATCTACATTCTCTTTGAGAGAAACATAATATCCATAAAGTCCCTTGCTGCGGCTCCAGTCATCATTCTTCTGGATGATGTAACCTTCGTTGTACTTATAAGGAAAGCCCGGCATACCCACCGTATGGAACAGACGGGGATCGACATTGTCTGTAGCCACTTCGTAATTCTCATTGTCGTAGGTACTGAACAAAGGCTTTCCCTGCGAATCGGTTTTGAAAGCATTCACCAGATTCTGGCTCGGCTTGTGGAAGTCGCAGCAGCCCAGTATCTGCGGAGTGGTCAGTCCCATTCCCCAATTCAGGTTACCGTTGTAAGTACCGTCGTTGATAGAATACTGAATGGCCCATACAGACTCTGCACCGTTTTCATATTGCGGCAGGAAGTTCATGCTATAGTCCGTTTCCAGTCCGTAACCGCCTTTAGCCATGATCAGGGGATCGGTGTATTTCACGACCTGTTTCAGGTCTTCTTCGTTGATTCCGGTAAGGGCATTATCGGCTCCGTCCTGGCGGTAAGCTTTATACAGGTAAGTTTTTGCAAGGTAAGCAGCAGCGGCTGCCTGTGCAGGGCGTCCTTTTTCTATTTGTACTTCCGGCAGGTTGTCGTAGGCAAACTGGAAGTCGTCTGCTATCTTTTGCCATTGCTCGTCATTGGTATAAGTGGTATTCGACAGTTCATTGTAAGCATCCGGTTCCATGTTTTCATCGTTTACAATAACGATCTTCTTGAACAGCTGTTTCAACATGAAGTGAGCGTGTCCGCGCAGGAATCTCATTTCGGCAATGCGCTGGTTCTTCAACGGATAGGTCTTTTCATCCATTTGGTCGAGTGATTGCAGAGCTGTGTTGGCACGGGTGATGCATTGATACAGTCTTTTCCATATATCATTGATATTCCAGTCGGTGGTATTGATACCTTTGGATATTTCCAGTGCGTTGAACACACCGCCGTCTTCTGTTCCCGAACCGCCTTTATAGCAATCGTCGGAACGTACATCATAATTCCAGAGAGAGAAGGAAGAGTTGATATCATCACCTGTCGCCCAGATGGCGTAGGCAGAAATCACCAGATTATCTACATATTCGGGAGAAGCGATCTGATCGCCGGTCACAATACCCTGAGGAACCTGACGGTCCAAAAAATCGTCACAACTGGTTGTCAGCAAGGTAATTCCGATTGTTGCTATATATATTATCTTTTTCATGATCATTCGTTTTATTGATGAAGTAAGTTAAAATCCGATGTTAAGTCCGAACGTGATATTCACAGGGATCGGATAAGAAAAGTTCGGGTTCTCCGGATCTTCTCCGGTAAAATTCTTGCTCTTGATGGTCAGCAGATTCTGTGCACTGCAATAGAAACGCAAGCGGTCCATTCTCATTTTTTTTGGAGATAACAGCGGGAACGGTGTATCCTAACTGGATATTACGCAGTTTCAGGAAAGAACCGTTTTCTACGAAGTAAGTAGAGACACGCTGTTCATTGTTCGTATCACTGCGGGTCAATGCCGGAATATCAGAGTTTGGGTTCGTAGGTGACCAGGCATTAAGCAAACGGGTTCCCTTATTCAGGAAACCGACATTGGAAGCACTCCAAAAATCGCTTTTCTTCTTCACGTCACTGATTATATCCACTCCCTGAACGCCTTGCCAGAACATTGTCAGATCGAAGTTCTTATATTCCAGATAAATATTCAATCCGTAGCTGAAAGAGGGAGTAGGATCATAAATCCAGTTCTGATCTCTTTCGTCAATCACACCGTTATGGTCAATATCACGGTAACGGATACGGCCGACAGCAGCGCCTTCTTGAGTAGCATGGTTGTCTACTTCATCCTGCGACTTAAAAATGCCATCAGCAATGTAACCGACTTGTGCGCCGTAAGTATGTCCGACTACACTCTTCACACCATTACCACCAAACTTGCCGTTGGCAGCTACCGTTTCCGGCAATTCAAGAATTTCATTCCGATAAGTGGATATG
>NZ_GG774711.1:133273-145181 GCF_000162515.1 Bacteroides sp. 1_1_14 | reverse complement strand
ATAACCCAGATTAAATTCAAAACCCTGGTTTTTCATTGCACCCGAATTTATCCAACGGCTGCCGCCTTCTCCCAGCACTCCTACTCCTGCCATTTCAGTCAGGATGTCTGTTGTTTTCTTGTAGTAGTATTCCAGTGAACCGTACAGTGATTGCTTGAACAGGCTGAAGTCGATACCGACATTGGTCTGTGTCGTTGTTTCCCATTTGATATTGTCGTTACCAATCTGGTTGCGTTTGAAACCGGAAGGAAGTACACCGCCACCGTTAGAACCTGTGATATCGTATGCCGTACCGTAGCTCTGTCCGCCGAAAGAATCGGTTGTACCATAGTTAGGTGCATAGATAGTATAACGGGCAAGGTTGGAGATTTCCTGATTACCGGTCTGTCCCCACGAAGCACGCAATTTCAGATCATCAAGCCAGGTCAGTTCTTTCATGAAGTTCTCCTGTGTGATGCGCCATCCCAAAGATACGGAAGGGAAAGTGGCATAACGGTGGTTTTTACCGAACCGGGAAGAACCGTCCCGACGGAGAGTTAACGAAAGCAGATATCTATCGGCATAAGAATAGTTCATTTTGCCGAAGAAAGAGACGAGTGAATACCCCTCACCGGCACCGTATGCCTGTGCCGTGCCACTACCTGCATCGGGCCACATATAGTCGGGGGTAAGGATAGAGAAGTCTTCTTTGTATCCGGAGAAATGGCTGTCGTCTTCACGGTTCAACTCCATACCTATCATTACATCTCCACGATGTTTGCCTACTTCCAGTTGGTAGGTAGCAATGGCGTTCCACATCCATTTCGTCCAGTGTTCCTGCTTGGCTTCCACTGCGCTCTTGCCATTATTTGTCTGCGTTCCTTCCTGATAAGGATAAGTGAAATAACGTGCCTGCTTGTTGGCATAGTCCAGACCGAAAGTGGAACGTAGATTGAATCCCTTGAAAGGAGTCAGATTGACATAGGCATCACCGAACATACGCCAGTAAGTGTATCGGTTGTCTTTATTGTATTCAAGTACGGCACGAGGGTTACGACGGTCGGGCCATCCGCCTACCGGTCCGCCCCATGAACCATCCGAAGCATATACGGGAATAGCGGAAGGAATGTCCAGTGCGGTTTCAATAATTCCACCCGGAGCCTGCACTTCCGACGTGCGATTTAATGTAAAATGCTGACCGATGGTCAGGATATCATCAATCAACTTATAATCGCTGTTCATACGAGCCGAGAAACGGTCGAAGTCCGTGTCTTTGATAACACCCAGATTCTTGTAATACCCCAGAGAAAAGAAAGAAGAACCTTTCTCCGAACCGTTGCTGACGGAAAGATTGTATTGCTGAATAACACCAGTACGAGTGATCTCATCAAACCAGTCTGTGTCCGCCACAGGCATTGTATTCTTTGAATCCAGGTATTTGGAAAGAGTCATTCCGTATAATACCGGATTGCCGTCGGCATTATATCCCCAATTGTAAGCATATCCCAAAGCATTACCGTTCGGATTTTCACCGTCGTTCACGTAGGCTTGCCACATAGCTCGTCCGTATTGCTCAGTGTTCAGTACGTTCATTTTACTCTGATACATGGAGGCGGAAACAGAAGCGTCGAAATTGATTTTGATCTGTCCTTTCTTTCCTTGTTTGGTAGTAATGATGATCACGCCGTTCGCTGCACGCGAACCGTAGATAGAAGCGGATGCGGCATCTTTCAAAACCTGAATGGATTCAATATCATTACCATTCAGTTCGTGCATACCGGCTTTGGTAGGAACACCGTCGATTATATAAAGCGGGTCGTTATTGTTCAGCGTACCGATACCGCGGATACGTACGGTAGCCGATCCACTCGGATTACCATCGGCGGTGATGTTCATTCCGGGGACACGTCCCTGAAGGGCTTTCACCGGATTGTTTTCACCTTGCTTCTGGATTTCGTCTACTTTTACTACAGAAACAGCACCTGTCAGGTCGGCTTTACGCTGTGTAGTATAACCTGTTACGACAACTTCATCTACCATCTGGGTATCTTCTTCCAGTAGTACATTAACGATAGCAGCCGCTTTTACGGTCACCGGTTTATAACCAATATACGTAATCTTTAAAGTAGAGTTGACCGGAACTGAAAGAGTGAAATTACCATCGAAGTCTGTAATTGTTCCGTTGGTTGTAGCTGTAGTTTCAACGACAGAAGCACCGATAATCGGTTGCCCATCCGTTTTAGAAGTAACGTTTCCCTTTACCGTAATGTTTTGCCCCCACAGGGCCGACATGAAAGCAAACAGGAAACAAACGCTGCAAAGAAGTTTTTTGTTCTTCATGATACCAGGCATTAGTTTAATGTTATTAATTTAAAAGTACGAATTTTCTCTTTTCGATGATGCAAATTACGGTTGATTTAAGTCAACCGACTGAAAAAAATGTTTCAAATGCTGTAAGAAATGTTGCATAGAACGCTATTTTATAGGGTTTTATAAGAATAATTCTCCATCATAAGAAAGTCGGGATTATATTCTCTCTCAATCATAGAAAATACTACCTTTGTATAGTAATTTAAGTCCTTGTAAAAAGGGATATTATTCATATAACAAGCATATAATCACTCAAAGTAACCAACAGAAAACTGAATGATATGAAAACAATCTCCAACGAACAACTTACTATTCAGGTATCTCCGCATGGAGCCGAACTTTGCAGTATCTTCGCCAATGGGAAAGAGTATCTGTGGCAAGCCGACCCTGCTTTTTGGAAACGCCACTCTCCTGTACTTTTCCCGATTGTAGGAAGTGTGTGGGAAAAACAGTATCGTAATGAAGGTATCGCTTATACATTGAGTCAACACGGCTTTGCCCGCGATATGGAATTTACTCTTGTTTCAGAGAAAGAAGACGAAGTACGATACCGCCTTGTCAGTAATGAAGAGACATTACGGAAATTTCCTTTCCCGTTTTGTCTGGAAATAGGTTATCGTATTCAGGGTAAGCAGATCGAGGTTATATGGGAAGTTAAGAATACCGGAGAAAAAGAAATGTATTTTCAAATCGGTGCGCATCCTGCATTCTATTGGCCGGATTTTAATGCAGATACACCGAATCGTGGTTTCTTCGGTTTTGACAAGGAAGAAGGGTTGAAGTATATCCTCATTTCAGAAAAAGGATGTGCAGATCCTTCCACTGAATATTCTCTGGAACTTACAGACGGGTTATTGCCATTGGATACACATACTTTCGATAAAGATGCTTTGATAATAGAGAATGAGCAAATCCATAAAGTAACCCTTTATACCAAGGAAAAGAAAGCTTATTTAAGCCTGCACTTTCATGCTCCCGTAGTCGGTCTATGGTCTCCGCCTGCAAAGAATGCCCCTTTTGTCTGCATTGAACCGTGGTACGGCCGCTGCGACCGCGCACATTACACAGGTGAATACAAAGACAAAGGCTGGATGCAACACCTGCAACCGAAAGAAACTTTCAAAGGAGGGTATACGATTGAGATCAATGAATAAGTAATGACAACCTATTCTGCGAATAGATTAAACACAGAACAGCTGCCGGACCTCACGGACGGCAGCTGTCAAACACCTAATCTACAAAACCTAACTTAAAACTAACTCATAAATCCAATCTATGAAATACAGATGATACAAGTGATAAACACTTGACTATATTCTTGATAAATACCTACTGAAAAACAAATCTATCCTTTTATAAACCTAACCTATGCACACTGAATGAATCGACTGCGAATGTACCGCCCTTACTGTAAAAACACATACGATTGTACGGCTCTGTAGGGAAAATCAGATTAGTCATCGCTATCTTCCCACCATCCAGAAATATTTCTACCGAACACTTATCAACAAAGACATCCAGTTTGTATTCATCTTCCTTTTGGATAGGCGCCCATGTAGCCAATGCGAAATCATCTATATAATTGATAGAAGTCGTCTTCCGTCGATCGTGCGCCTCGATCTCGTGCGGAGAGCTGTTTTTCCCGAAATCTACGATGCCGCTTTTCGTACGGTCCATCACCAGTTTCTTTTCCGGAAGATTAAGGTAAATATCCACCTTCTCTCCCTTGTCATTGAAAAGACTGAATCCCATAATTTCCGCCTTTCCAGTTTTGATGTTCAGAGAAAGTTCATAAGCTCCTTCATTATCAGTCAATAAAGATTCGATGTGATAATCCTTGTCTACCGTGAAAGACGGAATATCCTTGCTTTCTTTTCGTAAGTTCTTAGTTTCCGCTACCGGTGCGGCGGAAAGATAAATATCATTGTCCTGTGTATAGAGTCCCAATTCACGGGGCAGTGCATTGGCACTACGGAACTGCCGGGTCGGAACGATATTGCAATACTGCCAGTTGCTCATCCAAGGCACTGCCACCACACGGTTTCCCGTATTTGAGAAACAGACGGTAGCATAGTGATCTTTTCCCCAGTCCAGCCATTTCGTGACATTCGGCTGATTGTCACAAATAAATTTTGTACCGTCAAAGTCACCGATAAAATATTCAGTAGCACTCCCTCCGAAGTAACATCCCGGATTTACATTGACAATCAATGCCCATTTCTTATGGTTGATATCGCCGTCTACAGGAAGTTCCACCATATCCGGACATTCAAACTGACAGGGTTGCACACCGTATCCTTCGCCAAAGCTACTCAGGTAGTTCCAGTCTTTCAGATTATGGGAGTCATAGAAACGCATTTCCTTATCGGCAGAGACAATCATCACCCATTTACTCTCCGGTGCATACCAGAAGACTTTCGGGTCACGGAAATCTTTCAGACCATCGGAAGGACGCAGGACAGGATTCTTTTCGTATTTAGTAAATGTCCGTCCGTTGTCTTTGCTATAAGCCAGACACTGAATCTGTCCGTTCTTATCGCTGGCAGAAGTATAGTAAGCGAGGATGGAACCTGCTCCGTAGCCCGCCACATTCTCCTGATCGACAATAGAACTGCCGGAAAAGATATGCCCTAATGTATCACGAGCAATGGCAGGCGCCAGATGTTCCCAATGCATCAGGTCCTTGCTGACTGAATGTCCCCAATGCATATTTCCCCATTTGGAGCCATAAGGGTTATGCTGATAATACAAATGATACTCTCCATCTTTATATACCAATCCGTTTGCATCATTCATCCAGCCATAAAGGGGAGTATGATGGTAGACAGGACGGAATTTATCCGTATTGGCAGTATCAAACGTATCGGATAATCTGATTTCTTCCCAGCAGAGGGCGTCTTTCGATTTCCTTTGAATGCGCAAAGTGGCTGCCTTTGTATCAGCCGGCAAGGCAAAGGGAACAAAATAATCGACCTTTGTCTGTGCCAGACGGATATCCATATCGGTATCCGTTGCATTCCCCGTATCGAGCCGCACCTGACTTTCATCGGCTTCTTCCTCGATGGGGAGTAATATATAATGGGTAGGATGAACGATGTGGACAATTGTCAGGCTATCACCTTTCTGTTCAAGGGTGAATGTGCTTCCGGTTGACTGGCAACAGGTCAGTCCAAAGGAAACAGCCAGTGCGAGTGTGGCACCTTTACATTGTTTTATCCAAGGAGTTGTTTTCATGGTAACAGGATATTCAGAGTTATACGAGTGTTAGTCAAAAATAGACGAAGGCAAAGATAGGGGCTATCTTCACCTTCGTCTATAAACTTTGTTTCAAAGAGTAACACTTTTGATACATCATTGAAAAAAGGGAGCTACAGGCATATAGAAAAGCAGAAGTAACAGGCGAAAAGAGAAATGGGGCACGTCAATGCCGGAGTCGAACCGGATAGTCTTGCTGATTTTACAACTTCACTATTCCTCCCCTAAAATGAGACGAAGTAACTCTTCTCTACGACATTCTGCTTATGTCAAAGTAAAAACAAGGTAACAAACGAAAAGAGACTATAACCTGCTCTATCCAACTGAGCTATGCTTTTCCTCAAAGAATAAGGAGAGCAGCGGGAGTCGAACCCGCGACCTATGGTCGTCCCAAACGAAGTAACTCTTCTCTACGACACTTGTTTCTTTCGTAAACCGGAATCCTGAGAACTCCGGTTATACCACTATCTTTTTTATCTCCTGCAACGCATCATTTCCCTTGTCGATTGCAGACAAAATATCAAATATCTTATCCGACCATCCCGCTATTAAAAATACATCGTCACGAGTGATATCCAGCGGAGTGTTGCCATATCCGCTTAAGTCAAACAGATACAACTTGGCTGCCGGACAAATTTTCTTGTACTTCCTCCACAAATCCGTTATCTGCAAGTCACTATGGCTATTCCACAACTGACAGTCAGTGAACATCATTATCTTATCCATCTGCGCCTTTCGGTCTATTAGGTCTTTGATAACCAAATACCCGTTTGTAGAGTATCCCACTTCACCTTCCCTTTTATAGAAAGCATCGACATTGGACAAGATACCCGTATCGGGCAGATTGATAATCTTCCATCTATCGCCAAAGATACCCGTCATCACCTGCTTGCAACGTGACTTCAACAACATTCCCAGCAGCAAACCGATGTCGTAGTACAATACTTTACTCTTTGCCGAAACCGGACACTGCATGGAACCGGATACGTCACAGGCTATCAGCACACGGGTAGATTCATCAAATCCGGTAATATTGCGGGCAGACACCTGCACGGCACGTTCCAAAGCCGTCATCAACATCGTAGCATAGAGCGAAGGAGTCTTCGACAACTCACGGTAAGCAGCCAAAAAGCGGAAAGGCAACTGCCTGGAGTTTTCAACCGCCTTTTCGGAAGACAGCCTCTTCCCTACTGTCAGAATATGGTCTGCAGAAACTTCCGCTTCCAGTATATTCCTCAGATTGCGCAGCAAAGCCATGTATCCTAGTTTACCACTGTCTATCAATTCTTCCCATTTGGCACGGAAAGCTTTTCGCCGTTCTTCTTCCGTAGCAAAGATACACTGACCTAAAGCTGACAATTCTGTCTCCCAAGTATAGGGAACCGGAAGATTATCATTGACTATTCCATTGAAAATTTCCTGTTGCCGTTCATCTTTCGCTTTCGGGTGCACAAGAAACAAGGCATCTTTCAGACAAACTTCTGCCGAACGGTTATATTTGGCAAACTGGTACGCATCGAATGTATTGAATGCATCCTGTAGACCTGCCTGCAACTGTTTGGAAAGACGGTTCAGTTTCTTTGTCCCCGTCCGCCGGTTTGCCTGCTGATAACAGGCCAGCAGTTCGGTGATTTCATCGGCACGCCGAACGGTACGGGCAGTTACCCGCTTCACCAGATTGTCGCCCTGGTGGATACGCGCCAGTTCTACCGCCATCACCAAAGGGATGGAACGCAGGTTCATCGTTTCCCTTGCGTACGCCGCCAGTTGCGCCACAAACAAAGGGTTACATTTTCCGATGAGCGTACGGACCCTTTCTATTCTCTCTTCCGCCTGCTCATAGAAACTGTTGTTCAATGAAGTAGTTACCACGGATGTGTACAATTCCCATTCGGGTGTCAGCCGGTAAGCCGATGCCGATTCTTTGTTCAGCACTTTATTCATTCCTTTATTTATCCAGTTAAACTTCATCATTTATACTCTTTATTTGTTTTCTTTTGCAAAGATACGGGGGTGGGTGCGCAGCCTTTTTGCGTACCTCAAATTATTTTTCTACTTTTGGAGAAAATCTTTATACTTCCGCCTATGCCGGTCAATAGAAATGCCTTGATTCGTTATAAAACGATTGATAACTGTCTGCGTAATCCTTATCGTCGCTGGACACTGGAAGACTTGGTAGATGCCTGCTCGGATGCCCTTTACGAATATGAAGGAATCGACAAGGGAATCAGCAAACGTGCCGTACAAATGGATATACAGATGATGCGCAGCGAGAAGCTGGGTTATAACGCACCGATTGTAGTATACGAAAACAAATATTACAAGTACGAAGACCCGGAATACAGTATCACACAGACCCCGCTGAACGAACAGGACCTGAAAACGATGTCGGAAGCCGTGGAAGTTCTGCGGCAGTTCAAGGGTTTCTCCTATTTTACAGAGATGAGTGAGATTGTGAACCGACTGGAAGATCACATAGCCTCCGCCCGAATGAAGACGACTCCGGTCATCGACTTCGAAAAGAACGAATCTCTGAAAGGGCTGGATTATCTGGATACCATTTACCATGCCATCGTCAACGAACATCCCCTGCAACTTAAATACCGTTCGTTCAAGGCCCGTTCGGCAAACAGCTTCATCTTCTATCCTTATCTATTAAAGGAATATCGCAACCGTTGGTTCGTATTTGGAGTCAGAAAAAGCGGACGGATATTGCAGAATCTGGCTCTGGACAGAATCCATTCATTAGAGGTGTTATCGCGGGAACCCTTTATAAAGAATACATTCTTCGACCCGAACACATTCTTTGACGACTTGGTAGGGGTGACCAAAAACTCCGGAAGCAAAGCCGAGAAGGTCGGTTTTAAAGTAGCCGCCAACGAAGCCCCCTACATCCTGACCAAACCGATACACCACAGCCAACGAACCATAGAAACATTGGAAGACGGAAGTGTGATTCTTGAAATAGAAGTAGTCATCAACCATGAACTGGAACGGGTATTCTTCGGATATGCCAACGGAATACAAGTTCTTTATCCGCAGACACTGGTGGAGCTAATAGAAAAGAAATTAAGGAGGGCGGTAGAACAATACGAAAAGCCCAAGTGAGTTACATTCGGATAAAAAGCAAGTAACCGGACCATTTTCACCCTTTCCGGAGAGAAAAAAACATTTTATGATACAATTAATTCCATTTTAATGAAGAATTAATTTGCTTTATCCTCTCTTTTTAATGGTTCGACCTTTACTTTGCCC
The DNA here is from genome assembly GCF_000162515.1 of Bacteroides sp. 1_1_14. Classification (NCBI taxonomy): domain Bacteria; kingdom Pseudomonadati; phylum Bacteroidota; class Bacteroidia; order Bacteroidales; family Bacteroidaceae; genus Bacteroides; species Bacteroides sp. 1_1_14. The sequence goes on along the minus strand of NZ_GG774711.1, from coordinate 136,322 downwards.
TTGATAATACCGGAAAACTCATTAAATTATGAATATGAAGAGAAGTTTAATTTTACTATGCGGTCTGCTGACCAGCTTTACCTTGCAATCTACAAAGGTAAACGCGCAGACACAAACAGTGGCTAATGACCAGAAACTGGTCTATCCCTACACCTTTGCCCCCAGCGAAGGTCTGGTGAACCAAACAGAAAAAGAACATCGACAAGAGATTTGCATCAACGGTTATTGGGATTTCCAGCCTGTCCGCTTGCCGAAAGAATACGTTCAGGGAAAAGGTATCGCTCCCGAACTTCCATTGCCGGAAAACGACAGCGAATGGAGCAAAACTCGTATCAAAATCCCTTCACCGTGGAATATCAATGCTTTTGCTTACCGTGACCTAGAAGGTCCCGACCACCGCAACTATCCTTCATACCCTAAAGAATGGGAACAAGTGAAAATGGCATGGATGAAGAAGAATGTCACCATCCCTGCCGACTGGTCAGGGCAGCAAATCAAACTTTACTTTGAGGCCGTAGCCGGATATTCCGAAGTCTATATAAATAAAGAAAAGGTAGGCGAGAACTTCGATTTGTTCTTACCGTTCAGCTTTGACATCACCGATAAAGTGACTGCCGGCGAAAACATAGAGATACTGGTAGGCGTACGAAGCCAGTCGTTATTCGAAAACAATGCGACCATCGGACGCCGCATTGTTCCGGGCGGCTCGATGTGGGGGTATCAGATCAACGGTATCTGGCAGGATGTATACCTGTTGGCCTTGCCAAAAATCCATCTGGAAGACGTATACGTAAAACCGCTGGTATCAAAGAATACACTGGAAATAGAAGTAACTCTTCAGAACCTGACAGAGAAGAAGACTGACGTACAACTGCAAGGTAATATCCGCGAATGGGTGAACTGCGCAGGAACGGACGTCAACTCCGCTCCCGTTCCGAACTGGACGCTTGGTAATGAAGCATTGAAAGTCGCTCCTACGAAAGTGTCCCTGCCAGCCAAGGCTTCACAGAAAGTGACCTTACAAGTACCTGTCGGCAAGGATATATTAAAATACTGGACTCCGGGGCATCCCAACCTATATGCCCTGTTACTTTCCGTCAATAACCAGAAACAGACTGTCGATACCAAATACGAACGTTTCGGCTGGCGTGAATGGACATTGCAGGGTACTACTCAATATCTGAACGGCGAACCTTACGCATTACATGGTGACTCCTGGCATTTTATGGGTATCCCGCAGATGACCCGCCGTTATGCGTGGGCCTGGTTCACCGCCATTAAAGGGATGAATGCCAACGCAGTCCGTCCGCACGCGCAAGTCTATCCCCGCTTCTACCTCGACATGGCCGATGAAATGGGTATCTGCGTGCTGAATGAAACAGCCAACTGGGCCAGCGACGGTGGTCCGAAACTGGACTCCGACCTCTTTTGGGAAGCATCCAAAGAACACCTGAAACGTTTTGTCCTGCGCGACAGAAATCACGCGTCTGTTTTCGGCTGGAGTATCAGCAACGAAAACAAACCCGTTATCCTGCACGTTTACAATCGCCCCGAACTGATGCCGGTACAAAAGAAGGCATGGGAAGAATGGCGTGACATTGTACATCAGTACGACCCTACCCGCCCGTGGATTTCAGCAGACGGAGAAGATGACGGTGACGGTATATTGCCCGTAACCGTAGGACACTACGGAGACATCAACTCCATGAAACGCTGGATTGAAATCGGAAAACCTTGGGGAATCGGCGAACACAGTATGGCTTATTACGGCACCCCGGAACAGGTTGCCAAATATAACGGAGAACGTGCTTACGAATCACAGGAAGGCCGTATGGAAGGATTGGCTAACGAATGTTACAACCTCATCGTCAACCAAAGACAGATGGGAGCCTCTTACAGCACAGTCTTCAATATGGCATGGTATGCCTTGAAACCGCTTCCACTCGGCAAGAAAGACAAAAGCAAAGCTCCCACCGTTGAGGCTGACGGAGTCTTCTTCGGTAATTACAAAGAAGGAGTTCCGGGCGTACAGCCCGAACGTGTAGGCCCTTATTGCACGACGTTCAACCCCGGGTATGACCCGACCTTGCCGCTCTATCAGGAATGGCCGATGTACAGTGCCTTACGCGCTGCCAATGCTCCGGGCAAACCGGCCTGGTCTCCTTATGCTGTAATCGACAAACAACAGTACGACCATCGCAAAGCAACAACTCCTTCCAAAAAGTATAAGGAAGTCATCTTTATCGGTAGTCAGAACAGTAAATTAAAGCAGCTGATGGATGCGCAAGGAGTCATATTCTCCAAGAAGGCAAACACTCCTTCCCTGTTGCTCTATATCGTAGACGGTAGCCAAAAGTTGGATGCTTCTACCAAGGATGAGATACAAAAGCAAATCGCCAAAGGAGCGGATGTATGGATATGGGGACTCACACCGGAAACGGTAGCCGCATACAATGAAATTCTTCCGCTTCCGGTGTCCTTGGATAATCTGCAGCGTTCTTCTTTCCTACCCGTACAAAAGTCATGGATGCACGGACTCAATAATTCCGACTTCTACTTCTGCGAACTTCAGAAGACCAACGCTTCCAGCTACTCGATGAAAGGAGCTTTCGTAGAAGAAGGCGACGTCTTGCTGAACGCCTGTAAGACCGACTGGAGAAAGTGGAACAAACGCCCGGAAGAGATCAAGACTGCCGGAACGATCCGCAGTGAATACGAATGTACAGCCGCCACTCCTGTATTCGTAAAATGCCAGCAGAACGCTTCCACTTTCTATCTGAACACATTAACCGAATTTGCCAACTCGGAGAAGGGGTTCAACACATTGAGCGCTATCCTGAAGAATGCCGGAATAGCCTTCCAAAAGCCGGAAGTCAATATCGACGAGGTCTTCTTCCTGCGCGACGAACAGATCAACTTCCCCGTAGCCACCAAAGAGAAACTGGTGAAGGACAGCGACGGTGAATGGACACTGGAACTTTATGTATTCAGTCCACGCCCTCTGGACGACCTGTTGATAGAGCCGAACATGCCGAAACTATCCCTCTTT
>NZ_GG774711.1:0-133253 GCF_000162515.1 Bacteroides sp. 1_1_14 | reverse complement strand
TGTGAAAGCAAAGAAACGTGCGCTGCTCATCAACGACAAACCTTATACGGCTGTATCCCACGACGGACGCAACGAAATCATCTACAAAGAATTGCCCTTGCTGCAAGGATGGAATAAACTGGTGATCAAACTAGGAGCCGGAGACCGGAACGACTTCACCGGCTATTTCAAATGCGATAACAAGAAAGATTTCCTTCCGCTGTTGAAAGCAGCTTTCGTGAATCCGGAAACCAAATAATAGTAAATAAACAAATGATGAAACTTACACACATTTTAGCCTCGGCGGCTATCATTTCAACGCTGAGTGCATGTAACGGTAGCCTGCAAACAGCGGATCGGACCCCGGTCGATTACGTCAACCCGTATATCGGCAACATCAGCCATCTGCTGGTTCCCACGTTCCCCACCATCCAGTTACCCAACAGTATGCTTCGTGTTTACCCGGAACGTGCCGATTACACCTCCGAACTGCTGAAGGGGCTTCCATTGATCGTCACCAACCACCGGGAACGTTCTGCATTCAATTTCAGTCCCTATCAGGGAGAAAAACTGCGTCCGGTCATAACGTATAACTATGACAACGAGCACATTACTCCTTATTCTTTCGATGTGGAACTGGATGACAACCGTATGAAAGCGGAATATGCGCTTTCCCATCAGTCGGCTATCTACCGGATAACGTATGAGGCAGACAAACCGGCTTATCTCATCGTAAACTCCCGCAATGGCTCTATTCACGCCAACGAGAACTTCATCAGCGGTCGCCAGCAACTAAATGACAACACCAATGTCTATGTATATATAGAAGCACAGGAGAAGCCGATAAGCGCCGGCATCCTCGAAAACGGCACTATTGAAACAAGCAAGGATAATGCCGAAGGCGCAAATGCCTGTGCGGCATGGCGCTTTGCCGATGGAACCACAACGGTCAACCTCCGCTACGGTATTTCTTTCATCAGCGAGGAACAGGCCGAAAAGAACCTGCACCGCGAATTAAAAGACTATAACATCAAAGCACTGGCAGAAGCGGGACGCCAAATCTGGAACGAAACGTTGGGACGTATCCAAGTAGAAGGAGGAACGGAAGATGACAAAACCGTATTCTACTCTTCTTTCTACCGTACCTTCGAACGTCCCATCTGCATGAGCGAAGACGGCCGTTACTTCAGCGCCTTCGATGGAAAGGTACACGAAGACAACGGTACTCCTTTCTACACCGACGACTGGATTTGGGACACTTACCGTGCCGCACATCCTCTCCGCACACTGATCGACCAACAAAAGGAAGAAGACATCATCGCATCCTACCTGCGCATGGCGGAACAAATGGGCAATATGTGGATGCCTACTTTCCCCGAAGTAACAGGTGACACACGTCGCATGAACTCCAATCATGCCGTTGCCACGGTAGCCGACGCACTGGCCAAAGGATTGAAAGTAGACACGGCAAAAGCCTACGAGGCTTGCCGGAAAGGGATTGAAGAAAAGACGCTCGCCCCGTGGTCGGGAGCACCGGCCGGCTGGCTGGACAATTTCTACCGTGAAAACGGTTATATCCCCGCTCTCCGTGTAGATGAACCGGAAAACGACCCGAACGTACATCCTTTCGAGAAGCGCCAGCCTGTCGCTGTCACTCTGGGAACCAGCTACGACCAGTGGTGTCTCTCCCGTATCGCCCAAGCTCTGAACAAGAAGGAAGAAGCCGAATACTATCTGAAATGTTCGTATAACTACCGGAATCTCTACAATAAAGAAACCGCTTTCTTCCATCCGAAAGATAAGGAAGGACAATGGATTGAGCCATTCGACTACCGTTTCCCCGGAGGCATGGGAGCCCGTGAGTATTATGGAGAAAACAACGGCTGGGTTTACCGCTGGGACGTGCCACACAATGTAGCCGACCTCATCAGCCTTATGGGAGGAAACGAGCAGTTCATCGCCAACCTTGACCGCACTTTCACCGAACCGCTGGGACGGAGCAAATATGCATTCTACGCAAAACTGCCCGACCATACGGGTAATGTAGGCCAATTCTCGATGGCGAACGAACCGTCTCTGCACGTTCCTTATCTTTATAACTATGCCGGACAGCCGTGGAAAACACAGAAGCGCATCCGTCAAATGCTGAAAACATGGTTCCGCAATGACCTGATGGGTATTCCGGGAGATGAGGACGGCGGAGGTATGACGTCATTTGTGGTCTTCTCTTCTCTGGGCTTCTACCCTGTCACTCCGGGATTGCCGGCCTACACCATCGGAAGTCCGCTTTTCACAGATGCCAAGATTACACTCAGCAACGGAGCCGTATTTGAAATCGAAGCCAAGAACGCTTCCAATGACAACAAATACATCCAGTCCGCCACACTGAATGGCAAAGAATGGAACAAATCATGGTTCAGCCATGATGACCTGATGAACGGTGGCAAGCTAGTATTGGTAATGGGCAGCAAACCCAACAAGGCATGGGCCAGCGGAGCAGAGGATGTTCCTCCATCATTAGAAATCAAGTAGCTATATTCTAGCGATTAAACGCAAGAGGGTTGTCGAAGAATCATCGAAATAACATCTGATTCTTCGACAATACCTCTTGTCATATTCCCCGGATGTCGGCTATCATATACGAGTATTCCAACACTTTGGTTATATAAAATAAGTCCCCGATTCTTATGAATATCATATTGTTTTTCGTACTTTTGCCACATAGGAACAGATTCAAGTAGAAGTACTATGAAATATCAACTGCAATTATTGATTTTTATCCTGCTTTGCCTGGCGGGCAGACTGGATGCGTCTCCTTTATATGATTACGGACTTTATCTTAAGTCTCATGCCGTACCGGCACCGGAAAGGTCTACCTTATATTTGGATGACAACCAACCTTTCTCCGTAAAAAACGACTTAACCATTTCTTTTCAGATATATATACGTGCCAATGAAGCCGACTATGGCTCCATTCTTCATCTGAAGACAGACAAAGGCCAGATAATACGCTTTTCGTTTGTTGCAGGCGAGCAAAACCATGCTCCCGCTTTAATGCTCAATGATGAGATTATCATCATTGACAAACCCATAGAACTGGAAAAATGGATCAATGTCTCGCTGAATCTGCGTCAGAAAGACAATGTGATCGAAATAGAATACGACAAAAAAAAGATGTCGTCCACCTTCCCCCTGCAAGAAACAAACAGCGTAACGATTACATTCGGCCAGATGCTAGGCTATCAGGCGGAAGTAGCCCCTGTCAACTTAAGGGATATCAACATCATACAGGACGGCAAACTGACAAGAGAATGGAAATTATGGAAACATAATGACAACCTCTGCTATGACGAAAAAGAGGGAGCCGTCGCGCGTGCTGTCCAGCCTCTCTGGCTGATAGACAACCATATCGAATGGAAAACTATCAATAAGATCACTACTTCCAGCAGAGTAGGCATAGCATTCGACGCCCGTTGCGCCTTATTCTATGTAGTCAGTCCCGAATCGGTAAAAGTGCTGGACGAAGACGGAAGACTCAAACAAGAGACTGCCGTACGCGGAGGATATCCTGCCGTAGAATATCCCAACCACCTGCTGTATGATACGCTAAGCAATGCACTGGTATCTTACTCACTGACGGAAAACATCATCTCCCGCTTTTCGTTCGCCGACGGCAAGTGGAGCAACGAAGTGCGGAATACCAAAGAACCCAACAACTATAACCATGCCAAAGCATTTAACCCCGCCGACTCCTCATTCTACTTTTTCGGTGGATATGGCTTCTATAAATACCGTAATGACCTGTTCCGCATGAAGTCCGGCAGTGAAATTATGGAGCAAATTAAATATGATCATCCTCTTTATCCCCGCTATTCTGCTGCTATGGCAGTAGTGGGCGACGAACTATATATCTTTGGAGGCAAAGGAAACAAATATGGTAAACAGGAATTGAGTACCCATTACTACCTCGGCCTGTATGCCATCAATTTAAAAAGTAAACAGTCCCGCACCATCTGGGAGAAAAAAGATGATAACAAGGAAACCATCATGGCTTCCTCCATGTACTTCGAACCGGCAGACAGTTCTTTCTATGCCGTATCTACGGACAACGGGGGAACACTGTGGAAAATTTCCATGAAAAGCCCTGTTTATACAGAAGTTTCAAAACCGATCAATAACCGACTGGATTATCAGGACTGCGATTTTAACCTTTACTATTCACCGACTCACAGGAAACTGTTCCTTGTGCTGGACAAGATACTGAACAATCGTACACACGATATAAAGATCTATTCCATCAATATGCCTCTAGTCAACGAGATAGATATCCGGCAGTCGGTGGATGAAATGGGCTCCGGCAAATGGTGGAATCTGCTGTATGTCATCGGTGTCCTAGCAATATTAGGTTGCGGTGCCTGGCTGTTCTATCGTTCAAGAAGCAAACGTCAGCCAATCCAATCGTCCGCAATCTCAAAAGAAACACTTCAATCGGTTACGGCTCCAAAAGTCATCTCAGAGAATCAGGAGAAAGTTACTCCGACAATGCCGGAACAAGAAAACGAGCCCGCATCGAAAGAGATAGTCCACTACTACGACCGTAGCCGTTCCTCCATCTCATTGCTGGGCTGTTTCAATGTACGCGATAAAGAGGGAAATGATATCACCGCCAATTTCACTCCCCGTCTGAAGCACTTGCTTATTTTGCTGATATTATATACGGAAAAGAATCCGAACGGTATCCTGACCTCCAAAACAACGGGAATCCTATGGCCGGATAAGGAAGAGACGGCTGCCCGCAACAACCGTAACGTAAATTTACGCAAACTGCGGGTATTACTGGAGAGTATCGGTGATGTAGAAGTCGTGACGGAAAACAACTTCATGCACATAAAATGGGGCGAGAACGTATTCTGCGACTATCGCGAAGTACTTGCACGCATCCAGCAATTCAAGGAGAAAGAAAACAGCGAGTTACTCAACCGGATCCTGGAACTTCTGTTGTATGGACCATTGTTGCCCAACACCATTCTCGATTGGTTGGATGACTTCAAAGAGACATACTCCAGCCACTCCATCGACTTGTTGAAGGATCTGTTTGAAATCGAAAAGCAACGCAACCATCCAGACATGATTCTCCGCCTGGCAGACATCATGTTCCTGCATGACCCGCTGAATGAAGAAGCATTGGCCGCCAAATGCGCTGTGTTCTCCGCACAGGGAAAGAAAGGGATTGCACGAAATCTGTATGACCGTTTCTGCAAGGAGTATCGGGACTCGATGGGAGAAGATTATAAAACACCATTCTCCGATTTATAACTGTATAGCTTTACTTCTTTCCTTCACAGAAAGGAACAAAACAGCAGTAACTTCATTCTCCTCCTTCGGGAAGGAGGAGTACCCGTAGGGGGAGGTGGTAGGTGAATACACATGGCTGATTATTAAGTTGATGCGCTCACCTACCACCCCGGCTTTCAGCCACCCCTCCTTCCCGAAGGGAGGGGAATTGAGATACTATCGATTTATTCAAATCTGAATCGGGAATGAGCTAAACTAAACCGTATGGATAGGTAATCAGATGTACGAAAGAAGCATGGAGGACTTGACAAACCGCTTTTTATGTTGTATATTTGTAAGTAGAAACCGGAAGAAAATTCGATAACATTGATAATATAGACGAAAAATGAGCGATAATAAGTATAATATAATAACAGATTACAGGCATTTCTACTTCGGATAATGTTTGTCGGATAGTCTGATACAAGCTAAGGGCTGCGATTCTTTATGGGAATTGCAGCCCTTTTTGTTGCTTTAAATTAATATTTGTTACTAAAATAGCAATATTCGGGTTTATAATAAACTTGGGGGACGTTTATAATAAACGATGAAGGAATTTATTAATAAACGATTGGAAGTTACTGCATAATCGGTCAAGATCTTTCGTATAGATATGGGTGCTGACCTTGAAAAGTTCTTTATCCTTTAAATAAGCAAATGAATTATTTCGACAATGATTCTTTTCTTTTTTTATGTCATAGGACTAAAAACCTCACTGTACCATTACGAATGAATCGACAAGGAAACAATGCATGACTTTACTACTGACTCAAAAGAAAAGCAGACTATCAATGGCGGGAATCTTCCCGCCGACTGATAGTCCGCTCTTTTTATAGTATATACCTACTTGACTCTATATCAATTGGATTCTCCCATGATAGTAGTGGCAGATGATCCCCAAGTAAAGTTGCTCTTCAATGCCGAATTGGACTTCAAGTACGGTTGCTGAACCTTCGGTCCCTTCGTCCATTCTTCCGATTCGGATGTCAATGTATTCAACAGGTCTTGGAAGTGCATGGAAACTACGTGTTTCGGGTCCGGACTCTTGTAATATTCCAGATATTCCATCGGTACATATACCGTGCTCGGCCATGTCTTAAAGACAGTACACCAGGTTGTCGGTTGGGTAGCACCTTCGTCGGCATCACTACGGGCAACTTCCTTACACTGGAACGGTAATGACTTCAAGTGCAAAGTCTTGAGTGCCGTCACATTATCAAAGATGTATCCGTAAACATAAGTCATGGTACTCGGGAACCAAGCTTCATTTACTACTGAGTTACCGAACGCGTGACGACCGATATAAGTCGGACCTTCGTTCACCACTACCGTTCTCAGCTTGGTACAGTTACGACAAGCTTCTCTCGGTACGTATTGCAATCCTGTCGGGAATGAAATATTCTCCAGAAGGTTACATCCGTTGAATACACCATTCTTCAGCGTTTCATTCTCCACTTCCGTCATATCCAGAGTTTTCAGGTTGTAGCCCTTACCCGCTGTCATCATGTTCTTCAGTAAGTTCAAATCGGTATCGTTGAGTCTGCCCTTCAATTCCAGGCTAGTGATGGATTCCCAATCTTTATAGATTTCGTCATCAATAAGACCCTGCAATACATTCGTCAAACCTCCCGGAGCCGGAATTTCAATCTGAGTGGCCGCAGCCTGACGGATAACCATATAGTCTTTCTTGTTTTCATAACCCTTGCGATAGATGTAAACGGTAGCCTGACGTTCTCTCAGCACCTTATTCACATCGTACGTGAAGATGACACGTTCGGGCATCGAGTTGTTTGCCATGTGCAGCCAACCATTCTCTGCCGTATAGCCACTTTCTTCCGGATATACGATATCCACCAAAATCTCGTTCTTCGGATCAGTCAACGTAGACTGTACGCTATACTTCACGGTAGCGGCACTGCCCAGCTTATCCAAACTTGTTCTGAAATCGTTCTTGTTGGTAATAACCAGTTCCACATCGCTTGCCTGAGCCTGAGTCACGGTAAACTCTTCTCTCACCTTCTTGTCGGCAGCGGCACAAAGCGCGATCGTTGCCGTACGTTCGCCACCGGTATTTTCTTTCACGGAAACGAGGAAGGTAGAATCGCCCTTGGCGTCTATGGCAGGCTTAAACGAAATCCAATCCTGATCGTTCTTATCAATATCAATCGTCAAATCCCTCGGTCCGTTGGTATTGGTTGCCTTATATTTCAACAGAATCGAATCTTCTTTCGATGCCAGATTAGTGAACATTTCCTTGTTATCGACCGTAATGACAGGTTTGGGCAGACCGGTCTGGAAGATATTCATCGTAGCCTTTACATTATCATTATCTTTCGAAGAGATTTCAATGGTACCTCTACGAATATCAAACTTCTGATTCGGCAACACCTTAAAGTACAGTGTATGGTTTTCCATCGCACGTGTCTCCGGTTCGCCTGCGGGGTGTTCGTCCGTCGGCATGATCCAGCCCGTGTCACCGGAATAGAGGAAACTGGTTTTATACTCTCCTGTGTTGATTCCAAACTCTACGGAAATAATATGCTCACCGGCATCCAGGTTTTCGTAGGCCTTCGGGTCGGTGATTACCACCGCATCCTTCTGTGCCTGATAGATAACGAAATCATACTTAAAGCCACCGGACACGAGAGAAAAATTAGCACGGCGTGCATCCGGTTCTACATTTTCGGCTGCAGCTACCCATACTTTGTTTCCTTCGCCGGCCGTTCCTTCGCGTTCAAACAGCACTACCCAGCTATTATCCACACCTTCCGAATCATCCAATACGATATGCCAATCCTGATTGGCGTTGAATGTCAGTACTTGAGCGGAATTTCCCGCAGAAGAAAAACTGAAGGTGGACGCTTCGTTCACAATCTCCAATTTAGGCTCTAGCGGCGTCACCACTTCCGGACCGGTTTCATCGTCACCACATGCAGTCAGTAACGATGCCACCAAACATCCGGTCAAGCCGATATATTTCCAATTGATAAAATTTATCGCTTTCATGCTTATTTCACTTTAAATTCTTCTTTTACAATATTAAGGTATTTCATACCGTATCCATTCCCGTAATTCGGGTCAGTCGGTTCGATAGCCTGATCCACATTCCAACGGTTAAAAGAATCGATGATGACCATCGGACGCTTTCCCAAGTTCATCTTGGCAACATTACACATCTTACGGAACATATCTTCATCCTTAAATACCACAGGGAAGTTATAGAACTGAGTTCCATCACCATCTATCCACTGATTGAACGAAGGTGAAACGCTAGGTACGAAGTCTACTCCGTAATTAGCCCACTCATATTCGCGGTTGTACTTAAAGTTCTGGTCGATGCACTGCGGATAGCAGGTAGGGCGGAACCAGTCGGTCTGATTGTACATATTATCCATGTACACAGCATCCACTTTCCCGCTCAGGAAGAAGTTATGCCAGCGTGCGGGAGGCGTCCAGCGTTCCTGACGTGCTAAGATATAAATCTCCAGTCCATTGCCATTGCCGTCTTTTACATTCTCACGCACCCTTTCACGGATCGTATTGTAAAGTTTCTCAGAATCGCGTGCATACAACTTATCAGCATTCCAGACAACAATCATCGGTTTGCCGTCTACAGTATAGTAAAGATCGTTGTTCGTACAGAAACGGCTTGTCAGGTTGACAAAAAAGCTATAAAGTTGCTCACAACGTGCAGAGACACCATTTTCATCGGCATCGTCTTCTATCATGGCGGTGTTGTTAAGTCCGTTTGCGAAGTTATTCATATCCATAGAAACCGCATAACGCAAACCTCCCCATTCGATACCTTCCGAGTTGGGATTCAGTCCCGCCATATAGTTCACGAAATTCACGTTACCTTCGTTCAGCAAATCTCCCTTACTGGTATCCAGACCGATGTTCGGCAAGATAAGGAAATTGATACCGGCATTATTTGCCCAGGTAAGGTGCTGCTGAATCAAGTCAGCAGTTTCGGCTTTATTGATATCCATCGAATAACGTCCCAGCACCGGACGCACATTCGGACAAAGCTGTGGATACTGTCCGCTCTGATTATATTCACCAATCAACCGCGCATACTTCTTTTCATCCACCCCCGTACTACCCAAGTTCCAATAAATGGCTCCTACCGGAATATCGCTGCTCGGTCTGATTTGCGGAATCTCATAGTTCAAGAAATGATCATCGATGGAAGGACCGTCATCTGTCGGTGAACAGGCCGATCCGGCCACCAGTCCCAACGTCAGGCATATTGCAAGACCTGTCTTATTAAAAATCTTATACTTTTTCATTTTTCAGTCATTACTTAATTACTACTTTTCTACCTTATAAACTAAAAGTGTAGCTTCTATCAAGAAGTTGTAAGCCTTGTCCAAAGCCTCTTCAGCCTCCTTGATACCGGTCAGCTCACGGGCATTCTTCAAGAACTCTTCATAGGTCTGTCCATACTTCTTGGCTTGGAAATCCATGTTGAACTGTACATAATCGCTGTTTTCCCATCCGGCTATCATCTCTTCCTGGTTAGGTACAGGTTTTGCGAACTGAAGCATCGTGAAGATATTGTCTCCCCAACGAGCAGCATTAGGTTTCGGACTATTCTTCTGTAACAAATCGATAGCTCTGTAATAAGCCTCTGCATTTGTCTGACGTTCCGCATCCGGGAAGTAAAGGCGTTCGGGCCAGCCGTAGTACATATTTCCGCCTTCTTCATAAGCCTGAGATCCGTTCAGGAACAGAGGCGGAAGGTTCAATGCACGTGTGCGGCGTTCCATACGCCAGGCAGACATACCATCCAGGAAGTCGGCAAACCAGCGTTGTTTGTAGATTTGCTCCAGTTGTCCATCCTTACCGTCTGCTCCGTTGATGTCGGCAGTCATCAGTTTACGGGTATCATAGAATCCTTTATGACTGGTTCCCCAGGCGATTCCTTCCTGAGCCATATAGGCAGCAGCAGAAGCAGACAAGCCGTTCTCTTCGAACGAAGCACGGATGCCTTCTTCATAATAGGTCTGTGCATCCTTGGATCCCAAGTCGAACTTCACTTTCGCCTCAGCGCAGAGGAAACAAGCATCTGCCCAGCGCAGCAAAGGCATCGTAGCGTCCATTGCATAATATCTCGGGTTGATGTAGCATCTGTTGTCTTCGTTCATTGACAATGGATCAGGGATTTCTCTTGTACCGTTCGGGTCGGTCGGGTCGATCGGTCTTCTCCAGCCGAACGGTGTACGGGCGCCCGGATTGTCCGGTGTAGGAACGTATGGAATAGAGTAACGTACACGCAATGAATCACGCACTTCATATCCATCTATCATCCATTGCAGGTGTTCCTGCTGATCGCTGGCAGAACAACCGCTCACATCACAGTCGTGTGAACGAGTCAGCACATCCGTCATACGATAAGGCTGGCGTTCCGGCCAATAAACGTTGGAGCCGTCAAAGTAAGTCTCCATACGCGGATCGTTGTATGAGAACAGGTAAATGGCGAAATATTCGTTCATGGAAGGGATCAGCCCCCAGTTTGCTTTCGTCTGAATTTCTTCTTTATACAAACGAGTGTAATACCAGGAACAGTCTTTGTCGATCACCGTTCCATATTTGGGAGCAAACGCATCGTCCAGAGAGCTGAACAGCCATTCTTCATGTCCCATAGATTTCGCAGCATATTCGCGTGCTTTCTCTTCGCTGATGTTCTGGATATTCATGGCTATCTCCAGGCGTAATGTATTAGCCAGTTTACGCCATTTCTGCACATCTCCGTTATAAACAGGGTCTTTCAGAATCTTATCAGTGGATGATTCGTCGAACTCATCGACTGCCTGATCCAGCCAACCCAAAATGGAATAGTAAGCATCGGCTTCCGAATCATAATCAAAGATACGCTTGTCCGTTCCTCCGTCCATACCGGCATGGCTTAGTCCGACCGGACCATAGAGTGACAGTAACTGGTAGTAAGTGAATGCTTTCCATGTCTTTACAACAGCCAGACTGTTAGGCAAAGAGCCATCATCGTATGCTTTTGCCAGCTCTTCCAGGTCGCGCAGAATCTCTACATAAAACTTACGGTAGAATCCGTCTCCCCTTTCGTTCCACGGTGTCTGGAAAGCGACGTTAGTAATGTAACGTGAATAACTCCACATACGGTTATTATTCAATTCACTGATCGCATTCATTGTTTTGTAAACCGTACCGGGGAAAATACTCTGCAGATTTACCTCATACAATTTGTTCGGGTCCGAGTTGATGGTTTCGAAACCGTCCGTACACCCCACGGCAGTCGATGCCAGCAGGAGTAACGGTAATATTTTGTTTTTCAATTTCATGCTTTACGAATTTAAAAAGAAACTTTAATATCAAATCCATAGGTTGCGGAAGGCAGGTTGAAACCACGTTCGAAACCTTGTGCATTTCCTGTTGTACTCGTTGCCTGCGGATCAAGCCCGTGCGGTGTATTGGCAAACAAGGTAGCAATGTTTCGTCCGACAGCCGCCACACGGAATGTCTGGAACGGAGTCTTTCTCAGCCATTTTTTCGGTAAATCGTAGCTGACAGTGATTTCACGCAACTTCACATAAGAAGCATCGTAGATGAAACGGGAAATATCACGAGAGGTATAGTGCATCCAATAGCGTTCGGGGGTACAATAACCCAATACTTGTTGTCCAGCCAGCCCTTCTACGTCTTCGTCATAACGGCAGTTAGGAAGAACTACCCCTTTAGGACGTCCCCAGTCAGGATAAATCTGTCCGTTTGCAGTCGGTGTGTTGGCGTTCTGAGGACGCATGAAGCCATATCGTTCTTCGTCCGACTCACCCAAAATCTTTCTGGAGAAGAAATCCGCGTCACGACCTTCCAATGATTTGACGGATTGTCCGTCTACAGAACTCTGGATGGATGTCTGAGAGAAGAACTTACCACCCTTCTGGAAGTCGAACATGACAGAGAAGGAGAAATTACCCAAACGGAACACGTTGTTCCAGCCACCTCGCCAGTCAGCCTGTACACAGCCTAAATATTCATAGTCCTGTCCTTCTTTCGGCGACCCGTCGAGCTGACAAAGGATGTATCCTTCGGCATCGCGTTTAAATGTCTTCGCATAGATAGCACCGTAGGGCTTGCCTACTTCCGCATAAGACTTCACGTTGTACACACCGCTACCAATCTGTATCTTGTCGATACCTTCGGGCAATGATTCTACCATGGAATTGTTCTTTGACCAGTTGAAAATGGTTTTCCACTCGAAGTTCTTCACCTTCACCGGCACACCGCTCACGGAGATTTCCCAACCCTTATTGGAGATTTTACCGGAGTTGATGATTACACGCTGGTAATTGGATAAATAAGAAAGTTCCGACTCGACAATCTGATCACGAGTGTATTTGTCATAGTAAGTAACATCTGCTGTCAGGCGTCCGTCCAGCAAACGAACTTCCGCACCGATTTCTTTTGAGATGGTTGTTTCCGGTTTCAAGTTCGGATTCTTGCGTACGGCGTCACCCTGGAACCACGCCATGTCATTACGGAACAATCCTCCGTAACTGTAACTGTTAATCAAACGGTCGAAACCGGCATCGTTACCCACGCGGGCAATAGAACCACGCAACTTGGCGAATGAGAATGTCTTGCTCTTCAGTTTGGGGAAGATTTCCGTCAACACGGCACTGGCACTACCGGAGGCATAGAAGTAAGAATTGTTGGCTTTCGGCAAAGAACTTGACCAGTCATTACGGAAAGTTCCGTCTACAAACAAACCATGATATCCCAAAGACAACATACCGAATACGGACTGCTTCTCTTTCGCGTTCACACTTTCCGTCCCACTCAATATTGAGGCATTGTTGGACAATGACTTCACATCCGGAGCTGCCAATTGAGAAACCTGATTCCAGAGTTTATACCAGTCATTCTTTTGCATGGAAGTACCCAAGTTAGCACTGAGGCTGACCTTCTTGATATTGCGGTTATAAGAAATAACTCCTTCATAGTTGTAGTTGTTGGAGGCCTCACGGAAAGTTTCGTACTGTCCATCGATATCCCACATGGTATAATAATTATCGAACTTCCAACCGTTCTTGTTTGCCTTTTCTACACTGGCACGCAAACGGATATTCATTCCCTGAATCGGTTTGATATTAAGAGTCAGGTTACCACGGAAGTTATTACGGCCGTCACCATTGCTGATTTCGTTCAGCAGCCAGTAAGGATTGTAGAATCCGTTACCACGCGTGAAGGCTTCACCTGTCTCGCGCTTCCACGGCAGTAATTCCTCCATAACAACGTCACGCGGCATATTCATGATGGCACGCATCGGGTTACGGTTACTGTCACCTTTATAATCACGGTTATCGGCTGTTTCCAGCTGATAGTTAACGGAGATTTCACTGGACAGCCATTTAGCCAGATCCATATTCACACGCAGGTCAAATGTGTGACGCTTCATGTTATCGAAGTTCTTCAGCATTCCGTCGTAGTCGATACCCGTATAGTTGAAACGGATACCTGCTCCATTAAACACTTTATTGACCGAAACACTATGAGTCATGGCTACACCCATTTCGTACATATCCGTGATACCATCCTTATTAGGTACATAAGAACGTATCTGATTATTACGTCCCACCAGGTCAAAGCCTAACATCGGCAACCCCCATGAGCGTTGATTCGGATTCGCCCAGTTAAATACAAAAATACCATAAGGCAGGCTGGGGTCATAAGCATAACCGTTCTTTGAGTTGGAACCATAATAGTTGAATCCGTCACCCACACCGACAGCCGGAAGGCTGGCCGAACCATAAACATTCTGATAGGCAGGAAATTCACGCAAGAAAGTAAACTGCATATTGTAGCCATAAGAAACACCGAGTCCGGATTTCTTTGTAGCCTTACGGGTAGTGATCAGAATAACGCCATTGGCAGCATCAGATCCATACAAGGCAGCCGCATTGGCACCTTTCAAAACTTCGATTGATTCAATATCGTCCGGGCTGATAGCTGAAGCAGGATTACCGTAGTCCAGGTCTCCATCTTCTCCCATCGGGTTCATGATGGGCACACCGTCAATTACGTACAACGGCTGGTTATTTCCGGTCAAGGAGTTGTTACCACGAATTTCTACACGGGTAGAAGACAACGGACCGCCATTCGAGATAAAATTAACGCCCGAAACTTTACCGCTCAGGCTATTCAATAAGTTCGGGTCACGTGTATCCAGCAAAGATTCCGTGTCAATGGACTGACGGGCATATCCCAACGATTTGGATTCACGGCTGATACCCAATGCCGTAACCACGACATCGTTCAGTTCTTTGACATCCTCACTTAGAACGATGCGCAGCAGATCATTGTTTTTCAAGGTAGCCAGTCTGATAGTCTTTACAGCATAGCCTATGAATCTTACATTCAGAATAGCATCTTTCGGCACATTGTTCAAGGTAAATTGTCCCTCCATATTTGTCGCAGTAGCTAAGTTTTGGTTTCCAACCACCGTAATATTAGCACCTGGAAGCGGATCACCAAACTCGTCAACAACGACTCCAGTGACCTTTCGGTTTTGCGCCGAAAGTGAAAGTGCGAAGAACGTGAGCAATACCATCAGGCACGTCCCTATCCTCCAGCTTCTTTTCAGATAAAGTTTCTCCATATTAGCTTAAGTTTATAATTAATAAATTTGTTCTTTTCATTTTTCTACAGTGATGGTGAAGTAGTTCAAATCAGGTTTGCCCGCCACAATGTTCAGCACGGTACGGCGCCAGCCGTTCACATCGCTCTTCATGGTGAAAGCGTCGACAGTAACCCATTCGCCTCCGGTAGCAGGAAGTTCTACGACAGGACCTTGTCTTCTTTTCGTGCCTTCGCCAAAGTCAAAACGGATTTTAGCATCTTCTTTGGCAGCATAACATACCTTGACTGTAATATCTCCGGCAGCATAAGGCAGTTCTTTCCATTCCATCCACTCACCCGCCTCTGTGCTGGTGACGTACCATTCGGTGTTCTTATCCGGAGCCACACCGGCTATTTTGGCAACATCCAGACTTCCGGTACGGTATTGATTACCGCTATTCTTAGCAGATACATCGAAGAAGTAATCGCAGGCCTCCATTTCTACACGGAATGATTCGGCCCATGCCCGGCTGCTACTGTATTTACGGAGAATGTTCAGACGCTGATTGGGGAAGTCATAGTAAATGTTGTCGGTACTTCTCCAATAAGCAGCATTCTCGGCCATATCGGTAAAACCTTCCAGGAAGACCAGATCAGCACTCTTCGCAACCATATCGTCCAAAGCATCCGTCAAACGTTTGCCGTGATCTGCATCAAAAAACATACGGGTACCCGATTTATCATTGGTATAGAAAGCCGGAACAGCCACACCTACAGTTTTTCCATTGAAGGTACGTACCGTCCAGGAACTACGGGTGGGAGCCTGCTCAGCAGCAATAAACCAATCGTTCAGTGATTCTACGACTGATTCGTCCACCTCTTTATCACGGTCCTGAAAGGCTCTGTCGGCACAAATAAAGAGATCTTCGCCATAAGCCGACTTGAAGTCAGCATGAATCTTGTTCAGAATAGTCTTTAATTTACCCTTACAGTCTATTTTCTTGTTGCCCAATGCAGCATAGTCTACATTAAGGAAACCATTGATGCTCCACAAAAACAGGACAGGTTTGCCGTCTATGCGAAGAAGATACTTGTTATTGGCTTTATTCTTGCCATAAAAGTTATCGAAGGCCAGTTTTATATTGTAGTCCCATATATACTTATATATATCGTCCAAATTGTCCAGCGGATACATCACCTCTTCATCGGTCAGTCCCTTGTTTTGCTGAGTTTCGGCATTAATGAATGTAGCATAAGTCTGGTACAAATCAAAATTGCGGGCAGCCGCCCAAGAAGCCGGACAGTCATCGAAGATGGCAATCTTCAGATTTTCTTCATTCCGGCGCTGTAAAGCAGCAATGAAATCTTTGATACGGGTAGGATCACCATGATCTCTGTCATAAGCAGGATCAGTGTCGGCCTTCGGCAAGCGTCCGCGGCAATTGGGAGCTACATAATCCAAACCACTATACACCATCTCTTCCACCAGATTATCCCACCACTCTGTTTCCGTAGCTCCAAAAGACTTCACTTCGAAAAGCGGCTTATTATAAAAGGTTGTAGAACTTGTCCCGCCACTGGCAGCATCTTCTCCATTGCGGAGATTCTTCTGGAAGCTGAACAATGCACCCATCAGGAAATTATGTTCGGGAATGTTACTCTCTACCGCAGGAGCAGGAAGTATGAACGTCCCTTCTGTCGGTATAACCGGGTCCGGATTAGTATCAGGAACAATAGTATTGTCCTCATCAGAACAGCTAACAATCATGGAAGCTAATACAAGCCCCATCGTGATTTTCAAATAATTTTTCACGGTCTCTTTTTTATATTATACATTTGCTATTTGTTACACCTCGAAAACACCCTTTTTATCTATTATTTAAGAAAGCGTCGACTGAACAAACTTAATATTTAAGGTTATTTTTGAGTTCTGATGCAAAGTAACAAGAGCCTGCTTAAGATTTTTTATAAAATACGATTAAACTCTGATTAATTTCTAATTAATTTTAAAACTAATACTATCTTCTTATAATTTTTCGCAATCTTAGGTATTAATTTCGGGAAAAGGGGGAAGTTTTATATCCTATAATATGCTGTCCATACCCTATTTATTTATCCAAATGAACATTCATTTCCTGCAAAAAGAAGAATATTTCAAGTAGAAAGGCTAAAAAGGGGAATAAGGCAAATACTATACAAACATAACACAAATCAGGAGATATCCAATTAGTAACTTATCCGATTATATAAGATGTGGATTTTTAGTATTACAATGGCGTTATTCCTGGTAGATTTTCAAAGCGCTCCCGTGATTATTTGCATAAATTCCGCATTTAAGGGATATTTAATAGTCAATTAAGCGAAAATTAAGCTCTCACTTAACTACCTGTCTCTATATTTGCCACATCATTTTTCGTGATCAAACTGTGAATTGCAGTCTTTGCCAAATCATAATTTTAAATACAATGAACTTTTAAACTACAAAATCATATCATGAATCAAATTAGCAAAGTATTTTTAGCTTGCGCCTGTAGCCTGTCCGGTCTGACAACGCAAGCCCAAGATCAAACCGTATGGAGCAATGATTTCTCCAATGCCTCCCAACCACTGAATACTGTGGGACGTGGTGTCTGTCGGGTGAACGATGGAGTATTTCATTCGCGCAGCGCTTATGCCCTCTTCGGCAATCCTGAGTGGAAAGATTATACCCTGTCTTTCAAGGCACGTGCCCCGAAAGACGCCGAACAGGTACAGATATGGGCAGGCTTCCGTACACATAACCGCTTTGACCGTTATGTGGTAGGTATCAAAGGCGGGTTGCAAGACGATCTCTACCTGATGCGTACCGGATATATGGGTACAGACGAATTCATGGGAGTCCGTCCGCTGGGCTTTCACCCCGTGCCGGGAGAGTGGTACAAAGTGAAAGTGGAAGTATGCGGTAACCGTATCCGGGTTTTTGTAAACGACGAAAAGCTTCCTCATATTGATTTGGAAGATAAAAACAGCAATCTGGCTCCCACCGGTGAAGTAGCACTGGGAGGCGGATGGATAGATACGGAATTTGATGACCTCACTGTCACCCCATTGGCAGAAGACGCTCTCAAAGGTGTCAGAGTTGAGGAGTATCGCATGGCACTCACCACACAGGAAAAGGAGAAGAAACGCAGCGAAGAACGGGCGCAATACACCTCCGTCAAACTGGATAAACTAACTGCCGACCGCACCGAGCTATCACTGGACGGAAACTGGCTGTTCATGCCCGACTACCAACTAAACGATAAGACAAAGGCCATCTCCATCCAGACAAACGACAACGACTGGCATATAATGCCCGTTCCCGCTTTCTGGAACCCTATCCGCATCTGGCTGCACGGAGAAACCATGCCATCACCCACCGGGCCACAACATAAAGGGGTATCGGACACCTACTACCAACAAGAAACCGACCGATGCGAGAACTATACGTTCAACTACCGGAAAACCGGTGCTGCCTGGTATCGCCAATGGTTGGAACTGCCAGCCGACGTGAAGGGAAAACAGCTGACTCTTTCATTCGACGCCGTATCCAAAATGGCGGAAGTGTATATTAATGGCGAAGCGGCTGGTTCCAACATCGGTATGTTCGGTGATTTCCAAGTAGATGCCACCCGATTCCTGCGTCCGGGACGCAACCTGATCGCAGTAAAAGTGACACGTGACATCAACGGAAAAGCCGCACAAACCAGTGACGCCATGGAAAACTACTATTCATCAGTACGCAAGGAAGTAGAGGATAACCAGAACGACCAGCAGGCCAACAAAGCCGTATTGACAGACATCCCTCATGGATTCTATGGTGATAACCCTGCCGGTATATGGCAACCGGTGAAACTCATTGTCAGCAACCCGCTTAAAGTAGAAGATATCTTTATCAAGCCGGCTCTGGACGGTGCATCAATAGATGTCACCATCAAAAATCATGCGCCCAAAAAGAAAAACTTCGATATCCGCATAGATATTATAGATAAACAGACAGGGGAAACGTTGTACGGTGCACCTGTACGTAGCAAACTCTCATTAGCGACAAGCGCACAAGAAACATTTACCTGTGATATCAAAGGGCTGAAACCCAAACTTTGGGAACCTGCCACTCCTAATCTTTATGATTTTCGCGTGAGCCTGACGGAAGGAAAAACAAAGTGACGGACTGCATCACCGTAACTTCGGGGTTCCGCACGTTTGAAAGCAAAGATGGATTCCTTTATCTGAACGGCCGCAAATATTGGCTGCGTGGAGGTAACCATATTCCTTTCGCTCTCTGTCCCAATGATTCGCTCCTTGCAGACAAGTTCATGAAATTGATGAAAGAAGGTAATGTACAGTCTACCCGAACACATACCACCCCCTGGAACGAACTTTGGGTGTCGGCAGCAGACCGCAACGGTATCGCTATCAGCTTTGAGGGTACTTGGTCGTGGCTCATGATACACTCCACCCCGATACCGGACAAAGGTGTGCTGGATCTTTGGAGCAGTGAATGGCTGCGTGTGATGAAAAAGTACAGAAATCATCCTTCCGTATTCTTCTGGACTGTGAACAATGAAATGAAATTCTACGATCTGGATGCCGACACGGAACGTGCCAAGCAAAAATTCCGCATCGTATCCGATGTGGTGAAAGATATGAGAAAGACCGACCCTACGCGCCCAGTATGCTTCGACTCCAACTACCTACACAACAAAGCCAGCAAACGCTTTGGTGATAACTTTCTGAAAACAGTTGATGACGGAGATATTGATGACAACCATGCCTACTATAATTGGTATGACTATTCGGTATTCCGCTTCTTCAACGGAGAATTCCAGAAACAATTCAAGAGTCCCGGACGCCCGTTGATCAGCCAGGAAATGAGTACAGGTTATCCGAATGCTGAAACCGGTCATCCGACCCGCTCTTATCAGCTGATCCATCAGAATCCCTATTCATTAATTGGATATGAAGCATATGACTGGGGAGATCCCGCCAGTTTCCTTAATACACAATCGTTCATCACGGGAGAGTTGGCCGAAACCCTCCGTCGCACCAACGAACAGGCTTCGGGCATCATGCACTTTGCCTATATGACTTGGTTCCGCCAATGCTATGATCACCAGAATATACAACCGTATCCCACTTACTACGCTATGCAACGTGCTATGCAGCCCGTACTTGTCAGTGCGGAACTGTGGGGACGCAATCTTTATGCAGGTGAGAAGTTACATACACGTATCTATGTAGTAAATGATAATGAAGAAGGACGTGACTTAAAGCCTACGTCACTGGCATGGAGCATTGTAGACGAAACCAATAAGGTACTGGCTTCCGGCACGGAACAATTTCCGGCAGTGGAATATTATGGTCGTAAATACATCGAACCGAACATCCATATGCCTTCCAATTTACCGGCAGACAAGGTTAATGTAAAACTGAAACTCACTCTCACCGAAAGCGGAGTCACTTTATCCCAGAATGAATACGGATTATTAGTGGCACGCAAGGAATGGAATATCGGTCAAGTAACTGCCAGCAAGAAGATTCTTTTACTGGATAAAGATCATATGAAAGTTACCCTTGACTTCCTGGACATCGCCTGCCAGACAGTACCGTCTATCAAGGAACTACTGAATGCCAAGCAAAAAGCTAATCTCTGCATTATATCGGGCTTGAAAGAATGTACCGATGAAGAAGCAAGATTACTGCGTGAATATCAGTCAAAAGGCGGTCGGATTCTCTTCCTGAACAGCAAAGAGGCAGCACAAAAAGTCTATCCCGAATATATCACCGGATGGATTATTCCCACTGAGGGAGACATCGTGGTGATGGAACGGAATGATGCCCCTGTATTCGATGGAATCGGTGCACTGGAATTACGCTATTTCAATAACAACAAGCGTGAAATTCCACTAGCTTGCACCGCTACATTGAAAGCTATCCGCCACGAGAATGTGAAGGAACTCGCCGCCCAAATGAAGATCCATGCTTATATCGACGGTGGTAAGCCGGAGGAACGTATCGCACGTATCGAATCTATGCGCGGACTGACACTGCTACAGATAGCCGACAATAAAGGAAAGTCTCTCGTTTCAACTCTATGTACAGAAAAGGCAACCACTGATCCGATAGCAGGTAAACTGCTGGTAAACATGGTGAATGAATTATTGAAATAGGTATGTAATTAATATCATTGAGTGGAGTTTTTCCATTCTTCCTGCCCGTCTTCCCATTAGAGGAGACGGGCAGTTTTGTTTTTGATTATAATCGAAGTAATTAGCAAAGATGTTCTTACAATTGCAATCCCTGAGTTAATTCACAAAAGATAAGAAATAATAAAAACTTCCCAATTCAGTAGAATTCTTAGTGTCTTCATTGAGAACCGACTTTTAGTCACCTCCATTGTAGATACTACCGCTTTTTTAGTCAACCTCAATGAAGATAGTTTCGACTTTTAATCAAACCCAAGAACAAGCCTTATCCAAACTATTCACATCTTTTTTATTCTATTGAACATAGATTCAAACCAAAAGGCAACTGATTCATTGCGAATCAATTGCCTTTTGGTTTCAGTCGTTAATAGTTGTCTCTGGACAGACTACATTACCTCCTTATACACTTAGTTTTCTCTTTATAAAGAAGATACGTTTTTAATAATATACGTTTTACCCTTCACAGTAGCAAAAGAGATTTGATCATCAGCAAATACCTTTACCTTTGCTCCGGAAACTTTCAGCTCCTTTGCATTCGGATATTTAATCACACATTCCGCACCGGAATTAGAAAGAATCTCTACAGCTGTTATCTTCCCGTCAGTCCATGCCGCGTCTACTTCAAAGTTTCCTCTCGCTTTCATTCCTTTGAATGAGCCATCTTTCCACGCATCGGGCAAAGCAGGAAGCAGTTCGATATATCCGCCCTGACTTTGCAGCAGCATTTCTGCGATACCAGCCGTACAACCAAAGTTTCCATCAATCTGGAAAGGCGGATGCGCATCAAACAAATTAGTATATACACCGCCTACATGGCTTCCGGGAACAGTCAGTTTCATGGCACTTCTCAACAGTTTATGAGAACGATTGCCGTCATGCAGACGTGCCCAAAAGTTCAGTTTCCATGCTTTGCTCCACCCGGTTCCTTCGTCGCCGCGTGTATTCAGCGTCACTTTCATGGCATCTGCATATTTATCGTCCTGTTCGCTTCTTCCGATTACAATCTGCGAACCCGGATGCAACCAGAAAAGATGATTCGTATGCCGGTGCCCACCATCTCCGGTAACATCCTTCGTCACTTCATCTTTCCATTCCATAAACTGCCCGCCCAAACCGATTTTCGGTCCGGAGAGTTTGCTCATAGCTGTTGCTATCTCTATGATTTCAGGGTCTTTGTCCCTTCCCAGTTCTTTGCTGGCTTTGATCATCATGTCGAACATTTCACAAATCATAGCCTGCGAAGTTGAACAGCCCAGTGAGAACTCGCCATGTTCGGGAGAGTGAGACGGATTTGCTACCAGTGTACCGTCGCGTTCGTCTGTCCAAAGATTGTCTACCCAGAAAAGAACAGCATCGAGCATTGTATCATAATACTTTTTCAAGAAGTCTTTATCAAGGTTGAACTGATAATACTCCCAAATATCCTGACACATCCATATTGCCCCTGCCGGAAAATGATGAGGCGTGCTTTTCTTGGCTGGTGCCGTATTGCCCCAGATATTATTCTCATGATGCGTCACCCAGCCGCGAACATTGCCACCATCGGGTTTGCAATAATATTGTTGCGCTGTATACTTTCCACGAGGCACCAGACTTCTGACATACTCTACCATAGGCAGATGACACGGACTCAGATTGGTAGACTGTGTCGGCCAATAATTCATCTGTATATTGATATTCGTATGGTAATCGGCATTCCACGGATTGGAAAGTCTTTCACCCCATACTCCTTGCAAGTTGGCGGGCAAAGAACCTTCTCGTGAAGAAGATATCAAAAGATAACGGCCGAACTGGAAATACAGCATTTCAAGATACTGGTTTTCCTGTTCCGAGTTGGTATTCTCGTCCATACCTTTCAGCAAACTGTCCGTAGGAGCAACGGGTGCCTCCGGCAAGTTACCGAGATTCAGTCGCATTCTGTCGTATAACGAATGATAGTCTTTCTGGTGGGTAGCCAACAGAGCCGTGTACTTCTTATCAGCTACTTTATGCAGCGTAGCCTGCACTTTTTCCAACGGATCTTCTTGAGAGAAATAATTGTAGGAGTCGTCCATGCACTGTACATAGTTTGTGGCGGCAGACATCAGAACGATTATTTCATCGGCATCCTCTACTTTCAGCTTCGTTCCGTCCACTACCGAAACCTTTCCTCCTTTATTCTTCACGACCAGTTGCTGCGCATATTTCAGTCCATTCTTCCAGGCATCCCCTATCCGCTTGTCTCCGCTGACCGGAGTCGGATATCCCGTCATGGTAATGGTATGACTGTCTGCCGTAATGGTTTTATCGGTATGCAGCGATTCAAGAGAAATGATGCGTGAAAGTTTTCCCTTCTTCGAATCTGAGGTGAGACGCATCACCATTACATTATCCGGATAACTCATAAAGTATTCGCGCTTAAAGGTGATTCCATTCTCCTTATACATCACCGTATGAATCGCATTATCTATATCGAGCGTACGGGTATAGTCGGAATAAGGCAGTTCGGTAGAAGCATCTATCGAGAGTTCCGCCAATTGGGGTTTCTGTTTGTTATCGATTAATTCTGTGATTTCGAGTTTGAAGAAGGTGTACTTGTCCGCCTTCAAAGGAAAAGACAGGGTCTTATTGCGGCTCCCCTTTCCGTCCTTATCATCCCCCCAAAAAGTGCCGGACTGCTGATCCAGCAAGTCGTATGATTTTCCGTCTGTCGAACCGTAGAGTTTCCATGATTTCGGATCTCTGCCCGGCATATCATTGGCCGAGGTCAGACTATAGGAAACAGCCTTGGGAGCATGGGTATATGCCCACTTGATAACGCATGGCAGGCTTCCCGCACCAGAGAACCGATCGTTATCGGCAAACCATTTGCTGGTAGTGCTCTGATCGAAAAGGCTGCCTATCGACTGACTTTGATTCTTTGTATTGTCATAATTGGTCTGCACTGCTTCTTTTATCAAGACGGGAATGGGAGGATTGACAGTTTCTACAATGATATTGCTCAATGTCTGGAAAGAACCGAAATGCTCCTTTGTTCCTGCCAGATTATCAATCAGATTCCGCAATTCTGTGCCGTCACCGTCTCCATCGTAGTTATGGGTAATCAGCTTTCCATTTTCATCTATATATGCAGAACGGTTTGCCGTAAAGTCGTTCATCTTCTGTTGCAACATCACCCGCGCCTTGTGGAGATAATCCTTGTTCACTTCCGGAGTTCTCAGATGTCCTCCATTGTAAGACGGATCTTCACCGGGGCCTCCCGACCACAAAGTATGTTCGTTTGTCTGGATGACATCTACGTAGACGTCACCAAAAATCATGGCTCCCATATAACCATTACCGATGGGCAGGGCTTCACTTTCCCAGTTTTTGGCAGGCTTATTATAAGTTGCCTTCAAGGTCGGCTGATAAGGCTGTTCGGAGCAAGCCATCATCGTAGTTCCTGCCACAAAGCTAAGTAGAAATAATACATCTGCAAAACGCAAATACTTGTTTCTCATAATACTAAATTTTAAGAAGTAATGTCTTAAGATTGCCCCATACTGTGTCACGCTTGTGCCACCCTATTGGCACAACTGTGCCAAAGGCTTGGCATAACAGTGCCAGTGCGGTGGCACAACTGTGCCAATAGGGTGGCACAGACTGTGCAATCAGAAGGCATTACCTCAGTGAATGTAATCTTAATCTTCTTTCTGGTTCAAATTTAAATAAAGTCTATAAATCAATGACTGTTTGCAGACGAATATCTTTGGAAGAAGCACCAACCATAACGTCAAATGCCCCTTTCGGTACTACAAACTGTCCTTTTTCTACATCCCAATAGCGAAGTTGCTCTTTGTCCAACTTAATCTCTACCCGACGGCTTTCTCCCGATTTCAAAGGAACACGACGGAATCCCTTCAATTCTTTCAAAGGAACAATTCCTCCGGTCTCCGGTATCCGCACATAAACCTGAGCAACCTCATCGCCATTTCTCTTACCGGTATTTTTTAACCGGAATGAAACGGTGACTTCATCGCCCCCGTCTTTTACTTGCAGATCGCTGTATGTAAAAGAAGAGTAACTCAGACCATAGCCGAACGGATAAAGGACATCTCCTTTGAAATATTTATAAGTACGCCCTTTGGTTATATCATAATCATCAAACGGAGGCAGTTCATCCAAAGACTTGTAGTAGGTGAGCGGCAGACGTCCGGCAGGATTATAATCACCGAACAATACTTCGGCAACGGCGGTTCCTCCCTGTTCACCCGGATACCAGGCATTCACAATGGCAGGAACATGCTCGTCCATCCAGTTAACAGCCAATGAACTGCCTGCTACCAAAACAACAATTATGTTGGGATTCACTTTATAGATTTCCTGCAGAAACTCTCTCTGATCTGCCGGAAGCTGAATATCATACCGGTCCTGTCCTTCACGCTCTATCGATTTATTGATACCCATCACAGCAACTACCGTTTCACATTCGCGAACCGCTTTCCCGGCTTCTCCGTACAAATCGAGACGAGTTGCCTTGCCTATCTGCGGAACTTTCCATTGCAACTTTGCAATGGCATAATCCCGGTTATCATAATATTCCGCTTTCAACTGGTATTCTTTTCCCGCTTCGAGATAAATGGAAGCGGAATCCGTAGATACGGCATGTGCCTGCCACGCATCAATCAGCATCTGATTATCAATGCTCAGGCGGCAACCGTCATCGGATGTAAAGCTGAAAGTATAGCGACCGGAAACGGTCGGTTTCAACTTTCCCGTCCAACGGACAGACAACGGAGATTTGGGCAGGAACGGATCGGGAGCCTGATTGGCAGGTTCAAAGTTGATCCAACTCTCTTTACGCACTCTCGGGGTGCCTTCGAGGCGGGTATTGTCAAAATACTCAGCTTGCAGTCCTTCCGGGAAGTTCTCTCCCTGAATAAGTTCCAGCCCATCGGCAGCCGATTTCCAGGGAGCATAGACGACTTTCACCCGATCGCCCACCCTGTTTCTGATACCTTGTAGTATGGAAACTGGTTCTACTACCGGAGCGCCGCTGTAATCGCCAAATTCACATTTGCCGGCATTGATGCCGACTACTGCGATTGATTTCAGTTTGTCAGCATTCAGCGGAAGTCTGTTTTTCTGATTCTTCAGTAAAACGATACATTGGCGGGCAGCGTCCAGAGCTATCTGCTGATGTTCTTTCGAACCGATCACTGACGGAGAGATTTTAGTATACGGATTTCGCTCCCCGCTATCAAAAAGTCCCAGTTTCATGCGGGCCGTCAGCACATGACAGGCGGCGGAGTCAATATCGGCATCCGATACCATATATTGTTTGTAAGCATTCAATAAGGGGCCGTCATACACATCGTCACCGCATTCAAGGTCGAGTCCCGCCTTGATAGATAAAGTGGCAGCCGCCTCCTTCGTCTTTACATATTTATGGGCATTGACCAGCAAGGCAGGTCCGCCACAATCGGAAACGACATATCCCTGAAATCCCCAGTCTTGACGCAACACCTTTTGCAGCAGCCACGAATTCAGCGTACAGGGCACATCATTCAGCGCATTATAGGCGGACATGATGGAAGCGGCTTTTCCTTCCTTCACACACATTTCGAAAGCAGGAAAGTAATATTCACGCAATTGTTTCTCCGATATCTGTGGATTGCAGACAAAGCGATTATGCTCTTCGTTGTTGGCGGCAAAATGCTTGGGAGTAGAAACGATTTTCAGGTAATGCGGATCATCTCCTTGCAGTCCGTTCACAAAGGCTGTTCCCATTATTCCACTCAGGAAAGGGTCTTCTCCATACGTTTCCGGTGTCCGTCCCCAACGCGGGTCACGTGCCATGTTCACAGTAGGCGACCAGAAAGTCAGCACATCGCTGAATTGTTCTTTCTGTTCTCTTCCCTGATCCAGCTCGTTCCAACGGGCACGTGCCTCATCCGAGATTACTGTAGCGACCCTTTTCTGCAACTCCGGATTCCAGGTAGCTGCCAGTCCGATGGCTTGTGGAAATACGGTGAAACGTCCGGGACGTACTACTCCATGCAATGCTTCATTGCCATGATAGTACTTATCGATACCCAAACGGGGAATGCCGGGAGAAGTGGCACGAAGCAAACTGATCTTCTCTTCCACCGTCAAACGGGAAATCAAATCCATAACCCGTTCATGTACAGGCGCATTTTCATTCTTGTATAGCTCCTGTGCGTGAACGAACGAACAAGACAAGGCTGACAACACACCTGTCAACAAAATCTTTTTATACCTTTTCATCATGATCATTTTTCTATCCTATTTAATAACAAACATGGTAAGCCCCGTACTCTCCCCCATCATTTATCCCAGCTGTCCGTGCGGAAAGGAGATGCCGGCAAGCCTTTCTCATTGTACAGGTTACAACGGGGGCTATTGGAAAATCCGTAACGTACGGCAAGAGGTACAGCCACTTCACTGCTGGACACAATCACCTTATTTCCTTCAATCACCGCATCTGCCCATACAAACTTACGGTCCGCTCCTGCAATGCCGAAGCCTGTCAGCTTCGTCGGTTTCGGATGAGGCGGTTTTCCTGCCGGGATGTACGGAGAAGTTCCCATCACCAACTTTTTACCCTGATTGGTAAACTCCAGAATGATCTTATTTCCTTTCACAGACATCTTTTTATAAAGAGGCCCCATGCCGACAATTTTCTCTCCGTATGCCAGTTTCCGGGCAGCAAGAGCCAGCCGGTGTCCGACATCATATTTATCTACCGGATGCAAATCGAAAGGATCTCCTACATCGATTGTCACAGCCATTGCCGTGTTGGGCAGATTCAAGGCCTTCAGCTGTCCTTCCCGTACCCAGCGCCAGCCGTTTCCTTCAACGGACGGTTCGGGATCTACCGGTTCGAAATTGGAAGCTGCACATATACAAAAGGAAAATCACCGATTCCCCATTTCTCTCTCCAATCCGTAATCATCCGGGAGAACAAGGTAGCATATTCTTTTCCAGAGCCGCCGGAGTTAAATTCTCCCTGATACCAGATGACTCCCTTTATACTCAAAGGGATTAAAGGAGAAATCATTGCGTTAAACAGATTGGACGGACCGTTATTTCCCCCATTCGGTTTACGCGGATTGGGTGGACGGGGAACTCTGGGCTGCGGTTTGGGCGGAGCCGGCTTTCCATCTGCTTGTGCCGCCTGCACAGCTATCGCCCATTCTTTTTGTGCCTGATTCCATTCTTTTCCTACCGTTTTATCCCATTCCCTTACCGCTTCATCAAATTCTTTCTGCTTCTGTGGATAAGTGGCGAGTATTTCCGGATTATCTTTCACATTCTTCTCATACGCAGCTACATAGTGAGCCAAAGCCGGTTCCTGTTTCAATCCGGAAAGGCTGGTCCAGGCTTCTGCACGTGTACCTCCCCATGCAGACTGGATAACTCCCAACGGGCGTCCGTTTGCAGCACGCATATCACGTGCAAAGTAATATGCTGTTGCCGAAAAGCCCTGTCCATTGATCTTAGCCAACATTTCCGGTGTACAAAGCACCCATCTGGCAGCCCGTTCGGGGTTAGATGTTCCCTGAGGAACTTCAATATCGGTCAATGGCTGCAACGACGTATTCTTGGGAACAAAGAACAAACGCAGCAAAGGATCTTCCGAAGCGGCTATATCGTCAGCATATTCTTTTCTTACCTTTATTCCCCATTCCATATTCGATTGTCCGGAAGCAACCCATACATCGCCTACCAACACATCCGAGTAGACAAGTTTGTTCTTACCGGCAATTGTCAGGAGCTGACCCTCTTTCTTCGTTTTTATCGGTTTCAGGTTCACTTTCCATGTTCCGTCAGTGTCAGCAGTCGTTTTCACTTTCTGTCCGGCAAAGACTACCTCTACGGTTTCTCCGGCATCAGCCCATCCAAAGATGGCAATCTTTGTGTCTTGCTGCAATACCATGTGATCACCGAAGATCAGCGGCATCCGTATATCGGCTTTCACCTTTGTCAGCCCAAAGCTTACGGACAACAAGAATATCCATGATATGAAAAGAAGTCGTTTCATTGTATTAAAAGTTAGGGAAACAAATTAGTATTACATAGATACCATCTTGTATTTGGTCGTAAACGCTACAGGCTGCTTATTCTCTTTTGCCAGCTTGAACGGAATCAGTTTTTCTTCGCCCGCTCCCAGTTCATAATGAATGGCATCTCCCACCTTCTTACCATCCACAAACATTTCCACCTTACCGATATCCATCAACGTACCTGTATTTTTCACACTCACCCACACTGTCTTCTGGTTCTTGACAAGGTTCTCTTCTATCTTGGACACAGTAAGATCGAAATTGGCACCAAACTCATGTGTATAATTAAGCATTCCCATGACACCTTTCTTGTTATCACTATAGCCTACACTATGTTTGATCTCATTTTTAGCTACGTAATCGGGACTCATTCCGCCTACCATGATTTTGAACTCTCCTTTTTCCACGACTCTGTCCATCCGGTCATTGAGCAATGAAATATCATACGGAGTCATTTCAAACGAAACAGTCTTCGATTCTCCCGGCTGCAAATGAATACGGGCAAAGTCTTTCAATTCCATAACACGGGTTTTCACACTGGCATACATATCCGTCACATATAGCTGAGCGACTTCATCACCCGCACGGCTTCCTACGTTCTTCACTGTAGCCTGAACTTCCACATTGCCATTCGCCTTTTCCTGTATCTTCAGATTAGAATATTCGAATGAAGTGTAGCTAAGTCCGAATCCGAAACGGTAAAGAGGATAATATTCCATATCTACATATTCGTAACGGCGTCCTGAAGTCTTGAAGTTATAATACAAAGGAAGTTGTCCTACGTGACGCGGGAATGTCATCGGCAGGCGACCGGCAGGATTGTAATCACCAAACAGTACATCTGCCATAGCCGGACCACCTTCTTGTCCCGGCAACCAGTTTACCAAGATAGCCTTGCACATTTCGGATGCTTTCAGAATATCATAAGGACGGCCTGCCTGAAGAATCAGTATCACCGGCTTTCCGGTTGCGCAGACTGCTTCCAGCAATTCCTGCTGTTTGCCCGGAAGGATTAAAGTCGCCCAGTCATTATTTTCTCCACATGTCTTACGGACATCATTGGTCGCTTCACTGGTAGAGCAGTCACCCAGTACCATAATCACGACATCTGATTGGGAAGCCGCCTTCACAGCTTTCGGAATATTGGTTTCGTCCGGATTGGTAAAGTCACATCCCTGTTCATAAAGAACTTTGGTCTGCTTGCCCACTGCGCCTTTGATACCTGTCAATACCGATTTCAGTTGTCCCGGAAGCAATTTCGGAGTGTAATCGCCCGGCTGCAGGTCATCTGCACCGGGACCCAGTACCGCAATCGTACACAGTGTCTTTGACAAAGGAAGAAGATTCTCTTTGTTTTCCAGCATTACAATTGATTCACGTGCCGCCTGACGTGCCATTTCCTTATGGCTGTCCGAGTTCCATCCCGGATATATTTTCTTCCAGTCCAGTGGTTTGCAAGGATTCTTTTCAAAGAGTTCGTTGCGGAACATCGTACCCAGCATCGTACGGCATACATTGTCCAGATCTTCCATATTGATACGACCGTCTTTTGCCGCCTGAATCACTTCTTTATTATTGTAAGTATCACCGCAATTGGTCGCAATGCCGGCAGCCAATGCCTGATTGGCAGCTTCAATCTTATCTTTTGCCGTGTAATGTTTACGGGCTGTCAGATTTCCGATAGCGCCACAGTCACTGACAATGAATCCATTGAATCCCCATTCCTGACGCAATATCTGTTGCAGCAGTTCTTTGCTCTTGGCAACCGGAACTCCCATATAGTCGGAATAGGCCATCATCAAAGACTGGCAGTCATAATTACGGATCGCATGACGGAACGGAACCAGATGAATCTCGCGCATTTCACGTTCGGACAAGCCTATATCATGTGAATCACGTCCGCCCAACGGGGCACCATGTCCGCCGAAATGCTTGGGAGTAGTAAACAATCCTCTGGACTGGTATCCTTTGATCCATGCACCTCCTATTTGTGACACCAATACAGGGTCTTCTCCAAAGGTTTCTTCACAGCGCCCCCAACGTGCATCCTGTGCAACGTCCAACACCGGCGACCATGCCTGTTTGGTATTGGCAGCCACTGTCTCGTCTCCGATCACCATAGCCACTTCTTCCGTCAGCTTCCTGTTCCAGGTAGCTCCCATCGCCAAAGCCTGGGGGAAGATAGTAGCACCGCTACCATAAGAGAAACCATGCACCGCTTCTACCTTTGTGATAGGAGGCACGTACAAATGAGGAATACCGGGAATACCCCATCCTTCACGGATCAGTTCCATTTTATCCTCCGGAGTCATCACTGCCAACAAACTTTCCACCCGTTCTTCTACCGGCAGTGACGCGTCCATATACCGACGGTCAGTTACTTTTCCCTGACTGTCCGTCAATACCTTTTCTGCCACAAGAACTGAAATTTCTTTCAGAGAGAAAGGCTTATCCAGCTTTCCCGGCTTAAAATTCAGCTTGACGTGTGCACCGTATTTAGGAGTGAATTTGACTTTCATCTGTTTGTCGCTCCCTTCGATCCGGTAGTTCACGGGAGTTCCCAGATTCATGGGGTCATAAGTGACAAAGATATCCAGTACTTCTTTCAGTTCATTCTTATTGATACCCTGCATCTGAAGGTCCAGTTCACAAACATCTCCGGGCTGCTGAATGGTAAACATCAGCCATTGTTCAGCCTTTAGTGCCTGAGAAGGGATTGTCCACATCGTTTTTACATTCCTGTCAAAGGCTAAAGCAGCATTTTCTGCATTTGCAGAAGCAGATACCGATAATATATCACTCTGTTGCTGTGCCATTGCTACCGAACATGACAATAATCCTACTGCCAATATCCATTTCATTTTGTTTTTCATGCTATATTCGTTTTTCAACTATTATAAGGATTCTATTTATTAATTGCCTGTGTATCGATCTATCTGTTATTTAGTCTGCTTCACCATTTTTATAGTGCCGTCCGGATTGTAGTACAGTTTGTCCACACAGATAGAGCGCAGCCAATCATGACCGGACAATGCACTGTTGTGATAGAAAGAATACCATTGCCCCTTGAATTCGACAATAGAGCCGTGATTGGTATAACTATCGGTGGGTTCCATATAAATACCCTTGTATTCCCAAGGCCCCAGAGGTGAATCACTGATGGCATAACACATTCGGTTATGTTTTTCTCCGTCGTCGTGATTATCAGAATAAGACAAGTAATATTTTCCGTTATACTTATGTATCCAAGTCGCTTCGTGGAAGTCTGAGAGTCCCTCCATAGTCCGCATGGGGCCATCCAGTTCTATCATATTATCTTTCAGTTTGCCACCTTTGCAGGTGCCACCGCCACCATTGTAGATATAGGCCTGTCCGTCATCGTCCACAAATACACAAGGATCGATCATCGGGTCCATTCCCTCAATATATCCCTGTACTTTGAATCCTTCCGCAGGCTTGTCACTGGTAGCTACACCGATCTTCCAGCTATCATTCCAGTCTGTTTCGCTGGGATGAGGGAAGTAGAAATAGTAGGTGCCGTTTCTGTAAGCACAATCCGGAGCCCACATAAAACCTCCTTCTTTCCGTCCCCACGGCACCTGGTCGGAACTCAGGATTTCTCCATGATCCGTCCAGTTAATCATATCATTAGTCGAGAATACATGATAGCGGTCCATCAAGTCACATCCACGCGGAGGAGCAATGTCATGAGAAGCGTACACATACAATCTGCCATCTTTCCAGACATGCGCTGACGGGTCAGCGGTATACATATGCCGGATAAAAGGGTTCGGACTTTTCGTATCCAACTTTGTACTAAATACCACAGCTTTCTCCTTTCTTAAAATCTTTGTGGCTTCTCCCACCAATTTCAAATAATGATCGCTTTCCACGCCTTCTTCAAGGGGCACAAATGTACTTTTACCTACGGGCACCTTCTTTGCACATTTAAAGATGGCCGTCCCTTCATCTATTTCATCAAACATAGCCACGTAGATCATTTCAGCACCCGCCCGAATGGCTCCCATCAATTGTGTCCAAAGGAAAGAACCTTTATTGCGGGGAATAAACGAATTATGATCTTTCCCCTTCAGATTTCCCCATGAGAAACCGGGGAAAACCAGTGGAGCATAATCTACCTGATTCTTCTTTGCCCACTGAATATCTTCTTCCACCAGTTTCTGATACTTGGGATAAGTCGTTTTCATTATAACGCCCTACAAACCAAGGCATCATGATATCACATTTTCGGATAAGCTCATGCAGACGGGGATCTGATTCTGTGTCCCCATTCAGTGTCCGCCACTGCGTAGGTACTCCAAGCATCACACTGAATCCCTGTGACTTCAAGCCGTCAATAATATGAGCGGCTTCTTTCAGTCCATAGCGACGATTATCATTAAATCCGACTCCCCAAACCGTAACCAGCGGTTTACCGTTGTGATACAGATAAGAGGGGTTCTTTGCATGGTCTTTTAAAGAATAGCGCTCTGCTATTTCTGCTATGTCTTTCAGCAACAACTGTTCTTCTCCCGGTTGCATGCCGCTCAGGTCGTACATCACACAGATAGCCCGTTCGTATTTATTGGCAGATTTCATCGCTGAATTCAACACCTTATTAAAATGTTTCAATCCGCTTTCGTTCCGTATTTCCGTGATAAAACGCTGCATAAATACTCCGTCCAGTCCATACTCCTGCATCCATTTAAAATGTACATCTACCGTAGATTCATCATGAGAAGAAAAAACATAAGCTGGTTTACCATCAGCAAAGGAAAATTCAGTCTTATAGAGCTTCTTATACTCCGATACTTCCGGCCAAAGGTCCACCGAACATGACCCCGGACGAAACCCATTGCGCCCATTATAATGATGCCAACCACGGCCCGAGCCGTCACCAGGGGTGTTGAACCACCCCTGATAACCTGCCATGACCAATCCCTTGTAAGAATTATACTGTTTCCCGCCGGATTGTGCCATCACCCCTATTGAAAACAATAAACACACCAACAACCAATCAAACCTTTTTACCATGTTATTCTTTTATTTTTCATGTTATGTTATTAAGTCTGCCCAAAAATATTTTTCAGCAAAGTAAAGGGGCATCCCTTAATAAATACCACAAAAACGAATTAATAATGACTTAAAATCGGATTAATTGAAGAAAAAGAAGAGTATTTGTAGAAATATTATACAGAAATATATAAATATCACAGATATAGTCCGCATTCTTCATGCAGACTATCAACAAAACAGGTCATTTATTATTTACTTAAAATTCGAACAGGTTTCTTGCACAGTCGTATCCTTCCTCATAAAATTCTGTCAGTTTCTGTACATCCCGTTCAATCCGGTCCACCATTACCGGTTTCTGCGGACGGATGACGATGATCTTTCCTTCATCTTCCATCTGTTCCACCATTTCCAGCTGTTTATTGTAGACTGCACACCGACGACTCAATGCCTTGCGCAACTTCGGATATTTCCGGTAGACAAAGGATGGAATACGGATATCTTTCGTGTCTTTCCGGTAACCGCGATTACGGGTAAGTACAACCACATTACGGGTGTAACCGTCCGCAATAGCTCTCTGCAAGGGAATAGAATCAACAATTCCTCCATCAAGCATCGGAACATCATCCACGTAAGTGACAGGACAAACAAAAGGCAGGCTACTGGACGCCCGGACAATATCAATCACACGGCTTTTATCCCGTTTCTCTTCAAAATAGTTAGCTTCTCCTGTCATACAATTCGTGGTTACCATCACGAAACGTTCGGGAGAAGCAAAGTATGTATCATAATCATAAGGAAGAATATGTTCGGGAAATTCGTTGAAAAGTAAATCAAAGTCGAGAATGTTACGCTTCCTGAGCAGATGCTTCAGGCCGATATAATTGTATTTCTCCAGCAGGTCAATATTACTGAACTTGGCACGACCACGCTGACGGGATGCATACGACAAGCCGTTACAGGCTCCTGCCGATACCCCGATCACATAAGGAAAACGAATATCATGATCCATTAAATAGTCAAGTACCCCACAAGTGAATACTCCCCGCATTCCGCCTCCTTCAAGTACTAAACCTGTATGCTCATCCAATTTCAAGTCTTTCATTTTTTTCTCCCTTATTCTTATTCCGACGAATAACCAGCAACGATGACAATTCCCGCATCACAAGCTCATCCTCGGATAATTTTGTATAGGAAAGATGGCTCATTACCAGCAATCCATCTTTCTCTTTGGTTACTAATTCTTCCACTCCTGCAAACCATACCACTACTATCTGATCAGCATAATGAGCCAACAAGTCATCTATGCACTGATGAAACTCTTCATCGTCCGTTTCAAAAAGGAAAAGGCGCACCGAATGACCGTTTTGCAACATTATATTCAGATACGAAAGCAGGAATACATCAATCATTCCTCCCAGAACAAAACTAACCAGTGCTCCTTCCCGATAACTACGATTCACAAATACGGCAACAGGACATTTCACCTGTTCCATTATGTCGTCAATCTTATCACGGAAGAGCGTCAGCCATAAAATAGCTCCCGGAGTTCCCGGCATTTCGGGACGGTAATGGCTACCGGCTCCTAAAAGCAACATATCAGGATGCTCTTTGCGAATAAAATGAATCATTTCCTGTACCAGCTTATCCGTCACCCGATAGTGATTGTCTACCTGAATATTCAGTTCGACAGCTCTTTGATTAAGTAAAGCAAAGCTTTCGCTTTCATAATGCTGTGCATCCAACGGATTCAAATCCGTACCCACTGTATAATGCGCTGCAATCACATGTTCTTTCTTCAACTGCTTCCCGAATAACAAATCATAAATGGAAAGCAGACTGCGCCCAGACTCCGGACGACCAAAGCAAAATATAAGTTTGCGCTTCAAAGATAACTTTTCTTCCCGATGTACAAAGAAACGTTCGACCAAATGTAGCAGCGGAGTGGTCATAAAGGTTGTAACTAGCGCCATAATGACCAAAATTACGAAATAGACGGGGGAAGAACTCCCATTTCGTAACCAATATTCAATGCCACCAGCTCCATCAATCCGCGCGTATTCATTAAGGTACCCACTGTCAGACTATCCTTCCATGACTCACCTACCAGACGGGCAGCTATGGCACAGCCACCGAGCTTACCGACTATGGCCACTGTCACCAGCAGCAAACACACCATCCACAACTCCGGACTGTTGATTAGACCTATCTCCGTACGCAAACCTGTGAAAGCAAAGAATAACGGCAGGAAGAAAACCAAAGAAATGTCTTCCACCTTTTCCATCATCACTTTTCGGAAACCCAGATTCGACGGCATCACCACTCCTGCCATGAACGCTCCGAACAAAGCATGAATACCGATAATCTCTGTCAGGCAGGAAGAAATGATCAGAATCAGCAGGATAAATGCCACAAACGTTTTATTGATCGCCTCCTTATTGGCATACACCTCTCCCACCTTTTTCAGAAACGGACGCACAACCAAAAACATGACTGCAATATACGCCACAGCCAATCCCACAGAATAGAGAGCACTGGCAAAGCTACCCGCCTTTGAAATAGCAATAACAACAGCCAGCAAACACCATGCAGTCACATCATCATTAGCTGCAGAAGCAATCGCAAGAGTCCCCAAAGGAGTTTTGGTCATATTTCGTTCCTGAATGATACGCGCCAGCACGGGGAAAGCGGTAATACTCATGGAGATGCCTATAAACAAGGCAAAAGGCAGAAAAGGAGTATGATCGGCGGCATACGTTTCGTAAATCCAATAAGAAGACAGGATACCCAAAAAGAAAGGTACTAAAATACCGGCATGACTGATCACCAGCGTTTCATTTATCTTATTTTTCAGCACACTGAAGTCCAGTTCCATACCGATAACGAACATGAAAAGGATCAGCCCGACCTGACTCAGCAATTCAAGATTGGTCAGCGAATGGACAGGGAACAGAAAATGAAAAGCTTCCGGGAAAAAAAAGTCCCAAAACAGAAGGCCCCAAGACAATACCTGCTACGATTTCTCCAATCACTCCCGGTTGCCCAATAAGACTAAACAAATAACCGAAAAGACGTACCATCAACAATACGGCAATAATCTGAATAAGTAACGTCGTCAGCGGATGATGCAGATTATCTTGCATAAATTGTAGAAACATGGCAAAAGGCCCATCTTGTACCGTGTTTAACGTGTTCGCAGCATGATG
The DNA here is from genome assembly GCF_000162515.1 of Bacteroides sp. 1_1_14. Lineage (NCBI taxonomy): Bacteria > Pseudomonadati > Bacteroidota > Bacteroidia > Bacteroidales > Bacteroidaceae > Bacteroides > Bacteroides sp. 1_1_14. The sequence continues at coordinate 95,858 of NZ_GG774711.1, read as the reverse complement.
TGAAAACCTGTCGCCCTCTTCAATAGCAACATAAATCAACCCTCCAAACAGAAGGAGCATAAGTACATAAATAATATAATTCTTCCGGGCTTTATTCTGCATAAACTTGTTTTTTTGCTATTTGTTGCATAATTATAATAAAAACAAACGAAAAAGGCAGATAGTTTGGCAAAAATAGTAAATATTCAAACAAAATCTTGTTTTTTTGCTTCAATCTATGTAACTTTAGGCTAGCTTAATTGTTTTAAGTAGGAAATTCAAAAAAAAGTCCTGCCCGCAGGCAAGCACCATGAGAATACAGTTTGAAATTAAAGAAAAGTTGCCGGAACTCATTGAGGAAATCCTGCATTCCGACAAATGGCAAACTTCCGTGAAGGAAGAAATCAGCGGTCGGACGACCGTCGTGATCCGTGACCAAGCGTATGGTTCAGAAGCAACGATTGAGATTTACGCTCAATCCATCGAAATCAAAACCGCATGGTCAAAGTACTTCTATCGTATATTCGTTGCCAACGATCTTGTCTGGTGTGAATATAACGGTGCCTATCGTGGACTATTGGAACAAGTGCTCCTGCCCACCATCACTCCTAAAGAAAGCCTGCTTGATTCTGATGTTACTGAAAGTTCACTTTATGGACGTGAACATAAGAAGTTAAGAGAATATGCCGAAGACAACCTGAAGCTGAAACAATTCCGCCGGGAAAACTTCAACGAACAGAGGAATGGAACCGCAGCATTCGATCATCCTAAACGGGTTTATGATGAGTTTATAAAAGAAGACTATGTAGTGACACCGAAAGGCAATAAATAATAGAGGTAGGTGTGTCAAAAGTAACTAAACTCTCCTCCTTCGGGAAGGAGGGGAATTTAGTTACTTTTGACACACCTACCTCTATATTATAAATGATCTCCCTATCCGCCAAATAAAGAAAGTACCCCGCCAGTTACTTCAATTTTGCCTTATAAGTCTTTTCCGAGAAAGTCAGATTCAGAAAAAAAGAAAGTTTCTGCTCTTTAAATCTCCCCGAATTCACCTTCAGTTGATCTGTATATTTCACTCCTAAAGAAAGCGTACTGCGGCTACGAAACTCAAAATTAAGTCCGGTACTCAGATAATAATTCGTTGTCGTCTTATCATGCACTGAAATATATGAGTTGCCCATACCTGCTCCTAGCAATAAACGTACCGGTTTACTATAAGGATTTCCCAATGTATAGCTGCCTCCCAGCATCAAACGATGTTGATTACGAAAACTTATACTGAAATGCGAAGACTCCAGCCGGCTCCAGTCAACAAATTTATAGTCGATGGAAGCCATCCAGCGCAACGTAGTATAAGACGCTCCGAAGCCGATAAACTGCGGCAAACAAGTGCGATACTTTTTTCCTTTTTCTTCAATGTTTCCGCTGGAACTGCTACTACTCACCGCATGATCATTATCCTGCATCAAGTCTTGAGAATATCCATATACGACTCCCGCCACTGCCGAACGGTAATAATCCAGCTTATAGGTATACTGCAATCCGAAATCAGCATAAATCGTATGTTTATGCGAACTATTACTTTCAGTTGCACTCCCTTGAGTTTCTGTTTGTGAAATACTTCCTCCCACATAAGAAAAGTTTGTACCCAGTGAAAGCCCTTTCCACAGTTCGTACGCAACACTGATGCCCATTTTGGATACCCCTCCCTCACCTTGAAAAAGTGAAGTCACCGTACTTCCGTCCGTACCCGCCACATCCTGATCAAGCGATATGGCATACCCTACACTACTGACAGGAGCCATAAAAATAGCTCCATACCAACGGGGAGCTATACGGAATCCAACAGCCAAATTATTAAGATTGCCATTAAGAGAATGATTGCTCGCTCCTGACTGTGAATATTTCAGATAAGACCCGCTGACACCCAAATCGAAAAAGAAATACTGCGGCAATAATCCCGTTAAAGAAGCCGGATTGGCATCATTAATCACATTTTCTCCACGCAATGCAATACCAACTCCCCACAAGCCTGAATAAATTCCGCCTTCTCCGGTAGACAATTCGCCGAGTCCGAACATGGAAACCGGCGAACTCGTCATATTTTGGGCAGCCACATTCAATAAGTTCGCACCTAGTATAAGGATAGATAAAACTCTTCTTTTCATTTCGTATATGTCTTATAATAAATAGTGAGTGATACATTATTATCATGGTCATTCACAGGGTGTTTGCTATCTCCCAGCACTACTCCCTGAACGGTATTATAAAAAGCATTGTCAGAGAGGAATATTTGCAGTTTCTCACGGCTCTCCCCCGCTGTCCCCAGATTATTCTGAATAAACGAGGTGATATCAAACGAATAGTGAGTATCTTCATAATAGACATTATCTTCCACCAGGCTTCCCGTTTGTACGGTATTTCCCGAGATATCAGTAATGACACTCTGAGTGGCGTTATTCTGGTCTGCCGTATAGAGAGACAACGATTTCGGCAATGGATACTTGCCGTTATACGTACCCTTGATAGGATATAGCTTGAGTACTGCACTTTCAATGGAAACAAGCCTTCCGGCCTGATTCAGATTATTCAGATAGGGAAATTCGACATTGATATACATACCAGTCAGTCCTTGCAGATACACCTGATGTTCGCTCTCGGAAGAAGGCAGTTCATAATCTGTTCCTGCCTTGAGATTCTCCAAAGGAGTATTAGTACGGTCATGTTCCACCTTGGTGTAGTTCAGTGAAGTGCTGGCATTGAACACTAAGGTCTGTTCCGTAGGCTTCTCTTTCAGTTCATGATAATAAAGGGTAATACAAAAACTCGAATCGTTCACCTGAAAGCCGTTGATGCACGTCCCGTTTTCATCGGGAATAAAAGCTATTCCTTTGAAGAAAGCCCGGAAACGCTCCTGAGACTCCATACATTCATCATCTTCCAGCATTAAATTAAACCACTTCTTTCCCCATTCGTCAGGCAGGCGCGTTTCATGCAACTCGTTCCGATAGCCGGGTGTAGGACGTATAGAGACAGAACCAAGATGATTATTCTGATTATAGCTAACGTTGGTCTTATTAAACAGGTAACCGTTATCTTCCAGAGAGAGTCCTTGCGATAAACTATATAAGTCAATACGATGATAGACCAGCGTATCCCCCAGATAATCCCCGGAAGTATACCATTTGAACGTGATAGAGTCAAACTGATAGTCAGTAGTCTCATTAAGTGAGTGAGAAGGTACTTGATATTCTGCATAAAACGAAGTTTTTATTTCTCCGTAAAGAGCATCCTTAAATCGCCCGATCTGGCAGATCGTATCTCCCGAAGTTGCCAGCGAGTCGGCTAATAATGTGCTCAGAGTCACCATACACGTATCTGTCACTACATTTATAAAAGAACTCTCTACCCATTTACTTCCAATGGAAGAAGATTCATCCCTACAGGAGAATATTGTACAAAATAAGAGTAATGAATAAAAAAGTGTAATTAATAGTCTCATAATGAATATTATTTTGAGTTGCAAAGGAACCCCTTTAGGAAAGCATCCCCAAAATTAATCGACTATTTCCCGCTATTTATAGACTCGGTTTTGTTCGATAGAGAAAATAGGGCTATTTGTCGATATCTTTTTTCTTCAACCGCATTGATAGCTACATTTGCCCCAAGTTTAAAACGTAATAAAACGAATGGAAATAATGAAAAAACTACAACTGTTATTAGTATCAATAGCTATGCTATCCATGTTCTCATGTTCAGATGATGATGACGACACATTAGGTGTGTGGTATCGCCGTTCTGATTTCGACGGAAGGGCAAGGGAGGACGCAGCCGGATTTGTGATAGATAACCGGGGATATTTGTGCGGTGGATATCGGGGAAAAGACCAGCGGGAAAGAGACTGTTGGGAATATAATATCGATAACGACTGGTGGACGCAATGTGCCGACCTTCCCGAAGAGGCGGCGGCCCGGAACGGGGCTGTCGGATTTGCGATCAACTCCAAAGGATATGTGACTACGGGATATACCGTATACAGAGATGACGATCCACTACATACCGGAGGATATGCATATTTAAAAGATACATGGGAATATGAACCGGCAACGGACACCTGGAAACAGATGGATGACTACCCCGGAGATGCCCGAATCAACGCCATAGCCTTCGCTATCGGTAATTACGGTTATGTAGGCACCGGTCAGTCTAAAGATGATAAACAGACCAAGGACTTTTACCGCTTTGATCCGACAGCCGCTTCCGGCAGCCAATGGACTATCGTCAACGGATTCGGCGGTCAGAAAAGAACCGGCGGACTCTCCTTTATTATCGATAATGTCGCCTACATTGTCGGAGGAACAAACAATGGTAAGGATGTCGATGACTTCTGGAAGTTCGATCCCAGCAAAAGTGAAGAGAACAAATGGGTACGTCTCCGTGACATTACAGACCAGAGCAGTGACGACTACGATGACGATTACAAATCAATCACCCGCACCTACGGCTGTGCTTTTATTATAGACGATCAGGCATATATCACTTTAGGACAAACAGCCTCCGGTAGCTTCCGAAGTAATTACTGGATATACGATCCTGCTAAAGACTTATGGCGCAGCAGTGAAACGGAAGATGGTTTTGACTACACTCCTTTCAAAGGAAGTTCACGCATCAAAGCGGTTTGTTTCGCTACCGGCAGACGAGGTATTATCACTACCGGAGGCAGTAGCAGCTATTATTATGACGATACATGGGAGTTACATCCATATGAATGGGAAGAGAATGACTAAGAAAAAGATACTCGGATGCTCTGTTGCAGGAATATTGACAGTAATCGCTTGTCTGTCTTTTTCCAAAGCATCTTTTTCTAATACAGATTCTTCTGATCCTTCTTTTTCAATGGAAGTGATTGAGGTAAACGGAGGATATGGCTATCAAATATCTCACAACAATCATATAACGATTTTTCAGCCTTTCATACCCTGTATTTCCGGTAAAAAACCTTTCATGGAGAAAAGGGATGCCGAACAAGTCGGACAGTTAGTAATGAAACGAATGAAAAGCAGAGAGAATTATACTGTTACTCTCGATGATTTAGAAAGTCTCGGAATCAAAATAAAATAAATGTAGAAAGAGGAAAAGGTGATCACATACGATTGCCTTTTCCTCTTTTTGTATAGTAGAGAAGGTGGGATACAGCATTTTCTACTCTTTTTTTATGCAAAATCTATGCAAGAATATGGAATTCCCCCAAGGAATCCATATCTTTGTAACCAAAACAATTTAATATTAATTTCATCAGAATGAAAAAGAGTATCCTTATCGCTGCCTTAGGCTTGTTCAGCCTGAGCGCAATGGCACAAGACGCAAAACCCGAAGAGGGCTTCGTTTTCACAACAGTGAAAGAAAATCCGATTACTTCTATCAAGAACCAGAATCGTTCAAGTACTTGCTGGAGTTTCTCTGCTTTGGGATTCCTGGAATCAGAACTACTACGTTTGGGTAAAGGTGAATACGACCTTTCGGAAATGTTCGTTGTACACAAAACAATGGAAGACCGCGGAACAAACTATGTACGCTATCATGGCGACAGTTCTTTCTCTCCCGGCGGAAGTTTCTATGACATCATCTATTGTATGAAGAATTACGGACTGGTTCCGCAAGAAGCAATGCCGGGTATCATGTATGGTGATACACTGCCGGTACACAATGAACTGGACGCTGTTGCAGAAGGATACATCAATGCGATCGCCAAAGGTAAACTCACTAAACTGACTCCGGTATGGAAGAAAGGTCTTAGCGCCATCTACGATACTTATTTGGGAACGTGCCCGGAGAACTTCACTTACAACGGCAAGGAATATACTCCGAAGACTTTCGCTGAATCGCTCGGACTGAAAGCTGAAGATTATGTGTCACTAACTTCATATACACACCATCCTTTCTATTCTCAATTCGCTATCGAGATTCAGGACAACTGGCGTAATGGTCTGTCCTACAATCTTCCGCTTGACGAGCTCATGGCTGTAATGGACAACGCTGTAAAGCAAGGATATACATTCGCATGGGGAAGTGACGTCAGCGAACAAGGTTTCACCCGTGACGGTGTTGCCGTAATGCCGGATGCTGCCAAAGGAGCAGAACTTACCGGCTCGGATATGGCTCGCTGGACAGGTCTGACTGCTGCCGATAAACGCAAAGAACTGACTTCCAAACCGCTTCCGGAAATGGAAATCACTCAGGAAATGCGCCAGACTGCTTTCGACAACTGGGAAACTACAGATGACCACGGAATGGTAATCTACGGTATCGCCAAAGATCAGAACGGAAAAGAATACTTCATGGTAAAGAACTCTTGGGGTACAAGTGGTAAGTACAAAGGCATCTGGTATGCATCCAAAGCATTCGTTGCTTACAAAACAATGAATATCCTGGTACACAAAGATGCACTTCCTAAAGAAATTGCAAAGAAACTAGGTATCAAATAAAGATTCACTCTTATTTAAACATAAAAGCTCCGGAAGTAATCTTAACTTCCGGAGCTTTTATGTTTAATGATGTTCTCTTGTATACTGTAAATAGCCAAATACTTAAGAGAAACTCAACTTGCTGATATGTTCCGAAAATCTCTCCTTATAATTATCACCAACAGGAATATATGTATTTTTATCAAAGATGATACGAAGCCGGGAAACTTCGGTTATCTTACGCAGATTGACAATGTAAGAACGATGTACCCGCATAAAATACGTTGGAAGCCGTTCTTCCATTTTTTGAAGACTGGCAAGGGTTATGACCGGTTTATCCTCTCCTTCTATACAGATACGCACGTATTCGCTCATCCCTTCAATATACCGGATGTTTTTCACATCAATGCGCACCACTTTGTAGTCACTCTTTACAAACAAGGAATCTCCTTTGATCTGCGAACTATTTCCCAGTTCTCCCTGCTGTTCCAATAGCCGGTATTCGTACTGTTTTCGCGCCTTATCCGCTGCTTTCAGCAAATCCTGAAATTCAAACGGCTTCAACAGATAATCGACAGCATCCAGTTTGAAACCGTCTACCGCATATTCAGAATAAGCAGTAGTAAAGATCACCATCGGACGGCTGATTAAAGAGCGGATAAAATCCAGTCCATTCAAATCGGGCATATTGATATCCACAAATATCAAGTCTATCTCTTCGTCTGCCAACACCTTCATCGCCTCAAAAGCATCCTGACAGGACTTGACTAAAGATAGAAAAGGGACACGGGATATATAATCCGTTAATTGCTTCAATGCTAAAGGCTCGTCATCAATCGCTATACATTTCATTATAATAAAGGTATAATAAGTAATACATCAAATTTATCATCTTCCTCAGTAATGGAGAGGGTGTAGTCATTGCCAAACAACAGCCGCAACCGTTTGCGTATATTCTCCAAACCGATGCCGTGATGCTGCTCGTCAGACGAAGTCCCCGTGCTATTGGTACATCTGAAAGCAAGACGGTTTCCTTCTTCCAGTTGCATTACAACATGGACAAATGACTCTTTCCTGTAGCTCACTCCATGTTTAAAGGCATTCTCCACAAAAGAAATAAAAAGTAAAGGAGGAATTTGAACTTCGGGCACTTCGAGAGGGAAATTCTTTTCAATAGAAACTTTCTCTGGATAACGCAAGCTCATCAAAGTGACATAATTCTCCAGAAACTGAACCTCGCGCAATAGCAGAATAGTTTTATTACTGGCCTCGTAAAGCACATAGCGCATAAGTTTAGAAAGTTCTACAATCGTACTCTTAGCCTTTCCCGTATCAATATCCACTAGTGCATGGATATTATTCAGTGTATTCATAAAGAAATGCGGATTTATCTGATACTTCAGATACTGCAATTCCGACTGTAAACGCTGGTGCTCCAGTTCTTTCAGCATTTCCTCATCACGAAAGGATTTAAAAAACAGCTTGACAGCAATATTAAACCCTACCATCAAAAAGGCAATTACACAATGAATAAGGTAACGGATGGTGAAGGGAGGAATGGGATAAAGAGTCGGTTTAGGGAAGCCGCCCGGTCGTTGCATTTTTTCCAAAGCCGGATCGTTTGCCCTAGGCGTTTCCCAATGAACAGACTCTTCCTGCCGAGCCTTCTCTCTCATCTTAATAATCTGGTCTCTCTGGATTTTTCCTTCACCCTTGCGAAGATCGCCATATCTGAATTCCTTTGGAAAACGCTCCATAGAGGGATCAGGAATAACCCAACAAGCAGTAGAGATTAGAAAAACCAAAGAAATAATATAACACCAGTACTTTTTCTTAAACAGGAAATACGGAACTAATCCATAATTATTCAACAGAAACAATACGAAAAAAGGAAGAATGCTCAACCACGAATCATAAACAATTACACGGATTTCTTCTTTTTCAAGTCCACCACTGACGGCAAAGTATCCTCCTATCAATGGGAGGAGAAAAATAACAATCCAAATAGCCCCATAAATGCTCTGCTCCAGCAATTGTTGTTTACGCAGTCTTTCCATGCTTCATTGTTCCAAATTACTGATACAAAGATAGAATCGCTGCTTCATCTCCACAAATATAATCGACCAAAGGACTTATTTCAACGGTAAACTGCTGTTTTACCATCCTCCGGAGCATCCCCATTCATCATCGGTCTGACTACCGTCATCCATTAGCATTCCCGATATTCCTGTGGAGTCATTTCCACATGTTTACGAAAATATTTATTGAAAAAGGAAAGATTATTAAATCCTAATGAAAAAGCAATTTCCTTTACAGGCAATCGGGTTGACTTCAATTGTGCCTTGGCATTCATGATAATAATTCCCGTGATAATCGCCAAAGGGCTATGCCCGCTGGCTTTACGGATAGCACCGGAAAAGTGAGCCGGAGTCACTCCGCACTTCTTCGCATAAAAAGAAACTTCGTGTTCCTGCGTATAGTGAGTCATCAGCAACTGGATAAACTGGCGATAAAGTTCATGTTCCCGCTTGATAGGTTCGTTGGTAGTCGGCTTACAGCGTTTATACAACTCACCCACCCCCTGAAAGAATATAGTAAAAATAGACATTAATATCTCTTTGTTATCCAGTGTGTTCGGTAAAGAATAGGCACGGATAAGCAGGCTGAAAGCGTTTCGGTATAATTGCGCTACCTCCTCCTGTAATGTCATAATAGGGTTGTCCAAAATCATAGGAAGAAAATCCAGATAAGTCTCTACATAGCTCACACGGGAGATAAATTCCGAAGAAAAGCCCGCAAAGCAAACACGGGTATCCGAAGATACTTCGTGAATCTGTATGAATGATCCGGGGAGGACAGTCACAAAGTCATTATGGGTAATGGTATACTCGGACAGGTTGATAGTGGCACGTACAGTTCCCCGCGTGCAAAGAACAAAGACTCCCGCCTTTATATGGCAGGGAAAACGACCGTATTGATTCAGAATATCGCCGGTTATGCTGTCATCTGTAACAAAATCGACCGGAAGGTCAAACTTGGGAAGAGCATCATCTATGATCATAATTAAGAAATTTAGTTCCACAAAGATATCTTTTTCCATTCGAATTTCCTCCAAGTCCTTTATTAAAATATGAAAAACAGAACATCTATTATTTAAAAGAGAACATTACAATTATCTATTCAAATACACGTGCATATAAAATAGTTAAAATAGAACATCGAATACCAAGAATAGAGCTTGATGTAGAAACAATATTAACCGACATTTGCAATGTTTTAATAAATACGTTGAAATAAAAACAAAAAAGAGAATGAAAACATTACGAAAACTATTTTATGTAGCTTGTACAACATTCTTCCTTGCATCTTGCGAAGAAACCTACAATGACAAGCTGTTCTGGCCGGGAGAACTCAGCCAGGAATATGGCTCGTATATCAAACCATCCACTCTGGACCTGACCTACAGCGGAGAAAAGTTAATCGGAAAAACCGTCAACTTTCAGACGGAAGACAGTAAAAAGGAACATTGACATTAAACGATATCATTCCGGGAGAAAAAGAGACATCATTCCGGATAAACTTATCAGAGCAGGAAGACAACTATACGTTCAGCGGAGAAACAGTTTCGTGCGCGGGAGCAACCGTGAAATACGCCGGCTCCATTACTCCGAAAACGATGAAACTGGATTTGAATGTAACGATGCCGCAAAATCAATGGATAAAAACTTATCAGATGAGCGAACTGACACGCGGCAGAGGAAAAGATGTCGTACGCAATCAGACAACCGGCGAATATGAATGGGGAGAGTCGGACAATCAGATACTGACAGCAGCCCTCTATACCGACATGGATTTAGAGATGGTAAAGGATGCGGGAAGTTTGTACGCAACCGTATCCGTTATTATAAAAGGCATGGGAGGATACCTCTTACCGCAATTACTCAAAAGTGTCACTTTGGAATCCGACGGAAACATTACGGCCGAATATACATCGGACGAACTGCAATTGGGGGAACAGAAGTTCAGCGAAATCGACATGGATAATCCCGCATCCCAGCAACAACTCATTAATTTCATCATGATGAAGTTAATGTTCAATACATTGTCTGCCGATGACATTACTGACGCAACTCAGGGACGCAATTATGCAAAGTCTCCCCGGGGACTGGCTTTCTGGTATCTGAAAAATGACCTTCTCTATGTCAAACTAAACCTTCCGGGTATTATCAGCCTGACCATGCAAGGGCAGGGACAGACGGTCGATGCTCATCTGATAGCAGGCATTGCAGATGCTATCCTGAAATCTAATCCTTTCTTACTGAAGACTCTACTGGGAATTGTGAGCGAATCATTGGATAACTCTTTATTATCTATGATCGCCAATATGGATCACCAAAGTTTTCAGATGTTCTTCTCGTGGATAAAGGAAGGCATCCCCATGCAGATAGAAAAGGAGAACGGACATACGCATATCTATCTGAACAGGGAAGCACTGAGCCCTCTCATAGCCTTCATCCCCAATCTTCAGCCAGCGATGGAAGGTATTCCTAACTTCGGTCCGATGTTGTACAATTCCTATATAGGTCCACTGTATGATAACTGGTCTATCATCACCCAACTGGACTTGGGACTCGACCTGACAGACAAAAACGAATGAGACTTTCCACCAGAAAAAAACATAAATTACAGAAACAATGAAGAAACTATATATTCTGACATTATTCATCTGCCTTGCCGGATTCGGGACTAGTTTTGCCCAAACGTTGAAAGGGCATATATATGACGCCAATACCAATGAACCTTTGGTTGGCGCAGCGGTAACGTACAAATTACACGGCAATCAAGGAACCGTGTCCGACATAAACGGAGCGTATGAAATCAAACTTCCGGAGGGAGGTGTCGACCTTGTGTTCAGCTATATCGGTTATGAAGACGTTCTGATGCCCATTGTTATCGGCAAACGTGAAGTAATCACTAAAGACGTGTACATGAAAGAAAGTACCAAGCTGCTGGAAGAGGTAGTGGTAAGCGCCGGACGCTTTGAGCAAAAGCTCAGTAATGTCACCGTATCCATGGACTTGGTGAAAGCGGGCGATATCGCCCGTCAGGCCCCGACGGATATCACTTCTACTCTCCGCACGCTGCCCGGTGTGGATATAGTGGACAAACAGCCTTCCATGCGTGGCGGCAGCGGATGGACTTACGGAGTAGGTGCCCGCAGCCAGATTCTGGTAGACGGAATGAGCACACTGAATCCCAAGACCGGAGAAATCAACTGGAATACCGTACCTCTAGAAAACATCGAACAGATAGAAGTCATCAAGGGAGCCTCATCCGTTTTGTACGGTTCGTCTGCTCTCAACGGTATTATCAATATCCGTACCGCCCGTCCGAGGTTGACACCAAAAACCCGCTTCAGTGCCTATATCGGCATATATGGCGATGCCGAGAATGACGAATACCAATGGAGTGACAAGAGTTTCTGGAAGGACGACAAATATTCCGTCAAACCCATCCTGCGCGGAAACCTTCTCAGTGGTATACGAAATCCTATTTATGAGGGCTTTGATCTCTCCCACTCCCGCCGTATCGGTAACTTCGATGTCAGCGGCAGCATAAACCTCTTTACCGATGAAGGATACCGGCAGCAAGGATACAACAAACGTTTCCGCATGGGCGGCAATCTGACTTATCATCAACCGGACATGGGTATGAAGATATTGAACTATGGTCTGAATGTTGACTTTCTTTCTAATCAATACGGAGATTTCTTCATCTGGAGATCACCAACAGAAGTTTACAAACCTTCTCCTTTCACCAACATGGGACGCGAAGAGAACAACTTCCACATCGACCCGTTCATCAACTATGTGAATCCGGAAAACGGAACGTCACACAAGATCAAAGGACGTTTCTACCATAGTGCCGACAACATAGTCAAGCCCAGTCAGGGAGCATCCATCACTGATATCCTTGGGAATATGGGAACGAACGCCCAGACTATACAGAATATAGCAGGCGGCGATTACAGTTCGCTCTACCCAGCATTGGTCGGCATCGGCTCCGGCCTGATCAATAATAATCTGGAAGATGCCATGAATGGGGTATTCACTTCCTTGGGCAACATCTTCCCTAACGCCACCACCGCCGATTATTGTGACCTCATCTCATGGGTGATGGACAACGGACTGCCAAGTGACCTGATGAGCAGCATACAAAACGGACAAGTTCCCAGTGATCTCATTCCCTGGCTGTCCAACGTAATGAATCCGACCCGAAACAACGTCCAGACGAAAACGGACAAGAACTACAATTATTATCTCGACTACCAGTTCAACAAGAAATGGGACGGCGGCGCACAGATCACTACCGGAATGACTTATGAACATGTCCGCTACAATTCCTCCATCATGGATCAAGTTTACAAAAGCGATAATGTAGCCGCCTTTTTCCAGTACGACCAACGCTTCTGGGACCGCCTGAGCGTATCGGCAGGTGTACGTGCCGAATATTATCGTGTGAACAATCATCACCGTGAAGCCGAAACGAAAATATTCGGGGCCAAAGTCCCGTTCCGTCCGGTGTTCCGTGCCGGACTGAACTATCAGTTAGCCGATTACAGCTTTATCCGCGCCAGTGCCGGACAAGGTTACCGCAACCCGTCCATCAACGAGAAATATCTTCGCAAGGATATCGGAGGAGTGGGTATCTATCCGAACCTCGGCATCAAGCCGGAAAAAGGTTACAATGCTGAATTGGGATTCAAGCAAGGATATAAGATAGGCAACTTTCAAGGGTTTGTAGACGTAGCGGGATTCTATACCGAATACAGAGACATGGTTGAATTTCAGTTCGGCCTGTTCAATAATGCAGACTACAGCATGATCAACAGCATCAGCGATGCTATCCAGATGCTGACGGACGGCAAAGGCTTTGGCATCGGAGCACAGTTCCACAACGTATCAAAAGCGCAAATCTACGGTATGGAAATTTCGACAAACGGTGTTTATGACTTCAACAAGAACACGAAACTGTTCTATAATCTGGGATACGTATATACCGAACCCCGCGATGCCGACTACAAAGAACGTAATGAAATAGAAGATTTATACACTGATGCTCTTCAGATGAAAGAAAAATCGAATACAGGCAAGTATCTGAAATACCGTCCGAAGCACAGCTTTAAAGCAACGGTCGATTTTCAATGGAAACGCATCAACTTGGGCGCCAATTTTGCATGGAAGAGCAAGATACTGGCAGTGGACTATCTCATGATGGATGAACGTGAAAAGCAACAACAAGACCTAATGGACTATGTACGCACGGTTCTCTTCGGAAAATCGAGAGGAGAAACACTGGCTACATACTGGAAAAAACATAATACTGACTATGCGACTGTCGATTTACGCTTTGGGGTAAAAGCCACCAAAGAAGTCGCCTTCCAGTTCATGGTCAATAATCTGTTGAATAAAGAATACAGCTATCGCCCGATGGCAGTTGCTGCACCCCGTACTTTTGTAGTGAAAATGGATATCACATTCTGAAAGAACTCACTAAAATGACTGGTTGAACCTGTCGGGGAAATCTCCCCGACAGGTTTATTCATTTCCGTCAAACAAAACAATCATTCCATCTCCATACAAAGAAAAACTTCCTCCAACAACCAGCAACGTATATTAACACTAAAAACGAATTATTTGTTACCGATTCTGCATTCCTGTGTGATTTTTGTTTATTTTTGGCAACTAGTATAACACATACAACAAAACACCACCTTTAATGAAGAGGAATATCTATATATTATTTGCTATAAGTCTGCTTATCCGAATGCTCCCATTACATTCCGCCAATTCAGACACTGAGCATCTGTCCACATTAAAACGATTAATAGACAGTAACATAGCATATGATTCCCTGGCGCCGATGGACAGTGTCATCGTTTGGGGACAGCAAATAAGCCCTATACTGGAAAAAGATAATAAGATGGAATTATCTTTCAGCATCAGGCAATTAGTTGTATATCTCTATTCCCTGCGTGGAGATATCGGAAATGCCATCGACGAAGCCAGAGAAATGTATGAAAAGGCAGAAACCATAAAGTATGATTTTGGAATGGCTCTTTCAAGTGCAGCTATCGGAGATGCCTATTTCTGCTCCAATATGCCTGAAGAAGCCATCGCGTCTTATAAAGAAGCGATTCGCCACCCTGCCGCCTCTCCGGAAAACAATTACTATAAAGAAATGACTATTCTGAAACTTATTCAGACGCTCATACTGAAAGAAAGGACACAGGAAGCAGAAAAATACAGAAAAATGCTTTCCGAATCAAAATCCATACACAGCAATCAAACGCTACAATTCCTGACACTTGCTACAGATGTGTCCTATTATATCCAAAAGAACGAATTACCAAACGCTCACAACTGCCTTCTACAAGCAGAGCAAATCTACCTGTCGGACAAGCAACCCTATTACAGTACTACGTACAATTATATGCAGGGACGATATAACGCAGCCATAGGAAAACATACACTTGCCCTGCAATACTATGACAATATTCTGACAGATATCCGACAAAAGATGCAATCCATCATTTACTTGCAAATAGCTTATATAAAAGCAAACTTACTGATAGAGATGGACCATAAAAAGGAAGCGGCACGCCTGTATGAAGAAATCAGTATGATCACCGATTCCGTAATAGCTCCCAGTTATGCCCACCGCATCAACAATCTTCGGGCTTCTTATGAGGAGAACCGGATGAAAGTGGAGAATAAAGCTGAGTTCAACCGAATTTTCCTGGGTGGCATTGTTATCGGAATCATCGTTCTGGGTGTCATGATTTATCTGGTGATACACATAGTAAAACAAAACAAAAAAATAGCCGAATCCAAAATCCGCATGGAGCAGTCGCGGCTCAATGCAGAGAATGCCATGCAGAGCAAAAGTCTTTTCCTGTCCAATATGAGTCATGAAATCAGGACTCCGCTTAGTGCTCTCTCCGGCTTCTCCAGCCTGCTCACCGAACAGGCACTCGACGAAGAAACACGCCGCCAGTGCGGTGATATCATACAGCAGAACTCCGACTTATTGTTAAAACTGATCAACGATGTCATCGACCTTTCCAACCTGGAAATCGGAAATATGAAGTTTAATTTCAACTATTGTGACGCCATAGCCATTTGTAATAATGTAATTGATACCGTCAATAAAGTGAAGCAAACGCAGGCAGAACTCCGATTCAACACATCATTACCATCTCTAAAGTTATATACCGATGATTCACGCTTGCAACAATTACTGATCAACTTATTGATTAACGCTACCAAATTCACCCCACAGGGAAATATAACTCTCGAAGTTCAGCAGGAATCAAAAGATTTCGCCTTGTTCTCCGTCACCGATACCGGTTGCGGAATCCCATTGGAAAAGCAAAGCTCGATTTTCAATCGTTTCGAGAAGTTGAACGAAGGGGCGCAGGGCACCGGACTCGGACTTTCTATCTGCCAACTGATTATTGAACGAATCGGCGGCAAGATTTGGATAGATCCGAACTACACCACCGGATGCCGATTTTACTTTACTCACCCCATCAATCCCACAAAGCAAGGAAAGGAAGCACAGTCATGAAGCGATTATTGATTCTCTTTATTATAGCGGCACTGGCAGGAGGTACAACCAGAACTTTTGCCTACAATACCGCATCGGCCAAAGATAGTTTACTCCAGGTCCTGGACACTTTGCCGGTCGGCGAATCCCGTTTCGCTACGCTTTATTCATTAGCATATCTGGACCCGATGTCGCCTTCCTGCGTCTATTATCTGGGAAAATTGCTGGATGAAGCCACCCAACATGGCAACAAATACTATCAATGTCTCGCCCTATATGCTCATGTCGTTTATTATTACAACCACCAAGATGAAGAAAATACAGCAAGCTGGATGGACAAGCTTGCTGAAACAGCTATAGAAAACAAACAGTATGACTTGTATTTCGAAGGAAAAAGGGCTGAAATAACTATCTATATCATAAAACACCAGATAGAATACAGCATCACCCAAGCCGAAGAGATGTTTAAGCTGGCACAAAAATTAAATAGTGCCAAAGGAATGTCGTCAGCAAAACTATGCCTGATGACAGCCTACTTGTCTACTGCACGCTTTAAAGAAGGGGAAGAAGCCGGTTTCGAAGCTTATCGCCTTCTGCCGCCAACTGCCACGCTGGAATCACGCAAAAGCGTGCTGCAAGAGATAGCTCTGGCATGTTACGGTATAAAAAACAAAGATTTCCTAGCCTACTTACAGGAATACCAAAAAGTACTTGATACCCTGTCAGACCGGAAAAACAGACCGGAAAGCTACAGCTACTTACTGCTGGAGAGCTTATATGCCGATTATTTTCTGAACGAAGGCAAACTGGAAGAAGCCCGTCTTCATCTGAAAAAGATGGATGAGTACTTCTCACCAACCACTTATATTCCATGTCGCGGACTGTATTATAATGTGTATGCCCATTATTATCGGATAATCAAAGAATACGATAAGGCCTTGGCATGTTCTCAAAACGCAATCGAACTTCTATCAGCAGTTACAGACGATGAGGGATTAAGAAATAAAATAGCACATGCAGGTATTCTCACAGATGCGGGGCAAGCAGATAAGGCAATACCACTGTTCCAAAGTTTACTGGCAAAGAAAGATTCATTCTACCGGGCATTATCCATCTCCCAAACGAACGAAATTTATCAGATGCGTAACATGGACAATCTGCTTCTCGAAAAGGAACAATACAAAGCAATGGTTCATTACGCCGGACTAGGTTTGATAGCCATCGCATTATTAATCTTAACCCCATCCGTCATACGCATCTATTATGTACGCAAAAAACTAAAAAAAGAAGAAGAGGAAATCCGCAAAATGAGCCGGATAGCGGAAGAAGCAAACGAAGTAAAAAGCCGTTTCCTTGTTAACATGAGCTACAATATACGTATCCCGTTGAATAACGTCTTAGGTTTTTCACAACTCATGACTACAGACCCGGAAAGCATGGATGCCGCCCAATGGAAAGAATATTCGGAAATCATCCAGACCAATTCCGCTGAACTGATACAACTGGTTAACGACGTACTCGACCTCTCCAGACTGGAAGCAGGCAGAACCAAATGGCAGATGCAGGAGCACGAAATCATCTCCCTGTGTTCGGATGTTCTCAGTATGGTACGCATGAAATACGGAGATAAGATACAGACAGACTTTCATACAGAAATAGAAAGCCAACCATTACAGGTAGACACTGCCCGATTTACCCAGTTGATACTCAGCACACTGGTCTACACAGACCCATGTGAAGAGAAAAGGACAGTGTCTCTCTATCTGAACCGTGACACCCAAAAAGAACTATTTGTATTCCAGATTGTCAACAGTCCGCTAGCCGATCCGGCTTTACAAACACAAAAAGCAGAAATACGCCATAGCATCAACCGACTGACAATCGAATACTTCAAAGGTACATACACGATTCAACCGAACGCCCCGGAAGGTCCTACCCTCCTTTTCACATATCCATTTACTCAAACAAACAATCTATAATTATATGACCAATAATCTGATAACTCGAAGAATACGTTACATGCTCCTCATCGGTATACTCTTGTCAGCATTCTCTGCCATGAAGGCCTCTACGCTTCCGGCTTCCGTCGACAGCCTGCAAACTCTGCTGAAAAACGACACAGATGCCAGACAACGAGCTATCATCTATATCCATCTGGCAGATATTTATGTGGACAGCATCAATATAGCCCCTGTATATTGGGACAAAGCGCTTACCGAAGCCGCCAAAGCCAAAGACGAATATATGATGAAACTTGCACTGGATATGCTCATACAGCGATACTCTCCTAAAGATAAAGAGAAAGTAGAAAAATACATATCATTCGCCCGGCAAAACCTTCCGGAAGAACATAACACCTTGTTCCGGTATTATTTATATTGTTATAATATCTGGGCAGAAATGCGGAAGAACAATTCTCTGGAGACAATCGAACAGGAACTGAACAAACTGAAAAGCGAAAGTCGCGGACCAATGACACCCGAAGCACAGATTCAGTGGGAATATCTGACCGGAGTATCACTGGATTATTCGGCTATACTTACACATTCATACAATGATATTTCCAAAGCCATTCCTTATGTTGAGCGTGCGTTGACGAACTTATCAGTTTACCCCTTCCAGGACAAAATTCATTTCGAAACATTGTGCCGTTATGAATTAGCAGATTTGTACACTTCCACCGAAGATAAAAGAGCACCGGACGAAATCAAGAAAATGATCGAACTGCATAAGCAGTGGAACAACCTGAATACCACTTTCGACCGGCAGTTCCTTGATGAATCACACTATTATATGGCCAAATATGCTCAGATGATCTTTATGAAAGATATTATTTCTAATGAGGAAATCAAGAAATATTATCAGAAATATATTCAACTGGCACGCAAAAAGAAAATCATAAATACCACCTATGAAATCAGTGCCAGATACTATAAGACAATGGGTGAATATAAAAAAGCAATAGCCTATCTCGATTCCGCCATCGTACAAGGGAGATTCAAACCGGTCAATCTGGTCTCCATATATTCGATAAAAGCCGGTCTTTATTATGAACTGAATGATTTCAAAAATGCTTATCTGACCCTGAAAGAAAGTATTAAGTATCAGATGTCAGACAAGTCACAAAAGAAAGAGGAACAAATGGCAGAAATGCAGACCCGTTTTGATGTTAACAAACTGGAACTGGAAAAAAGCAAATTGTCCAACAGAAACAAACAGATAGCACTAGCTGCTACTTTCGCCCTATTATTGGCAGTAATCGGTTGGAGTACCTATCAGCGTATCATGGTAAAACGGCTGAAGAAAATACATCGGGAACTGATGATTGCAAACGAAGAAGTCAGAAAACAAAGCATCAAAGCTACCGAAAGTGAGAAAATGAAAACAGCTTTCCTCAATTCTATCTGTCACGAAATACGTACGCCGCTCAATTCAATCGCCGGATTCTCCGAACTGATCTTCGATGAATCTTTGGATACGGCCACCAGACAAGAGTTCCGGCAGTTGATACAAAGCAACTCTGTCGCATTAGCTTCTTTGATGGACAATATACTGGAACTGTCACAACTTGTCAGTTCCGAACAACCTCTTCCTGTAGAATTTACCGACATATACAGACTATGTGTTGAAGAAATGGCCAAACTTAAAGAAACTCTGCACAATCCGAATATCGAATGTATCATCACAGGTGATAAAGACGAAGCGACGGCACCAACAAACGCCTTTTATCTTTCCCGCGTAATTGGCAATTTACTAAGCAACTCCGCCAAGTTTACAGAAAGCGGAACAATCACGGTGACCTGCAACATCGAGAAAGAAAAAAGACAACTGGTAATCTCCGTCACCGATACGGGCATCGGCATCCCTGCCGACAGACAGGAATGGGTATTCGAACGCTTTACCAAAGTAGACGACTTCAAACCGGGCACCGGACTCGGTCTGTACATCTGCCGCATTATCATACAACGTCTCGGAGGGCAGATCAGAATAGATACCGGCTATACTTCCGGCTGCAAAATGGTGGTTACTCTTCCTGTTTAGCCACCTTTCCGAATGCTTTTTCTGTTTACGGGTTCTTTCAGATTCGTCAACAATTCGTATCTTTGCCGCCCGAATACAATAAAGTCGTCAAAATGAAAAAACGAATTTTACTTATTGCACTCTTATTTTGTTCCGTTTTAGCACAGGCACAGGATGTTTTTGTAACAGCGGATTTCGTCAGCAGCTATATATGGAGGGGTATGGACAGCGGTAACGCCAGCGTACAGCCGTCATTAGGCGTCAACTGGAAAGGACTGACTGCCTATGTCTGGGGTTCGACCGAGTTTCGCCATAAGAATAATGAAATAGATTTGTCATTGGAGTACGAATACAAGAATCTGACCTTATACGCCAACAACTACTTCACGCAAACGGAAGAAGAACCTTTCAAGTACTTCAATTACAGTTCACACTCCACCGGACATACTTTTGAAGTCGGAGCCGGATATGTGATCAGTGAAAAGTTCCCGCTTTCAGTCAGTTGGTACACCACATTTGCGGGAAATGATTACCGCGAAAACGGGAAACGTGCGTGGTCCAGTTACTGCGAACTCAGTTATCCGTTCAGCATAAAGAAGGTGGACCTTGCCCTTGAAGCAGGCTTTACCCCCTGGGACGGCATGTATTCCAATAAATTCAACGTTGTCAACATCGGACTTTCGGCCACTAAAGAACTAAAGATTACCTCTACTTTCTCTTTGCCGATCTTCGGAAAAGTGATCGCCAATCCTTATGAAGAACAAGTCTACTTTGTAGTCGGCCTTACCTTATAACCCAAGCATATATAGCTTTCATTAGTTTCTACCGCTTGAAACTACAGTTTCATCGTCTTGGAACCAGAGTTTCTGCGGCTTGAAACTTTAGTTTCTACAGCTTGGAACTAAAGTTTCTGCGGCTTGGAACCATTGGTTTCAAGGCTTTGGAACTATAGTTTCATCGAATGGAAACCAACTAGACTAAAACATTCCTGAAATCGCCTGTATATGGAATAAAAACAAGAGCCTCCATCCCTTGTTACTTTACCTGCTTTTTATCCGTTGTCCCTCCTATCACGTTGTGACGGCAACTTCTTCCGTCACACTGCTGTCACCACTTGCTGTCACCAGATGAATCATTTATAGTCAGACAGTTACCCTTTGAATGGTGACAGTGACAGATGTTTTTATAAAAAACAATTCCTATGGTAGTGTCTCTTTTTTCCGTTCCCATACCCCTTCTCCCCCAAACCACCACAGGACTAAACTAAACCCATAAACTTTCCCCTCATTTGCTCAAAAAACTTAATAATGTGCATTTTTTACTCGGTTTTCTTGTCAGAACCAAGTGTTTGAGTAAATTTGCACGCTGATAGTTAACCGGATAGTTTGGATAGCAAGATTATTACTACTTGACTACTGGCTGCTAATGTGTAGAAATACTAATACTAAAATTAATAGCATGAGTTTGAAAATTGTTGTATTGGCAAAACAAGTTCCCGACACACGTAACGTTGGGAAAGATGCCATGAAAGCCGACGGAACTATTAACCGTGCGGCACTCCCTGCCATCTTCAACCCCGAAGACCTGAATGCCCTTGAGCAAGCTCTTCGTCTGAAAGATGCTCACCCAGGCTCTACCGTAACCATTCTGACAATGGGACCGGGACGCGCCGCTGATATTATTCGTGAAGGACTTTTCCGTGGTGCCGATAATGGTTATTTGCTGACTGACCGCGCTTTTGCCGGTGCAGATACACTGGCTACAAGCTATGCCCTGGCAACTGCTATCCGCAAAATCGGTGAGTGCGACATTATAATCGGCGGTCGTCAGGCTATCGACGGTGATACGGCACAGGTAGGTCCGCAGGTGGCAGAAAAACTTGGTTTGACGCAAATCACATACGCTGAAGAGATTCTGGAAGTAGGTGACGGCAAAATCAAAGTGAAACGTCACATCGACGGTGGCGTTGAAACGGTAGAAGGTCCGCTGCCCATCGTTATCACAGTCAACGGCTCGGCTGCTCCCTGCCGTCCGCGTAACGCCAAGCTGGTACAGAAGTACAAACACGCCAAAACCGTTACGGAAAAACAACAAGGTAACCTCGACTATACCGATCTGTATGACAAGCGCGATTACCTCAACCTGCCCGAATGGAGCGTAGCCGACGTTAACGGCGACCTCGCCCAATGCGGTCTGTCCGGTTCGCCTACGAAAGTAAAAGCCATCCAGAACATCGTGTTCCAGGCCAAAGAGAGCAAAACCATCAGCGGCAGCGACCGTGATGTGGAAGAACTGATTGTTGAACTGTTAGCTAACCATACCATCGGATAATCATGAATAACTTATTTGTATATTGCGAAATAGAAGAAGGCATCGTCGCAGACGTCAGCCTGGAACTTCTGACAAAAGGTCGTTCGTTGGCTAACGAACTCAACTGCCAACTCGAAGCAGTAGTTGCCGGCACCGGCCTCAAAGAAATTGAAAAGCAAATCCTTCCTTATGGAGTAGACAAACTCCACGTTTTCGACGCTGAAGGACTTTATCCTTATACTTCACTTCCTCACACTTCCATCCTCGTAAACCTCTTCAAAGAAGAACAGCCGCAAATCTGTCTGATGGGCGCTACCGTTATCGGCCGTGACCTCGGCCCGCGTGTTTCTTCGGCTTTGACCAGCGGTTTGACTGCCGACTGTACATCTCTTGAAATCGGTGACCACGAAGATAAGAAAGAAGGAAAAGTTTATAAGAACCTGTTGTACCAAATCCGTCCGGCATTCGGCGGTAACATCGTTGCAACCATCGTCAACCCCGAACACCGCCCACAGATGGCAACCGTTCGCGAAGGTGTAATGAAGAAAGAAATCGTTTCTCCGGCTTATCAGGGAGAAGTGATCCGCCACGACGTGAAGAAGTACGTAGCCGACACAGACTATGTGGTCAAAGTAATCGAACGCCACGTAGAAAAAGCGAAGAACAACCTGAAAGGCTCTCCGATCATCATTGCCGGTGGTTACGGAGTAGGTTCGAAAGAAAACTTCGACCTGCTGTTCAGCCTGGCAAAGGAACTTCACGCCGAAGTAGGTGCAAGCCGTGCTGCTGTTGACGCAGGTTTTGCAGAACACGACCGCCAAATTGGTCAGACAGGTGTAACGGTTCGTCCGAAACTCTACATTGCTTGTGGTATCTCAGGACAAATCCAGCATATCGCCGGTATGCAGGAAAGTGGTATTATCATCTCTATCAACAACGATCCGGATGCTCCGATCAACACGATTGCAGACTATGTAATCAACGGAACCATCGAAGAAGTTGTGCCGAAGATGATTAAGTATTATAAACAGAATAGCAAGTAAAAACAAGGTAAAATGAAAGGACTTATTTTGGTATTGGCAGCCTTAGGGATTACACATACTTCGTTCGCACAAGATACGATTTATGTGGACAAGCTTGCACAATGGACAGATAAGGAAAACGCAGTAGAATGTGCGGTCATGACCAAAACTGACAAAAATCAGTTTAAGGTTGAATTCTATACGCTGGACGGCAAGCCCAAAAGAATTGAAAACTATTCTCCTTATAACGCTAATCAAAAAATAAGAAACGGTAAATTAGTGCAATTTTATCCGGATGGAAAGATACGCAGAGAAGAATTCTACGAACACGATCACTGTATAGAAGGGAAACTTTGGGCAGAAGACGGTAGCGAACTTCCGTTTACGCCTTACTATGAAGCTCCTGACTTCCCCGGAGGACCAATGAACTTTGCACGAAAACTGGCAACTACTCTTCAATATCCACAAGAAGCTGTACGCAATAGAATACAGGGCATAGTAGTCTTGCAATTCATCATTGATACAGACGGGCATATTATACAACCGAAAGTAGTGAAGTCTGTACATCCCATGCTAGATGAGGCAGCTTTGACCACACTCAAGCAGGTAGCCAAATCTAAAAAGAATGTATGGAGTCCCGGAAAAATAGAAGG
This sequence comes from Bacteroides sp. 1_1_14, assembly GCF_000162515.1. NCBI lineage: Bacteria > Pseudomonadati > Bacteroidota > Bacteroidia > Bacteroidales > Bacteroidaceae > Bacteroides > Bacteroides sp. 1_1_14. The sequence continues at coordinate 71,798 of NZ_GG774711.1, read as the reverse complement.
AGAAGCTGTACAAGTTCAGTATATCGTTCCTGCAAATTTTCGTTTACCTTAAAAACAACAATTATTAAGATGGCTAATTTTTACACAGAAATACCGGAACTCAAGTATCACTTGAACAATCCGATGATGAAACGTATTTGCGAACTTAAAGAACGCAACTACAGAGATAAAGATGAATTCGACTACGCTCCTCTGGATTTTGAGGACGCACTGGACTCTTACGATAAAGTATTGGAGATCACCGGAGAAATAACAGGCGAAATTATCAATGCAAACGCTGAAGGTGTTGACGAAGAAGGTCCACACTGCGCCAACGGACGGGTGGAATACGCTTCCGGCACTAAAGAAAATCTGGATGCGATGGTCAAAGCCGGTCTGAACGGAATGACAATGCCACGCCGTTTCGGCGGACTGAACTTCCCGATCACTCCGTACACCATGTGTGCCGAGATCGTTGCTGCCGCCGATGCAGGTTTCGGAAATATCTGGTCTTTGCAGGACTGTATCGAAACACTGTATGAATTCGGTAATGCCGACCAGCACAGCCGCTTCATCCCCCGCGTATGTCAGGGTGAAACCATGTCTATGGACCTGACCGAACCGGATGCAGGTTCCGACCTTCAGGCAGTGATGCTGAAAGCTACTTACAGCGAAAAAGACGGTTGCTGGCTGCTGAACGGTGTGAAACGTTTCATCACCAACGGCGATGCAGATATCCATCTGGTACTTGCCCGTTCGGAAGAAGGAACGAGAGACGGTCGCGGTCTGTCCATGTTCATCTATGACAAGCGGCAGGGTGGTGTGGATGTACGCCGTATCGAACACAAGCTGGGTATCCACGGTTCTCCTACCTGCGAATTGGTTTACAAGAATGCCAAAGCCGAACTTTGCGGTGACCGCAAACTCGGTCTGATCAAATATGTAATGGCATTGATGAACGGTGCCCGTCTGGGTATCGCCGCACAATCTGTAGGATTGAGCCAGGCTGCTTACAATGAAGGACTGGCCTATGCCAAAGACCGCAAGCAGTTCGGAAAAGCAATCATCGACTTCCCTGCCGTGTATGACATGCTCGCCATTATGAAAGGTAAGCTGGATGCCGGCCGTGCGCTGCTTTATCAGACAGCCCGCTACGTAGACATCTACAAAGCACTGGACGACATCTCACGCGAACGCAAGCTGACTCCGGAAGAACGTCTGGAACAGAAGAAATACGCAAAGTTAGCCGACAGTTTCACTCCGCTTGCCAAAGGTATGAACTCCGAATATGCGAATCAGAACGCTTACGACTGTATACAGATTCACGGAGGCTCGGGCTTCATGATGGAATATGCCTGCCAGCGCATCTACCGCGACGCACGTATCACCAGCATCTACGAAGGTACCACCCAGTTGCAGACTGTAGCCGCTATCCGCTATGTAACCAACGGTTCTTACCTTGCTACGATCCGCGAATTCGAAACAGTACCTTGTTCACCGGAAATGGAACCGCTGATGTCACGTCTGAAGAAGATGGCAGACCTGTTCGAAGCCAGCACCAACGCCGTTAAAGAAGCTCAGGATCAGGAACTGCTCGACTTCACAGCCCGCAGACTGATGGAAATGGCTGCCGATATCATCATGTGCCACCTGCTGATTCAGGACGCAAGCAAGGCTGCCGACCTGTTCTCCAAATCTGCACATGTATATCTGAACTTTGCTGAAGCGGAAGTTACGAAGCATACCAACTTTATCAAAAATATGGATAAAGAAGACCTTGCTTTCTACAAAAAGTAACCCTAAAAGGGTGACTAACGATAAAAGCATCCCTTCCAACGAAGCGGATGCTTTTTTTGTCCTCTTCTTTCCAAAAGGAACTTACTAAATCTCAAAGTATTAGTATTCTCGTTGTCCGCATAAATATCCCCCTCCCATTTACCCTCTATTTCATTATTATTCTGTACTTTTGTACAAAAAGAGAGTAATATCAATCTACGACTTAATAAAAGAGAGAAATATGGCGTTTAGACTCAGACCTTTACACGAGGATAAGCTACATTTTGCAGATTTATCAAATACACAAATTCTGATACTGGCACTCGAAGCGTCTCAGAAACTTGAATGGAATATCGAAGGAATCGCTCTTCGTGAAGTCATATTTTATGTTCCCAAAAGGAGCCAAATCGAAAAATAAAAGTAAGTATGAAAGCATATATCCAAGTCAAGCAAGTAGGAAAAAGGAAATGCAGCATCGAAAAGATGCCGGTCGATTTCCCTACTCCTCCTGCCAGTGTGCAGGAACTGATTGAAGCGGTCGTCTGCTGGCAAGTAAAGGAGTACAACGAACGGCTGCAACAAAGTGAAATGCTGAAATACCTCACCAGTGAAGAGATGGAAGACAAGGCTGCCGCCGGCAAAGTAGGCTTCGAAGCAAACTATAACGGCAGACCGGCTGCGGAAACCGAAGCTATCATCAACGCTTTACAATCATATGAAGACGGAATCTTCCGCATCTTTCTGGACGATGCGGAACTTGGAGAATTATCCTCCTCCGTCCAACTGAAAGAAGAATCTACACTTACCTTTATCCGGCTGACAATGCTGTCAGGAAGACTTTGGTAACTGCAATATAAACTCTAAAAGCTTAAAGTCATGAGAATTACTTACAACGACAAATTGAACAAGCTGCTAAACCCCTATTTGGAGAGTTTACTAAAGGAAAAATCAAGCCTGGAGCCGGAAACGCTTACCCTATTCGACCTGTTCATGGAGGATTTGGACATGGGAGGACGGTATGGTATATTCAGTGAGATACTGGAACCTCGTCTGGAGGAGATCATCCGGGAAGAAAACATCGAAAGCATTGCCAATCTGATGGATGGCAGACTTAACACGCTGTTCCGCTATATGTTGGGCGACGAATTCGCCGGACTGTTCCATACTTATCTGCAACTCGAAGCACGCTGTCCGCATACCATCGGATACGACCGGCGCGCCCAGCGTTCCGCCAATCCGTCCAATCATCTGGACCACGCCAGAGACGCATGGCTACAGTTTCTGAAGTTACGCGCTACCGGATTTTCAGTAGAAGCGATCTTAAAAGGAGGAAATACACCCGAAGATACAGAAGAATTCAGCGGCTATATGAACTCTTCCTACTGGCTGGCCGCACAAATAGCACAAGGTAACGAAAAAGTAATCGAATACCTGAATCAGGTACTGACCAGCGAAAACAACGTCCACCGCCTGCAACGCTGGTATCTCCACGCCATCTCCATCAGCGGATACCGCCCGCTTCTGGAGCTGGAAGGCAAACTGCTATTAGCAGCCAAGCTACAGGAAGGACTGCGCCAAGCCATCGTGGAAACGATGGACGAAGGATGTCCCGAAAGTTACCTCTACCTATTCTCCATCATCTATAACAACGGACTGCAACGTTTTGCCTCCGTCAAGCGAAGCATCGCCGTATGCACCGGAATCGGCGAACAGGACAGCAGCGAACGGATTACCAACAAGTATGTCGAACTGATCTGGAATTTCCTGAATCATCCGGAAACAGCCCGCAATGCCCTGCAAAGCAAGGATACAGTCGAACTTTATCTGGCTTTATGGAGCATCGGATTCTATGATACGGACGAGATCAGAGCCATCGTACCGGACATCCTCCGAAAGGGAGCCAAGCATCAGATACAGACATTACTGTACTTCCTGCGCTGCACGCAATCCTCTCAGATGAATCATCTGATCAGCAAAGACGCATTCGAGGTATGGCACGACGACCCGAAAGTGGTGGCGGCTATCCTTCCTCTTTATATGGACGGTCTTTATCTGAGCCGATACAGCGATAACAAGGAAGCTCCCACACTCAGCGATTATTTTGAATCACCGGAAGAGGCGGTCCGTCACTACGGATATCTGAAACAAGTCTATCAGTCTATTTCCGCCAAGGAGATTTATTCGCCTTATGTGTTCCCGTGGGATTGTGTAGTGCTCACCCGTTCGGATGTAGTTCACAAAATGGCATACATCGCATGGATGACCAACGATATCCGACTGAGAGAGGAACTTTGCACGTATCTTCCCGCACTCGAATCTTACAGCCGTGCCAGCTATATCGGAATCGTTCTGGCCCATACCGAAAGCAAGGTGGAGCAGGAGTATGTACTGCAATCACTCGGCGACCGTTCGTCAGACATACGGGACGAAGCATACAAAGTATTGTCCGAAATGTCCCTGTCCCCCGAACAGTATCAGAATATAGAAGAACTGCTCCGTTTCAAATATAGCGAGATGCGTATCAATGCCATCAATCTGCTGATGAAACAGCCGGAAGCACAACTGGCAGCCAGTATCCGCCGGTTGCTGAGCAACAAGAATGCCGAACGCCGCCTTGCCGGGCTGGATATGATGAAGAGCATCCGCAATGTCGATTTTCTGAAAGACAGATATCAGGAACTACTGTCCACCGTCAGAGAGATTCAGAAACCGAACGCCAAAGAGAAGGTTCTGATCGAATCGCTGATCGGAGACGGTACGGAACAGAGCACGACAAGCAACTATACCCTAGAGAATGGCTTCGGGCTATACAATCCTGCGCTTGAAGTCAGCCTGCCTCCGATTACTCCCGATGCCGGATTCAATGTGAAGAAAGCATTTGAGTTTATTCGTTTAGGAAAAGCCAAAGCGATCTTCGACAAGCTGAACAAATACATCGAAAAGCATAAAGAAGACGAATTCACGGATAAATACGGTGAAGTACGCCTGGTGGGCAACAGTGTCTTACTGAACTGGTACAAGCACTACGACGGACTGAGCGAACTCGGACTTCCGGAACTCTGGCAGAATTTCTATCAACAGGAAATCGGCAGTTACGACAAATTGCTGATGATGAAATTCATGCTGGCCTCTACCGGAGCACCCAACGAAATAGAAGAGGACGAAGACGATGAATTTGACGAAGAAGAACAGGAAGACAAGGAAGCCGCCATCCAATCGCTCAACACGTTCGAACCGATTATCAATAAGATGTATGCAGGCTTCACTTACCGCGGGCTGCAAAAGTCGCTCCGCAAGCTGACCTATTACAGGCAGATAGAAGATATTATCGACGGACTGGCACATGAATACAGAAGCGAGGCAACTTATCAGCAGTTCTCCGTCAATATGCTTTTGCAGTTGCTTCCTCTGCTCAATACGAAGAATATCTTCCGTCAATACACCAATAAGCATACATGGCTCAGAGACAAGCAGGAATATGGAGCAAGGGAGATTGTTTACCCGATACACAACAACAAGTTCGTACGGTTCTGGCTCGACGCGCCTCAGCATCCCATCAATGACGCTCTCTTCACCCGTTATTTCACCGTCCGGTACCAGCTCTACAAGCTCACCAACTATATGGAGCATACTCCCGAACTGGAAGAAACCGAAGTCTACCTGCAAAGCATGGACTTTGCCCACGCATGGATGCTGGGACTGATTCCTACCGAAGAAATATACCGGGAACTGATGGGACGTGTCAACTCGCCCACACGCATCAAAGATATCACTTCGGCACTGGACGAGCGCAACCACTCCCTCTTCCATTCACTGACCCAGAAAGTTGTGAACCGAATTCTGGAAATAGAATTGCAGCGGGGAGATTCCGAGACTCAGGTCACCCGTCTGGCGGAAGAGCTTCACCGCGTCTACGGAGCGGAAACACTGATCCGTATCCTGCAAGCGTTCGGCAAAGACACCTTCATACGTGACAGTTACAACTGGCGCAACACCAAACGGGGAGTATTGAGCAGCCTGCTCCATGCCTGCTACCCGTCTCCGGACGACGACAGCGATACACTCAAAAGCCTCGCCAGTCAGGCCGACATCAGCCATATACGACTGGTGGAAGCTGCCATGTTCGCCCCGCAATGGCTGGAACTCACCGAAAAAGCGACCGGATGGAAAGGACTGGAAAGCGCCGCTTACTACTTCCACGCCCATACCAGCGAGTGTTTCGACGACAAGAAGAAAGCGATCATCGCCCGATATACCCCGATTGCCATAGAAGACCTTCAGGAAGGTGCTTTTGACATCGACTGGTTCAAGGAAGCCTACAAGACCATCGGCAAGGAACGTTTCGAAGTAGTGTACAATGCAGCCAAATACATTTCATTAAGCAACACCCATACCCGTGCCCGTAAATTTGCCGATGCCGTCAACGGCAAGACCAAAGCGGCAGACGCGAAGAAAGAAATCATAGCGAAGCGAAATAAAGACTTACTGATGAGCTACGGCCTTATCCCGCTGGGACGAAAAGCCGACAAGGAATTGCTCGAACGCTATCAGTTCCTGCAAAAGTTCCTGAAAGAAAGCAAGGAATTTGGTGCACAGAGACAGGAAAGTGAGAAGAAAGCCGTTACCATCGCCCTGCAAAACCTGGCACGTAACTCCGGTTACGGAGACGTCACCCGTCTGACATGGAGCATGGAAACGGAACTGATCAAAGAAATCACTCCTTACCTGACCCCCAAAGAAATAGAAGGCGTGGAAGTCTATGTGCAAGTCAACAATGAGGGCAAACCGGAAATCAAACAAGTAAGAGCCGGAAAAGAGCTGAACAGCCTGCCTCCCAAACTGAAAAAGCATCCATACGTGGAAGAACTGAAAGCGGTACACAAAAAACTGAAGGAACAGCACGCCCGTTCCCGCATCATGCTCGAACAGGCAATGGAAGACTGTACCCGTTTTGAGGAAAACGAACTGCGCAAACTGATGAAGAATCCGGTTATCTGGCCGCTACTTAGAAATCTGGTCTTTACCAGCAACGGCAGAACAGGCTTCTACACCGACGGCCTATTGATAACGGCTGACGGCATCTGCCTTCCGCTCACTCCGAAAGAGGAACTGCGCATCGCCCATCCCACAGACCTGTATGCGAGTGGCAACTGGCATGCTTATCAGAAGTTCTTGTTTGACAAAGCTATCCGCCAGCCTTTCAAGCAGGTATTCCGCGAATTGTACATCCCGACAACGGAAGAGGAAAGCGCTACACAATCCCGCCGTTATGCCGGAAATCAGATTCAACCGCAGAAAACGGTTGCCGTACTGAAAGGACGGCGCTGGGTAGCCGATTACGAGGACGGACTTCAGAAAATATACTATAAAGAGAATATTATTGCCACGATCTATGCGATGGCGGACTGGTTCTCTCCTGCCGACATCGAAGCTCCCACGCTGGAATTTGTCTGCTTCCATAACCGCAAGGATTATAAACCGATGAAGATTTCGGAGATTCCACCTGTTATCTTCTCCGAAGTGATGAGGGATGTAGACCTCGCCGTCAGTGTGGCTCACGCCGGAAGTGTCGATCCGGAAACCAGCCATTCAACCATCGAGATGCGCCGTGCATTGGTAGAACTCACCCTGCCCCTGTTCCACTTCAGCAACGTCAGGGTGAAAGGGAACTTTGCATACATCGAAGGCAAGCTGGGCAAATACAACATTCATTTAGGCAGTGGTGTTATCCATAAAGCAGGCGGCGCACAAATAGCCGTTCTTCCGGTACACTCGCAAAGTCGCGGACGACTGTTCCTGCCTTTTGTGGATGAAGACCCGAAAACAGCGGAGATACTGACGAAAATCATTTTCTTCGCAGAGGATGATAAAATAAAAGACCCGAGTATTCTAAACCAAATCAAATAGAAAAGAGATGGCAGAAAATTTACTGATTCACACAGGTAATAAAGAAGAGAAATATCGTGAACTGCTTCCACAGCTACAAGCATTGGTAAGCTCGGAAACGAATCGTATCGCCAATCTGGCAAATATTGCCGCCGCACTGAAGCAGACTTTCCACTTTTTCTGGGTCGGCTTTTATATGGTGGAAGGCAACGAACTCGTATTAGCACCGTTTCAAGGTCCCATCGCCTGTACACGCATTCGTTTCGGCAGAGGAGTTTGCGGCACGGCATGGAAGGAAGCGCAGACGCTGATTGTTCCTGATGTAGAGCTGTTTCCCGGTCACATAGCCTGCAGTTCCGATTCCAGGTCAGAGATAGTAGTACCTATTATAAAAGAAGGAAACGTCATCGGAGTGCTGGATATAGACAGTGATACACCGGACAGCTTTGATGAAACGGACGCACGCTATCTGGAAGAAATCTGCACGTACATCAGATAGTTTTCTTTGTACTGTAACGGTCCGAATAAAACAGAGGCTCTGATCTACGTGAACAGAGCCTCTGTTTGCTATAAATAGAGCCTTCGTTTGCATCAAACAGAGGCTTCGTTTTTTTACCAGTCCGCTTCCTCTATTTCCCTTTCCCGAAACAACAGAAGTTGCTTGCGGAGGGAAGTAATTTCACGCCTCATATCGTCCATTCTTTCCAGCATATGATGAATGGCGTCAATGCCTTCCATATTGATGGATAAGTCATAGTACATCCGACTATAACGTTCCACGTTCGGAAGTTCAGAAACAAGCAGATAATGCTTGCCGGCTTCGGTACGTACATTAATCAAACCACCTTCTTCCAACATCTCAATGAATGAAGGTTCAATATGACACTTTTGACAGTATTCACTGACAATAATTAATTCGGTCTGCATAGTGCTCATTCATTTTAATTCATACTCTGTAATTGGCGGAACAACTCCTTCTGCGCTTCTGTCAGATTCGTCGGAATCTTGACGGAATAGGTAACAATCAAGTCACCGAATTGTCCTTCTTTTTTATAGACCGGGAATCCCTTGCCTTTCAGACGCACTTTCGTTCCATTCTGAGTCTCCGGTTTGATCTTCAGTTTCACTTTACCGTCCAGCGTATCAACGACTTTATCACCACCCAATACAGCAGTATAAAGGTCTACTTCCACGTCTACGTACAAGTCATCGCCCAAACGCTTGAATACAGGGTCTTCGGCAATGACGAAAGTGATATACAAGTCACCGGCCGGACCTCCGTTCACACCTTCAGCTCCGTAACCTTTCAGTTTAATCACCTGCCCGTCGGCCACACCTGCGGGAATGGTAATACGTACTTGTTTACCATTGACAGTCAATATCTGTTTATGCGTCTGAGCAGCATCACGAAGTGAAAGATGAAGCTCCGCATTAAAGTCCTGTCCACGGAATCCGGCAGAACTTTGTCCCCTGCCCCGATGCCCGAACATCGATTCGAAGAAATCGGAGAAACCACCGGCATTACCTCCGGAGAATCCACCGCCACCGTCGGACGAATACCAATACGTTCCGTCACCATCAGAGAATCCCTGACCGCCACCACCGAATCCGCCAAAACCTCCGGCACCTCCAAAGCCACCGGCTTGCTGCCGCGCTTTTTTCTGAGCTTCAAACTCATCGGCATGCTTCCAATGCTCCCCATACTCGTCATACTTCTTACGCTTCTCAGGGTCACTCAGTACTTCATTGGCTTCATTGATTTCCTGAAACTTGTCCTTCGCACTTGGGTCATTAGGGTTCAGGTCAGGATGATACTTCCGGGCCAACTTACGAAAAGCCTTCTTTATATCATCCTGAGAAGCACTTTTGTCAACTCCAAGAATCTTATAATAATCTATATAAGCCATGTTTTATGAATTTAATCGTTCATACTTTTATATCGCAAATAACACGCCAATCATGCTTTTGGATATAAGAATTAACAAGGATTAATGAATAAGTAATAGGTAATAAGTAATAGGTAATAATCGTAGCTTCGTATAGCCTTGCCTGTACGGCTACGGTGTATTACTTATTACCTATTACTTATTACCTATTACCTAATACTTAATACCTAATACTTGACATTTCTGGAAGTCAGGCTGTTTCATTCCCAGATCATCCAAGGGGCGTGGTTCGTTATGGTCATTCAGATATACTCTCGGCTTCATGGTGTAAAGAGGGCTGACTACAGATGAGGAATCGTTGCGGTAAGAAGTTTGCACTCCGCCCAGTTCCAGCATGGTAGGAAAGAATGAACAGCTGGAAGATACGTCTTTATCCTTATTCCCGGTCACGGTTTGCCAATGTTCGGGATAAGCTTCCCGATAGGTGTCGGACATCCATATCAGAAACGGAACATGAAGCTGATAGTAAGAAGGAACCGGAGAAGCATGAAGGAACAGATGACGGGAATCGTCAAAAATATCCTCTCCATGATCGGAAGTGTAGAGCATTGCAGCATCCACGTGCTGTTCTTCGAGCATATGAATCAGACGTGACAGAAAGCTATCTGTATAGCGGATGGTGTTATCGTAGGCATTCACCAGGTTATCACGGTACTTCACTTCCGCTTCTACCGGATAATCGGGCAGAAAGAAAGCGTCTTCTGACGGATAACGTTCACGATAATTGAAATGTGAACCGTATGTATGAAGTACGATAAACTGTTTCTGATTTCCCTTGGATAATTCTTTCGCTACTAATGCCAGCAGTTCATCATCAGAAGGATTGTAGGCGGAATCCAGCGAATCTTCTTTTATAAAATCGAATGTATCGGCTTCCTTTCCGAAGAAATCGATAAAGGAATGATTATAGCGCTGGTTGGAGAAAAAGGCTGTCTGATAACCTGCCTCCTTAAAGGCCGTGATGATTCCTTTTTGATGGTAAATGGAGTCGAAGTTACAGGCTGTAATATCCGACATCAGCATGGGTACGCTTTTATGGGTGGTATTCGACTCCGTCAGGACTTTGGAGAACGCAACAATCCCCGGTTGACGGGACAGAAGCGGATTCGTCTCCCGCTCATATCCGTAGAGTTGCCAGTTCAATGCGCGGGAAGTCTCTCCCACTACCATTACATACACTTCACGCTTGTCTGCCGGATGAGTGGCTTGGGCATGGAAAGTAAAATCTTTTGAGGTGTGATGATAATTTTGCGTCAATGCCGTGCGTTGAAAAGCGAGTCCCACATTATAGCATACATTGAGGGGGTAAAGATCGGATTTCAGTTCATAGCGGGAGTCTTCCCAGTAAGCTCCGCCCAGAGTGAGAAGAGAGATTCCAAGCAGGATGAAGGCTCTCTTCCGTTCTCTGCGAATAAATGCCACAGAAAGCCGGCGCTTGCGGATAATTGAAATCATGCCCAATATCAGAGCAGGAATGTAAAGTATGACTACGGTGACTATGGCCGGTAATAAGTTGTCCAGCAACTCCATCGCTTCACTCGAATTGGTGGTTACCAGATTCAGAAACATATCTACAGCGATGATGGACTGTCCGAACAGATAAAGCAGCACAATCTGAAAGGCGCCGAAAAACAGGAAGATGAACAAAATCCAGAGCATCTTGCCACAGTTGCGGGACAGAGTCATCAGCAGATAGTAACAGGCTAAAGGCAACAAGACGTTGCTTACTTTCGCCATCAACGGCAAGGGTTCTGTGAAACACAGAACGATGTTGGGCATTATCAGGATGATCAGAAACAAGTAAAACAAATGTTCCTGATTTTCAAACCATTTCTTTATGTTCTTAAAAAGCTTCATTGATATTAAATATAAATCCGGTCTGGTGCTTACCAAACCCTAAATCCAAACGTACATTTACTCTCTTCTTAAATTCCCAGCGATAGCCGAAACCATAATTAGGAAGGATATGCTTCGGCGTAAAGTCGGAGAAGCGCGGAAATACAGTTCCCGCTCCTGCCCATACAGCCACTCCGTTTCGTTTCCATACATGCTGACGGAGTTCTATCTGTGCATCCATCGCACATTTATCACGATAACGCCCTTCATAATAACCACGCATTGAGTAAGAACTTCCGAGGGTTGCCATCAATCCCCACGGAGGATTGCCATAGTTCAGTAAAGTGTGAAACTGTCCTGCAAGGACTCCGCCTTTCCATACCGGATGATAATAGCTGGTTGTCAGTTCCGTACTGCTAAACGCATATTTATTACCGAGAAAAGCCGGGCTAAACCGTTGGTCTATCCGCAAGTAATATCCCTGATAGGCATTGGTCAGATAATCACGGGAGTCATAAAGAAGGGAAAGGCCGAGACTCGTATTAGTGGTCCGTGCCGACATTCCTTCCCAAAGTTCCGGTTTCTCAAAGTCATGCCCGTCTATATAATCAAATACAGCCATCGGTCCGATATAGAAACTTTTCGCTACACGGAACATGAAGTCGACTTTCACTTGTGCCTGAAAGCGTTTGTAGTCGCTTTCATTATCAGAGTTCGCTCCATTATCATATCCCCTTCCCCAATAAAGACTGGGGAAAGAATAAAAATAAAGATTATAATTCAACCGGTATTTCTCTTGCGGGAACAAGTGATTGCCTCTTACTCCCAACAGATAAAACCCAACAGTAGAGACATCTCCATAAAGAGAAACATTCGAAGGGGGAAGGATCGAATCATTGCGGTCTGTACGATACAGCCCCGCCGCCACCAATCCAAGACCGAACTTGGTATCACTGGAATAATGAGGACCGCCAATCACACTGAAATCGAACTTTTTATTTTTCTTTTCCTTATTGGCGTCATTAAAATAATCAAGAAACTTCTTAAAGAAACTACGCTTTGTCTGAAGCGAGTCTGAGGTTGCCACAGAGACAGAATCTACCGGCACATCTTTACCCATAGAATCAGTCTGCGCACTTATAGTGGTTTGTGTCAACAACAATAGCGCCAATAATACAAGTCCGTTTCGTCTAGCATCCATCATAATAAAAGCAATATTACGGGGACAAAGTTAGCCCCAAACTTTTTATTACAACAGTATTACAGGCGCTTTTGTTGTTCCATTCTTCTCCTTTAACGTCTCAAAAGTCGAATAAATTGATTCACATCTTCTTCTGTAGTGTCAAAAGAAGTCACCAGGCGGATTTCGTTATTCGCTTCATTCCAGAAATAGAAGAAATAAAATTCCAGCATTCGGTCGATAGCCGGACGGGGCATAGTCAGAAATAACTGGTTACTCTCCGGCTTCTGAGTAAAGGTGACTTCCGGCAACTCTTTAAGCGCCTGATAAAGCTTACCTGCCATAGCATTAGCATGAGCAGCATTCTTCAGCCACAGGTCATTCGTCAGATAGGCAGTGAACTGACAAGAAAGGTAACGCATCTTGGAAGCCAGTTGGGCAGATTGCTTCCGGACAAAACGGGCTTCCCGTTGCAGGTCCTTATTAAATATAATCACACATTCCCCCATCATCAGTCCATTTTTTGTTCCACCGAAACTAAGAATGTCAATTCCACAGTCTACAGTCAGCTCTTTGAGCGAAAGATGAAGGGCGGCACAGGCATTGGCAATCCTTGCTCCGTCCATGTGGACATACATACCGTTCAGATGGGCAAAGTCAGTCAGACGTTTCAGCTCTTCGGGTGTATAAATCGTTCCGAGTTCGGTGCATTGGGAGATGTAAAGCGCACGGGGTTGCGAATGGTGCTGGTCGCCGAAGCCGTGCAGATAAGGCTGCATCAGTTCGGGAGTCAACTTACCGTCGGAGGTGGCAATCGGCCGGATCTGACAACCTGTCATTTTCACGGGAGAGCCGCACTCGTCTACATAAATATGGGCAGTTTCCGCACAGAAGATTGAATGATACGGACGCGTCATTACTTGTAAAGCCACCACATTGCTGCCCGTGCCATTGAATACAAACAGGGGAACACAGTCCGGTGTAAAGGTTTCTTTTATCTTGGCTACGGCTTCTTCCGTCCATTGATCATCACCATAACCCAACGCATGATCTGCGTTGGCCCGGCTCAATGCTTCCATCACCAACGGATGCACACCGGAATTATTATCAGAGGCAAAACTTCTCATTGTTTCTTCTTGTTTCTTCACATTGTTTTAATTGTCATGCAAAGTAACAGAATTATTTCCAGATATACTTCTTGCGCAGCCAATAATCTAATCCGAGCAAGACCAATGCAAGGAGTGCGATATAGACATAAAATCCAAACAAAGAAGAATCCTGCCGGACATTCATTTGCGGCATCACATCGGCAAAGTTAAATTCCAGATAGAAAGTCAGCACATAGACACCCAGCCCTACCAACGCCAAAGCCGATATCAGCAAAGCTGCCCAACCGACTCTCGTTTTCCGCTTCGTCTGCTTCTCAGCCTCCTGATGAACACGCTCCATCATCCGATACGAAAAATTGGAAGACAGTCGTTCCGTTTGCCTCCGTTCCAATGCTTGTTTCAGCATATTGCCCGTATTCTCGTTTATCTTTCTTTCCTCTTCCATATCCTCTCTTCTATTTATTATTCATCAATACACAAATCTTTTTCCGGGTACGATGAAGCCGTACTTTCACATTACTGATCGAAAGTTTCAGCACCTCACCGATCTCTTCCATTGACTTTTCTTCATAATAAAACAAAGTAATCAATGCTTTCTCTTCCCCGCTCAACTGATCTATCGCCATCCCCAAACGAACCAATTGTTCTTCGGTTTCTGCCGGAGCAAGCACATTGTCCGCCATCTCATCGGGTACATTGTTAATCGTATTCTCTTCTATATAAAGAAACTCCTGTTTCTTTTTCCGGGTAGCCGAGATAGCGGTATTGTAAGCGATGCGATAAATCCATGTAGAAAAACGGCACTCGCCTTTATAACGATTCAAGTTGCGGAAAGTTTTCAGAAAAATATCCTGAAGCAGCTCCTCCGCATCTTCGGGACAACCGACGATCTGCACCACCAACGTATACAACGGACGACTGTAGCGGTCAAGAAATACGGAAAAGTATTCCGTCTCTCCATCCAGTATGCGTTTGATATAGTATGATTCGTCTTTCTGTTCCATCTTGACTCTTTAGACGCTGCCCGTTACAAAAGGTTACAGTCCGGGAAAGGAAAAATACAGGATTATAAATTATCCGCTTTTCAGTGTAACCTTTTTCCGTCCACTGCGTCAAACGATACAAAGAACGAAAATATTCACTTAAAAACAGTATAATTATGATGGATTTTATCACCATTCCCTTGGTCGTAGGTACTATTACATTAGGAATCTACAAATTATTTGAACTTTTTGTATGTAAGAAAGAGCGGATAACCATGATTGAAAAGCTGGCTGACAGAGTCAACACAGGAGAAATCAACAGTAACTTATCCCTCAACCTTAATTACTCCCGCTCCCGATTTACCTTCGGTTCTTTAAAAAGCGGTCTGCTGATGCTTGGAATAGGATTAGGTCTACTGGTCGCCTTCTTTATCTGCATCAACTCATTTCCGGGATACACCGCTTCCAGAAACTGGGACGTGGAACGTCAGGCAAGTGTCGTGTATGGCGCATGCGTACTTCTTTTCGGTGGCGCAGGGCTGCTGGCAGCTTTCCTCATCGAAATGAAAATACAGAAGAAAGAGAAGGAATAAAATACCAAAATCCCCGAAACCTCATCTACAAAGATGTAACTTCGGGGATTTAATCTGTTCTCATTAAAACATCAGACATTCTTTCATCCAATATAAACATTTACGCAGAGATATACATAAAGCTCCTCATCACACTGATCGAACTCTATCTTATTTTCTCTCGATAACCAGCCCAGAGCGGCACCCAATTCTTTATCCTTCAACCCGGACTTTCTCTTTAAGGTACCATAGCCCCATTTCTCATTGTTGCTCAGCAGTTGCCAGACTTTACCAGCATACACGCCGATTTGCTTTCTATCCATTTTCTACAGCTATTAAGAGGTTAAAAACATTAGGTTAAGATTTCGCCTATAAAGATAACAAATGGATATCACAAATGTTCCCTCCCTGACACTAAAAAGTTGTTACAAAAATATTTTTAACATAAAACCTGCGATGTGTACCGACACAACGGGCTTATTAGCATATGTTAAAACAGAACTTTTCTTGGCATACATCTGTTATTACATTAAGAATCAATCCTAAACCTATTACAAATATGGAAAAAAAAATAGCAGAACAACTGATCGATACATTAGTTGAATCGGGCGTAGAACGTATCTATGCCGTGACGGGCGATAGTTTAAATGAGGTAAACGAAGCTGTCAGAAAGAACAATAAGATACAATGGATACATGTACGGCATGAAGAAACCGGAGCCTATGCCGCAGCAGCCGAAGCTCAACTGACCGGACGGATAGGATGCTGCGCAGGCAGCAGCGGACCGGGTCATGTTCACCTCATCAATGGGCTATATGATGCACAACGCTCAGGAGCACCGGTCATTGCCATCGCTTCCACCATCCCCAGCGGAGAATTCGGGACTGAATATTTTCAGGAGACCAATACTATAAAACTCTTTAACGATTGCAGCTACTATAATGAAGTGGCAACTACTCCGGGACAATTCCCGCGTATGCTTCAATCAGCCATTCAGACAGCCATTACCCGAAAAGGGGTAGCCGTTGTAGGCTTACCGGGAGACCTGGCCAAGGCATCTTCCGTTTCTGTCGAATCTTCGGTAAAGAATTATCCCGCTCCGCCTGAAGTCTGTCCGGCGGAAGAAGACTTGGTACAATTGGCAGAGTTGCTGAACCATCATAAACGCATTACCCTTTTCTGCGGCATCGGCTGTCGGGGAGCACACGAGGAAGTGATCGCGCTTTCGGAGAAGCTGAATGCTCCTGTGGTATATACTTTCAAAGGAAAAATGGAAGTACAATATGAGAATCCTTATGAAGTCGGAATGACCGGACTGTTGGGAATGCCTTCCGGGTATTACAGTATGCACGAAGCCGAAGTACTTCTTATGCTCGGCACAGACTTTCCTTATTCCGCTTTCCTGCCCGATGACATCAAGATAGCGCAGATAGATATCAAACCCGAACGGCTCGGACGCCGTGCCAAAGTGGATATCGGACTTTGCGGAGATGTAAGAATGACTATTCAGGCATTATTGCGTATGCTGGACCCCAAAACTGATGATACTTTCCTGCTGAAACAACTGAAAAGATATGAAGGAGTAAAGAAAGACCTGGCAGCCTATACGGAAGATAAAGGAGATATAAACAAAATCCATCCGGAATACGTGATGTCCGAGATTGATAAACTAGCGTCGGACGATGCAATATTCACCGTAGATACCGGAATGACTTGTGTATGGGGTGCACGTTATCTGCAAGCTACGGGAAAGCGGCATATGCTGGGGTCTTTCAATCATGGTTCCATGGCGAATGCTTTGCCACAGGCCATCGGGGCAGCGCTTGCCTATCCCGACCGTCAGGTAGTGGCGCTCTGTGGTGACGGAGGTCTGTCGATGACTTTAGGAGATCTGGAAACCGTTGTCCAATACAAGTTACCGATTAAAATCATTGTCTTCAATAACCGCTCCTTGGGAATGGTAAAACTGGAAATGGAAGTAGACGGCCTGCCGGACTGGCAGACAAATATGCTGAATCCGGACTTTGCGCAAGTAGCCGAAGCAATGGGAATGACAGGCTTCAATGTCAGCAATCCGGAAGAAGTACTGACTACTTTATTAAATGCATTCGAACTGGATGGTCCGGTACTGGTAAATATCATGACCGATCCGAACGCTCTTGCCATGCCTCCTAAGATAGAATTGGGGCAGATGGTAGGCTTCGCCCAGTCCATGTATAAACTGTTGATTAACGGACGCTCACAGGAAGTGATCGATACTATTAATTCGAATTATAAACATATACGGGAAGTCTTCTAACAGCTCCTTCTTCAACGATATTTATCCTTGCACACAGACAAGATGATTATCTTCAGAAAGGTATAACTTGATCTCATTGTAGACTAACAATGAGTCAGGTTCTGCCTTTTTTATATATCCAACTGAAGGATAATCATTTTATTTTCTTATGTTTGTAATCATCAAAAAAGAGAAGCACATGGAAAAACCGGACTCTTCACTCCTATTCAGACAACCGATGTATGCCGATAAAAGACAATGGAAACAATTTCTTTCTATTTTTCTGTTAGCTGCAGGCGTTGGTTTTACGGTGGCAGGAATTATCTTTTTCTTCGCCTATAACTGGGAAGATCTTCCCAAATTTGCCAAGCTGGGAATCGTACAAACATTGCTTGTTGCATCTGTCCTGCTGACAGTATTCACCCGATGGAATATACTTATCAAACAGATAATCCTCACCGGAGCCACATTCCTGGTAGGCACACTTTTTGCCGTATTCGGCCAAATCTATCAGACAGGCGCTGATGCGTATGACCTGTTTCTAGGCTGGACACTGTTCACCATCCTCTGGGCAGTCGCCATCCGTTTCACTCCGCTCTGCCTCACGTTTATCGGACTGCTCTGTACTACCATTTGGCTGTACGCTATGCAAATAGTGCCGGACAACCTATGGGCAGTCACTTTACTGACCAGTGCAGTAACCTGGATTTGCGCTTCGGCAACGGTCGTCACAGAATGGATGAGTATCAAAGGCACCCTCAGCCGACAAAACCGTTGGTTTGTCAGCCTGCTTTCTCTGGCGACCATTGTGCATGTGACTTATCTTATGATGGCAGTAATCTGCGAAAAGGATGCAATCGTATCCATTCCGCTCGCAAGTACCGTTCTGCTGTTCTCGGCAGGGTTATGGTTCGGATGGAGACAAAGGAATTTATTCTATCTTTCCGCCATTCCTTTTGCCATACTGATGATTTTACTATCCCTGTTTATCTGTCACAGTAACCTTAGGGACGTCAACATATTCCTCCTCTCAGGAATTATTGTTATCACCGGTACCACTTTATTGATTTATGCAATCCTTCACCTAAAAAAACAATGGTATGGCACAGAAGAGTAACCTGACAATCGAAGTCCTTTCAATTATCGGAGGAGTGCTGACAGCTATCTTCTTTTTGGGATTTCTTGTACTTTCCTCCATTCTCCGGTCCGAAACATCCTGCCTGATTGCAGGAAGTATCCTGATCATTACTACTTTATTTGTCAATCGCCTCCTGACCAAACCTTTTTTGGACGCGATGAATATTACGTGCTACATAGCCGGATGTATATTAGCCGGTTATGGAATGAATAGAAACATGGATGTCCTCTTTATTGTACTGATAGGGATCAGTGTAGTAACGATGCTGTTATCCAAAGGGTTCATCCTGACTTTCCTTTCGGTAATCTCATTCTATATGGCGCTGTTCGGAGAGATAACGAATTTATTCTCTTCACTGAATCCGCTGAATGTGGCTGCCGTGCCTATTATAGCAATTTTCTTATTCGTCAATCTATCTGAGACAAAAATACTCAGCTATACGAACGGGGATTTGTCTAAATATAAACCTATTCATTCCGGTCTGTTCGTATCTTGTGTCCTTTCATTGGCCGGGTTGTCTGTCAATTACTTGACAAAAAGCACAAATGACTGGATCATATCTGTTTTCATGTTGGTGGGTATCCTTCTGATGGTTTATAAAATCGTGCAGGTGATGCAGGTTAAGAGTCCGGTACATCAGGTGTGCATCTATCTTCTTTGTATCCTGATCTGCTTTCCCAGTCTGCATGCCCCTTATCTATCGGGCAGTATCCTGCTGATACTGATATGTTTTCAGTACGGTTATAAAGCTGAGTCCGCAGTTGCGCTCCTCCTCTTCATCTATTCCATATCCAAATATTACTATGATCTGGATATCACCTTGCTGACGAAATCGATCACCTTGTTCTTTACGGGAATCGCATTGCTCATAGCCTGGTATATTTTCACTCAAAAAAAGACAAGACATGAAAAAATATAGCCGAATACTGATTATCGCTAATTTAATTCTTCTTCTGGGATATTTTAACTGGTCTGTTTATCAGAAAGAACAGACGCTGAAAGAGGGACAACTCGTATTATTGCAACTGGCTCCTGTCGATCCCCGTTCGCTGATGCAAGGAGATTATATGAGGCTTAACTATAAAGAAGCAAATTCCGAGTTGATAAACAGACAGAAAGCTAAACGCGGTTATGCTGTGCTCAAGCTTGACAAGAATCACGTCGGAGAAATAATACGTCTTCAGGAATCCCTTGAACCAGTAAATGAAAATGAGATCGTCCTGAAATATAAAACAATAAATGGCAGGTTATTCCTCGGTGCCGAATCCTTCTTTTTTGAAGAAGGACAGGATTCTGTCTATAATCGTGCCGCCTATGGTGGATTGAGAGTAGATAATAAAGGACAGAGTTTACTGGTAGGGCTGTATGACAAGGATTTCCGGCAGATTAAGCCGTACAGAGGCAAACAGTAATATACGAAAGCCCAGACTTTCGCAAGCCCGGGCTTTTGCATTCTTAAGCATCTTCTTATTAGTGGGGAATAAGGGGATTACATTAAAAGTAGTAATCTCGGGAAAATAAGACAGATACGCTAAGACTATAAAGAAAATACCTGTGGGAAATAAGGGAGGTATCTTCTTATCATAGAGAGATACATATACCAAAAAATACTTTCGCAAGCATAATCTTATTATCTGCTATCTCTCATGCAATCTTCACCATGTAGTGAAGAAAGAAAAGGAAAGGTATCTCCTGGCGTTATGGAATCAGAGATACCCTTTGATTATTATTGGAGAAATAAAATGTTAGCTAACCATCATTTAAACGTAAATAAAATAATTAGTATCCATTTTAATTCTGCTAGTTTACAATTAAATATCCGCAGCGTCTTGAGACAAATCGATCTTAACTGTAACTTCATTATTACTTGCAAAGTCAGTGATTGTACCCCAGTTAGAGACAGCAGCTACATTCACTTTCAGAGTAATTGCAGATGCCAGATTCTTACCTGCATCGGTCAGGGAAATCTTACCATCAGTTGTGATATTTACATATTTAGCTTTATCTGCATCAGCTGTAGCTATACTAAATACAGGTGCGGTGAAACCATATACACTAAGTGGTTTAGCTCCCCATTCAGTAGTACCCTGAGCTTTTTCAGCACCATCTGCCCACATCACTTTACCTCTATAGTCTGTCCAAGAAGCTGTTTTTGCAATATTCAATGTGCTGTTTAGATTATCTTTACCAAATGCTGCTGATTTAATTGTGAATGCCCATGTTCCACTGATCTCAGTCAGATTAATTTTAGTTTCTACTGTACTATTGTCTAATGTAGCTTCGCCATATACAGTCTTGGCAACAATTACAATCGGGTTAATATCATCTGCATGTGCATTGTAAGTCTTGTCTACTGTCAATGTAGTACCATTGATAGAAGCGCCCTTCACAGCATCTTTCAGAGTAAGAGTAATATCTCCGCCTACTTTCTTAACAGCAGCCAACTGCGTAGCATAGTTAGTGTAAAGAGTGGCCAAATCTAAAGTGAAGCCAACACTTGTCGGTTTTTCATATGATCCCTGATAAGTCGGTTTCAATGTCATTGCACCTGCACTAACGATATTTCCATCAATTACAACTTTAATATCCTGATAGCTTACCTTCACGCTAGCTGAAACATTGATAACCTTCACTGCATCTACCTGAATTTTCAATGTTGGAGAATATGTACCGGCTGCAGTTCCTTTAGGAACATTGATAGTCAAAGCATTCTTTTCACCAATAACAAATGTAACTCCCTTATCAGCAGTCGGAGTAAATTTGTCAACAGGAATAGCCTCATAGATATCTTTCGAACCAGCTGAAGTATACAATTCAGTCAGCGCATAAGCACTAGTTGAAGTTACTTTTGTTCCATCATACAAAACGTCAGTAGGAGCTACAGGTGTCAGATTCACTGTACCATCAGTATAATTAGCTGCCGTCACTTTTGCATAAGCTGTAGATTTGAATTCCTTCAAAGTATTGTCACCATCTTTTACAGCAACATAAGCCACAACTGTAGCTTCCTTACCTGCAGATTCAGCTGCATAATTTTTTAAAGACAATACACCATCTTCCAGTTTGTAACTTCCATCGCCATCCAAGATAACCGGAGCATCAGGATTAGTCATGTCTTTATCAAACTCATAACTTGTAACAAGATTAGACAGATCTACATTTTCCGGATCTAAAGTAGCATTTCCACCATCTACAAAACTTGCTTTCAAAGCAACGCCTGCTTTATAATCAATCTTAGATGCCTCTTTGTTGTAATAGATAGAACTAACTGTGCTATTAGTTGATTCTACTTGAATACCACTAATTGTTTTTGTTGTAACGATTACCGGGAAATAATTAGAGTTGATATTCGTAAAGTAGTCCGTACCTTTTATAGCAGTTTCCGCATTCTCCGGAACAGAATTTTTAGCTATGATATTTAAACAAACAGCATGACTCTGTTCGGTAGTAGTAGATATAACAAACGAAATAATACCTTCATCCGCATTTTCCACCTTACCTTCACCTTCAAAAATATTAGCAGCACGTGTAGTAATCTCCTGTGCATCGAATGATGCAGTATAATTATCGAAGAAGTTTTTAGCAGCAGAAACCGGAGAAACACGGAATTTCACAGTCACTGTATTATTAGAAGCTATCAAAGTCTTTTCCGTTTCACCTTCCGGCACTACATAATAAGAAGAGAAATACACTTTACCTTCTGAATCTGATGGAACGAATGTTACACTTTGAACCATTGATTTTAGTCCGTCAACATCAATTTCAAGTGCTAACAGACGTTTCTTTATATCTGCAATTTCACCATCATAACCTGCAAATTTGTCTTGTAAATGTGTATCGATCAGTCCACCTAATTCTGTACCTTTTACGTAAGCATCCAAATCTGTGGTCTTCGCACATTTTGCAATTTCAGTTTGCAATGTTGTAATATCTTCCAAAGCACCAACAATTTTGTTTGCATTTTCAATTGTATTGTTCTCAGCAAGAGATGCAACGAGTACCTCAATTGTTTGTTGTTGATAGGTCTGAAGGGCTGTAATATCAGTAAAAATTTTCTTGTATGCAGCATCTTCCTTGCCTACATATGTATCAATCTTTTCCATTAAAGCTTCCATATCTGCGTTATACTTTTCACGACTCAAGTATTCAGCTTTAATCTCAGCCATAATAGCAGCCTTGAATGTGCCGTCAACATATGTCTTTACAGCATTTACCTGTTCAGTAACTTCGGCAGATGTCAGATAGTCTACAAGAGCTTCATCCACATACGCTTTCACAGCCTCTGAATTCATATAATCATTCAACTGAGAAATGGTAACGAAATTCTTGTCAGCTTCTTCCAAAGCTTCAATTTTAGTTTTGATAGCATCCAAACCTTTGATCTTTTCATACAGATCAGCAATTTTCTCACCGTTTGCATTGATCAGTCCCTGCAATTCTGTTTTAACAGCAGCCAATTCCGTTGCAATCTTTTCTGCAGCATCAGCATCAGCTTTTTCTAAATCGGCTTGCAGTTTGTCAATTTTAGCTTGCAATTCTGTTTTTGCAGCTCCTACACTACTCTCAATAGATGCGTTTACTTTAGCAATAGCCTCATCCAGTTTGGTCTGCAGTTCTGTAAGTTTTGTCGCATCTGCTTTGTTATTTAAAGCAGCTTGCAGGTCAGTAACTGTTTTCTTGAGCTCATCAAGTGCTGTTTTGTCTGCTTTACTTGCGATAGCATCCAATTGTGTCTGCAATCCGGCTACTGCGCTATTAATAGCAGCAGTCATTGCTTCAGTTGTAACATCAGCACCTTTCTTGTTGATGGCATCAATCTGTTCCTGCACGTTTTTGATGTCATCATCGTAGTCCTTACAGCCTACGTAGGTGACGGTAGAAAGTGCTAACGCCCCGAAGAACATCACTTTTACAAATTTTCTTTTCATAACTACTTAAAAATTACATTAATAATATATTATTAAACACTAAGTTTCAATAATGCCTGTCCCGTTACTTGGTAGGTAACGGGGAAACCTTTGTGGTAACCTTTATAAAGTAGTTTTTGTAGAAAACTGATTCAAAAAGAATCTAAATCTTTTACCCCTGCTTAGAAGCTGTAGCAGAGGGGAGGAAAATCTTTTGCCAAAATTTAAGGTTAATATAGTCTTAATACAAAGAATCCGCAGTATTTGTTGTTTATGTGTTCTTTTTTTAGTGGTTTATCAGAGATTTTTTCAATTTTGTTTGCATGTTTTCCAAAATATGTCCATATTTGCAGTGCTATTCAGTCCCGTTACCTACCAAGTAACAGGTTAGTAATCAAACTATTATTCCGCCAGCAGAGCGTTTTACAAAATCAACGATCCTATTATTTGCTTCATCAATTTTCCTATTACGGAATGGCTTCAGATAAGTCTCTGTCACCGTAATGGAAGAATGCCCCATCGCCTCAGAAATGATACCCGGATGAATTTCACAATAATAAGCTGTCGTAGCCCAGGTATGGCGGGCTGTATACGAACTAAGTTTGCTTTCCAGTCCCAGCCACTGACCTAACAATTCCAAATGCTGATTGAAACTCCGCAGGGCTAACTGATATTCCCGATATGCTTCCTGACTTCCTTCAATGCTATGAAGAATTGGAAACAAATAAGGAGAACTAAGATCCCGGCTTATGTGCTTTTCCAATAAAAGCATAGATTCCGGCGTCAAAGTCACTGATAAGGAACGACCGGTCTTACGCCGACGATACGTTATCACGTTTCCTCTTAAATCGCTTTTACGCAAATAAGCCAAATCAACAAAAGGTAAACCACGAAGCAGAAACATCAGAATAAACAGTTCCTTCGTACGACGTAAATCTGAAGGAATTGTGGATGATTTCGACAAACGACTAAAAACTTTTCGCATATCTTCATCTTCCAGCGCACGCTTCCTGTCTGCACGTGTTCCTGTGTAAACAGAACGGAATAAATGCGGGATATATTCCGCTTTACGAAGATCAACTGCACGATTATAAACCGCACGCAACACACGAAGATAAGTGGAAACAGTATTCCAACTGGAACCACGACTGCGAAGATAGACTTCAAAATCTTTCAACCATTCGGGATTTACCTGATGAAAATCAAGATATCTGCTCCCATGAAAGGTTGTCACAATGTTCAAAGTACTTCGATACACATGGGCAGTCCCAAAGTTTCCCTCTGCCCGTAGCCCATCGGCTACTTTCTTAAAAAATGAAATTAAATTCCCCATTGCATAAACTATTAGATATACACTATAATATAAATACACTTCCTATTATTATAATAGGAGCGAACGGTCAAAAAAACAAAGACCTCTTGATAAAAGTTTGGAGGCAAAGAAACGAATTTTAATTGGATCAGCATCAAAAACACGTATTTTGTTGATTTCTGTTGCTTTTACGCATTATACCACAAGTTTTCAAACAAAGGTTTCACCCTTCACCTTTTCTTTGAAAACCTTTATTCATCAGTGATAGTGGGTGAAGGGAGGTACCTTCACCTCTTTCTTCAAACAAGTCAGATACAATCAATAAGATGTTTAAAACAAACATTGAGAAGAAAAAAATAATCTATTAGCATCTTTCCATTAGGTTATAGCTAATGCAAATATCATTATAGCAAAAATAAATTAGCTTATAGCAAAAGGAATGATACTTTCATGAACGAATGTCATTCTCAGTTCAAAGGGTGAATAACTAGTCCTTCACCCGATATCGCCGATAAATAAAGGATTTCGAAGGTAAAGTGAAGGTGAAGATAATATTTATAACATCTCCCGTATGGCAACTTAAAGCTATGCTTTAGCAACCATAAAGCATAGCTTTTGGATATCCAAAGCATTGCTTTATGAAAGCGAAGAATATTATAAACGAAGCTAAATGGCAGAAAGACTTTACCAACTAATTTTAAATACTTAGTTTCCTCCTTTTTCTACAACCCATTTCTCTATATTTCGTGTCTTGGCACTGAAATTCACTCCAATTTTGAACAACTCCCAATCATTGGATTCGAAAGGCTGAGCGTAATGTTTCTCATTTATCTGTAGCAATGCTTCCTCCGCTGTACCATCCAATTTAAACTCCATGATATAAACGAATTTATCTGTCTGGAAAACAAGATCAATACGTCCTTCACTAGTATGATATTCTGCTTTAACATAGAATCCGATTAACTTGAAAACAATAAAAAGAACATTTTGATAATGTAATTCCAAATCACGAATCAACTCATAAGGTGTATCAGCAAAGAAACTTTGTAAACGTCGAAAGAAAGAATCATAATCTCCGGCTTCTATCTCACGAACAAATTTCTGAATTTCAAAAGAAGATTCCACTGCATTAGTATTAGCATAGAAAGGAAGCAAGAATTTAACAAACCCTTCTTCTACTTCACGGTTAGGAAATCCAAGACGATAAATACCAAAACGCTCATCATATCCTTTTATAGTGAGATAACCACTCTGATAAATGACAGGTATCGGATTGTCGGAAGTAGAATCAACACTATTCAAGACTTCAGCACTCGTTTCTTCGTGCGCCATTCTCTGAAGATCATAATGATGTTTTTTTAATAATTCTACTAGATAGGTAGGTGTACCGGTTTCGAACCAATAGCTGCCAAATTCATTACGTAAGAATGCATTGAGAAGACTAAACGGATTATACATGCCAATGGAATTATGAGTAAAATGGTAACCATCATAGTATTCACGCAATGCAACACATATTTCATTATATGTCATTCCACGAGCATCTGCAAATTCAGAAAGTTCAACCTCCAGATTATCATGCAATTCTTGATCACTGACTCCACATATATCTATATATTGATTCCACATGGAGATATCGTTGAGATTATTCAAATCGCTGAATACACTAACCTTACCAAACTTCGTTACACCTGTCAGCATGGCAAATTTAATATAGCCATCCATCGACTTCATCACGCCGTAGAAGGCTTTCAATGTATTCCGGTATTCTTCCTGCAACTCATCTCTACCAATGGCTTGCAACATTGGTTTGTCATACTCGTCGACAAGAATCACCACCCGCTGCCCTGTTTTTTCTGCGGCCAGTCTAATTAAAGTAACCAAACGGTCATCGATCGTTTCATCACTGGAACATGAACCGTATTGAGCTTCGTAAACAAGAAGTTGTCGATCTATCAGACGGATAAGGTCATTTTCAGTATCAAACTTTTTAGCATTCAGATCCAAATGAATAACCGGATATTCAATCCAGTCCTTCTCCAGACTCTCCATCGCCAATCCTTCGAAAAGTTCTTTTCTTCCTTTAAAATAAGCTTCAAGAGTAGATAACAGCAAACTTTTTCCAAAACGACGGGGACGACTTAGAAAATAATAACTGCCAGTCTTTACCAATTTATAAATCAACGCAGTTTTATCAATGTAAAAGTAACCATCTTTTCGAATCTTTTCAAAGTTCTGTATACCGATAGGATAAATTTTACTACTCATATTCTCAGGGATTTTTGATTTGCAATACACAAAGATACTTCTTTCCAAACAAATAACGCCAAGTTACACACAAAAGTTTCTATCACAAAGCTGCGCAAAAAAAGAACCGCCTCCCCCCACAGGGAAAGCGGTTCCATACCTTATTTTTATGTCCGAAAAGGAAGAATTACATCATTCCGCCCATGCCGCCCATTCCCGGAGCGCCCATCGGCATTTCTGGTTTATCTTCTTTCTTTTCCACGATCACACATTCTGTAGTCAGGAACATACCTGCGATAGAAGCTGCATTTTCAAGAGCCACACGAGCTACTTTAGCAGGATCTACTACACCGGCAGCATGCAGATTTTCGTAAACATCCGTACGAGCATTATAACCGAAGTCACCTTTACCTTCACGTACTTTCTGAACAACTACTGCACCTTCCTTGCCTGCATTGGCAACAATTTCGCGAAGCGGTTCTTCGATAGCACGTTTGATGATACCGATACCTGTTGTTTCATCCGCATTGTCCCCCTTCATGCCTTCAAGAGAATCGATAGCACGGATGTAAGCAACGCCACCACCCGGAATGATACCTTCTTCGATAGCAGCACGAGTTGCACGCAATGCATCGTCTACACGGTCTTTCTTTTCTTTCATTTCTACTTCAGAAGCAGCACCTACATAGAGAACTGCTACACCACCTGACAATTTAGCCAGACGTTCCTGCAATTTCTCACGGTCGTAATCTGATTTAGTAGCAACGATCTGAGCCTTGATCTGATCGCAACGTTCCTTGATGTTTTCTTTCACACCGGCACCGTTTACGATTGTTGTATAATCTTTAGATACTGTTACCTTGTCAGCAGTACCGAGCATTTCGATTGTAGCCTGTTCCAGTTTCAGACCTTTTTCCTCGCTGATTACCACACCACCTGTCAGGATAGCGATATCTTCCAGCATTTCTTTACGACGGTCGCCGAAGCCCGGAGCCTTCACAGCACAAATCTTCAGCTGAGAACGCAGACGGTTTACTACCAATGTAGTCAACGCTTCGCTATCCACATCTTCTGCGATAACCAACAGAGGACGACCTGTCTGAACAGCCGGTTCGAGGATAGGCAAGAAATCTTTCAGATTAGAAATCTTCTTGTCGTAGATCAGAATGTAAGGTTTCTCCATCTCACATTCCATCTTTTCCGTATTAGTAACGAAATAAGCAGACAGATAACCGCGGTCGAACTGCATACCTTCTACTACACCGATAGTAGTGTCAGTACCTTTAGCTTCTTCGATAGTGATTACACCGTCCTTAGAAACTTTACGCATAGCGTCAGCAATCAATTTACCGATTACCGGATCATTGTTAGCAGATACAGTAGCAACCTGTTCGATCTTGTCGTAGTTGTCACCTACAGTTTCAGCTTGTGCCTTGATTGATTCTACCACTTTGGCAACAGCCTTGTCAATACCACGTTTGATATCCATCGGGCTTGCACCGGCAGTCACATTCTTCAAACCTTCAGCTACGATAGCCTGAGCCAAAACAGTTGCAGTAGTTGTACCGTCACCTGCATCGTCACCAGTCTTAGAAGCGACTTCTTTCACCAGTTGTGCACCGGTATTTTGGTAAGCGTCTGCCAATTCGATCTCCTTTGCTACTGTCACACCGTCTTTTGTGATGTGCGGAGCACCGAATTTCTTTTCGATGATAACGTTACGTCCTTTCGGGCCAAGAGTTACTTTTACTGCATTTGCCAATGCATCGACACCTTTTTTCAATTGGTCGCGGGCATCGATATTGAATAATATTTCTTTTGCCATAATGATATCTTATTTATTTTAATATGATAAATTTAGAATTTTGAATTAACCCAAGATAGCGAGAACATCGCTCTGACGCATGATAAGGTATTTAGTGCCTTCTACTTCAAGTTCTGTTCCGGCATACTTGCCATAAAGAACTGTATCGCCTACTTTCAATACCATTTCTTCGTCTTTCGTTCCGTGACCAACTGCCACAACTTCACCCTTCAAAGGTTTTTCTTTTGCTGTATCAGGAATAATGATACCACCAATTGTTTTTCTTCTGCAGGTGCAGGGAGGATAAGCACTCTGTCTGCTAATGGTTTAATGTTCATAGTTCTTTTTTTTGATTTTATTTGTTATACATTATATTCATGATTTGTCCTCTTCTTGAAGAAGACGCTAAATCAGTTGCGAAAAGTATGCCAAAGCAAAATAATGATTGTTTGGCAGAAATTGACTGACAAAATGACTGACAACAGGTTATTAATGGCAAAAAAGCATATTTGTTCCACACTTTTTAAACAATAGAAGCGGATTATTCCTTATAATAACGTATATTCGTAAACGAACCCCAAGATGAACTGTATAGATTATATGAATAAAATAAGTTTTGGCATATCCATCGCTTTTTGCGTACTCTGTTCCTGCACTTCACGTACAGGACAAAAATCTTCTGATGAAACTTTGCAGGTCGATTCGCTGGCACAGGATACAATTGCGGAAACTGTGGCAGAACCTGTCGTCAAAAAGATTACTCCAGAAGAAATTCAAATCACCAAAGAGCTGCTGTATGATAAGTACACGCTGGAAGATACATATCCTTATAAAGATACGACCCGCAGTTTCCAATGGGAGAAAATAAAGGAACAGCTTGCTTTGCTCGAAAATATACAAATACAGCCGTCTCAATGGGCTATCCTCCAGAATTACAAGAACAGAAACGGTGAAGCTCCATTGGTGAAAAACTTCAAAAGAAATGCCTACGGACGGGTAGCGGACACGCTTGGGGTAGAACGATACCAGTCTGTCCCGCTTTATCTGCTGACGGATACGGTAACACCCGAACGCTACGGGCAGGATGGTGAACTGACGCGTTTCATCGAAGACGGAGAAAACTTTGTCAAAGCAGAACCGATATTTACAGAAGGCGAATGGATGATTCCTAAAAAGTATGTTAAAGTGATCGGAGATACGGTGGTTTTCAATAAAGCCATCTTTGTGGACCGCCATAATCAGAATATTACCGCACTGGAACGCACGGAAAAAGGGAAATGGGTAGTACGCAGTATGAACCCTTCTACTACCGGACTTCACCGACCGCCGTATGCGCAGGAAACTCCTTTAGGAATGTTCGTACTGCAGGAAAAGAAGGTGAAAATGATATTTCTGAAAGACGGCTCGAAAGAGACAGGAGGCTATGCGCCTTACGCCAGCCGCTTCACGGACGGGGCCTACATTCACGGAGTACCTGTCAATGAGCCCCGAAAGACACAGATAGAATATAGCTGGTCACTGGGAACCACTCCCCGATCACATATGTGTGTACGGAACGCAACTTCCCATGCCAAATTTATTTTCGACTGGGCACCTGTTAATGAGACGATTATTTTTGTTTTGGAATAAAAATCCCTATCTTTACCGCGATTTTATTTCAAGCTTAAACCCTATGCTTCAGAAAGTTATATTATTTTTATCATTCCTTTTCATTCCATTCAGCCATGTTTCAGTCGACACAATGGCCGTTCCTGCATCTGACTTTCCGACTCCTGTGTCCGAATTAGCTGCCGGCGAACAGCTCTTTGAAGAAATGGAGTTGGGTGGAATTGTCAATTTCATTGCATTCCGTCAGGCTGTCGCCGGTTACAACCGCATCAAGGAGAAGAGTAAACCGATTCTGACGCTGATTGACTTCTCAAAGCCGTCTACCGAAAAACGTTTTTTTGTCTTCGATATGGAGAAGAAACAACTGCTGTATTCATCAGTAGTCTCACACGGACGAAACAGCGGAGAGAATTATGCCACTTCTTTCTCCAACCAAAACGGCTCTTATAAAAGCTCATTGGGATTTTATCTCACTGAAAACACTTACCAAGGCGGAAACGGCTATTCACTCATCCTAAACGGACTCGAAAAAGGAATCAATGACAAAGCTAAAGAACGTTCCATCGTCGTGCACGGGGCTTCATACGCCAATCCGACAGTAGCCGCCTCGGGACGTTTGGGGAGAAGTCTGGGATGTCCTGCCCTCCCGACAAAACTAGCCAAGCCCATCATTAATACAATTAAAGATGGCAGTGTTATGTTTATCTATGCCAATAATAGCAGCTATCTTGCTCAAAGCGACATCTTAAAAAATGTCAGTGCCCCCATGCCGGCACTCTAAACAGTCTTTATCAGAAAGAGCTGCACGGACTAACCGCACAAAGGAAGAACAACTTTACTTTATCGGCAGGGTAAACCAGAAACAAGAACCTTTCTCCGGTTCACTATCTACGCCAATCTCGCCACCCAGTTGTTCCACAATACTGCGGCAAATGGAAAGCCCGAGTCCTGTGCCATGTACAAAGGAATTTAGTTTGACGAAACGCTCAAAAATCTCGTTCTGCATTTCCGGCTCAATACCTATGCCTGTATCGGCAACGTAGAAACGCAGATGAGCCTCATCAAGCTGATCATAGCCTACCCGTATATTTCCTTCTTCCGTGAATTTAAGCGCATTGTTTACAAAGTTGGAAATAACCTGATGTAAACGATTGCGGTCACTCATGATACGACATTCCGGCAGATGGCGGTCAAAAAGGATTTCCACGTTCGGTCTGGCCTTCATTCTCATAGCGAGAACAATATCTTCACAAAGCAGATTTACGTCCACTTCACGTTCGGTGAAATCGAACGTTCCCGCCTCAATCTTCGATAAGTCAAGAATATCTGAAATCAATTGTAGTAACAGGTCATTGTTTTCTTCCACAATATCCATGTACTGCCGTCTTTCCTCCATGTCCTCCGTATCCACCATCAGACTGGAAAAACCAACTATGGCATTCAGCGGAGTGCGTATCTCATGACTCATATTGGCAAGGAAAGCAGACTTCAACCGGTCGGATTCTTCGGCTTTCTCTTTTGCCTCTATCAGTTTGGCTTCCGTTTCTTTCAAGGCAGTGATATCGTAGTTGACTCCAATCAATTCCACTTGGCCTTTTTCCGGCTCATAGAGATTCAACACTACATTGGTACGCACCCAGTTCCATTCATTCTTCGTACCGGGACGCAAAATACGCATCTCACCTTTGAAGGCTTTTGCTTTCCCTTTCTTTGCTTCTTCAAAAAAAGCAAGCATACGGGAACGGTCATCCGGATGCATTTTGGAGTAAACACCGACTACATCGGAAAGAGGTGTATTCTCATCCTCTCCCATATTCTTGAACCATTGCTTGATAGCATAGCCCTGACGATTCAGCAGATTGAGTTTGGCATATCCCACCTTGGCATAATCAGATATAAGAAGAAACAGATTCTCAAAATCAGAAATACGCTTCAAGGCATCAATACGCTCCGTATTATCCATATTAATAAGGATATATCCGGTAAGGTTACCATGATTATCATATAATTTGCGGACTTTTGTATAAAGTTCGATGACACCGGCTTTCAATGGACGATAATACCCCGTGTGGCGGGCACATTCGAACGAATAACGGGCACGAAAATCCGTAATACTGCTCTTGCGTATACTCTCAAGTATTTGGGCATCCACATTCGGGTTTTCAAAGAAATTGAGTCCGATCACCTCTGACTTATCTGAAATTCCCAGAATATCCATATCCCTCTCGTTCAAATCCACCAGATTCCCCTCTTTATCGTAAATCTCCACCCCAGCAGGAATATTGGCAAAGATGTTTTTGAAGAGTCTTTCACTGCGTGCCAAAGCTGCTTGTTCGAAGATTACTTTCTCTTTCGCTCTGCGTAGTTCAAGGCAAATACTGATTACATTGGCCAAAGAAGACAGCCAGCGATAATCTTCGTCCGACCATGAAGCGGAACCATCTACCAAATCTACTCCCATAAATCCGTAGACATGATCATTGACTACCAATGGAGTCGCCATCAAAGCCTTAATTCCCTGACGGGACAACACCTCATATTCACCCTGCCCCATTCCAGGCATCGGCTTTAATGTTTCAAATAAAATAGGCTTCTTGCCCAATATCTGTGATGTCCACCACGGCATGAAGTCTACCGGAATTTCCTGCAATTTATTTATTTCCGCTTTTACTCCTTCCGCTACAACTTCATAGGTACAGTTATAAAAATGATTTTCTTCGTCCGTCTCGAAAATATAGGCACGTCCCGCCCGATAAAAAGCCAGAATATCTTTTAATATCTCATAAATTCCTGTCTCGACTTCTTCATCTTTCAGAAAACGGGACAAAGACCGTGAAATTGAGTTCTGATAATAAAGCAAATCGTTGATACGGTGTGAGATGGTTTCCGTTTTTTCATGTTCCACCTTCTCGACAGATTCCTGTTCAAAGTCTGCCGCATGTTCAGCCACATATTTCCATAAGGGGGCGGCGTTGAGTGACTGCATGATCTCATTGTTTTCCAGCAGTTGTTTCACTTCTTCAAAAGTCAGCAGATGTACAGACAAATCTTCGGTATCTTCCAGATGTTGATGATCTATCGGTTCGACATCCGTAGCAAGGAAGCAATGGGTCAGGTTGGTATGCGTACTCGGATTGGCAGATATCACCATGTATTCCTGCCAGTTTCCTTTTCCATATCCGGTCTCTTCCCACAGTTCGCGCTGAGCGGAAACTAATGGGGAAGCATCCTCTTTATCACAAACTCCGGCACAGAGTTCGTAAGAGGTACGTCCCAATCCAGGACGATACTGACGGACAAATACAAATTTGCCGTCTTTGGTTATTGCTATCGTGTTTACCCAATCGGGATATTCAAGAATATAATATTCAGGGATGTGGTTTCCATTAGGCAATAGCATATCTTCGCAGCGTACTGTCAACCACGGGCGGCGAAACAGATATTTGCTACTTACTGTTTTCCAGGCCTTCTCTTTCTCTTCCATCATTATTTGGTTTGCTTGCGGCAAAAGTAATGATTTTAGCCGGATAACTATCGCTCTATACAAACAAATATCTGTTTTTTACTCGCAAGTGATCTCTATTGTCTGTACCTGTTCGAGGTACTTCTTTGTAGCACTAACCAGCGAACTCCCCATATAATACCAAAACATCAGGCTGATGATGATCATTAATGCACCGATCATCGCAAAACGACTTCTTTGTTCCAACATACTGCTACTCATATCTCTTCTCCTCTCTTATTTTATGTTTCACAAAGATAACACCGAAATGCTACAAAAAATTGACAAGAATGTTTCAAAAACCTTAAATATTGAATTTATTTAACCAACCGGAGGGAAATAGTCTCCTGCATACAGGCTGTTTTATCCTTCCGGAAATATTAATGTAACAATCTGCTACATTCAATTTAACGATTATTAGTTTATCCGCAAACTAGTTACTATCTTTGCACCCACTAACAACCCTTTTAATTACTATATGGCTTTTACTAATAATATTATGATTGTCCGGCATAAATTGCTGGCTGACCTTGTCAGACTCTGGAAAAACGACCAGTTAGTAGAAAAAATTGACCGTCTCCCTATTGAGCTGAGTCCGCGCAAATCAAAACCGCTGGGGCGTTGCTGCGTACACAAAGAACGTGCTGTATGGAGATACAAGACCTTCCCGCTGATGGGACTGGATATGACGGATGAACACGACGAAGTAACTCCTCTCTCCGAATATGCACGGATGGCATTGAACCGCCCGGAACCAAGTAAGGAAAATATCATGTGTGTCATTGACGAAGCCTGTTCTTCCTGCGTACAGATTAATTATGAAATCACCAATCTTTGCCGGGGATGTGTGGCACGCAGCTGCTATATGAATTGCCCTAAGGATGCAATACGTTTCAAGAAAAACGGTCAGGCAATGATTGATCATGATACTTGCGTCAGTTGCGGTATCTGCCATAAGAGTTGTCCTTATCACGCGATTGTATATATCCCCGTTCCTTGCGAAGAATCCTGTCCGGTGAAAGCTATCAGCAAAGATGAGCATGGCGTGGAACATATTGACGAAAGCAAGTGCATCTACTGTGGAAAATGTATGAATGCCTGCCCGTTCGGTGCTATCTTTGAGATTTCACAAACCTTTGATGTACTGCAACACATCAAGAAAGGAGAAAAGTTGGTAGCTATCATCGCTCCGTCTATCCTCGGACAGTTCAAGACTTCTATCGAACAGGTATACGGCGCCTTTAAAGAAATAGGATTCACCGACATTATCGAAGTAGCCGAAGGAGCCATGATGACCACCAGCAATGAGGCACACGAACTGCTGGAAAAACTGGAAGAAGGCCAGAAATTCATGACTACTTCCTGCTGTCCTTCTTACATTGAACTAGTAGAAAAGCACATGACGGAAATGAAACCGTACGTTTCTACCACAGGATCACCGATGTATTATGCGGCACGAATCGCCAAAGAGAAACATCCGGATGCGAAGATTGTATTTGTCGGTCCATGCGTAGCCAAACGAAAAGAGGTACGCCGTGACGATGCTGTAGACTATATCCTGACATTCGAGGAAGTAGGTTCTATTTTGGATGGAATGGACATTCAGCTGGAACAGGTGAATTCTTTCTCTATACTGCATACTTCCGTCCGCGAAGCACATGGTTTTGCACAAGCCGGTGGTGTGATGGGAGCCGTAAAAGCATATCTGAAAGAAGAAGCGGACAAGATCAATGCTATCCAAGTGTCGGATATCAACAAAAAAAATATAGCCTTGCTGCGTGCCTGTGCCAAAACAGGAAAAGCAGCGGGACAGTTTATCGAAGTGATGGCTTGCGAAGGTGGCTGTATCACCGGACCGAGTACGCACAACGACATTGTTTCAGGACGTCGTCAATTAGCACAAGAGCTGCTCAAGCGGAAAGAAAGCTATGAGACAATGGATAGATAAACTGCGAGAAGAAAGGACACTCCGACCGGAAGAATTCCGGCAACTGCTGACCGAATGTGACGGAGAATCATTGCGCTATATCAATAAACAGGCGCAAGAAGTCAGTCTCCGTCATTTCGGAAACCGGATTTTTATTCGCGGACTGATTGAAGTCAGTAACTGTTGTCGAAATAACTGCTATTACTGCGGTATCCGGAAAGGGAATCCGAATCTGGAACGTTATCGGTTATCCACAGAAAATATACTGAATTGCTGCAAGCAAGGGTATGGACTCGGCTTCCGTACCTTTGTGCTGCAAGGAGGAGAAGACCCCGCACTGACAGAGGAACGGATAGAGGATATAGTCTCAACGATTCACCGGAGTTATCCCGATTGCGCCATAACACTGTCACTCGGTGAAAAGTCACGGGAAGCATACGAACGTTTCTTTCAGGCAGGCGCCAACCGCTATCTGCTGCGTCACGAGACTTATGACAAAGAACATTATCAACAACTGCACCCTGCCGGTATGTCATGCGAGCATCGTCTGCAATGCTTACGGGATTTAAAGGACATCGGCTATCAGACAGGCACCGGAATAATGGTCGGCAGTCCGGGACAGACGATAGAACACCTGATTCAGGATATTCTGTTTATCGAACAGCTTCGCCCCGAAATGATTGGTATCGGCCCCTTCCTGTCTCATCGCGACACACCTTTTGCCCAGTCCCCCAGCGGAACCGTGGAACGGACGCTCCTTTTATTATCCATCTTCCGTCTGATGCATCCGTCGGCGCTGATTCCGGCAACTACGGCACTGGCTACCCTCACTCCCGACGGCCGGGAACAGGGAATACTGGCAGGCGCCAATGTTGTCATGCCCAATTTGTCGCCACAGGAAGAACGCAAAAAGTACAATCTGTATAATAACAAAGCCTCCCTCGGAGCGGAATCTGCGGAAGGACTCAACATACTGCAACAGCAGCTGGAAAAGATCGGTTATCAAATCTCCTTCTCCAGAGGCGATTACAAACAATAAAGAAATGTATAAAGTAGATTCACCCCAAGCAGAAGAATTCATTCATCATGAAGAGATTCTGGAAACTCTTGAATATGCACGGAGTCACAAAGACAACCGCGCATTCATAGAACAGCTGATCGAAAAAGCCGCTCTTTGCAAGGGACTGACGCACCGTGAAGCAGCTACCCTGCTGGAATGCGACCAACCTGACCTGATAGAACGAATCTTCCATCTCGCCAAAGAAATCAAACAGAAGTTTTACGGCAACCGTATCGTTATGTTCGCACCGCTTTACCTGTCGAACTATTGCGTAAACGGATGCGTATATTGCCCTTATCATGCCAAAAACAAAACAATCGCCCGCAAGAAACTGACGCAGGAAGAAATACGCAAGGAAGTAATCGCTTTGCAGGATATGGGGCATAAACGTCTGGCACTTGAAGCCGGCGAACATCCGACTCTCAACTCACTGGAGTATATACTGGAATCCATCCGGACCATTTATAGTATCAGACACAAGAATGGGGCTATCCGCCGTGTAAACGTAAATATCGCCGCCACTACCGTCGAGAACTATCGCCGGTTGAAAGATGCCGGCATCGGCACGTATATCCTATTTCAGGAAACTTATCACAAAAAGAACTACGAAGCTCTCCACCCCACCGGACCGAAAAGTAACTATGCTTATCATACCGAAGCAATGGACCGCGCCATGGAAGGCGGCATAGACGATGTAGGAATGGGAGTACTCTTCGGACTGAATACCTATCGCTATGACTTCGTAGGATTACTGATGCACGCAGAACATCTGGAAGCCCGTTTCGGTGTGGGTCCGCACACTATCAGCGTACCGCGCATCTGTTCGGCGGACGACATCGATGCGGGGGATTTTCCCAATGCGATTTCCGATGATATATTCAGCAAGATTGTTGCTGTCATCCGGATAGCGGTTCCTTACACTGGCATGATTATATCCACACGTGAATCACAGGAGTCCCGCGAAAAAGTACTTGAACTCGGTATCTCACAAATCAGCGGCGGCTCCCGCACCAGCGTAGGCGGCTATGCGGAAACGGAACTTCCGGAAGATAACTCCGCACAATTTGATGTAAGCGACACCCGGACTCTGGACGAAGTGGTCAATTGGCTGCTCGAATCAGGATATATCCCCAGCTTCTGCACCGCCTGCTATCGGGAAGGACGCACCGGGGACCGATTTATGTCCTTAGTCAAATCGGGACAGATAGCCAACTGCTGCGGCCCCAATGCATTAATGACTCTGAAAGAATACCTCGAAGATTATGCGTCGGAAGACACCCGAATCAAAGGAATGAAACTGATAGCCAAAGAGACCGACCGGATTCCGAATCCCAAAATCAGAGAAATAGCCATCCGGAACTTAAAAGATATTTCGGAAGGAAAAAGAGATTTCAGATTTTAAGGGGCAAGGTGCCCCTGCCAAGTTTCCATGCGGATAATTAACGTTACAACAATTGCTTGATTTATGAATTTAGTCCACACCCCCAATGCCAACCGGCTCCACATCGCACTCTTCGGAAAGCGTAACAGCGGAAAATCCTCCCTGATCAATGCGCTGACCGGACAGGATACCGCTCTTGTTTCCGATACTCCCGGAACAACGACCGATCCCGTACAGAAAGCAATGGAAATTCACGGTATCGGTCCTTGTCTGTTCATTGATACTCCGGGATTTGACGATGAAGGTGAGTTAGGAAACAGACGTATCGAATGCACGTGGAAAGCCGTAGAGAAAACCGATATCGCCCTTCTGCTTTGTGCAGGTGGTGGCTCTGCTGAAGAAACCGGAGAACCGGACTTCACCGAAGAACTTCATTGGCTGGAACAACTTAAGGCAAAAAACATCCCGACCATTCTGCTCATCAACAAGGCAGATATACGGAAGAACACCGCATCCCTTGCCATCCGGATAAAGGAGACTTTTGGAAGCCAGCCGATTCCTGTCAGTGCCAAAGAGAAGACAGGCGTCGAACTGATACGACAAGCCATTCTGGAAAAGTTGCCGGAAGATTTCGATCAGCAAAGCATCACAGGCAGTCTGGTAACGGAAGGAGATCTTGTCTTACTGGTCATGCCACAAGATATTCAAGCCCCCAAAGGGAGACTTATTTTGCCACAAGTACAGACAATACGGGAATTGCTCGACAAGAAATGTCTGATCATGAGCTGCACCACAGATAAGTTACGGGAAACGTTGCAAGCCCTCTCCCGCCCTCCTAAACTGATTATTACGGACTCACAAGTCTTTAAAACAGTTTACGAGCAAAAACCGGAAGAAAGCAGACTGACTTCTTTTTCCGTCCTTTTTGCCGGCTATAAAGGAGATATCCGATACTATGTGAAAAGCGCCTCAGCCATCGGAAGCCTGACAGAATCTTCCCGTGTACTGATAGCCGAAGCCTGCACACACGCCCCTCTATCCGAAGACATCGGGAGAGTAAAACTTCCGCATCTGTTAAGAAAGCGAATTGGAGAAAAGTTATCGATAGATATCGTGGCGGGAACTGATTTCCCGCAGGATCTCACTCCTTATTCTTTGGTTATCCATTGCGGCGCTTGTATGTTCAACCGCAAATATGTGCTGAGCCGCATCGAAAGAGCAAGGTTACAAAATGTACCGATGACAAATTACGGAGTAGCTATCGCTTTCCTCAATGGGATACTTAATCAAATAGAATATTAAAATAAAAAGAACAGAATCTTGCAGACTTCAAGCATTTGTCTTATATTAGTCACGCAATCAAATATTTATTAACTTTAGACATAAACAAATGAAAAAGAGAACTATGGCTTTGGCCATCTTTCTGGCAACCGGTGTTACTATGCAAGCACAAGACCGACTGACACAGTACAAAGTCCGGAATGCCATCAGCGTTCGTACCCCCATTATGAACGACAGCATCAATCCTAAAGGAGAAAAACACACCAAAAAGATGTTACTCCAAACCCCGGTCGTACTACATTTGCCGGATGCACCGATGCAGTCGCTCACTGCGGACACAGCGGGGTATCTCAGCTTCGAGAAAGCGGATAAAGACAATAAACTTTATCTGGTTAAGACTCAGATTCGTGCAGAACGTTTCCTGAAAGGGAAGTTGAAAATCACCTCCCCCGTCCGCTGGGAAGTCTTCATTGACGGAGCCTCCAAGCAAGTAAAGGATGCGGTAGAAGACAGCATCACCTCCGGCTCATCACGTGACATCGCTCTCAGCCTTGAACCGGAGCGGGATTACGAGATAATCATCAAACTGCTTTCTGCTTCCGATGACAAAGCGGCACCAACGCTGAAATGCGAACTGATCAAAGACGAGAAATTCAAAGACATTGCCTGCAATCTAGATCCAGAAGCAAAGAAGCGTTTTTCTCTAGACAATACAGTTTATGGCAACCGTGCCATCGCTGTTTCCATCTCTCCCAGCGGAAAGTATCTGTTGACCCGTTATTGGGATAACCACGCCGCCAAACGCTCACGCACTTATTGCGAACTGACGGAACTAAAGAGCGGAAAAGTACTTCTGACCAATCTCAGAGACGGCATGAGCTGGATGCCCAAAAGTGATAAACTATACTACACAGTAACCGCCCTGACAGGAAATGACGTAATCACCCTCGACCCTGCCACACTCCGCGAAGAAACAATTTTGCAAAGTATACCCGAACAGAGTTTCAGATGGTCGCCCAACGAAGATTTTCTGATTTACTATCCCCGCGAAGAAGGAGTCAAAGAAAATGGTCCTCTCCGCCGCATCGTAAGTCCTGCAGACCGTATTCCCAATTCTCGCGGACGGAGTTTCCTTGCGAAATACAACCTGGCCGACGGTATCTCCGAGCGCCTGACTTATGGCAACCACAGCACATATCTGCAAGATATTTCTCCGGACGGAAAATACATGTTATACAGTACATCCAAAGAAAACATCACTCAACGTCCATTCTCTCTGTCCTCACTTTATCAGGTAAATTTGGAAACGTTGAAAGTGGATACCCTTTTCTATGAAGATCGCTTTGTTGGAGGCGCGGGCTACTCTCCTGACGGCAAGCAGCTATTGCTGACCGGCAGCCCCGAAGCGTTCGGCGGCATCGGAAAGAATTGTGGCAACCACCCTATTGCCAATGATTTCGATACTCAAGCCTTTATTATGGATTTGAGTACCCGCAAGATACAGCCGATTACCAAAGACTTTAATCCGACAGTCAGCCCTCTGCAATGGAATCATGGCGATGGGTGCATCTATTTCAATACGGACGATGGCGATTGCAAAAACATCTATCGTTATTCTCCGAAGGACGGAAAATTTGAGAAGCTGAACCTTGAAACGGATGTTACCAGCGCTTTCGCTCTGTCCGAATACAATCCGGGCATCGCAGCTTACATCGGTCAATCGGACTACAATGCCGGAGTAGCCTATCTCTATGACATGAAGAAAAAAACTTCCAGCCTGCTTGCCGATCCGATGAAACCGATTCTGGAGAAAATAGAATTAGGCAAAACAGAGCCGTGGAACTTTACCGCTTCCGACGGAACTGTCATCACTGGCAAGATGTGCCTGCCTCCGAATTTCGATCCGAACAAGAAATATCCGATGATCGTATATTACTATGGCGGTACGACTCCGACTACCCGCGGAATCAGTAATCCGTATTGCGCACAATTATTCGCTTCACGTGACTATGTGGTCTACGTCATCCAGCCTAGCGGAACGATTGGCTTCGGACAGGAATTCTCCGCCCGCCACGTCAATGCGTGGGGCAAACGTACAGCAGATGACATCATCGAAGGCACGAAGCAATTCTGCAAAGAGCATCCGTTTGTGGATGAAAAGAAAATCGGATGTCTCGGTGCTTCTTATGGCGGATTCATGACGCAGTATTTACAGACGCAGACGGATATTTTCGCCGCTGCCGTGTCGCACGCCGGAATCAGTGACGTGACCAGCTACTGGGGGGAAGGTTACTGGGGGGTATTCCTACAATGCCATCGCCGCAGCCGACAGTTACCCGTGGAAGGACCCGGACTTGTTCACCAAACAAGGCTCCCTGTTCAACGCCGACAAGATAAACACTCCGTTACTGCTGCTACACGGTACGGTAGATACCAATGTACCTATCGGTGAAAGTATCCAGCTTTTCAACGCTTTGAAGATACTTGGCAAGACTGTAGAATTCGTGACCGTAGACGGAGAAAACCATTTCATCTCCGATTATGACAAGCGAATCAAATGGCATAATTCCATCATGGCATGGTTTGCCCGTTGGCTACAGGATCAGCCGGAATGGTGGAAGGAAATGTATCCGGAACGCCATTTATAATTTATGATAAATACGTATCTCCGGTCGTACACAAGAGTAATTCTTGGATATACGACCAGGGATACTTTTTTTGAGCAATCTCATCTATTTTAATTCTACCTCGATAGCTGCCGGATAAAGTCGTTGCGGATCGAAGAACACCGCACAGCTATTAACCATATTCTTCAAATCAGCCTTTACTTTTCCCTCGAAAACCTTTTTGCCATTCACCGTCAGAGTCACCTTTTCAGTTAAATCGACCAGCTCGTCGCAGAGAAAAATGACCACTTTCCCTTTATGCGCCTGCGCATATTTCTTCGCAAACTTCATCTCTATTCCCCATCGTTGATCCTTCTCCGTGGCTTCATAAACAACATCATCGACTTTCAATGAAATATGATTTCCCGAAATACTCATTTCATAATAAGTACGCGACTTCCCCTCTTCATCGGATCTTTCCTTCACATACAGATTATAAAATCCTTTCCGGTAGAGTCCGTCCATTTCAAAATTCTCCCAGCTTACATATTTGGGATAAGGATTACGGACATATTGCTTCAGCCAGGGAGTCGTCGGACGATAATCAATACTATGCCCCATTCCGGGAATCAGTTCTATCTTGTGAGTGAAATAGCCGGGATGCTGATGCGCCAAACTATCGAATGCTTCCCGTACATATCCGGTCAGTGTATTCCGGTAGAATCTGGTATCCTTATCTCCTGTCCGCAAAGAAAAAGCAATATTACTACAATTCTCCGCAGGAGCATTCTTTAAAGGTTCCCCTCCTGCCATCGGTCCCGCAGCAGCCCAATAATCAGCATAAAATGAGGCCAGACGCTGACTGCCATATCCGCCTTCCGAGATTCCAAAAACATACACTCTGTTGGGATCAATCTTTCCCAAGAGTAAGGATTGTCGCAGCAATTTCTCCCAGGCAAACTGTTTAGCTTTCTGCCACCAACGATAGTACTCGCCTTCGTTCGGAATCTGTGGTATAAAGTAAACGGAAGGAGCATCATCAAAATTCCGGCAAATATTCAATCCGGTACTCCATTCCCGCTCTTTGGGTCCCGAACCATGCAGATAGAGGAATAATGGAAGTTCATTTCCTATTTCATCTGTCCCTTTCATTCCCCAGTAATAGGGCATCACTGCATTTGGTTCCAAACTATCAGGAAGTTTCCAGTAGCCGGTAGAAGCGGATGAGAGTGTATCCAAAGCTATTAATTTTTCTTCTTTAAAACCATCATTTGCCTCTTTCCACAACTGCCATACGACATCACGATAGTGTTCTACTTCTGACAGTTTCAACGGTTTTCCTGCGTCAAAAGTGGTTGTCTTACCGGAAAGAGATTCAGAAAAGAACGTAACAATCTCTTTTCTTGTCTGTGCCTTCACCGACTTCCCGGGGTATTTCTCATTTGATTCGAGTTCATGAGCTACTGAAGAAACAACACTGGCGGCACAGACTATGCCTAGAAAAAACGTGTTTTTTATTGTTTTCATACTACTTTGGAGTTTGTCGTTTTTCATATATTTGCTAACGATTTAATGTATGCACAAAGATAGAAATTACTGTCCGGTTCTCCTTACCTTTTCAGTCTAATCTAAAAACTAATATCCAAAGTTTTTAATTAAGAAGTAGAATTAAGCCTTCCGAGAATATGATCCCCAAAAGTAATTGTTACATATAATTACCATTCCATTCTATATAGTTTCCGATAGTCAGTTTTCATTCGAAACCGCATCCTTATATCTTTACAAAAACAAAAACGGCCTTTAATAAACACGGATTCTGTTTATAATAAACTTATCGCACGTTTATTATAAACGGTATCCAAGTTTATTAAAAACGATATTCGTCCCTTTTTAAGTAAGAGACGAAATGTAGCAGGCATAATTAACGACAAAATGGGGCAATAATCATCTGATCATTGCCCCATTCCAAGTTCTTCTGATACTTATAAGTAACAGTATAAAGGTGATATTTATGTATCTATTTTTCTTATTACATTCATCTTATTTATGCCTTTTCTTTTCTCAAAGATACAACATAAAAAGTCATTTGTCAAGTACTTCACCGGAAAAGCGGATATTCTTACTCTATACCCTGCTTTTAGTTGCGCAAAGCAGCTATCAGTTCTTCCACCGAAACAAGATTCTGTTCACCGGTTTCCATATTCTTCAGCATTGCTTTGCCTTCATTCATTTCGTTCTCTCCTACGATAGCTACGAACGGAACACTCTTGGCATTAGCATAGCTCATCTGCTTCTTCATCTTTGCCGCATCCGGGAAGATTTCCGCACGGATACCTGCCGCACGAACTTTTGCCAGCATACTCATGGAGAAAGAAGCTTCTTTATCACCAAAGTTTACGAACATCAATTCCGTACCGTTCACTGCTTCCTTCGGATAAAGTTCCAGTTGATTCAATACATCGAAGATACGGTCTGCACCAAAAGAAATGCCGACTCCCGACACACCGGCCATACCGAATACTCCTGTCAGGTTGTCATAGCGACCGCCACCGGTGATACTGCCGATCTGCACATCCAGCGCTTTCACTTCGAAGATAGCACCGGTATAATAATTCAATCCGCGAGCCAGCGTC
Source organism: Bacteroides sp. 1_1_14 (assembly GCF_000162515.1). NCBI lineage: Bacteria > Pseudomonadati > Bacteroidota > Bacteroidia > Bacteroidales > Bacteroidaceae > Bacteroides > Bacteroides sp. 1_1_14. The sequence goes on along the minus strand of NZ_GG774711.1, from coordinate 26,847 downwards.
AAGTCAAGTTCGATTTCATTTTTCAAGCCCATTGTTTCCAATGTGCCCAGAATAAATTCGCTTTCTTCGACTCCTTTCATGCCTGTCTCACTGGCTGCCAGCACGCTCTTTAGTGTAGCCAGCTTTTCAGTATTGGTTCCGCTCAGCAGAATGATCGGCTGCAATTTGGCAATCGCCTCATCACTGATTCCTTTCTCTTTCAGTTCCGCATTGACGTTCTCCAGACCAATCTTATCCAGTTTGTCAATAGCCACTGTGATATCTACAATCTTATCCGCTTCACCGATAATCTCAGCGATACCGGAAAGAATCTTGCGGTTATTGATCTTAATACACACACGGATGTTGAAACGGCTGAATACTGTATCGACAATCTGCATCAGTTCTACTTCATTCAGCAGTGAATCACTGCCGACAACATCGGCGTCGCATTGATAGAACTCACGGTAACGTCCTTTCTGCGGACGGTCTGCACGCCATACCGGCTGTATCTGATAACGCTTGAACGGGAAAGTTATTTCATCGCGGTGCATCACCACGTAACGGGCAAAAGGCACTGTCAAGTCATAGCGCAAACCTTTCTCACAGAATTTGCTTGCCAGCTTAACAGCATTACGACTCAATAACTCTTCATCCGTGATGCCGGAAAAATAATCTCCGGAGTTCTGAATCTTAAATAGAAGTTTGTCACCCTCATCGCCATATTTCCCCATCAGTGTAGAAAGCATCTCCATCGACGGAGTTTCTATCTGCTGGAAACCATACAGATGATATACGTCACGAATCGTATTGAATATATAATTACGCTTCGCCATTTCTACCGGCGAAAAGTCACGAGTTCCTTTAGGAATACTTGGTTTTGCTGCCATGATATAATTACTGTTTAGTATTTTAATTGCGCAAATTTACTGCAAATTTCCGAGCAACGCTTGCATATATCTAAAAAAAACATCAATAAAAAAAGAACGCCTCCATAGTCTTTGAAAACGATGGAGGCGTCAAAACGATTAATCTTATCTCTTAGTCTCTTCTGCCCATAGCAATCATAATGTAATAGATCAGCGTAGCCAATGAACCCAGTGCAGCAACTACATAGGTGTATGCAGCAGAGCGAAGAGCGTCTTCGGCTTGCGTATGATTGTATGAATTAGTAATGCCGGATGAACTCAGCCACACAAGCGCGCGCTTACTTGCATTGATTTCCACCGGCAAGGTGATAAAGCTGAACAAAGTAGTGGTAGCAAACAGAATGATACCAATCCACAACAATTGCGGGAAGGAGTTGAACAGCAGAATACCGCCCAGCAATACCCAAGTCATGATAGAGGACGAAAAATTCACTACCGGCACCAAGGCGCTGCGCATTTTCAACGGAGCATACATACGTGCATGCTGAACAGCGTGTCCACATTCGTGTGCCGCTACGGCAGCCGCCATGATACTATTACTTTCGTATACACCTTCACTCAGATTCACTGTTTTGTTAGCAGGATTGTAGTGGTCGGTCAGCTGACCGGGTGTATGAGTTACTTGTACATCGTAAATTCCATTGTCGTGCAGCATCTTCAGAGCTACGTCGCGTCCTGTCATACCGTTTCCTGTCGGAATTTTGGAATACTTCTTGAATTTGTTCTGCAAATTCATCTGTACCAACCAACTTGCTACGGCAATACCAATAAATAATACCCAATAAGACATCATATACTTTTCATTTTAATTATTACTCTATATCTATATAAACAAATTGTTTGCCAAAAATAAAGGGAAACTACGTATGTAACGATAGTTTCCCTATGCTTTTATGAAGAATTAGCTAAAAATTAGTCAATTGTAAGTTCTACAACGTAATCAATATCTTTTGGTATCTCTGTAAACTCCAGCAACACGCCTTCTTTATTTTTAGTGAATCGGACAGGTGTGCCGTTCTTAAACAGTACTGCCTTCTTCACCTTCTTATCTGCCAAAGGCAGGAACAGGGCTTTATCCTGCAAATTCAGAATATGCACATACAGCTTGTTTCCTTTCTGCGTCGTCACTCCCCAATCATGCGGAGCAACCGTACCGCCACGGGTTCCATAAATCGTTTCACCATATTGATTCATCCACTCTCCCATTTCTTTCAACCGCTGTACGGCTACTTCCGGAAGCTCTCCGTCGGGCTGAGGGCCGATATTCATCAACAGGTTCGCATTCTTTCCGGCTGCCTTTACCAGATAATGAATCAGTGTCTTCGTTGATTTATAATTCTGATCCGTAATCTTATATCCCCACATACCATTCATCGTTTCGCAGGTTTCCAAGGGCAGGTGACTTACACTTTGTCCGGAAAGTCCTGCGGTATTTTCTCCGGGCAGGTCACGTTCGAATATCTGAATGTCTTCACCGGCGAAAGGAGTCTGATGATGGTTATTTCCTATCAGGCAGCCCGGCTGTAGTTTATGGATCATGGCATATTGTTCCGGCAATTCCCAGTTAAAGCCGGGGTTTCCATCCTGATCCCACCATCCGTCAAACCAAATGGCTCCTACCGGACCATAATTAGTCAGCAGTTCCGTCAGCTGATTGTTCATGAACTGATAATAGCTTTTCCAGTCTCCTTGCGGATTCGAACGTCCTGTACCCCGTCCTGTACGTCCCCAAGGATAATCTTCCCGCGTCCAGTCAAGATGAGAATAATAGAAATGAAGTTTGATTCCCTGTTTGCTACAGGCTGCTGCCAGCTCCTTAATGATATCCCGCTTAAAGGGAGTTGCCTTCACGATATTGAAGTCCGAATATTGGGTATCGAACATGGAGAAGCCGTCATGATGGCGGGAAGTCAGACAGATATATTTAGCTCCCGATGCTTTGATGGCAGCCACCCACTTATCCGCATCAAACTTGGAGGGATAGAAACCGCCTGCCAGTTTGGCATACTCTTTATAATTCAGATTATTATTTGTCATAGTCCACTCACCGGTGGCAAGCATGGCATACAGTCCCCAATGAAGGAAAATACCGAATTTATTATCCTGAAATTCTTCACGGGCTTTGAGGTTTTCTTCACCAGGCTGGTAAGAAGACTGTGCGTGGAGCCGGGAGGAGATTCCCAGACTCATACCTACTAATAATAGGAAAGTGATGAAATGTGTTTTCATAATGCGTTATAGTTAATATTGGGGGTAAAGAGAAAACAAAAAGGCGGAGTCATTTCCATTTCTCCGCCTCTCATTAAGTTATAGAACAAAGTTATTCTAGGAATAGAATAACATTTCTTATTCTTCAGTATAACGTTCGATTGTCTGTGCTCTGTCCGGTCCGACAGATACAATCTTGATTTCCACACCAAGTTGTTCTTCCAGGAAAGTCAGATAAGCATTGAATTCTTCCGGGAATTCATCTTCGCTCTGCATCTTTGTCATATCTGTCTTCCAACCCGGCAGTTCTGCATATACAGGCTCCACACCTTCAGTGATATCATATGGGAAATAATCAATTTCCTCGCCATCTACCTTATAAGCAACACAAGCCTTGATGGTATCGAATGTATCGAGCACGTCGCTCTTCATCATGATCAGTTTGGTAACACCGTTTATCATAACGGAATATTTCAGAGCTACCAGGTCAATCCATCCGCAACGGCGTTTACGTCCTGTTACAGAACCGAATTCATGTCCCAATGTACACATCTTGTCACCAGTCTCGTCGAACAGTTCTGTCGGGAACGGACCGGCACCTACACGAGTACAGTATGCCTTGAAGATACCGAACACTTCGCCGATACGATTCGGAGCTACTCCCAGACCGGTGCAGGCGCCTGCACAAACCGTATTGGAAGAAGTAACAAACGGATACGAACCGAAATCGATATCAAGCATCGTTCCCTGAGCACCTTCGCAAAGAACGCTTTTGCCGTCTTTCAGATAATTGTTAACCTCATGCTCACTGTCTACAAAATGGAACTGTTTCAGATATTCGATACCTTCCATCCATGCTTTTTCCAGTTCTGTGAGGTCATATTCGTAGTTCAGACTCTTCAGGATTTGTTCGTGACGAGCTTTCGCCGCACCATATTTCTGTTCGAAATTATGAAGGATATCACCTACACGAACACCGTTACGGCTAACTTTATCCGTATAAGTAGGGCCAATGCCTTTACCGGTTGTTCCTACTTTCGCATCTCCCTTGGCTGCTTCGTAAGCAGCGTCCAGTATGCGGTGTGTCGGAAGGATGAGATGAGCTTTCTTAGAAATGTGCAAACGCTCTTTCAATGGGTGTCCCGATGCTTCGAGTGCCTCAGCTTCCGCTTTGAACAATGCCGGATCGAGCACTACACCGTTACCGATAATATTTACCTTATCTCCCTGAAAAATACCGGAAGGAATAGAACGAAGTACATACTTCTGTCCTTCGAACTCAAGTGTATGACCGGCATTCGGACCGCCCTGAAAACGAGCGACCACATCGTACTTAGGTGTTAATACGTCGACTACTTTGCCTTTACCTTCGTCGCCCCATTGTAATCCTAATAGAACATCTACTTTCATTTTTCTTTTTTATTGTTGTTACTGACTTTTTTCCGTTTATTAGCTCTGTCGCACTTGCTGCACAATCCATATATATATAAGGAGTAATGCGAAAGTTGAAAGCGGCTTAATTTTGTATTTTCGATGGCATGCTGCAATTCCTCGTTCTGAAACTCAGTCACTTTACCACATTGAGTACATATCTGATGATGATGCGTCTCGCGATTGTATGATTTTTCGTATTGGGAGGAAGTGCCGAACTGATGCTTGATGATCAGCCGTGCATTGATCAACAGAATGATAGTATTATAAAGAGTCGCCCGGCTCACCCGGAAATTCTCCTGATCCATCATCCGTGAATAGAGCATATCGATATCGAAGTGTCCGTCGATGGAATAGATAGTTTCGAGTATGGCGTAACGTTCGGGAGTCTTCCGATGCCCGTTCGCCGTGAGATATTCTGTGAATATCTGCCTTACTGTATCTTTCACATTTTGAGTTTCCATCATCAGCACAAAATTAGCGCGAACAAAGTTAAGCCTTTTTTGTGGAAAGCAAAAGAATTTCTGAGAAATAAGTAATAAGTAATAGGTAATAGGTAATAACCGTAGTTACTTAAAATACCATCCGGCGAATGCCCGCATGGTATTACCTATTACTTATTACCTATTACTTATTCTCCACTTCTTCTTTTACCATATTATAGAGCATCTGCTCCGCTTCCACTGTGGAATCTGCCATTCCTTCAACCATCCGGCAAACACGGAAAGCGTGTTCTTCGTTATGCTGCATATACTTACGGATAGCCAGAAGAGCTGCATTCCGCACATGATAGCTTTCTGAATGAACAGCGCAAAGTGCCTGGTCGAGCAATTCGCCGGAGGCTCTTTCTGTCATATCTCCCTTTTTCATCAAAAGACGGGCAGCCGTCAGGAAACCGCAAGTCTGCACATATTCCTGTTCATCAGCCATCCAATGAAAAGATTTAGCAGGGGCATACGGCAAATGCTGGAAAAGATTCATACAGGTCAGTTCCGCAATCTCTATGTTACGGATACTTTCTACCCAGATATCAGCTATTTCGGGATAAAAGGTATCCACAGGCTGCAACATGGCTGCCATGATTTTGCATTCGCGAATGTCTTCTTTCCACAATGCCTGCGCCAGGTCATGGTTCTTTTCATACCCTTCGGCAATCATCTTTATGCGGGGGATTTCGACTCCGAAATTGAGTTTGTATACCAATCCCTTCTCACGCATACTTTGGGACACAGCCCCGTTCATAGAGAGACGGAGCTGTGTTTTGATATCCTTCAGTTGTTCTTTTATATCCATTTTCAATATTAATTATTTACGGAAGGCAACGGAGAATAATCTTTGCTGTAGCGCAACATTTGTTCTACATAGTCTTCATCATAAGACACGGTAACGTCCGTGATATTTCCATCCTTGTCAGTCACCAGTTCATAAACCGGATTTATAAAACCTTTGTAAGGAGCCAGATTCAGTTTCTTATAGCGTGCCAATACTTCGGCGTGCAAAGCAGGATCAACCTTCACGGCATAATTTTCGACCAATGTACGGGCACCCTCAAAATCACCGGTCGATTTGATTCGCTGGATTTCAGCCAGCAGTTCACCAAACAACTGACGGACTTTCTCATAATCATTGACTACAACATAGGTCTTTCCGTCCTTCTTCACCATTTCGACCACTTTGTCAGGAGCACCTTTCTCAAATACCCAGCGGGCAATCAGCTGGCGGTTGCGCATATGAGCTTCTTCGATATTATTTCCCGGTTCGATACGTACAAGCTGAGTCATCAGACCGTTCATCAGGAAAGTATAATATTCAGCTTTATAAGCCTCCGCATCCGGAACAAGTTTCAGTTCCACCAGTTTCGGGTCGGCCACATAATACAATCCGAACAGGTCGGCACGTGCTTCTTCTATAGTGGAACCATACGCTTTCAAAGCGTCAGGGTCTACTCCCGGAAGCAATTTGCCCGAACCATGTCCCAGACATTCATGTAAGTCTGTATGAAGTTCACCTGTCAGGTCGCCATATTGGTCGATCCGCTGTCTCTCTTCGTCATTGCAGACAAACTCTTCATTGAACCCGTTACCGTGGGCAGCTTTATTATAAGCATCTGTGATATTGCCGATAGTAACTGACTTAGAGCCGTGATGGGCACGAATCCAGTTAGCGTTCGGAAGATTGATGCCGATGGCAGTTGCAGGATATAAGTCGCCGGCAAGAATAGCGGCAGTGATCACCTTGGCAGATACCCCTTTTACCTTTTCCTTTTTGAAAGATTTATCAACCGGCGAATGATCTTCGAACCATTGCGCATTGCTGCTGATAATCTCTGTGCGGTGCGTAGCACCCAAGTCTTTGAAGTTGACCAGTGATTCCCAGCTGGCTTTCACTCCCAGCGGATCGCCGTAACTTTCTGTAAAGCCATTAACGAAGTCAATTCTTGAATCAAGGTCTTTCACCCAAAGGATAGCATATTCATCGAAGTCTTTCAGGCTGCCTGTTTCGTAAAATTGAATCAGTTTGCTGATCACAGCTTTCTGTGCATCATTTTCGGCAACAGTTTCCGCTTTCTTCAACCAGTACACAATCTTTTCAATCGCCTGAGTATAAAGTCCGCCTACCTTCCAGACTTTTTCCTGTATTTTCCCATCTTCTTTCACCAATCGGCTGTTGAGTCCGTAAGAAACCGGAGTTTCATCTTTTGGGTCTTTCATTGCTCCGTAGAAGCTTTCCGCTTCCTGCTGAGTGACTCCGTCGTAATAATTGCAGGCAGAAGTCAGCACCAAGTCTTCACCGTCCGCCTGATTTACACGCTTTGCCAGGATAGCCGGATCAAACATAACCGGGAAGAGCTCATCACAGAGTTGTTCGGCAGTCTGTCCTTCTGATAACGGAAGTAATTGGGCGTCCGTTCCGAGCACTGCCTGTTTCAAGAAGTCCTGCGAGAAACCGGGCACAAACTTTTCCATGCCGTAATGATGATGAATACCATTGGAGAACCATACCCGTTTGAGGTACACTTCCATATTTTTGAAGTCGGGAGCCGACTTGTCTCCTTTATAATTGGTGTAAACGGCTTCGAGCATCCGACGGATTCTCAGGTTATACTTTCCGTTCTGATCAAACAGGATGTCGCGTCCTTCCAGCGCAGCCTGAGTCAGGTAATAAACCAGTTCTTTCTGTTTCAGCGTCAAGGTTTCGAATTCGGGAACCTTGTACCGCAATATTTGTAAGTCTGCAAATTGTTCCACTGTATAATCAAATTTATCTGCCTCAGCAGTTGTTGTTTTGGCCCCACCGCAGGATGCAAGGATCGTAGCGGTAACTGCCATCGAAATAAAATGTTTTTTCATAATTACTGATATTGATTAATTAAATAAGAAAAGGAATTATCCCCGAACTTTTCATTCAGAGGTAATTCCTTTTGGTCAGTATCGGAAAACGCAATTACTTCTTACTTTCAGCGTGTTTCTTGCGATATCCGTTAGGAGTTTCACCTACGTTCTTGTAAAATGCAGCGTAAAAAGATTGACGATTTGCAAAGCCAACCATTGCACTGATTTCTTCCACATTCTTGTCGGCATAACGCTTGTCTGTCAACAAATGCAGAGCGTCTTTCACTCTGTACTCATTCAACAAACAAGAGTAGTTCATACCAAAACGAGAATTCACTACTGCAGAAAGGTAGCGAGTATTGGTCTTCAACTCTTTAGCCAAATCTTTAGCTGAATAGTCAGGATCTTTATACTTCTTCTGAACTACTACAATGTTCAGAATCTTGTCATACAACTCGTCTGCCAGTTCCGGTCTGATTAATGACCGATATGCAGCCTTCTTTTCTTTCTTTTCCCTCAAATTGTAGGGACGTTTCTTTGGAGCTTCCTCCGCTTTTTTGTTCTCTAAATCACTCATTGAATTAACTGGTTAGGGTTTGTTTATTTGTTATTAATTGCTCATTCGCAACGTTACATGTTACAAATGTCTTACTTTTTTTTTAAACACACAATTATTTTGTGCATTTTTTTCTAATAAAACAATCAAAAACCTTGAAAAAGAGGAATTAAGGGTGAATAATAAGAAACTTTAACTCTTGGGGCATTAAAATCAAAACAGAAATCGAGACATGATAAAGATTGCTAAAGAAAAGCGTACCTTTGCCACAAAGTTTAAACAAATGTTGATGAAAGAAACTCTAAAATCATATTTCGGTTATGACAGCTTCCGACCCTTACAGGAAGAAATCATCCGCCACCTGTTGAACAAGCAGGATTCACTGGTACTGATGCCCACCGGAGGAGGTAAATCGATCTGTTATCAACTACCTGCATTGCTTTCTGAAGGAACGGCTGTAGTGGTCTCCCCGCTTATCTCACTGATGAAAGACCAGGTAGAAACATTGCAAGCCAACGGCATCGCAGCAGGAGCACTCAATAGCAGCAATGACGAAACGGAAAATGCCAATCTCCGCCGTGCCTGTATCGAAGGACGCCTGAAACTGCTTTATATTTCACCGGAGAAGCTGATAGCGGAAAAGGACTATCTGTTGCGGGATATGAGTATTTCGCTCTTCGCAATTGACGAAGCCCACTGTATTTCCCAATGGGGACATGACTTCCGTCCTGAATATACACAAATGGGAATGCTCCATCAGCAATTTCCGCAGGTACCGATTATTGCATTAACGGCAACAGCCGACAAAATAACCCGTGAGGATATAATCCGACAGTTGCATCTGATACAGCCCCGGACGTTTATTTCTTCTTTCGACCGTCCCAACATCAGCCTGGACGTAAAACGCGGTTTTCAGGCAAAAGAGAAGAATAAAGCGATTCTGGAGTTTATCCATCGCCACAGAGAAGAAAGTGGAATCATTTATTGTATGAGCCGTAATAAAACGGAAACTGTAGCACAAATGCTGCAAAAGCAGGGAATCCGATGCGGTGTCTACCATGCCGGATTGTCTCCGCAGCATCGGGACGAGACTCAGAATGACTTCATTAATGACCGTATTCAGGTAGTATGCGCCACCATTGCTTTTGGTATGGGAATTGACAAATCGAATGTCCGATGGGTTATTCATTATAATCTTCCTAAAAGTATTGAAAGTTTTTATCAGGAAATCGGGCGTGCCGGACGGGATGGCTTACCAAGCGATACTGTATTGTTCTATTCACTGGGCGATCTGATCCTGTTAACTAAATTCGCCACAGAAAGCAACCAACAGACAATCAATCTGGAAAAGTTGCAACGTATGCAGCAATATGCAGAAGCGGACATCTGCCGCAGAAGAATCCTGCTGAGCTATTTCGGAGAAACCTCAACAGAAGATTGTGGCAACTGTGATGTCTGTAAAAACCCTCCACAACGCTTTGACGGTACAGTCATCGTACAAAAAGCGTTGAGCGCCATAGCTCGTGCAGAACAACAAATAAGTACAGGGATATTAATTGATATTCTTCGTGGAAGTTATTCGGCAGAAGTTACGGCAAAAGGATATCAGGAATTAAAGACGTTTGGCGCAGGAAGAGACATACCACCTCGTGATTGGCAGGATTATTTACTTCAAATGCTACAACTAGGCTATTTCGAAATAGCCTACAATGAAAATAACCATCTCAAAATCACTCCAAGCGGAAGTAACATTCTTTTTGGAAAAGCGAAAGCAATGCTTGCCGTGATTCATCGGGAAGAAATCGTCACAGGAAAAGGGAAAAAGAAGAAGGTGGTCATCGCAAAAGAACTTCCTTTCGGTATCCCCGGTGGAGAAAACGAAGATTTATTCGAAGCACTACGGGGATTGCGGAAACAGATTGCCGATCAGGATGGCCTTCCGGCATATATCGTTCTATCGGATAAGGTGTTGCATCTGCTCAGTATTTCACGGCCGACTACCATCGAAGCATTCGGAGAAATCAGTGGTATCGGAGAGTTTAAGAAGAAGAAATATGGAAAAGAGTTTGTGAATCTGATTAAGCAGTTTGTATAATAATGTATTGAGCCGTCCCATCGATTTACCTTTAATAAAGAGTAACTTATTCAAGCGTAACCAGGAAGGACCATATAATAAGATGAGTAAACAAAAAAGGGAAGCAATCGCTTCCCTTTTTTGTTTAATTCAAGAACATCCGATCTATTTAGCCTATAATCCATTTACTGCCCGGTATGAATGAGATAATCTTTGTCGTTATATAACAGCAGACAAATGTAGTCACTGCAATACATGGGATGGCGGCAACAGTAGGCAGTTCCAGCGTATTTTTGAATACTGTCGCCCATAACCCGAGCCAGAATATATGCATAAGGTACATACCATAGCTAAGTTTCGACATATCTGTTACGAAACGCGGAGCTTCCGGCCGATTTATACAAGTGAAGAGAAGGAATGTACCCGCTGTAAGAAGTACACAGTTAATCGTACAGAAAGCCCATCCTATTTCTATGACAGGGGTAGAATGAGTAATTCCGGGAATAGCCTGTATATAGAATGAGTAAATAGTCAGCGCAGCCCCGGCAACCATTGAAATGAGTCCTACAATGAAACGTTTGGAGCGATCCCATTTTAAGTGTACACGTATGTAGTGTGCCAACACAAGATATCCAAGATAACCTGAGAAATACCACAACATATGGTATTCGTTCCAAAAACACTGTCCCCACACTTCACCAAACCAGCGATTGAAGTACGGCATACACGTTGATAACAGGAACAGTCCTATGAAGAAACGTTCTTCTTTTGCAGTGGCTTTACTCAACCAAGGAGATATAATAGGTATAAACAGGTAAAGACTTATCAGAGGATACATGAACCAAAGGTGTCCTGCAAGCGTCGGGAAGTTCAGGAATATTCGAGACATATCCTTTATTGATGTCTCGCTGTCTATCTGTCCCCACAACATCGGCAGGATACTATAAAGTATCATAAATATAAAAAACGGTGGCAGGATATGAGTGAAGCGTCGGCGGTAGAACTGCCATGAAGTCTGTCCCTCCTTCATCGGTACCAGCAGATAAGCAGAGACAATCATAAACAATGGTACTGCCATGCGTGAGAAACCGTCGTACACGGCCACCCACAATCGGTCTGCTTCACTGGCTAAAAAAGATTGCGGTCCCGCCATGTCCGTAGATCCGGCAGCACCATAAAAGTTTTCACTGGCGTGTACCACCATAACGAGGAAACATGCGAACACGCGCACGTAATCTAAAAAAACAATACGTTTCATTTTCTGTTTGGGTATTAGTTAGTAGTAATATGTTTTAAGTTTTATCTTTTATTTACATTGTTTCAGCTGCTCGTGCAAATCAGCAGGAGGTATGCCCAACGAAATAGCTTTTTCAAAGTCCATTTTAGCCAATGCTTTCTTTTTCTGTGTCAGATAAATATTGCCACGCAACAAATAGGCATCCGCCGAAGAAGGATTCAGACGAATAGCTTCCTCCAAATCGACCAAAGCCAGATCTTCATGCTTCATCTCCCGTTCCACATCTGCACGGGCAATGTAAAGAGTCGCGTCTTCGGGAGTTGCCGTAATCATCTTATTAAGAATTTCGAGCGCTTCCTTGAATTTTCCTTCTTTCTGTTCCAAGGTAGCCAGCCCAAGCCGACCGCTATAACTTTGCGGGTCAATCTCCAACAAGCGATTATAATCGATTCGTGCCGCGGGGTAATCCCTCCGGAGCACATAGATATATGCCCGCATCAACAGCGCTTCTTTATTCTGTTTATCTTCGTCAAGTACCTGACAATAATCGGTATAAGCACGGTCTGTATTCCCCATTTCCAGATTAATCGCAGCTCGGTCCAGCAGAATAGGTACTGCCAATGGAGCAAAGTTCAGCGCAAAAGAATAAGATTCGAGCGCCTTGTCATATTCACCCAACCGACGCTGTACCAATCCCAGATTGGAAAAAAGCATAGCATTCTTTGCATTCTTCGGCTCCAGTTTCAAAGCTTGCAGCAGCAGTTCTTCAGCTTTGGAAAGACTATCCATTTCGATATATTCAATCGCCTTTTCTGATAATTGCTGATAGGTCTGCGCACACAGGGCAACCGGAAAGCTAAGAAATAAAATTAAAATAATTCTTATCATGATTCAAATATTAATCCAAAGGATAGGCATCAAAAGCGAACAACTCGGTCGACAGATAGCGTTCTCCCGTATCAGGTAACAACGCAACGATTTTTTTGTTCCTGAACTCCGGACGCTGTGCCAACTGTCGGGCTGCATATACGGCCGCTCCCGAAGAGATTCCGGCCAGCAAACCTTCTGTCGCAGCCAGCTCTCGCCCCGCACGAATGGCTTCGTCATCGGGCACACCGATCACTTCATCCACTACAGAAGCATCATAAAGTTTCGGAATAAAATTCGCCCCGATTCCCTGTATGCGGTGTGGTGCTGCCTGACCTCCTGCCAATATGGGGGAAGACGCAGGTTCAACCGCAACGATATGAACATCCGGATTATGTTTTTTTAAGGCGCGCGCCACGCCGCAAATCGTACCTCCGGTTCCTACTCCGGCAACGAACACTGCCACTTCACCATCCGTATCCCGCCAGATTTCTTCTCCTGTTGTCCGCTCGTGGACAGCAGCGTTCGAAGGATTTTCAAACTGTTGCAGGATCACCGATCCGGGGATACTATCACGCAACTCCTGCGCCTTGGCAATAGAAGCAGCCATCCCGCCCAAGCCATCTGTCAGCACAATCTGCGCCCCCAGTGCTTTCAACAGATTTCGCCGTTCCAGGCTCATCGTTTCGGGCATAGTCAATATCAGGTGATACCCTTTAATGGTAGCTACCATCGCCAGTCCGACTCCCGTATTTCCACTGGTCGGTTCGATAATGGTGGCACCGGGTTTCAGTGCCCCGCGAGCCTCCGCATCTTCAATCATAGAAAGAGCGACTCTGTCTTTTACGCTTCCCGCCGGATTAAAAGCCTCCAGTTTAGCGATAATATTCTGATTAAGACCATACTTTCCACTATATCCGGAAAGTTCCATTAGAGGTGTATTACCCACTAAATCTGTTAATTTATTCGCAATTTTTGCCATCATTCACCTCGTTTTATCAGGTTGATGCGCAAAGATACAGAAAAGAATTGTACCTTTGTCTCCGTTCAATATTTTTAAGTTTATAGATATGAAAAAGAGAATCCTGCAATTTCTCACGACTTATTTTTTGTTCGTTCTTCTGTTTGTCCTTCAAAAACCTATTTTCATGGCTTACTACCATGAACTCTATACAGACGCCTCAATCGGCGATTATTTCAGCGTGATGTGGCACGGCTTGCCGCTGGATTTCTCACTGGCAGGATATCTGACTGCCATCCCAGGCTTCCTGCTTATCGCTTCCGCCTGGACAAAATCTTCCATACTACGCCGCATCCGGCAAGGTTACTTCGGAATCATCGCTTTTGTGATGTCCTGCATCTTCATCATCGATCTGGGCTTATACGGTTTCTGGGGATTCCGGCTGGATGCCACCCCGATCTTCTACTTCTTCTCATCTCCGAAAGATGCCATGGCAAGCGTCAGCTTCTGGTTCATATTACTCGGAATCCTAGCTATGCTGATCTATGCAGCCATCCTCTACGGTATTTTCTACGCCGTACTTATCCGGGAGAAAGCACCGTTGAAGATACCTTATCAGCGGCAGTATGTATCTCTCGTCCTTTTATTACTGACAGCTGCGCTCTTCATTCCTATCCGTGGCGGTTTTTCCGTATCGACAATGAACCTGAGCAAAGTATACTATAGCCAAAACCAACGGATGAATCATGCAGCCATCAATCCGGCATTCAGTTTTATGTATTCTGCTACCCATCAAAACAATTTCGATAAGCAATATCGGTTTATGGACCCGAAAGTTGCAGATGACCTGTTGGCCGAAATGCTGGATAAACCTGTGGCAGCAACAGACAGTATCCCGCAAATTCTAAATACTCAACGCCCGAATATCATCTTTATTATCCTCGAAAGTTTTTCTACACACTTAATGGAAACAATGGGGGGACAGCCGAATGTAGCAGTGAATATGGATAAATTCGGAAAAGAAGGAGTGTTATTCACTAATTTCTACGCAAACAGTTTCCGGACGGATCGAGGACTGGCATCTATTATCAGTGGTTATCCCGGTCAGCCGAGTACCAGCATTATGAAGTATCCCGAGAAAACGGACGGACTTCCTTCCATTCCTCGCAGTCTGAAAAATGCCGGATACAGTTTGGAATACTATTACGGAGGGGATGCAGACTTCACCAATATGCGCTCTTATCTGGTTTCATCGGGTATTGAGAAGATTATCTCCGAGACAGATTTTCCTTTGTCCGAACGTCCGGGCAAATGGGGAGCGCCGGATCATGCGCTTTTCCAACGTTTCCTGAAAGACCTCAAGGAAGAGAAGCAACAGGAACCTTTCTTTAAAATCGTGCAGACATCAAGCAGTCACGAGCCGTTTGAAGTTCCGTTCTATCGGTTGGACGATAAAGTGCTGAATGCTTTCGCCTATGCTGATAGTTGCGTAGGAGATTTTGTGAGACAGTATAAGGAGACACCGATGTGGAAGAATACACTGATCGTACTTGTACCGGATCATTTGGGAGCTTACCCGCGTCCGGTAGAAAATCCGCTGGAAGGGCATACAATTCCGCTAATACTGATCGGAGGAGCCGTAAAAGAACCACGAGTGGTAGACACATACGCTTCGCAGATCGATATTGCCGCTACGCTGCTTTCTCAGCTCGGATTGCCGCACGATGACTTTACTTTCAGCAAGAATATCTTTAACCCGTCTTCTCCCCATTTCGGATATTTCACGGAACCGACCCTGTTTGGCATGGTGACTGCGGAAAATCAATTAGTGTACAATCTGGATGCCAACACCGTCCAGATAGATGAAGGGACAGAGAAAGGGGCCAATCTGGAAAAAGGAAAAGCCTTCCTTCAGAAACTATATGATGACCTGGCTAAGCGATAAGATCAGACAAATCCATATTTTAATAATACGATTTATTTTATGATAGAATTTCTTTCGGATATAGACACCCAACTGCTTTTGTTCTTCAACGGAATACATTCGCCTTTCTGGGATTACTTCATGAGTGCATTCACAGGTAAGGTTATATGGGTCCCGATGTATGCCAGTATCTTATATATACTGCTCAAGAATTTTCATTGGAAAGTGGCTTTGTGCTATGTGGTAGCGATCGCCCTCACTATCACGTTTGCCGATCAGATGTGCAATAGTTTTCTTCGTCCGCTGGTAGGTCGCCTGCGTCCCTCCAATCCGGAAAATCCGATAGCGGATTTGGTTTACATCGTGAATGGAAGACGAGGAGGAGGATTCGGTTTTCCTTCTTGTCATGCAGCTAATTCTTTCGGACTTGCCATATTTCTGATTTGTTTGTTCCGCAAACGCTGGTTAAGCATATTTATCGTACTTTGGGCATTTACCAACTCTTATACACGCCTGTATCTGGGATTGCATTATCCCGGTGATTTAGTAGCAGGAGCCATTATCGGTGGATTCGGAGGTTGGCTGTTCTACTTTATCGCCCATAAGTTAACGGCACGACTTCAATCAGACATTCCTGCTCCTGGAAAGGGCGCCGGAATGAAACAAACGGAAGTTATGATCTATACCGGATTGCTGACTTTAGCAGGCATTATCATCTATTCCATCGTGCAAAGTTAGTTTATAACATGGGCAAAAGAAATATCATCCATAAGTTATTCCACAATCTCAAAAAGCCTGAAGGCTTTTGGGGAAGAGTCATTCTCCGGGAAATGAACAAACGACACACTTTGCTTTCCGAATGGGGAATGTCACATATAGTATGGAATAAGGAATGGAATGTGCTCGACATTGGTTGCGGTGGCGGAGCCAATCTTACACAACTGATGCGTCGCTGTCCGCAAGGAAAAGCATACGGCATTGACATTTCACCGGAAAGTGTCCTTTTCGCACAGAAGAAAAACAAGAAATATCTTTCCACCCGCTGTTTTATAGAACAAGGCACGGTAGACACACTGCCTTATACCGATGAAATGTTCGACGTGGTCACTGCCTTCGAGACGGTTTACTTTTGGAACGATCTTCCGAAAGCATTCACCGAAGTAACACGGGTATTAAAGCGGAACGGACATTTCCTGATTTGCTGCGAACTGAATAACCCGTCAGTCAAAACTTGGACAAATCTGATTGACGGGATGATTATTCGTTCTTGCGATGAATTGAAATCCAGACTCTTGCAGTCCGGCTTTGTCTCCATTGCTTCATATAAGCATGAAAAAGGGCCTTTGTGCATAGTAGCCCGGAGAAGAGCTGAGTAATAACCTTATCGGGCTAATACGATTTCTGAATAAGGAAATCCGCCCCCTGGATATAATGACTCCCAGCTACCTTTTAGTAAATCATATACATAAATCAGCCTTCCATTCCGACTACCATCAAACAATACATAAAGCTCCTGTTTCTTAAAATCATCCGAAACAAGTGTGGCTACTGAACACGCAGCATTAGGGAATGTGGTGAAAGGTTCATCCAGCATCTTTGTAGTCGGGTTCCATAGCCTAAATTCTGTTCCATCTCCCTCTGTTATTGTAGCACCATTTCTCTTCGATACGATATATCCGCCAACACGTGTATATTTAGCCGTTCCCATACCTTCTACAGGCTTAACTATCCAAAAAGGGATCAATGCCACAGCCTCTATCGGTTCGCCAACATATATACTTTTCTCTTCTATATTTTGCCCGTTCAAGACTACTGGTGAAAAAGTTCCATCGCCGTCATCAGCCGAACAGAGTATATTTCCATCACTCATTTGTATACAGGGATAACGTGACAATGCTTCAGCCTTCATCCCTTCGGGCAGCAGAAAACCATAATCAGGTTTCTCCGGCACATACATTCTGGTATAGGGCATCACATTAACTGTTTTAACAAATAAACGGTCTCCGCCTTGATATACCCCAAATACAGAGTTAGCGGTCGCTATCCCCATTGTTACAAGCTGATCAGCTCCCGGTTTTTCCCAATAGTTCATAGAAAGATCATAAAGTCCGGTCGTACGGCGATCATCCTTCGTCCATACTCCACTAAGGCTCCAGCTTCCGGGAAGGTTGACTACACAAGAGAAATCCTGATTGTCTGCAAGTCGTACTATCTCTGCTGTCTGAGGCTTTTCAAGATTGATGTATTCGATAGCATGAGGACGGTGGGTATTGGAACGGGAATTAATGATACCATAAAGCTGAAAATCTTTGGGTGCCTGTCCATCCGCCACCGAAATCTTTCCTAAAGACATCATTTGACCGGAGCGGCGTAACAAGATCTCCGTTGTAGAAGCAGGCCAGTGTCCGGGAGCCAGAAAAGTAATGCTCGTAGCTGTCTTTTCCGTTATAACACCCCGTCCCCCTTTAGCATATCCTTCATGCAGCACTTCGTCTTGAAGCGGCCAGCGAATATCGAACATGATTTCATCATTGTCCTGAAATCCTTTCGCCATTATCGTTACCTTTTCACCGGGCTTGAATACTGTTCCCGAAGCAGGCATTACAACATTGGTCACTAAAATCGGTTGTTCGTCTTTGTCATCAGAACTACACGCTGCAAGCAGTAAACCCAACAGTAAGAATAGATAATTTTTTGTCATAGCACTTGTGTATTAATCTGTGCAAATGTACTGTTTTTCATTAGCAAATATCTTACTCTTTTACTTTTTAACAGTCCGACTAGTTTTTTCTCCCAACGGACTCATTTTCTTCAGTAAAAAAACAAAGAAACGGAATGAACAAAAAAGAGGCTGAACTCCGTTTTAAGAATCCAGCCTCCATATATTTTATTCAGAATGATCTGTTTAAGCCTTCTTGATATAGTCAACAATCCACTGTCCGACTTCCTTTGTACCGTATTTGGCACCATCGGCTACTTGAATTTCCGGTGTACGCACGTTTTCATCCAGTGATGCATCAACCGCCTTACGAATCAGTGCACCTTCTTCTTTGCAGTCGAAATATTCAAATAACATAGCTAGAGACAGAATCTGTGCCAACGGGTTTGCAATATTCAAGCCCTTTGCCTGTGGCCATGAACCATGAATCGGTTCAAATACCGGAGTACTTTCACCGGTAGAAGCTGAAGGAAGCAATCCCATAGAGCCGCTGATAACGGAACCTTCGTCAGTCAGAATATCACCGAATGTATTTTCAGTCACCATCACGTCAAAGAAAGCTGGTTCCTGGATCATCTTCATGGCAGCATTATCCACAAACATATAGTCAGTTGTCACCTCCGGATAATTGGGAGCCATTTCCTGTGCAATCTGACGCCACAGACGGGAAGAAGCCAGAACATTTGCCTTGTCTACCACAGTCAGGTGCTTTCTGCGTTTCATTGCATATTCAAAAGCAACTTTCAGGATACGTTCAATTTCCGGACGAGTGTAGTAGTTTGTATCGTATGCTTTATCATTATCCTGATATTTCTCACCAAAGTACATACCGCCGGTCAGCTCACGGATGCAGATGAAATCCGCATTCTCAACCAGTTCCGCACGCAACGGAGATTTATGGATCAGGCATTTGAATGTCTGTACCGGACGAATATTAGCAAACAATCCCAATTTCTTACGCATTGCCAGCAATCCCTGCTCCGGACGAACTTTCGCAGTAGGGTCATTATCAAACTTCGGATCACCTACGGCCGAAAACAAAACAGCATCTGCATTCTTGCAAACCTCATATGTTTCTTCCGGAAACGGATCACCTACTTTATCAATCGCATCTGCACCGCAGATTGCATATTCGTAACTTACTTTGTGACCAAACTTCTCGCAAACGGCACTCATTACATCTACACCTTGTACCGAAATCTCCGGTCCGATGCCGTCGCCTGCTAATACAGCAATTTTAAAATCCATGTTACTTTTCTTTTTATCTTTTATACTACTCAAAGTTAATTAATCTCTGTCATATCGGAAGCATCAAATGCATACCGATGCTCTTCTAATATATGTATATTCATTTCATCACCAGGAACAACCTTTTTTTCTCCTGTATTCGTTCGAATAGTAAAAGAAAATTCCTCAGCCAATAAAGTATAGTCGTAACCATAGCAACCGTAAAAGAAAGCATTTCCGTTCATATCCGCAGTAACAGGTAATGTCTGATCTTCTAATGGTTCATACTGTCCCGATGAATAACGGTGGTATCCCATAGGAACAAACCTTGGACAAGCAAGAGTTACTGTTGCCCCCGGTTCTGTTATCACTCGTAAGCAAAAACCCGACAAGACAAGTCTCTGAGGATGCCAGTCCAATGTATTCATATCCTCTCTAACTTCATAGTCTGCCAGGGAAGCCCCCCATCTGCCATAATTTCCAACTGCATACGTGTCTTTACGTACAAGAGGCCAAGTATAAGATCCCCATTTATCGGAAACTTTCTCACCGGGAGTATAATAAACATTAATCCAGCAATTTGACACACCGTCGGGAATGACCAGACGTCCGTCATTCGTTACCATCTTTAGTTCAAAATCATAAGCGGGTATATCCCCGCCAACTCCATGAGAAGCCACCGTCCGTTTGACACATAATTGTCGTTTGGAATCCAGCTTCCATTTATATACTCCACCCTTAGTTTCAGTATATACGGCATAAGTTGCAAACTGGTAATCAATAAAATCCTCTCTGGATTCACCCATTAAGGTACAGTTTACTATTACTTCATCTCCCGGTTGCCATCCCGGTGTATTATTATCGTCATTCCCCGTACATATATTGACTTTCTCCCTTACTCTATTCGTATATTCATAAATCCACAACGGATCCAGTTGCAAATTTACATCAACAATTCGTCCGGGATATAATCCTTCGTCACCACTCTCCACATCTTCATCACTATCACAAGCACTTACGACTATCAATAAAAGTGCTGCCATTGAAATCATTTTCACCCACCTCTTTTCAATGTTCATTATTATTCATTTTAAAGTTTAATCTGGTCTTCAATCAACAAACGGCACAATTTATAAAAAATAGTTCAGATAATGATGAATCGCAACAAATAAAATCAACTTATTCTTCAAGTAGATTCAACATCTTCATTGTTGCTTTGATGGCAGCCTCCGTCTGGTCGGCATCAAGTCCACGGGTACGGAACACCTGTTCGTCATAGTTCCAGGTAATTACTGTCTGCACAAATGCATCCGTACGCCCACCCGGTGGGATAGATACCGCATAATTCGTCAACATGGGGAATTTACGTCCTAACGTCACTTTATAAATTTTGCGCAACGCACGTACGAAAGCGTCATACTGACCATCGCCACTTGAACTTTCTTCGTATTCCTTTCCGTTTATTTCAATCTTTAAAGTCGCCATCGGTTTCAGACCGTGAGCCAGATTTACAAAATAACTCTTCAGCTTGACCTTCTCGCCTATCGCCCCGTGTTTCAATACATCCGATACAATATACGGCAAATCCTCCTGGGTCACCAATTCTTTCTTGTCCCCCAGTTCAATGATTCGCTCCGTTACCTTGCGCATGGCATCTTCATCGAGTTCCAGTCCCAGATCTTCGAGATTCTTACGGATATTTGCCTTTCCACTTGTTTTTCCTAAAGCATACTCACGCTTACGTCCGAAACGTTCGGGAAGTAAATCATTACAATACAAATTATTCTTATTATCGCCGTCGGCGTGAACGCCTGCAACTTGTGTAAAGACATTCTCTCCCACAATCGGTTTATTGGCAGGAATCACAATACCGGAATAGGACTCTACTACCCGACTGACATCATTCAAGCGGCTTTCGTCAATATTGGTCATTGCATTGAAATGATCTTTCAGAATAGCCTGCACACTGGAAAGGGGTGCATTACCGGCCCGTTCGCCAAGTCCGTTGATCGTAGTGTGCAGTCCTCTGACACCGCTCAACACGGCAGCCAGCACATTACTTACCGCCAGATCATAGTCATTATGCGCGTGAAAATCAAAATGGGTATTCGGATAACGCTTCTTCATCTTCCGCATATATTCTATCACCTGCAGCGGGTTCAGGATTCCCAATGTATCGGGCAACATATAACGTCTGATACTTGTCTGCTTCAAGCCATCCATCAACTGAAACACATATTCGGGAGAATCTTTCATTCCGTTACTCCAGTCTTCCAGATATACATTCACTCCGATATCCTGTTCATCTGCGTAATGTACTACGTTGATAATATCTGCGATATGTTCTTCGGGAGTCTTTTTCAATTGTTGGGTGCAATGTTTCAATGACCCCTTACAAAGAAGATTGATGACACGGCACCCGGTACGTTGTATCCAGTCCACCGAAGTATGACCGTCCACAAATCCCAACACTTCCACTTTCTGAAGCAGATTGCGGCGGGCTGCCCAATCACAAATCATCTTCACGGCTTCAAACTCACCTTCCGATACACGTGCTGAAGCAACCTCTACCCGGTCTACCTTCAAATCCTCCAATAGTAAACGGGCAATCATTAGTTTCTCATGGGGCACAAAAGATACTCCGCTGGTTTGTTCACCGTCACGGAGCGTTGTGTCCATGATCTCTATTTTGACGCCTTGTTTTCCCATTCTTCTATTTTATTTTTATTGCTTAGCAAGAAGTCTATGTCATCCAGTCCGTTCATCAGACAAAGTTTCTTATAAGCGTTGATTTCAAAATGTTCACTCTTACCCGTTGCTTTATTAGTGATGGTCTGTTCGGGAAGGTTCACTTCCACTTCCATCTTCGGATCAGCAAAGATCGAGTCGAAGAGTTCCTGCAAAAATCCTTCAGTAACAACTACCGGAAGTACGAAGTTGTTCAACTCATTATTTTTGTGAATATCGGCAAAGAAGCTCGATACTACCACACGGAAACCATATCCGGCAATCGCCCAGGCTGCGTGTTCGCGGCTGGAACCCGAACCGAAGTTCTTTCCTGCCACCAATATCTGTCCGCTATATGTAGGATCGTTCAGCACAAAATCTTTGTTCAAGGAACCATCGGCATTATAACGCCAGTCACGAAACAGGTTATCACCGAAAAACTTCTCTTCACGAGTCGTTGCTTTCAGAAAACGTGCCGGAATAATCTGGTCAGTATCTACATTCTCTAAAGGAAGGGGTACACAAGTACTTGTTATTATATTAAATTTTGTCTTAGCCATCTTTCTGTTTACAATTTAAATATTTACAAATTACGATTGAAATTACATCAGTTCACGCGGGTCGGTAATCACTCCTGTCACCGCAGCGGCAGCAGCAACCAACGGGCTGGCCAGTAAAGTACGGGCACCCGGTCCCTGACGACCTTCAAAGTTACGGTTGCTGGTCGATACTGAATATTTTCCTGCAGGAATCTTGTCATCATTCATCGCAAGGCATGCTGAACATCCCGGCTGACGGATTGCAAATCCCGCTTCAGTCAATATCTTGTCAATTCCTTCCTTACGAATCTGGGCATCAACCATCCATGATCCCGGAACCAGCCATGCGATTACATTATCCGCTTTCCTGCGTCCCTTCACCAGAGAAGCGAATGCGCGGAAGTCCTCAATACGGCCATTGGTACAAGCACCCAGGAATACGTAATCAATCTTTTTACCCAGTAACGATTCACCCGGCTGGAATCCCATATATTCCATCGATTTTTTGAAAGAAACCTGTGCAGCCTCTCCCATTCCTTCCGTAGTAGGAATGTTTTGCGTAATTCCCATTCCCATTCCCGGATTGGTTCCATACGTAATCATCGGCTCGATATCCGCTGCATCAAAACGGACCTCCTGATCGAATACGGCGTCATCATCGCTCTTCAGCGTTTTCCAGTATTCCATAGCCTGATCCCATGCTTCCCCCTGCGGAGCATTCTCACGTCCTTTGATATATTCGAAAGTCACTTCATCCGGAGCAACCATACCACCACGTGCTCCCATTTCAATAGACAGATTACAAAGAGTAAGACGTCCTTCCATAGTCAGATTGCGGATGGCCGAACCTGCATATTCCACGAAGTAACCGGTAGCTCCGCTGGTAGTCATCTTAGACATCATGTACAGAGCGACATCTTTCGCAGTCACTCCTTTACCCAGTTCGCCATCTACGGTAATTCGCATTGTTTTCGGTCTTGACTGAAGGATACATTGTGAAGCCAGTACCATTTCCACTTCACTGGTACCGATGCCGAAAGCGATAGCTCCCATTGCACCGTGAGTAGAAGTATGCGAGTCACCGCAAACAATCGTCATGCCCGGCAGTGTCAGTGCACGTTCCGGACCTACCACATGGATAATTCCGTTTTTAGGATGCATCATACCGAAATGGGTCAGACCGAAATCTTTCGCATTTTTCGTCAGTGTATCCACCTGAGTCTTGGAGATCGGGTCTTCAATCGGTTTATCCTGATCATGTGTCGGAGTATTATGGTCGGGCATACAGAATACCTTTTCCGGACGCAATACCTTGATGCCACGCTCGCGCAATCCGGCAAAAGCCTGCGGACTGGTCACTTCATGACAATATAAACGATCAATATAAAGTTGTGTCGGCCCATCTTCCACCGTAGTCACCACGTGGGCATCCCATATTTTATCAAATAATGTATTCATCTGTTATATCTATTTTTACTATGTATGATTTATAATTAATGCAGGGTACGTATTTCAATACCACTTTCGCTGTTCCTTTATGCCTTGAATTTATTAATACAGTCAATATAAGCTTCTACCGATGCGGCTATAATATCCGTATTTGCTCCGAAGCCATAATAAATCTGATTATCATATTCCACCTGCATATGAACCTTACCTACATCATCACTTCCCTTGCTAATAGCCTGAATAGTGAATTCTTTCAATGTCATGTGACGATCTACGATCTTTTTCAGAGCCTTGATGGCAGCATCCACCGGACCATTACCACTCGCACAAGCTTCAAACTTCTCACCGGAAATATTCAGTCCCAGACTAGCAACCGAACGTACACCGACACCACTTGTCACCTGCAAATACTCCAACTTAATACGATGATTCTGGCTGCGGTCTGCTCCTGCCAATACCAATACATCATCATCATTGATATCTTTTTTCTTATCGGCCAGTTTCAGAAACTCCTCATATACCTTATCCAGTTTTTCCTGATCCAGGTTAACTCCCAACAACGACAGGCGATTCTTCAATGCCGCACGTCCGCTACGGGCAGTCAGTACGATAGAGTTATCATCGATGCCTACATCATGCGGATCGATAATCTCGTAAGTTTCTACATTCTTCAACACACCATCCTGATGGATACCCGATGAATGGGCAAAAGCATTGCGACCTACGATTGCTTTATTCGGCTGGACAGGCATATTCATCAAACTGGATACCATACGGCTGGTCGGATAAATCTTCTGTGTATTGATATTGGTCTGAATATCGATCTCATGATGACTCTTGATAATCATTGCGATTTCTTCGAGAGCGGTATTTCCAGCACGTTCGCCGATACCGTTAATGGTCACCTCTACCTGACGGGCTCCATTCAGAACACCAGCAATCGTATTTGCTGTTGCCATTCCCAAATCGTTATGACAGTGAGTAGAAAGAATCGCGTTATCAATGCCGTCTACATGATCAATCAAATATTTAATCTTTGCACCATATTCGGAAGGCAGACAGTAACCCGTTGTATCCGGTATATTCACCACTGTCGCTCCCGCTTTGATAACCGCTTCTACCACACGTGCCAGATATTCATTGTCCGTACGCCCTGCATCCTCTGCATAAAATTCCACATCATCCACAAAACGACGTGCATACTTCACTGCTGCTACCGCGCGTTCGATAATCTCTTCCCGATTGGAGTTGAATTTATATTTAATATGAGAATCAGAAGTACCGATACCTGTATGGATACGTTTATGCTTGGCGAATTTCAAAGCGTCTACCGCTACATCAATATCCTTCTGAACAGCACGGGTCAAAGCACAAATAGTGGGCCAAGTCACCGCTTTAGAAATTTCAATCACAGAATTAAAATCTCCCGGGCTGGAGATGGGGAAGCCGGCTTCAATTACATCGACCCCCAAAGCTTCGAGTGCCTTCGCTACCTGAATCTTCTCCACTGTGTTCAACTGGCATCCCGGAACTTGTTCACCATCCCGAAGGGTGGTATCAAAAATAAATAACCTATTGTCCATCTTCTATCATTTTATGTTATTATTGGCTCAAAAAAAAACCTTTCACACTTGGAAGTGAGAAAGGCTTTCGTATATTTTCAGTATACACATTTACGCGCAGCACTCACTTCCACTAACCTTTGATAGTAGAATAATAATACCGCATAGTAGAATATGTATAAACATCTGATTCATTTTTTGTCTCTTTTATAGTTTGACGGTGCAAAGGTATGGATTATTTCTGTACTACCAAATAATACGTTACTTTTTTATCGAAAATAATTTCATTTCATAAGTTAAAGTCGGTTATTAGCAGAAAAGTATTACTAATAAAGCCCCGTATTTCATCAAACAGAAAAAGGGGCATAGTACGGACACACTATACCCCCTTTTAATTTATCGTTCTAAATCAATAGATTACTTTTTATCACAGCATTCCTTCTTTTCTGTGCAATCAGCTTTCTTATCGCAAGCAGTAGCACAAGAGTCTTTCGCCTGGCAGCAAGAGTCAGTTGCTTCAACAGCAACAGCTTCTACAGTTTCAACTGTTGCTTCTTCACCTTCAGAAGCGGCAGCGTTATTAGCTTTGTTACCAGAACAAGAGATCACAGCGAAAGAAAATGTTACTGCTACAGCAGCCAAAAAAAGTTTTGTTTTCATACCTTTTAATTTGCTTTAAACGTTTAATAAAATAATTGTCGTCGGCAAATATAGCTATTTTTTCCTAAACTGCCAAAACAAGAAATCCCCGCCAATCAATAAAGACTGGCGGGGCTTCTCTAAAAATGGCGGCTACCTACTCTCCCACTGTTACGCAGTACCATCGGCGTGACGAGGCTTAACTTCTCTGTTCGGAATGGGAAGAGGTGGAACCCTCGTGCTATAACCACCTGAATTTCTTCAATTGACAATGGACAATTGACAAATGACAATTATCGCAGCTGTCATGATAAGTTATGACATGATAAAAAGTAAAATTCAAGTATCTGTTAATCTAATTGTCAATTGTCATTTGTCAATTGTCAATTAAAAAAGCTAAACGTATATATCGCGATCCGCACCGTCCGAAAGAAGTGAACGGGCAATTAGTAATGCTCGGCTTTTGATGTTACCACCTTTTACACCT
>NZ_GG774712.1:139086-189491 GCF_000162515.1 Bacteroides sp. 1_1_14 | reverse complement strand
GAAAGAAGTAGAACAACAGAAAAAAACACCAATCGTTGCAACGGGAACAGTAACAGATGCACAAGGTGAACCTTAATTGGAGTTAGCATTCTGGTGAAAGGAACAGCTACTGGTGCGATTACTGATATGGATGGAAATTCAAAATACAAGCTGCCAAAGGTGATGTGTTAGAAATCTCCTATATCGGTTATGCCTCCCAATCAATCACGCTTGCCAACGCCCAACCCCTAAAAGTCACAATGGGTGAAGACACGCAAACCTTGGACGAAGTAGTAGTTACTGCGTTGGGTATCAAACGTGAACAAAAAGCGTTGAGTTATAATGTACAGCAAGTAAAGGGAGAAGCTTTAACAGCGGTGAAAGATGCCAACTTTATCAATTCGCTTGCAGGTAAAGTAGCCGGTGTGCAGATAAGCAGCGGTGCTACAGGTGCCGGTGGTGCTACACGTGTTGTAATGCGTGGTATGAAGTCATTGACCAAGAATAACAATGCTTTATATGTGATTGACGGTGTACCTATGTTTAACACAGGTTCAAGTGGTGGTGACGGTCAGTACGGATCAATGGGTGGTTCTGATGCAGTAGCAGACTTAAACCCGGACGATATAGAAAGTATAAGTATGATGACCGGACCGTCAGCTGCTGCCCTTTATGGCTCTGCCGCAGCCAATGGAGTAGTCCTGGTTAACACAAAGAAAGGGAAAAAAGAAAAGATATCACTTACTGTTTCCAATAGTACGACCTTCTCCAAGGCATATATTATGCCTGAGATGCAGAACAGATACGGAACAAGTTCAGGCTTGTTCAGCTGGGGAGATCTGACAGATAAAAGATATGATCCGAAAGACTTCTTCAATACCGGTAGTAATATTATAAACTCCATTACATTATCGACAGGAAGCGATAAAAATCAGACTTACTTCTCAGCTTCCACGACAAATTCAGATGGTATTTTACCAAATAACAGCTACAACCGCTATAACTTTACCGCACGCAATACAACTAACTTCCTGAATGATAAGCTGACACTGGATATCGGTGCGCAATATATCATACAGAATAATACCAATATGGTATCTCAGGGACAATATTACAATCCCCTACCCGCTTTGTATCTGTTTCCACGCGGAGATAATTTTGATGAAATCCGCCTGTACGAACGTTACGATACAAATTACGGATTTATGAAACAATACTGGCCTTATGGCGACGGCGGACTGTCTTTGCAGAATCCTTACTGGACTCAAAACCGCATCAGACGTACCTCTGACAAAAAACGCTATATGCTGAATGCCTCTCTGAAATGGAAAGTTACAGACTGGTTAAATATCACCGGACGTGTCAATTTGGACAACTCGGATTATCGTAACAAAACAGAAAAATACGCTTCAACACTTGCCACTTTCTGCTCTGTCAATGGTGGTTTTGAAGATGCTATGCGTCAGGAACGTTCTTTATATACCGATTTAATGGCTACTGTTGATAAAACATTCGGAGATTTCCGTCTGAATACCAATATAGGTATGTCACTTTATCACACTTCCATGCAGACAATCGGCTTTGCTGGTGACCTGATTATACCTAACTTCTTTGCACTGAATAATATTAATTACGCTGCAAACTATAAACCACTACCGGACGGATACGATGACGAAGTACAAAGTATATTCGCTAATGTCGAATTAGGATGGAGAAGTCAACTTTACCTCACGTTGACCGGACGTAATGACTGGGATTCCAAACTGGCTTTCTCCAATCAGTCTTCATATTTCTACCCTTCTGTCGGCTTATCGGCTGTACTGACGGAAATGTTCACTCTGCCTAAAATCATATCTTATGCAAAAGTACGTGGTTCTTACACAGTTGTAGCCTCTTCTTTCGACCGTTACCTGACTAACCCGGGATATGAATATAACAGCCAGACTCACAACTGGGCAAACCCGACAGTTTACCCGATGGATAATCTGAAACCGGAGAAAACCAAATCATGGGAAATCGGTCTGAACTTGAAGTTCTGGGAAAACCGCTTCAATCTGGACGCAACCTATTATCGTTCCAATACTTTAAACCAGACATTTAAAGTAGATATTCCCTCTTCCTCCGGATATAATAAGGCAATCGTTCAGACTGGTAATGTACAAAACCAAGGAATCGAACTGGCGCTCGGCTTCACCGACGAATGGGCAGGATTCAGATGGGCATCAAATGCTACTTTCACTCTGAACCGCAACAAGGTAAAACGTCTGGCAGGCGGTAGCACCAACCCTGTAACGGGCGAACTGATCGATATGCCAAACATGCCTGTAGGATGGCTTGGTAAAGAGAATGTAGCTCCCCGAGTAATCTTGACAGAAGGAGGTACAATGACCGACATATACGTGTACAATGAATTAACCAAAGATAATAACGGAAATATAAAAGTGGATGCTCAGACCGGAGGACTTAGTATGCATACGGCAGAGACTCCTACCAAAGTCGGAAATTTGAACGCCAACTATAATTTAGGCTGGACCAACAATTTCACTTACAAAGGAATCAATATGGGAGTCGTACTTTCCGCACGTGTAGGTGGTCTGGCATACTCAGCCACGCAAGGTGTTCTGGACTACTATGGCGTATCAAGTATCACGGCAAATGCACGTGACAATAAAGGTGTACCAATGAATAACGGAAAAGTAGATACACAGAAATACTATCAGACCATCGGTACCGGTGAAGGCGGTTACGGAAGATACTATTTATACAGTGCCACCAATGTCCGTCTTCAGGAACTCAGTCTTAGCTATACACTTCCCAAGAAATGGCTGAACAATGTAGCCAATGTAACCTTCGGGCTTGTAGGACGCAACCTGTGGATGATCTATTGCAAAGCACCGTTTGACCCTGAATTGTCTGCTTCTACATCCAGTAACTACTATATGAATGTGGACTACTTCATGCAACCAAGCATGCGCAATATAGGATTTAATGTAAAAGTACAATTCTAAATTAATGAGAAAATTATTATGAAGAAATATCTAAGAAATATAACAGTCGGTACTGCTTTGGTATTAGTTGCCGGGAGTTGTACCGGTAATTTTGAAGAATACAACACCAATCAATTCCAGATTCATGAAGCTGACCCTTCTACTTTGATGAAGTCAATGATTGAGACGATCGTAAACATTCAACAGAATGACTCGCAGATGATGGATCAGATGGTCGGTCAGTTAGGAGGCTATCTGACATGTGCGAATGTATGGAGCGGCACTAACTTCGGCACATTCAATCAAAGTGATGCCTGGAATGCAGGTCCCTGGAATACTAATTTCGAGAAAATATACGGTAATTTCTTCCAGATACAGGAAGCAACTAATGAAAGCGGGCACTATTATGCTTTTGCACGTATGATACGGGCCATAACCATGCTGCGTGTTGCCGATTGTTACGGTCCGATGCCCTACAGTCAAGTGAAAAAAGGTAACTTCTATGTAGCTTATGACACAGAAGAACAAGTCTATAAGAATATAATGGAAGATTTTGCAAGCGCTGCCAACGTACTCTATAACTATTACAAAGATACCAATGGTAACGCACCGCTCGCCAGCAACGACCCTATATTCAGCGGCAATTATGCCAACTGGGCAAGACTCGCAAATTCCATGCGACTGAGGGTGGCTATCCGCATCAGTACAGCATATCCGGAGATGGCAAAAGAAAATGCGGAAGCTGCCGCATTTCATGAAGCCGGACTGATCGAAGCAAATAATGACAATGCCATGATGGATTGCGGCTCGCAGACAAACCCTTACCAATTGGCAGCTGTAAGCTGGGGTGATTTGCGTGTCAATGCCAATATCGTTGATTATATGAACGGATACGGTGATCCGCGTATGTCTAAATACTTCAACCATTCAACATTCACTGGTCACACTCAGGAATATGTGGGCATGCGCTCCGGAGAAGATGGTTTTGCCAAAAGTGACGTTGCAGGTTATTCCATACCGGCCATCACAGGAACTTCAAAGCTATTGGTATTCTGCGCTGCTGAAACAGCATTCCTCCGTGCGGAAGGCAAACTGAAGAACTGGTCTGTCGGCAATAAATCGGCTAAAGAGTACTATGAAGAAGGAATCAAACTCTCCATGGAACAGTACGGCACAACAATGCCTGACAATTATCTGACAAATACCGAAAAACCGACAGTATCACATAATAATGATCCCAGAGGCCATGCATATACCATCTCCAACACCGTTGCCGTTGCATGGAATGACAACAATGAAGAAGAAAATCTTCAGCGTATCATTACTCAGAAATGGATAGCCAACTATCCGTTGGGACTGGAAGCATGGGCTGAATATCGCCGTACCGGTTATCCGGAACTCTATCCTTGCATCGACAATCTGTCTCCATCAGGAGTAGACAGCAAGCGTGGTATGCGTCGTCTGAGATTCCCTTACACGGAAGTACAGAACAACCATTCCAATTATCAGCAAGGTGTTTCGTATCTGAAAAATGGTGGTCCGGATAATGAAGCCACAGATTTGTCGTGGGGAAAAACTAATTAATATAACCTCCTAACTAGAATTAATATGAAAAAGAATTATTTACTATATTTTTTATTGTTAGCGTTGAGCACCCCAATATGGGTGAGCTGTAATGACTGGACAGAATCAGAAGCAAAAGATTACTTCGAAGGTCCTTCAGAAGAATACTATGCAGCCCTGCGCGCATATAAAAAGTCTGATCATCCCAAAGCTTTCGGATGGTTCGGCAACTGGACAGGCGAAGGCGCTTCATTAGTAAACAGCATGGCAGGAATCCCGGATAGCGTGGATGTCGTTTCCATCTGGGGGAATTGGTCGAATATTACAGAAGCGCAAAAGAAGGATCTCAAGTTCTGTCAAGAAGTAAAAGGAACTCGCTTCACCATGTGCTTTATCATCACTTCGGTAGGTACACAGATCACTCCACAACATATATATGACAATTGGGAGTCAATGGGATTCGCAAGCCAACAGGAAGCTGTTAATGATTTCTGGGGCTGGCCTTCGGACGAGTCTGATAAAGAAGCCGTCGAAGCATCTATCCGCAAATATGCAAATGCTATCGCTGATACGATCAACAAATACGGCTATGACGGATTCGATATCGACTACGAACCAAACTATGGTAATAAAGGTAACATTGTGGACGACGATGACAGAATGTTCATATTCGTAGACGAACTTGGCAAACACTTCGGTCCTAAATCGGGAACCGGCAAGTTATTGATCATTGACGGCGAACCGCAAAGTATAAAGAACAGACCCGATGTAGGCCCTTACTTTGATTACTTTATCATTCAGGCCTATAAACCCGGTAATGACAACAATCTGGACAAACGTCTGATAGACGGTGGTGTAGCAGGTCCGGGACTCGTTCAGACTTACGGTAGCGTAATGTCCGAAGAGCAAATCACAAAGATGACCATCATGACCGAAAACTTTGAGGCTGTAGATGCTGCTATGGATGGCGGATATCCTTATACCGACCGTTATGGCAACAGCATGAAATCTTTGGAAGGAATGGCACGCTGGCAACCGAAAAATGGTTTCCGTAAAGGCGGAGTAGGAAGCTATCATATGGAAGCAGAGTATCCGACAAATCCGGAATACAAGAATCTACGCAAAGCTATCCAGATTATGAATCCTTCTACCAAACCGTTAATTAAATATTAATTCACTATGAAACAGATTAAAAACATAAGAAACTTCTTGTTGATATCGCTTATCGCAGGCGGTACATGGATCGGCTGTGACGATGCGAATTATAGTACATTGGACACGCACGTCTTCTTCGAAGAAGCTTTAACTGCAACAAGCACCAAAGTGACTGTTATGGGCAGCGGTGAAACCAATGTCACACTGAACGCGCATATCAGCAATACACAACAGAAAGACAACAGCTATAGTCTGGCAATAGATCAGGCTGCTCTTGACGCATACAACAAGGCTAATGGTACAAACTACATCGCATTGCCGGAAACCCATTACACCCTTCCGGACAATATTACGATTAAGGCAGGTGCTTATAATGCAGATCCTATTTCCATACATATCAAAGCATTCTCCGAGGAAATGAATGCATCCGGTGAATCATATGCTTTACCCGTACGCCTGGTAGCCAAACAAGGTAGTATTGATGTAATGCCTGTTACCGGCAGCTTGGTGATTCTTGCCAATAGTATCATGGAATTTTCCGCCCCGCAATTTGTCGGAAGTACAGAACTCGTAGCCAAGAAATTCTCTGAAGCTCCTGAAACCTACAACGAGTTTACTGTCGAAGTTCGTTTCCAGGTAAGCAATACTGCCAATCGTAACCGTGCAGTATTCAGCACATCCGGCAGCGACGGCAAGAGCTTGTTATTGCGTTTCGAAGATCCGCAAAGCGACAATAGTGACCACAAAGCTCACTCATTAGTTCAGATTCAGACTCATGAAACCTATCTGAATCCGACCTACTCTTTCGAACCTAATAAGTGGCAACATCTTGCTGTGACATACAATGGTTCTAAATATCGTATCTATATTAACGGTAAAGACGGAGGTTCAAAAGACGTTGCCGGCGGACCTTGTATATTTGGTAATATGAGTTGGTTCAGTGGCGGTAGCTGGTGGAGCGGATGTAAAATCTTGGTAAGTGAAGCCCGTATCTGGTCTGTATGCCGGTCGGAAATTCAGATTCAGAACAACATGACTATCACAAGTCCAAAATCTCCGGGATTAGAAGCTTATTGGAGATTCAATGAAGGTAAAGGTAATGTATTTGAAGATGCTACCGGTAAAGGGCATACTATTACCACAACAGTCACTCCTGTGTGGATAGATAAGATTCTGTCTACAGATGAAGCTACTCCATGGAAATAAAATGATGGTACAATTTTAATATAGTTACTATGAATAAAGTATTTCAATCAATAATCATTACACTCATGAGTGCAATGATCCCTTTCTTCTCATCTTGCAGCGATGATGATTCGGTCAACGAATGGGATATGAGCTATGTTTCTTTATTGCCGGCAGATTATTTGAGACCGACTCCTTCGTTTACACTAAAGCATGTGGAAGAAGAAGGTATTGAAGGCAGTGTTGAGTTTCAGTTTATGGCTACAACACAAAAAGCTGTTGCTCAGGATATAAATGTAAATATTGACGCTACCTGTGATGGAATCTCAGCAGATAAGATCAACTTAACTTCCAAAACAGCCGTAATAAAGGCAAATGCTACAGCTTCAGAACCTATTACCTTAAGTATTACGGACTGGGATGAGTTGGAAAGTATCAAAGGAGAGGCAAACTATACTCTGAGAATAAAAATAACAGGTATAGAATCAACAGCAACAGATGTTGCCAATGCAGCATACTATCAGGAGATAGTGCTGAAAATCTCTAAAAGCGCTGAAAGGAAAAAGGAGAATGTACTGCTCACCAATGCTAAAGACTGGATCTTCACCTTTATGGAAGGAGTAGAAAATCCTGAATCAAACTCGGTCGCAGGAACAGGAAGCAGTGATGTTGCGACCAACGGAATACCTTTCTGGTTGACTGTTGACCTAAAAACAGTGAAAACTCTGACAGGCATTCAAACCAGACATTGGGGAGCTGGATATGCTCCTACGAAAGTCGAGATATTCACATCTGAAGATGGCGAAAAATGGGTATCCATCGGTCAATGGACTACAAAGGGAGGAACTCAGACTATCACATTTGAAGAAAGTGTCAAAACACGCTATCTGAAGTATCAGATGATCACTGTTCCCGGTCGTGTAGATATTACAAGATTCTATATATATTCTTGGGAATAAGTGTATGGAATAAGTTTTCCATCAATAAAATACCGGACAAGAGCAGACTTACAAGAAAAATGTATAAGTTTGCTCTTGTTTTTATATAGAGCTACAATCCACCTTTAGCAAACATAAATTAGATAAAATGAAAAAACATCATCTATTAGGAGTCATTCTTTTATGCAGTGGACTATTTTCCTGTTCTTCAGGAGTTATTCAGCAGGCAAACTACGAAGTTATTCCTCTGCCTCAGGAAATCAAAATTACGACCGGAAACTTTGTACTAAATGACCGTACTTCCATCGTCTATCCGAAAGATAACAAGGAAATGCAGCAAAATGCAAATCTGTTGGCGGAATACATTCATCAGATGTCCGGCAAAAAGCTGAAAGTCACTGACGAGCTAGTCACTTCAAACGCAATAATCTTAGCAACAGGTCTGAATGCAGACAATGCCGAAGCATATCAACTAAAAGTAACCCAAGACAACGTAACCATCACAGGTACTTCAGAAGCAGGAACTTTTTATGGCATACAGACTTTACGGAAGTCACTCCCAATTACAAACAAAGGAGACATAAGCCTTCCTGCTGCCGAAATTAACGACTATCCACGTTTCTCCTATCGCGGAGTACATTTAGATGTTTCACGCCATTTCTTCCCGGCCGACTCTGTCAAACGCTTTATTGATATGATGGCTTTACACAATATCAACCGTCTTCACTGGCATCTGACCGATGATCAGGGATGGAGAATTGAAATCAAAAAACGTCCGGAGTTGACCACTATCGGTTCCAAACGCTCGGAGACAGTCATCGGACATAATTCTGGAGAATATGACGGCATTCCCTATAGCGGTTTTTACACACAGGATGAAGCTAGGGAGATTGTAAAATATGCACAGGAACGCCATATCACAGTAATACCGGAAATTGACCTTCCGGGACATATGCAGGCTGCGCTTGCTGCTTACCCCGAATTGGGTTGCACGGGCGGCCCCTATGAAGTATGGAAAATGTGGGGAGTATCAGAAGATGTGCTCTGTGCCGGAAATGACAAGACACTGACATTTATAGAAGATGTCCTGAATGAAATTATAGATATTTTCCCATCCGAATATATTCATGTCGGCGGTGATGAATGCCCGAAGGTACGTTGGGAGAAATGCCCGAAATGTCAGGCACGTATCAAGGAACTGGGACTAAAAGCCGATAAAGATCACACAGCCGAACAAAGGCTTCAGAGTTATATCATTAATTATGCTGAACAGTTTCTTAACGGCAAGGGACGTCAGATCATTGGTTGGGAAGAAATACTGGAAGGAGGACTGGCACCCAATGCCACTGTGATGTCATGGAGAGGTATAGAAGGAGGAATTGAAGCAGTGAAGCATAAACATGACGCAATCATGACACCCAGTTCATTCCTGTACTTCGATTACTATCAGACCATGGATACAGACAATGAACCGCCTGCTATCGGAGGGTATGTACCTTTAGAAAAGGTATATAGCTACGAACCGGTTCCTCAGATACTCACTCCCGAAGAAGCTAAGCATATCGTAGGCATACAAGCCAACTTATGGACGGAATATATCCCTACTTATAGTCAGGTAGAATATATGGAACTACCCCGTATGGCCGCATTATCAGAAGTACAGTGGACTATGCCGGAGAAAAAGGAATATGCGGATTTCCTGAAACGATTACCCGGACTGATCGCTGTCTATGACATCAATCAATATAACTATGCCAAACATATCTTCCAGGTAAATTCCCAATATATCCCTGATACCGAAGCCAACGTATTGAATGTTGCCTTATCCACTATTGATAATGCTCCGGTCTACTATACACTCGATGGCAGTGACCCCACAGCCAGTTCCAATATATACACGGACACACTGAAAATCGGCCAAAGCTGCACACTGAAAGCAATCACTATCCGTCCCAACGGCAGTAGTGCAGTGTTGAAAGAGGATATCAAATTCAACAAAGCCACCATGAAGCCGATCACCATGCAGCAGCCCATTAATGAAAAGTATAAATTCGAAGGAAAGAATACACTCATTGACGGACTGGCAGGAAGCAGAAATTACCGTACCGGACGATGGATTGCCTTCTATCAGAACGATCTTGAAGCAGTGATTGACCTGCAACATGAGACTCCGATAAGCAAAGCATGGGTACGCACCTACGTAGAAATAGGAGAAGAAATTCTTGATTTACGCGAACTTTCCGTAGCCGTATCAAACGATGGAAAAGAGTACAAAGAAGTAAAATCCGAAGTTTACCCCGCCGTCAGTAAGGAAGATAAGAATGGCATCTATACCCATGAACTTTCTTTCGATACAGTGCAGGCACGTTATGTGAAAATAACAGCCCGTCCGGAATATAACCTACCGGTATGGCATTGGGGTAAAGGAAGACCGGCATTTATATTCGTAGATGAAATAGGGCTGGAATAAAACTTAAAAAGGTATGTCGCTGGGCGACATACCTTTTTTTAACATTCTCTTTATCCTCTTTATTTTTTAGACAATCGAATAATCCGTCCTTCCTTCTTATAGCTGAAGTGATTTGTATGCATCAATACATTCAATATTTCGTCCGGAAGATTATCAGTAGAGAATTCACCGGTAAACCGTTCGGTCTTCAGACTTTCGTCATCATACACAAACTTCAAGTCATATAGTTTCTCCATAATATTTGTAATCTCCAGCAATGAATGTTGCTTGAATTTCAGTTTTCCGTTAATCCACAGAAGAACTTCGGTCGGCTCGG
This sequence comes from Bacteroides sp. 1_1_14, assembly GCF_000162515.1. Classification (NCBI taxonomy): domain Bacteria; kingdom Pseudomonadati; phylum Bacteroidota; class Bacteroidia; order Bacteroidales; family Bacteroidaceae; genus Bacteroides; species Bacteroides sp. 1_1_14. Next base: position 178,898 of record NZ_GG774712.1, on the reverse strand, counting down.
CATATTCTATTAATTCAGCCTGATAGGTCGTTGTATTAATGTTCAACGTTTGTCCCGGTTTCAGCAGATAGCCATTATTGACGGTTCGTGGAGATTCCATTCGTACAGAACCTTGTAAAAGAGTGGTCACTACCCTGTCCTCTTCTTCACGTGCCCGTACATTAAACTTTGTACCCAATACACAAGTCTTAATATGCTTCGTATTTACAATGAATGGAGCATGCTTGTCACGAGCCACTTCAAAGTAAGCCTCGCCCGACAAATCAATCTGACGATCCGTACTCCAGAAAGAGTTACGGTAAATAAGCTTCGTAGATGCATTCAGCCAAACCTTACTACCGTCCGGAAGCACTGTTTGCGCTCTCTGTCCACCGGTAGTCATCACTGTATAATCAGAAAGTTTATTGGAAAGCAATCCCCACGCAATTCCGCCTGCGAAAACAAGACCTGCCAGAAAAGCGGCTGTCGCGGACGCATAACGTCCCCATCGAACCGATATACTTCTTCGCTTGGCTTTTTTCTCCTTTTCACGTACGAGCGACTTAAACTTCGTCAGTGACGCTTCTGTGTCTACAGCATCCATCACTGCCATACGGTCGCCTACAAAAAGGGTATAATATAGCTGCTCTAGTATTTGTCGGTTTTCCGGTGCTTCTTCACACCATAGTTCTACCTGCTGACATTCTTCGTCATTGCATCCTCCCCTCAGGTAGTTCATCAAGATAGATTCATCCATGTTCAATCATCCTTTTACTATAAAAAAATATAATACCTCTGTTATTAATACAGTTGGCAGCGCAAATATACTAAACTAAAAAAGAAAAAAATATTTTCTCCCGTTTTATTTCGTTTCTTTCATTGCTTTCATTATTTTTGCTCTGCATAAAAAATAATGAAGAATGCAACAACCTCCTATATACCTAGATATTAACAATAATAAATCTATCATCAATGCCTTGAAAGCAGGCGAAGAATATGTATTCGACGCTGTCTACAGGTATTATTTCCGTAGATTGTGCGCCTTTTGTTCGCAATATGTCAGCGAGCAGGAGGAGATTGAGGAGATTGTACAGGACACGATGATGTGGTTATGGGAAAACCGCTGTAGTCTTATGGAAGAGCTTACATTGAAAACGCTTCTCTTTACTATTGTCAAAAACAAAGCTCTGAACCGTATTTCCCATTTCGAGATCAGACGAAAAGTACATCAGGAGATTACAGAAAAATTCGAGAAAGAATTCGACAATCCTGACTTTTATCTGGAAAATGAGTTGTTCCGCCTTTATGAGAATGCTCTGAAACAGCTTCCCAAAGATTATCGGGAAGCATACGAAATGAATCGTAATCACCGGATGACCCATAAAGAAATTGCAGAAAAGCTGAACGTCTCTCCCCAAACCGTTAACTATCGTATCGGACAGGCTTTAAAGCTATTACGCATTGCCCTAAAAGACTATTTGCCTTTATTTATTCTTTATTTCGGGCTTGACATATTCAAACAATCATGAAACAATTCATATCAAAAGCATGAGTGAACTCCTAGTCTATAAAGCCTCGGCAGGTTCAGGCAAAACCTTTACCCTTGCAGTGGAATACATAAAGTTGCTGATACTGAATCCACGTGCCTACCGGCAGATTCTCGCTGTTACCTTTACCAATAAGGCAACAGCAGAAATGAAAGAACGTATTCTCAGTCAGCTATACGGCATTCAGATCGGTGACAAAGATTCCGAGGCCTACCTGAACCGCATCAAAGAAGAAACAAAGAGGACAGAACAGGAAATACGGGAAGCCGCAGGAATCGCCCTCGGATATATGCTGCACGACTACAGTCGTTTCCGTGTAGAAACCATCGATTCTTTTTTCCAGTCCGTCATGCGCAATCTGGCTCGTGAGCTAGAACTCAGTCCGAATCTGAATATCGAACTGAACAATGCGGAAGTACTCAGTGATGCGGTGGACAGCATGATTGAGAAACTGGGTCCCACCTCTCCTGTCCTCGCATGGCTGTTAGACTACATCAACGAACGAATAGCTGATGACAAACGCTGGAATGTATCGGATGAAGTCAAAAATTTCGGGCGCAACATCTTCGACGAAGGATATATAGAAAAAGGTGAAGGTCTCCGCCAGCGCCTCCGCAATCCGGATACCATCAAAGAATACCGCAAGCAGCTGAAAGCTTTGGAAACAGAAATCCTGGAGCAAATGAAAGGATTCTATGACCAGTTTGAAGGAGAACTGGAAGGACACGCCCTTACCGCAGATGAACTAAAAAACGGTTCACGGGGAATCGGCAGCTATTTCCGTAAGCTGAACAATGGCATTCTAAGTAATGACATCCGCAATGCCACTGTAGAGAAATGCCTGGAAGATGCCAAACACTGGGCTACTAAAACATCTCCACGGTTTGCCGATATTATTGATCTTGCGAAATCCAGCCTGATGCAGATGCTGGAGGATGCGGAGAAGCTGCGTTCTAAAAACAATCTCCTGCTAAATAGTTGCCGGCTTTCCCTGCAGCATCTCAACAAGGTACAGCTTCTCGCCAATATCGACGAAGAAGTGCGACAGCTGAACCATGACAACAACCGGTTCCTTTTATCAGATACCAATGCCCTGCTCCATCAACTGGTTAAGGACGGAGATTCCTCTTTCGTGTTCGAAAAGATAGGAACCAACATCCGCAATGTCATGATCGACGAGTTTCAAGACACCAGCCGGATGCAATGGGGAAATTTCAAACTGCTCCTGCTCGAAGGGCTTTCACAAGGAGCAGACAGCCTGATAGTAGGAGACGTCAAACAGTCCATCTACCGCTGGCGAAACGGTGACTGGGGAATCCTTAACGGTCTGAACGACCGCATCGAGCATTTCCCCATCAAGGTAAAGACCTTAGCCACCAACCGGAGAAGTGAGACCAATGTCATCCGGTTCAACAACCAAATATTCACTGCTGCTGTAAATTACCTGAACGAAGTATACAAAAAACAGTTGGGCAAAGATTGCGATGATCTTCAGAAAGCCTATGCCGATGTGGTACAGGAATCTCCGCGAAGTGTACAGAAAGGATATGTCAAAGCCACTTTTCTGGAACCGGACGAAGCGCATGACTATACAGACCAGACGCTGATAAGTCTCGGTGAAGAAGTAGAGCATCTGCTTTCTTCCGGTGTACGGCTGAATGACATAGCTATCCTTGTACGCAAGAACAAAAGTATTCCCCGCATCGCGGACTACTTCGACAAAGAGTTACATTATAAAATTGTATCAGACGAAGCCTTCCGCCTCGATGCCTCTCTTGCCATCTGCATGATGATAGACGCACTGCGATTTCTATCCGACGAGAGCAATAAAATTGCACGGGCCCAACTGGCAATAGCCTATCAGAACGAAGTTCTGCAAAAGAATCTGGACTGGAACACCCTTCTGCTCCTTCCGATAGAAAACTATCTGCCGCCCGCATTTCTTGAAAAGCAGAAAGAACTCCGTCTCATGCCTCTCTACGAATTGCTGGAAGAACTATTCAGCATCTTCGAAATGAGTCACATTGAAGAACAGGATGCCTATCTGTTTGCCTTCTTCGATGCCGTAACGGATTATTTGCAAAGTAACTCCTCGGAGCTCGACGGTTTTATCCGCTACTGGGATGAGACGCTGTGCAGCAAAACCATTCCCAGCGGTGAAGTGGAAGGTATCCGAATCTTCTCCATCCACAAATCCAAAGGATTGGAATTTCATACAGTACTCCTTCCCTTCTGCGACTGGAAACTGGAGAATGAAACGAATAACCAACTGGTATGGTGTGCCCCTCAGGAAGCTCCGTTCAATGCCATGGATATCCTTCCCATCAATTACTCGACACAAATGGCCGAATCTATCTATGGGAACGATTATCTGCTGGAACGTCTTCAACTGTGGGTAGACAATCTCAACCTGCTTTATGTAGCCTTCACCCGTGCCGGAAAGAATCTGATCATCTGGAGCAAGAAAGGACAAAAAGGAACCATGTCCGAACTGTTGGCCAATACACTGCCTGTAGTTGCCCTCAAAGAAGGCCTCGACTGGGAGGAGGACTGCTATGAGCAAGGAGAACTCTGTCCTTCGGAAGAAGAAAAAGCAAAAACTTCGACTAATAAACTGACTCAGAAGCCAGATAAGTTGCCTGTCCACATGGAGTCCATGCGTCATGAGATTGAATTCCGTCAATCCAACCGCTCCGCCGATTTCATTCAGGGGATCGAGGAAGAAGAATCGGATGACCGTTTCATTCATCGCGGACGTATGTTGCACACGCTATTTTCTGCCATAGAAACAGCAGAAGATATTGATCCGGCTATTGAGCGCCTCATTTTCGAAGGGGTCATCGCCAGCAGCGAAAAGGCCGAAGAAATACGGGAAGTAGCCCGAAAAGCATTCTCCTCCCCGGAGATTCAGAACTGGTATTCGGGTGAATGGACTCTGTTTAACGAATGTGCCATCATTTACAAAGAAAAAGGGGTGTTGCAAACCCGACGTCCCGACCGTGTAATGATGAAAGACGGTCAAGTAGTTGTAGTTGACTTCAAATTCGGTAAAGAGAACCTCCAATATAACAAACAAGTAAAAGGATATATGCAACTGCTTACTAAGATGGGATATAAAAATATCACCGGCTACCTGTGGTACGTAGATGAAGAGCTAATTGTAAAAGTGAAATAATGAAAGCCGCACCGCTCATAGGAATTAGCCGCCATCGGCTCAGTACTGATGGAGAGGGAGTCACTACTCTGGTGGCTTTCCATGGCTGCCCGCTGCGCTGCAAATATTGCCTCAATCCGCAATCTCTGCACTCAGAAGGTATATGGAAGAACTATGACTGCGAGCAGCTTTATGAGGAAGTCCGACAGGATGAATTATACTTTCTAGCCACTAACGGAGGCATTACATTCGGAGGCGGAGAACCTTGTTTACAGAGCGATTTCATTTATGAATTCCGTCAACTCTGTGGACAGGAATGGCAGCTTTCCGTAGAAACGTCACTCAATGTAACGCAAGAGAATATAGAGAAACTAGTACCTGTTGTCGATTCTTATATCATCGATATCAAAGACATTAATAATACCATATACCAGAAGTACACCGGAAAAAATAATGAAAAAGTCCTGCATAATCTTCAATATTTGATTGAGCACGGAAAAAACGAACAAATCATTGTCCGTACCCCCGTCATTCCCGCATACAATACAGAGAACGACGTCGATAATAGCATCCGTTTACTGAAAGAAATGGGAATCATCCAATTCGATCGGTTTACTTATAAAACACCTAACAATTGTCAGCCATGAAACGAGGAAAACAAACCTGCAAGATATTAAAGGATATCCGCAGACAAATAGCAGAAGCTAATGATATTGAGTTCATTACTTCCGAGTGTCAATATCAGGGTGATTGTCTGGGCACTTGTCCCAAATGCGAAGCCGAAGTACGTTATCTGGAACAACAGTTGGAACGTAAACGGATGGCTGGAAAAGCCATAACTATATTGGGGATATCTGCCGGACTGGTAGCAATGGCACCGATGACTTCATGTAGTAGTTCTCCTAATAAAGGAACTAACCAGGAAACTATCAGTGACTCTACCAATGCTAGTGTAATGTTTGGAGAAATATGCCCGACTCCTGTAGAAGATACTATACCTATGGTAGAGAAAGATACAGTAAACAAACAAGAATTACCTGAACTACCCCAAGAGATGGGATTAATTGAGATTACTCCTATATCAGGCGATATAATAACGGTAAAAGACTCGCTTTCTGAAAAAGATTCGCTTACCGATGTATTAGAAGTGGCTGCTGTCATGCCTGAATTTCCGGGAGGAGCACGAGAACTAATGAAATTCATTAGTGCAAACATAAGATACCCCTCAATGTCCCAGGGAGGTGTATGTCAAGGCCGCGCCATTGTACAATTTATCGTAGATAAAGAAGGAAATATAGTTCAACCCAAAGTTGTACGTGGTGTAGATCCTTATCTGGATAAAGAAGCATTACGTGTCGTCGGTCTTATGCCTAAATGGAAACCGGGAGAACTGGATGACGGAACGAAAGTAGCCGTCCGCTTTACGATTCCTGTAATGTTCAGGCTGCAATAAACAAATATCTAAGATAGAAAAAACTTATAATTGATATGCAATCATTTCTCCAACTAGTCGCTCACGATTTATATGCCAAGATAGGAAACGATCTGTCTCGTACAGTACTCGTCTTCCCTAACAAGCGTGCCAACTTATTCTTCAACGAACATCTGGCAGGAGAATCCGACCAACCGATCTGGTCTCCTGCCGCAATGAGTATCAGCGACCTGTTCAGGAAGTTATCTGTACAGAAAGCGGGTGACCCTATCCGGTTGGTCTGCGAACTATATAAAGTATTCCGTGAAGAAACAGAAAGCCAGGAAACACTGGACGACTTCTATTTTTGGGGCGAGCTGCTGATCAGCGATTTCGACGATGTAGATAAAAACCTGGTAGATGCGGATAAGCTCTTCAGTAACTTGCAGGACCTGAAGAATCTGATGGACGATTATGAATTCCTTGATAAAGAGCAGGAAGAAGCGATTCAACAGTTCTTCCAAAACTTCTCTATCGAGCGTCGTACCGTACTCAAAGAGAAGTTTATCTCCCTTTGGGACAAACTGGGTACTATCTACCACCGCTACCGTGAGAACTTAGCGGAACTCGGAATAGCCTATGAAGGAATGTTATATCGCAATGTAATCGAGCAACTCGATACCACCCGATTGAAATACGACAAATATATCTTTGTCGGCTTCAACGTGCTCAACAAAGTAGAGACCAAGTTCTTTCAGCTATTACAAGATGCGGATAAAGCCATGTTCTACTGGGATTACGATCTCTTTTATACCAAGCAAATAGTCAAACACGAAGCCGGAGAATTCATCAACCGTAATCTAAAACTATTCCCGAATGAATTGCCCGAAAGTTGTTTCGACACTCTGCGGAAGCCGAAGAACATACGCTATATCTCCGCTTCTACCGAGAACGCGCAAGCCCGCTTTCTTCCGGAATGGGTACAAAGTACTCTTTCCACTGCCAACGAAGAAAAAGAGAACGCCGTAGTCCTCTGCAACGAAGCCCTGCTGCTTCCCGTACTCCACTCCATCCCGCAAGAAGTGAAGAACGTCAACATCACGATGGGTTTCCCGCTTGCACAAACTCCGGTATACAGCTTTATTAATGCCGCTATGGAATTACAAACGAACGGCTACCGTACCGCTACCGGACGTTTCACCTACGAAACCGTATCCGCTATACTGAAGCACCCATATACCCGTCAGCTATCCATCAACGCTGAACCTCTGGAACGGGAACTGACCAAGACTAACCGCTTCTACCCGCTCCCTTCGGAACTGAAAATGGATGATTTCCTGATCAAACTTTTCACTCCCCGAAGCGGCATCAAGGAGTTATGCGACTACCTGACCGAATTAATCAAAGACATCTCCCTTCTCTATCGGGAAGAAAGCGAGTACAACGATATCTTCAACCAACTTTACCGGGAATCCCTCTTCAAGAGCTATACCACCATCAACCGTCTCTATAGCCTGATAGAAACCGGAGAGCTGAATGTACGCACCGACACACTAAGACGCCTGGTCAGCAAAGTGCTGACCGCCTCCAACATTCCTTTCCATGGTGAACCTGCCATTGGTATGCAAGTCATGGGAGTACTGGAAACCCGTAACCTTGACTTTCGCAATATCATCCTTCTCTCTCTCAACGAAGGACAATTGCCTAAATCAGGAGGTGATTCTTCCTTTATTCCCTATAACCTCCGGAAAGCTTTCGGTATGACCACCATCGAACACAAAAATGCGGTCTATGCCTATTATTTCTACCGACTGATACAACGGGCGGAAAACATCACCTTGCTTTACAACACTTCTTCCAATGGGCTGAACCGTGGAGAAGAATCCCGTTTCATGTTACAATTGCTTGTAGAAGGGCCTCACAAGATTACCCGCGAATATCTTGAAGCCGGACAATCTCCTCAAGGTACAACAGATATCAGCATAGAGAAAACTCCGGAAGTATTCGAACGACTTCGCTGCTCTTATGATTGTTCGAATCCCCAATCGTATATACTTTCTCCTTCAGCCCTCAACGCCTATCTCGATTGCCGGCTGAAATTCTATTACCGTTATGTAGCCAGACTAAAAGCACCGGACGAAGTCAGTGCGGAAATCGACTCCGCATTGTTCGGAACCATCTTCCACCTCTCCGCCCAATTAGCTTATACAGACCTGACCGCTAACAGGAAAATAATACAAAAAGAAGATTTGGAACGCTTGCTGCGCAACGAAGTCAAACTACAAAACTATGTTGACCTCGCTTTCAAGCAAGAGCTTTTCAAGGTTCCGGCAGACGAAAAGCCCGAATATAATGGCGTACAACTCATCAACTCCAAAGTAATCGTCTCCTATCTGAAACAACTGCTGAGGAATGACCTGCAATACGCCCCCTTCGAAATGGTCGCCATGGAAAAACCTGTTGCCGAAAAGATAACGATTCAGACCGGTCAAGGTCCGATCACCCTCCGATTGGGAGGAACCATCGATCGTATGGATGCCAAAGACACCACCCTGCGTATTGTAGACTATAAAACCGGAGGAAGCCCCAAGACGCCTGCCAACATCGAGCAACTGTTTACTCCGTCGGAAACGCGTCCCAACTATATCTTCCAGACTTTCCTGTATGCTGCCATTATGAGCCGGCAGCAGTCTCTGAAAGTAGCTCCTTCCCTTCTCTACATCCATCGGGCAGCCTCTGAAAGCTATTCGCCCGTCATTGAAATGGGAGAGCCACGCCAACCGAAGATTCCGGTCAACAACTTTGCCTTTTTTGAAGATGAATTCCGAGAACGTCTGCAAAGACTATTAAAAGAAATATTCGATGAGAATGAGCCTTTCACACAGACAGAAGATACAAAGAAATGTGCTTATTGTGATTTTAAAGCCATTTGTAAACGATAAAATGCTGAAAGAATAATTTATAACTATCAAACAAAACCTGTCCTGTTATTCTGAGCTGTCACTACTTCTCTAAAGTAATGTGCTTAGAAAACAGGACAGGTTTTTATCTTATATCGAACTTATATTAGCTTTCCAACAACGGAATCGAGAAACTGAACGTAGAACCTTCTCCTTTCTTCGAAGTGAACCAGAGCTCACCTCCGTTCTTAGTAACAAAGTCCTTACAGAGCAGCAGTCCGAGTCCCGAACCTTCTTCATTATTTGTACCGAAAGTACTGAAATGCGTATCGGTATGCAACAATTTCTTCTGATTTTCTTCATCAATACCACACCCGCTATCCTTCACGCTAACTATCGCCATGCTATCTTCTTCTCTCAGTGATACCAAGACTTCCGATCCCTCGTTACTGAACTTGATTGCATTACTTATCAAGTTACGGATAACCGTCTTAATCATATCAATATCCGCACGTACTTCCATACGATCTTCAGGTATTTCCACAGCAATGTGGATATTCTTCAGCCCGGCTACCATTGTAAAGATCTCGCTCACTCCTTCCACTACTTCTACCATATCGATATTCTGGTAAACAACTTTCAGCTTACCAATCTGACTCTTCGTCCACTTCAATAAGTTGTCGAGTAAGGAAAATACATCCTCTGTTGTCTGATTGGCCATTGTCAGCAGTTCATACATTTCAGAGCCGATAGTTTCACTCGGTAAGTTCAGAATCAGCATATTGAGCACCATCTTAATAGAGCCCATAGGCGAACGCAGGTCGTGTGCAATCACAGAGTAGAGTTTATCACGTCCTATGATAGTCTTGCGCAACTCTTCTGTTTGTGCTATGATAATTCGTTTGGCTGCCACCAACGAGATCTGATGCGTTACACGAATAATCAGTTCCTCTTTATTAAACGGTTTGGAAATAAAATCGTTACCGCCCACCTGAAATCCTTTCACGATATCCGCCGTACTATTCAAAGCAGTAAGAAAGATCACTGGAATTTCGCTCATTTCTTCATCGGCCTTCATTTGCTGGGCTACTTCGAAACCGCTGATATCCGGCATCATCACATCCAGCAACACAAGATCAGGTTTTTCTTTCTTCACCTGCTCCAAAGCCTGAGTTCCATTGCCTGCTGTTACAATATTGAACTTCTCATTGGTCAGAAGCACCTTCAGCAGAAGGACATTTGAAATTACGTCGTCCACAATAAGGACCTTATATTCGGAAGGATTAATTTCCACATTCATATCATTCTATTTTTTATGTTACATCAGACATTTTTAAAATACTCAATCATACGCTTCAGCCCATCTTCCAGCTCGACGGTAGGCTGCCATCCTAGTTTCTCTTTTGCCAGTTTTATATCTGGCTGACGCTGTTTCGGATCATCGGTCGGCAGAGGTTTAAAAACTATCTTCGAAGTAGAGCCAGTCATCCGGATCACTCTTTCCGCCAATTCAAGAACCGGAAACTCATTCGGATTTCCAATATTTATCGGACCCGTAAAGTCATCTTCCGTATCCATCATCCGCACCATTCCTTCTATCAGGTCATCGATATACTGAAAACTGCGTGTCTGTTTCCCATCACCATATATCGTGATATCTTCATTATTCAGCGCCTGTATGATAAAGTTTGAGACCACACGACCATCATTAGGAAGCATTCTCGGACCATAAGTATTAAAGATACGAATGATCTTGATGCGAGTCTGATTCTGGCGGTAGTAATCCATAAACAAGGTTTCAGCACATCTCTTTCCTTCATCATAACATGAGCGATAACCTACCGGATTCACATTTCCCCAATAGCTTTCCGGCTGAGGATGAATAATTGGATCACCATACACTTCGCTAGTGGAGGCTTGCAGTATTTTGGCATCCAGTCTCATCGCCAGTCCGAGCATATTGATAGCCCCCATCACAGATGTTTTGGCAGTTTGAATCGGATCATGTTGGTAATGAATGGGTGACGCCGGACAAGCCAGATTGTAAATTTCATCCACTTCGGCAGAATAAGGATAAGTAACGTCGTGTCTTACAACTTCAAAATGATGATTTCCCATCAAATGCTTTATATTGTCCTTAGAACCTGTAAAGAAGTTATCCAAACATATAACGTCGTGTCCCTCATTTACAAGTCGAGTACAAAGATGCGAGCCTATAAATCCAGCCCCGCCACTTACCAATATTCTTTTCATCTTCTAATTTTAACTATTGTTTTTCAGAGAAGAGAACTTCCCCGTCTTGTTTATAGAGGCAAATGTAAACGATTTGCTCATAATATACAATTTTAAAGGTGGATATTTTTTAAGAAAAGCAAAAATAAAATAGTTTCAGTTTCCGAAACAACTTTCCTGTGTCAAGTGTTATTAATAGAAACAAACCACTAATTCAATAGGATTATGATAATGAATGAACTTAATACAAACCTGATAGAAGCGGCCAAAGAAAAGTTCCCTGCAAAAGGACAATTGGCAAATATATTAATGGATACCCTTTATATGGGTAAGGAAGCTATCTACCGGAGGCTGCGTGGCGAAGTCCCCTTTACATTTCAGGAAGCAGCCATTATTTCAAAAGAACTGGGGATATCCCTGGACAGAATTGCCGGAGTTAGCTTCAGCAACAATGCAATGTTCGATATCAATGTAGTAGATCATGGCAACCCCTTCGAAACTTACTATGATTTCCTCAACAAGCACGTCAAGTTATTCCATACGCTGCGGGAAGATCCGAATGCCTCATTAGGTACAGCCTCCAATGTAATTCCGCAGACACTATATCTGAAGCACGAACTTCTGGCCAAGTTCCGTTTCTTCAAGTGGATGTATCAGAATGAACATATTAAGTGCAAACATTTCGAAGAACTGGAGATTCCTCAAAAGATAATCAATGTCCAGCAAGATTTTGCGAAACTTTCGCATCATATTCATTCTACCGATTACATTTGGGACAGCATGGTTTTTCTTCATCTTATCAATGATATACAGTATTTTTCCGACATACATCTCATTTCAGACGAAATGAAGCAAAATCTGAAAGAAGAATTGCTGATACTTACAGATGAGTTGGAAAGGCTTGCTATAAAAGGAAAGACAGACTTTGGTAATGATGTGCATATTTATGTGTCACAAATCAACTTCGAGGCGACTTACAGTTATCTCGAGACAAGTACACTACAACTTAGTCTGATACGTGTTTATTCCATTAATTCACTCACTACACAGGACGTTCAGATGTTTCAAAGTCTGAAAGAATGGATTCAGTCATTAAAGAAATTCTCTACACTCATCTCAGAAAGTGGTGAGATGCAACGCATCCAATTCTTTAATCAACAGCGCGAAATCATTGATGCTCTATAGAGTTCTTCCTAATTTCGATAATCGAAACTAACTGAATTTTATAATTCCAAATCATGAAAGTAGACAAGCTTATTGCCTACTTTTTTCCATTATACGTTCTTTTTCTATCTCTATTCTATCAAATGAGAAAAAGCTCTTACTCTTCAGAACTGTTTTCCCACACAAAACTCTCGTTTACATGCCGTAATTTTGCATAGAATGTATCACATAAAGTATTAACGTATATAAAAGAGAACAAACAATGAAAAATGGTATTGTAAACGAGTTGATTACTGCAATGAAAGAACGGATCCCCAAAGGACAAAATCTTGCCAATTCTCTGGCAGACATTTTGTATATGGGTAAAGAAGCCGTCTATCGCAGACTACGGGGTGAAGTAGCTTTTACTATCGACGAAGTAGCCCTTCTGTCTAAAAAACTGGGGATTTCTATTGATCAGATTATAGGTAACCACCTTTCCAATAGAGTTACTTTTGATATGAACCTGCTGCATTCGCCCAACACTTTAGAAAGTTATTATGAGATTATCAGCCGTTATCAGCAGATATTCGATTATGTGAAAGGAGACGATACGACGGAAGTATATACAGCTTCCAATCTTCTTCCCTTCACACTTTATTCATCTTACGAATACATGTCTAAGTTCCGCCTTTGCCGATGGATTTATCAGAACGGGCAAATGAAAACACCGAACTCACTGGCAGAGATGCAGGTAGAAGACAGAATCGTGAAAGCACATAATAAGCTGAGTGAAAGTGTAAAGCAATGTCGGAAGACCTATTTTATCTGGGATAGCAACATCTTTCTTTCCTTTGTCAAAGAGATCAAGTATTTCGCAAGTCTGAATCTGATTACGGAAGACGACGTGGCACACCTGAAAGATGAACTCTACCAATTGCTTTCAGTCATGGAGACACTATCTGTTAAGGGAGAATTCAGTGAGGGGCGAAAAGTCTCTTTCTATCTCTCAAACATTGATTTCGAAGCGACTTACACCTACATAGAGAAACAAGACTACCAAGTCAGTTTGCTCCGGGTGTATTCCATCAATTCGATGGATTCGCAAAGTCCGCAAATCTGTCAGATACAGCGGAACTGGATTCAATCATTGAAACGACATTCCACACTAATTTCAGAAAGTGGAGAAGCCCAGCGTATCGAGTTCCTGCAAAAGCAACGTACAGTGATCGATACTCTCTAAAGTACAAACAGCCCGGATCATTATCGACCCGGGCTATTCTCCCTTCAGGATATTACTATTTATCCTGTCCCACTAATAATAGTTCCCCACTATTCTTAGATCATTCTATTGATTCTCTTCCTGAATGCGATGCACCCATCCATTGACAACAATCTGTACAGCAAGCCATGATTCAGACAAGAAAAAGATTATATGATAGTTGCTCTGTCGATCCAGATATTCTTGTGTGCTCAGATTTTTACCCTCCGCATTGGTCATAGCAAGATAATCAATCAGATTTATATCGAACACTCTCTTTCCGGATGCTTTTTCAGTAAGCACCAAACGAGTTTTCCGGTCTTCCATCAGTCTCATTGTATTCATGTCTACATAGGCAGTCGCAGGATCCTTCTGTTCCATATAGTAAGGTCGGAAACTCAACACATCATCATCCAGTAATGAATTATCATGTCCCAGATGTCCATTAGATTCTATAATCTCATAGTCATAGTCATTCATATCCAGTGTCCAGCTGCCTGTATAAGACTGGAAGCCAAATCGTACGATTTTTGTATCTCTGATCAGATTTATCGTCTCAGTCTGGTGGACGGTCCCATCGAAGTTGACATTGATGACTTCACCATACCAGAGCGTTTCCATCCTTTTATTGATGATGAGAGAGGCTTCACGTTTTAGTTTCAATTTTAAATCCGTAAGAGTAGAGACACCAGGTGTCAATGAAGTGATATCATATGAATCACGTGCACCGGCCCATGCCATAAACTGATATTGTCCGACAGGAAGTTCAACTTCCATCAGATAATTGCCGGTAGACAATGCACTTCCCTCTTCAGCTTGTTTAAACAGATATTTCCCATTCTTATCAAATACATAAAGTTCTACTTTATCTACCTGAGCATGAAACGCATCCGCAAACTCCATGTTATAGTCATACTTGAACTTCACTGACAAGCGGCATTCCGGCAGGTCTTCATTAAAGCTGTCGCATGAAGCTACTATCCCGGAACTCATCAACAGAATACCTAAGGCAACGTAACATATAAGGCTTTTTAGATTCATATTTTCCTTTTTTTCAATTATATATAGAGGAAAAGAAATAATCTCTTTTCTCGTTATTTCCTAATTCAGAGGATAGAATACTTTATTGATTCCATCGAAAGTAATATCCCGAAATTTTAAAAAGTTTTCGGCAACTTTGAAAATATTGGGAGTAAAGTTGTGGGAGAGTTTCTCCCACAACTTTTATTTGAAAAATCTATTTCTATTACTAATTCCGAATTACATAATTTCCTCTTGAGTATACCAAGTCCAAGGATTAGGTATAATTTCAATAGACAACCAGCCTTCGTCACTCTCATCCGGCGTTCCTTCGTCCGGATCCGGAATAGCCGGATATCCTGGATTGTTAAACTTCTTAACATTGATATCGTAAACAGAGTTACGAACAACTCCAAATTCACCTAATTCATTTGTTACAGCACTGGTATCATCATGTTTGATCATAATTTTGTAGTAACTTACAGCACCTACATAATAAGTAAGACCTGTTACAGTTATAGCTCTGTCTTTAGCTGCAACATTTCCTACATTAGCTTTTGTTGCTTTAAAATCGTCAACAAGACTGGTAATAGCTGCAGCATCAGCTGTAGCAGGAAGGCTAATTTCACCTACACCAACAGCAGCTAAATATCTATTATACGCAGTAGTACGAGCAGTCGGGAAGGTAGTAGGCTCTTTATCAGCATATTTAGCTTTCAATTCTGCCTCAATCCACTCCATTAATGTAGCAAAAGTATAGAAACCACCATTGATTAACATCCAGTCACCGACAAGCTTTGGATCTGCTTCCTGAGCTGTAGATGGATTATTATTATTTGGCGCAGGTCTGCCATATTCAGACGGAATGAATTTAGCCTTCAATAGTACATGTGTAGTATAAGCATGTACATTATGAGTTGCAGTCTGCGTATTTTCAAGACAATATTCAGCAACTTTATTCACCGTAGTTGTAGGATCATTCCAAGTTGAAGGAGCTGAAGTACTGGTATAAGCATTATAGTCAGCCAAAGCTTGAGTACTATAGTTAGGGTCAACTCTGTATGAACCGATCTTATACTGGTCAAACGGAGTAATACATGTACCACGAGCACCTAAAGGTTTTTTAGCAGGAGTCTCATTCCAAGTCAACGTTCTCTTAGATACAGGGAAGAATGTCTTGTTAGTAGCATTCAACACCCATCCCGCACCCGAAATAGTTGCCTTAGCATCAGAATCAGCAGTAACATATACACGAACTTTTGATACAACACGGTCAATTCTGATAGATATTGGATTATTAGTAGCTGCTGTCTCAGTTGCATAAAGAGATAAATCGACAGGTTCACCAAATGTTCCTGAAGCTTCATCTTCATCTGAAGGTTCTAACGAACCTTTGGCGTTAGACATCATAAATTTACCAGCAGTTGTCATAGAAGCCGAAGTATCGTCAAGAGCTGCATTTACTGTTGCATAAGTCGTTCCAACAGGCCATTTTTGATCTGTCTCACTAGCAGTCTTTGCTTCAAATTTAGGAGATGGATTCGCAATAATCAATATTCGTTTAGAAGTTGCAGGGACTTTAAAAGCCTTACCTGCAGCCCCACTAGGAATACCATTGGCATCAAGACCAGCTTCGTCATTATCCAATGTCAAGTCAGCAGTTACAGTTGCAGCATCCTCATTCGCATTTGCCGTAAAGAATATGGCACGCACTGTAGTGATTTTTGATTCGTCCTCTGTTGCAGCTTCCTGATTCGGGTTATGCAATCCACGAGTTTGTACCGGAGTCTTTACAGCTAATGCCACCCATGCGTCTCCTGTCGGGTCTGTCACCAATTGATTATCATCACCTGGATTCCCAGTCGGCACTAAATCTTCGTTACTACAAGCAGCAAAAGCCACAGCAGCAAGCGCTAACATAAAAAAATTCTTTTTCTTCATTGTTTTTACAAATTAATAAAAGCGTTTGTAACTAGTTTATTTATCCCTATTTTCTATTTTTTCTATTTCAGCTGCATTCGTTTTTTTCTTAGCCAGTTCCTCCAAATTCTGTCCGGCAGCTTGCAGACCCGATTTGGCTGCGGCTTTCAAATATTCTTCCGCATGTTCATACTCTCCTTTTAATAACATTAATACACCCATAGCATTGCTATACTCAGGCAGCTGCTTATTGACATTTACCATATTCAGATAGCGTTCCGCAGATACCAAGTCATTACGCGAAAGAGCAGCAGCGGCAGCATTAATACTGGCGATCTCATCCTTCGGATACATCCGGACCGCAGTCTCGAACACATCGATGAATTCCTGAGAACCCTTCGGATAGCTGTTGGCAACCATAAACATTTCATTCAGGCTCAGATTCTGAGGACGTGTCTTTATGATCTCTTTCGCTTCGTCCAGATTAAAGTTCTTAATCTCATAATTCACCTTACAAATAGCCACACGAAGACTTGGGAATATATATTTCAACATATATCGATAAGGTACTCCGCCACGAAGCTGCATCAACTTAGCTTCCCTACCTTTTTCAACAGGGATATCATTGATAATATTCAGCGCTTCATCTTTATATTCAAAATCAATCGTATCCAGCGCCTTCACCAGTCCATCCCAGTTTTCACCACCAAAGATGATATAATACTGATTTCTCGAGAAATCGTATCTGGATGCCAGATAATCACGTAGCGCCATCGCACGTCCTTCGGACAGACGTTTGTTATTTGCCAATGATCCTTCAGGTGAAGCATAGCCTACAATATCCAATTTGTTTACCTTGATACTAGGATCAGACTTCAATTCATCAATCATCGCACGGATCTTAGCCAGCTCCTTCGGGTTATTCATATATTCCGGACGAATATTAATCTTGTTCACCTCGAAGTCGAGGAAACATTCCGCCTGTATATCACGGCTCTTCACTTCTTCCGCTTTAGGCTGCAAATAGGCAAAGAAAGGTGTTACCACGTAAGGTACTAATATACGTTCCAGTTCAATATCCCCAAGTGGTTCCACATCCATCAGCTGAATTTCGCCGCAGCCGCATTCGTCGCGCTGTACGTCCACCCGGGCATCGTCCATCCACGATTCGTAAGGCAATATATATCTGTATCGAATCGTATCATTTCTTTTCTTGCTACCCTTTTCCACCACATAAGGTTTTTCGTAGCTATCCTTCTCCTTCGCACTCATCAATGAAAGCCAGCGTTCATACGCCAGGTATTCATTATGTCCCTTGATGGATACTTTCGGAAGATTGTAAGTATGTGCAGGAGCAACCAGTTGCGGAATAAAATCCACTCCGTGTGCCGATTTGACCTTTACATCCTCCAGAACGAAGTCAATATTTATATAAACCGATTTACCGCGCTGTTCCAACTGTACCGGTACTACAGAGATAACCCCGTCATAAGAGCGTGTCTGGGCAACTGCCGGATTTATATTCTGACATAAGATAGCCAATACACACACGATGAATTGTATACTTCTGTTCATCATTCTATTCTACTTTATTTAATTACGTAAATAAGTGACACACTCGCTTTGGTGGGACCGAAATAGTTTTTACTGCTGTCTTTCAGTTTGGTACCACACGCCCTGCACGGATATTTGTCATATACAATATGTGCATACCCCACTCCTACCGATGCTTCGATGCTCCAGCGTTTCTTCAGAATCCATGAATGACCGACGGAAACACCCCCGCCATACAGATATCCCTGATAGCGGCTATTCTGCATATTCTCACTAATAAACGACCAGTCCGGGAACCCACCGACATTGAAGTCTGCATAATGTCCATGCACTCCGATGAACGTACGTCTGAACCTCTCACAAAACCAGTAGCGGACTTCCGGCTGTATTCCCCAATGGCGCAGACGTCTTCCGTTGTCCGGCTTCCAGGGATTATAGTTCACCGGAACGTCCAGCGTCCACTTACGTGCCAGTCCGAATTCCAGCCCGAGATTCATGGTAGTCGTAGCGTCATATAGAAGGTTGCTTTTAAGCGCAACTTTCTGAGCTTTACTCTCGATAAAACATCCGAGCACCAATACTATGAGTATACTAACTTTCTTCATTTATCTTACGTTTATTAATTACCCTTTTGAGTGATATCAATTTTGATACGCTTCACCGTACTTTCACCTGTATATAAACTACCGGGCATAATTGTTGTCAGATACACGATACCGTTTCTCGTTGTTGAAGCCGTATTAGGCATTATTTTAATATAGATATGCCCGTCTTCCACTATGATTTTATCCGTATCATTTCTGTCCACCATCGAAGATGGCAGTAATTTTATCCATTCCTTAGGATTGTCAGTACCATCTTCCACCTCCCCGGTAAGGCAATGATAATCCACCTCACCAGTCGTCGGAAACGGATAACTATTGGCAGGCATGTATTTAAGTATGGTACCGCCGGCATCAATAGCCGCTCTTCGTCTGATATGAACCTGTTTTTCCAAATTTCCAAGTTTTAATGTTATATATGCATTCACTTTATCTCTTCCCTCAAAACTCTGCCCCACTTCACTATACATCAGCCAGCTTTGTATCAATACACTGACCGGAGTGACACGTGGAGAAGTGCTTGCTACTATAGGCAATTTTCCGTCAGCGGGACTGCTTAGCGCAAACGAATTATCAGCTTCGGCCATATTGTCGGTTATTGTACGCGCATCCGGAAAAGCTTTTTCACAATCCGTTATCACTTTAAAAGCCTCATAAGTACTCGCATCATCCGGAGAATAAGCTATAAAGACAGAATTACTCACACCCAGATAATAATCATTGTTAGCTATAATCTCATAAGAATTACTGTCGTCCACTGTAATTTCAAAATCCAGATCCGTATTCGACGGTTTAGAAAGCTTTGCATCCGCTACGGTATCATACCCCCGTCCATGCACTTTCTTTATTGTAAAAGTATACGCATGATTCCGATATATATTCATATAGTTCAGATCCTTATCTACTATCGCCATTTTGTAATAATAGCTTTTAGTTTCATAAATTCCCTGAATGATCAGATATGTACTATAAGTCTGGGTATTGGTTTCATAGATATAAATAGGACTGTTTTCGGTACTTTGTTTATTGGTTATCGTTTCTGCTGACACCAAAGGCAACGAGCATGAAGCATCGTATTGATAATTCGTCAAATTACCAGCATTGCCCATAATAGAAGCAGGGATAAGGTTATGCAACTGCCCCTGTCGCGGAACGTTTGCCACAGCAGATACTCCTTCCAGTTCAAAGTTCGATGCTTCATTAACAACCACGATTTTGGCAACCGCCCGAAGAAGCATCAACGAACTCCCGTCACTCTTTTCTATCTTCGTTGTATTATCCACCTTATCTACTTCCAGCAAATAACTCATCGGTATCGTCTCACCCACACCGCTGAACGGGATGCGGGCAGGAGAAGTACTTGCCGGCTCCGTCAGCAAGTTCGTACATGCAGTAGCCAGGGTAGTTGTTCCCTCAATCAACTTCTCAGTAAGTTGTGACTCATTGAAAACATATCCCGTAGAAGCATTTCCGTAATAAAACTGAGCCATCGGATTAGCTAATATCAGCAACTGGTACTTACTTCCATCAGTCCGCTTAGTTAAAAGGACATATCGCTTTCCTGCAAACTCGAAGGCCTGCACAGCTTCTACAAAAATAGCCCCTGTGCCACTCCCTCTGAACACGAGTACCCAGGGAGTCATTTCGACCGTATTTTCATCCCCTAGTGCCCTGGTCGAAGGCAGGCGGTATGAATTCGCCCGTGCAAAAATCTCAAGCCGTACCTTGTCTTCCGAAATATCTCCCGGATCATCCGGCTCTCCCGTCAACAATGTTTCATGCTCACAGGCGGATATCAGTAAGATGATCACCAGACCAAATATCTTCATTATATATTTCATCATTTTCTTCATCTTTTCACGCAACGTATTGATAATTAACCTCCTGTATCATCGGAATTAATTGTTCGGACAAGGAATAGCGTTCTGAATACACAATATCATTCAGATTATCATAAGCAGTAATATAATTCAATTGGTTTATTACGGGAATATAATACGGTTCATTGGCAAAAAATACAAAATCATACGTTTCCGGATTGACTAGATGTGTACTGCTCTGAACACCTATTCCTCTGATCGAAATAAATGTCCCTTTGGCAGTAGTATTATTAGTGAAAGTATCATCCATACAAGATAATATAGCTACTAATAATAAAAGGTTGAACAACCCAATATTCACTTTAAATCCCTCTAATCTCATTAAACATTCGTATTTACCTGACATTGGTACTCAGTCAAGCCTTAATCTGTAATCAGTCAAAATCTCATAATGCAAATGTCGGGATATTGCATGACTCTGCGAATTTCATTCATTTCTCATACAGACAATGAAAGTTATCTTATATGGCTAATAAAGAGGTCGTCCGAATGGAATATTGCGAAATCTAAAAATAAGGAGTAGTAAAACAGGCATTTTGCACTATTAGAATAAAAAAAAGACAAAAGTTTCAGCATTCGAAACTTTTAGTGTGAATTAATATAAATAAATTCCATAATAAAACAAGCCCCCGGATAATCTCATCCGAGGGCTATGTTATATACTATGATATAGGTGAAAAATCAGAGTGTTTTACGTTCTGTCTCCGTAGGTGCCACCTCATCCGGGATACTGAACTCCCGGTTGGCAAACAAATCCGCCAGTCCCGAAATCTGCTTCAAACGCAGCAGTTCATCCCGATCCATTCCGATATTTTTCATAATCCACTGGTCGGACATGCCGGCTCTGTCCAATTCTGCTACAATGTTACACATCAGCTCAATATTATGCATCCCACGGGCACGGTTGTGCCGGATGGTAGAGCTCATACGATTGGACAAATCCTTATCGATCACCACAATCGGAAGCAATCCGTTCTCACGCTTATAAATCCGTTTCGATGTCTTCAATACCGTATATCGGTGATAACCATCTACGAGGATATAATTATCTTCCTCTTTATTGTAATAACATACACAAGGCATTGTAAAACCGTCTTCCCAGATCGAAAGCTCCAGTAACTTCATTTCGGGAGGAGCTACGACATTCGGGTTATAATCGTTCGCTAATACTTTTTCTACGGGCACTGCTTTCACCTCGTAGACCGGACTTTTATCTACACTCATGATACTATGATTCTATATTGTTCCATAACTTGACTTCTCTTACTCATCTCCTCTTTGGTCGGCGAGAATCCCATGTATTTGCAGGCATGGTCATTCTTGAGGATACAGATACACATACGCTTGTAAGTCGGTATTTCCCTAAATTCCGGAATATCGATATCATCCTGATATTCCATGCGCACCGGCTTCTTGTATGTCTTATAGTTGCTGTTGTCCATCACGATAATCGGCACTTTGGCATCAATCAGTTTCTGAATGGTGGAATCACTCAGACAGCCTCCTTTGGTTCGCCAAAAATGTACACTGACAGACAGTTTACGCAGATACCCCTTTCGGGCCCGTTCCGGCAAGGTAGAGAGCAGGAAGTACATAAACTCCCTCCAGGTGTACCCTTCCGGAAGTTTCACCATCTGCCATCCCATAGCGTGCGTGCCTCCATACATACCGGTGAAGTTCACGCCATTCACCCGTCCTATCATCTTCCCCCAGGTGTTAGGGTCAAGCACCCGGTAGAGCGCCAGACTCTCCTGCGCTTCATTGATGAACGGGCTTGCTACCCGTTGACGTTCCAGATTGACTCCGGCACGATAATACAGGTCATACAGTACATTATAGTCCCACTGGAATTTTCCGTTTGCCGTCCACACATCCGTCGTCTTCCAGTCGAAGATGGGATAGGCATTATAGATGTCATTTCCGACCTTTGAAGTCCATCTATACTTATGATACATCTGGAATTTGCGGCTCATATAGATACATCGCCAGCGGTTAAAACTTTCCTGCGTACGGATACCGATCAGACAGCAGGTGCGTACCGCATCCTTTTTCTGATGGAGCCACTGCGCAAAACGCATCTGGAATTCATAATCCCACATGGTCGTATTGTAAAAAGGAAAATCCTCCTTCTTCATGGCCTTCTTAGGCATGGAGCGTACCCAGATATCTTTCTTGTTATCCTCCCAGGGCCGCCAGAAGGACTGATACATAGATGTACACGTAGATACCCGGAAAGGCACGCACACACGGTATACATCCAGGATGTCCTTGTTCGCCTCCAGTATCCTGTCCACATAGTCGATAGTCATCTTGTATTGAATCTCATAGTCCATGTGAAACACTCCCAAACGTATTTTCAGATTATTCCGCCTGATGTAGTCGATACACATATTCAGCAGAACCCCACTATCCTTTCCTCCCGAGAAAGATACATAAATATTATCAAACTCGTTAAATATTACTTTCAGTCGCTCTTGTGCTAATTCATATACATTTTTTGTTCCTGTGATTGTTTTTTTTCCCATAATTCATCTGTTCATTTTTACATAGCGTGTCCACTTCTTGTCCATAGATGCAAACTCGAATTTCTCAAAAGTTTCCTGATCTTGTATCAGCGTGACAGAGTTAAGCGTCCAACCCGCAGGTATAAATGCCGTGACTACAGAAGATAGCAGAAGCGACAAGATCTCTTTTCGTTTCTCGTCCACCGCAGCTACATAATAATTATTAATGACAGCCTTTTTCCCGCTTTTCTGTTCAACCGGAATAAAGCCTATCACATCTCTGTTATCAATCGCAATGTACCAAACAAAATCTTCGCTTGTCTTGAACGGATAGTTATTATTTGCACGTATTACATCCGGATCCATTACTAGAGGCGCCAAAAGCTGATATAAATGTTTGTCTTTTCCTTTTAATTGTATTACCTGTATCATAGCATTCAAAAATAGACAGACAAAAATAGGTAAAATTTCCTCGTTTCAGCACAAAGCATGCGTAAAAAATTTATTTTTTAGCAATTCCCCCTCTTGTTTCATAATTATTTCCAATTCTCCCACCATCTGATGAGTGCATTAATCCAATCGTATTTTTATGCTCCGACAGCCGATTACTTTATACAAAGCAATATGGTTTCTTCCTTGTCCCTGCAATATTTTCTCAATCCTTCTTTCCCTTTCCAGTAAAGTCTCTTCATTATTTTCCACATGAAACTTTTTATTATACCTATTTCCATTATACTTATAAAAAACAATCCCTTTTTGCTTCCGGAAACGGAAACAAAGACTATTTTTTTTCAATTGGGTATAGCCGTAACAGATCGGTAATTCTCTTCACGATTCTATCAAGAAAATTTCGTTACATCACTTGTACCGACCTCAATACAGATCTCAACGATATAGCAGTACGTATGTATCCAACTAACGAAACGGCAAACCTGAATAGCATCAATTATCTGCTGAATGGTATCCAGAAACAGACTTTTCACGACTCAGCACACCATATCTACAGTTGGGAAATTGCCGTTTACGATTCAGTAAAAAAAACCGGAAGAAAATAAAATCGGCGCACTATCTTTGAACCAAAGAAAAGAAAAAGTATAACTCAAAAAGTACAATTATGAAAAAGTTATCAATCTTATCAATGTTGCTATTATTCATTAGCATGGGAAACATTCAGGCACAAACTGTCAAAGAAGAATCCCGCAAACAAAAAAAAGCTGAACAAGAATTACTCGACCAAATGTTTTTCGATGAAGCTAAACAAGCTATAGAAATGAAAAACTTCATTTTGGAAGCAGATCATGTTATGTTTAAATATGGTACCACAGCTTTCGTTTCTCCCAACACAAATTTTGTAGCGGTAAAAGGTAATAAAGCTGTGGTTCAGGTAGCCTTCAATATTCCGATCAGCGGTCCCAACGGTCTAGGCGGCATTACTGTCAACGGGAATATATCCGGATATAAGCAGACTACCGACAAAAAAGGTAATATATCCGTTTCGATGAACGTAATGGGAGTCGGAATATCAGCACAGGTGAACATCCGCTTGAATAAAGGAAGTAATAACGCATCGGTAGACATAAGTCCGAACTTCAATTCAAACAACTTTTCATTAACAGGAAGTTTACTCCCAATGGCTAAGGCCAATGTATTCAAAGGCAATTCACTCTAAGGTAAAAAATGTGTGTTTAGTAAATAAACAAGTTAAAATATTTTAGCTGACTATAGGCATTAAATTAAAAACAACTATGGTTTAACACTTAAAAGAAAGAATATGAAAAAGTATCTGTTTATAGGATTAATGGCAGTACTTGCCACTTCGTGTGAAAAAGATCCGGATTTAAGTAAGCTTGACAATAATTTCACAGTTTACACCAATTATGACAGCAAAACTAATTTCAATGATTTCAAAACTTATTGTTTGCCCGATAGTATTCTACTGATAGGACAGGGAATGAAGGCGGAGTATTGGAAGGATGAGAATGCACAAGAAATTATTAAGCAGGTTGCTGATGAGATGGATACCCGTGGTTATACAAGGGTTAAAGTGATTAAGAATGCTAACATTGGGTTACAGCTCTCTTTCACGCGCCAAACAACCCAAATAATAGGAACCGGCGGATGGTATGGAGGCGGATGGTATAACGGCTGGTGGGGCCCCGGTTATTGGGGACCATATTGGAACGACTGGTATTATCCGTATCCTGTAACTTATAGTTATAATACAGGAACATTGATAATGGAAATGGTAAATTTGACAGACCATCCCGAGGATACAAGTCAGAAAGTAAAGTTACCGGTAATCTGGCATTCATACGCAACCGGACTATTATTTGAGAATTCCAAATATAACATGCAACTAACGTTGGATGCGGTCAATCAAGCGTTTGACCAATCTCCTTATATCAAGAAATCCTAAAAAGCAAAATTATGAAAACAATAAAATTTATTCCGAAGAAAAAGTATATTCTGGCATTCATGATATCGGGCCTGTTTTATTTCAGTAGTTATGCACAGGATATCAGCGATAGATTGCATTTTAATGTAGACTGGCAGATGAATGCTCCTCTCAATACGAATTTTGCCGATAAAATCAGTGGTTGGGGTATGAACCTGGAAGGAGGTTATTTCCTTACTCCACACTGGAGCCTGGGGGCTTTCCTTGATTTCCATACAAATCATAAATATGTTCCGCGTCAAACCATAACTGAAGGTACTGCTTCGTTGACTACTGACCGACAAGAGTCGGCTTTCCAGCTACCATTCGGGCTTGCCGCTTCATACCGATTTATCAGCAATGGATGCCTGAAACCTTATGTTGGCACCAAAATAGGAACCATGTATGCCCAAAATACAACATATCTGAATACTATAAGTCTGACAGATAAACCCTGGGGGTTCTATGTCTCTCCAGAAATTGGGGTGAACATTTATCCGTTTTCCCAAAGCCGATTTGGTTTCCATCTGGCTGCATATTATAGTTATGCCACCAACAAAAGCGAGTTGCTGACCGGTTGTCAGGATGGAAATAATAATATTGGATTCCGCTTAGGTGTTTGTTTCTGACATGATCTAGATTCTCTCAAAAAGACAAGAGGAAGTACAAAATGTTATAGTTACTTTTGGCGACCTCTTGTTTTTTTGTTAAATTTGTAATATATAAAGTCTACGTTCAATATGCGGCAAAAGTTCAATTATCTGTTTATTGGTTTGCTATTCTCAGGATTGGCATTTTTCTCATATCTGTTTCTCTTGCTTTATTCCGACTTCACCCCGCAACATCTGGAAGTACTGATTTCTTTCAAGTCATTTATCCTGATACTTGCCGCTTTTAATCTAGTCGGTTTCGGAGTATTAATGATTCACAACTGGCAAAAGCGAAGCTTTCAGTTTCTGGTCAAACGAAAAGAGCGATTGATTATCGATTGCATTCTGACGGCAATTATTCTGTTTTTAATGAATTATCTGGTCTTGTCAATAGTCAAAGCCATATTTGAGGTTCCTGCACCATTTACTCTGAAAGGGTCCGGGCTGAGAATGATAGCCTTAGTCTGGCTGGTAGAAATGGTAATAACCAACCTTACTTTGACTATCAATTTTTACAGGCAGCTAGTTCTTCTGCACGAAAGAACGGAACAAGTCGAAGAGAATTCCATTAAGGCACAGTATGCAGCTTTGCAAAATCAGCTGAATCCTCATTTTCTCTTCAACAGTCTCAATACACTTATATCCGAAATAGAGTATGCTCCCAAAACGCAATTCTATTTACCCAACGTTTGTCTGATGTATACCGATATATATTACAAAGCCAGCAACAGCGTCTGGTTACTATAGAATCCGAACTCTCTTTCATCGACTCTTATATTTTCTTCATAAAGTCCGTTTAGGAGACTGCATCCGGATAGAGAATAGAATAGAAGCTGATAATTATGATTTGAAACTCCCCTCATTAACCCTGCAGCTATTGGCAGAAAATGTCATTAAGCATAATATAATTAATATGGATATGCCAATGAATATTTTGATCGATTATGATTCTGAGAATGGAAAAATATTGGTAACCAACAAAATCAGGATAAAGCCCAATGTGGTCAGCACCGGCATGGGATTAAAGAATCTTTCAGCCCGTTACCTCCTGATATGCAATCAGGATATTACCATAGAAAACAATACGAATTATTTTACCGTTAAAATCCCAGTACTGAATGAATAAAATTACAGCAGTCATTATTGAAGACGAAATTCCGGCCGCCCGTCGGTTAAACAATACATTAAATGAGTTACGCCCCGAATGGCAAATTACAGTATTACCCGGTAGTGTAAAGAAGAGTGTAGAATGGTTTGCGGAAAATCCCCATCCGGATCTTGTTTTTCTCGACATACAATTGACAGACGGCATTTCATTCACATTCATCGAACAGGCACAACCAGAAAGTACTATCATTTTCACCACTGCGTATGATGAATATGCCATTCGGGCATTTACAGTCAACAGTATCGATTATTTACTTAAGCCGATTGATAACATCCGACTGGAAGAAGCAATTGTAAAGTTCGAACATCTGACTACCAAATACCTGAATCAGGGGCAAAAGCCAATTGACTTAATGGAAATTTTACAAAACATCACCCAACCGGGAAAGAAATACCGTACCCGTTTCCTAATCTCAGGCGATGACAAACTTTTTACCTTACAAGTGGAAGACATTGCTTATTTTTATTCAGAAAATAAAGTAACCTTTGCCGTAACCAAGCAAAATAGAGAATTTATCATTGACCTTTCTTTGGACAAGCTTATGGAACAACTCGATCCAGATGTTTTTTTCCGAAGCAATCGGCAAACAGTAGTTAGCATCAATGCCATCGTAAAGGTTGAGTCATATTTTCTGGGAAAAGCAATCTTACATGTAAAGCCGCCTTTTAAAGATAAGATAATTGTCAGCCGTGACAAAATAGCTCCTTTAAAACTTTGGCTAAATTATTAAATTTCAGCAGAGTTAATTCTGCATGTCTCAATATTCATATTCCCAATCAATTGCTTTTTCACTCAGTAAGATTAATAAGAAAAGCTCCGATCCCGTTAAGAACCAGAGCTTTTCTAATTATAAAAATCAAAAGAAGCGGTGCGTACGGGACTCGAACCCGTGACCCCATGCGTGAC
The DNA here is from genome assembly GCF_000162515.1 of Bacteroides sp. 1_1_14. Classification (NCBI taxonomy): domain Bacteria; kingdom Pseudomonadati; phylum Bacteroidota; class Bacteroidia; order Bacteroidales; family Bacteroidaceae; genus Bacteroides; species Bacteroides sp. 1_1_14. The sequence goes on along the minus strand of NZ_GG774712.1, from coordinate 150,633 downwards.
AGGCATGTATTCTAACCAACTGAACTAACGCACCAAAATTTCCTTTTTAATTCGCATCTCTCTCGATTGCGGATGCAAAGGTAGACATTTTTTTGAAACCTACAATAGCAAGAGTATCTTTTTTCTGAAAAAGTGTGTTTATTAAGAATTATCATGTACATTTGCAAGCATTACTATAAATAGAAAATAGAATGAAAAATACACCAATCGAACGAAATGTGATTGACGAAACGATTAATGAGTTTCAAATTGTCGACTTTTCGAAGGCTACTATCCGTGAAGTGAAAGCGATAGCTTCAAAGGCGGAAGCAGTATCAGGCGTTGAATTTATCAAGATGGAAATGGGTGTTCCGGGACTTCCGGCCTCTGCCGTAGGAGTAAAAGCGGAAATCGAAGCGCTGCAAAACGGAATTGCCAGCCTGTATCCCGATATCAACGGATTGCCGGAACTCAAAAAAGAAGCGTCCGACTTTATCAAAGCATTCATCAATGTAGATTTAAGCCCGGAGGGATGCGTACCCGTTACCGGCTCTATGCAGGGAACATTCGCTTCGTTCCTTACTTGCAGCCAGTGCGATGAAAAGAAAGACACGATCCTGTTTATCGATCCGGGATTTCCCGTACAGAAACAGCAGTTGGTAGTGATGGGACAAAAATATGAGACATTTGATGTCTACGACTACCGCGGTGACAAGCTGAAAGAAAAGCTGGAAAGCTATCTGAGAAAAGGAAATATATCGGCTATTATCTACTCAAACCCCAATAACCCGAGCTGGATTTGCCTGAAAGACGAAGAGTTGCGCATCATCGGCGAACTTGCCACCCAATATGACGTAATCGTACTGGAAGACCTGGCATACTTTGCAATGGATTTCCGTCAGGATCTGAGCACTCCTTATCAAGCTCCGTTCCAGCCTTCGGTAGCTCACTACACAGATAATTATGTGTTGCTGATTTCCGGTTCCAAAGCCTTCAGCTATGCCGGACAACGTATCGGCGTGAGCTGCATTTCCGATAAGTTGTATCACCGCAGCTATCCCGGACTGACGAAGCGTTATGGCGGGGGAACATTCGGCACGGTCTTCATCCACCGCGTACTCTATGCACTGTCTTCCGGCACAAGCCACTCCGCACAGTATGCGATGGCTGCCATGCTGAAAGCTGCCAATGAAGGTCAATACAACTTCCTCAGCGAAGTGAAGGTATATGGTGACAGAGCGCAGAAGTTAAAAGAGATTTTCCTCCGTCACGGATTCTATCTGGTATATGACAATGACTTGGGCGATCCGATTGCCGACGGATTTTACTTCACCATCGGCTATCCGGGAATGACAAGCGGCGAACTTGCCAAAGAACTGATGTACTATGGAGTGAGCGCCATTTCACTGGTCACCACCGGAAGCCACCAGGAAGGATTACGCGCGTGTACCTCTTTTATTAAAGACCACCAGTACGCACAGCTCGACGAAAGAATGAAGCTGTTTGCCGAACATCACCCGATTGCCTGACAGCCGAATAGCGTATTTATACCGGAACTGATGTTCATGTCAGATGCGGATATTCATAAAAGCTGCTCTTAAAACAAAAAAAATGGGAAAGTATGGCTATTATTCCATTTCTTTTCTTATATTAGTGGCACGAATATCAATCTGATGGCATGAATATAGACTCTGACATATTTAAAATTCAATCGAATAATGTATTGCCATCACGAGGAAAGATTCTCATCTCCGAACCTTTCCTTCGTGATGCCACATTCGGCAGATCTGTAGTTCTGTTGATCGACCATACCGAAGAAGGCAGCATGGGGCTGATTATCAACAAACAACTGCCGATATTTGTCAACGACATTATCAAAGAATTCAAGTATATCGAAAATATACCTTTATACAAAGGCGGACCTATCGCTACAGATACCCTGTTCTACCTTCATACACTGGCAGACATTCCGGGTGCCATACCTATCAGCAAAGGACTGTATCTGAACGGTGACTTTGATGAGATAAAGAAATACATACTGCAAGGAAACAAAGTAGACCGCTACATCCGCTTCTTCCTGGGATACTCCGGCTGGGAAAGCGAACAACTGAGCACCGAACTCAAAGAGAACACATGGCTCGTCTCCAAAGAAGAGAATGCCTATCTGATGAACGGAGACACCAAGGATATGTGGAAACAAGCCTTGGAGAAACTAGGCAGCAAGTATGAAACCTGGTCACGCTTTCCGCAAGTGCCGACTTTCAATTAATGTCTCTTCGGATTCAGATACTGGAAGATAGCAGCATCTTTGTAACATCCACCGACCTGTAACCAATCCTTCAACAGTCCGCATTGGACGAAACCGCAGGAAGTAAACAGTTTCATACAGACTTCATTGTCCGTAGCCACATGGGCATAAAGTTGAGTCAGCGACAAGAAATCGAAAGCATACTCGCACAGCAACTGCAAAGCGTCCGATGCGTAACCTTGCCGGCGATAGTCTTTATGAACGGCTATGCCGACCTCACCACGAGAGTGGAGAGGAACAAAATCCGTGATATCAATCGTCCCCAATATCCGATGATCGGACTTACTCATTATCATCAGGCGCAACTGCTTGTCGGCAAACACATCACACTGGGAACCCTCTATATATTGCCGGAGCACGTAGCGGGAATAAGGAACGGTAAAATTACTGATATCCCACATGGAAGGGTCATTCTCCATCTCATACATCACATCCATATCTTCCGGCTCTACCGCACGAAGATAGATGCGGTCATTACTTAAAAAAGACTGTTTCATACCGGCTTATTCTTTATTAATATGGAGTTCGTTACGAAGTCTTTTCTCACTGGGCAGACAAAAAAGGGAAGCGGTCAGCCCGATCAGCATACAGAGATTTCCGGTGTTGCTAAGAGTCAGATAATAGCATAATACGTTGAGGACGATAGCCACTTCGAGCAATCCGAGGCGTACCATGCTCCACTGCACATAACGCTTCAACGCAAGAGGAATCGTCAGGAGGTCTATCTTCTTTTTCAGTACCAGACTGAACAGTTTCAAAGCAAGCGGCACACACAAGGCGGTCAGCAAGATGCCTGCCGTCTCCATATAATAGGTGGCCTGTGGGTTATCGACCAAAGCTCCCACAGGAAGAAGGTCGAACTCCCCTGCCCCAAGCAAAAAGGCGGGAAGCACCCAAAAGAAAACATAACTGATATTCAAATTTCTCACTGCGCGTTTTATCTGTTCTTCCATGTTAGTTACGATATTCGTTCAAATAATAAAGTTAGATTATACGGTTCCGGTAAAAAGAGTCCGGTTGACAATACTGCGTCCCAGAGTGATCTCATCGGCATACTCCAGTTCATCACCAACGGAGATGCCCCGTGCTATTACGCTGAGTTTGACCCCCATCTTCTCCAGTTTACGGTAGATGTAGAAGTTGGTGGTATCTCCTTCCATCGTGGTGCTCAAAGCGAGGATGACTTCCTTGATTCCTCCTTCGGATACCCGCTGTACGAGACTTTCTATTTGCAGGTCGCTCGGTCCTACCCCGTCCATTGGCGAGATCACTCCGCCCAGTACGTGGTAAAGTCCCCGATACTGCTGGGTGGCTTCTACCGCCATCACGTCACGGATATTCTCTACCACACAGACAGTAGAGGCGTCACGCTGCGGATTGGCACAAATCTGACAAGTCTCGGTATCAGATATATTATGACATACTTTACAGTACTTTACTTCACGCTTCAGCGTAATGATGGAGTTGCCGAATGCCTCCACAGTAGCCGTGTCCTGCCGGAGCAGATGTAATACAAGCCGCATTGCCGTCTTGCGCCCGATACCCGGAAGTTTGGAAAATTCGCCTACTGCCTTTTCGAGCAGTACGGAAGGATATTGTTGGTTCATAGATTACGAATGAAATTCTATCTGTTTCGGGCGCAAAGATACGGATTATTGTTTTTAATACAAAGAAAGTATTACCTTTGCAGCCGATATGATGATATTAGTCATTATTATATGCTATTTTGCGGGCTTGTTGTTAATAGCCCACATTACCGGACATAAAGGCGGATCAAATGCAGCGTTCTTTAAAGGAGAAAACAAATCACCCTGGTATATAGTCTCCTTCGGCATGATTGGCGCTACAATTTCCGGCGTGACTTTCGTATCCGTACCGGGCATGGTTCGCGGAATGGACATGACGTATATGCAGACCGTATTCGGATTCTTCTTCGGCTATATGATCGTAGCACACATATTGCTGCCTCTTTACTACAGGCTGAATCTGACAAGTATCTACGGATACCTCGGTACACGCATCGGCGTGAATGCCTACCGCACCGGCTCTTTCTTCTTCCTGCTCTCCCGTATGCTGGGAACGGCAGCCAAACTGTATCTCGTCTGTCTGATCCTGCATACGCACGTATTTCAGGATATGCACATCCCTTTCTGGGTGATTGCCGTCGGCTCCGTGGCCCTCGTGTGGATATATACCCACAAAAGCGGCATCAAGACAATCGTATGGACGGACACCCTGCAAACATTCTGTCTGATCGCAGCCCTGCTATTCATCATCTACTTCACCATACAGAAGCTGGATGTGGGCTTCGACGGCATCGTACAGACCATCCGCCACAGCGAACACAGCCGCATCTTCGTATTCGACGACTGGATGTCCCGTCAGAACTTCTTCAAACAGTTCTTCAGCGGCATCTTTATCGTCATCGTCATGACCGGACTCGATCAGGACATGATGCAGAAGAACCTCTCCTGCCGCAATCTGCACGAAGCCCAAAAGAATATGTACTGCTACGGATTCTCATTCATCCCGCTGAATTTCCTGTTCCTGTGCCTGGGCATTCTGCTGATCGCATTAGCGGGACAAATGCAACTGGAACTACCGGCCATGAATGACGATATCCTTCCCATGTTTGCCACACAAGGATATCTGGGACAGTCGGTACTGGTTCTTTTCACCATCGGCATCATCGCCGCAGCTTTCAGCAACTCAGACTCCGCGCTGACCGCCATGACCACCAGCGTATGTATAGACCTGCTGAACACGGACAAAGACACGGAAGAAACAGCCCGTCGCAAAAGAAAGAAAGTACACCTGTCCCTCTCCATCCTGCTGGCTTTCTTTATCTGCCTGGTGGAGATGCTGAACAACAAAAGCGTGATTGACGCGATCTACATCATCGCCTCCTACACATACGGGCCTTTGCTGGGCATGTTCGCCTTCGGACTGTTCACCCGGCGCCGGACTAAGGACCGGCTGGTCCCGCTCATCGCCATCGCCTCTCCGGTGCTCTGCTACGCTCTGGACTGGTGGATAAACAAAGAAACCGGATATAAATTTGGCTATGAATTGCTAATGTTGAACGGAAGCCTTACCTTTGCGGGGCTCATGCTGCTGTCCGGAAAAGAGAAAACGGTGGAAACGCCTTGAAAACAGGCGTCCGGAGTTTATAATAAAAAGTAGTGGAGTTTATTATAAACGTGACCATAGTTTATTATAAACGATAAGAGAGTTTATTAGAAGTAGAAAAACAAAGAAATAAATGACAATAAAATGGAAATAACGAGTGCAGAATTTGTGATTAGCAACACGGACGTGAAGAAATGTCCGACAGGAGTATTTCCCGAATACGCCTTCATCGGGCGGTCGAATGTAGGAAAGTCGAGCCTTATCAATATGCTGACTGCCCGCAAAGGACTGGCGATGACCTCCGCCACACCGGGAAAGACAATGCTTATCAACCACTTCCTGATCAACCAAAGCTGGTACCTGGTCGATCTTCCCGGATACGGCTACGCCAGACGCGGACAAAAGGAAAAGACCAGATACGTACCATCATCGAAGACTACATCCTCGAACGGGAACAGATGACCAACCTGTTTGTATTGATAGACAGTCGCCTGGAACCGCAGAAAATAGACTTGGAATTTATGGAATGGCTGGGCGAAAACGGCATCCCTTTCTCCATCATCTTCACCAAAGCAGACAAACTGAAAGGCGGACGTCTGAAAATGAATATCAACAACTACCTGCGTGAACTGAGCAAGGAATGGGAAGAACTTCCCCCGTATTTCGTATCTTCTTCGGAAAACCGCACAGGACGCACGGAAATCCTCGACTACATAGAAAACATCAGTAAAGAAGTCTATAAAAATAAGTAAACGAAAATGAAAAAGAACATTTTATTTATTGCATGGGTTGCATTATTCTCACTCTTTGCAAGCAACAGTCAGGCACAATCATTAAAGGATCTGCTCAACAAAGACAACATCTCCAAAGTAGTAAATGCCATCACCGGGACACCCGAAACGATAGACATGACAGGCACATGGACTTACAGCGGTTCGGCAGTAGAATTTGAATCGGACAATCTGCTGATGAAAGCAGGAGGAGCCGCAGCCGCCACGATGGCAGAAAACAAATTGAACGAGCAATTGAGTAAAGTGGGCATCAAAGAAGGACAAATGAGCTTCACGTTCAACGCCGACAGTACTTTCACCAGCACCGTCGGAAAAAAGAAACTGAACGGCACTTATTCGTACAATGCTTCCACCAAGCAGGTAGACTTAAAGTACTTGAAACTACTGAACCTGCACGCGAAAGTGAACTGCACTTCCAACTCTATGGATTTATTGTTCAACTCCGACAAGCTGCTTAAATTAATGACATTCCTCGGCAGCAAGACAAACAGCACAGCACTGAAAACTGTCAGCTCACTGGCTGAAAACTACGACGGGATGATGCTGGGATTCGGGTTGAAGAAATAGTGTTTTATTTGCAAAACCAAAAGCTCTGAAACGCCTTCTGGCAGGGCTCGAAAACCGAATCCTAACCGAAAGGGAAACCGAACCTTAACCAGTAGAGAAGAGTAGAGTATATAATTCTATTCTAAAGAAATAGAATTACTAAGAAAGAGAAGAAAGAATTTCGCCGCTGCCGATTCACTTTCAGAACAGAAATGAATCAGACCAGTTCATCTTTGATTCGATGTTCTTTCTGTTCTTTACGTTGTTGAATGCGTTTGTACAACTTAACAATAAATGCTATAAAGTAATTCAACTCATAAAAGGGAGTCATATGATAGAAATCAAGTTTTGTTTTCATAATAGCTGGATTTTATGGGTTTGTTCCAAATATAGTAATTTTTTATGCGATAAACAAAAAATATGAGTATTCATTAGCGTGTTGAAATGAATTAATTTAGCGAACAGAGATCGGCAGTATTCACCTCGGTGCTCACTTCTGCTCGTCTCGGTGCTCAGCGTTTTTCGCCTCGCTGCTTACTCTCATTCAGCTCGGCGCTCAGTATTCCTCACTTCGGTGGTCAGGATTGCCAAGTCCAAGGACGATGATAAACAGAAGTTATTTTATTCCCTTTTTCGATAAAATTAACTCTGCCGACGGGATAGTTTCAGGGAAAAGCGTTACCTTTGGCGTTTGTAATCAATAAAAAGAAGGAAAAATGAAAAAGATACTTTTTTTAATGACCTTGTTAGTGGTAGGAGTAAGTTTCGCTTTTGCCCAGACTAACGCTGATATCAAGTTTGACAAAACAACACACGACTTTGGAAAATTCTCTGAAAACAGTCCGGTAGTAAGCTGCGTATTCACTTTCACTAATATCGGTGACGCTCCTTTAGTTATTCATCAGGCGGTAGCGTCTTGCGGATGCACAGTGCCCGAATATACCAAAGAACCGATCCAGCCGGGAAAGAAAGGTACAATCAAAGTAACTTACAACGGAACAGGTAAATATCCGGGACACTTCAAAAAGTCGATTACCCTGCGTACCAACGCAAAAACCGAAATGGTACGCCTCTATATCGAAGGCGATATGACCCCGAAAGACGAGAAGTAAGAAAAAATAGACATAACGTAAAGGAGAATCTTTCGATTCTCCTTTTTTTTTGTTTACTTTGAAGTCCATTAAGCATAAACTACTAAAAATATAATATGAAACAAGAAGAAGACAAATTCACCGGACTACCCGAGAACGCGTTCAGAGAGTTAAAAGCAGGAGAAGTGTACAATCCCCTGATGAGTCCTTCCAAAAATTATCCGGAAGTAAACTTCTGGTCAGTAACATGGGGTATCGCCATGGCCATCCTTTTCTCGGCAGCCGCCGCCTATCTGGGGCTGAAAGTGGGACAAGTATTCGAAGCCGCTATTCCGATAGCCATCATTGCCGTAGGAGTCTCCGGTGCAGCCAAAAGAAAAAATGCGTTAGGAGAAAATGTAATTATCCAGTCTATCGGAGCGTGTTCCGGTGTAATCGTTGCCGGAGCCATCTTTACCCTCCCCGCCCTTTATATCCTTCAAGTCAAATATCCTGAGATGACAGTCAGCTTTATGCAGGTATTTATCAGCTCGCTGCTGGGTGGCGTACTGGGTATCCTGTTTCTGATTCCTTTCCGCAAATATTTCGTCAGCGATATGCACGGCAAATATCCTTTCCCCGAAGCAACCGCTACCACACAGGTGCTGGTGTCCGGAGAAAAGAGCGGCAGCCAGGCCAAACCGCTGTTGATGGCGGGAATGATCGGTGGATTGTATGACTTCATCGTGGCCACTTTCGGCTGGTGGAACGAGAACTTCACCACCCGCGTATGCGGAGCCGGAGAAATGCTGGCTGAGAAAGCGAAACTGGTATTCAAAGTAAATACGGGAGCTGCCGTACTCGGTCTGGGCTATATCGTCGGACTGAAATATGCTTCCATCATCTGTGCCGGATCACTGGCAGTATGGTGGATCATCATTCCGGGAATGTCCGCCATCTGGGGAGACAGCGTGCTGAACGCATGGAACCCCGAAATCACTTCTACGGTAGGCATGATGAGCCCCGAAGAAATCTTCAAGTATTACGCCAAGAGCATCGGTATCGGCGGTATTGCCATGGCAGGTGTCATCGGTATTATCCGTTCGTGGGGAATCATCAAGAGTGCCGTCGGACTGGCTGCCAAAGAAATGGGCGGTAAAGGCAATGTAGAAAAGAATATCGTGCGTACACAGCGTGATCTTTCGATGAAAATCATCGCTATCGGCTCTATCCTTACGCTGATTCTGATCGTGCTGTTCTTCTACTTCGATATCATGCAGGGAAATATCGTCCATACGCTGGTAGCGATTGCGCTGGTAGCAGGCATTTCCTTCCTGTTCACAACGGTAGCTGCCAATGCGATTGCCATTGTAGGCACCAATCCGGTATCGGGAATGACATTGATGACACTGATTCTGGCTTCCGTAGTGATGGTAGCTGTCGGACTGAAAGGTCCTTCGGGCATGGTGGCCGCACTTGTGATGGGTGGCGTAGTATGTACGGCACTGTCTATGGCGGGCGGTTTCATCACCGACTTGAAGATCGGTTACTGGCTGGGTAGTACGCCTGCCAAACAGGAAACATGGAAATTCTTGGGAACCATCGTTTCTGCTGCTACGGTAGGCGGTGTAATGATTATATTGAACAAGACATACGGCTTCACCAGCGGCGCACTGGCTGCACCACAGGCCAATGCGATGGCTGCCGTTATCGAACCGCTGATGAGCGGCGTAGGCGCCCCCTGGCTGCTGTATGGCATCGGTGCAATCCTTGCTATCGTGCTGACATTCTTCAAGATTCCCGCACTGGCCTTTGCGCTGGGTATGTTTATTCCGTTGGAGCTGAATGTGCCGCTGGTAGTAGGTGGTGCCGTCAACTGGTATGTAACAAGCCGCAGCAAGGATACGGCACTCAATACGGAAAGAGGTGAAAAAGGTACGTTGCTGGCATCCGGTTTCATTGCCGGAGGCGCATTGATGGGAGTAGTGAGCGCGGCAATGCGTTTCGGCGGTATCAATCTGGTCAACGAAGCCTGGCTGAACAATACCTGGTCGGAAGTGTTAGCATTAGGAGCTTACGCTTTATTGATCCTCTACTTTATCAAGGCTTCCATGAAAGTAAAATAAGATGAGGAAACTGTTATCTGTTATAGTATCACTTATGACTGCAATGACATTTGCACAACAGCCCGTCGAGCTACCTTTGTGGCCCGACGGTGCTCCCAACTCCAACGGGCTGACCGGCGGGGAAAAGGAAGTGTCACCCCATAGACTCAGCAATGTCACCGACCCCACCATAACCGTTTATCGTGCACCGCAGCCGAACGGAATGGCTGTCATCATGTGTCCCGGAGGTGGCTACAGCCGCCTCGCCATGGATCATGAAGGGCATGACATGGCACCTTGGTTCTGCGGACAGGGCATCACTTACGTTGTATTAAAGTACCGGATGCCGAACGGTCATTGCGAAGTCCCCTTATCGGATGCGGAAAGAGCGATTCGCATCGTACGCGAGCATGCCGGAGAATGGAATATCCATCCCCGCAAAATAGGAATCATGGGAGCATCCGCCGGAGGACATCTCGCCTCTACCCTTGCCACCCATTACAGTGCAGCATCGCGTCCCGACTTTCAGATTCTGCTTTATCCGGTGGTCACCATGACGCAAAGTACTCATGGCGGTTCGAGAAAAGAGCTTCTGGGCGGAAATCCGACCGCAGAACAAAAGGTACTCTTCTCCAACGAACTGCAAGTGACATCCGATACTCCGCAAGCCTTTATCGTCCTGTCTTCTGATGACGGTGCCGTGCCTCCTTCCAACGGAGTGAACTATTATCTCGCTTTACAGAAAAACAATGTTCCCGCATCGCTTCATGTCTACCCTACCGGCGGACATGGCTGGGGATTCCGGGACAACTTCAAGTATAAGCAACAATGGACACAGGAACTCGAAAAGTGGTTGCGTGAGGGTGTCGTATTTCCGAAGGAGACAGCATTGATGTTGAGAATCGGAAAGACGTACCTTGGAACAAAGTATGTAGCCAACACACTGGATCAGGGAACGGAAGAAAAGTTAGTCATCCTGCCCCAAACGGTAGATTGCCTTACTTTCGTCGAATATACGCTGGCTCAGGCGATGGGGTCTTCTTTTGCCGATAATCTGCAAAAGATACGTTATCGGGACGGTGTGATCGACGGATACACTTCGCGGTTGCACTATACCTCCGACTGGATTGAGAACGGTGTCCGCCAAGGATTTCTGGAAGACGTTACTGCACAAAACAGTACGCAGACCACCAAACTGTCTCTCTCTTATATGTCCACCCATCCCCAAAAGTACAGGCAACTGGCGGATTCGCCGGAGAACGTGAAACGGATGGCCGAGCATGAAAAGGCATTGTCCGGGAAAAAGGTACACTGGCTACCTAAAGGAAAACTCCCCGACGCAGGACTTCCGTGGATCATGGACGGTGATATCATCGCCATCACCACGAATCTTCCGGGACTGGATGTAGCTCATGTAGGGATAGCCGAATATATAAACGGAAAGTTGCATTTGCTTCACGCCTCTTCTACGCTTGGCAAGGTTGTTGTCAGCGAAGAGCCTCTCAGCCAAATGCTTCGCAATAATAAATCATGGAGCGGCATACGTGTCGTCCGGATGTCTCACCCTTAAAACAAATGATTATGAAACGAGTAAAACATTTACTTCTCGCGTCGTGTCT
>NZ_GG774712.1:88850-138162 GCF_000162515.1 Bacteroides sp. 1_1_14 | reverse complement strand
CTCCCCGATCTATATGGAAAAGGGTAGCCTGAATGGCTTTCAGCTGATCGTCATTCAACAGCATATTATTTTCTTTTCCGCTACGTCCCAAAGTATAGACGTGTGGATGTTCGCACATAATAATACGGTTTTCATACGCTTCTCCCTGCGCTTTTGCGCGGACAAGGGTATCAAACCATTCCGTCTGCCGCTGCCATGCCTCGGCGTACGGAATCAAATTCCAGTCTACTAATACAGTTTTCATGAGGACAAAAGTAAGAAATAAAAAGAAAAATCGTACATTTGTAGATCGAATATAACAAGCACTCTAAACCAAAGATAACAAACACTCTTATGAAAATGGAAGTTCCACAAGTCGATTTGCCCCTGGAGGTGTTAGCATGGACCAAAGTAACTGAAGATATTCTGAACATCTACAAGCAATCGTGCCGGCTACAGGCGTGTATTTTCGCCATCTGTACGGAAGGCACAATGAAAGTCTCCATCAATCTGCTGGAATATGAGGTTCACCCGAATGATCTGATTACATTACTTCCCGGAACAATCATACAGTTCCGTGAAAAAGCGGAAAAGGTAAGTCTTTGTTTTGCCGGATTCTCCGCGAAATGTATCGGACATATCAATCTGCTGGCCACCATCGGAAGCGCCTATCCCAAGCTGATAGAACAGCCGATCATTCCTCTTTCCGAGAATATTTCCGAGTATCTGAAGGAGTATTTTGCCTTATTGTCTCATGCCAGTTGTGACGAGTCTTTCAAGATGAACTCCAAACTGGCGGACTTATCACTCCAAACTATTCTGACAAGTGTCCAGCTGATGTACCGGAATTATTCGGGAAACAATCATTCGAACCGCAAGAAGGAGATTTGCCGGAAGCTGATTCAACTGATCACTGAGCACTACAAAGACCAGCGTTGTGCACAGTTCTATGCCGATCAGCTGGGAATCTCTCTGCAACATCTGAGCACTACCGTAAAACAAGTGACGGGGAAAAGTGTATTGGATACTATTGCTTATATTGTCATTATCGATGCCAAAGCGCAGCTAAAGGGTACGGATATGACTATTCAGGAGATAGCTTATTCGTTGAATTTCCCGAATCCCTCTTTCTTTTGCAAGTTCTTCAGACGGCACGTAGGGATGTCACCGCTGGAATTTAGAAATAGTTGAGGTTTGTAATCAAAGGCTATATCATGGATGGAGGCTACATATGACCAATCTTCATTATGATATTATTTAGGCACGAATTACGCGAATTACACAGTTCTAAAGGTTTAAAATCCGTGTTAATCCGCGTAATCCATGCCTAATTTAAAGTTATAAAGGAACTTTACCACGCTCCCTTTCGATGTTTAAATCTTCCTTCTTCCCAAACTCAACGAATTGAGCACTACACTCACACTGGAGAATGCCATGGCGGCACTTGCCAGCATCGGATTCAGCAACAATCCGTTTATAGGGAACAATACTCCGGCAGCGATAGGAATACCGATCAGATTGTAGATGAATGCCCAGAAAAGGTTCTGATGAATCAGTCGTACAGTCTGCCTGGATAGTTCGAAGGCTTTGGGAAGTAACAGCAAGTCGGATGTCATCAGCGTTACCATAGCGACATCCATAGCAATATCCGTACCCTTTCCCATAGCAATGCTGACGTCAGCCAACGCCAGTGCCTGTGAGTCATTGATACCATCGCCCACCATTGCCACTTTCTTTCCCTGCATTTGCAGCTCACGCACAAATTCTGCTTTGTCGTCCGGCAAGGCATCTGCCACAAATCGCTCGATACCCAGACGGGAAGAGACTGCCAGAGCCGTCCGCTGACCGTCACCGGTAAGCATACAGATATCGATGCCCTGACGTTTCAGTTCTTTCACTGCCTCGGCAGAAGTAGCCTTGATCGGATCGGAAACGGCAATGATAGCCAAAAGTTCATTCTCACGTCCGAAGTATATGATTCCGTTACCGTCTGATTCGTAGTGTACCAGCATATCCGCCATGACATCGCTCACTGTAGCGCTGAAATCTTTCAGAAGTTTATGGCTGCCCACCCAGTAAGTCTTGCCTTGATAAGTCACCTTTATACCTTTGCCTGTGATGCTCTCAAAACTGCTCAAAGGAGCAGGAGTTATCTTTTCCTCGTCTTGAAGTACGGCGACAATCGCGCCTGCCAACGGGTGTTCCGATTTCAGCTCGGCAGCCAGAAGTACATCTTTGAAGTGTTCTTCCTGCGGCTGTGCCCACAACCATCCGGTAGCAGTAGGATGTCCTTCGGTCAAAGTACCGGTTTTATCCAGTACCACCACATCTACTTTACGCATCTGCTCCAGAGCGACGGCGTCTTTTATCAGAATATGCTGTCCGGCAGCTTTACCGATTCCTACCATCAGCGCAGTAGGTGTAGCAAGTCCCAAAGCACAGGGACAGGCTATGACCAGAACGGATACGGCAGAAAGAATACCATAAGAAATATATTCACTGCCACCGATAGCCACCCACAGCACAAACGTCAGAATGGCAATTCCCAACACGACAGGAACGAAGATGCCTGTAATACGGTCTACGATACGCTGCACAGGAGCTTTGCTGCCTTGTGCTTCCTGCACCATGTGAATGATGCGTGCCAGCACAGTATCACTTCCCACCTGAGAAGCACGAATGATGAAGGAACCGCGCTGATTGATTGTTCCGGCAAGGACCTTATCGCCCTTTTTCTTCTCTACCGGAATCGGCTCACCGCTAATCATACTTTCATCCACATACGAATCGCCCTCCGAAAGCTGACCATCCACGGGAATCTGTTCGCCGGGACGGACTACCACCATATCGCCTACCTGCAACAGGTCTATTTGTATCTCTTCCTCTACCCCGCCACGCAATACACGTGCCACTTTAGGCTGCCTTCCCATCAGTTTGCGAATGGCATCCGAGGTATTTCCTTTGGCGCGTTCCTCCATCATCTTTCCGGTCAGAACGAAGGCAATGATCACTGCGGAAGCTTCGTAATAGACGTGCGGTTCCAGTCCGCGATCTGTCCAGAACTGCGGAAAGAAAGTGTTGAACAAACTGAAAAGGAAGGCTATCGAGGTACTCAACGCAACCAGCGTATCCATATTGCTACGACCGATCTTCGCCTGTTTCCATGCCCCCGTGAAGAAACTTCCTCCGAAGAGCACCATTACCGGAATAGCAAGCAACATTTGTATCTCGTTAGAGTATGGCATATGCATTAATAACATCGAAAAGATAAGCAACGGCACTACAAATATCCACGCGCCGATCACTTTCCGTTTCAGACGAAGGTAGCGCTTATGCTGTTCTTCTTCCCGACGTTCTTCTTTATTCGCTTCTTCTACTATCAGATCATAACCGGCAGCAAGTACCGCTGCACGGATTTCTCCGGGGGTGAGCTTGTCGTCCTCATAAGAAATCGTCAATGTATTTGAAGCAAAGTTGACGGAAGCATCAACGACTCCCGGCAACTTTTTCACTGTCTTTTCTACATTGTTAGCGCATCCCGCACAATGCATATTAAGCACGGGAAACGCTTTTTTTGCTATATTACCCATATAATCCTTTACTCTTTAATTAATTAGTATTTATAAAACAAGCAAATACGGGTATTTGTTCGATTACTTCTTATCGGCCTTCTTATCCTCTTTCTTAGATTCTTGTTTGCCATCTTTCTTGCCGTCCTGCTTGGTTTCCTTCACAAACTTGGCCTCATAATTGAACTTCTTGAATCCTGCCTGCAACTTCTTCACATCTGTCTTTTCGGCATCGTAGGTGATGGACACGGTTTTGTTCTTCAGTTCGGTGGAAAGTTCCTTCACGCCTTTCTCGAAGCGCATGTTATTTTTCACTTTCTTCTCGCAGTTCTCGCAGTGCATCTGAGAGACTTTGAATACTACTACACGGATATCCTTTGCCAACACGGCTGCTACGCTCAAAAGAGCCACCACGCAAGTGGCCATCCATCTTTTTGTTCTCATTTTTCTTATTCGTTTAATGGTTATTATTCATTTCTTGCCAGATTGAAACGTATTCCGATATAGGCTTTTGCCCCGTGCACAGGTCCCCATATCATCGTTGAGTCGAAGTTTCCTCCCCACGGGTTTGCTGCGTCAATGATCGGATTCTTCTGTTTGAAGTTTGTCAGGTTCTCCCCTCCTATGTAGACAGACCAGCGGCGAAAATAGCGGGTAATCTGGGCACTCAGTTGCTCGAAGCTGCCATAGCGGCGCTCCCAAGATAGCTGACCGTCTGCCAACTTGTAAGGGGAAGGCATTCTTCCTCCGCCATTGAGCTGAAGCGTAGCATCAAACTGCCATATTCCGAGTGGAGTCTGGTACGAAGCGGTCAGCAGTCCTTTGTATTTGCTGGTCAACGGTTTCTCCATCCGCTGGCCTTTGTAGGTGGTCTGAGCATCCGTCAGACGGTAAGCTCCCGTCAAGGTAAATCCTTTAAAGAAAGGATAGCTTGCCTCTACTTGGAATACATGCGAATAGGAACGCCCGTCCAGATTGTAAAAGGCTACTTCGTGAGGATTACTGTCCATATCCACTACGACTTGCTTCAGGAAGTCTGTGTAATAATATTCGGCATTGATATTCAGCGTTTTGCCAAATACAGGTACGTAGGTAGATACACTGGCACCATAGTTCCATGCTTCTTCCATGTCCAATCCTTTCGCTATTTCGACCTTTCGGCTACTGGAAAGCAGGTAGTTATTTTCTGCCAGTACATGATTCGTACGGTAACCTTTTCCGGCAGAGAGGCGGAAGTGTACGTACTCATTCGGATTGTATTTAAGATGTGCACGGGGAGTCACAAAGAAACCGTGCTCATTGCTATAGTCACCACGCAGACCTGCCATCAGCATCCACTGATCATTCAGATTCAGCGTGTATTGCGCATAGGCTCCGGGAACCGCTTCTTTGGCAAAAGCCTTGATGAGCGGCAATTCCGTTTGATTCTCCAACCGATAATGCTGGTCATAAGCGTCATAGTTGAAACTCAGCCCCGCCGAGAAACTGTTCTGCTTATTAAACTCTGTTTCAAACATCAAAGAGGCATACACATTTGTCTGGTCTACATTGTATAGTTTTCGTCCGTACATGGCATCCTGATTGTGCCAACTGGCAGAAAGAATCAGTGCCAGATTCGTATTCTTCTCCTTATTAAATATATAAGCATTCTTGGTGAAAAGTTCGTAACGTTCGGTATCGATTCCTACTTTATAAAGATCACCCGTCTGCATATCCGTATGATGTGCCTGCCCACTAGTGCGACTTTCAGAAAGGGCCTTGAAGCCTGCCTGAAAGACATAATGATCTCCCATATAGGCCCATCGGTTCCACACGTTATACTGCTCTACTTGGGGGATATCCACGAAGCTGTCATCATTGCCGTCGTGCGCTTTGGTTTCGTTTTCATAATGCGCCAGTAAAGAGGTACTCCAACGTTTTGACAACTTTAAGGTGGCGTCCGCATTCGCCTCATATCGGTTGGTACTGCTTGCGAAAAGATTGGCAGATACCCAATCGGCCTCCAGCAACTGCGGCTTTTTGAACTCTACATTAATCTGTCCCGTGATGGCTTCGTAACCATTCTTCACTGATGAGATTCCTTTGGAAACCTGTATGCTTTGCATCCACGGACCGGGGACATATCCCAGACCATAAGGAGATGCCGCACCGCGATAGTTCGGGATATTCTCCGTGAGCATCTGTACATAAGTTCCGGACAATCCGAGCAGTTTGATCTGCTTGGCTCCCGTTGCCGCATCCGAATAGCTCACGTCCACCGAAGGGTTGGTCACGAAACTTTCTCCCAGATTACAGCAGGCAGCCCTGCTCAATTCGGCACTGCTTATCATCTCTTCGTTCATCACGCTGCTGCGCAACTTCATCGTTCCCATTCTGCGGCTGACTACATTCACTTCGTTCAGTTCTACACCTTCCCGAAGGGTAATGTCCAGTTCCTGATTCTTCTTGCTGACATGAATCGTGTCATTTTGAAAACCGATAAAACTGATTACCAGCATGTGACTCTTCGAAGGTTTGGAGATAGAAAAGCTGCCATCTTCCTTGGTAGTTACACCCTGACCCGTATTCACCCAGAATACATTAGCGCCCGGAACAGGCTCTCCGGTATTATCTTTGACTATTCCCCGCACTTGCGCTTGTGTCGTAACTGCAAGTAATGAGAACAGTCCCATTATTATATATTTCATTCTTTCTTGGACTTAGTTTTGCGATACAAAATTAATTCATTTCTCTTGCAACTGAGTTGCATTCATTCCCCTTGCTTTCATATCCTGCAAAGGCTGAAAACAAAGTTCAATCGGACAAAAAAGATGAAATAGCGGCTAAATCAGAAAAACGGAATGCAACGCCAGCTTCTGCCTCGGACAGGGAGGTGGCGGAGAAGGGAGACTGGAAAAGTCCACCGTCTGGTCTATGGAAGTGAAAGTAAATAGCTGGCAATACTGTTCGCAGAAAAGTGTTATCACCGGAACGGAAACTGTCAGTTCGGAAATATGCTTCATCAAGTCGGGCTTATAGATAGTTGCCGTACAGCCCTTTTCTCTGCAATCTTTCTTTGAGTCGCAAGTATGAGACTTCTTACATTTGGGACAGCCATCGGCACAACAGCCCTGCACAGCCTCGCAACGGGAACAGCAATAATGAACAATAGATACTCCTGCCCCTGAATAGATAATCAGGAGAGAAAGGATCACTGCTGTTATGTAGGCTAGTCTCTTCATTTCGGGAGACAAAGATAAGGTATTCCGGCAACAATATCAAATTAAATAATTCTCCATTTTTATTCGTACTACTGATATTATCCGTATATTTGACCGCATATTAGTTCTTTTAAATACATCATGTCATGGAATATCATCGTATATCTTTCATCCACAACGATACAGAGTATTCGTTCATTAAAGCTATAAATGGAAGTTTAACAGGATACGCTTTAGTATCAGCTTGCCGGGCAGAAGTCGTCCATTACATGAAAGAAAACAATTTAAAAGGTAGTTACATATTAACCGGTATGTCAAAGGCTTAATCACATGAAAGCTAAAAGAGAGCAGATATTAATCAGAACTTCCTGGATTAGTACTATTGGTAATGCCATACTTTCCACATCAAAAATCATCGTAGGTTTATGGGCCGGCAGTCTTGCCGTGCTAGGCGACGGTATTGATTCGGCAACGGATGTGATCATCTCCATTGTCATGATTTTCACAGCACGCATTATCAGCCAGCCGCCTTCCAAGAAGTACGTATTCGGCTATGAGAAAGCCGAAGGGATTGCGACTAAAATTCTTTCGCTTGTGATATTCTATGCAGGGGTGCAAATGTTGATATCATCTATCGGAAGTATCTTTTCCGAAGAAGCAAAAGAAATTCCGTCAGCCATTGCCATATACGTCACGATCTTTTCGATTATCGGCAAACTTCTATTGGCTTTATATCAGTACAAACAAGGGAAAAAGATAGATAGCTCCATGCTGACGGCCAATGCCATCAATATGCGCAATGATGTTATCATTTCCTCCGGTGTGCTGCTGGGACTGATATTCACGTTCATATTCAAACTGCCTATACTCGACTCCATCACAGGACTAATCATCAGCCTCTTTATCATAAAATCTTCGATTGGCATTTTCATCGATTCGAATGTGGAATTGATGGATGGCGTCAAAGATGTCAATGTGTACAATAAGATATTCGAAGCAGTAGAAACAGTTCCCGGTGCGAGCAACCCACACCGGGTAAGATCAAGAATGATCGGGAATCTTTATATGATTACCCTCGATATCGAGGTAAATCCGCAGATAACCATCACACAGGCCCATCAGATAGCCGACGCTGTGGAGAAAAGCATAAAAAGCTCTATAGACAATGTCTATGATATCTTAGTACACGTGGAACCTGCCGGCGAATGTCAGACAGACGAGAAATTTGGTATTGACAAGGGTATGGTGAATTGACGGAAGGCGTTAAGGAGCAAGTATATGCTCCCCCGAAGCTGTTATGATTACTCCACCACAATCACTGACCACCGTCTCGTGCTTTCCATCCGGAGTGACTATGATGGAACCAGTCTGTATGATATGCTTTCCGTCCGTCGTCACACGTATGCGGGCGCTTGTTTCTTCTTTTTCTTTCTTTTCCTTCTTTGCAGATTCCTCCTCTTCCTTATCCTCTATGGCTCTGTTCCGGTCCATACAGCCATTGGTATGATAACTTTTCATCTTAGTCACCCGGTCATCAACGAACCAGATATTAACGACTCCTGCAATACTTGACTCGGAAGTACGAAATTCCAGCATCTCACTCTCTTCGTCAAAACTTCGATAGCTCGGTTTACCCATAATGGCTATTACTTCTTTTGAAGACATCCCACGTTGGATAATACTCAAATTCTCATAAGTAATTCTGCTTGCATAACAACTGCTGAGCAATATCACCAGCAGCAAAGACATAAGGATCTGACTCTTTTTCATAATAGGTATAGTTTAGTAGTTTTTTTGAATACCCCAAATGTAGTATGAGAAAATTCCCTTCGCAAAGACTTCTTCCTACTTGCAAATAGGAATTTCCCTATCTATGAAAAACGACAGGTATAACCTATGACTACTAACATTTCTTCTCTCAACTATCCTATTGGCTTATCTATCATACCATCCGCCACAGAGAATCAATGACTGCATACCTTACTGATATCGACCGTAAATTCCTCACCGGCAGGCATGAACTTCCCTTTTCGTTTAAGAAATCCGATCAGTTCATCCACTTCCATATTATCTGCCGAACAAGTATAAAAACGCTGATGTTCGCCAAACTTCTCTACAATTGCAGCCCTCAGAGATGCCTCAGTATAACTATTTCCCTCCATCATGTGAAGGACTTCGTGTGCATGTAACTGTTCCATAATCTATTTTTTCTGCAAAGATAAGTACGGCGTACAGATTAAAACTGTAACATATGATACAGAAGCAAGAAAAAAAGAATCATTAACAATGGCATCCCCTATATACATTGCCGGAGAAAGTAGCTGAATATTTTTCCTTTTTTATTCGCAGTATTCGGTAATTTCATTTATATTTGTCGATAGTGATAGATATGATCAATGTTGAATTTATAGAAAAAACGAGTATGAAAAAACAATATGTCAGTCTGCTTGCGGTTATACTTTCGGTAAGCGGCTTTTTGTTTTCTTGTCATGACAAGATGAACAAAAACACGGGAGCATTACAATTCGATAGTATACAGGTTAACGAGACGGCACACCTCTTTAATGACACCGCCAAACCCGCGTGCAATATTATCATCAACTTCGCCTATCCCGTCAAGTCGTCGGACGAGATGCTGAAAGACAGTCTGAACGCTTACTTCATCTCCGTCTGCTTCGGAGACAAATATATCGGCGAAAAGCCAGAAGCGGTAGTGAAGCAATACGCCAAGAATTACATTGACGAGTATCGCCACGACCAAGAGCCGATGTACGCCGAAGACGAAAAGAATAAAGAAAGCGATGCAGTGGTAGGCGCATGGTACTCCTATTACAAGAGCATCGAAAGCCACGTGCAACTTTATGAGAAAGACCTGCTAGTATATCGCGTTGACTACAACGAATATACCGGAGGCGCACACGGTATGTATATGTCGACTTTCCTGAACATGGATCTCACTCTGATGCGTCCGCTCCGCCTCGATGATATTTTTGTAGGCGACTTCCAGGAAGCCCTGACGGATCTGATCTGGAACCAGCTGATGGCTGACAACAAAGTAACTACTCACGAAGCGCTGGAAGACATGGGATATGCTTCGACCGGAGACATCGCCCCGACAGAGAACTTCTATCTGAGTAAAGAAGGTATCACCTTCTACTATAATATATACGACATCACACCGTACTCGATGGGACCTGTCAAAGTTACCATTCCATACTCTATGATGGAACATCTGCTGGGCAGCAACCCAATTCTTGGAGACCTGAAAGATTAAACAGCTATTAAAAGATTGAACACCAATGAATATCCTGTTGTTATTGCCCCGTGTGATGCAGAAGGATATTCATTTCACTTATAAATCAAAATTCACCATTCAAAATACTTAAAGTGGAAATCATACTGAAATATTTTCCGGATCTGACGGAAGAGCAGCGTAAACAGTTTGCCGCTCTATACGACCTCTACATCGACTGGAATGCGAAAATCAACGTTATCTCCCGCAAAGACATCGAAAATCTGTACGAGCATCATGTTCTCCATTCATTAGGCATCGCCAAAGTGATTCAATTCCGTCCTGGAACCAAGGTCATGGATCTGGGTACAGGAGGAGGATTTCCCGGCATTCCGCTCGCCATCCTGTTCCCCGAAACCAAGTTTCATCTGGTAGACAGCATCGGCAAGAAAGTACGTGTGGCGACAGAAGTGGCCAATGCCATCGGACTGAAAAAACGTCACTTTCCGTCATGCCCGTGCCGAAGAGGAAAAACAACAGTTCGATTTCGTCGTGAGCCGTGCCGTAATGCCTTTGGCGGATCTGATCAAGATCATCAAAAAGAACATTTCCCCCAAACAGCAGAATGCTTTGCCCAACGGACTAATCTGTCTCAAAGGAGGCGAACTGGAGCATGAAACGATGCCGTTCAAGCATAAAACAGTCATCCACAGCCTGAGCGAAAACTTCGAGGAAGAGTTCTTTGAAACAAAGAAGGTAGTATATTCACAAATATAGGAATCAGGAGTTATCAAAACCATGAAAATAAAGAGATTTGAGTTTAATATGTTTCCCGTAAATTGCTACGTTTTATGGGATGACACAAAAGAGGCGGTTGTCATCGATCCGGGCTGCTTCTACGAAGAGGAAAAACAAGCACTAAAGAAGTTCATCCTCACCAATGAGTTAACAGTGAAACATCTGCTGAATACTCACTTACATCTGGATCACATCTTCGGCAATCCGTTTATGCTGAAAGAGTTCGGTCTGTCGGCAGAAGCCAATAAGGCGGATGAGTTCTGGATCGATGAAGCTCCGAAACAGAGCCGTATGTTCGGCTTCCAATTGCAGGAAGAACCGGTTCCGTTGGGGAAATATCTGCATGACGGAGATATCATCACTTTCGGACACACCAAACTGGAAGCAATCCATGTCCCCGGACATTCGCCCGGTAGCCTGGTGTATTATTGCAAGGAAGAAAACTGCATGTTCTCCGGCGACGTATTGTTTCAAGGCAGCATCGGTCGTGCCGATCTGTCGGGTGGCAACTTCGACGAACTGATCGATCATATTTGCAGCCGTTTATTCGTACTTCCCAACGAGACAGTCGTATACCCCGGACACGGTGCGCCAACGACCATCGGAATGGAGAAGGCAGAGAATCCATTTTTCAGATAAAAAAAAGAATACAAGTAATAGGTAATAAGTAACAGGTAATAATCGTAGCTGCCAGTATATTTATCCGCATGGATATTACTTATTACTTATTATCTATTACTTAAAAACATCCCCCATAAATTATGAAAACAGATTTGTTAGCTAGCCGTCACATCGGCATCAATGAAGAAGACACAGCTGTGATGCTCCGCAAAATAGGCGTAGACTCACTGGATGAACTGATCAACAAAACCATCCCTGCCAACATCCGACTGAAGGAACCGCTGGCACTGGCCAAGCCGTTGACGGAATACGAATTTGGAAAACACATTGCCGACCTGGCAAGTAAAAACAAACTGTATACGACATACATCGGATTGGGGTGGTATAATACGATTACTCCTGCCGTTATCCAACGGAATGTATTCGAAAATCCCGTATGGTATACTTCTTACACGCCTTATCAGACAGAAGTGTCGCAAGGAAGACTGGAAGCGTTGATGAATTTCCAGACTGCCGTCTGTGACCTCACCGCTATGCCGCTCGCCAACTGCTCACTGCTGGATGAAGCGACTGCCGCTGCCGAAGCCGTAACCATGATGTATGCTCTGCGTTCGCGTGCCCAACAGAAAGCAGGTGCCAACATAGTCTTTGTGGACGAAAACATCTTCCCGCAGACCTTGGCAGTAATGACCACACGTGCCATTCCACAAGGCATCGAATTGCGCACAGGCAAATATAAAGAGTTTGAACCCTCACCGGAAATCTTCGCCTGCATCCTGCAATATCCTAACTCCAGCGGTAATGTGGAAGACTATGCCGACTTCACAAAAAAGGCACATGAAGCAGACTGCAAAGTTGCCGTTGCCGCTGACATTCTGAGTCTTGCCCTGCTGACTCCTCCGGGAGAATGGGGAGCGGATATCGTATTCGGTACAACACAACGTCTGGGTACACCAATGTTTTACGGTGGCCCTTCGGCAGCCTACTTCGCCACACGTGACGAGTACAAGCGGAACATGCCGGGACGCATCATCGGATGGTCCAAAGACAAATACGGCAAACTCTGCTACCGAATGGCTTTGCAGACACGCGAACAGCATATCAAACGCGAAAAAGCCACTTCCAATATTTGCACGGCTCAGGCATTACTCGCTACGATGGCAGGTTTCTACGCTGTATATCACGGACAGGAAGGAATCAGAACGATTGCTTCGCGTATTCATAGCATCACTGTCTTCCTCGACAAGCAATTGAAGAAATTCGGATATACGCAAGTCAATGCACAATATTTCGATACGCTACGTTTCGAGTTGCCGGAACACGTTTCGGCGCAGCAGATTCGCACGATCGCACTAAGCAAGGAAGTGAACCTGCGCTATTACGAGAATGGAGACGTAGGTTTCAGCATCGATGAAACGACAGACGTAGCAGCTACGAACGTGTTGCTTTCCATCTTTGCCATTGCCGCCGGGAAAGATTATCAGAAGGTAGAGGACGTGCCGGAAAAGAGCAATATTGACAAAGCACTGAAACGCACCACGCCTTTCCTCACGCACGAGGTATTCTCCAACTATCATACGGAAACGGAAATGATGCGCTACATCAAACGTCTGGATCGGAAGGATATTTCATTGGCCCAGTCCATGATTTCCCTCGGATCGTGCACGATGAAGCTCAACGCAGCCGCTGAAATGCTTCCTTTAAGCCGTCCGGAGTTTATGAGCATGCATCCGTTGGTGCCGGAAGATCAGGCGGAAGGATATCGTGAATTGATCAGCAATTTGAGCGAGGACTTGAAGGTTATTACCGGATTTGCAGGTGTCAGCCTGCAGCCGAACTCGGGTGCTGCGGGAGAATATGCCGGTCTGCGAGTTATCCGTGCGTATCTTGAAAGTATTGGTCAAGGACATCGCAACAAAATATTGATTCCGGCTTCGGCACACGGTACGAATCCTGCATCTGCCATACAGGCCGGATTTGAAACCGTCACCTGCGCTTGCGACGAGCAAGGAAACGTGGATATGGGCGACCTGCGTGCCAAAGCCGAAGAGAACAAGGAAGCACTGGCTGCACTGATGATCACCTATCCGTCAACGCATGGTATCTTCGAGACGGAAATAAAGGAAATCTGTGAAATCATCCACGCTTGTGGCGCACAAGTATATATGGATGGTGCCAACATGAATGCACAGGTAGGATTGACCAATCCGGGATTTATAGGTGCAGACGTTTGTCACTTGAATTTGCACAAGACGTTTGCTTCACCACATGGCGGCGGCGGTCCGGGTGTAGGCCCTATCTGTGTAGCTGAGCATCTGGTTCCATTCTTGCCGGGACATTCGATCTTCGGCAGTACGCAAAATCAGGTTTCCGCAGCTCCGTTCGGCAGTGCGGGTATCTTGCCTATCACATACGGCTACATCCGGATGATGGGTACCGAAGGCTTGACTCAGGCTACTAAAATAGCCATTCTCAATGCCAACTATCTGGCTGCCTGTCTAAAAGATACTTACGGTATTGTTTATCGGGGAGCTACCGGTTTCGTCGGACATGAAATGATTCTGGAATGCCGCAAGGTACATGAAGAAACGGGTATCTCAGAAAATGACATCGCAAAGCGTCTGATGGACTACGGCTATCATGCCCCGACTCTCTCCTTCCCTGTTCACGGCACATTGATGATTGAACCTACTGAAAGCGAAAGCCTGGCGGAGTTGAACAACTTTGTAGACGTCATGCTGAATATATGGAAAGAAATTCAGGAAGTGAAAAACGAAGAAGCGGATAAGAATGATAATGTATTAGTCAACGCCCCGCATCCGGAATATGAAATTGTGAATGACAACTGGGAACATTCCTACACACGTGAGAAAGCAGCATATCCGATAGAAAGCGTGCGTGAGAATAAGTTCTGGGTGAATGTGGCTCGCGTAGACAATACGTTGGGAGACCGGAAATTATTGCCGACCCGCTACGGAACGTTCGAATAAGAAGAAACTTTCAAAGGAAATCCGTACATGAAAAAATAAGCCCGGAGCTCACATCTGCTGAGCTCCGGGCTTACCTTTGTTAAGCACCGAGCGTATTCCAATAAGCACCGAGCTAAATGAACATAAGAAGCGACTCCGAAACCTTACGGTTATCATGCTGCTCTTCATTCCATTCCATGTTTATCGAAAACATAGTCTGGTTCTATCTGACAACAGTCACTGTTCCGGCTTTTAGCATTTTCTCCCTTAGTGAGATTTTAGGATCAGCATATCCTAAAGCTACACAGCCATATACTTTATGATTCTCCGGTACACCCAAAGAGCTTATAAATTCACGAACTTCGGGATCATCGCAAGTCGTACCCAACTGATTGATCCAGCAAGATCCGATTCCCAGAGAATGGGCAGCCAAAAACATATTCTCAATCGCGCAGGCACAATCCATGCCGGCCCACCATTGAGTGGGTTCGTTGGACACGATCACCAAAGTCGGGGCATGATAATAACAGCAATACGCCTTGCTATGACCACGCTCCTGTAATTTCGGTTCATCGCTTTTAGCAAAAGCGCCTTTAATCCGTTCATTCAATTCTGCCAGTTTATCTGCATTTTGAATAGCGGTAAAATGCCATGTCTCCAAATGCATCCCACTGGGTGCAAAAGTGGCAGCTTCCAGAATAGCCTGTAAGTCTTCTTCCGAAACTTGCCGGTCAGTATAAGCCCGTACACTACGACGTGCTTTGATATTTTCTAAAACTTCATTCGTTTTCATATACTATATTTACTATACTTACAACTCGTTCACCACTTGCATTTATCGTTTTACCAATCCGATCTTTGCATTCAGTTTGAAGTAATACGTACCGTTCTCTCTTTCCAAAAAGCCGTATTTGTCTTTATCCAGAGAACCTTTCTCCAAACGGGTATTCAAGAACAGGAAGTCCTCCATAACCGGTTTCTCTGACTTGTGATAGCAAAGAACTTCCCCACTCCCATCCATCAACAGGATACCTTCAACAGCCGAATCCTGTCCAGTATATATCTTTGCCGGACGCATACCCAAGGCTAATGCCATCAGGAATTGCTTCACTTTAAACTCATAGAAACCATGTTTGTTTACCAATTCATCTTTTATTTTCAACGGGTTCATCTGTTTGATTACTTCCGTCAGTTCACTGATACGGGTGATGTCGTCCAAGTGCATGATGCGCACCATTTCTGTCAGCACACGAGGAAAGTGTAAGTCAATCATTAAAAGATTGCTACGGAATACCCGATCTGCCACGTCTGAATATTTAAGTACTCCACCCAACCGTTCAATCAGTAGCATTCGCTCTGCTACTTCATTAGGGGCTTCCGGCAAGGCGTTAATCTTATTCACGGTAGGAGTTGCAAATTTAACTCCGCTCTGTTCCAGTTTCAAGTTGGCCGCACGGCCTCCGTCCAACAGCGGATTCATAGCACCCAATCGCGAACGAACGCTGAACCCGCTCAACGGTGCCTCCGGATGCCAGAAGGCAATATAAAAATCAGTACGATCTTCCGTCTTCGCTTCCAGATCGAAAATTGCGACTTCATCCAAAAACTCTTCCACCCCATCCGGAGAAGCGACTTCATCCTCCGAAGAGGACTTGACAGCCTGCAAAATCAAATCTGCCACAATCCCGAAATCTTCCCGGGGAACGGATTTCTCACTATTTTCTCCTTTGATGCGGACCATCTCTTTTTCTATATAGTAGCAGCGCGTTCCGTCATGTTCCTCCCGTTGAATCATTGCGATAGGCCAGTTGATCTCTCCTTTCTTCGCTTTAGCCGTTCCCAACGTTACTTTTCCTTCTGTCAGCAGACGGAAGAAAGTATACAGTTCACACCATTCTCTTTTTGTTGCTTCAAATGCCATATATTCTTATTTTTCTTTATTTTACTCTTCATCAAGAATCCTTGCGGTCTCCACTTTCTCCAATCGTGCACGCAGTTTGGGCATCATGGAACGACGGATACGCAACGTCATGCTGCAATCCATATCGTACGATTGGCTGAGAATTTCCGGTTCTTCCTCCTTTACAATACGCATGATATCGTTCATAAAAGGATATTCAAACATTACGGTCACTTCTTCATCTACCGTTTTTTCTATAATGGTAGCGGCAGATATTGCTTCGGCAGCAGCTGCTTTATAAGCTACAATCAGTCCGCTCGTTCCTAACTTGATTCCACCGAAATAACGGACTACAATAATCAGAATATCAGTCAGTTCATTAGAGTTAATTTGCCCGAGAATGGGCTTTCCCGCCGTTCCCGAAGGTTCACCGTTATCATTGGCTCGAAAATCCTTTCGCGCTGCACCTAACATATAAGCATAGCACACGTGCCGTGCATCATAATACTTCTTCTGATACGTTTCAAGATGCGCTTTTATCTCATCAAGGGTACGCACAGGCAAGGCGATGGCAATAAACTTGCTTCGCTTTTCTGTATAAATACCTTCGGAAGGTTCGACGATAGTTTTATAAGTATCTTCAGCAGTCATGCCGCAAAGATACGGCTTTCTTGACGAAATTCCATCTGCTGTTCGAAAATATTAGAGCTTCTCATTAAAACGAGCGCTTCATTTCATGCAGTCAAACGGTCAATGGGGTGCAATCAAGCAGTCAATTGGAGGTAGTCGGGTGGTCGTTTTAACGGAATCGGGCGGTCATTTATACAAAAACAAGCGGTCAATCTCTCACAAATGTCCTGTTGATTGTGAGAGATTGACCGCTCTATTTTCTATATAGAATATGTCTTAATCCAACTTATGGATAACCAGTCCTGAACGAAGTTTCGGTTCAAACCAAGTCGTTTTGGGAGGCATAATGTTGCCAGTATCGGCAATATCCATCAATTGCTTCATGGATACGGGATAAAGAGCCAGAGCTACTTTCATTTCTCCACTGTCAACACGCTTCTTCAATTCTCCCAAACCGCGGATACCGCCTACAAAGTCAATACGCTTATCCGAACGGAGGTCTTTGATTCCTAAAATCTCATCTAAAATCAGATTGGAAGAAATAGTAACGTCAAGCACGCCGATAGGATCATTGTCATTGTATGTACCTGCCTTTGCCGTCAGACTATACCACTTGTCGCCAAGATAGAGGGAGAAATTGTGCAAACCGGACGGTTTATAGATATCTGTACCCTTTTCTTCTACAACAAAATTCTTATCCAATGCAGCAAGAAATTGTTCGGGAGTCAGCCCGTTGAGGTCTTTTACTACACGGTTATAGTCGATGATAGTCAATTGATTGGCAGGGAAACATACAGCCATGAAATAGTTATACTCTTCATCGCCACGATGGTTCGCGTTTTGCTTTGCTTTCTCGGCACCTACCAGAGCAGCAGCAGCGGAACGATGATGCCCGTCGGCAATATATAATGCCGGCATTTTAGCAAATTCTGCAGTAATTGCAGCGATATCTTCGTCCTGGTCAACAATCCAGAAAGTATGTCCGAAGCCATCACCCGGAGCGATAAAGTCGTAAACAGGCTTTTCGGCTGTGTATTTCCGAATGATTGTATCCAATTTCGCATTATCGGGATAGGCAAAGAATACAGGTTCGATATTCGCATTGTTCACACGAACGTGCTTCATACGGTCTTCTTCCTTATCACGACGGGTAAGCTCATGCTTCTTGATGATACCGTTCATATAGTCAGGAACATAAGCGCCTACTACCAGTCCATACTGAGTTTTCCCGTTCATGGTCTGGGCATAGATGTAATAGTTTTCCTTTGCATCCTGCACTAACCAGCCTTTATCCTGAAACAGCCGGAAGTTTTCGGCAGCTTTCTCATAAACACGTTCATCGTGTTCATCCGTACCAACAGGAAAGTCAATCTCGGGCTTAATGATATGATAAAGGGATTTTTCATTTCCAGCTGCTTCTGTACGCGCTTCTTCTGAGTTTAATACATCGTAAGGACGGGAAGCAACCTGTTCAACCAGGTCTTGTGGAGGGCGAACGCCCTTAAAAGGTTTGATAATAGCCATAAGTCATGGTATGTTTTTAAGATTAGTACAACAGATACGCCCTCGCAAAAGCCGAGGGCGAAATCTGATAACATATTTCTGAATATACTACTTAATGTACACCAGCACCTATCATCAAATAAGTGACTGAACAACGATAAGCAGTCTTACTATTCATCTCATTATTTGTTTACTCTGAACTTCTCGCAACCGTCTTTCAGGAAACCGACAATCTGTTGAGCAGCAGCAATACCGGCATTGATATTTGCTTCGGCAGTCTGTGCACCCATCTTCTTCGGAGTAGAGAAATAACGTCCTGCAAACTTCTCAGCAAATTCCGCATTAGCAGCAGGCATGATATCTGTCATATACTTGAAGTCGGCACGGTCTTCCATCAATTTGATCAGCTCGGCTTCGTTGATCACTTCCTTACGGGCAGTGTTCACCAGCATAGCGCCTTTTGGCATCTCTTTCAGCAAAGCGTAGTTGATAGAGTTCTTCGTTTCAGCAGTTGCCGGGATATGAAGAGACACTACCTGACAAGTCTTGTACAGTTCTTCTGCAGAGTCAAGTGCCTTCACGCCATCTTTCTCGATCACTTCTTTCGGACAGAAAGCGTCGTAGGCGTACACTTCCATTCCGAAGCCTTTAGCTACACGGGCAACGTTGCGACCAACGTTTCCGTATGCATGGATACCCAGTTTCTTGCCCATCAATTCTGTACCGGAAGTACCGTTATAGAAGTTACGAACGGCGTATACCATCATGCCCAAAGCCAGTTCGGCAACAGCATTGGAGTTCTGTCCCGGAGTATTCATCACGCAAACATTGTGAGCGGTAGCGGCAGCCAGGTCTACATTATCGTATCCGGCACCAGCACGAACTACAATCTTCAGTTCTTTAGCAGCATCCAGCACCTCTGCATCAATAATATCACTACGGATAATGATAGCATTAGCATCTTTCACTGCATCCAGCAACTGTGCTTTATCGGTATATTTCTCCAGCAAAGCAAGCTCATATCCGGCTGCTTCGATTTCTTTACGGATACCGTCTACAGCAACTTTGGCAAACGGTTTTTCAGTAGCTACAAGTACTTTCATAATTTATCTGTATCTTTTAAAAAAGATTCACCACAGACTTCACCGGCCTACACACTATATTCAATAAGATTTCAGTGTAAATCCGTGCAATCTGTGGTGACTCTATTTATATTATTAATGAAGTTTTTCAAATTCCTGCATGCAGTCGATCAAAGCTTGTACACTTTCTTTCGGCAGAGCATTGTAGCAAGATGCACGGAAACCACCCACTGAACGATGTCCTTTGATACCTACCATACCTTTTTCTGTAGCGAACTTCATGAAGTCAGCTTCCAGATCCTTGTATTCGGGAGCCATCACGAAACAGATGTTCATGCGTGAACGGTCTTCTTTGGCAGCAGTACCTACAAACAGTTTGTTACGGTCGATTTCAGCGTACAGCATATCAGCCTTTTCGATAGCACGACGTTCCATTTCTTTCACGCCACCCTGTGCCTTAATCCAACGCAGGTTCAACAGTGCAGCATAGATAGGCACTACCGGAGGAGTGTTGAACATAGAACCGTTATCGATGTGAGTCTGATAGTTCAGCATTGACGGGATGTAACGAGAAACTTTGCCTACCGCATCATTCTTCACGATAACGAATGTAACACCGGCAGGAGCCAGATTTTTCTGCGCACCACCATAGATACAGATATATTTGGATACGTCGATCGGACGAGAGAAAATATCAGAAGACATATCGGCAACCATCGGAACCGGAGAATTGAGATCTTCTTTTAATTCTGTACCGTAAATCGTGTTATTGGTAGTTATGTGGAAATAATCTGCGTCAGCAGGAATTGTGTAATCTTTCGGGATGTAAGTATATGTAGCTTCAGCGGAAGAAGCAACTTCTACGACTTCACCAAACCCCTTAGCTTCTTTCATTGCTTTCTTTGCCCACACACCTGTATTCAGATAAGCAGCCTTTTTTTCAAGGAAGTTGAAAGGTACCATGCAGAACTCCATACTAGCACCACCACCAAGGAACAGTACCGAATAACCTTCGGGGATATTGAGTAATTCCTTGAATAATGCCTCTGCTTCGTCAACCACAGGTTGGAAGTCTTTGGCACGGTGACTGATTTCCATCAGGGAGAGACCAGAGCCGTTGAAATCTAAAATAGCCTTCGCTGTATCCTCTATCACCTCACGCGGAAGAATGGAAGGTCCTGCATTGAAATTATGCTTTTTCATTTGAAGTTTGTTTTTGGTTTAACATTTCGTTAGTTTATGTCTTTTGACCTTGCGAATTTACGAATTTATTTCCGGTGCACAAATCTTTCCTTATAAAAATACTGTTCTAAAGCAGATTTCTCTTTCTTTTTATTGGTTTATACAAGATATATACACCATATTGTTATCCATACATATCAAGCAAGGGATAAAAGGCGAAAATATAACCCGTGGGAAATAATCGGTTATAGAGTGAAAGGAAAACGGTTATAAAATGAATATTTATTAAGAAAGACAGAGAAAAACGAGGATTTCTCACCCTAACAAGCGACGAGACTAAAATTATAAAAATAAGTCAGAAAGAAAGGAGTCTCCAATACCTTCCTAAAAGAAAAGAAATGGAGACTGTCACAGAAATATTTTTCTACTATCATTTTACTCTGTCATCCGGGGAAGATATCTCCCACTTCAGAAAAGTGATATTATTTGTAATGACAAAGCCGATCATTTCGTCATTGCAGCATCCCAATCACCTATTTGGTTCTTGAAATTCCCCTTTCAGCTTTGAGAACACCTGTTGTTTTTCGGCTCCCTTTATTTAGCTTCCTCAATGATAGTCTTCATTCCTTTGATTTTTTCCCCTTGAATAAGATTCAGGAGTTGCTTCACTTTTGCCCGACGAACGGCAACAAAAGCATAATGCTCTTTCACATCAATCGCACCTACATCTTCACGCGTCAGATTACCTTTCTTATAAAGGAATCCGGCAATGTCCATCCGGCTCAGTTTCTCCTTCTTTCCTTTACCTATATATATAGTAGTCCAGACTGATTTGGGAGGACGCGAAGGATTTTCCGGCAGTTCCATCGTTTCTATATCTTCGGGAATATATTCAGGTAGTTTCTCTTCTGTGTGAAGAATCAGATAAGAAGTACCTGTTGCATCCCAACGTGCCGTACGTCCGTTACGATGTGTAAACGCTTCTTCGTTCACAGGCAGATGATAGTGAATGATGTGCTCTATCTCCGGAATATCAAGTCCACGGGCAGCAAGGTCGGTGGAGATCAGTACATGACAGCTTCCGTTACGGAACTTATACAATGCCCGTTCCCGATCCGGCTGTTCCATACCACCATGAAAACGTTCGGCTGATAGTTTCTTATCTTCGAGCAGCTTATGCACACGATCCACCGCATCCCGATGATTGCAGAAAACAATGCTGGAACTGCTTCCCAATGTACAAAGCAAGTTGTAAAGCGTAGCAATCTTATCTTTGGAAGGAGAAAGCACCTTCATCAGCTTCAACCGGTTTTCCTGTTCTTCGGTTGCCTCCGGAAGAAAATCCAGTTTGACTGTCCGGTTCAGTCCCGTAAACTGAGGAATTTCTTCGGCATCAGTAGCCGACAGCAGCATACGTTTCTTTAATCCCGGAAGCTGGGTAATGATCTCTGCCATCTCATCATGAAAGCCGAACTCCAGCGATTTATCAAACTCATCGATAATCAAAGTCTCGATTGTTTCGGGATCAAAGTTCCTTTTGGACAGATGGTCGGTGATACGTCCCGGAGTACCGATAATGATGGCAGGACGATTTCCTGCAATGCTTTTCTTTTCTTCGGCAATGGGATGCCCGCCGTAGCAGCAACACGTTTTCCATGAAGTTCCCATGCTCCGGAATACGGTATCTATCTGTAAAGCCAACTCACGGGAAGGCACCAAAATCAGCACCTGCACGCTGTCATCATTCGGTTTTAGGATAAGCAACAGAGGCAAAAGATATGCCAACGTCTTACCCGATCCTGTCGGTGACAACAGGATAACATCTTTCCTGCCCGTGCCCTGTTCGAGCGCAGCTTCCTGCATCGGGTTCAAAGATTCAATCTTCAAATTCTGAAGAGCGGACTGTATTATTTCATTTTTCTCTAACATGGGGACAAAGATACAAAAAGGACGAAAAGATTCGGTAAGATAGTGCATAAAGAAAGCGGGAAATCTGAAAAGCACCATTGTCTTTTACAGATTTCCCGCCAGTTTCTTTATGTTACTCTTCCGGTCCTCTCCGACCGGAAATCAACTTCCGAAGATTATCCTCCAAAGTTATCGAACATCAGGTTCTGAGCCGGAACGCCCAGATCGTCGAGCATCTTCTCTACAGCTTTCGACATCGGACCAGGACCACACATATAGTATTCAATATCTTCAGGAGCTTCGTGGTTCTTCAAGTAAGTTTCATAAATTACGTTGTGTACGAAGCCCGGAGTATATTTCACACCGGCAGCATCAGCAGCAGGATCCGGACGGTCGAGTGCCAGATGGAATGTGAAGTTCGGGAAATCCTTTTCAATTTGCAGGAAGTCTTCCAGATAGAATACTTCGTTCAGCGCACGGGCACCATAGAAGTATGACATCTTGCGGTCGGTCGTATGCAATGTTTTCGTCAAGTGCATGATCTGTGCACGCAACGGAGCCATACCGGCACCACCACCGATCCACATCATTTCCTTGTTAGAGTCGAAAATCGGATGGAAGTCTCCATAAGGACCACTCATTATTACCTTGTCACCCGGTTTCAGCGTAAAGATATAAGAAGAAGCGATACCCGGCATTACATCCATAAATCCGGGACCTTGTTCTTTCGGCTTGAACGGAGGGGTAGCGATACGTACAGTCAGCATGATACGGTCACCTTCTGCAGGATAGTTGGCCATAGAGTAAGCACGGATTGTTTCCTCTTCATTCTTACATTTCAAGCCCAGCAAACCGAATTTCTCCCATGCAGGCAGATATTCTTCACCGATCAGGCTCTTATCAATGTCCTTATCATAATCCATTGAGAATTTAGGTATCTTGATCTGTGCGTAAGAACCCGGGATAAAGTCCATGTGTTCGCCTTTAGGCAATGCCACGATAAACTCTTTGATAAATGTAGCCACATTCTTGTTGGAGATCACTTCGCACTCCCACTCTTTCACGCCGAGTACAGACTCGTCAATCTTGATAGCCATGTCACTCTTCACTTTCACCTGACAGCCCAGACGCCAGTGGTCTTGTTGCTGTTTACGGCTGAAGTGAGGAACTTCAGAAGGCAGGATTTCGCCACCACCTTCGAGTACCTGACATTTGCACTGTCCGCAAGAACCCTTGCCACCACAAGCGGATGACAGGAATACACCGTTTACGGCCAGCGTATTAAGCAATGTGGAACCGGACTCTACTTCCAGTCCTGTTTCGCCATTGATCGTTAGTTTCACGTTACCTGACGGTACCAGAAATTTCTTGGCAACCAGCAAGATAACAACAAGCAACAGAATAACCACAAGGAATACCCCAATGCTTGATAATATTAAATTCATATCCATTGTCTTATTCCTTTCTTTTTAGATGTTCAAACCAGAGAAACACATAAATGCGATTGCCATCAGACCTACAGTGATAAATGTGATACCCAGACCTTTCAGCGGAGCAGGTACATCAGAGTAAGCCATTTTCTCACGGATAGCAGCCAGACCGACGATAGCCAGCAGCCAGCCGATACCCGAACCGAGTGCGTAAGACAGCGCATCCCATACATCACCGATGTATTTCGGATCGCTTGCACCCAGATTGATGCGTTGTTGCATAAACAAAGAAGCACCCATGATAGCACAGTTAACGGCGATCAACGGCAGAAAGATACCCAGTGAAGCATACAGCGACGGGCTGAAACGTTCTACCACCATCTCCACCAATTGCACGATACCGGCAATAACGGCAATGAAAAGAATAAAACTCAGGAAGCTGAGGTCAACACCTTCAATGATAGCGTTGGCAGCCAGCACCTTGGTTTGCAATAAATAGTTCACCGGAAGCGTAACCAGCAACACGAATGTTACGGCTATACCCAGTCCTACGGCAGTCTTCACATTCTTCGATACAGCCAGATATGAGCACATACCCAAGAAGAACGCGAATATCATGTTGTCCACAAAGATGGAGCGGACGAATAAACTTAATAAATGTTCCATATATTTTAATTAAGAATTAAGAATGAAGAATTTCGAGTTTATGAGTGTTACCTTCATTCATCCTTCTTCACCCTTCATTTATATTAATTACTTTCTTCTTGCAGTTCTTTGTGACGTGCACGCTGATACCAGATGATGCAAGCTACGATAATCAATGCCATCGGCGGCATCAACATCAGACCGTTGTTTACATAACCGATATTCTGGATAGGCTCATAATTCAGGATATTGAAACCAAGCAAAGTTCCCGAACCGAGCAGTTCGCGGAAGAAAGCTACGATTACCAGAATCTTGGCATAACCCAAACCGTTACCAACTCCGTCAAGGAATGATTCCCAAGGACCGTTCTGCATGGCAAATGCTTCCAGACGTCCCATCAGGATACAGTTGGTAATGATCAAACCTACATAAACAGAGAGCTGTACACTTACATCGTATGCAAACGCTTTCAGAATTTCACTAACGATGGTAACCAAAGCAGCAACCACTACCAACTGAACGATGATACGGATACGATTTGGAATCGTCTTACGCAACAGTGAAATAACGACATTGGCAAACGCTGTAATCACAGTAACTGAAAGTCCCATCACAATGGCGGGTTCCAGCTTGGCAGTAACAGCAAGTGCAGAACAGATACCAAGCACCTGTACGGTTACCGGATTATCGATTCCCAACGGAGCAGAGAATACTTCTTTATTCTTCTTTGAAAACAGTTGTCCCATATTCTTTATCCTCCTCCTTATTATTTAGTTAAAAAACTTATGTAATTATTCAGACAAGCCTTCAGCATAGCATCCACACCTACCGAAGTGATCGTACCACCAGAGATACCGTCCACTTGGTAATCAGCTTTTTCTACCTTGCCATTCTTAACAACACCCAGAGCAACGGCACCGTTTTCCAGTGTCTTCTTGCCTGCGAATTCGTGTTGGAACCAGTCAGTAGCGATTTCAGCACCCAGACCCGGAGTTTCACTTGCGTGTGAGAAGTATACACCGTAAACTGTGTCTTTGTCCTCGTTCAGAGCAACGTATCCCCAGATACCGCCCCAAAGACCGGCACCGTATACAGGAACCACATATTTAGTCTGACCATCTACATCACATACAAATACGTGCAGACGTTGGTGTTCTTTCACTTCTTTCTCGTAGTTAGTGGCAAACTCACCTGTGTTTTCAGTCAGCGTGCCGTCTACGTTCATCAGCATATCACCTTTTACATATTTCTGATATTCGGCATCAGCATCTTCTACATTTTTAATGTTCAATGCAGCAAGAATCTGCTTTTTAGTGTCCAACTGCACATTCTTGTCTTGTGTAGCTTTCAGTGAAGAACTAACGAATGCCAGCAGGAATGCAACGATAACAACCATTACCGAAGCATAAATGATAGTATAACTATTACTATTTGTATTCATTTTCATTCGGTATTATTGGTTAGACTTAACAGCGCGTTTCTCGCGACGGCTGATATTACTCTGTACTACACAGTAGTCGATCAGCGGAGCGAAGATGTTCATCAGCAGGATAGCGAGCATCATACCTTCGGGATAACCCGGATTCAGTACGCGGATAACGATAGCCATCACACCGATCAGGAATCCGAAGATGTATTTACCTCTTTCCGTACGTGCGGATGTCACAGGGTCGGTAGCCATGAATACGGCACCGAAGCAGAAACCACCCAATACAAGGTGTTCGTACCAAGGCATCTGAGCCATTGTGTTGTTTTCC
Organism: Bacteroides sp. 1_1_14; assembly: GCF_000162515.1. NCBI lineage: Bacteria > Pseudomonadati > Bacteroidota > Bacteroidia > Bacteroidales > Bacteroidaceae > Bacteroides > Bacteroides sp. 1_1_14. The sequence continues at coordinate 111,757 of NZ_GG774712.1, read as the reverse complement.
ATGCCGATAGCATTGAATACCCAGGCCATGAATGCACCACCAACGAATACGGAAAGCATCGTCTTCCAGCTTGCAACGCCTGTCCACAGCAGGATAACGGCACCGATCAGAATGGCGATCACACTTGTTTCACCGATAGAACCGGGAATAAGACCTGTTATCATATCCATGTTGAATGCAGGAACCGTGCCCGATGTAGCAGCTTGTCCCAGCGGGGTAGCCACAGTCAGACCGTCTACAGCCTGTCCCATACCAAAAATGGTATCGCCGGATACCCAAACGGCGTCACCGGACATCTTGGTCGGATAAGCGAAGAACAGGAATGCACGGGTGATCAACGCTACGTTGAACACATTCATACCCGTACCACCGAATACTTCTTTTGCAAAGATAACAGAGAATGCAGTTGCTACGGCAAGAATCCAAAGCGGACAGTCTACCGGAACGATCATCGGGATCAGAATACCGGAAACAAGGAATCCTTCCTGAATTTCCTCCTTCTTCCATTGAGCTACGACGAACTCAATACCCAGACCGACAACGTATGATACGATAATTTTAGGCAATACAGCCAGAAATCCGTAGATAAACATTTCGATGAAGCTGCCAGTAGCACCCGTGTGGGTGAAATGCTGGTAACCTACGTTGTACATACCGAACAGCAGCGCCGGTACTAACGAAATAACCACAATCGACATAATACGCTTGCTGTCGATCGCGTCGTGTATGTGCGTTCCCGTTTTCGCAGTCTTGCTGGGCACGAACAGGAATGTTTCGAAGCCGTCGAACACCGACTGGAATGCGTGGAATTTACCGCCCTCTTCAAAGTTCGGCTTTATCTTATCGAGATAATTTCTTAACGCTTTCATTAATATATTACTATTTTACGATTTACAATTTACAATTTGCCATGCGGATTATGCCATTTCAGCACGGAGCATGTCGAGTCCAACACGGACGATGCGTTGGAGTTCCATCTTCGAAGAGCAGACGAATTCGCAGAGTGCGAAGTCTTCGGGAGCCACTTCGTAGATACCCAGCGCTTCCATACGGTCGATATCACCGGCGATGATCGCTTTAATCAGATATTCGGGCATGATATCCATGGGGAATACCTTATCATATTCACCGGACATGATCATGTGGCGTTCGCCGCCTTTGATACGTGCATCCAGCGTATATTCCTTTTTGCCCATCAACCAGCTGAAATATGAGTGGTTGGCACTGAACTGGTTGAAGCGCGGCATGATCCATCCGAACATTTCGTGAACGTCATCACCTTCGGGGATTACAGTCAGTTGGCTGTGGAAAGCACCCAGGAATCCGTTAGAAGAAACTTGTTTGCCACTCAGCACGTTACCACTGATGTAGCGCAAATCTTTGTCAGTTGTTACGTTTCCGGCAAATACGTTAGTCAGCAATGCACCTACCTGAAGTTTGCAGTAAGCAGGTTTCAACACTTCGGAACCTGTTACGGCTACTGTGCGGGTGAAATTCACACGGCCTGTATTGAAGAGACGACCGATGAAGATAACGGCTTGCGGATCAATTGTCCACACAGTTTCGCCCTTTGAAACGGGGTCGAGGTGGTTGATCTGAACACCTACGTTACCGGCAGGGTTCGGTCCGTCGAAAGCGGTGATTGTAACGTTCTTAGCCTGTGTCAGTGCAGCGGCTTTCTGTTTCACGCTGATGCTCAGGTAAGTTTTTGCCATTTTGGCGAGGGCATCAAGACCAGTCTGGAAGTTTGCTTCTTCGCCTTTCAGAGCAAATTCGAAGTCGGGAGCCAGCGGATTGGTATCGAATGCGGAAACGAAGATGCCCTTCGGTGTTACCGTCGGGTCTGCAATGATGTCATACGGACGTTGCTTGATAAACGCAAACAGACCTGCTTCAAGAAGCGCGGACTTCACAGCATCTGCATCCATAGAGGATACGTTCTTCTTACCAAATTCTTCGTAGTCCTGCTCTGCGGCAGCTTCCACTACGATGTTCAATACCTTACGGCGAGCACCACGTTCAACGCTCGTCACTACGCCACTCACGGGCGAAACAAATTTCACTTCAGGATGATACTTGTCGATAAACAAGGGTCCACCGGCCATCACATATTCCTGCTCTTTCACAACCACTTTCGGTGTCACTCCAGGAAAATCATCGGGTACGAGTGCGTAAAATCCCGGCTCTTTCACTGTTGTGTACGTCTCAGCAGCTTTACCTTTCAGGTTTATGTCAAGGCCTTTACGTAACTTTATTACATTTGCCATGCTATATAAAATAATGGTTTCATAAAATTTGCCGCAAAAGTAATAAATAATAATGTGATTCGGGAGGAAAAAAGAAAGGAATTACGGAAAAATATCCGTAATTCCTTTTGTGTTCGCACACGTTCTTTAATAAAGTAGGCTGGAAGACCTTGCGGCACACAAGTCTATGCAGCGTGATTGTCGGTTGGTTATTCTTCGCCGGCAAACATTGGATCCCACGCCGGCAGGCGGATCGGTTTTTGTTTCAAGACTTCGAGTGCTTTCGGGGTCACGTATTTCGTTTCCACAACGAGACGGAAGGTATATTCGTTGAACCATTCATCTGTCATGATGAGGTGGCCTTGATAACCGGCTCCGGCACCCCAACTATTTTCAACCATCCATTTGGTCGGTTTTCCGTTTTTGTCCAGATCGACTGCCATGAGGGTCATGGCGTGACTGGAGCTGCTGGCAAAGCTTTGGATACGCTGCTTCTTGTCCATGCCGAAGGTGGTGCCCATCAATGAGTCGTAATCATAGTTTTTGACGTCGAGCAGACCACGGTCAGAGTTCAGGAACTTGCCGACGTCGCAGGAGTAATACATCATGGTGCTGTCTTTCAGAGAGGCGATGGCCATCTCCTTGATGTCCTCGATCGGGAGGTTGACGTATGTCCAGTTCTTGCCGTCGTAGCGGTGGCGGTCGTAGTCTATTTCATAACATTTGTAGTATTCGCGACTGGGGTCGTTCATGAGCATGACGTAGTTGTCAATCAGCTTTTCGTCACCGTATTTCTTCAGAAAAGAAAGCGGGGTGTAGGTGGCGGTTTCTACAGGCTCGCCTTTGACATTATATTGCGTCCAGGTAAATTCTGTAGGAGGTACGCCCAAGTTCAGGACAAGCATACGGTAAATGGTGCTCAACATTTCCACTTTAGCGTCCTCTATAGCGGCAGGTTTAGCTTTTTTCGAAGCCATGTCACGGAGTTGTAACCCCTGTTCGCGAAGTTTCAGAGCGATCAGATTCGCCATGCGGGCGGTGTTTTCGCTGCTGTTCGTTTCGGGCATCACGTCTTTGGGGACGAGACCGTATTTGCTTACGATGTCCGCTACTCCGGTGAATGTACCGCCGTCGCTCAACGGATTGCGGAACAGCCATTCCACCATTTTATCGTTCATAGGCTTGTCGCTGGTGTCGATGACGCCTTGAAGGAAAAGGTTGGCCTTTTCCAGTTGGTCGAAAAAGAAAGGATAGGTTTGCGAGAATTCGAAAGAACCCAGATTGTATTTGTCGATGGCTTTGGCACGCATTACGTTCAGACCGGTGAAGAGCCAGCAGCGTCCGGACGATTTCTGGTCGGTGATCCCCTTGGAGTTCACTTTGACAGAAAAATGCGTATCCATCCCCTTCATATTGTCCTGGTTCAGGGCAAGCTTGCGGATGTCGTTGTTGCTGATGGCGTTCCGGATAGCCTTGTCGGTAGAAGTGCCTTGATAACTCTGTTTGATTTGCTGCATCATGTCAACGCTGATGCCGCCTTTCGCGTCCTGTGCCTGTGCAGAATAGTAAAGGGCACAGCAAACAAAAACTGATAAAATTCGTTTATTCATTATAGATCGTTTATAAATTAACTTTGCCTGTATGCTAATAGTAATCCGTTGGCAATTTCGTTTTACATATTATTAATTGGCAAAAATACGATTCTTTTTTAGATTTATTATCTATGAGAATGAAAACTAATCGAAATAAAATAGTTTCCTTTGCAGCGGATTTCAAGAAAGAATATGAAAAGATATACAATAGGTATATTGATGATGTTTCTATTCATCAATATTTCGTTAGCTCAAACGGCTGACACGGCAGTAAAAAGCGATGAACTGCAAACGACTACAACTTCTGTTGACGAAGTCGGGGTAGCCCCGGCAGATTCCACCCCCACCCTTTCCAAAAAAGAATTGCGACGCCAGCGTGTAGCCAAACGTAATCTACATTATAATATATTAGGTGGCCCCAGCTATACTCCTGACTTCGGATTACTGATCGGCGGTAGTGCATTGATGACGTTTCGGATGAATCCGAGTGATACTACCCAACAACGTTCGGTGGTGCCGATGGCCATCGCCCTGATGTTCGAAGGAGGACTGAACCTGTTCACCAAACCGCAGCTTTTCTTCAAAGGCGACCGATTCCGCATCTTCGGAGTCTTTGCATATAAGAATACACTGGAAAATTTCTACGGCATCGGATACAGCACCAACAAGGACTATCCGCGTGGCGAAGACACCAGCGAATACCGTTATAGCGGTGTGCAGGTGAATCCGTGGTTTTTATTCCGTCTGGGGAAAAGCAACTTCTTTGCCGGCCCGCAGATCGACTTCAATTATGACAAGATCACTAAACCTGCCGCAGGAATGATAGAGCAACCATCGTATATTGCTGCCGGCGGTACGGATCACGGCTACTCTAACCTCAGTTCCGGAGTCGGTTTCCTGCTGACGTACGACACCCGTGACGTTCCCGCCAATGCTTATCGGGGAACGTATCTGGACTTTCGTGGGATGATGTACAACAAAGCCTTCGGAAGCGATAATAATTTCTACCGTTTGGAAATAGACTACCGCCAATACAAGACCCTAGGCAAACGTAAAGTATTGGCTTGGACAGTGCAAACAAAGAATGTATTCGGCAATGTTCCATTGACTAAATACGCACTCAGCGGCACTCCTTTCGACCTTCGTGGTTATTATATGGGACAGTTTCGCGACAAGTCATCCCACGTGATGATGGCAGAATACCGTCAGATGATAAATACGGACAAAAGCAATTGGGTGAAGAAGATGCTGAATCATGTAGGCTACGTAGCATGGGGAGGATGCGGCTTCATGGGCCCTACTCCGGGCAAAATCGAAGGTGTACTTCCTAATCTGGGACTCGGTTTACGCATTGAAGTTCAGCCCCGTATGAACGTCCGTCTTGACTTCGGCAGAGACATGGTGAACAAGCAGAATTTATTCTATTTCAACATGACGGAGGCATTCTAAACAAGTATTTGCTCATAATTAACAAGAAAGATGATAAAATGCTTCCATAAGAACATCATTAAATAAAATTAATCCTTATATTTGCGTTGCTATAACACAGCAAAAGCAGATAATAGGGTTAATTTATGAAACAAATCAAATACCTCTTCGGAGGATTATTATTTTTGTTTGCCTCCATGGGAAGCGTAACTGCGCAAGAGGTAAGCGATTACTCAAAACTACAGCCAAGTGATTATTCCAGCATTACACTTCCACCGCTGGATCTTCTTTTCGAGAACGCAAAAAGCGCTCCAACTTACGAATTAGCTTCAGTAAAAGAACAAATTGAACGGAAACTTCTGGCAAAAGAGAAGCGTGCCTTCTTAGGCTTTTTCAGTTTACGGGGCAGCTACCAGTATGGTATGTTCGGTAACGAGTCTACTTATACCGATGTAGCGATTGCACCTTACCTGACCTATGCAACACAGGCACAGAACGGATATACGGTAGGTGCAGGAGTCAATATTCCTTTAGACGGGCTCTTTGACCTGACAGCACGGGTAAAACGTCAAAAACTGAATGTGCGCACTGCCCAGCTTGAAAAAGAAGTTAAGTTTGAGGAAATGAAAAAGGAAATTATCCTCTTATACGCAACTGCGACCTCCCAATTAAACATTCTTAAACTTAATGCCGAAGCCCTCATGCTTGCTAATGTACAATATAGTATAGCTGAAAAGGATTTCTCGAATGGAGCTATTGACTCGGGGACTTTATCATCTGAAAAGTCTCGCCAATCTGACGCACAAGAGAAATTCGAAAACAGCAAATTCGAACTAAGCAAGAGTTTAATGATACTTGAGTTAATCACCCACACTCCCATTTTAAGAAACAAATAAACATACATTTATGGAATACATCCTTTATATCAGCAGATTCCTATATCGTATCCGTTGGTGGTTAGTAATTGGAACAGCCATTATAACATTTGCTGTTTACTATTTTGGAAAACGCATGATAGGCAAAACATATAATGTAGAGGCAACCCTCTACACTGGTGCTGCTTCCGGCTACAATCTAGAAGGTGGAAATAACAAAGTGGATTGGGCGACAACTCAGAACGCTATGGATAACCTAATGAACATTATCAAGGCTGAAAGTACACTCAAACGGGTATCTATGCGATTATATGCCCGAAGTCTGATCAAAGGTAATCCAAAAGAAGACAATGAATTCATCAAAGCCAGCAATTACAACAGAATATATGAACACCTAAAGAATAGTCCGAACGGGAAAGAAATACTGTCATTAATAGATAAAAACAGCGAAGATAAAACGGTAGCCAACTTTTTCAATTACTTGAGACCGACTCAAGCAAACTATCTCTATGGAGTATTCTATTATAATTTGCCCTATTACTCTTATAATGATCTCAGAGCAATCAGAGTAGCGCGTAAAGGTGCCAGCGATCTGATTGAAATAAGTTATACGGCAAGTGATCCGGGTATCGCCTATAATACCATTGACATTCTGACCAAAGAATTTGTAAACGAATACAGTGCAATCCGTTATGGTGAAACAGATAAAGTTATCGAATATTTTAAAAGCGAACTTCAACGCATCGGAAAGGAACTTCGGCTTAAAGAAGACTCACTAACGCAATATAACGTAGAAAAACGTGTTATTAATTATTACGATGAGACCAAAGAAATCGCTGCCATCAACAAAGAGTTTGAGTTACGTGAACAAAACGTACTGATTGCATACAACAGCGCCAAAGCAATGTTAAACGAACTGGAAAAGCAAATGGGCAGCAATGCCAAACATGTAATCAACAATCTTCAGTTCTTGGATAAACTAAATGAAGCCGCTTCGCTTACAGGAAAAATCTCAGAAATGGAAACGATTTCAAGTGATCATCAGAATCAAGAAGCCTCATTACAGGAATATAAGAATCGCTTAAATCAAACGCGCAAGGAGCTTTCCGAGCTTTCAAACAAATATGTAGAGAACAAATATACCAAAGAAGGAATAGCTAAAGAGAACATCATAGAACAGTGGCTTGAAGTAACCATGCAATACGAAAAAGCCAAATCAGACTTACAAATTATACAGCAAAGCCGTATAGACCTCAACGAGAAATACAGACAGTTTGCACCAGTAGGTTCCACTATCAAACGTCAAGAGCGTAACATAACTTTTATAGAGCAAAATTACTTGTCTGTATTGAAAAGCTACAATGATGCCCTCATGCGTAGAAAAAATTTGGAAATGACCTCCGCTGCATTAAAAGTGTTGAATGCTCCGGCATATCCGATCAGTGCCATGCCCACTCCTTTGAAAAAAATGGTAATGGCAGCGTGTGCCGGTACCTTCTTATTTATTTTGGGATTCTTCTTAATTCTTGAATTATTAGACCGTACTCTACGCGATTCTATTCGTACACGTCGTTTGATTGGACTTCCGATGTTAGGCGCCTTTCCCAAAGACTCTATTTTAGAGTATCACAATCATGTTGAAGAATCAAAAAGTATAGCTACAAAACAGTTAAGCAATAGTATCCTTCGTTTCTGTCAGCAAAAGAAAGAAGGATTGCCCTACATTATCAATTTTATTAGTACAGAAGGCGGGGAAGGCAAAAGTTATGTGATCGAAGCCCTAAAAAATACTGGAACAGTATCGGACTTAAAACAAAAGTAATAACATGGAAGTCAGACTTCAGAATTGATTCACGAGAATACAACCTGGCCAAAAGCATTACCGATCTATACACATCAGAGGAAGAAGATATTCTCATCGTTGAATATCCCAATCTGCGGGAAGCTAGCATATCGCTGGAATTACTACAAGAAGCTAATCTAAATATACTCGTAGCCCGTGCTGACCGTGGTTGGAAAGAGACCGATAAGCTCTTGTCAGAAAAGCTAAGTCAACAAGTAGGTAAAACTCCACTTTATGTTTACTTGACACACGCATCCCGCAATGTGGTTGAAGACTACACTGGTATGCTTCCACCATATACACTTTGGAGGAAAATAGTATACCGACTGTCACAATTAGCATTGACAGAAAGTATATTTACGTTCACAAAAAGAAAGAAGCAGCCGGCAACATCAGGAGATGAAGATGACGAATGATAAAGGAAAATACAGTCAATACTTAACAGTAGCCGGTAACTATTTTGCCAATAAAGGATGGGTACATTTACTATTGGCAGGAGGATTGTATATATTATACAAAATGTTCTTTCGTACTTCCCTTCCTTTCTTTCTGACGATTAGTTCATTACCTTTAATGACAGTTATTTTCTTATTAATTATCAAATATTCAAAGCAAAGTTTCTATACACTTTTCATTCTCCAATTCCTGCTGGCAGCAGCTTATGCAGTGACAGACATACCATTGGGAGTAGCAACATTAATGTGTACATTGTTTGCCGTTGTTTTGCTCTTTGCGTACGGAATGCATGAAAAAATTGACTGGTCGGAAAGTCGTAATGGTATGCTTATGCTTTTTCTGATATGGGGAGTTTATTGCATATTAGAGATAGCTAATCCGAACAATGTTCAGGCAGCATGGAATATCTCCATCACCCATTATCTCATATATCCTATTGTATGTGCTGTCATCGTACCGTTAGCAATCCGTAACATCAAGGGGATTCAGTGGCTTCTAATTATATGGTCTCTTTTCATCCTCTTGGCAGCAGCCAAAGGATATTGGCAAAAAAACTGTGGTTTTAATGAACGTGAGCAGTATTTTTTATACGTTTTGGGAGGAGCAAGAACTCATATTATTTGGTCCGGTATTCGTTATTTCTCATTCTTCAGTGATGCAGCGAACTTCGGCGTACACATGGCTATGGGTGTTTCACTTTTTGGAATTTCACTTTTTTATATAAAAGGTGTATGGCTGAAAATCTATTTTATAATTGTCATTATTGCCGCCATTTACGGAATGGGAATTTCTGGAACACGGGCTGCGATAGCTCTGCCTATCGGTGCTTTAGGGAGTTTCATTATTCTTTCACGCAATCGCAAAGCATGTATTACAGGTATTTCAGTTCTTGCCTTGTTATTCTTGTTTTTTGTATGTACCAATATAGGAGATGACAATCAATATATCCGCAAGATGCGTTCTGCATTTCGTCCTAGCCAAGACGCTTCCTATCAATTACGTGTAGACAATCGAAAGAGAATGAGAGAATTGATGATTCACAAGCCTTTTGGATATGGGATAGGGTTATCCAAAGGCGACCGTTTCTATCCCAAAGAACGTATGCCCTATCCACCGGATTCCTGGTTAGTCTCAGTATGGGTAGAAACCGGAATCATCGGTCTAGTTCTCTACCTGGCTGTTCACGGAGTCCTTTTTGCATGGTGCGGATGGATACTGATGTTCAAGATCATGAACAAACGCCTGCGAGGCTTACTTACTGCCTGGCTCTGTACCGCTGCCGGATTCTATCTGGCAGCCTATGCCAACGACGTGATGCAATATCCCAACTCCATCCCCATATACACAGCCTTTGCCCTCTGCTTCGCAGGACCGTACATTGACAAGCGGATGCAGCAAAGTAAAGAAACAGAACTGAAAAACGAACAATAGATTATGATGAACGAACCTCAAGTCTCCTTTATCACAGTTTGCTACAACGGCTTTAAAGACACTTGCGAATTAATAGAATCGCTGCAAACACATGTACATTCCGTGAGCTATGAAATCATCGTCGTAGACAATGCTTCGCGCGAAGACGAAGCGACTAAAATCAAGGAGCTATATTCCGATATAGTCACCCTGCGGAGCGAGTCTAACCTAGGCTTCTCCGGTGGAAATAATCTGGGGATCAGAGTAGCCAAAGGAGCCTATATCTTTCTGATAAACAATGACACTTATGTTGAATCAGACGGATTCCACTACCTGACAGAGCGACTGGAAAGTCAGAAAAACATCGGAGCCGTCTCTCCGAAGATACGCTTTGCCTTTCCTCCGCAAAACATACAGTTTGCCGGATTCACCTCCCTGTCGGCAATCACTATACGCAACGAAATGACAGGTTTCGGCTGTCCGGACGACGGCACGTTCGACACCCCGCACACGACCCCCTACCTGCATGGGGCGGCACTCATGGTAAAACGTGAAGTCATTGAGAAAGTAGGAGAAATGCCGGAAATATTCTTCCTGTATTATGAAGAAATGGACTGGTGTACACAGATGACAAATGCCGGTTACGAACTATGGTATGAGCCTCGTTGCACCATCTTCCACAAAGAAAGCCAGAGCACCGGACAGTTCAGCAAGCTACGTACTTTCTACATGACGCGCAACCGTTTGCTCTACACCCGCCGCAACCGGAAAGGTGCTCAGCGGCTGCTCTCCATTCTTTATCAATCTACCATAGCTGCCGGAAAAAACAGCCTTCAGTTTGCCCTGAAAGGTCGTTTCGATTTATTTGCCACAGTATGGAAAGGTGTTGTCAGAAGCTTTTCTATCACCTCTCCTATCCGATAACCCTTAAAAATGAAAGACCATGTATACCTTTATTGATTGGATTCTCTTTATTCTCCTGGCACTTTGTGTCGGTTATCTGCTGTTCTACGCCATTGCTTCCAAATTCTATCGTCCGCAAAAACTTTCCGAAGCACATATCCAGCGTCGTTTTCTTGTACTCTTCCCTGCATACAAGGAAGACAGGGTGATCGTCTCCACTATCCGTAGTTTCCTCGAACAGGAATACCCCAAAGAAATGTACGACGTTCTTGTCATCTCCGATCAGATGCAGCCGGACACGAATGCTGCCCTACAAACACTCCCCATCTGTTTGCAAGTAGCCGACTATACCAATAGTTCCAAAGCCAAAGCCCTTACGCTGGCAATGAACGTCACTGCCAACGAATCTTATGACGTAGTAGTGATCATGGATGCCGACAATGTAACGACACCCAATTTCCTCGCAGAAATCAACCGTGCTTTTGACTCCGGCCTGCATGCTGTACAAGCCCACCGCACAGGAAAAAACATGAATACAGACATCGCTGTTCTGGATGCGATCAGCGAAGAAATAAACAACGGATTCTTCCGCAGCGGGCACAACGCGATAGGATTGTCAGCCGGATTAGCCGGTTCCGGAATGGCATTCGACGTTCATTGGTTCCGCCGAAATGTAGGACATCTGCAAACATCGGGCGAAGACAAGGAGCTGGAAGCCCTGTTGCTAAAACAACGCATTCATATCGAGTATCTGGAACAACTGTCCGTATACGATGAAAAGACACAGAAAAAAGAAGGTATCAAAAATCAGCGTAAACGATGGATTGCAGCACAATACGGTGCATTGCGGGCTTCCTTGCCCGATTTCCCGAAAGCACTGATTCAGGGAAATATCGACTACTGCGACAAGATTCTTCAATGGATGCTGCCTCCCCGTCTGATACAACTGGTGGGAGTTTTCGGTTTCACTTTACTCTTTACCGCAATCGGCTTACTAATGAGTCTGCAAAGCGGAGAAAACGAGTGGTATACGGCCATCAAATGGTGGATACTATCAGCCGCCCAAGTTGCCGCCATGATCATACCTGTGCCGGGAAAGTTGCTGAACCGGAAATTAGGAAAAGCAATCCTGCAAATTCCGGCACTGGCACTGGCAATGATAGCCAATATGTTCCGACTGAAAGGAGCAAACAAAAAGTTTATTCATACTGAGCACGGAGAAGAATAAGGCCTTCGTCAAGCCCACTCCTCCTCCGCATCAAAGCACGGACAAGCCTTCACCCATTCCTCCGGCTCGATCTCCCCGTTCCCGTTCAGATCAGGGCTCAGATCACGATGCCCGCACACCCGGCAACCGGGATAATCACGCAGCAACGTAAGCACAAGCACATGCATCGAGTGTACCTGCCATTCGGTACGGGTATCGGCAGGCCGCCCGTGACAGTCAAGTCCGCCCTCATAGCAAATGCCGATACTTGTCCGGTTGAATCCTTTCGCATGAGCTCCTATCCGTTCAATGGGGCGGGTAGTCTTGATGTCGCCATTTTTCCGGATATAAAAGTGGTAACCAATCCCGTTAAATCCCCGCCGGCGGTGGCACACTTCAAGGTCTGTTTCCGTGAAATCCCTGTCCGCCCTAGAGGCGGAACAGTGGATCACAATCAGGTCAATCTTCCTCATCGACCTGCCCTTTCGTTCGTTTTCCTTTTCTCTTCCTACGGAAGAAAAACAGGATTTCCAATGCAATCTCCAAAATCTTGTCAATCATAACTTTTCATTTTTACAGGTTATTCATTTACAGGTATCACACATTAATGATGCTGATGTACTTACCGGACTAAACGGTAGGATCGGGAGCTTCCTCCTCCCCTCCATCGCCACCGGAACCGGAACCGCTGCCACCGCCACTACCGGAGCCTCCGCCATCACCGTTGCCTCCCGAAGCCGGCGCATTCTTGGAGACAAGTTCGAAGACCATGTTATTGTCCCCGCCACGTGTGGTTGCCGTACTGTCGTTGGCAAGCCGCAGAGCATTATCGACCTTGAAACGAAGGTTGACACGAGTGATATTCCTCACCGTACAGTCCTTTTCCAGTTCCACACCGGGACAAGTAAGCGTGGTATAGAAAATCCCCAAGCCATCAACTTTTACCTTATTCCCCGCTACGAGCACCTTCTTCATCGAACGGACAAAGGATTGCATCACGTGCTCCACATCCTCCACCGAAAGCGAACCGATCGACTCGATCTCACGCGCCAGCGACTCGATAGAATAAAGTTTCGATTCCCCCGGCTTGGGTTTGAGCACATACACCATCGGCGATTTGTCATCACCAATCTTTTTTTTGCGCTGATAGCGCACCACAGACACTGTTGCCATACTGAATTTGTATTAAAGAAAAGAAGGACATTCTCCCTTTCTGTTGGTGAAACAAAGATACGGCAGTGCACCGGCGACTTCCCGGATTACGACGGACTGCGCCGGACTATGACGGGATAAAACGGATTAAGACGGATTAAAACAGCATAAAGCAGAATAAAAAAAATAAAGTGAATCAGAAACAGATTGAAAGCATACTAAAAGCAAATACAAAGTAACCATAAAGCAGATAAAACTGAAAAAGATCCTAACCAACCCCGAATAAACATCCCCCCAAAAGATAAGCAGACAACGTGAATAACAACTAAATAATACAAGCATAAAAGCAACACTTTCATGAGCAACAAATTTGCTAAATACAGTAAAAAACAGTAACTTTATACCCATTACAACACCCTATAATTAAATCAAGAATGAAAGCAAATACAGATACCCTGCAAAAACAGGAAGAAGAAAAAGCCTTCCAATACCGCAGCTACGGAAAAGGAGAACTCGCCATGCTATATATCCCCAACATCCAGCAACAAAGCGCAGTAGACCGCTTCAACGAATGGATCGAAGCCGCACCCGGACTAAAAGAACGCCTGCTATCCACCGGCATGAATCCCCGAAGCAGACACTACACACCCGCACAAGTACGACTGATCGTAGAAGTGCTGCAGGAGCCTTGAAAACAGGCAACAAGTATTGCTGCCAATCAGCAGTTAAAACAAAATAAGAATAGTTCCGGACAAGATACCCGATTAATGTATAAAGCTGTCCGAAAAGAAGATAAATACTATCAATCTATCATTCAGCACACGGAGAAGAATCTCTTCTTTGACTAATATAAAGAGCTGATTCTTCGGCAGACTTAGGATGACAGAGCAAAACGATAGCAGACGTTCTCTTTTCGGACAACTCCATTCAATATCATTTTCCGGTTCACTCGGATGAACACGTTGCTTTTCAGCCGTGTCTCTTAATGAAATTTCTGATCTTCTTCGATAAGTTCCTGGCTAAATTTCTCCGGTGCCAAAGGGGTAAAGAGTTCTATAAGATTTTCTTCGGGATCGCGCAGGTACAGGGTACGCATCCCCCAATCGGGCATATCCGTAGGCTCACTGATAAATGTCACGCCTTTTGCTTTCAGTGCGACAAAGGTTTCGTCCACGTTATCCACACTGAATGAGATCATTAATTTTTCACGCATCCCAACAGGCTGCTGCTTATCTGCATTACCTGCCGAAGGCGCCATCCAGTCGGATACAAAAAGGGCGAGACCTTCTATTCCGTCGGCTACTTTAAAACTGGCGTATCCGCTATTCTCATCTCCCCAGGCCGGCTCTAATCCGAGTTGTTCGGTGTAGAATTTGAAGCATCCGGCGAAGTCCTTTACTAATAATCTTACGTTACTAAATCTCATTGTTTACAGATTAATGGTTTATTATTTGTTTCTTAGAATCGAAATGCAAATATAATCATTCTATCGGATGACGTTTCATGAATCCGTATTTACCTCAAAACTGTGCGAAAATAAAGTAAACTGGTATCAAAATGAATCACCATTCAACCAGTGATCCGCACCGTTACTCATCCCCCGTGACCTGTTACCCACCACCCTCCTCACCAGCTACGATTATTACTTATTACTTATTACCTATTACCTATTCAAACAGCTCCTTCTCCGGCAACCAGCACGAGCTATCATTGACAGTGTTTCTGACCCGTTGTTCCGGTGGGACGGACGGGTCTTGGGACTCTTCGCAGGGGAGGTAACGTCCGCTGACGGGATCGTAGACAAAAGTAGCCACACCACCCGTTCCGAGATGTTTGAACTTCACTTTTTCGACATAGACACGTGTCACTCCGACCTCCTTGTCACGCTCCACTACCAAGCCGTAATCCGCCTTGTTGAAGAAATCGGCAGACCCGTTTACGTCGTACATATCCGGACGCGGAGTATGGTTTGTCACCGGATTGCGGTTCATCTTTCGGGGGTGCGCCACAAGAATCACCAGACAGTTATATTGCGTGGCAAACTCCGTAAACAGATTCAGAAAATTGGAAAGATACTGCGTTTCCGATTGCCCCGGCGCGGGGGTATGCTCGAAACGGTTGACCGGGTCGAAGACGAAGATGCGGCATCCCCGACGCAGGACAAGTTCACGGGCTTTGGCAAGCACCCGTTCCGGAGTGGCGCTGCCTTTGAGGGCGATGTGACAGACGTTTTCGGCAAGAAACTCTTCCGAACGGAGCAGAAGTCCTTCCGTCATGCCGCAACCGTTTTGAAAACGGCGTCCGGTCAGTTTCTCGATCAACTTGCGGAGATGGTAGACGATAGGATTATTCTCCGGACTGAAAAACGCTATCTTCCACTGATGGCGCATACAGAGGCGCAACACCAGTTCGTCCAGCCATTCCGATTTTCCGGCCCCCGGTATGCCCGTAACGATGACCAGCCGCCTACGTTCGTACGTACAAATCTTATCCATCTCCTCCCAGCCCGTCTCCGCTCCGGGACCGAAGCCGTTGTCGAACAATGCCCGCAGATCTTCGTGCAGATCGGCGGCGGTGAAGATGCCTTCAAGAGGGATTTCTTCCGCCTGCTCGATGGCGATACGAAGGCTGTCGATCCCATATTTGACAAGATGTTCATTGGCATCCTTGCAGCCCGGTCCGTAGACGGCCACACGGCAACGTTCGGCACCCAGACGGTTGACCAGTTCGTCACGCAGTTTAAGCCCGGCAGAGTCGGTGTCAACGGCTATGATGATGTCTTTCAGATTCTCGAAGTGCGACTCCATGAAGCGGTCGAGCCACGAAAGGTTCGCGTTAGCTCCGGCAGGTACGGAGATCACGCTTTTGAATCCGGTGGCAAGGGAGGACGCGGCATCCAGTTCGCCTTCGTGGATGATGCAGGTGTCCTGTCCCAGCACGGAATCGATATTGTAGGGAATCAGTTCGGCTCCCTGCACCATTTTGAAATTTTTGGCACCGCTGCGGAACTTGGTGTTGACGAGTTTCCCGTCCTCAAAATAGTTGAAACAGACGCACCGCTCTTTCGTGCCGGATTGCGACATGAACTCTTCCTGCTCCGTGATGCGCAGACCGGCGATGACGGACTGCGGAATGCAACGCGTCTCTACCAGCCAACGCTCCGTAGCTTCGGAAAGCGTCGTCTTCGAAGCGTCGAACACCGGACGGTGGAAATGCTGGGGAACGGCAGATGCCGCACGACGTTTACGGGCAGCCTGTCGCTCAGCTTTCTCACGCTCTTCGGCATCGTCGGGGACGTAGAAGTCGGCTCCGCAATGGTAGCAATGGCAATGCCCCGTGTCGATATTGACCCGCAGCGAACGGTCACGCTTGTTGTGCCTCGTCGGGAGGCATTGCTCGCAAATGGTTTTAACGACACCGCTGGTATGTCTGCGGACATCGACATGATAATTAGCAAAATTTCTCATATTTCTTGTTTCTATTCCTCCCTTTCGAAAAGGAGATTTTAAGTTGTATTAATAATTCAAGTTTCGCAGGTTACCTTTGCGTTATCAAAACTATCTTAATTCCCCTCCTTCAGGAAGGAGGAGAATAAAGGTAGAACCGACTTTTTAGTCAACCCCAATTGAGATACTATTGTTTGTCAATATTATAAAGAACTTGCGAAACTTCAGTTAATAATTTTTCTATCAGTTCCCAATGCAGGCGGAAAGCTAAGCATCAATGGGTACCGAGCTAAACACCGATGGGCAGCGAGCTGAACACCGATAAGCAGCGAGCTGAGCATGAATGAGCAGCGAGCTAAGCATGAACGAGCACCGAGCCGAGCATAAACGAGCACCGAGCCAAGCATGAACGAGCACCGAGCTGAAAGGCAACGCTCACGTAGCCGGATGTCGGAGAAATCCGGAGCTAATTTCCCCACTTCCAATGCACTTCATCCCACACGGCAGACCTGTCCGGTCTTGGAGGCGCATCCTTCGGAATCGGATGCCCAAGATACGTCCGTTGCCCGCCAATGAGTTGTTCAAAGCGATACAGTTCTTCCTCAGCTGCTTGCCGGCAACTGCCGAGCAGCCTTTCTTCAGCTCCTGAGCCGGACGTCCGCCCGGAGAGAGGTAATTGCCGAAATACAGTTTCACATCCCTCAAAAACAGCAAGCCATCTTCCCTGCCAAAGCGTCGGATATGCTCTTTAAAAGCAGCGATCACCTCCTCCTGCCGTTCCACGAAAAGTTTGCCCATACAGGAGTGCATAGCCATCGACTCCATGTAACTTTCCGATTCGGCCATCTGATCCACCAGCATCTCCCACGGAAGAACCGGCTGTAGGGGCAACTGTCCCCTATCCTCCGGTGGAGGAACAATCTGAAGTCCGTCAGAAGCAGCGGCGGCAGAGTGCTCTTTCTCTGTCTTTTCTTCGTTACTACTGTTGTTGTCTTTGACAACAGTAGTAACTCTTCTCTCCTCTTCTCTACTCTTCTGGTTTTGATTCGGTTTTTCGCCTTTATCCATCGGTGTTTCCGGTGTGCTTCCCATGCGTTTCGGACGACCTCCTTTTTTGCCGTTTGCCACATTAATCATCCGCCTTTCTTCGAGCTTTGCCATCACCCTGTCCAGATAAGGCGAACGGAACATTTGCCGTTCTTCATCAAGCACAAAAAGGTCGAACTCACGGAGAACCCTTTGCAACACATCGGCATCCAAGTCATACATCCGCGCGAAAGCCCCCATACAAAGCGGACAACAAGATGCTTCATAATTGTCCGCTTTACGCAAATGCGTAAGAAGCATCATATAGATTCCGAGCGATTGCGCAGCGTCAAGTTCCATCATCATTCTGACAATATTGTCATTACTCAAAAAATTTACCTCTAAATTAAAATACTGATCTTTCTTCATATCTTACAATTAATTGACTGTGATTCAGGATGTCCCGAATTCGTTCTGCAAAGGTCCGAATACTTTTTTGAAAAACTACTTGCAGAACTGCAAACGATGTTTGACATTTTTCTATGAACTTTGCGGCATAATTAGTAAAAAGAAAAAATTATGAAAGGATACGAAAGAGCGACCAAGGAAGAAATTTACGACCGGCTGCGTATTGAAGCGAACTGTCATGCACAAATAGAACGAATCATCCATTTGCGCCACCTATGTAATCTGAACCTTGAAGAGGCGGCAGATGTGACCAATCTCAGTATTTCCACCCTGAGCCGGTACGAAAACGAAGTGACCAAATGCAGCGTACAAAGTTTCATAACGATATGCTACCACTATCAGAAGTACCTCCATAAGCGGCATATCCCCTTCGACAGGAGCCTGTTTCTCATAGATATGAACACGCTTGACAACTAATAGAGTAACAGAGAGATAAAACGGACGCACAAAGAATAAAGGCACAACACCGAAAAAAAGCAAAAAAGATGAAAAGTATCATATCTTTTATTACCTTTGTATGTGGCAAAAGCCCACCAAAAACAAAGAATCAAGCATGAACGACAATGAAATAGGAAATCCACCGATAAAAGCATTAATCGTTTTCAGAGAGAATGGAGATACGGACAATCTTTTTGTCCCCATTTTATGCGATGCTATCAGGACGACGGGGATTGACGTACGATGTTCCACGAATGAGTTCTGGAACTCGGATACACCTTACGACATCATCCACTTCCAATGGCCCGAAGAGGTGATGGAAGGGAATTGTGACGATCCGGACAGGATTTGCCGCCTGAAGGAGTGTATCGCTTTTTTCCGGTCCCGTGGGGCCCGGTTCGTGTATACGCGCCACAATGTCCGTCCGTATGATGCGAACGAGGTGATCGGCCGTGCTTATGACATTATCGAAGGACAAAGCGACGTGGTGGTGCACATGGGACGTTACAGTCTCGACGAATTTGCAGCCAAACACGCGGACAGCCGGAATGTCATCATTCCGCATCATATTTATCAATACACGTACAAGGAGAACATCAGTGTGGAACGCGCACGCCAGTATCTTAATCTGCCGCAGGAGGCGTTTATCGTCACGTCGTTCGGAAAGTTCCGGAATCGTGAAGAGAGGCGGATGGTGACCGGAGCGTTCCGAAAATGGGATGAAGCAAAGAAGTTCCTGCTTGCTCCACGGCTGTACCCGTTTTCGAGATTCAACAGGTATGGCAGCAACTTCTTCAAGCGCTGGGCATCCCGGGCAGGATATTACCTGCTTATACCCTTGCTCAACCGCCTGCGCAGAATGCACGCCGGAGCCAGCGACGAACCTATAGACAACTGCGACCTGCCTTACTACATGGCCGCTTCGGATGTAATATTCATCCAACGAAAAGATATTCTGAACTCTGCCAGTATACCTCTCGCCTTCCTTTTTCACAAAGTGGTCATAGGCCCCAATATCGGGAATATAGGAGAAATCCTCCAAGATACGGGCAACCCCGTCTTCCACCCCGACAACAAATTTGATATCATACGAGCACTGGAGACAGCCCGCCAACTGTCCGTCCGAAGGAAGGGGGAAGACAACTATGCATATGCCATCGAAAACATGAACAGCGGAAAAATAGGAAAAGAATATGCGGAGCTTTACAGAAACCTAGCCAATCTCTCTCTTTAAACGATCTCAAAAACAAACAACAATAGAGTAGCCATACACAGAATTTATGGAAAATAAAAAAATAAAAGTCAGTGTTGTCATACCTGTCTATAACACCGAAAAATATGTTCGGGAGGCAGTAGAAAGCATTATGAATCAGACACTGCGGGAATTGGAAATCATCATCATCAATGACGGCTCCACGGATAACAGTCTGCAAGTTGTAGAAGAACTGGCTGCGGCAGACAGTCGGATACAGGTGTATTCGCAAACCAACCAAGGATTGTCAATGGCACGCAATGCAGGCATCACGCATGCCCACGGAAGATACATCTATTTCATGGATAGTGATGATCTGTTGGAAAAGGATGCAATGGAGTTATGCTATAACAAATGCGAAGAAAAAGAACTGGATTTCGTTTTCTTTGATGCTCAGAGCTTTTTTGAAGAGAATATTCGCAATGCTCCCGTACTAAATTATCAACGTACCGATAAGTTAGAAGACAAGGTTTATACAGGTCCCGAAGCTATCAACATACAATTGCAGCACAAAACGTACACCCCATCCGCCTGCCTGAACGTTATCCGCACAGCTTTTCTGGAAGAACGGCAGCTCCTCTTTTATCCGGATATTGTACACGAAGATCAGCTATTCACGACCTTACTTTATCTGCAAACCCGAAGAACAAGCTGTATCCAACGATCGTTCTTTCACCGGCGCATACGTAAAAATTCAATTATGACATGCGATTTTTCACTCAAAAATTTAAAAGGATATCTCACTGTTGCTCAAGAGATAGTCAAATTCAAGCATCAAACCTCTGAATACAAAATCAGGAATACTATTGATTTATATCTGTCGCAAATGCTGAATGCTGTCATTTGGCAAGCTCATGTGCTCTCTTACCCGTACCGGCTTCGGCTGGCGTGGCGGTGTCTGTTTAGATACAAAAAACTCATATCTATAAGAAGCATCGGAGTCTTGTTATTCAAAATCCATCATTCATAAGTAGACCAGAAAAGAATCATTCAGGCAATGGCAAACAATATTAAACATCAGTTATTTTCCGGAGTTTTCTACACGGCACTAGCCAAATACAGCGGAATCATTATATCACTCGTCGTGGCAGGGATTCTTGCGCGGTTGCTCTCTCCGGATGACTTCGGAGTAGTGGCAATCGCTACGGTCATTATTGCATTTTTCAATCTCTTTACGGATATGGGAATATCGCCTGCTATCGTACAACATAAATCATTGACTAAAGAAGAACTATCGGACATCTTCTCATTCACCGTATGGACAGGCATCGGAATCAGTATACTCTTTTTTGCCGCTTCCTGGCTGATCGCCGATTACTACGAAAGTGGGATCTTACGGACGTTGTGCCAGCTCCTGTCCGTCAACCTGTTCTTCGCCTCTGCCAACATCGTGCCGGGAGCCTTGTTCTACCGCAACAAAGAGTTCAAGTTTATTGCTGTCCGAAGCTTTATCATCCAGATAGCCGGAGGTGCCGGAGCAATAACTGCCGCGCTTTGCGGAGCCGGCTTATATGCGCTGATCATCAATCCTATACTTTCCAGCATACTGATATTCGTTATTTCCTATCAACGCTATCCGCAACGGCTGCGTTTCACGCTAGGACTGAAAGTACTCCGAAAGATATTCTCCTATTCGGCCTATCAATTCTTGTTTAACGTGATTAACTACTTCAGCCGCAATCTGGATAAACTGCTGATTGGTAAATATATGAGTATGTCTGATTTAGGATACTATGAAAAGTCCTACCGCTTGATGATGCTCCCTCTGCAAAATATTACGCAAGTCATCACACCGGTCATGCACCCCATCTTCAGCGATTTCCAGAATGACAAGGAAAAGCTGGCAACATCCTACGAACGCATTGTCCGTTTTCTGTCATTCATCGGTCTGCCACTCAGCGTACTGCTTTTCTTTACGGCAGAAGAAGTGACATTGATTATTTTTGGTGATCAATGGCTGCCTTCGGTTCCTGTATTCCGGATACTGTCACTTTCGGTCGGTATTCAGATCATACTCTCCTCTTCAGGCTCTATTTTTCAGGCAGCAGGTGATACAAGGAGCCTTTTTGTCTGCGGACTCTTTTCGTCCATACTTAATGTGACCGGAATGCTGGCAGGGATATTCTATTTCGGCACACTGACAGCTGTAGCAATATGTATTGTGATAACTTTTACTATCAATTTCGTACAATGCTATTGGATGATGTATCGAGTTACATTCCAAAGAAACGCATGGATATTTATCAGACAACTTCTTTCTCCACTCCTTGTCAGCCTACTAATAACAGCATTCCTCACGCCTATATATTATATGATGGAAAATATGAATATTTTCGTAACACTTATTGCAAAAAGTTTCGTAAGTTTTATTATCTTTGGGACATATATGCAAGTAACACACACCTATGATATCACAGGCAAAGTGAAGACTCTTGCAAGAAATAGAAAGTTAGTACAAAAGAACAAACAATGAAAGGATTATTCCTCATATTCCATGGTTTCGAAGCATTCAACGGAATCAGTAAAAAGATACGTTATCAAGTAAAAGCCCTCAAAGAATGCGGACTAGAAATGCATACGTGTTGGCTAGACGATACGGACAACCATAAACGCCGTATGGTAGATGAATCGATAATTGCCGACTATGGTTTCGGGATCAAAGGAAAAATCCTAAAAAGAATCGAATTTGACAGTATCGTACATTATGTACAGAAAGAAAACATAGACTTTATCTATGTACGCTATGTCCATAATGCCAGCCCTTTCAGCATACGGCTGATGAAACTACTAAAAAAGACCGGAGCACGTATAGTGATGGAAATCCCGACATATCCATACGACCAAGAATATAAGGGACTCCCATTCGTATACCAACGAATCCTATTTATAGACAAATGTTTCCGACAGCATCTGGCACGCTATGTTGACAAGATCGTCACTTTTTCGGACTATGACATTATTTGGAATCGCCCCACCATCCGCATCTCAAATGGAATTGATTTCAGCGAAATCCCTTTAAGAGGTCCAAAGAATGATACCGCACATTCTCTACAACTGATTGCCGTAGCGACAATGCACCCATGGCATGGTTTCGACAGAGTTATAGCCGGCATGGCAAATTACTATCGTACACATACCGACACTCATGATTATAAAGTATATCTC
>NZ_GG774712.1:52768-88119 GCF_000162515.1 Bacteroides sp. 1_1_14 | reverse complement strand
TATACGGCAAAGAACTGGATGCCGTGTTCGAGCAGTCGGACATGGGAATAGGCAGTCTGGCTCGCCATCGTAGCGGTATTGACAAAATTAAGACCTTAAAAAACCGTGAATATGCAGCAAGAGGCATTCCTTTTGTTTATTCAGAAACGGATGATGACTTTGAGCATCAACCATACATACTTAAGGCAGCACCGGACGATTCGCCCCTTGACATCGAAAAAGTAATTCGCTTTTATCAATCATTGAAAACAACGCCGCTCCAAATACGGATGTCTATAGAGCAATCACTTTCATGGAAAGCCCAGATGCAAATTGTTATTAATGAAACCTTTGAATAAAACTATATCACTATGAATATACAGCCACTGATCAATGCTATCCGCTATAAATTGCGTTATGGCATTACTGTAGAATGGTACAATTTCTGGTACATGGCTCTCAGATGCCATCAGAAAATAACTCCGCAGGTAGCTTCCATTGATGAGACCATTCGGATAATCGTAGAAGACCAATGTTCCGTGAGCCGTTTCGGCGATGGTGAGATGCTGCTTACCAACCCGGACAAGGAAATAGGATTCCAAAAAGGAAATGTACTCTTGGCTCAGCGTCTCAAGGAAGTATTGACAAGCCATGAAGAAGGACATTTGGTTTGTATCTCCGATACTTTCGAAAACATTTATCGCTATAACCGCAAAGCACGCCGATTCTGGAGAACTCACTTCTTTCTGTATGGCAGTTGGTGGGACCGCTTGCTGTTGCCCGACAGGCTATACTACAATACATTCATCACCCGTCCCTACATGGACTTCGCTTCCAAAGAAGACTGCCCACGGTGGTTTCACCAGATGAAAGCTATCTGGAAAGACAGGGATGTCGTATTCATTGAAGGCGAAAAAAGCCGTTTGGGGGTAGGCAACGACCTCTTTGACAATGTAAAAAGCATCAGACGTATTCTTTGTCCGCCCCGTGACGCATTTGACCGCTACGAAGAAATACTGAATGAAGCGCAAAAACTCGAGAAAACCGCTCTCTTCCTGATTGCTTTAGGACCTACGGCTACTGTACTGGCTTACGATTTATTCAAGTCCGGTTATCAGGCAATTGACGCAGGGCACGTGGACGTAGAATATGAATGGTGGCGAATGGGAGCCAAACGGAAAGTAAAGCTGGAACGAAAATATGTAAACGAAGCCGCCAACGGAAAACAAGTGTCCGACGCCGGAGAATTTTATCGGAAACAAATCATTGCTAAAATCTATTAAATCATGAAGATAGCCTATTACCTGCCCTCACTACAGGCACCTGGCGGAATAGAACGGATAGTTACATTCAAAGCCAATTATTTTGCAGAACATTTTGAAGGATACGACATCACCATCATTACATCCGAACAAATGGGTAAAGCACCACACTTTCCATTATCCCCCAAAGTAAAGCATATCGACTTAGGAGTATCTTTCGACCTGCCCTACTCTCAATCCATAGTAAGTAAAGTGCTGAAGTATCCGTTCCGCTACTATCGGTTTAAACAACGACTATCGAATCTATTGAACGAACTGAAACCGGACATTACTATCTCAACCATGCGCCGGGAACTGAACTTTATCACTAAATTGAAAGACGGTAGCCTGAAAATCGGAGAGTTTCACGTCAGCCGCTACGCCTATGGCGCAGAAGCACTGAAACGTAAAAGCCCGATTGTCAACATGATAAAGAAAAGATGGGCAAACAGATTTGTCAAAAACCTGTCTAAACTGTCCAGAGTGATTATACTTACAAGTGAAGGAGCTAAAGACTGGCCGGAACTGACTAATATCAGCATCATCCCTAATCCTATTTCTACTCCTGTAGAAGGAAAACAAACAGATATTCTGTCACATAATGCTATTGCTGTAGGGCGATATGCGCCCCAAAAAGGATTTGATATGCTAATCCCCGCCTGGAGCATTGTCGCCCAAAGACATCCGGACTGGAAACTACATATTTATGGAGAAGGCGACCTGAAAGAGAAGTTCACCAAACTAATAGATGAACTACAACTAAATAATAATTGTCTGCTTCATCACACTGTATCGAATATAGCCGAAAAATACTGTATGAGTTCGATATTTGTCTTATCAAGCCGATACGAAGGGCTACCTCTGGTATTGGGCGAAGCAATGGCTTATGGAATTGCTCCGGTTGCCTTTGCCTGTCCATGCGGTCCGCGGGACATGATAACGAATGGAAAAAACGGGCTCTTGGTAGAAAACGGAAACATCGAACAATTGGCCAAGCAAATTTGCTATCTGATTGAGAACGAGAATATCCGCATAGAAATGGGTAGGCAGGCAAAAATCAGGGCCAAAGATTTTACTATGGAAGTAATCTCGCGACAATGGAAAAGTTTATTTGAAGAATTGATGGAATATGCACCTCAATAAAAGAAGAAAAGAATGACTATCATCTATTTATATCGCTCACTAGCGGCTTTTGGTGGCGTAGAAAGAATCTTTATCGACAAGGCGAATTATCTGGCAGAACATTACGGATACCACGTATACATTATTACTTGGGAGCAAGGGGGACATTCCATCGTTTACCCTTTATCACCCAAAGTGACCCATGTAGATTGGGGCATACTATTCTATCGCCAGTATCAATATGGGCTTTTCAAACGCATGTTCATGCAATGGAAAATGGAAAAAGAGTTTTTTAAAAAACTCAGTAACTTCGTACATACAACTCAAGCCGACATAGTCATCGGAGCTAGTTGCGAATTCACAACTATGGCTGGTATGGATTTACTTCAAAGAAAAACGCATACCATACTGGAAACGCATAGCATGAGGACAAGTATTGAAAAAAATAATCCACCTGCCGGAAATCTATTGATGAGATGGGCATTCAAAAGAAGAGACAAGCAACTTCACCAGTATATCAAACATATGTCCGCTTTTGTAACACTGACTCACAACGATGCGAAAGACTGGTCCGACATAACACCGCAGGCAAGAATCATCCCCAATATGCTGCACCGGTATCCTGCAGAAATCAGTCCAGACAAGAAAACTCAAAAACGGATTATTACCGCAGGAAGACTGGTAGAGCAGAAAGGATATGACTTATTACTGGACGCCTGGAGTAAAGTACATCAGAAACACCCTGAGTGGATTCTTGATATATATGGAGAGGGTGAAGACAAAACCATGTTATTGGAGAAACGGAAAAATCTGGCACTGGAAAATTCCGTGTTATTTCATCCTCCCACTCTCGATATCTATCAAAAATACATGGATAGCGACTTTTATGTCATGAGTTCCCGTTTCGAAGGTTTTGGACTCGTTCTGGCAGAAGCAATGTCATGTGGTATACCCTGTGTCTCATTTGACTGTCCGCATGGTCCTTCGGATATTATAAAAGACTATGAAGACGGTCTACTAGTGGAGAAAGAAAATATCAAGGAACTTGCAGACAAAATCTGCTATCTGATTGAGAATGAAAATGTACGCATCAAGATGGGACACAAAGCCAGGGAAAACGTAAAACGCTTTCTGCCGGAAAATGTGATGCCACAATGGAAAAACTTATTCGAATCATTAACTTATTCTTCTAAATAACAGAACAACATATGGTAAAGTGGTATAAAACTTATCTGGAAGTATACGGGAAATCTTTTGATGAGATTTCTGACGATAGTATCCGCAAAGTCAAAAGACAACTCAAAGAACGTCAAAACGATTCTCCACTGGTATCGGTTGTACTCATTGCACACAATGAGGAACGTCATCTGATAAGTTGTATCTGGTCACTCTCCGAGAATCATTGCCATTTCCCCATTGAAATAATAGCCGTTAACAACAATTCAACGGATAAAACGGAAGAAGTATTAAAATCATTGGGAGTTACCTATTATAACGAAACGAAGAAAGGTCCGGGATACGCCCGCCAATGCGGATTGGACCATGCAAAAGGAAAATATCATATTTGTATTGATGCAGATACTTTATATCCACCGCATTACATTGAAACGCATGTAAAATATCTAATGAATCCGAAGGTTGCATGTACATTCAGTTTATGGAGTTTTATGGTTGACGAAAGACATTCCCGATTCGGACTATGGTGCTACGAAGGCCTGCGCGATATATACCTCCGCTTACAAGCCATCCAGCGTCCTGAACTCTGTGTGCGAGGTATGGCTTTCAGTTTTAATACGGAAATAGGACGTCGGTTTGGATTTCGTACAGATATTATCCGCGGAGAAGACGGTTCGTTAGCATTAGCTATGAAACCGTATGGAAAAATCGTATTTATTACAAGTCGCAAAGCACGAGTGCTTACAAGTAATGGAACCCTAAATTCTGAAGGATCACTGATTGATAATATATGGATACGGGTAATCAAAGCACTGAAAGAAATCACCGGACTCTTTATCAAAAAGACGGCATACAAAGATAAAGACTCTAATCTCATCAAATAAGGTCTCATCAAAATCATTATGGATATGGCAAAATATATAGTAAATATCATCTTAGTAACAGCTTGTCTTTTCACCTATACTTCCTGTATAAGAAAAATGAATCTATACGATGAGAATAGAAATACAGGACAAGACAATAACGAAAAAGATACAGATTCTACTCCCGTCTATATGTATCCTTTCGACAAAGAAACAGCAAACGTTACAGCAGAAATCATTATCCACACAAAAAAAGAAATACAGACCAAAGATATTAATGTCGAAATCCCTCATTTAAAATACAATAAGACATGGATGTTGATGCTAACACAAGACGACTGCATGCAGGCTGCTTTTTGCCGTACGTGGGCTGCAATAAACGGTAAACCGATCTCAAGTTCAATACCTTATCCTACTCCAACTCCCACTGATCAGAATATGAAACATCAATTATATTTTGACATCAAACATTTGCAAAAAGGGGATCTTCCCCCTACTATTATTTCCGCCAACCAATCTTTGGGATGTACAGACGGAGCAGGAAATGAAGTTCGGTTTGCTATTACTACCACTCTTGCCCCTGAAGAAAAATGGATGGATGCTGAAACAAACGTACTGCCGGGGTTTACTGCAAACTATTATCGTTTTTATATGAAATCCGGACTTATATGGGATAACATACGAGAGATGTTGAACTATGGAACAGGCATTGCCCTCCATGATGTAATGACAAAAGATGCTAATGATCCAATACAAATATTGGAACATTTTGATATTGCCCAAAACATTATTGTAGAGAAACTCACAGGAAGGGGATGTAAATTTCTTGCTGAACCCAATGGAAATAAAACATACGTAACTGCTGCTCTTCAATGTCCGGAAATTCAAACGATGACCGCACAAGCAGGAGCAATTACCCTATATCCGTATCAAGTGTCTGAAACTTTACAAAAATCTCTGATAGAACGGGAGTTTAACGATTCACCAGCATATTTTAAACAACAGATTACTGACCTGCTAAAATTACCCAAAGAAGAACGTAAAGCAATCTGCATAGGTGTTCATGGTACGGACAACAATTGGATCGACTTTTTATTATGGTTAAATAGTAATTATGGTAAAGATGGGGATGATTCGTTATGGTTTCCAAGCCAGGAAGAATATTATGAATATAACTATTATCGTTTAAACAGCCATATTAGTATAGCACAAATAGACGCAAGTTCTTTCAAATTAACAGTAAATTTACCGGGAGAAAAGTTCTTCTACTATCCTTCTACCACTATCAATTTGCCGGGAATTAGCATGTATGACATTGTTTCTATCGAAGGAAATGATGCATTGACCGGACTATCTTATGCTGACTACAGAGACGGTATCATGCTCAATATCGACTGTCGGAAATACCTGTTTGAACACGCCGAGAATTTCGTAAAACGATATGAGGCCAATCCTTCCGATGCTTCCAACAAAGCAGACGCCCTCTACTTTGTAAACATACTGAAAGAATCGGCTAAAAAAGAGGCACTAAAAAAACGACTTCAATAAGTAAATCAACAAACATCTATTAAACGAGAATATAGCTATGAACGAAACCCTCATCCTCGAAATCATCTTCTGGTCCGCCCTGTTCATGGTGTTCTACACCTATCTGGGCTACGGTATCGTCCTCTACGCCCTCGTCAAGCTGAAAGAGCTTTTCGTGAAACCCGTGAAACGGGTGCTGCCACCGGACAGTGACCTGCCGGAAGTAACCCTCTTCATCACCGCCTTCAACGAAGAAGACGTGGTGGACGAAAAGATGGAGAACAGCCTCGCCCTGGACTACCCTGCGGACAAACTCCGCATCGTCTGGGTGACGGACGGAAGCGATGACGGCACAAACGACCGTCTCCAAACCCGCTGGAACGGAAAAGTAACCGTCTACTTCCAGCCGAAACGGCAGGGAAAGACAGCCGCCATGACACGAGGAATGACACTCGTCCGGACCCCGCTTGTCGTCTTTACGGACGCCAACACGATGGTCAACAGCGAGGCAATCCGTGAAATCGTACTGGCTTTTCAAAACCCGAAAGTGGGCTGCGTGGCAGGAGAAAAACGTATAGCCGTACAGACGAAGGACGGAGCAGCCGCCGGAGGCGAAGGCATCTACTGGAAATACGAATCGACACTGAAAGCGCTCGACTCCCGTCTCTACTCAGCTGTAGGCGCTGCCGGAGAACTGTTTGCCGTCCGCCGCGAACTCTTCGAACCGATGGAACCGGATACGCTGCTCGACGACTTCATCCTCTCTCTCCGCATCGCCATGAAAGGATACACCATCGCCTACTGCACCAATGCCTACGCCATCGAAAGCGGATCGGCAGATATGGGTGAAGAGGAAAAACGAAAAGTGCGCATCGCTGCCGGAGGGTTACAGTCGATCTGGCGTCTGCGCCCGTTGCTGAATCCTTTCCATTACGGAATCCTGAGTTTTCAGTACACGTCGCACCGGGTATTGCGCTGGTCTGTCACTCCATTCCTGCTGTTTGCGCTGTTGCCACTGAATATAGTCGTTTTGCTATTGGGCGAATCTCCCCTGTTTTATGGCACCCTGCTGGGGTTACAGATTCTTTTCTACGGAATGGGATACTGGGGATATTACCTCTCTACCAGACAAATAAAGAATAAAGTACTGTTTATTCCCTATTATTTCTTATTCATGAACGTGAATGTGCTCAAAGGAATCGGCTATCTGAAAAGAAAAAAAGGAAGCGGCGCCTGGGAAAAAGCAAAACGTGCCGAAAAATAAGAACAGAGAATCAAATATTTTGCTATCTTTGCATGAAACAGAATCTTATAAATCTAATCGGACAAGCATGAACAGAACATTACATGAGGCAGATAATGCGCAAAGAATACTGAAGTTGACCGCCGACACCATGCTATTAGTCGATAGAAATGGCATTTGCATTGATATTGATATTCATAGCAATTTATGGTTTTTACAAGAAGAGAGGCTCTTAGGAAAAAATATATTCGAACGGATGCCCGAGCACACCCGTGAGAAGGTTTACAGCACCTTCCAGACCGTGCTTCGGGAACAGCGAAGCATCAGCAAGAACTACAAGCTGGAACTGGAGGATAATACCTATTATTTCAAGTGTATCATGTATCCTTACGATGACATGGTGCTCTGCCAATATCGGGACATCACCCAGCGAAGCAACGTGAAACGCCAGCTGGAACAGGTGAACCGAAATCTGAGGGAGATACAGAAAGTGGCTCAGATCGGACAGTGGATGTACAACACCCGCGACAATGTCTTCTATTACATGGGCTACACCGGAGTATTGTGCGAGGAATCTTCCAGAAGCATCTCTCTGGAGAAATATCAGGAATTTATCGTCGAAGAAGACCGCCTGAGCTTCACCAACTGGTGCCGGAAAAATGAGGAAGGACTCAACGAAGATAGTATCAGCTATCGGGTCCGTGTCGCCGGAGAGATTTACTATATGCGCCTTCAGGCTTATCTGCGAGACGAACTACCGAACGGCAGCTGCAACATCGAAGGTTACATCCAGAACATCACCGACATACAGCGTCGCAGAAACGACATCAACACGCTAACGCACGCCATCAACAACGCAAAGGAGAGCATCTTCGCCGCCAAAGAGGACGGTACGCTGATCTTCGCCAACCGCCAGTTCCTCCACAACCACGGCATCCCGGAAAGTGAGGAGATCGGCAAACTGAAAATCTATGAAATCGCCGGCGATATGAACACGCAGAAAGACTGGCATGAACGCTGCAAGGATATCCTGCACGGAGGAAGCAGAAGTTTCGTCGCCCATCATCCTTCGAAAGTCAGCAAGAATATACTGGCTTACGAGGGAATCATGTATAACGTCACCAACGACTCCGGTGAAGAAAGTTACTGGTCATTCTCCCACGACATATCCGAGCGACTGCACTACGAAGCGCAAATCAAACGGCTCAACCTGATCATGGATACTACCATCGACAACCTCCCCGCCGGAATTGTCGTCAAGGAGATCAACAACGATTTCCGATATATCTACCGCAACCGGGAATCGTACAACCGGAATCTGTGCATCGGCGAATCTATCGGCAAGAATGACTTCGACTACTATCCCCCCGAAGTGGCAGAAAAGAAAAGGGAGGAAGATACACTAGTTGCCACCACCGGACGGGGACTGCACTGGACAACCGAAGGGAAAGACAAAAACGGAAACGAGATCATCCTCGACAAACGGAAAATACGGGTGGACGGAGACGAACTTTCCTCCCCCATCATCGTCAGCATCGAATGGGACATCACGGAACTGGAGAAGATCAAACGGGAACTTCAGACATCCAAAGAGAAAGCCGAAATGTCGGACAAACTGAAGTCTGCTTTCCTCGCCAACATGAGTCATGAAATACGCACACCTCTGAATGCCATCGTCGGCTTCTCGCATCTGATAGCCGAAAGTGAAAATAAGGAAGAACGTAAAACATTTTATGAGATCGTCGAAGCCAACAACGAACGTCTGCTGCAACTGATCAACGAGATTCTTGATCTTTCGAAGATCGAATCGGGCATTATCGAGTTCACCAGCGCACCGATAAATATCAACAGTCTGTGTAAAGAAGTACATGACGCTCACGTATTTCGCACGCCGCAAGGGGTACAACTGATCTACGAGCCATCCGAAAACGGACTGGTGATAGAGACTGACAAGAACCGGGTGTTCCAGGTGTTCTCGAATCTGATAGGTAACGCATTCAAATTCACGAAAGCAGGCAGCATTAGTTACGGCTATAAACTGGTAGGTAATCAGATCGTTTTCCACGTGACTGATACCGGTACGGGCATCGAACCGGAGAAGATAGGACGTGTGTTCGAACGTTTCGCCAAGTTGAACAACTATGCGCAGGGGACGGGACTCGGACTGTCTATCTGTAAAACAATTGTCGAACGATTGGGAGGTGAAATCTCCGTTTCTTCGGTGGTAGGTCAAGGGACGACTTTCACGTTCACCCTGCCTTACGAGTCGGAACAATCGACCGGCACGGGTTCTATGAAGATTGACATGGCTTCTACGGAGACGTCAGTAGAAACGTCTGTCAAGGAGGATTCTGAAAAGACTTCCGGAAATACGGACGATAATAGTTCCGATAGTATTTCCGCCAATGCCTCTCCAAGCCAGCGGACTATTCTGATAGCGGAAGATGAGGACAGTAACTTCGATTTGCTGAAAGCTATTCTTGGAAGAAAGTACAGGCTTATACGTGCACGGGACGGTATGGAGGCCGTTACCTCATACGATGAAGCGAAGCCGGACCTTATTCTGATGGATATCAAAATGCCTAATCTCGACGGTCTGGAGGCTACGAAGATCATTCGTGAGCTCTCTCCTACTGTGCCCATTATCGCACAAAGTGCTTATGCTTATCAACAGGATCAGATCGCTGCAACGGATGCCGGATGCAGCGACTTCATCGCCAAACCGATCTCGCAAGCGAAGCTCAAGGATATGATTAATAAATGGTTACCATAAAATGAAAGCCTTATATAGATTACTTTACTACCTGTCTATCCTGCTGACGAGTATTCTGGCAGGTTTCACATTAGCCGGAGCCTTCGCCGGAGATGCTTCGCCGGACGGCTTTAAGCTGATGCCCTTTATCGGATTGGTTCTGCCGATACTTTTGCTGGCTAATGTCGCCTCTGCCATCTATTGGACGGTTCGCTGGCGATGCTGGGTTTTCATTCCTTTAATCGCCATACTGGGAAATTGGGGGTATCTGACCCGTGTCCTCCAGTTCCCGCTTTTTGATTCGGCTTCCCAACCGAATACTGAATCTTCGTTTCTGAAGAAAAACGAAAGGGACACCGAATCAGCACTGACTATTGCCACCTATAACGTTAACAGCTTTAATCACGAGCACACAGGTTTCTCATGCAAGCAAATCGCTGCTTACATGAAGGAGCTCGGTGTAGATATCTTCTGTTTTCAAGAGTTTGGGATCAATCATGAATTTGGTATTGACAGTCTTCGCACCGTTCTTTCCGAATGGCCGTATTACTATGTACCTTCTTCTCCTGCCGGGGAGAGTCTTTTGCAACTGTCTGTGTTCAGCCGTTATCCCATCAAGGAGAAGCAGCTCGTCACCTACCCAAATTCCAACAACTGCAGCCTGTGGTGTGATATCGACATTAACGACCAAACAATCCGTCTGTTCAACAATCATCTGCAGACTACGGAAGTCAGCCGCAACAAGCGCAAACTGGAAAAAGAACTTCGTGCGGATGATACCGACCGTGCGGAACGTGCCGCTCTCACCCTTGCCGATGGTCTGCACGAGAACTTCAAGAAACGTGCCGCACAAGCTGAACATATCAATCAATTGATTTCCGCTTCTCCCTATCCCACCCTGGTATGTGGTGACTTCAACTCTCTCCCTTCTTCATATGTATATCAAACGGTAAAAGGAGAAAAACTGAATGATGGTTTTCAGACCTGCGGACATGGGTATATGTACACTTTCCGATATTTCAAGCATCTGCTGAGAATCGACTATATCCTCCATTCGTCTGAGTTTCAAGGGGTAGATTACTTCTCTCCGGATTTGGAGTATAGTGATCATAATCCGGTGGTGATGAGAATGAGGTTATAAACCTTACGCTGTATATCACTATATAGAAAGGCTACAAAAAAGCCAGTTAACTCATTATGAATTAACTGGCTTCCCATTAAAATAAAATCCTTCTTTTTAACTTTAAAACTTGTATTAGAAAGTAACTTTTACTCCTAATTGCATAGACCATGCACTACCAATGGTATTGGTATATTGCCATGATGATCTTTCTTTAAAAGCTTCACGTGAATTAGCATTTATCTGGTAAGTCAAGGGTTCACCAACTTTGCTAGCAGTTTTTAATAACTGTACATTGTCATAACTCTTGAGACCACAAGATTGATATGCTCCCCATTTTGAATTAATCATATTTCCTACATTCAGCATATCAAGGCTAACCTGTATTCCATATTTACGCCCACCTAAAGTTGCATAAAAATCCTGAGCAATTTTAAAATCAAAGCGATTAATCCAAGGTGTTAAAGATCCATTACGTTCCACATATTTTCCCTTACGATCTTTAAGATAAGAATCATTGTTCACAAAATCCCAAAAATCTTTAGCTTGATCTACAGCAGAATAAGTAATAGCACCACTTTTATCTGTAATATCAACAAAGGTCATTTCATCCTGAGAGTTAGGCACGTATATTAAATCCGAATAATTGCCATCACCATTCATATCATTATAATATGTATAGGAATAACGTCCTGTATGATATCCTGAATAAAATAACGAGAACGTTGTCTTTAAGCATTTAGCATAATTAATTTCATAAGAAGCATTAGCAATAATACGATGGGGCGTAGAAAATAAAGAATAAGATACTCCAGGATCATTCAATGAATTTACTGCCACATTATTTTGCCATGCTGAATTAGGTGCTGACCCAGGATTTGCAGTCAGATCTTTAGCCATTGTATAAGTATAGCCGATAGACCCTGTAAAACCAAAATCGTATTTCTTTGTCAAAATAGCATTAAAAGAATATTGATATCCTTTATCTTCTCCATTAGAAAGTTTTACTACTACATTCTTACCATTAGTATAATCATTATACTCGTATTTTTTTGAAGCCCAATAAATACGATCCGGTTGTTCATTATACACACCCGTAGGCTCAGCCTCATTCATATTGATCTGCGCAACATTATAAATATCTCTTGTATACATTGCTCCAACAGATAACATAAAATCATACGGCAGTTGAATATCCACATTCAAATTACTACGCCAAACTTGCGGCATCTTAAACTTAGGATCTACATATGCTATAACATCAGGTGCTTGCTCTGAAGGTGTAGAAGGAAATAAACTGGGATATTTCTGCAGAGTTTCTCTATAATTAGGATTAAAACCAAAGTCAGCAGGTAAAGAGCCCGGATTTTTTTGTGTATTATACTCTACCATATTTTGGTATAAGCCCGAATTACTTGGTTGATTAGTGAACCATACAAAAGGTAACAATCCAGTAAAGATTCCTGTACCTCCTGATACAATTACGGAGCGATCACCTTTTACATCCCAATTAAAACCGACTCTTGGCGAAAACAAGACTTGCGTCTTCGGCCACTTAGAAATATCGACATGAGTATTATTTACAAAAGCTAATTCCTCTATTGACTTGTTAGAATCCAATGAATTCATATATATTGGCATATCCAGACGTAAGCCATAAGTCAAACGAAAATTAGGAGTAAGAGACCATACGTCTTGGGCATACACACCAGCCATTCCGAATGTCAACTCAGAACCTGGAGCATCATTACCATTATACCCATATGTAATACCATAAATGGTAGGTACTTTTCCCTGCATAAAATCATCCATTGAATCATAACGATAATATCCGTAAGGGCCTCTCAAATAAGAATTTTTAAAATATTGGCGTTCAAAAGAAACGCCAGCAAGCAATTCATGTTTTCCTAATGATATACTCACATTATCAACAAGACTAAATACATTATTGATAACCTGATTATTAGGAGTAAACACTTCTGTACCTAAAGTTATATATTGCTTTCCGTCCTTATATATATCGACAAAAGGAAAATCAGAGCCTTTCTGCTCGCGTGTATCACTAATATGAGTATATGTGGCTAACAGTTTATTCTGAACATTATTCGAGAAACGACTATTTAACTCGCCTGTTATCGATGTTACTACGTTTTTCATCTTATAGTTTGAATTACCAAAAGAAAAGGCATCCAAACCATAACGATTAGAATTAGTACTAGTTATAATAGTGGACTTAGCGCTTACTTCTCTGTCATCTTCTGAGGAAACAGAATTAAAACGCACTGTCAACTTATGATTCTGATGTATATTCCAATCAATACGAGCCATTAACTTCCAATTATCACTTTGGAAATTATTGAAGTTCTCATACTGTCCGGGGTCATAATCATATTTAGTTTTAACAAAGTCACTGATAGTACGCATATCACCCACCCAAGTACGTGAGATACGTTTTCCGCTATCCCCTGTTCCATTTTGATCTTGATTAGGAAGCCAAGTTACCCCCGGAGTTTCCTTATTTTCAATTTCAGCATTCAAGAAGAAGAAAAGCTTATTCTTAATGATTGGACCTCCAAAAGTTACACCATATGAATGAGAGTTGTATTCTTTTGCTTTAAGAATATCCTCACCGTCAATAGAGCTCCCTGCAAATCCTCTTGGTTTATGATAGGTATATGCAGTACCCGAAAATGAGTTTGTTCCACTTTTTGTTACAGCATTAATAGAAGCACCTGTGAAGTTGGAATATTTAACATCGTAAGGAGAGACATTTACAGTAATCTCATCGATTGCATCTAAAGATATGGGTTGAGAATCTCCTCCAGGTAAATTATTAGAACTTAATCCGAAACTATTATTAAACGAAGCACCATCAATCGTTATATTGTTATAACGTCCATCACGCCCCGCAAAAGAACTGCTTCCACCTGCATAAGGAGAGAGCTTTGTGAAATCTGTTATACTTCTGTTAATAGTAGGTAAAGTGTTCATCTGACGTTCACTTACATTAGTAACAGTACCTATTTTTTCGATAGTTTTTAGTGCTGTTACTACTACTTCATCCAACAACTCTGAACTTTCTTTCAAAGAAACATTCAATACGTAGTTTTCTCCTAATGACAACTGGATGCCCTTGTAAATGGCTGACTGATAGCCGACATAGGTGATTTCGACTTTGTAAGGACCGCCAGTACGCATACCTTGCAGATTGAATTGCCCACTGACATTGGTCACTGTACCATAGCGGGTACCGGAGGGCTCGTGAATAGCAACGATCGTTGCTCCAATAATAGGTTCATCTTGTGCTGTTACTTTACCACTCATACTTGCTGTGGTAACTTGCGCACTCATCGTAGCAGTAATCAGTAACATTACGACCACTAAAAAAGACCGCATTCTCTTCAACATAATGTAATTTATTAGTTAATACTAATTGTTTGTTTCATTGAAACTGTGCACAAAGATAATTAATATTATTTAGACTTAGATGACAATTATGCTACATTCTTTTAAGAGAGATAAACATTTTATTGCTTTCGAAAACAATAAAGGCTCTGCAATGTTTGCAGAGCCTTTCATTTTCGTATATTAAGCGAGATTTAACTTGTAATCTGTCAACAAATACTAGTCAGTCATTAAATTTCTATAACGAACACGCTTCGGCTCTTCATTGCCCAGACGCTTCAATTTGTTTTCCTCATATTCTGAATAGGAACCTTCAAAGTAGAATACATTAGAATCCCCTTCAAAAGCAAGGATATGTGTACAGATACGGTCGAGGAACCAACGGTCGTGAGAGATGACTACCGCACACCCTGCAAAGTCTTCCAAACCTTCCTCCAAAGCACGAAGGGTGTTCACGTCAATGTCATTGGTCGGCTCATCGAGCAGCAGAACGTTACCTTCTTCTTTCAGAGCGATCGCCAGATGCAGACGGTTTCTTTCACCACCGGAAAGAACACCACAAAGTTTTTCCTGATCGGCACCGGCAAAGTTGAAACGGGACAGGTACGCACGTGCATTGATATCACGTCCACCCATACGGATCAAATCATTACCACCGGAGATTACCTGATAGACGCTCTTGTTCGGGTCAATGTCTTTATGCTGCTGGTCTACATAGGATACCTTTACGGTCTCTCCTACTTCAAACTCACCTTTATCTACCGTTTCCAATCCCATAATCAGACGGAAAAGAGTTGTTTTTCCTGCACCGTTAGGACCGATGACACCAACAATACCGTTAGGAGGAAGCATAAAGTTCAGATCATCGAACAGCAGTTTGTCGCCGTATGCCTTCGCTACGTGTTTTGCCTCGATTACCTTATTACCCAAACGGGGACCATTCGGGATAAAGATTTCCAGCTTCTCTTCTTTCTCCTTCAAGTCTTCATTCAGCAACTTGTCGTATGAATTAAGACGGGCTTTTCCTTTCGCCTGACGAGCTTTCGGAGCCATGCGCACCCATTCCAACTCACGTTCCAGTGTTTTACGACGCTTGCTGGCGGTCTTTTCTTCCATTTCCATCCGTTTGGTCTTCTGTTCCAGCCAGGATGAGTAGTTTCCCTTCCAAGGGATACCTTCGCCACGGTCGAGTTCGAGAATCCATCCGGCAACGTGATCAAGGAAGTAACGGTCGTGAGTTACGGCGATAACCGTACCTTCATACTGTTGCAAATGTTGTTCCAGCCAGTCGATAGATTCAGCATCCAAGTGGTTGGTAGGCTCATCGAGCAACAGGATGTCCGGTTTCTGCAACAACAAACGGCAAAGAGCGACACGACGGCGTTCACCTCCGGAGAGATTCACCACCGGCTGATCTTCGGGCGGACAACGGAGCGCATCCATCGCACGTTCCAGTTTACTGTCCAGATTCCATGCATCAGTTGCGTCGATGATATCTTGCAATTCTCCCTGACGGGCGAAAAGTATATCCATCTTGTCCTGATCTTCATAATACTCGGGCAAACCGAATTTCTGATTGATTTCTTCGTATTCTGCCAGTGCGTCAACAATCGGTTGCACACCTTCCATTACTACTTCTTTTACTGTCTTTGTGTCGTCCAGATAAGGTTCTTGTGCCAAATAGCCCACAGAATATCCCGGAGAGAAGACCACTTCTCCCTGATAGGATTTCTCCAGACCCGCGATAATCTTCAATAAGGTAGATTTACCGGAACCGTTCAGACCGATAATACCAATCTTCGCTCCATAGAAGAACGACAGGTAAATGTCTTTCAGTACATTTTTATTTGGTTGGAAAGCTTTGCTCACTCCCACCATTGAGAAGATGATTTTTTTATCGTCAGCCATATATTAATGATTGTATATTGTTGATAATGGCACAAAGATAAGAAAAATGTTTGAAATGCTTTGGAGTTCTAAAAAAATGTTCTACCTTTGCACCCGCAATTCGAAAGAAAGCATAAAGGATTGATTCAGTAGCTCAGCAGGTAGAGCACAACACTTTTAATGTTGGGGTCCTGGGTTCGAGCCCCAGCTGGATCACGGAGTAAAAAAAACCTCTGATAATCATTGATTATCAGAGGTTTTTTTATTAATATACACAGAACATAAATATAAGACTCTACATAAAGCCCAAAACATATCCAATATCGAATCGATGACAAACAGACCTACACCAAACAATCGGCTCATAGAATGATAAACTTCTTTTTCCAGTTATTGTTTCCATCTTTACCTTATATATTATAAAAGCGCAGCAAAGATACAACTTTAAGAAATAGCGGAAATGAACATTTGTTAATAAAAAGATGGCTATTCCGGACAACTGTTTACTGAAAAAATAGCTTATTTTTGCAAAGAATGCAAGATTAGTCAAATGGTTGAATCAGAAATAAATAAAAGATATTGCCAAAGCTGCGGAATGCCGCTCCGCTTCGACGTGGAGGAATATTTAGGCACCAACTCTGACGGTTCGAGGAGTGATGAGTTTTGTTATTACTGCCTGAAGGATGGGAAATACATTGTTGATATATCCATGTGGGAAATGATCGACATCTGGATAAAATATACAGATAAATATAATGAATACGCAGACACGGACTATTCTCCGAAAGAGCTGAGGGAGATACTGGACAAACGCCTTCCCACACTGAACAGATGGCGGCAAAAGCAAGAGACAAGCAGCCTTCATCATAAGATGATTCAGAACATAATAGTGTACATCAACGGTCATCTGACGGAGGTACTGGATACCGACACGCTGAGTTCGATGAGCGGACTGTCCAAATTTCATTTCAGAAGAGTGTTCCGCACCGCTACCGGAGAGAATATCGGCAGTTACATACAGCGTTTGCGCATGGAACACGTTGCACATCTGCTGATCTCTACGGACTATACGCTAAAGCAAATCATAGAGCAAACGAGTTATCAGACTAAATACAGTATCGCCAAAGCTTTTAAGAAACATTTTGGCATATCAACTTCTCAATACAGAGAAAAGCACAGACCGAACGGTGAAAATCCGGCAACAAACATAAAACCGGAGATAAAAGTGATCAGCCCGATAAAGATATTCTGCATCGAAGTGGGTGAAGCGTATAAAAACAAACTAAAATACAGATTACTTTGGAATAAACTACTGCATCATGCCGAACAGTATGAAGCAGACCCACGATATGACAAGTTTATCAGCCTTAGCATGGACGATCCGTCGATTACGCCTACGGAGAAGTGCCGGTTCTATCTGGGCATCACCCTTCGCGATGACACTAAAGCGAGACCATCACCGGGAATCATGCAGATTCCCGGAGGGCGATATGCCGTGTTCAGGCATACGGGGAGCTATTCTTCCTTACACAAGGTGTACAGGAGCATTTATGAGGAATGGTTTCCGAAAAGTAAATACCATCCCCAAAACACATTCAGCTTTGAGATGTATATGAATCATCCGTCCACCACGAAAACGTCGGAATTACTAACAGAAATATATATACCGGTCATACGGAAATAATCACCATTAAAACAGAATCTATGGCAAAGATATCAGAAATCATGCTTTTACAGCAGCCGGAACAGCCCGCTTTGGCTATTGAAGTACAAACCGATATGAAAGGTATGTCGCAGGCTATTGGAAAGAATTTTGTAAGAATAGACTCTTTATTCAAGAAACAGGGAGAAGTAACCACGGATATCCCCTTCGTAGAGTACCCCGACTTCGAAAGCCTGACCGAAGATCGTATAAAAATGATTATCGGACTGAAATCTTCGAAACCTTTACAAGGTGACGAAAAAATACAATCTGTCATCCTCCCCGCCAGAAGAATAGTCGTATGTCTGCATAGAGGAAATTACAATGAACTGGCACAGCTGTACAATGAGATGACCGAATGGATAAAAACAAATGGATATAAGGCTTCGGGAACATCAATAGAATATTATTACAGCAATCCGGATGTACCCGAAGAGGAACATGTCACAAGAGTTGAAATGCCTTTACTCTAAAAGCAAGAGAATAGTTGCCGTAAACTCTTACCAAACAATAAGAAGCAGAGAAGCCGTCATACAGTATCACCTTGTCTGATAAAGTACCGGCATTCCCTGCTTCAATAGTTCTTTAGAAATTAGCCTTGCGTTTCTTCACTTCTTCTACGAGTTTCGTAAAGGATTTCTCCTTCTTACGTTTTTCATGTTCGGAAGCGGAGAAATGCCATGCTTCTCGTTTGAGTTTCAGATAACTCTCATATACCTTATGATCTAACGTACCATTATGTACCGCTTCTAAAACAGCACAACCCGGCTCGTCGATATGCTTACAATCGCTGAAACGGCATGATTCCGCATAGTCGGATATTTCAAACATTTCGGCAAGCGAATCGGGATTGTCAATCGCCAAACTAAATTCCCGAACACCCGGAGTGTCGATTAAAACACCTGAGCCATCCACCAATACCATTTCCCGACGAGTCGAAGTATGCCGTCCCTTCCCTGTAGACAGGCTTATATCGGAAGTATTCAGTACCGATTTCCCGCAAAGGGTATTCACCAGTGAACTCTTGCCGACACCCGAAGAGCCGACAAACACGACCGTTTCGCCTTTTGTTATGGATTCCCGCAACCGGAGAATCGTTTGAGGTTGACGAATACTTGTGATAAATACAAGAAACTGACGGGCAATGTGTTTGATCGCTTCATCTATTTTCTGCCTGTCACAACCTAAATCGGCTTTATTGAGCACCAATACCGGTTTGATATTTTCTTCCATTATCTGGGCTATGAAACGTTCCGCTCTGCGAACATTGAAATTATCATCAAGGCTTTGCACAATAAATGCTTTATCGACGTAAGAAGCAATGGCCTGCCGGTCGGCTACCGTTCCGTTCTTCTTGCGATACAACGCCCGTTCACGAGGCAACGTATCAACTATAATCCCTTTATTTGCATCAAATGGCTGAAAAATCACCCAATCGCCCGTACAAGGGTATTCATCAGGCATTCTGCCATAAATCATATTTCCTGTTAACTCACACAAATATACGCCATCCTCTGCAACTACTTCATAACAGGTTTTATGTGTCACGATGATTCGTCCATGAGACATATCTTTAAATTGTGAGATTTGTTTTTGCCGGAATAGATTATCACTCCAACCATATAATGACAGATTATTATTTTCGTTACTCATTATCTTAATGTATATAGCATACACGTGAAAGCACAACAATGCTTTTGCTATTGTATGCGGGTATAAAAACTAAAGTTATATAATATAGGAGAATCACTTCCGGAAAGATTATCCGAAAGTATGAAAGTTCGAATCTGTTAAAGTGAACAGATTCTTATCAGACCAAATCCGATGTAATAAATGATGAGTTAAACATCCACTAGTTTTAATGAAACATTATAATTTTAATGCGTCAAAGATATGGGAAATAAATAACAGAACCAAATGAATGATGAAATATGTGTCAAAAGCCAATGGATACACGGCCTGACGTTTCCATTTTCCATTCCCTTGAATTCTTGTCGTACTGGTATTCCGCACCGACACTTACTTCCGTATTCTTTTTCACATCGACCGAGATAGAAGCTCCTACCCCTGTATGTGGAAATAACGGATTGTAAACCGGAGGAGGTGTATTTCCCCCCATAAAATATTGTCCCCAGACATTTAACCGGACATTTCTGGCTAAAGAATAATGCATTCTCGTATATATTCCTGCTATATCTTGCCTCGCTATAGGCAAAGCCAAATAGAATTGCCGGCTTAAGGTTCCTCCCGCTTCAACGAAAAATCTTTGAGAAGGAATCCAGCGCATTCCGGCATTTACCGCTACATATTGCCCCAATCCCAAATAAGTCTTTTGTTCTGCACTCCCAATAAAAGAAAACTGTCCATTCATAGAATGCTGACGAAAATTATAAAAATCCGTCAATGCCGGATTACTTTCCAGCAATGCAGGAAAATCGTAAAAATAGGGAGATAAGCCCGATGCAGGACTTGAAGGTGTCAGACCGTATGTCTGCATGGACTTATCATCTGTTGCAAGTTTTTTAGCCTCTATATCCGGTAACTTCGGTTCTATGATTTTTGCTTCGGGCAACTGGTGTCCGCTTACTTCCGCAGAGCTATTTTTCTTTTGCACATCCATTTTATTCCCCTTTTCTATAGTTTGAGAAAAGGCAGTAGCAACACAAGCTAAAGACACAAAAACAAAGACAGCAACTGTTCTAATCATAATATTCTCCTTTCTTTTATCAGGGGCTATATTATCAATACAATTATCCGGTTAAAAGC
The DNA here is from genome assembly GCF_000162515.1 of Bacteroides sp. 1_1_14. Lineage (NCBI taxonomy): Bacteria > Pseudomonadati > Bacteroidota > Bacteroidia > Bacteroidales > Bacteroidaceae > Bacteroides > Bacteroides sp. 1_1_14. The sequence continues at coordinate 67,276 of NZ_GG774712.1, read as the reverse complement.
TCAATGATCGGTAACATATTTTTTATTTTAAAGCAGAGATAGATTGATAGACAGCTTTTGCCATTACCTGCGCTCCCTTTTCGTTCGGATGAATACGGTCCGGAAAGAGTTCGGGCATTCCGTCCATAGCAGTATGAAGGTCTATAACAGACAGGTCGTTTTTCTTGGCGAGCTTCTTGATCATCGGAATGATTTCTTTAGAGATAATATCATCGTTGATGCCGTCACCTGTCAGATAAGCTTTGGAAGGATAGCAGAGATAAATCTTCGGCTGTGAAGGAAGACCTTTGAAAGCGTCGATCATGGTCTGCGCATCTTTCATGAAGTCTGCTTTGTATTTCCAGTTGAATGATTTGCTGTCGTTTGTACCAAGTTTGATAACGACGATGTTAGGATTAAAAGCTAACGCATTCTTATAAGCAGGTTCGTTCATATAAGGATGATCTCCTTTGTTCAGCATGGTACGGGCGCTCACTCCGAAGTTTTTCACCCAGTAGCTGTCGCCCAGCATACGGGCCAGTACGGAAGGATAGCTGTCGCGGCTGCGATTTCTTATTCCTGCTCCGAACGTAATACTGTTGCCGATGCAAGCCACACGGACGGCATCTTTGCGAGGAGCCTTGAAACTACGCAACCAAGAAGTCAGTTCGTTCTGCATTTCACTCTTGTAGAGGAAATCTTCACGGATTCCCCAACCGTGTCCGCCTGTAGGATAAATATGGAGAACGGAAGGAACACCTTTCTTATTTAAAGCCAGATAATAGTTGACTCCGTTGGCAGGAGGAACTACCTTGTCATCATCGCTATAAACAATGAAAGCACGGGGAGTCTCTTTGGTCACTTGCTTCTCGTTGGAGAATTCTTTTTCCAGATCGACAGAAGCGTCCTTGCCCAACAGATTGTCATGAGAGCCCATGTGGGTGAAAGATTTGTCCATCGTGATCACCGGATAAAAGAGAATCTGGAAGTTGGGACGAAGTGCTTCAGGCGCATGTGTAGCGATGGTCGAAGCCAGATGGCCTCCGGCAGAAGATCCCATGATACCAATATCATTCGGATTCAGATTCCATACGTCAGCGCTGTCACGTACCATTTTCATGGCTGCTTCGGCATCGGAGATCGGGAGGGTGCGGTCGCCTTTCGGCATCCGGTATTTGAGAACAATCAATGCAATTCCTTGTTTGTTGAAATACGGCGCCCAATCATACCCTTCGTGATTGACCGCCAGACCGGAGTATCCTCCACCCGGACAGGCTACCACAGCACGACCTGTCGCCAGTTCCGGTGCCGGCAGGAAAACACGAAGAGAAGGCTGTTCAATATCAAATGGTTTTGGCGTACTTTGTGCCGAGACTTGCAGACCTGTCAATAGCAGGACCAGCAATACAAAAAGAGAAGAGAATTTCTGTTTCATAGTATCTGTATACTTTGATTAATGAATATTTGATGTGCGAAGATAGTAATTTTATGTATCTTTGCGCCTCCTTTTAAATAGAAAAAATGATATGCAAGGAATTAAGAATCTGACACACGGCCCTATCAACCGCCAACTTTTCAATCTGGCGATGCCTATCATGGCAACGTCGTTTATACAGATGGCATACAGCCTTACAGACATGGCATGGGTAGGACGATTGGGCAGTGAGGCTGTAGCCGCCATCGGTTCGGTAGGAATCCTGACGTGGATGTCCGGTTCTATCTCCTTATTAAATAAGGTAGGGTCCGAAGTCAGCGTAGGCCAATCCATCGGTGCGCAGAATCAGGAAGATGCCCGCCAGTTCGCTTCACACAATATCACGATTGCTCTGATCATTTCGATCTGCTGGGGCGGACTGCTTTTCATGTTCGCAAGCCCCATTATCCGCATCTATGAACTAGAAGAGCACATCACAGCCAATGCCATCGAATACCTGCGGATTATTTCCACCGCATTGCCGTTCATATTCCTGTCCGCTGCCTTCACAGGTATCTATAATGCAGCGGGACGAAGCAAAATTCCATTCTATATCAGTGGGACGGGACTGATTATGAATATCATTCTCGACCCTCTGTTTATCTTCGGCTTCGGGCTGGGAACAAACGGTGCCGCCTACGCTACATGGCTCTCGCAGGCAACGGTTTTCGCCATCTTCATCTACCAGCTGCGTTTCCGCAAAGACGCCCTGCTCGGTGGTTTCCCCTTCTTCTCCCGACTGAAGAAAAAGTACACGCGGCGTATTCTGAAACTAGGCCTGCCCGTAGCTACCCTAAACACACTGTTCGCCTTCGTCAATATGTTCCTCTGCCGTACCGCATCCGAACAGGGCGGACACATCGGACTGATGACTTTCACCACCGGCGGACAGATAGAAGCCATCACCTGGAATACCTCCCAAGGTTTCTCCACCGCACTCAGCGCCTTTATTGCCCAGAACTTCGCCGCCGGACGAATAGAACGGGTACTAAAAGCCTGGCACACCACCCTATGGATGACGGGAATCTTCGGAACGTTCTGCACGCTGCTGTTTGTCTTTTACGGCAATGAGGTCTTTTCGATCTTTGTCCCCGAACAGGCGGCTTACGAAGCCGGAGGTGTATTTCTTCGTATCGACGGATATTCGCAGCTGTTTATGATGCTCGAAATCACGATGCAGGGAGTGTTCTACGGCATCGGGCGTACCGTGCCTCCTGCCATTGTCAGCATTGTATGCAACTATATGCGCATTCCGCTTGCCATCCTGTTTGTACGGATGGGCATGGGAGTAGAAGGTATCTGGTGGGCAGTATGCGTCACAACGATTGCCAAAGGACTGATTCTCTTGGGATGGTTCACCATGATCAGGAAAAAATGCTTAAATCTGCCTTCCGTGTCAACAAGGTAGTCGTGTCGTTTGTTATTTTACATATACAAAGATCGTCCGGAGTTATTTTAACTTAAAAAGTATGACCTTGGCAAATAATATGTATCTTTGCGTTGTTAATTTATTAAAGTATTATTTTATAAACCTATTTAAAAAACATTGCATTATGAACAAGATGAAATGGATGGTTCTCTTCATGAGTATAACCATGATATTCAGTGGCTGCGCAAGCATGAACAATACGGGCAAAGGTGCCGCAATCGGCGGTGGTTCGGGTGCTGCATTGGGTGCTATCCTCGGCGGTGTTATCGGTAAAGGCAAGGGTGCTGCCATCGGTGCGGCTATCGGTACTGCAGTAGGTGCAGGAACAGGTGCCCTTATCGGAAAGAAGATGGATAAAGCGGCAGCAGAAGCAAAACAAATTGAAGGCGCACAAGTAGAGCAGATAACTGACAACAACGGATTGCAGGCAGTAAAAGTTACATTCGATTCAGGTATTCTTTTCACTACCGGTAATGCAACTCTGAGTGCTGCTGCCAAGTCTGCATTGAGCAAGTTCGCCAACAACGTACTCAACCAGAACAGAGACATGGACGTATCCATCTACGGATATACCGACAATCAGGGCTGGAGAAACAGTACTGCCGAACAAAGCCGTCAGAAAAATCTGAACTTGTCACAGGAACGTGCACAGAGTGTAGCCAGCTACCTGTTAAACTGCGGCGTTTCTTCCAACCAGATTAAAGGTGTGCAGGGAATGGGCGAAAGCGATCCTATCGCCAGCAACGACACAGCTGCCGGAAGAGAACAGAATCGTCGTGTAGAAGTTTACATGTACGCAAGTGAGCAGATGATTAAAGATGCACAGGCCGCTTCCAATTAAAAAAATATTGCGTTATGCGCGCAACCTGCTGATTTTCTTCTTTGCATCTACCATTCTGGCTGTGATCGTCTACCGCTTTATGCCGGTGTATGTCACTCCGCTGATGGTCATCCGAAGTGTACAGCAGCTTGCGTCAGGAGATAAACCCACGTGGAAACACACGTGGGTTTCTTTTGATAAGATATCTCCTCACCTGCCGATGGCGGTCATCGCCTCCGAAGACAACCGCTTTGCCGAACACAACGGATTCGATTTCATCGAGATAGAGAAAGCGATGAAGGAGAACGAGAAACGGAAACGGAAGCGCGGAGCAAGTACCATCAGCCAGCAGACAGCCAAGAATGTGTTCCTGTGGCCGCAATCGTCTTGGATACGCAAAGGTTTCGAAGTTTATTTCACCTTTCTGATAGAGTTGTTCTGGTCGAAAGAACGGATTATGGAGGTATATCTCAACTCCATCGAAATGGGAAAAGGGATTTATGGCGCACAGGCTGCCGCAAAGTATAAATTCAACACAACAGCTGCCAAGTTGAGCTCAGGACAGTGCGCACTGATTGCCGCTACGCTCCCTAACCCGATACGGTTTAACTCTGCAAAGCCTTCGGCTTACCTATTGAAACGACAAAAACAGATATTGCGATTAATGAATCTGGTTCCTAAGTTTCCGCCTGTAGAAAAAAAGGCGGTCGATAAGAAAGACACCAGGAAGAAGAAAAAGAAATAAAGCAATCCCTTTATCACAATCTATTTCATCAAGAAACAAGACAAGGATAAAGGGATTACTTTTTTCTGTTATTATTTGAGATACAGACTATGCTGGTTCCTCACACCTCTCGATATACGCCAATGGTTCGCCTTTATCTACCAATGCTCCCTGCTTGGCACATACCTCGATCACACGACCGCTAAAATTCGCCAACACCTTATCATATGTATGCCAAGGAGTAGCAATATAGCAAAACACATCGTCCGGATCATATTTATGTCCCACTTCGGGCGGCATAGAAGGCGATTCCACATCGATCTCCCAAATGATCTGCCCTTTCTCCATTGCCGTCACCGGTTCGGCTTTGGCACGTTTCATCCGTTTCACTTCTTCTTCGGAGAATCCCTGTTTTGCCAATGCGGCATCTTTGGCACGCTGCAAATCATCTTCGAAACGTTTCTTGGCAATACCCGATTTATAATCCCGATATTGGCGGTCGTGCATTGCCAGTTCGAAAAGTTCTTCATCATCCTGTCCGAAATCCCAGCTGTTTTCTGTCATTTCCTTACGATACTCGTCCAGTTGATCCGGATAGTTCTTCTGCGGGTCTTCGTCCGTAAATTCGTATCCTTTTTCTTTTGCCAATGCGATAATCTCCGGAGCAAGTGCACCGGGCAAACGACCACTCTTACCTAGAATCATATCCCAGGTATGGTTGTCGATCATCGTCCAACGCTCCTCTCCCTTGATCAGAGACATCACATTCATCAATGCCATGTTCTTCACATATTGGCTGAACGGAGTCACTAATGGAGGATAGCCGAGTTTCGGCCACACATATTCCACTTCGTCAAACAGCATCACGAGCAAATCGTCGATGCTCAGTTCCGGTTCGTTCTTACCTCTCAATATCAGATTGATGCCGGAATGCACTCCTTTCAGATCGGCCATCATAGAACCCATCATACCTCCGGGAAGTCCGCATTTCAAGAGCAAAGAAGACATATGCTTGTTGGTAGGGTCCATAAAATAACCCAGAAAATCGTCAATGAACTCCTGTGTCATGGCACGGGCTTTCATGTAGGCTTTCATATTAATCTCCGGTACCTGAAATCCCGTGTCTTTCAGCATAGCCTGCACGGAGATAACGTCCGGATGAACTTTCCCCCACGAGATCGGTTCCATTGCGACATCAATAATATCCGCGCCATTCTCACAAACTTCGAGGATAGAAGCCATCGAAAGCCCCGGTCCGCTATGTCCGTGATACTGGATGATGATTTCGGGATGCCGTTCCTTGATTGCTTTCGTCAGACGTCCCAGCATTTCGGGGCGACCGACACCTGCCATATCTTTCAGACAGATTTCCGGTGCTCCGGCCTCTATCAGACGCTCGGCGATAGCGGTATAATATTCTACGGTATGCACGGGCGAGAACGTAATACATAACGTTGCCTGCGGAATCATCCCCGCTTCAAGGGCATAATGAATGGAAGGAATAATATTTCTGACTTCATTCAAGCCGCAAAAGATACGGGTGATGTCCACTCCCTGCGCATGTTTTACTTTATACATTAACCGGCGCACATCTGCCGGAACGGGATACATTCGAAGACCATTCAGACCACGGTCGAGCATATGAGTTTGTATGCCGGCTTCGTGGAAAGGTTTTGTGAAAGCCCGGACGGCTTTGTTCGGGTTCTCGCCATACAGTAGGTTGACTTGTTCGAACGCGCCTCCGTTGGTTTCTACACGGGAGAAACAACCCATTTCGATAATTAACGGAGCAATTCTTACTAACTGATCGGCACGTGGTTGATACTTGCCGGACGACTGCCACATATCCCGATAAACGAGACTGAATTTGATTTCCTTTTTCATTGCCGTAAATAGATGAGATTTATATTACTTAGGTTAACTAGTTGATACAAATATACTGAGTTCTCTGACATAATAACAAATACAGAGAGAATAAGTTGGGGTATAAAGACATGTTTAATATCATATTGTCACAAAATCAAAGGAGCAAGCGAGTTTTTACCCGTTGCTCCTTACCAGAATTAATTGTTTGACTAATGTGTTATCCCTATTTATACAAAATCTTTCAACTCTTGTTGCAAACGTTGGCGTGTGAAGAATATGCGGCTCTTCACCGTTCCGAGGGGTAGGTCCAGCTTCTCAGCGATCTCACGGTATTTAAAACCGGATACGTGCATTGAAAATGGTACTTTATATTCCTTCGGCAGCGCGTTGACGATGCGGTGCATCTCTTTTAAGTCATAAGCGCCTTCCGTACTTTCAAATCCTGAGTCTTGGGGGAGATTCAAATGATACAGATTGTCGGTCTGATCTACGAATGTCTGGTCACGTACTATTTTACGGTAGTTATTAATAAAGATGTTACGCATGATTGTGTACATCCATCCTTTAAAATTTGTATCGGGAACATATTTTTCCTCGTTATCCAAGGCCTTTAATGATGTTTCTTGCAATAAATCATTTGCTTCTTCACGATTGGCAGTTAATTTATAAGCAAAACGAAGCAACTCTTCCTGAACTCCAATTAAATCTTTTCTGAAACTTAAACTTTTCATACTTTAAGGGTTTTACGGTTAATATTTCGTTTCTTTCTTGACGTTTGCAAGTTTAAAGGTATTTTATGAGTCAAACAGGGGGAAATTCGTCATTTCTTAGGGGGTGAAACTGTCAAATGATAGATTTTAGGTGCTTTTTGATAGTTTTTAGGTGGTTTAGGACGTTTTTTATTCTCTTCTTCTTGTTTGGCAATACAAAATAACTTACTTTTGGGTAGTATTATTAACTTAAAGTAAAGGACATGACTATACTTATTATCGTAGGAATAATCGTACTGTTGGGAATCATTTTTGCTTCCATGTACAACTCATTGGTGAGACTGAGAAATAACCGTGAAAATGCTTTTGCAGACATCGACGTGCAGCTGAAACAGCGCCACGACCTTATTCCGCAACTAGTGGATACCGTGAAAGGATATGCCGCACACGAAAAAGATACCCTCGAACGGGTGATTCAGGCACGTAACGGTGCAGTCAGCGCCAAGACAATCGACGAGAAGATAGCAGCTGAGAATCAATTATCTTCCGCTTTATCGGGATTGAAAATCACGTTGGAGGCTTATCCGGACCTGAAAGCAAACCAGAATTTCCTGCAACTGCAAGAAGAAGTATCCGATGTAGAGAATAAATTGGCTGCTGTACGCCGTTACTTTAACTCGGCTACGAAGGAATATAATAATGCGGTTCAGACATTCCCGTCCAACATCATAGCAGGTATGGCAGGTTTCCGCAGAGAAATCATGTTCGACCTGGGTACCAACGAACGTGCGAATCTGGAACAGGCACCGAAGATCAGTTTCTAAAAACGAGCACGTATGCAGTACGTCGGAATCCAAACACAGCAGAGCCGGAACAACCGGCGCTCTGTTCTTCTGTTATTCCTATTTCCCTGCCTGGTAGCAGCATTGCTTTATCTGGCCTGCTATCTGCTGGCCGCTATGGGGCACGGTGAAAGCATGGAAGTAAGTATCCTGGAATTGGCTAATCCTCTTTTCATCAATGCCCTCCCCTATACGATGGGGGTCGTATTGATTTGGTTCCTGATAGCTTTCTGGGCGAATACGAGTATCATCAAAGCCGCCACAGGCGCCAAACCTCTCGACCGCAGAGAGAACAAACGTGTCTACAATCTGGTCGAGAACCTCTGCATGGCAAACGGAATGAAGACTCCGAAAATCAATATCATCGACGACGATTCATTGAACGCTTTTGCCAGCGGTATCAACGACCGCACCTATACGGTCACTCTCTCGAAAGGGATTATTCAGAAGTTGAACGACGAAGAACTGGAAGCAGTCATCGCCCACGAACTGACTCACATCCGCAACAGAGATGTGCGCCTGCTGATCGTCTCGATTGTATTTGTCGGAATCTTCTCGATGCTGACGCAGATCACTTTCTATACTATTACGCACGCGCGCATACGTAGCAACGGGAAAAACGGCGGAGGAGCTATCCTCATCATACTGATTGCCTTAGTAATAGCCGCTGTCGGTTACTTCTTTGCCAGTCTGATGCGCTTCGCCATTTCACGGAAGCGCGAATATATGGCAGATGCCGGTTCGGCGGAGATGACAAAGAATCCGTTAGCATTGGCAAGTGCCCTGCGCAAAATTTCCGATGATCCGGATATAGAAGCGGTAAAACGTGGGGATGTGGCGCAATTATTCATTCAGAATCCGGGCGACCAGTCGAAAAGTGCCCTCAGCGGACTTAGCGGCCTCTTTGCCACGCATCCCCCTATCGAGAAACGAATCTCCATTCTGGAACAGTTCTAAAGATTTCTGTTTAATTTTCATTAAAGAAAGCAGGGGGACTCCTTATTTTTAGTATATTTGAGTGTTATACATATATACACTAAACTGTAACTGATATGAAAACAAGAAAACAAATCCTTATGCTACTGCTGGTTATGCTAGCAGGAATCCCGACTCTTTCGGCACAGACCAAGAAGGAGAAGAAGGAACAGAAGAAAGAAGCTGTCAGACAGCTGATCGTATCAGAAGACTACAAGATAGACGTCAACACTGCTATGCCCATGCGCGGACGTTCTATACCTCTGACTTCACAATACTCACTGCAAATCAGAAATGATTCGGTATTCTCTTACCTCCCTTATTACGGACGTGCTTACAGCGTTCCTTACGGCGGAGGAAGCGGGCTGATATTCAACGCTCCCCTCAAAGAATACACGATGGATATGGATAAGAAGGGAAACGCCATTATCAAATTCTCCGCCCGAAGTCCGGAAGACTTCTTTGAGTTCAGGGCGAAAGTGTTCCCCGACGGCACCACCAGCATCGATGTCACGATGCAGAACCGTCAGGCAATCAGCTACCGGGGAGAAGTGGATCTGGACAAGAAATAAAATCTTCAAGAATCGCCGTCAGTCTCTTCACTACCTTTTAATATAGGAAGGCAAATGTGGTATTTCACGGCAAGGATGCGTGTAACAAATAACCGCCGATCCGCCAACGAGCTGACAGACATAAGATTCCATCCCTGCGGCATCGCACAGCCAGTAAGCGATGCCGCCTACTACACACGCCATCGCATAGATTTCTTTTCGGAAAATCAAGGGGATCTCATTGATAAAGACATCACGAATCACACCTCCTGCGGCACCTGTGATACTACCCATGATGATGGCTACCCAAAAAGGATAGCCTAAAGCGATACTTTTCCCCACACCGACCACCGTAAACAAAGCCAGTCCGATGGTATCGAATATAAAAAAGGTATTATTCAGACGGATCAGCCAGCGACCGAAACAGATCACCCAGATCAAGGCAAGTCCCGTACAGATCAAATAGATAGGGTTCGTCATCCATCCGGGCGTCACATCCAGCAGTACATCACGGATAGTACCGCCACCGATAGCGGTAGCAAGACCTACGACATAGGCTCCGAACCAGTCGAAACGCTTTGCTGAAGCCAGCCGGATACCACTAATAGCAAAGGCAAATGTGCCTATAAAATCAAGAATTTGAACGAATGTCGGCATATATTTGTTATTTTGTATGCAAAGTAACGAATAAATTCCGTAAGAAAATGTACTTTTGCTACACGAATTAGATAGAAACAATATGAAAATAACAATTGTTGCCGGGGCACGCCCCAATTTCATGAAAATAGCCCCTATCACACGCGCCATCGAAGCCGCAAGAGGGCTGGGTAAAAGCATCTCCTACCGTTTGGTGTACACAGGCAGACGGGACGATACAAGTCTGGATGCTTCCCTGTTTTCGGATCTCGACATGAAAGCTCCCGATGTCTACCTTGGAGTGGAAAGCAGTAACCCCACCAGTCTGGCAGCCGGAATCATGATCGCCTTCGAACAGGAGCTGACGGAAAATCCGGCACACGTCGTCCTGGTAGTGGATGATCTGACAGCAACCATGAGTTGTGCCATCGTAGCCAAGAAACAAGGAATCAAGGTAGCCCATCTGGTAGCCGGCACACGTTCCTTCGACATGAAGATGCCGAAGGAAGTAAACCGGATGATTACGGACGGAGTATCCGATTATCTATTTACCGCCGGCATGGTGGCCAACCGAAATCTGAATCAGACAGGCACGGAAAGTGAAAACGTATATTATGTCGGCAACATTTTGGTAGATACCGTTCGTTTCAACCGGAACCGACTGCTCAAACCGGTATGGTTCTCCGTACTGGGACTTCAGGAGGGCAATTATCTCCTGCTCACCCTCAACCGACGTGTACTGCTCAACAACAAAGAGAACCTGCGGAAGTTGATACAAACGATGATCGAAAAAGCTGCTGGTATGCCCATCGTAGCGCCCATGCACACATATGTGCGCAATGCAATCAAAGACCTCGGCATAGAAGCCCCGAACCTTCATATCATGCCTCCGCAGAATTATCTTTTCTTCGGATATCTGATCAATAAAGCTAAAGGAATCATCACGGACTCCGGCAACGTAGCCGAAGAAGCTACGTTTCTCGGCATCCCCTGTATCACGCTCAACACGTATGCCGAACATCCGGAAACGTGGCGCGTGGGAACGAATGAACTGGTCGGCGAAGATCCGGCAGCACTCGCTCAGGCTATGGATACGCTGATGAAAGGTGAATGGAAGAAAGGCGAACTCCCCGAACGCTGGGACGGACGAACAGCCGAACGAATCGTACAAATATTATCAAGTAAATAACCGGAGTGGTTGAGCCGGACTCGATGATCAACGAGCCGGCTTAATAGCCAGACAGAAGTAGCCGACCACTATCAGGTTCGACAAGTGTTTCAGAAAGTTTCACGCCGAGGAAACCAAAGTTTCAAGGCGTAGAAACCAGAGTTTCAAGCAGTGGGAACTAGAGTTTCAAGGCATGAAACTTTTTGTTTCAACCGTTGAAACAGATTTTGGAACTACGGAAGACAATCGGAGCAAGTCGGTTCGCATGATGTGACATACGTTGAAAAGGGAAGGATAAAAAGGACCAAACAATCTGCCTCCTTCCATTGTTGAATGATATAAGCTTGTAAATAACAAAAAACGATGGGTAAAAAAAGTTATATACTCTATTTTACTCAGACTTATTTGTTAACTTTGCAGCCCTACTACGAACGTTATGATACAACGATATAACAAAATACTGATACTGCTCTTAGTCGTATTTGCAGTTTCAAATGCTTTTGCGCAGCAAATAAAGGGGGTTGTAACTGATTCAGTCACTCATGAACCACTAATGTATATCTCTGTCTACTACCAAGACAAGAGAGATATGGGTACTGTAACCAATATTGACGGAGAATATAAGCTCGACGCGCGGAGAAACGGAGGAACGCTCGTTTTCTCTTCCATCGGATATGTCACCAAAACCGTTAAAGTAGGCTCCGGAAATCAGACCGTCAATGTTAAACTCTCTCCGGACGATGTAATGCTCACCGAAGTAGTCGTAAAGCCACAGAAAGAAAAATACTCCCGCAAGAATAATCCGGCAGTCGAATTCATGAAGAAAGTGATCGAACACAAAAAAGCACAAGTGCTCGAAGTGAACGATTACTACCAGTACGACAAGTACGAGAAAATGAAAATGTCTATCAACGACCTGACTCCGGAGAAACTGGAAAAGGGTATCTACAAGAAATACTCATTCCTCAAAGATCAGGTGGAAGTGTCGGAGACGACCAACAAACTGATTCTCCCTATCTCCGTACAGGAAACGGCCTCACAAACCATTTTCCGGAAAGACCCCGAAAGCAAAAGACCATTATCAAAGGAAAGAACTCCAATGGTATCGAAGAGTTTTTCTCCACAGGAGACATGCTGGGGACTGTTCTGAAGGATGTTTTTGCCGATATCAACATTTATGATGATGACATCCGGCTGCTCCAACAGCGATTCGTAAGCCCTATCGGCAACAATGCCATCTCGTTCTATAAATACTACCTGATGGATACGCTGATGGTGGACAAGCGCGAATGCGTACATCTGACATTCGTACCGCAGAACTCACAGGATTTCGGATTTACAGGGCATCTTTATGTGCTGAAAGATTCGACCTATGCCGTTCAGAAGTGTACGATGAACCTGCCTAAAAAGAGTGGCGTCAACTTTGTCAACCGCATGGACATCGTGCAGCAGTACGAGCAGCTTCCCAACGGGAACTGGGTATTGGCGGATGACGACATGACGGTAGACCTTTCATGGAGTTCCAACAAAACCTCGGGAGGGTTACAGGTAGAACGAACGACTAAATACAGCAATTATAAGTTGATCCGATAGAACAGCGGTTGTTCCGTTTGAAAGGTCCTGTGATCAAGGAGGCCGACATGCTTTCGAAAAGTGACGAATACTGGGCGAGTGTGCGCCAGGTGCCGTTGACCAGAAAGGAAAGCAATATGGATGTATTCGTCAACCGTCTGGAACAGATTCCGGGATTCAAATATATCATCTTCGGTGCGAAAGCATTGATCGAGAACTTTGTGGAAACAGGCAGCAAAGGCCATAAGAGCAAAGTGGATATCGGTCCTATCAACACCATGATTTCAAGCAACTACATCGACGGAACCCGTTTCCGCCTGAGTGGTATGACTACTGCCCATTTTGACAAGCATTGGTTCCTGAGCGGATACGGAGCTTATGGTCTGAAAGACGAAAAGTGGAAATATAGCGGAACGCTGACTTATTCTTTCAACAAACGAGATTATGTAGTATGGGAGTTTCCAAAACATTTTATATCTGCAACGTACAGTTATGATGTAATGTCGCCGATGGACAAGTTCCTGTTTACGGACAAAGACAACATCTTCCTTTCGATGAAAACGACAACGGTAGACCAGATGTCATATATGCGTGATGCTACCATCAACTACGAACTCGAAACGCTGACGGGATTCGGAGTGAAAGCCATGCTCCGCCATCGAAATGACGAGCCTACCGGAAAACTGGAATATCTGCGGAATGACGCTGCACAAACCCGTGTGCATGACATCACGACTTCCGAAGCGAGTGTGACACTGCGTTATGCTCCGGGAGAATCTTTCGTCAACTCCAAGCAGCGCCGTGTTCCGGTGTCGCTGGACGCTCCTATCTTCACGCTGACTCATGCCATGGGCTTCAAAGGCGTGCTGGGCGGAGAATACAACTTCAACCGCACGGAAGCAAGCATCTGGAAACGTTTCTGGCTTCCCGCTTCGTGGGGAAAGATAGACTGTAGCGTAAAAGCAGGGGCAGAATGGAATGTCGTACCTTTCCCGCTATTGATTCTGCCGGAAGCCAACTTGTCATATATCACTCAACGTGAGACATTTTCCCTGATCAACAATATGGAATTCCTGAACGACCGGTATGCGTCCATGTCACTTTCTTATGACATGAACGGAAAGTTGTTCAACCGCATCCCGCTGATCAAGAATCTGAAATGGAGAGAAATGTTCCGTATCCGCGCATTGTGGGGGACATTGACCGACAAGAACAATCCATTCAAGAGCAGCAACCCCGACCTCTTCCGTTTCCCGACACGTGACGGTAAATTCACCAGTTTCGTGATGGACCCGAAGGTGCCGTATATCGAAGGAAGTATAGGTATCTACAACATTTTCAAGTTGCTGCACGTTGAATATGTACATCGTTTCACCTACCGTGACAATCCGGGTATCAACAAGAACGGTATTCGTTTCATGGTATTAATGGTATTCTAAAACTATGCAACCTTTAGCAGAACGGTTACGACCAAAGACATTGGATGATTATATCGGTCAGAAACATTTAGTTGGACCGGGGGCTATCCTGCGCAAGATGATTGATGCAGGACGTATTTCTTCGTTTATCCTCTGGGGACCTCCCGGAGTGGGAAAAACCACATTGGCACAGATTATCGCCAATAAACTGGAAACTCCGTTTTATACGCTGAGTGCCGTGACTTCAGGCGTCAAAGATGTGCGCGAAGTGATAGAGCGTGCCAAGAGCAACCGCTTTTTCTCGCAATCCAGTCCGATCTTGTTTATCGATGAAATCCATCGTT
>NZ_GG774712.1:0-52330 GCF_000162515.1 Bacteroides sp. 1_1_14 | reverse complement strand
GTGGAAAACGGTACGGTGACGCTGATAGGCGCAACGACCGAGAATCCGTCATTCGAAGTGATCCGCCCTCTCCTCTCCCGTTGCCAGCTTTATGTGCTCAAATCTTTGGAAAAGGAAGATTTGCTCGAACTTCTGCAACGTGCCATCACCACCGACACCATACTGAAAGAACGGAAAATCGAACTCAAAGAAACGACAGCCATGCTGCGCTTCTCCGGCGGAGACGCCCGTAAACTGCTCAATATACTTGAACTTGTAGTGGAATCGGACACAGAGGAAACGGTTGTCATCACCGATGACATGGTAACCGAACGTCTGCAACAGAATCCGTTGGCTTACGACAAGGACGGGGAAATGCATTATGACATCATTTCCGCTTTTATCAAGTCTATCCGTGGCAGTGATCCGGACGGGGCTATTTACTGGCTCGCCCGCATGGTAGAAGGTGGTGAAGACCCTGCTTTCATCGCACGAAGACTCGTTATCTCTGCTGCCGAAGATATAGGTCTGGCCAATCCGAATGCATTGTTGCTGGCGAATGCCTGCTTTGAAACTCTGATGAAAATCGGCTGGCCCGAAGGGCGCATCCCTTTGGCGGAAACAACGATCTATCTGGCAACGAGTCCCAAAAGCAATTCGGCATACAGTGCCATTAACGATGCATTAGAACTGGTACGTTCGACCGGAAACTTGCCTGTACCTCTGCATTTACGCAATGCTCCCACCAAGCTGATGAAGCAACTGGGATATGGACAAGAATACAAGTACGCCCACAGCTACGAAGGCAACTTCGTGAAGCAACAATTCTTGCCGGACGAGCTGAAAGAAAAACGAATATGGCAACCTCAGAACAATGCCGCCGAACAGAAGCATGCAGAACGGATGCAGCAGTTATGGGGAGAAAGGTTTAAATAAGTAATAAGTTATAGGTAATAAGTAATAATCGTAGCTGTGAAAGAAAACTTGATGAAAGAGAAATCAACGAGGTTTGCAATTCGAATAATTAATCTATATAAATATTTAAGGGATTGCAAAAAGGAAACGATTCTTTCAAAACAATTATTACGTAGCGGGACTTCGATAGGAGCTAATATAAGAGAGGCTGTCTATGCTGAGTCTCATCTTGACTTCATACACAAATATTCCATTTCTCTAAAAGAATGTTCTGAAACAGAATACTGGCTATATTTACTTCAACAAACAGAATATATAAGCGATGAAGAATATGAATCAATTAATACAGACTGTCTGGAAATTCTTAAATTACTGACAGCCACAATTGTAAAACTAAAAAATAATGGGAATGCCCCATAATATTTATTACTTATTACTTATTACTTATTATGAAAATAGTAGTTTTAGACGGCTTTGCCGCCAACCCCGGTGATTTATCATGGGAAGGTTTGAAAGCTCTCGGAGAATGTACCATTTATGACCGTACTGCCCCCGAAGAAGTATTGGAACGCGCAGCCGGAGCTGAAGTGATTCTGACGAATAAAGTAATCATCAACGCCGATCACATGACTGCCTTGCCCGAACTGAAGTATATCGGTGTGCTTGCTACGGGATACAACGTAGTGGATACGGCAGTAGCCAAAGAACGTGGTATTATTGTAACTAATATCCCTGCATATAGCACAGCTTCCGTTGCACAAATGGTATTTGCGCACATTCTTAATATCTGTCAGCAGGTACAGCATCATTCGGAAGAAGTCCACAAAGGTCGTTGGACCAATAACAAGGATTTCTGTTTTTGGGATACTCCGTTGATAGAATTGCGGGATAAGAAAATCGGTCTTGTCGGATTGGGAAATACAGGATATACTACTGCTCGCGTTGCCATCGGTTTCGGTATGCAGGTATATGCTTTGACTTCAAAGTCTCACTTCCAGTTGCCACCGGAAATCAAGAAGATGGATTTGGATCAGTTGTTCAGCGAGTGTGATATTATCAGTCTGCACTGCCCGCTCACTCCGGAAACTCACGAATTGGTGAACGCACGCCGTCTTGCCATGATGAAGCCGAATGCTATCTTGATTAACACGGGTCGTGGCCCATTGATCAACGAACAAGACCTTGCGGATGCTTTGAATAGTGGTAAGATTTATGCTGCCGGAGTAGATGTACTTTCTTCGGAACCTCCTCGTGCCGACAATCCGTTGCTGACTGCAAAGAACTGCTACATTACTCCGCATATCGCGTGGGCAAGCACAGAAGCTCGTGAGCGTCTGATGAATATTGCCATTAGCAATCTACAGGCTTATATCTCCGGAACACCGGAAAATGTAGTGAATAAATAGGATTACCAAGAAAGTAGCTAAGCCTAAGAGAATATGTCGAAGCCCTCATAGATTAAAGATCATCCTCGCTACAACTATCTGTGGCGAGGATGATTTCGTTAAAAGGGGAGTTTGACACATCCTCTTCTTTTAATGTCTATCAAAATTACCTTAATAGGAATGTCCTCCTTCATCCATCTCCTTCTCCGTAATCTTATGGCGGTCGATACTACGCCATGCATAGAATATATAAGCTATCACAAACGGAACAAGAATAGAGACATAAGCCATAGTCTTCAGCGTAAATTCACTCGAACAGCTGTTAGCCAATGTCAGCGAACTTTGCAAGTCCGTATATGAAGGATAATAAGCAGTGTTATTATATCCGGCTACGAGTAACAAAGCCAAGACTGTCAGCACTGTACCTATCCCTGCAAACCAGATTCCTTTGTCGAAAGTCTTTTTCAGAACTGTCTTACCGATTCCAAAAAGTACCAATACTACACCTATCAGGAAGATGATCAGAACTACCGGCATTTCTATAAAGTTGATAAAGTACTTATAAGGCTGCATATAAACCTCCAATGTATCCGGATTGACAGCAAAACCGTCAGAAACCAATGTACGGATTACAAATGCCAAAAAGAATACAAGGAAGAAAATAGTATTATTCAATACTGCACGACGACATTTATCGGTCAGTTCCTTATCCGCTATACTATTAATGAAATAGAGCGAACCCAACACACGTGCCAAAAAGAATACAGCCAGTCCGAGAATAACATTCCAGATATTAGTCAACGCGTCCAGTCCGTGCCATCCATTTCCCCAATGACTGATAACCGGCATAATCGTATCCGTCATATTCGCCTTATTGATATAGAAATCAGAACCGGTGAAGAAAGTAGCAACTGCTCCACCCAGCAACAGAGGTCCTACAACCCCATTAATTACCAAGAAAGTCTGATAGGTCTTTTTACCCAGCAAATTCCCTGCCTTGCTCTGGAACTCGTAACTCACAGCCTGCAACACAAAACTGAAAAGAATAATCATCCAAAGCCAGTAAGCCCCACCGAAACTGGTACTGTAAAACAACGGGAACGAAGCAAAGAAAGCACCTCCGAACGTTACCAGCGTAGTAAACGTAAACTCCCACTTACGTCCGGTAGAGTTCACCATCATCTTACGATGTTCCTCCGTCTTACCCAAACAGAACAACAAAGAATTTCCTCCCTGCACAAATAATAAAAACACAAGTATGGCCCCCAGCAAGGAAACGACCAGCCACCAATATTGTTGTAGAAATATATACATAATATGTAAGTATTAAGTTTTAAGTAATAAGTAACAGGTAATAAGTAATAGGTAATAAGTAATAACCATGCTGATAAATCAGTCAGCAGCTACGATTATTACTTAATACCTATTACCTATTACTTATCTCTTCTTCCGGTCCTTTCTTAATCGCCTTCACCATAATCCCTATCTCCGCAATCAGCATTACGGTAAACAAGATCAGGAAGATAAAGAAAGTAGCCTGAACGGAGCCTACATCCAATTTAGAGATAGCCGCCGATGTAGGAAGCATATCGCGGATAGCCCAAGGCTGACGACCGCATTCGGCAACCACCCATCCTGCCTGTCCGGCAATGTAAGCCAAAGGAATGGTCAGCAGAGCGATCCAATGCATCCAGCGCATCTTACTCAAATCTTTCTTATATATAAAGAAGAGCACAACGATGAAGAAAAGGATAAAATATCCGCCCAGGATAACCATTATACGGAAAGCGTAGAAGTTCAGAGGAACATTCGGAACCAGCTGATTCACATCTTTAATATATCCGTATCCGAAGTATGGCATATTCTCCTGCAAAACCTGATAGGCAACAGCGGCATCTTCCTCGTGCCCGGCGCTCTTCGCTGCACGATAAGCAGCCAGCGCTCCGATAGCGGTCTTACCCCGCTCTATCTTTTCGGCTGCCGACAAAGCAGTCGTACCGTCTTTCAGCTGATAGCCGCCTTCGATAATATTGGTAATTCCGGGGACATACCCGTCCACATCCCGCTCGGCAAGGAACGAAAGCATACTGGGTATCTCAATCCGGAACAGGAAAGGGTCTTTCCCATCATTGTAAGTCTTCTTTTCGGGGTTCAGCATTCCTATTCCCACCAGACCTACATTGGTTCCTCCTTCATAAAGTCCCTCTACAGCCGCCAGTTTCATCGGTTGGGTCTGTGCAATCTGATAGCCGGAACCATCGCCCGTCCATACAGCCAGCAGTGAAGAGACAAGCCCGAAGATAGCACCGATCTTTATGCTTGCAAGCGCAAACTCGCGATTACGTTTCTTCAGCAGAAACCAACAACTGATTCCTACAACGAACACGCCACCAAGTACCCATCCGGACAATACCGTATGAAAGAACTTGTTGACCGCTACAGGCGAAGTTGCCACCGCCCAGAAATCAACCATCTCATTACGCACTGTATCGGGATTGAACTCCATACCTACCGGATGCTGCATCCATGCGTTTGCTACGAGAATCCACCAAGCGGAGATCGTAGCCCCCAGACCAGTCAGCCAGGTAGAAGCAAGGTGGAAGCGTTTGCTCACCTTATCCCATCCGAAGAACATGACAGCGATAAACGTGGCTTCCATAAAGAACGCCAAAATACCTTCGATAGCAAGCGGCGCACCGAAAATATCACCTACAAACCAAGAATAATTACTCCAGTTCGTACCAAACTCAAACTCCAGGATCAATCCTGTCGCTACACCGATGGCGAAGTTAATACCGAAAAGTTTCATCCAGAACTTGGCTGTCCGCTTCCAAAATTCATTGCCTGTTTTATAATACAACGTCTCCATTATTCCCATCACCACAGCCAGTCCGAGGGTGAGCGGAACGAAAATCCAGTGGTACATGGCTGTCATCGCAAATTGGGCTCTCGACCAATCGATCAGCGAGGTGTCAATACTTTCAATCATAATCTTATGTAGTTTAAGAGTTAAAAATCAGTGGTTTTCTCCGGAAGTGCACGCTGTATCAGCTCATTTCCCACATACGTACCCTTGTCGGCATCTGTAGGATGATCGCCGAGAAAGTCGGGAAAGAAGAAAATTTTGAGGATGAAGAACATAATGAATAATTTCACTAAAATAATAAGCCACAAAGTACGACCTAACGTCATACTACGGAAACCCTCCAAATAAAAGTTCCATATTGCAAGCAGTGTATTCTTCATAAGCTGACCTTAGAATTTGTAATGAGTACAAATATACAATTTTTATAATTAAAACAAACAAGTAAGGCAAAATGTTGCATGATTTGTATGGTTTTTCTCAAAAAACCTGCCTATCGACAGAAAAAAACATTTAACGGCGAAAAAGCGCCATCTGTCTATCGCTTTTGCAGCTAATATAATATGTACGTACCTTCGTTCCAGTAAATCAATAGACATATAAAAATATGATAAATGTAAGAAGATTGACAGTGATAGCATTTCTTGGAGCGGGTCTGCTGCCCGGTATATCCGCCCAGGAATCTTCTGTGCAGACAGCCGCCCAGAGCGAGATGAATCTCCCCGCCCAATGGGATTTACAGTCGTGCATCGACTATGCGTTGCAACAGAACATTACGATTCGCAAAAACCGGGTGAATGCGGAAAGTACACAGATCGATGTGAAGACAGCCAAAGCTGCCCTGTTCCCCAGTCTGTCGTTCTCAACGAGCCAGAACATGGTGAACCGTCCGTATCAGGAATCAAGCAGAACGATCAGCGGAAGCGAGGTGATCGAGACAACCAGCAAGACCAGTTACAATGGCAATTATGGTCTGAATGCTTCGTGGACCATTTATAATGGTAGCAAGCGACTGAACACCATCAAACAGGAGAAGCTGAACAATCAGGCAGCCAATCTGGATGTAGAAACGTCCGAGAATAGTATTCAGGAATCTATTGCTCAGATTTACATTCAGATTCTCTATGCAGCGGAGTCCGTCAAGGTTAATGAAAACACGCTGCAAGTTTCCATTGCGCAACGCGACCGCGGACAGGAACTTCTGAATGCCGGAAGCATTGCCAAAAGTGATCTGGCACAACTGGAAGCTCAAGTCAGCACCGACCGTTATCAATTAGTAACAGCGCAAGCCACTCTGCAGGACTACAAATTACAACTGAAACAACTGCTCGAATTGGATGGGGAGAATGAAATGAATGTCTATCTCCCCGCCCTGTCCGACGAAAACGTACTGTTGCCATTGCCCACCAAGAAAGATGTGTATATGAGCGCGCTCACCCTCCGTCCGGAAATCGAGGCGAGCAAACTGAGCGTAGAGGCTTCGGAACTGGGTATCGATATCGCCAAAGCGGGATATCTCCCCACCATCAGTCTGAGTGCAGGTATCGGAACGAACCACACCAGCGGCAGTGACTTCACCTTCGGAGAACAGGTAAAGAACGGATGGAACAACTCCATCGGTGTTTCCGTCAGCGTTCCTATCTTCAATAACCGTCAGACCAAGAGTGCCGTGCAGAAAGCGAAGTTACAGCGCGAAACGAGTTTGCTGTCGCTGCTCGACGAACAGAAAACGCTGTATAAGACCATCGAAGGACTTTGGCTGGATGCAAACAGTGCGCAGCAACGTTATGCGGCAGCGAACGAAAAGCTGAAAAGTACACAGATCAGCTACGACCTGATCAGCGAACAGTTCAATCTGGGCATGAAGAATACAGTAGAGTTGCTGACGGAAAAGAACAACTTGCTGCAAGCACAGCAAGAGCAGCTTCAAGCCAAATACATGGCGATACTGAACACTCAGTTGCTGAAGTTCTACCAAGGAGACAAACTGGCATTATAAGCCTTCTTCCTTACTAAAAGCGGAATATAAATAAGTAAAACAGAATATAGAATGAAAACGAAAAAGATTATCCTGATCGCTGTGGCAGTTGCCGTAGTAGTGGGCGGAGGAATCTGGTTCTTTACAGGTTCTCCGGCAAAGCACAAGGTGATGTATGCCAGTGCGACTGTCAGTAAAGGCGATATCTCCAATTCGGTGACTGCCACCGGAACAATCGAACCGGTGATAGAAGTAGAAGTCGGTACGCAGGTATCCGGTATCATCGACAAGATTTATGCAGATTACAACTCGGTAGTAACCAAAGGACAGCTGATTGCCGAAATGGACCGTGTCACTTTACAGAGTGAACTGGCATCCCAGCAGGCAACTTACGATGGTGCCAAAGCCGAATTTGAATATCAGAAGAAGAACTACGAACGTAGCAAGGGATTGCACGATAAGTCATTGATCAGCGATACCGACTACGAGCAGGCTCTCTATAATTATCAGAAGGCCAAGAGCGCTTTCGACAGCAGCAAGGCATCTCTGGCAAAGGCAGAACGTAACCTGTCATACGCTACGATTACTTCTCCGATAGACGGAGTAGTCATCAGCCGCGATGTAGAAGCCGGACAGACCGTAGCTTCCGGATTCGAAACTCCTACCCTCTTCACCATTGCGGCCGACCTGACGCAGATGCAGGTAGTGGCAGACGTAGACGAAGCTGATATAGGCGGTATCGAAGAAGGTCAGCGTGCCAGCTTTACTGTCGATGCCTATCCGAATGATGTGTTCGACGGAGTCGTGACACAGATTCGTCTGGGAGATGCAAGCAGTAGCAGCAGCGCCAGTTCAAGTACCAGCACGGTAGTCACTTATGAAGTGGTGATCTCTGCTCCGAATCCGGACTTGAAGCTGAAACCGCGTCTGACAGCCAATGTGACTATCTTTATCCTTGATAAGAAAGATGTATTGTCTGTCCCCAACAGAGCTTTGCGTTTCACCCCCGAAGCACCGTTGATCGGTAAGAATGACATCGTGAAAGATTGCGAAGGCGAACATAAGGTATGGACGCGCGAAGGAACCACCTTTACGGCTCATCCGGTAGAAATCGGAATCAGTAACGGTATTTCCACAGAGATCATCAGTGGTGTTGCCGAAGGAACCAAGGTCATCACGGAAGCCACTATCGGTGCTATGCCGGGCGAGAGTATGGATGGAGAACCGGGTCAGGGAAACGGAGAAAGAAGCCCGTTCATGCCAGGACCTCCGGGAAACAACAAAAAGAAAAGCAACAAGTAGCCAAGTATGAAAAAAGTAATTGAACTTCAAAATATCAAACGAGACTTTCAGGTGGGAGAAGAAACCGTCCATGCGTTACGGGGCGTTTCGTTCACCATCAACGAAGGTGAGTTTGTGACCATTATGGGTACTTCCGGTTCGGGAAAGTCCACACTGCTCAACACGTTGGGCTGTCTGGACACTCCTACCAGCGGGGAGTATCTGCTCGATGACATCTCCGTGCGTACCATGAGCAAGCCTCAGCGTGCCGTACTGAGAAACCGGAAAATCGGCTTCGTCTTCCAAAGCTACAACTTGCTGCCCAAGACGACGGCTGTGGAAAACGTAGAGTTACCGCTGATGTACAATTCGTCAGTGAGTGCTTCTGAACGTCGCCGGCGTGCCATCGAAGCGTTGCAGGCAGTAGGCCTGGGCGACCGGTTGGAGCATAAGTCCAACCAGATGTCCGGAGGACAGATGCAGCGCGTAGCCATCGCCCGTGCACTGGTAAACAACCCTGCGGTCATCCTTGCCGACGAAGCAACCGGAAATCTCGACACACGTACGTCTTTTGATATACTTGTCCTGTTCCAAAAGCTTCATGCGGAAGGACGTACCATTATATTCGTAACGCACAATCCCGAAATCGCGCAATACAGCAGCCGGAATATCCGCCTGCGCGACGGTCATGTCATTGAAGATACAGTCAACACGCATGTCCTGTCCGCCGCCGAAGCACTAGCCGCATTGCCCAAAAGCGATGAGGATTGAAGATAAGTAATAGGTAATAAGTATTAGGTATCAGGTATTAAGTATTAGGTATCAAATATTAAGTATTAAGTAATAAGTAATAGTAGTTTATGAATGGAACTAACTTATTTAAAATAGCTCTCCGGGCATTGGCGAACAACAAGCTGCGTGCTTTCCTCACCATGCTTGGTATCATCATCGGTGTCGCTTCCGTCATCACGATGCTCGCTATCGGTCAGGGATCGAAGCGAAGCATCCAGCAACAGATATCGGAGATGGGATCGAACATGATCATGATCCATCCGGGAGCCGACAGACGGGGGGGGTCCGGCAAGACCCATCGGCTATGCAGACGTTGAAGCTGACCGACTATGAGGCCTTGCGCGATGAGACCAATTTCCTGTCCGCCATCAGTCCTAATGTGTCTTCGTCGGGACAGCTTATCGCGGGTAACAACAACTACCCGTCATCCGTCAGCGGTGTCGGGCTGGAGTATCTCGACATCCGTCAGCTGAGTGTAGAAAGTGGAGATATGTTTACGGAAGCCGATATACAAAGTTCGGCTAAGGTCTGCGTGATCGGTAAAACGATTGTAGACAACCTCTTTCCGGACGGAAGCGATCCGATAGGGAAAATCATCCGCTTCAACAAGATACCGTTCCGGGTGGTCGGTGTGCTCAAAGCCAAAGGGTACAACTCTATGGGACAGGATCAGGACAATATCGTACTGGCTCCTTACACCACCGTCATGAAACGATTGCTTGCCGTCACCTATCTTCAGGGTGTCTTTGCTTCTGCCCTATCGGAAGACATGACCGAGTATGCTACCGATGAAATCACGGAAATCCTGCGGCGCAACCATAAATTGAAAGCTTCGGACGAAGACGATTTCACCATCCGTACCCAACAGGAGTTGAGTACGATGCTAAACTCTACCACCGATCTGATGACCACCCTGCTCGCCTGTATTGCCGGGATATCTCTGGTAGTGGGCGGTATCGGTATCATGAATATCATGTACGTATCCGTCACCGAACGTACCCGTGAAATCGGTCTGCGTATGTCCGTCGGCGCACGTGGCGTTGATATTCTGAGCCAGTTCCTCATCGAGGCTATCATGATCAGTATTACGGGAGGTCTTATCGGAGTCATCATAGGCTGCGGAGCCAGCTGGATCGTGAAGAGCGTGGCACACTGGCCTATCTTCATCCAACCTTGGAGTGTCTTCCTTTCTTTCGCAGTCTGCACCGTCACCGGAGTCTTCTTCGGATGGTATCCTGCAAAGAAAGCAGCAGATTTAGACCCGATAGAGGCAATCAGATACGAATAAAAAACTATCTTTGTCTTTATGAAACAAAGCCTAACATCCGCACGTCGTCCCCTGGAAGCACTGATACACATTATCGGCTGGGGGATTATGTTCGGTTTTCCGTTCTTCTTTGTAGAGCGCGAAAACGGAAACATCAACTGGATGGCATACTTACGCCATTCTGCCGTACCGTTGTCTTTCATGATCGCGTTCTACGTCAACTACTTCCTGCTGGTTCCCCGATATCTTTTTCAGAGCCAGACCAAGAGATATATTACTTACAATATTCTCCTGTTGTGTGTCATCGGTCTGATGCTGCACCTTTGGCGGAGTCTGACATTCGATCCTTCCTTTGTTCCCAAGCCTCACCGGTCGGGTGGTCCTCCGGGATGGCTGTTCTTTGTCAGAGATATGCTGAGTCTCGTCTTCACCATCGGACTGAGTGCCGCCATACGTATGAGTGCCCGATGGACACAAGCGGAAGCTGCCCGTAAGGAAGCGGAACGGAACCGTTCGGAAGCGGAACTGAAGAATCTGCGCAATCAACTGAACCCGCATTTTCTGCTCAATACGCTGAACAATATCTATGCCTTAATTGCTTTTGATACAGACAAGGCGCAACAAGCTGTGCAGGAACTAAGCAAGCTCCTACGCTATGTGTTGTATGATAATCAGCAGACCTACGTCCCGCTAGGCAAAGAGACTGACTTTATCCGCAACTATATCGAACTGATGCGCATCCGCCTGTCCTCCAATGTACAGATGACTACGCAGATTGATATACTGCCGGACAGTCGGACTCTTATCGCACCGCTTATCTTTATCTCGCTGATCGAGAATGCCTTCAAGCACGGTATATCGCCTACGGAACGGAGTTTTATCCATATCCATCTTGCAGAAAATGAGACGGAAGTGATCTGCGAGATAAGCAACAGCAACCACCCGAAGAACATAATGGACAAGAGTGGTTCGGGGATAGGACTGGAACAGGTGAACCGACGACTGGAGATTCTTTATCCAGGCCAGTATACCTGGCAGAAAGGTATTTCGGAAGACGGCAAGGAGTACAGATCAAGGCTGAGCATCCGTGTGAGGGAGAGTATTAATAAGTAATAAGTATTAAGTAATAGGTAATAATTGAGAGTATATTCGGTTTAGGTAATTAAATAAAATATAGAGAATTATGATATTACGTTGTGCCATTGTAGATGATGAGCCATTGGCTCTGGGCCTACTGGAAAGTTATGTGAATAAGACTCCGTTTCTGCAACTTACAGGAAAATATTCCAGTGCAGTTCAGGCAATGAAGGAGTTGCCGGGCGAAGAAGTCGATCTTCTTTTCCTTGACATTCAGATGCCGGAACTTAACGGACTGGAGTTCTCACAAATGGTAGATTCCCGTACGCGTATCGTTTTTACCACCGCATTCGGTCAATACGCTATCGACGGTTATCGTGTCAATGCACTCGATTATCTGCTGAAACCGATCTCGTATGTCGATTTCCTGCAAGCAGCCAATAAAGCCCTGCAATGGTTCGAGCTGGTGCAGAAGCCGGAAGAGATAGACAGCATCTTTGTAAAAAGCGACTATAAGCTGGTACAGGTAGAACTGAAAAAGATCATGTACATCGAAGGACTGAAAGATTACATCAAAATATATACGGAAGATGATGCCAAACCCATCTTGTCACTCATGAGCATGAAAGCCATGGAAGAGCTTTTGCCTTCCAGCCGGTTCATACGTGTACACCGTTCATTCATCGTCCAAAAGGACAAAATACGGGTGATCGACCGTGGACGTATCGTCTTTGACAAAACGTATATCCCCATTAGTGATAGTTACAAGCAGGTTTTTCAGGCATTTTTGGATGAAAGAAGCTGATGATTGTCTAATTTATCGGCAAAAAAGTGAATTTTGTCGATTATAGTTTGTCAGAAATCGGTTTTATATGTAACTTTGCAACGAACAGAAAGGGATTGTGAAATTCCAAGAATAGAATAGTTTAGTTAAGTCTAGTTTAGTTTTTGTGTTGAGTGCTTCCTCGTCGGCGGACGATCTAGGAAGCACTTTTTATTTATCTATTTATAGAACAAGCTGGACGATAGCACTAAATCAAAGAAAAATAACATAAAGTTTGATTATACCTAAAGCTCTTTTATATTCTATTAAATCTTAATGCATTTCTTTTTGCGAGCAAAGACTTGACTCCGTTTGTTTATAGGGGGATGCTCAAACAAGAACAGCTCTCCAGACGTTATACTACTGATATCAACCAAATTATAAACATTAATTGCAGATAATATGTGTTTCCACAACTCCATGTCAGCCAAAGCCATCAAAGTTGCCGCCCGTTACGGACGCCAATCGGATGTAGTCGAGATTTACCAAAGCATTCTTGACGAACAGTATCATGTGAATGCGTTCACTTTCCCCAGATATCCTATCATTACTTCTTCGGACGAAGTACAGGTTTTCAACTGGGGACTCATCCCTTCTGGGTAAGAAGCGAAGAGGATGCGACAGAAATAAGAAAGATGACACTCAATGCCCGTGCGGATACCATTTTCGAGAAACCGTCTTTCCGCGAACCGATCATGAAGAAACGGTGCATAGTGCCCAGTACCGGCTACTTTGAATGGAGGCATGAAGGAGCAAACAAGATACCTTATTATATATATGTGAAAGATGAACCTATCTTCTCGATGGCCGGCATCTACGACCGTTGGCTGGACAAGGATACGGGAGAGGAACACGAAACTTTCTCCATCATCACCACTGACACCAATTCGCTGACCGATTACATCGATAACACCAAGCACCGGATGCCCGCCATACTCACCCAAGAGGAGGAAGAGAAATGGCTCAATCCCTCATTGAGCAAAGCCGAAATAGCTTCTTTACTGAAACCCTTCGATACAGAGAAGATGGATGCATACGTTATCAGAAACGATTTCTTAAAGAAATCTCCCAATGATCCGACAATAGTACAAAGGGCATAGGAAAAAGAAGTTTATCCTAAAAAAGTGAGAGGTGTGAGGGAGGAATTGCAACTTTTATATTTTTATTTCACTGTTTCTACTCTCTAATTTTTCTGAAAAAAAAATACGAATGTTAGAAATCCTCTCTCACTCCTCTCACTTTTTCCCCTTTATTTCATGAAATTCGGAAGAAAGTACAAAAAGAAACAGAGTTCAAAGAGTAAAACGTGGTGGGAAATCCGGAAAACATAACCATCTTTTCCGAACTTCCCACCACGTTTTATCTAGTTCGCACCGTCCGGTGATTTACTCACCCAACTCGCCCAGCAAATCATACGACGGCGCAAAGAAAAGCGTCCCCGTTATTGCCGTACTGAAATCGAGCAAGCGGTCGGTATTGCCCACCGGACTGCCGATAAACATATTCTCCAACATCCGGCGAGTCGTGCTGAATGTACTAGCATACCCAATAAAATACGTACCATACTCCCCCTTCGAAGTATTGGCAAACGGCATATTGGCACGTACAATCTTCAGATCATCACCGATATTGGTCACAGCATTATGCGCATTCTCCGGCTTCTCTTCGTCCGACAGCTCCACATCATTGAACTTATGACGTCCGATCACCTTTTCCTGCTGTTCCACCGGAAGCGCATTCCACGCAACCATATCATGAATGTATTTCTGCACAAACACATAACTGCCTCCTGCAAAATCCGCATCCTCCTCGCCTATCACCGCAAAATGATAGGGATTCTCATCGACAGCAGGATTCTCCGTACCGTCCACAAAGCCGATAATCGCCTTACCATCCATATAGCGGAATCCATGCGTCTCATCAACAGACACCACAGCCCCTTTAAGCTTCTCATCAAGGATAGAAGCAAACTCGAAACACAGCCCCATCTGCTTCGCCCGAATATGGAACAACAAATCACCGGGAGTAGAAACAGCTGTATACTTCTCCCCTTTTATCTCGGAGAAAGTACTCAGCTCTTTCGGTTTACCCTTATCGGGGAAAAGCCGCGTCCACGCATCAGCCCCGAATCCCATCGTGCAACTGAATTGCATATCAGGAAAACGATTGCGCATACTACGGATCATTGCCGAGAAATTGGCACATACATCCTTTACTTTATCAACCGTATCGGGGGAATCTGTCAGGTTATAGACTATAAATATTACATTCTCTCCCTGTTTTCCGGCCACATCCTGTGGGATATGACCGCCGAACGAATTTTGAAATGGATTCATATTCTTTTAATTTTAGTTTTTTAGTTTCGCCCATAAGATATATCCGGTGATTAAACCGAATCAAAGCCGAATGGCTACATAGTCAAGAAGCTCCCGGCTTCGACCCCGTGAGCTTCTCTCTTCTCCAATGTTACTCTCTCTTCTTATATATAATATACTTTGTCTTTATATTGTCTCTCTCTTTTCAGTCATTCCGCACATACATCGCGGCTCCGGCATCCATAAAGAGTTCGACATTCTCCGCATGATGCGCTATATAAGCCGCCGGTCCCGTATCTCCCGAGTGGCAGATTTCTTCCACCACTTCCGCCTTCGCTTTTCCGGTAATCAGAAAAATAACAAGGCGGGCAGTCAGAATCGGGAATCCGGTCATTGCAATGCGTTTCTGTCCGTTACGGGGATGAGTGCTGGTCACATAAATCTGGTCGGAAGAGAGCAAAGCCTCCTGTCCGGGGAAGATAGAGGAAGTATGTCCGTCATCTCCCGCTCCCAACAGCACAATGTCAAATTCGGGCCAGCCATTCTTCTTGGGTACCTGCCGGCTGACAAGTTCGGAATAGCGGGCTGCTTCTTTTGCCGGTTTCTCTTCACCGCGAATGCGGTATACATTTTCGTAAGGAATGGGCACTATCCCCAAAAGCAGGGAACGCATCATTCCATAATTACTATCAGAATCTTCGGGAGGAACGCAACGTTCGTCTACCCAATAAAGTTTCATACGCTTCCAAGGAGTAATATCAGCGTATTCATTTGCCCATAAATCAAACATCAAGGCGGGAGTGCTGCCACCACTCACTGCTATGTTGAACGTTTTGTCCGGTTCAGCATTCATGATATCCACCAGGTGGAATATCAACGAACGGGCTGTCTCCATAGACGACGGGAAAACAGATAGTTTCATAGTTCGCAATATTGGTCTGTATTTGTTAAATTCTTACACGGATTGGTCCAGTCTGCCCCATGCTCGTGCATCATAGCTTCACTTTCGAGAGGTCCCCACGTACCTGCCGGATAGCCGTACAAAGGTGCGTCCGGATTATCTTTCCAATAACGTAAGACCGGATCAAAGAAGTTCCAGGAAGCCTCTACAGCATCACTTCGAGTAAATAAGGTCGGATCTCCCTGAATGCAGTCGTCAATCAGACGGGCATAAGCGTCACCACTCGGCACGCCGCCCAACTGTGCGTAACTGAAATCCATCGTCACCTGACGGACTTCGAAACCTGCACCCGGAACCTTCATTCCGATCTTCAACACAATACCCTCGTTTGGTTGCAAACGAAGGATCAACTTATTAGCCCTCGGACAGTTACCGCCGGAACAGCGGAACATCTGATGGGGCGTCTCGCGGAAGTGAACGACAATCTCCGTCACCTTCGTCGGCATCTGCTTACCGGTACGGATGTAGAACGGTACCCCGCTCCAACGCCAGTTACTGATGCCCAGCTTCATCGCAATATAAGTCTCCGTTCGCGAGTCGGGAGCCACTCCCTTTTCCTCACGATACCCCTTCTTATTGCCCGAAGCCGTATATTGTCCGCGAACGATATGTTCATTCAAGTCCGTCTCCGTAAGCGGAGTCAGCGACTCATAAACCTTCA
Source organism: Bacteroides sp. 1_1_14 (assembly GCF_000162515.1). Lineage (NCBI taxonomy): Bacteria > Pseudomonadati > Bacteroidota > Bacteroidia > Bacteroidales > Bacteroidaceae > Bacteroides > Bacteroides sp. 1_1_14. The sequence goes on along the minus strand of NZ_GG774712.1, from coordinate 36,033 downwards.
CTACCTCATTCCGGAAATTATCCGCATTGAATACCGCCGGCGGCTCCATAGCCGTAAGAGCTACGAGCTGAATCAGGTGATTCTGCACCATATCCCGCAAAGCCCCCGCCGTCTCGTAAAAACCTCCGCGCTGCTCAATACCCAGATTCTCCACAGCAGTTATCTCCACATAATCAATATAATTACGATTCCATAACGGCTCAAAAATACCATTGGCGAAACGGAAAGCAAGCACATTCTGCGCTGTCTCCTTGCCCAGAAAATGATCGATACGATAAATCTGATGCTCATCAAACACAGAAGAGTAAATCTTATTCAACTCAAGCGCCGACTCCAGATCATACCCGAATGGCTTCTCAACAATGATACGAGAATGAGGAGTATTCAGCCCGGCCGCCTTCAAATGCAAAGGCACCACCCCATACAGTGAAGGCGGAGTAGCCAGATAGAACAACAAATTATCCGGATCGACCTCCTTCGTAAGCTCTACCAAACGCTCCCGCAACTGCGAATATCCCTCCACTTTCGCAGGATCCATCGGCAAATAATACAAATGAGACACAAAAGAAGACATCAGCTCCAAATTCTGCTCTTCAGCCTTTACAAACTGCTGCAACTCCCCAAGTATATATGAACGGTAATCTTCATCAGAATAGACAGTACGCCCAATTCCCAGAACAGTAAAACTCCCCGTCAGCCGTTTATCCCGATACAGAGAGTACAATGCGGGCATCAACTTGCGTTTAGTCAAGTCGCCCGAAGCACCAAAAATAATCATTGCAAATTTATCCATCGTCGTATTTTTAACTTTTTACCTTTTATCCATCCATCACCGCACCTAAACCGACCAGCCTCAACCAACCGACAAACCGACCAATCTCAACCAACCGCCCTAACGCATAATCACCCACACACCCACTACTACCCCCACCTACAACTTACCATCCGAACGGTCTCCCGGCCTCACCGAAGGAGCGTCAAGCGAAGGCTGTATCTCCGGCGTGAAGAAGGGCAGGCTGTTTGAGCGGAGCGAGTTCCTGCCCTTTAGCCGGAGATGCGGCCGGAGTAGCTCCGTAGGTGCAGCCTTGATTTTTTCTTTTGGTACCTTTCTTTTGCATCAAGGCAAAAGAAAAGTACTCAGACATTATAAGTCCCCGACTTCGTCTCCCCTCCGTGTCCCGTCCAATTCTCATGAAAGAACTGTCCGCGCAACTCATCCTTCCTCTCAAACGTATGCGCACCGAAATAATCACGTTGCGCCTGCACCAGATTGGCAGGTAAATTGTCAGAAGTCAGCGAATAAAAATAATTCAAAGCCGAAGAGAAAGCCGGAACAGGCAATTCCTCCTTCATCGCCTCCGCCACCAGATTCTTCCATCCGGGGAGCAAAGACTTGATTTCCTCACGGAAGTAAGGAGCCAGCAACAAATGCTTCGGCTTATCCGCCGCCTCAAAAGCAGCAGCTATATCATTCAGGAAAATACTACGGATGATACATCCCCCACGCCACATACGGGCAATGGAAGCCAAATCCAGATTCCATCCGAAAGCATCAGAAGCCCGCTGCAACACAGCAAAGCCCTGCGCATACGACACCAGCTTGGAAGCGTAAAGCGCAGAAAATATCTCCTTCACCAATTCCGCCTTATTATATACAGGCAATGTATGCTTGCACAAGAACTGCTTGGAAGCCAGATGACGCAACTCCTTCTGAGCCGAGAGACTGCGTTCGAACACCGCCGTGGCAATCAAGCCCAACGGCATCCCCAACTCCATCGCATTGATGACAGACCACTTTCCCGTCCCCTTCTGTCCGGCAGCATCGAGAATCTTATCGATCAGATACCCACCGGATTTATCCTTGTGACGCAAAATATTAGAAGTAATCTCAATCAGATAACTGCGCAACTTCCCTTCATTCCAACGGGCAAAAACGTCCGCCATCTCCTCATTCGTCAGATCAATGAGATTCTTCATCACCCAGTAAGCCTCGGCAATCAACTGCATATCACCGTATTCGATACCGTTGTGAATCATCTTCACAAAATGTCCCGACCCGGCAGGGCCTACCCACTGGCAACAGGGAGTTCCGTCCGGCGCTTTCGCAGCAATGCTCTGCAAGACAGGCTTCACTTCCGGCCACGCTTTCTCCGATCCTCCGGGCATGATGGAAGCACCGTTCAACGCACCTTCCTCACCGCCCGACACTCCGCTTCCTACAAACAAGAAGCCTTTCGATTCAGCTAATTTTACACGGCGATTGGTATCTTCGTAATTAGAATTACCACCGTCAATCAGAATATCTCCGGGAGAAAGCAAAGGGAAAAGCTGATCCATCAGTTCGTCTACCGGACTGCCGGCACGTACCATCATCATAATCTTGCGAGGGGTGGCGATTGATTCCACAAAAGCCTTTATATCTGTAAAACCTTCAATGTTTTTACCTTTAGCACGACCATTCATAAAGCGGTCTACTACTCCTTCTTCCACTCCGGGGACGGTACGATTATAAACAGAGACGTGCCAGCCCTTGCTTTCCATATTCAAAGCAAGGTTCTCACCCATCACTGCCAGACCGATCAACCCGATATCTGTTTTATTCTGATTTGCCATATCTTATATATTTTAAAATATTGTTTATGTAAGAAACACTTGAAAAGCACATTTGTTCGCTAGTTTTGGATTAAAATATTATTTTTGTGGTCAACAAATAACTATCAGAATGAAGAAAATCAAGATCGGCCTGCTGCCACGCATCATTATTGCTATCATCTTGGGGATTGCCATTGGCACTATTTTTCCGGCTCCGCTGGTACGAATATTCGTTACGTTCAACGGAATTTTCAGTGAATTTCTTAACTTCTCCATCCCGCTCATTATCGTCGGACTGGTCACCGTAGCCATTGCCGACATCGGCAAAGGTGCGGGAAAGATGCTGCTTGTCACCGCCCTCATCGCTTACGGTGCGACGCTCTTCTCCGGCTTCCTGTCCTACTTCACCGGTGTCACCGTGTTCCCCTCGCTCATCGAAGTGGGCGCGCCGCTCGAAGAAGTCAGCGAAGCGCACGGCATTCTCCCCTACTTCTCCGTATCCATCCCTCCGCTGATGAATGTCATGACGGCATTGATCCTTGCCTTCACACTGGGATTGGGACTGGCGGCACTGCACAGCGATGCTCTGAAGAGTGTAGCACGGGATTTTCAGGAAATCATCGTACGCATGATCAGTGCGGTCATCCTGCCTTTACTGCCGCTTTACATCTTCGGCATTTTCCTGAATATGACTCATTCCGGACAAGTATATGCCATTCTGATGGTCTTTATCAAAATCATCGGAGTTATCTTTCTGTTACATATCTTCCTGCTCGTCTTTCAGTATTCCATTGCAGCACTCTTCGTCCGTAAGAATCCGTTCCGGTTGCTGGGCAGGATGATGCCGGCCTATTTCACCGCATTGGGCACGCAATCGTCCGCCGCCACCATTCCGGTGACGCTGGAGCAGACAAAGAAGAACGGAGTATCCGCCGACATTGCAGGATTTGTGATTCCGCTCTGCGCCACCATTCACCTGTCCGGCAGCACACTGAAAATCGTGGCCTGCGCACTGGCACTGATGATGATGCAGGGAATGCCGTTCGACTTCCCACTGTTTGCCGGATTCATCTTTATGCTGGGCATCACGATGGTAGCCGCACCGGGCGTTCCGGGAGGAGCCATCATGGCGGCACTCGGTATCCTGCAATCGATGCTCGGCTTCGACGAGTCGGCACAGGCGCTGATGATCGCACTCTACATCGCCATGGACAGTTTCGGGACTGCCTGCAACGTGACGGGCGACGGAGCCATCGCGTTGATCATAGACAAAGTAATGGGAAAAGGAACGGGAAAATAAAACAGACTTGGTTTGCATATACAGCATAAAATAACGAAATTTGTCCCCCGTATTTTCAAATAAAAAATAAAGGAATATGAAAACAGCCCTTATATCAGGCATCACCGGACAGGATGGTTCTTATCTTGCCGAATTTCTCTTGCAAAAAGGTTACGAAGTACACGGTATCCTCCGTCGTTCTTCCTCATTCAATACCGGACGTATCGAGCATTTGTACTTTGACGAATGGGTACGCGACATGAAACAAAAACGTACCATCAACCTGCACTACGGCGATATGACGGACTCCAGCTCACTGATCCGCATCATACAGCAGGTGCAACCGGATGAAATCTACAATCTGGCAGCACAGAGTCATGTGAAGGTATCGTTCGACGTGCCCGAATATACTGCCGAAGCGGACGCTATCGGCACACTGCGTATGCTCGAAGCCGTACGCATCCTGGGACTGGAAAAGAAAACAAGGATATATCAGGCTTCCACCTCCGAGCTCTTCGGTAAGGTGCAGGAAGTTCCGCAGAAGGAGACGACTCCGTTCTATCCCCGTTCTCCCTACGGAGTGGCAAAGCAATACGGCTTCTGGATCACCAAGAACTACCGCGAAAGCTATGGCATGTTTGCCGTTAACGGCATCTTGTTCAATCACGAAAGTGAACGTCGTGGCGAAACATTCGTTACCCGCAAGATTTCTCTCGCTGCCGCACGTATCGCACAAGGCGAGCAGGACAAGCTGTATTTAGGTAATCTGGATGCCCGCCGTGACTGGGGGTATGCGAAAGATTACGTGGAATGTATGTGGCTGATTCTTCAGCATGACGTTCCGGAAGATTTCGTAATCGCCACCGGAGAGATGCACACCGTACGCGAATTTGCCACACTGGCATTCAAGGAGGCAGGCATCGAACTTCGTTGGGAAGGCGAAGGCGTGGACGAAAAGGGTATCGACGTGGCTACCGGAAAAGTATTGGTAGAGGTTGATCCCAAATATTTCCGTCCGGCAGAAGTGGAACAACTGTTAGGAGACCCTACCAAAGCCCGGACATTGCTGGGATGGAACCCAAGGAAGACATCGTTCGGAGAACTGGTAAGCATCATGGTGCGCCATGACATGGAGAAAGTAAGAAGAATGATCGCTACCAAGCACTAACAGACCTCAAACCGAACGCGGATTACGCCGATTAAACGATCTTCTTTTTTTTACAGAAGATGCGCATAACCGGAGTAATCCGTGTTCATATATGATACTTAATCATGGAAAAGAATGCAAAAATCTATGTAGCAGGGCATCACGGTTTGGTGGGTTCTGCTATCTGGAAGAATTTACAGGATAAGGGATATACCAATCTGATCGGGCGTACGCATCAAGAACTGGATTTGCTCGACGGTGTAGCTGTCCGCCGTTTTTTCGACGAAGAGCAACCGGAGTATGTGTTTCTGGCTGCTGCATTCGTAGGCGGCATCATGGCAAACAGTATTTATCGTGCCGACTTCATTTATAAGAACCTGCAAATACAGCAGAACGTCATCGGTGAAAGTTTCCGTCATAACGTCCGGAAACTGCTGTTTCTGGGCAGCACCTGCATCTATCCGCGTGACGCCGAACAGCCGATGAAAGAAGAAGTCCTGCTGACTTCACCACTGGAATACACAAATGAGCCATACGCCATCGCCAAGATCGCCGGACTGAAAATGTGCGAGAGCTTCAACCTGCAATACGGCACGAATTACATCGCCGTGATGCCGACAAACTTATACGGTCCGAATGATAATTTTGACTTGGAACGCAGTCATGTCCTGCCTGCCATGATCCGTAAGATTCATCTTGCGCACTGTCTGAAGGAAGGAGACTGGGAAGCTGTCCGCAAGGATATGAACCAACGTCCTGTAGAAGGCGTCAATGGCGACAGCCCCAAGGCGGACATTCTGAATATCCTCCGCAAATACGGTATCAGCGAAACGGAAGTGACTCTGTGGGGCACGGGAACTCCCCTGCGCGAATTTCTCTGGAGCGAAGAAATGGCCGACGCCAGTGTATTCGTAATGGAACACGTGGACTTCAAAGATACCTACAAAGAAGGTGACAAGGATATCCGCAACTGCCATATCAACATCGGAACGGGAAAGGAAATCACCATCCGCCAACTCGCCGAACGAATTGTAGAAACGGTAGGCTATCAAGGCAAACTAACCTTCGACAGCAGCAAACCGGACGGCACTATGCGCAAACTGACCGATCCGTCCAAACTACACTCTTTGGGATGGCATCACAAAATAGAAATAGAGGAAGGAGTACGGAGAATGTACGAATGGTACTTGAAATAAATTCAAAAAGAACTATCCGCATTGGGGCTGAATTAGAAAGAAACAGACTGAAAACAACCGGTTTTTCGGATTAATCCATGTTAATGACTGCGACATGCATTGTGGACTGTCTTAACAAGCATTGTTAATGACATTACCATGCATTCTTATCGACCCTAACAAGCATTGATAACTTCCCTTTCTTATAGAGAGAACAGTAATGTCATCTGTAAGGAACAATCGTGCCACAGGCCGGAAACACTTGTGCCAAAGGCGTGGCACAACTCCTTCCCCTATACTTCCCAACACTTTTCCCATACTTCCACATCTTAGTCCCTTATTACCCCAAGACTCCCCATTTCCAAAAATTCTTCATTCTTAATTCTTCATTCTTAATTTAATTACTATATTTGCACAATTTAATACCAAATGTGCAAAAACAATGGAAAAGAGTTTTATAGCTTACATTGAAAATAGTATCAAGAACAATTGGGACTTAGACGCCCTGACAGATTATAAGGGAGCCACCCTTCAGTATAAAGACGTTGCTCGAAAAATCGAAAAACTCCATATCATCTTTGAAGAAAGCGGAATCCGCAAGGGAGACAAAATCGCCGTTTGCGGCCGAAACAGTTCCCATTGGGGAGTCACTTTCCTCGCCACACTGACGTATGGAGCAGTCATCGTCCCCATCCTTCACGAGTTCAAGGCGGACAATGTGCACAACATCGTCAACCACTCCGAAGCCAAATTACTATTTGTAGGAGACATGGTGTGGGAAAACCTCAACGAATCGGCAATGCCCCTGCTGGAAGGTATCCTGATGATGAACGACTTCACCTTACTGGTATCACGCAGCGAACGACTGACGCACGCACGTGAACATCTGAACGAAATGTTCGGCAAGAAATACCCGAAGAACTTCCGCAAAGAACACATCGAATACCATAAGGATGAACCCGAAGAACTGGCAGTAATCAACTACACGTCCGGCACAACGAGCTACTCAAAAGGAGTCATGCTCCCCTACCGTAGCCTCTGGTCGAACACCAAGTTCGCGTATGAAGTGCTCGAACTGAAAGCCGGAGACAAGATCGTCTCCATGCTTCCTATGGCACATATGTACGGACTGGCCTTCGAGTTCCTCTATGAGTTCTCCGTCGGCTGCCACATCTACTTCCTCACCCGTATGCCGAGTCCGAAAATTATCTTCCAGGCATTCGAAGAAGTAAAACCGAATCTCATCGTCGCCGTTCCGCTCATCATCGAAAAGATTATCAAGAAGAGCGTACTACCGAAACTGGAAACGCCGACCATGAAAATCTTACTCAAAGTACCCATCATCAACGACAAGATAAAAGCAACCATACGCGAAGAAATGATCAAAGCGTTCGGTGGAAATTTCAGAGAAATCATCGTAGGTGGAGCAGCCTTCAATCAGGAAGTAGAACAATTCCTTAAAATGATAGACTTCCCTTATACGGTAGGATACGGCATGACAGAATGCGGTCCGATCATCTGCTACGAAGACTGGACAAGATTCAAGCCGGGTTCGTGCGGAAAAGCCGCGCCGCGTATGGACGTACGGGTACTGTCTTCCGATCCGGAAAATATCGTTGGCGAAATCGTCTGCAAAGGCCCTAACGTGATGCTGGGATATTACAAGAACAACGAAGCGACAGAAGCAGTGATCGACAAAGACGGCTGGCTGCACACAGGCGACCTCGCCTTGATGGACGCCGAAGGCAATATCACCATCAAGGGACGCAGCAAGAATATGTTGCTCAGCGCCAGCGGACAGAACATCTACCCCGAAGAAATCGAAGATAAACTGAACAACCTGCCATACGTATCGGAAAGCATCATCGTACAGCAGAACGAGAAACTCGTCGGACTGGTTTATCCGGACTTTGACGAAGCATTCGCCCACGGCCTGAAGAATGAGGATATCGAACGGGTAATGGAAGAAAACCGCGTAGCACTGAACGCCATGTTACCGGCATACAGCCAAATACTAAAAATGAAGATATATCCCGAAGAATTTGAAAAGACCCCGAAAAAGAGCATCAAACGCTATCTGTATCAGGAAGCGAAAGGATAAAGGAAGTGAAGGATTAAGGGAATACTCTGTGAACCTAAACTGAAAAAAAGAGTTATAATAAAGATGAAGATAATAAAGACAATATTCACGGCAGCTGTTCTGATGGCTGCCGTTTGTTTGCCGGCACAGAACAAGAGTGCGGGCATCAACCTTTCCTTCTGGAAAGACATCTGCACACAGCCGTATGACAGCACTCAGACGACTTATGTAAACCTCGGTCTGCTGTCTACGCTGAACCGTCTCAACGGCGTTGGCATCAACGCGCTGGGAAGCGTCATTCATGGAGATATGAACGGAGTACAGATCACAGGATTAGCCAATCTTGCCGGTGGTACGATGCGGGGTGTTCAGATAGCGGGTGTCAGCAATATCAGCGGAAACAACACCGTAGGGCTTTCCGCCGCCGGACTAGTGAATATCACAGGCGACGGCTCAAAGGGGGTCATTATTTCGGGACTTACCGGCATCGGTGGGGACAACAACTCGGGAGTAATGATAAGCGGTCTGATGAATGTGACGGGAAACATGGCTTCGGGATTTCAGTTTTCCGGCGTGTCAAATATCACGGGACAGAGTTTCAACGGTATGATGACTTCCGGACTCTTGAATGTGGTAGGCGAAAACATGAACGGTCTGCAGATTGCCGGTATCGCCAATATCACCGCAAAAGACCTGAATGGCGCACAGATCGGGTTATGCAACTATGCGACGAAGGCTCATGGCTTTCAGATCGGTCTGGTCAATTACTACAGGGAAGATATGAAAGGATTACAACTCGGCCTCGTGAACGCGAACCCCGATACAAGAATACAAATGATGGTATATGGCGGTAACGTCACGCCCGCCAACATAGGAGTGCGTTTCAAGAACCAACTGTTTTATACGATCTTGGGAGTAGGTGCATTCGATCAGAATCTGAACGATAAGTTTTCTATCAGCACGTCTTACCGTGCCGGACTGGCAGTGCCTGTTTACAAAGGTTTGTCTATTAGCGGTGACCTCGGATTCCAGCATATAGAAACGTGCTCCAACAAGGGTGAAGTGATTCCCCGACGCCTTTATGGATTGCAGGCACGGGCGAATCTGGAATATCAGATCAGCAAGAAATTCGGCATCTTTGCCACCGGCGGTTACGGACTGACACGGTATTACAACAAATCCGGTAATTTCGATAAAGGAGCGATCATAGAAGCGGGCATTGTCCTCTTCTAAGGCTGATTAATAAGTAATAGGTAATAAGTATTAAGTATTAGGTAATAAGTATTAGGTATTAACCGTAGCTGTCATTTAGAGGTATATCTATCTGTCATTCAAAGTTTTCATCACTTTATCAAAGTGAAACAATTCGATAATGACGAGCATAAGTATCTGTCATCCTGAGCTTGTCGAAGGATCTCCTCTTTTGTAGTCACAAAGAAGAGATTCTTCCTCCTTACAGTCGTCTGAATGACAGACAGATGCGTCTCTAAATGGCAGCTACGGTTAATACCTAATACTTATTACCTAATACTTAATACTTATTACTTATTTATACTTTCTCTTTAATCAACCCGATGCGATAAGCCACAAGCAACTTCTTCAAATCCTGAATCTGCGTCACAAGTTCCTTCCCTTTATCGGTGTCTTTCACCATCATCCGTTGCGAATTGAACTCCAGTACAAAGTTGGTTGACTTGATATCCAACCCTTCTTCAATGGCTTTCTGCCTGGACTGGAACGGCTCATGCTGCACCAACTGCATCCCGTGAGAATGGTAAACAAGCGTATAGCCCGCAATTCCCGTCTCCGGCTGATAGGCTTTGGAGAATCCTCCGTCAATAACGAACAATTTGCCATTTGCCTTCATCGGCTGTTCTCCTTGAATAGTCTTTACAGGCACATGACCATTGATGATATGAGAATGAGGTCCCAATGCCCCGAACTCATCTAATATCTGATCGCAGATATCTTCACGATTGCGAAGCGTGTAGTAATACCCCTTCTTTTCCTTTTGTATCTCCTTGTCTTCCAGAAAATAGCGTTCGAAAGTCGCCATCTTATCCTTATCAAACAGAGGAGCTTCCGGACCACACCACATATACCAGATATAGTCCATCGCAAATTCTTTATCATCCTCTCCTTCTTCATCAAAGTATGCAGTACGAATCAGCTGATCGGCCTTATCGAGCAACTTACGTCCCCAATACTCCTTGCCACGTATCTTGACATGCTTGAAACTGCCATCCTCATTCAAAGGTACCGAAGCATGATAAAGAAGATTGGAATTGGAAACCAGATACATTCCGCCATACGTAAACAGGCAACGCATATGCTTCTTCAACTTCTCACTATTCATAAACGAATAGTGAATCTTTTCCACAAGTTCCCGTTCTTCGTCGGTCAGTCGATAAGGATCGGCAGGGTCTACGGTCGGGAAGTTTGTGTCACGCAGGGCATATTCTTTGCCTTCATACACAAAAACTCCACGCTCAAAATCGATCTTCTCCAACAGCTTGCGGTTACTCATCCCGAATTCCGGACGACGGTCTATTATTTCAGCTTCCAGCTTAAACTGGATGATCGTAATCGCCTTGTGCATCTGGGTGATCAGACGCAAAGTCTTCTCATTGTAATTGGTGTCGGCAAAATTCATCTTCGGCATAAAGATGGTACACGGATCATCGGCATAAGTATCCATGGCGAAAGTTGCCAAAGGAAGCAGATTGATTCCATAACCGTCTTCAAGAGTACCCAGATTACCGTAGCGCATGGACATACGGATCACGTTGGCTATACAACTGTCATTGCCGGAAGCGGCTCCCATCCACAGGATATCGTGGTTGCCCCATTGGATGTCGAAGTTGTGGTAATTGCACAAAGTATCCATGATGATGTGTGCTCCGGGACCACGGTCGTATATATCACCCACAATATGAAGAGAATCAATAGTCAGACGCTGAATCAGATTACACATGGCTATAATAAAGTCATCCGCCCGCTTGGTAGAGATTATGGTGCTGATGATGACATTGATATATGCGTGCTTATTCGGCTCGACAGACGTTTCGTGCAGTAATTCCTGAATGATGTAAGAGAACTCTGCGGGCAAGGATTTTCGAACTTTGGAACGGGTATATTTGGAAGACACATTCTGACAAACCTTCACCAACTGGTTCAGAGTGATCAGATACCAGTCGTCCAGATCCTTCTCGCGGGCTTTTACCAGCTGAATTTTCTCTTCCGGATAATAGATCAACGTGCAGAGTTCTTTCTTCTCCGCTTCGCGCAGGGTATTGCCGAAAATCTCGTTCACTTTGCGTTTTACCGCACCCGAAGCATTCTTTAACACATGTTGGAAGGCTTCGTATTCACCGTGTATGTCTGTCAAGAAATGCTCCGTTCCTTTAGGCAGATTCAGGATAGCCTCCAGATTAATAATTTCCGTACTTGCATCAGCAATAGTAGGAAAACTCCGGGAAAGCAACTGCAAGTAGCGGAGATCGCCAACTATGCTTTCAGGAGTTATATTACTTTGAGCAGTCATTATATGTACTATTTTACTATTTACAATATGCTATTTATCGACTTATCGTTTATCGCTATAAATATAACGATTTATCATCTACTTATTACAAATTACAGCCTTTAATGTTCATCGTCAGCCCAATAAAAACATCAACAGCACCTGCGCAATGATCACACGCAGAAACATACACAACGGATATACTGTAGCATAAGCGACAGAAGGATTGTCACCCGGTATCGTATCGTTGGCATAATTCAGCGCCATCGGATTCGCCATACTACCGCACAACATACCGGATACACTGCCGAAGTCTATCTTCATAATCTTGAAAGCGACAAAGCCGACCAGGACCGTCGGGATAATTGTCAGCCCGGCTCCCAAAGCTATCCAAAGCAATCCTTCCGGACGGAAGACAGTATCGAAGAAATGAGCACCGGCATCCAGACCAAGACAGGCTAGATACATGGAAAGCCCCAACGCGCGCAGCATCAGATTGGCGCTGCGGGTAGTGTAAGTGATCATGTGTATCCGTGGGCCGAAAGTTCCCAGCAGGATACCCACGATAATCGGTCCGCCTGCCAGCCCCAGCTTCACGGGGGTACTGATTCCCGGTATGGAGAACGGGATCGCTCCCAATGCCAATCCCAATACGATGCCTATAAATATGACAACAAGATTAGGTTCTTTCAGACTTTTCACTGCATTTCCCAATACTTTTTCTACATTCTGAATGGCTGCTGCCTCACCTACTACTGTCAGGCGGTCGCCCAGCTGGAGAATCAGTTCCGGAGTGGCAAGTAGTTGCACACCCGAACGGTACACACGGCTGATATTGATTCCATAATGGTTTCTTAGTCTCAATGAGCCAAGTTTCTTTCCATTCAGTTCGGGGCGGGTTACGACAATACGCTGCGAGATCAATTCGCTGTCAATTGCATTCCAGTCTATATCTTCCTTGTTCCAGTCCGTATTTTCTTCCTGTTCGCCGAAAAGTACTGTCAGAGCCAGGACATTCTTTTCCGCTGTGATCACCAACAGGCGGTCGCCTTCCTTCAATACCTTGTCGGAGGTAGGAATACTGACATGACCGTCACGCCACAAACGGGAAATCACAAATTTCGGATAACTCATCTGAGCTATATCCTTGATACTTTTATTAAAAATAGCGGGGTTATGTACTTGAAACGCTGCGATAAAGGTTTTGTTGGCATCATCCTTTTCTTTAATCTCCAAGTCTTCTTTATGAACCAAGAATTTACGAATCAGCAGTACGGCAAGAATTACACCGATCACTCCCATCGGATAGGCTACCGCACACCCCAAAGCCGGAGTACTGCTCTCTATGCCCATCTGTTTAAGTGTCTGCTGCGCAGCTCCCAAGGCAGGAGTATTAGTCGTGGCTCCGCAAAGGATACCCACCATATCAGGAAGCGACACACCTGTCGCATAACTGGCAACAACAGTCAGCAAAGTACCCAACAGAACTACGGCCAACGCCAACATATTCAGCGTCACCCCTCCTTTCCGGAAAGAACTGAAGAAACCGGGCCCTACCTGAAGTCCCAGTGAATATACGAAAATAACCAGTCCGAAACTTTCTGCATAATTCAGCATCTGTGGATCAACCGAAAGCCCGAAGTGCCCGGCAAGGATACCTGCAAAAAAAACAAAAGTGACTCCCAGAGATACTCCCCAGAAATGCACTCTTCCCAGCCCCAGCCCAATCGCAGAAATCAGTGAAAGCACCACAACTGCCTGTAAGGCAGAATGTTCGAGAAACAGATTATATAACCACTCCATGAATTAAACATACTAATAGGGCGCAAAGATAAAAACTATTTAGTCCCATTCAAAACTTTTAAGCTTTCATTTCGCGCCCTATCTCTTCTCTAAATTCTTAATATCCTGAAATCTTATATGTTATCCTTTAAATTATCTGTTTGTTATCCGCAATCTTTTTACCTGTCACCTCCACCTATCGCTTTTTACCTTTTCAACCTATTCCATGTGGTATCTTTCTACCTGTCGTTATCCGAAATCTCTCTACCTGTCATCTTTTGTGTAATCATCATTTTCTTTTCATTTGCCGGCACTTTCCATCTGCCGGCTGTTATCTCACCTACCTGTATATTCTACGAAATTATTCCGACCATCCAGATAACCGCTCAATCGATTTCCTCCGATGTATACATCATCCAGGTAAGATACATCATTGCGACCGTAATCCATGCGAATGGAAGTCTGTGCATAATTCTCCCAGTTCCAACGGAAATAATATTCGAATGTCTCCACATGTCCATTAGGATATTCTACCCGAATAAAATCAACGCCTGTCCGGTCCAAATAAAAGTCGAGTTCCTGACGGCAACGGTTACCGTCCACATCCCGATAAAAACTCACCCATGTACGGCTACATAAATCAGAAGAACGATTATAGTAACCACCACCGATATTATCATCATCATAAAAACTATCGATTTCTACTTCACAAGAAGTCAGACTCAACGTTAACACAGCCATTAAAGCCAGTCCTAAGTATCTAAATGCGTTCGTTTTCATATTCCTTTATTTTTAATGGTTCCTTTATTAATCCTATCATTTATCTTTCGATATTACAAAAGTAGGGAATGAATTCTCCTTATGAAATTGAAAATTCCTACTTGTTTAGGGGAATTCACCTAATGGAAGAGGTAAATTCCCCCAACGTACTGGATACCTTACAGATTCCTAAATAGCTAAGAAGACACGCTTCCGCCCTCCAGAACCTTAATAAACATTGAATCAAACATTCAATTATTTAATCAATGTTATAAATCAAGCCATTTAGCCCGATTTATTTGCAGATATCACAAAACTCTGTATATTTGCAATGTGTTTTTCATAGTATTAGATTTAAGGTTAACAAAAAGATTGGCTGTCTGGGATAGATAGCCTTTTTTTATGCTCTTTTTTTAATAAACTTCTCAAGAAGCCATGAAGACAAACGTAAAATGGCAAATACTGATGTGAAAAATCTGATGACACCACAGGCTTCTATAATAATTAATAAGGTAATCGTTTTCTCCCATGAATAGTGAGAAAAAATATTCTCAAAAAAAATAATCCGTTTAACATTTGAAACATAGCAAGTTATCTCTTTCATCAAAAAACAAGTAAAAAAAATCTTGCTAAAAGATTTGCGTAGTCCAAAAGTTCCCCCTATATTTGCACCGCATTTAAGAGAGAATGCGGGTTCAAGGAAGTTTGGGTGAGTGGCTGAAACCACCAGTTTGCTAAACTGACGTACGGGTAACCGTACCGGGGGTTCGAATCCCCCAGCTTCCGCAAGATTCTCTAAATAAAAAGAGCTAAGTTTTATAGACTTGGCTCTTTTTAAATCTATCAAAAGCCGGTGGGTTCGTCTAACGGTTAGGACACATGCCTCTCACGCATGTAATACGAGTTCGATTCTCGTACCCACTACTCTATTTTAGTTAGCCTCTTACATTGAAGTAAGAGGCTTTTTTTATTATGTTCATATCTCAAGAAATGGAATATAACGTAAAAGAATTGAAAAAGGTATTGATTGAACAATGCAAAGAAGAAGGTATTTATTACGCATTGATAGCAATCAACAAACAGACGAAAGAGATCGTTTTGCCACAAAGCCTTGATAACGCTTTAAATAATCCGGATTACTGCGTCTTTAAATGCAGGAAAGTGAAGGATGAATATAAAGTAGAAGAGGTAAAATAAGCATAATTAAAAAAAGAAGGATATGCTTATTGATATTGTATTAAGATGTTAAAAGATTTAATAATTATTTGAGCATTCAAAGTTTTTTCTGTAAAAGAATGTTATATCCATGTAAAACGATTGTGTTTCACATGGATACCCGCCAACAAATGAAGAAAAACGCTGCTTACTTACATTTCTTCACTCTGCTCGTACAATTCGAAGTAAGACTCTTTATCAATCCGCAGTCGGACTCTGTTTTCCCGCTTCTGACCGGCCAGGTTGATAAATAAATTGAAGTATAATTGACTAAAAGAGAGGTCGGAACGATCATAAGTGATATCGAATGTACATGTTCTTCGGAATGAATCGAAAGTTCCCAGCTTCATACCTCCCTTACACATAAAGACTTCGGGGAAATTCGCAGGCGGATAAGGCTGAAACAAGCTGGCCAGCTGCGCATACACATAATCGATCATCCATTCATCACCGGATACAAGCAATTCTCCTTTCAGACGAAGTTTGACTGCATATTTAGCCGTGACGTCCTGAGAAGTATAAATGGGGACCTGACTCTCTGATGGATAATTACCATCCTTATAGCCAAGGCTCATGGTCAGTTTTGATTTACCCACGCCGTTGAAATCCGCCACATTCAGATCTTTCTGTTGATTTTTCAAGTCAATCATAAATGTCAGTTTACCCAAAGTCGGGTCATTCGGATATTGAGCTATCGTATCCAGCACATAATCTTCTTCATTAAAACTCCGCGCTACCAATACATCCCCCTCTCCGACTTCCAACGCCGGACCTCCTCTTTCAATATCCACATCGCCTACAGGGTAATATATTGCATCATTATCTCTGACACAACCTGTCAGACAAAGCAGTAAAGCTGCTATTCCTATTATCTTATTCATTATCATATTACATCCTTATTTTGGAGACAAAGATACATCTTTTTTGAATCAACTTGATTTATATCAACCGTTTTTAGTACTTTTGCACATAACAAGACTATAATGACATGGATACACTACTAAGAGAAACTGTAAATGCCGTCGTAAATTCCCGCTTTCCCGAAATGAGTATAGAGGGACGCCGACAGATAGAAAGCATCCTGATACGTGAGGAATATCCTAAAGGAGTGATCGCACTTAATGAAGGAGAAGTAGCCCATGAATTAGTTTTGTCGGAAAGGGATGCTCCGGCAATATTATTATAAAAACGGGAAAGACGTTACCGAACACTTCTCATACGAAGGCTGTATCCTGATGTGTATCGAAAGCCTGCTGAAACAAGTCCCTACCCGATTGATCATAGAGACACTGGAGCCTGCTGTCATCTATCTGTTCCCTTATGACAAAATGATGCAGCTGACAAAGCAAAACTGGGAAATCAATATGTTCTATCGGAAGATACTGGAATATTCTCTGATTGTATCGCAAACCAAAGCCGATTCCTGGCGTTTCGAATCCGCCCGCGAGCGTTATAATCTATTGCTCGAAACTCATCCGGAAATCATCAAACGGGCACCTTTGGCACACATCGCTTCATACCTGCTGATGACACCGGAAACATTGAGCCGAGTACGTTCAGGTGTTCTGTAGTTTTGTAATTTTGGGGAGCTATCTGCTTTTCCGGTATTCTTTGGGAGACATACCGGTATAATGCTTAAAGTACTTACCGAAGAACGACTGGTTGGCAAAGTTTAAACGGTCGGCTATCTCCTGTATGTTCATGCTCGAAGAATTCAAGAGTGCCTTCGCTTCCAAGATCACTAATTCGTCAATCCACTCCCCTACCGTCTTCCCGCTGACTTCCTTGACAACTCCGGACAGATGTTTCGGCGTCAGACACAACTGATCCGCATAAAACTTCACGCTGCGTTCCGACTGATAAGACTGAACCAAAGATTCATAGAAGCGCTCAAATATATATTCTTTACGACTTTTACTTTTGACAACGGCAGAAGCATCCGGAGCATAACTGTTGAAAATATTGCAAAGCTCAAAGAAGAAGCCCTGCATCAATCCCATTACTACCTCCCTACGGTACCTATCGTCTTTATTTTTCAATCTCTTTCTGATGAAAGCATGATACTCCTTAATCATCTCCTGCTCGTGCAGATTGAGATCAAAACAAGGGTAATCTTTCAGAAAGAAAAAGAATGAAAGCACATTACCAACTTTGGGCAATGATTCCAACAGACTTTTTGATACAGCAAAGAAAATCCCTCTGAAATTGGAACTGAACTGACGATGTTCGATTATCTGATTGGGCAACGCAATAACCATTCTGCCCGGAATCAGTTCAAACTCACGCAGACTGATATTAAAACGAGTAGAGCCTTCCAGACAAAGTCCGATGCTCACCACTTCCAGTTTACTGGGGCCATTATAAAGGGAAATAACGCTCTCCGTGTCGAAGAGCGCTATATCATTGCCGACCACATCAATACTACCCGGATCTATATGTTTAGAATGAACTACCGAAGAAATACCTATCTTAGGAACAACTTGCATATCCATACACTCTCTCTTTTGGTTGCGACAAAGATACCAGTAATAATGAGATGTTCAACCTAAGGCGAGAGATTATCTGTCAAAAAGAACACTTTTGCCTACTTATTGACTATCTCCGAATAAAAACTTATAATCACGTTCAGCAGCCGGAACAGTCCACTTTTCAGGAACGAATTTCCATTGGTTCAATGCCTTCGGGGCCATAGTACCTTTCTTTTCTATATAATTCATCAGATAGGAACGAAGATCCTTATCCGTAGAGAAGATGATACGCTCTTTCAATTTCTCCTGCGGGATGCCTGATCCTTTCGTCAGCAGTTCTCCACCGCCATTCCCCCGGTAAGAGTTCAAAGCCACCTTATAAATCTTATCCATGAGGAAAGGACTGCCGTCTGCCATGCTGATAATCGTAATCTTCTCCCCTTGCGGCTTGGTGACGTCTACGGTATAAATAATTCCCGATGCTGAATCAAAATTGAAGCTGAAATTTTGGAAAGAAGCTCTGTCCTCCGCACCTTCGCGACGTTTCTCCTTAAACCAGAGCAGATGATCGTCCGGAGACTTCATCCGGTTGGTCCACATGAAATAAGACATTTCCAGATAGTCCTTGATTTCTTTTCCGGATAAAGTCATCATATATAGCATATTCTCATACTTATACAGATTGAACATATCGCTGACAAACACATCACCTTTATTTATTTTCGCATCAAATGAAAGCGGTGCTGCAAAGGATATCTCCGCACCGGTGATATCAAGCTGCAAGGTATGGATCAAGTCGATAAAAGCAGACGGTCCGAAGAAAGAAGGACAGGTTGAGATACTCTCGGTGAATGTACCGATCTTTTTAGAGACAAAGTTACGGACAGTGTCATATTGAGGAGCAAAATGCTTCATAAAGTCCTCGCTGATTCCATAATCTTTCGTTTCGGTCAATACTCCTTTTATATCTTTGCTGCGCACCTTCCCATCTTTCAGTTTCAAGGTCACATCGATGTTGGACAGAACAATTCCGTTGCTTGCCGGATCAATGACCAGTACTGAATCACCTGCCACATTCATCACTTTCTTACATTCGCGCGCATGATCGTGTCCCATCAGTACAATGTCAAATCCGGGGACATTCTTCGCCACACTCAGAGAAGCGTTTTCATTATACTTGCCGGACATTTTGAAAGCCTCCTGCCCCGCATGGAACAAGCCGATCATCAAGTCCGGATTCTCTTTTTCACGGATGATCTTCATCCATTTGCGTGCAGTCTCCTCCATGTCGTCGAAACGCAGTCCCTTCCACAGGTTCTCCGAGAGCCATGCAGGGATAGCAGGGGTGATCATTCCAAGGATTACGATTTTCACTCCGTCACGTTCCATGACCTTATAAGGAGGAAGATGAGGTTCTCCGGTCGATATATCGATGATATTAGCTCCTAATACGAGAAAGTCACAGGTATTTATCCAGCGGTCGAACACGGCTCGGCCTGTCTCCACATCATGATTACCCATATTTCCGGCATCATATTTCATGTAGTTCATCATTTCCGCGCATAGGTGGGGTGATACTGTATCTATATAATTATAGTAATAGGCAGTCGGTTGCCCCTGCAATATATCGCCGTTGTCGAGTAAAATAAGATTCTCCTTATATTGTTCGCGTTCTTTCTCCACAAAAGCGTATATTCGTGCCAGACTGCCCTGCCAATCCTTACGGGTAATAAAATTATAAGGATAATAATTACCATGTACATCACTTGTCTGTACAATTTTCAGCTTCACTACTTTTTCCTGTGCCGCAATTGAGAGCACGAGGCAAAGAAGCCATACGTAAACACATGCAAATCGTTTCATTCTTTTTCTATTTTAAGCGGATGTGAGAACATGAACCGTGCACCTCCCGTATATTCGGAGTCGATCCATATATCCCCTTTCCATTTATGCACAATCAATTTACAGATAGATAATCCCAAACCTGTTCCCTGGGCATATTCGTTCAGCTTCTCGAAGCGCTCAAATACCAGTTTCTGTTTCTCTTTCGGGATGCCGCACCCTGTATCCGTCACAGAGAATACAGCCATCTCCGTCTCTTCATTCACCGAAAATTCCAGTGTTATCTGCCCTTTCCTGGTGAACTTATCCGCATTAGACATCAGATTGATAATCACCTGCTGCATACGCTGTATGTCTGTCGTCATCCGAAACGACTCATAATCGCTGACAAACAGGAACTGATTGCCGGACTGCCGTGAAACGCTGACAGATGCCACCACCTGCCTGCATAGCTGCACCACGTCACACTCTTCCCAAGTCAACGTGACCCTGTTCGCTTCCAGGCGTGAGAGATCAAGAATATCATTGATCAGGCGAAGCAACAAATCCGAATTTGTCTTGATAATCTGATAATAGGTCTGCTGTTCTTCTTCCGTATTGCCACCCACAGCGAGCACATCCGAGAAACCTACAATGGAGTTTAAAGGCGTACGTATCTCATGGCTCATATTGGCGAGGAAAGCACTTTTCAGACGGTTCGATTCTTCTGCACGGTCCTTAGCCACCCGCAGGTCTTTTTCCGACTTCAGCAGATCGTCCTTCAGACGTTTGGTGCGGAAATAGTAGAAGAGTGAGATGCACAAACCCAGCACAAGGATGAGAAACAGTGCACACGCCGACCAAATCTGATAAGTATATTGCTGATAGAATGATACAGTCTGATTAATAATCTCCACATCAAAAGGAAGGATATCCGGGTCCAGTCCCCACTCCTTCACCTTCCGGCTGTCCAGTACGGCCTTGCTGCCAATCACGGAAAGGTGCTGCTGTTCATCCGCCGGATATTGATCAATCTGTACAGATGCCAATGCCATGTCCTTTCCCAGTTTCCGGTAATCGGGCAGCACTCCGCCGATCGCCCAATACCCCAGACTCACCGATGAGGGAGTAAAAGTCGGAATGGTCGGAGTAACCTCCATCATGGCATAAGTAGCATTCCGCATGAAATAACCTTCGTTCATATCCACACGCCACGTGCCTACCATGATCACCGTATTCTCCGGTAAATGACGCAATTCTTCTACAATCGTATAGATAGTATGCCGCCGGCCGTCCATCAAGATCAGGTCGATTTCGGGAAACTTCTTCATTTCCTTCCGCACCAGTGCCTGCATGGTGACGCCGCCGTAAGTATTGTCCGAAATAAAAGCGATGTGTTCCGTCTTCGGATAAAACACCTTGATCATCCGGACGTTATCTTCTATATTGTACTGATTGATAAATCCCGACTTCAATTCCGGTATATTCATGTGGTCGGTAAAGAGATCGACCGATTCCGGCATCCATGTGTCCAGTCCGGCAACCGTATCCTCGGGCAGTATGACGATGTTACTGCTGACGAGACTACACATCACCGGCACCTTCACCTGTATCGAATCCCGTTGCGACAGATACGCCGCCCATGCTTCCTGTCCCAACAGAATAATCTGCGCCGGATGCTTCTCCCCTTGATATTTAGAAAGAATCTGCGTCATCATACCGCTCCAAAGCGGGGCTTCGGAGAAACTTTTGCAGTTCATGTTTTCAATGATAATATCGCGTTTCCCTCCCAATTTGCTATATTCTTCCATATAGTCGGAGATAGTGACCGAAGTTTGATGAGCGGCGGGATTGTAGGAGCAGATAATCAGGATGGGTTTCTGATCGTTAGAGACAGCAAATAACGCTGTGGCCCGGAAAAGCCATAGTAAACAGATAAACAGGCATCCTATATATCTCATCATACTTGTAAGTTTTGAAGTGTTACTATCTCATTTTAGCTTGCAAATATACTAAAACTTGTCGGCTATAACAGATTTATGTGTATTTTTGTCGCTCATTCATTCACAAAAAAATTGTTTATGGAACTATTTCATCAAATGATTTCCGGATTACTGGGAATTCCGGAAAGACAAATCAGCAGTACCCTCCACTTGTTGGGCGAAGGTGCCACCATCCCTTTCATCAGCCGTTACCGTAAGGAAGCTACCGGCGGACTGAACGAAGTACAGATAGAGAACATCAAGGAGCAACATGACAAGTTGTGCGACATAGCCAGACGGAAGGAAACCATCCTCAGTACCATCAACGAGCAAGGCAAACTCACTCCGGAGCTCGAAAAGCGCATCAACGCCACCTGGAATCCTACGGAACTGGAGGACATCTACCTCCCCTACAAACCCAAACGGAAGACCCGTGCCGAAGCGGCCCGTCAGAAGGGACTGGAACCACTGGCCATGATCATGATGCTGCAAAGGGAGCCTAACCTCACCGCCAAAGCCGCCACCTTCGTCAAAGGCGACGTCAAGGATACGGAAGACGCACTGAAAGGTGCCCGTGACATCATCGCGGAGCAAGTGAACGAGGACGAGCGTGCCCGCAACGCCATACGTAACCAGTTCACCCGTCAGGCGGAAATCACCGCCAAGGTAGTGAAAGGAAAAGAGGAAGAGGCCGCCAAGTACCGGGATTATTTCGACTTCTCCGAATCACTGAAACGCTGCACCTCCCACCGCCTGCTCGCCATCCGCCGGGCAGAATCCGAAGGGTTGCTGAAAGTATCCATCAGTCCGGATGACGAAGCCTGCCTGGAACGCCTCGACCGCCAGTTCGTACATGGCAATAATGAATGCAGCCATCAGGTAAAGGAAGCCACTGCCGACGCATATAAACGTCTGCTCAAACCTTCCATCGAAACAGAATTTGCCGCCCAGTCCAAAGAAAAAGCCGACGACGAAGCCATCCGCGTATTTACGGAGAATCTCCGCCAGCTGCTTCTCTCTCCTCCTCTCGGACAGAAACGGGTGCTCGCCATCGACCCCGGATTCCGTACCGGCTGCAAAGTCGTCTGCCTCGATGCGCAAGGCAACTTGCTGCACAATGAGAATATCTACCCGCATCCTCCGGTCAATAAAACCGGTGAAGCGGCCTCAAAACTCCGCAAGATGATAGAAGCCTATGAAATTGAAGCCATCTCCATCGGCAACGGAACAGCCAGCCGCGAAACGGAAGACTTTATCAATCATCAGACCTTCGACCGGCAGATTCCTGTATTCGTGGTCAGCGAGCAGGGCGCTTCCATTTATTCGGCATCCAAGATCGCCCGTGACGAGTTTCCCGATTATGACGTAACGGTACGTGGAGCAGTCTCCATCGGTCGCCGACTGATGGACCCTCTGGCGGAACTGGTAAAGATCGACCCCAAATCTATCGGTGTGGGACAATACCAGCACGATGTAGACCAGACGAAACTGAAGAAAGCCCTTGACCAGACAGTGGAAAACTGCGTGAACCTGGTAGGCGTAAATCTGAATACCGCCAGCAGTCATCTGCTGACATACATATCCGGTCTGGGGCCGCAACTGGCACAAAACATTGTCAACTTCCGTGCCGAGAACGGAGCTTTCAGTTCACGCAAGGAGCTGATGAAAGTCCCCCGCATGGGTGCCAAAGCCTTCGAACAGTGTGCCGGCTTCCTCCGCATTCCCGGAGCAAAGAACCCATTGGACAACACTGCCGTGCATCCGGAAAGCTACCACATCGTAGAGCAAATGGCAAAGGACTTGAAATGTAGCGTAGACGAACTGATCGCGAATAAGGAACTCCGCCAAAAAATCAAGATATCGGACTACATCACGCCGACTGTGGGCCTGCCTACCCTGCAAGACATCATGCAGGAACTCGACAAGCCGGGTCGCGACCCGCGTAAAGCGATCAAGGTATTTGAATTCGACAAGAACGTGCGCACCATCGCAGGCTTGCGCGAAGGCATGATTCTGCCGGGCATCGTAGGCAATATTACCAATTTCGGAGCTTTCGTCGATATAGGCATCAAGGAGAACGGGCTTGTACACCTCTCCCAACTGGCCGAACGATACATCTCCGATCCTACAGAAATCGTGTCCATCCACCAGCATGTCATGGTCAGAGTGATGAACGTGGATACCGACCGGAAACGGATTCAGCTTAGCATGATCGGGGTACAGCAAGACTGATTGCCTCCCGTTTTTCTCCCCACCAAACAATTAAAATCGTAAAGATAATCATCAGTACTGTACAAATGAGCGAGCCTTCAAACCCGAAGGCTCCGCCATTCAGTACGTTCTCTTCGGGCAGATGCAGCGTCAGCAGGGATGTCCCAAAGTCATTTCCACTTACCTGATAGCCCAGTATCGGGCCCTGAATCCAGTTCCAGAAAAGATGAAGGGAAATAGGGAAACAAAGATTGCGCGTATATAAATAGGAAGCGCCGATAAACATACCTGCAAGTAACAGATTCAGCATAGGCAGGAAGGCAAGGTTCGGATTGAAGAGGTGCAGCAATGCGAACAGCAGTGCGGAGACAAAAAGAGACAGGAATTTATTCATCCGGGTATGCAGCAGACGGCCGAGTATATAGCCCCGCATCATGATTTCTTCGGCCAGAGCCACCAGCAGGCAGAACACAAAGGTAGCAAGCAGATTCAGAGGATCGAATTGAAAACCGGTTACTTCCACCTCACCCAAAGCCAAAGACAGTCCGAAGCCGATCAAGTAGAGAAGGATGGCTGCCAGCAGTCCGTACCACAATCCCCGTGCATGACCTTTCAGTGTCAGTCCCAGGTCAGAGAAAGGGCGGCGCTCAAAATAGAGCAGAATCACTGCCGAAGTCAACACAGCCAGCAGCATGCCGGCTTCCGCCACCATATCGCCCCAACAATCCG
Organism: Bacteroides sp. 1_1_14; assembly: GCF_000162515.1. Taxonomy (NCBI): domain Bacteria; kingdom Pseudomonadati; phylum Bacteroidota; class Bacteroidia; order Bacteroidales; family Bacteroidaceae; genus Bacteroides; species Bacteroides sp. 1_1_14. Next base: position 11,270 of record NZ_GG774712.1, on the reverse strand, counting down.
GGGTGCCTTGCCTCATCACCAAGAATCAGAGATAAAACTCCGAAGCCTATCGTACTATACAATCCAAAGGTGACGAAAAGCCCCAGTGCAAACAACAGGATGCACGCCCATACGGGAAGTCTCTTCGGTTCTTTCTTTTCTCTGATTTCTTCTGTCTCCATTTTTACTTTTTGTTAATCACGCTACAAAATTAGATATAAAACATAAAAAAACATCGTGTCTTACCTATTTTTCCTATATTTGTCTGAACAAATCTGCATAATTATGAAAATAAGACAACTACTGATAAGTTTTTTATTGGCTGCCAGTACTTTGGGAGCAACCGCACAAGTAAGCAAAACGTATTATGTCAGCAAGCCCGGCACATTGATCTCGATGATGACGGAAGAAGAAGCCAACAGCATCACCCACCTGACACTGACAGGAAAACTGAACGCAGAAGACTTCAGACATCTCCGCGACGAGTTTCCCAGCCTGAAAGTGCTTGATATCTCCAATGCCGAAATCAAGATGTACAGCGGAAAAGCCGGCACATATCCTAACGGAAAGTTCTACATCTATATGGCCAATTTCGTCCCTGCCTACGCTTTCTCGAATGTGGTGAACGGAGTGACCAAAGGTAAACAGACGCTGGAGAAAGTGATCCTTTCCGAAAAGATAAAGAATATCGAAGATGCAGCCTTCAAAGGATGTGACAACTTGAAAATCTGTCAGATACGCAAGAAGACAGCTCCTAATCTGCTGCCGGAAGCGCTGGCGGACAGTGTGACCGCTATCTTCATCCCGCTGGGCAGCAGTGATGCCTACCGTTTTAAGAACAGATGGGAGCACTTTGCATTTATAGAAGGTGAACCGCTGGAAACAACCATACAGGTAGGCGCAATGGGCAAACTGGAAGACGAGATTATGAAAGCTGGTCTGCAACCCAGGGACATCAACTTCCTGACCATCGAAGGGAAACTGGATAACGCCGACTTCAAACTAATCCGCGACTATATGCCGAATCTCGTATCTCTGGATATTTCTAAAACAAATGCGACAACTATCCCCGACTTCACTTTCGCACAAAAGAAGTATCTCCTGAAGATCAAGCTGCCACATAACCTCAAGACCATCGGCCAACGGGTATTCAGCAACTGCGGACGGCTTGCCGGAACACTTGAGCTGCCTGCCAGCGTGACGGCTATCGAGTTCGGAGCGTTCATGGGATGCGATAATCTGCGCTATGTGCTTGCTACAGGTGATAAGATTACAACGCTGGGCGATGAACTCTTCGGAAACGGGGTGCCGAGCAAGTTGATTTATAAGAAATAAAAAAAGTATAATCCACATTGGACATTGATTTATGCTATGTAGAAGATACGAGGATAGATCGAAAATAAATTAGCTATTAGCATATTTCGATTAGCTATTAGCTAATTTGTTTTTGCTAATAGCTAATTTCGATTTGCTCATAGCGTATTTGAAAGAAAAGAATGACAAAACCGATCAATTATTTCACTTCGTCATTGGCATAGAGAGAAAAAGCTTCTCGTTTGTCACAACTTTCTTTTATTTCATAATTTCTCCCGATTTTCACAACTCTTTTTTCTTATGACAATCAAGGAAAAGTCACGAATTTCCTTCCTTTCAAAGTCCAATAAAGTCCAGAAAGTCCATATTAGATTTTTAGAATACACAATCTGCGATATAACTTACTATATTTCAAGCATTAACACCTTAATTTATTAAATAATAAACAGCGCTTCTAGAGAAGTTTAATTCCTCTCCCGCAACACATGAATCTTTAGCCCCCAAAACTGTCTAAGCTTCTCCGAAAGATGCGAGATATGTCAGACGATTGCACGTTTTCGTGTCTTCGACAAAGCTTCTCACGCAGGTGTTGACCATTTTATTATGTTCAACGTAATATAGTAAAATGGCGAACGCTACTTCGATATACGTGCGACTGATATTGTCAAGAATAAATAAGAAGACTGTTCAACATCTTCCGGTTCGTCCGGCAACACACGCAACAATAAATAACAACAACTATTCATCCTATTCACGTTATTTTCTTATGATGGAGACACATTTTTGAAGATGGTGAGAATCAGATTGCAGGTTTAGTCCGGGAAAATTTAAATATGCCCGCCAAGTCCTTCTCTGCTCATTTCTTCCTCGTTTTTAATCCAATTTCCGTTTTCTGAAAATCCTATAGTGGACTTTTGAACTTTACTGGACTTTGCTGGAGGAATTTTGGAACTTTCGATCTCTCCCTCAGCAACACATCTAAATAAACTTTATTTTACAAACAGTACAATACAAGTTTATATACTTCAATATACAAAAGGAAAGGGAAAAGCAATGTGACGACAGTCAACAAGCATTTCCCTTTATTTAACAGTAAGGTACTATTTATACTACCTTCTATACATTATTCAGTGTATCCGGCTGATGCAACACACTATTTATCACCGTACATCTTCGCCCTCAACTCCTTGATATGATCCGAAGTGATATATTCGTCATATTCCATCATCTTGTCGATGATACCGTTCGGAGTCAGTTCGATAATGCGGTTGGCAACCGTCTGAATAAATTCGTGGTCATGCGAAGAGAAGAGGATATTTCCTTTGTACGTCTTCAGGTTGTTGTTGAAAGCCTGAATAGATTCCAGGTCCAAGTGATTTGTCGGAGTATCCAGAATCAGACAGTTCGCATTGCGGAGCTGCATACGTGCAATCATACAACGCATCTTTTCACCTCCGGAAAGTACGCTGACTTTCTTCAGTACCTCTTCGCCGGAGAACAGCATACGCCCGAGGAAGCCCTTCATGTACACTTCGTTACCTTCGCCGAACTGGCTCAGCCAGTCCACCAGGTTAAGGTCAGTGTTGAAGAAGTCCGTATTGTCCAGAGGCAGGTAAGCCGTTGTGATGGTTACTCCCCAGTTGAACTGTCCGGCATCCGGCTTCATGTTTCCGTTGATGATTTCGAAGAAAGCGGTCATCGCACGCGGGTTGCGTGAAAGGAATACCACTTTGTCGCCTTTTTCGATGTTGAAGTTCACGTCGCTGAACAGCACTACGCCTTCTTCCGTCTTCTTGCTCAGTCCGGAAACTTCGAGGATCTGGTTGCCCGGCTCGCGTTCGGGAGTGAAGATGATGCCCGGATACTTGCGTGAAGAAGGTTTGATTTCTTCTACATTCAGTTTTTCCAGCATCTTCTTGCGGCTTGTGGTCTGCTTGCTCTTCGCTACGTTGGCACTGAAACGGCGGATAAATTCTTCCAGCTCTTTCTTCTTCTCCTCAGCCTTCGCCTTCTGGTTCTGCTGCTGACGGAGCGCCAGCTGACTAGATTCGTACCAGAAACTGTAGTTTCCGGCAAACATATTGATCTTTCCGTAGTCGATGTCTACGGTGTGCGTACATACGGAGTCGAGGAAGTGACGGTCGTGGCTTACCACCAGCACGGTGTGCTCGAAGTTGGAAAGGTATTCTTCCAGCCAGGTCACTGTTTCCATATCGAGGTCATTGGTAGGTTCGTCCAGAAGGAGGTTGTCGGGGTTGCCGTACAATGCTTGCGCAAGCATCACACGCACCTTTTCCTTACCGCTCAGCTCACCCATCAATGTATAATGCTTGTCTTCCTTGATGCCCAGACCGCTCAACAGCATGGCTGCGTCACTCTCCGCATTCCATCCGTCCAGCTCGGCAAATTTCTCTTCCAGTTCGGATACTTTCAGTCCGTCTTCGTCCGTGAAGTCTTCCTTGGCGTACAATACTTCACGCTGCTTCATAATGTCCCACAACACGGTGTGGCCCATCATTACGGTGTCCATTACCGTATAAGCATCCCATTTAAAGTGGTCCTGGCTCAACACCGACAGGCGTTCGCCCGGTCCCAGGGCAATCGTACCGGTCGTCGGGTCCAGATCTCCGTAGATTGTACGAAGGAAGGTGGATTTTCCCGCGCCGTTCGCGCCGATAATACCATAGCAGTTGCCACTTGTAAATTTCAGGTTCACGTCATTAAACAAGACTCTTTTACCAAACTGCACCGAAACGTTTGAAACTGTAATCATTTTCTATTATTTACTATTTTACCAGTTACTATATTATTATTTGAGCGTGCAAAGGTAGACATTTAAAATGAATTATGAGCTATCCGGAATGTGTCAATCTGGCATAAATGTATTACCTTTGCCACGTTTTTTGGCAAAACGGTCAGATTGGCAAAGTTTTTGCTTGGGAAATTGATATTATGAATAAAAAATAAAAATAAGATATGGATCCAAAAGAAAAAGAAAAGATGGCTGAAGAGCTGAATGTGGAAGAAACAAAGGATACGGCGGAAGAACAACCGCAAAACGATCAGGCAGAAGAGGCCGCTCCCCTGACTCATGAGGAGCAACTCGAAAAGGAGCTGGAAGATGCTCAGGCTGTCATCGAGGAGCAAAAGGACAAATATCTGCGCCTGTCCGCCGAGTTTGACAATTACCGCAAACGTACCATGAAGGAGAAGGCAGAACTGATTCTGAATGGTGGCGAAAAGAGCATCAGCAGCATTCTGCCGGTGATCGACGACTTTGAACGTGCCATCAAAACGATGGAAACTGCCAAAGACGTAAAAGCCGTGAAGGAAGGTGTCGAATTGATTTATAATAAGTTCATGGCTGTCATGGCACAGAATGGTGTGAAGGTCATCGAAACGAAAGACCAGCCGCTGGATACCGATTATCACGAAGCCATTGCCGTCATCCCTGCCCCGTCGGAAGAGCAGAAAGGTAAGATTCTGGACTGCGTACAGACGGGATATACGCTGAATGACAAGGTGATTCGTCACGCGAAAGTAGTAGTTGGGGAGTAAATACAAAAGTTAGTTTAGTTAAGAAGCATGGCAGAAAAAAGAGACTATTATGAAGTGCTGGAGGTGACAAAAACCGCCACAGTAGAAGAGATTAAAAAAGCCTACCGCAAAAAAGCGATCCAATATCACCCCGACAAAAATCCGGGTGACAAGGAAGCGGAAGAGAAATTCAAGGAGGCTGCCGAAGCGTATGACGTGTTGAGCAATCCGGACAAGCGTTCGCGTTACGACCAGTTCGGTCATGCGGGAGTAAGCGGTGCGGCGGGCAACGGAGGTCCGTTCGGTGGTTTCGGTGGCGAAGGAATGTCTATGGATGATATCTTCTCCATGTTCGGTGACATCTTCGGAGGTCGCGGCGGTGGTTTCAGCGGCGGCTTCGGAGGGTTCAGCGGTTTCGGTGGCGGTGGCGGTGGTTCACAGCAACGTCGCTATCGGGGCAGCGATCTACGTGTCAAGGTAAAGATGACTTTGAAAGAAATCTCGACAGGAGTAGAAAAGAAATTCAAACTGAAAAAATATGTGCCGTGTAATCACTGTCATGGCACGGGTGCCGAAGGCGACGGCGGTTCGGAGACTTGTCCGACCTGTAAAGGTAGCGGTTCGGTGATCCGTAACCAGCAGACGATTTTGGGTACGATGCAGACCCGCACCACTTGTCCTACTTGTAACGGTGAAGGTAAGATCATCAAGAACAAGTGTAAAGAGTGTGGCGGCGACGGTATCGTATATGGCGAAGAGGTAGTGACGGTGAAGATTCCTGCCGGAGTGGCAGAAGGTATGCAGCTCTCGATGGGCGGCAAGGGTAATGCCGGAAAGCATAATGGTGTGCCGGGCGACTTGCTGATTCTCGTAGAGGAAGAACCGCATCCGGACTTGATCCGCGACGAGAATGATCTGATCTATAACTTGCTGCTGAGTTTCCCGACTGCCGCACTGGGCGGTGCCGTGGAGATTCCGACAATCGACGGAAAAGTGAAAGTGAAGATCGACTCGGGTACTCAACCGGGAAAAGTGCTGCGTCTGCGCGGCAAAGGTCTGCCGAATGTCAATGGTTACGGTACGGGAGATTTGCTGGTTAATATCAGCATTTATGTGCCGGAAGCATTGAACAAGGAGGAAAAGAGCACGCTGGAAAAGATGGAGGCTTCGGACAACTTCAAGCCGAGTACATCGGTGAAGGAGAAGATCTTCAAGAAGTTCAAGAGCTTCTTTGACTAGCTTTCTTTGGCTGGGTCTGTTTTTAAGATCATAGTCATTCACACAGAGATATAATAAAGAGTGTGTGTCAAAAGTCAATAGTCACCCCATTTTAGTTACTATTGGCTTGACACACACTCTTTTAGTTTGTATTGGATATTATAAATGGATGAAACCAGCTAATATCCCGGATTCTGCTCCAGTTTTGTATTCATTACCCGTATCTTTTCCGGAATCGGGAATACGGTGGTATATCCATTGTTCTCATCGGGAAGTTGCGGACGACTGCTGTATGCTCTCGTGAACGCTCCGAAGCGAATCAGATCCTGCCGTCGCCAACCTTCCCAAGCCAGTTCGAGCTGTCGTTCGGCAAGGATATTTTCTAATGTAGCCGTTCGGGAGGAAGCGTTGACACGCCCGCGTACTTCGTTCAGTTCGGCATCTCCGTCTTCCCCATTACGAATCTTTGCTTCGCTCTTCATCAACAGGACATCTGCATAACGGAACAGTACAATGTCGTTCTCCATCAGTTTACCGTCCTTGGTAGCCGTTTCGTCTACTTCGTACTTTTTCATGCGTGCTCCTGCTGTCTGCTCATAGGGAGTATTCGAGATATCCAGTTCGACTTTCCACGGCAAATATTCGAGAACGGTTCCATCGTCCAGACGGACTATATTTCCTTTTAAATCATATACGACTCCGGCAAAATAGCAGATATCGAAACGCGGGTCCTGTTGCGCTGTTTCATAGCCGAAGGTTTCCAGAGCTTCGATAGTAGCGCTCGGTCCGTTTTCACCGCTCAGTCCGTAGGCTTTGGCGTGATTGTAATGGCGGGAACGGAAAAGGTATTGCATCTGGTTGGTGTACAAGGTCTTGTTCATCGGGATGGTGAAGATGTTCTCAACAGACGGTTCATTGAATACGGCAAAGTTGGTTTTGTAATCCGGTTCCAGACGATAGCCCATTTCTTGCAGTTGGTCACAGTAAGCGATAACCGTCTGCCAGGCATTGAGGCGGTTGCCGTCTACTTCGAAAAAGAGATTCTTTCCGTCGGGACGCTGGCCGTCCGTCCAGTCGTTGTCGGTATAGACTTCGGCATTCAAGGCAAGTTTTGCCAAGAGGAAAACAACTACAGGACGGGTGATTCGTCCGTAATACGGACCGGACTGGTTGCTGTGGACTTCGGCCAGCAAAGGGGCGGATTCTTGCAGTTCTTTGAATACAAAGTCGAATATCGTTTTCCGTTCGCTCTGCACTACGTCTTTCATCGACGGGGATGAGGTAAGTACAAGCGGGACACGTCCGAACAAATCCATCAGGTAATAATAATACATCGCCCGCATGGCGCGTACTTCGGCACGATAGGCGGGAAGTTCGGCATCTGTGTGGGTGGCACTGAATTTGTCTATTCGTTCGATGGATTTGTTGGACAGCATCACCACTTTATAAAGATATTCCCAAGTGGCTTGGATGGCATCGTTTTCTATTCCCCATTGGTGCAGGAACAGACCTTGCCAAAAGCCGCCGTCGTACCAATCGCCGCCACGGGTGGGGATAATGGCTTCGTCGGTGGTGAAGGTGTTCAGGTCATAGACTCCCCTACCCGTCCCCTGCAATCCCTGACTGTCGCTATAACCGCCGATGTAGGTGTAAAGTGAGACTACGGCATTCAGATATACATCCGAGATATTGTTGTAGACTTCATCTTCCGGCAGTTTGTCTCTGGGACTCTCTTCCAGAAACTTGTCGCACGAGAAGAAGGTAATGCACACAATAAGAAAGACAACTGTTTTTTTCAGGTTCATCTTCCCCTCAAGCAAATTCCCCCCAAGCAGAGTTGCTTTTCCATCATATAGATATTTACTCTCTAAATACCATCCTTGCTGCTGCAAATATCGCTTTATCTTTTTCATTATTGTTTTCCTCCTCCGTTAAAAGTTAATACTCAATCCCAACGTGTAAGTCCGCGCTAACGGATATCCGCGTTTATCGTCCAGCCCCAAAGTGGAGTTGACCGTCGAGCTGTTGATCATGGGCGAAAGACCTGAATAGCCGGAAATCGTCGCAAGGTTGTTGACTGTAAATGCCAGTCGCAGGGAGCGGACATATTTCTTTAGTTTCTGCACCTTTTCTATCGGTACGTTCCAGCCGAGTGTCACGTAGTCGAAATTGACATACGCTCCGTTTTCCAGCCAGTAGTCGGTGGCGGTCTGGTCTTTGATATTGCGTGCGGGAGCTTCCTGCATCACATTGTAGTCGGGGAATATATTCATGTTCATATAGGTCAGGGAGGTTCCGTTGTATATTTTGTGTCCGAAGGCACCGTTGATCTGTACTGAAATATCGAAACGCTTGTAGCGGAAACTGAGGTTCGATCCGAGAATCGTTTTGGGTACGGCTTGCCCGGCTACATAGCGGTCTTCGCCATCTTCGAGGCTGACGCCGCCGCCATTGAGATCGGCTATGTCATAGGTGTAGCCGCCGTTTCCGTCGGAAACGAGTCCGTTGGCACGTGGCAGGTAGAAGACACCCAGCGGCTGGCCTACTACTTGATAAACGATGTGGTTATAACCTCCGTGAAAGCCGGCTCCGTCGAGGCTGGCAAGACTCTTGTATTCGGGGGCGGAAATCAGTTCGCCATTGTACATACCGCTCAGAGAAAGCAACTTGTTCTGCTGGAAGGTGATGTTGGCATTGATGTTCAATTCCATGTCCTGCGTCTTCAACGGGGTGATGCCGATGGCTATCTCCAGACCGCTGTTGCGCATGGAGCCGATATTCGCCAACAGGGTGTTGTAGGTAAAGGGCGGTACGCTTACGTTGTAGAGGTAGAGCATATCCGTCGTTTTGGAGTTGTAATAATTGGCGGAGAGCAGCAGGCGGTTGCCGAACATGGCAAGGTCAATACCTGTATTGAAGGTATGTTTCACTTCCCATTTCAAGTCGGGATTCGTGTTTCGCAAGTCTCCCAATGACACGGCTGCCGAGTTTCCTACGGGAATCACTCCGTTCGGTTTGACAAGGCTCAGCGTGGTGTAGGAGTCGATACCGCTCTGATTACCAGCCAGACCGTAGCCTATACGGAACTTCAGATTATCAATCACGGGGAGGCGTTTCATGAACTTTTCCTCACTGATCACCCATGCGGCGGAGACGGAGGGAAAGAATCCCCATTTGTGATTGGCTCCGAATTTGGAGGAGGCATCGGTACGGGCGGTCATTGTCAGACTGTAGCGGTCGGCATAGGTGTAGTTGAAGCGTCCCATGAAGGAGGCCAGATGCGGTTGCTCGTAGTACGAGTTGGTTCCCTCCCACGGACGGAGAGCACCGGCTTGCAGGTTGTGGTAGCCGAATTTATCTGTATTGAAGTTGGTGACTGTGGTATAGTATCCGGTGTATGTCTCCTTCTGGAGTTCCGCCAGTGCCAGCGCGTCGAAGTAATGCTTCTTCCAGCCTTTCTTGTAGGTCAGCATCATGTTACCCAGGAGGGATTCCATCTTTTTCGTGCCTTTGTATGCCTGTCCGTGCGCCCAGACGGAGGTGGGCAGGTATTGGGAATTTTCGACTATGTTATAGGTATAAGCACCGAAGAGAACCAGTTTCAGTTCGTCCATCAGATTGAAAGTCAGATGAGCGTGAGTACTGATATGCGAGGTGGCGTCATGATCCTGTACTTCCATCCATGCCAACGGATTCGTGATCTGACTGGCGGTAGTGATTCCGTCCCATGAACCGGAATCGGGGTCTTTGTGATTGGGGTATGTGGGATTGAAAGTGGCGGCAGAATAGAAGGTTTTCTGAAGGTCTACCAGATTGTGATTCTTCTGGATAGAACCGAACATGCCCAGTTCGCAGTTCAGAAAACCGTCGAACATCCTTTGGGTCATGTTCATATTAGAGGTGAAGTTCTTCATGTCCTCGTTCTGTATGACTCCCTGACGGTCCATGAAACCGAGGGAGACACGGTAGCTGGATTCATTCGAGCCTCCATAAAAGGCGATGTGGTGGTTCTGTTGCAATCCTGTCTGTTCTATCTCTTTCTGGAAGTCGGTGTTGTTTCCTTTGTCCAGTATGGAGATGCCCCGTTCGGATGCGACCCGGCGGAAGTCATCTGCTGACAGCATTTTCAGATTCTTATAGACGGTGGATATACCGAAGATGCCGTTATAACTCACTTGCGTTTTACCGCTCATGCCCTTCTTGGTGGTGATTTCGATGACACCGGAGGCGCCTCGTGATCCGTACTGTGCCGTTTCGGAAGCGTCTTTCAGGATGGTGAAGCTCTCTATGTCTGTAGGATAAATGGAGGTAAGCATACTCAAATCGCCGAAGACTCCATCGACGATAATCAGCGGGTCGTTTCCGCTGGTCAATGAGGTGGTTCCTCGCAGGCGGACTGCATCTAAGGCGGCGGGACCGTTTGTCCCACGCTGGATGGTCAGGCCCGGTACTCGTCCGCGTATGGCTTCCAGCGGATTCGTAATCTGGTCTTTATTCATCTGTGTCTCCGTGATTTTCTCCACTGATCCGGATATGGTTTTTAAACTTCCGGTGGCGTATCCTACCGTTATCAGAGAGTCTATCGGAGTGATCGTTTTTCTCTGGGCAAAGGCACTTCCACTGGAAGTGATCAGAAAGAAAAGGCTCCAAATAGTAAGTCTGTAGTGTTGTTTCATAATTATCATTTTTTAAGGGATAATACAAATATAACAAGAACTCGCAAAAAAACGGCAAAATTTGGATAAATAAAGTAAGTGTTTGGTATTGAGGAGAGTTAAGCCAAATTCTTCTATACCTTTCCAAATCGCTAAAATGCAGGATAATGAAAGGTTAAGAGAAAGATTTGCTACTTATCCGTTGCCTTTTTTAGCCCCGGATAATCCGGCAAAATAACGCTTGACCACCTGCGGTTTTACCGTTCACCATGCAAAGAACCCTATATTTTGCCCGTAAAGATAACCGTTTTTTCCGTTTTCATGGAAATACAGGTTATGTTACCCGGCATCCGGGGTTTTATTCTTTGTTCCGCTATAATTTTCATAACTGTAAATAGCTATATATCAAGTAATTTTGCAACATAAAAAAATAGAGTTATGAAACAGACGGATGTAACGGTTACGTTCTACCTCAAAAAGAGCGAAATGAATGACGAGGGACATTGCCCGGTCATGGCGAAACTTGTTGTCGGCAAATTTTCAGAAGCGGCTTTTAGTGCGAAATGT
>NZ_GG774713.1:0-148470 GCF_000162515.1 Bacteroides sp. 1_1_14 | reverse complement strand
CGGCTTGAAACTTTAGTTTCAAAGCCGTGAAACCAAAGTTCCGGACGCTTGAAAACAGTGGTTCCAGCCGATGGAATGAATGAAACAAGGCAGGAAACTGATCCCTTACTTATATGATTCAATTAACTTGACCGCACCAACTGTTCGATTAACCTGCTCTTCCAAGAAACAATAAATCATTTATCACTCAAAAACAGCGGAGTTATCAACTATTAAAGGATGATTTATCAATTATTAATGTCTGAAATATCAATCGTTAAGAATTGACACCTCAGACATTAATACACTGTAAATCAAATGACAAAATCAAACAAATGACAGATAATGATACATGGAAGAGTGAGAGCAAACACTTGCTCTCATACCTGCTACCACAATTGCTGCCATACCTGAAACTACGATGAATAAAGGCATACAGACAATCTGTTAGGGCATGAGAGCAAAAGTCGCGTTGAATTACTGTGGAGAAATAAATATAGACGGCTATCATATTAAGCAAAAAACGGTCAAAAAGAGCAGGAAATAAATGATAGTACATAAGATACCTATTCCGATCCCCATGATTTTTGTTTTAACTGTAATATCAACAGAATCTATTTGCTTGATTTTGAATAACTTTCTTTCTACCACAAAGAATACTGTAGAGTACAAAAGTGGAAGAATATAAAAGACTACTGGATTTAACTCTATAAAAATGGCATAAAACGGAAACATAGCTCTAAAAAAGACCATAAACACCAATGCCTGCGTTAAAATCCAATATAACTTTTTATTTTTCCAATAACTGATTCCTGTCAGTATAACAATTATCCAGAAAAATGCCGGACAAAATACATTCTCTTTGTACTTACAAAAATCAGCAAGTCCCCCATACATTGCATCAGCTTCGGCCATGGAATACAAAGTACGATAGTCATGAATCTCCAAACAGAGAAAAATGATTCCTGCAATAATCTCTATAAAAGGAATCAATTTTAGTATATTCTTTTTAACTGGAGACCGCTCTTTCATGTATCAAATTATTTTTCAAACAAATATAGTTTTTATTAATTGAAAAAACAAATACATAATTATCAGATACAGGCAAATAAAGATTGGGCATTCCCGAGCAAAATCCACCTTCAGTTGTTATTCAAAGACAAGGATATTTTATACTATAAAAAGTCAATGTCATGGAAAAAAACATTTTTAAGTTAGATAATGAACAGCTCAAAGCGATTGTATGCTCATTTCGGGATAAAACAGAAGAAGGGTTAAAAACGGAAAATGCAGAGATACAATGCATTCCTACTTTCATTGCTCCAAAAACAACCCATATTAAAGGAAAGTCACTGGTACTTGACCTGGGAGGAACCAATTATCGGGTGGCAATCGTAGATTTCGACAAAGCAACACCAACCGTTCACCCGAACAATGGCTGGAAAAAAGACATGTCAATTATGAAGTCCGTCGGATATACCCGCGAAGAGTTATTCAAAGAACTCGCCGATATGATTATAGGAATCAAACGTGAGGAAGAAATGCCTATCGGTTATTGTTTTTCTTATCCGGCCGAGTCCGTACCGGGTGGAGACGCCAAACTGTTACGCTGGACAAAAGGAGTAGATATTAAAGAAATGGTTGGAGAATTTATCGGAAAACCTTTACTCGACTATCTGAATGAAAGAAACAAAATTAAGTTTACAGGCATCAAGGTAGTAAACGATACTATAGCCAGTTTATTCGCCGGTCTCACAGACAATAGTTATGATGCATATATCGGCCTCATCGTAGGGACAGGAACCAATATGGCAACTTTTATCCCTGCCGATAAAATTGAAAAACTGGATCAGTCATGCAATGCACATGGATTGATTCCTGTCAATTTGGAATCAGGCAATTTCCATCCGCCCTTTCTGACTGCGGTAGATGATACCGTTGACGCTATTTCCAGTAATCCGGGAAAGCAACGTTTTGAGAAAGCGGTATCCGGTATGTATCTGGGAGACATACTGAAAACAGCCTTTCCGCTGGAAGAGTTTGAAGAGAAATTCGACGCACAGAAACTGACTTCCATTATGAATTACCCGGACATCTACAAGGATGTATATGTACAGGTAGCACAATGGATTTATGGCAGATCCGCACAATTGGTTGCCGCCTCACTTACGGGGCTTATCATGTTACTGAAATCCTATAATAAGGATATACGAAAGATTTGCCTGGTAGCCGAAGGCAGTCTTTTCTGGAGTGAAAACAGGAAGGATAAAAACTATAACATTCTCGTTATGGAAAAACTGAGAGAACTCCTTCAATTATTCGGCCTGGAAGATATTGAAGTGGATATAAAAAGTATGAATAACGCAAACCTGATAGGGACAGGCATTGCGGCATTATCATAATATACTCCCGTCACTGCCGGCATCCGCACAATTCTATGAGGCATTTTAATGTAGCGGATTCATCAATAAACTTTTCTTAAAGTTTATGATGAATCACGACTACATTTGAAAAATCATAGACAAACACAAAGACTGGTAAAACCAAGTCATAAAACCGATGTTGCTACAACCGTGTTTACCTCATTTAAAGAAATGTCCGCCCGATATTATTTATTATAAGGAATCACACTTAAACTATAATTACCATCAGGCAACAAATCCGAATCAAATTCTATTTCAATATCTTTAGACTCTCCTTTCAACAATGTGAAATAATTATCATTCATCAAAGCAGGTAATATACGCTCACCATCAGAAGAGCGAATAGCCTGTACGTGAACAGCAAAAGCGACTGATGATCCCACATTTTCGATCTTTGCTTTAATCACTTTCTTACCATTACTATCCACTAAGCTTGATGTTGTACGCAATTTGGCTTTCGGCAAATTATTCAATGCTTTATAGTCTCCCGGTTTATTGGAACGCCAATAAAAGTTATCAGAAAGCAGTTGCCCGTTTTCATCGTTCAGTTCCAACTTGATGAAATGCACAGGAGTCAAATCCGTTGGCTTCTTTTTTCTACCATATAATTCAAATTCATAAAGTGAATATCCCCACATAGTAGCCTGTTTTAACCCTTGCATTTTCACATAACGAGTACGAACAGGTTTTATCTTAATCTCTTCGACACCGCCTTTAGAGTCCTCATTGATATAAATTTCTTTCCAGTTTATTGCATCATCCGAAATCAACAGTTTATAAGCTTTTGCATGAGCAGCCTCCCAGTTCAATATGACAGAGGCTATTTCAGTAGGTTCACCCAGATCAACATAAATCCATTCTTCATCACGGGGTTCACTCGCCCAACGACTGCCATCACTGGCATCAATCGCGGCACTTGGCTCTCCGGCATCTGCCGAAATGGAGGAAGCAACCGCTTTCTTACCGAAAGCAAGGTTGTCTGTTGTAAAATTCAGATGGAAACAATAGGAATCCTTATTAGCGGCGGCATCCAAAACTACAGACTGGCTATAACGCCCCATTTCTTTCCCATCCAGATTATAGACTTTACCTGTAGCCGTAAGTCCTTTCTGCTCTTTCAAAGTGGTATTGATCACTTTTACACTATTATCAGCATAACTCCACTGAATATGAACCGGTTCACACGCCTTTCTGATTCCCCAGTAAGCCCCCGTCAAGTCATAATAATAATCATAGGTTTGCCATACCAATGAAGGATAAGCCGACTGCCCCATCCAAGTCAATATGCCGGAAGCATCTTCCCAAATATGATGTTGAAAGCCTTCGTACATCGCTTTATTCACCTCAACATTCACTAATTGAGCTTTCCGGCAAAAATCTTCAATACCTTTCGCTTTACCATAATTGAACTCTACGGTAGAGAAATATTTGTCGGGACTGGCGTTCCCCGCCGAATTGCCAAAGAAATGCTTGTCCCACATTTCATTACGTGGCCACCAATCTTTTTCGGGCATAAATTTCTTAAAGCTATCGAAAGTAGTAAAGACAGCTGTACCTATTTCTGTACGGAATCCCCATCCTTTGGTTATATTGGCACCATATCCATAAGGGGCTTTGGTAAAATACCAGTTAGGATGAGAGTTAGTCCAAGGTCCACTCCCGGAAAGGCCGTCACTATGGGAATTGGCATGATAGGCCCGATCACCCCCATCGTATGTTCTAACGTCTTCCTCCAGCCACTTATTAAGAGGCGGTAACGGATACCCCTCATTATCACCACACCACACTGCAATACAAGCATGATTACGCAAACGCTTGATCTTTTCCACTGCATTCATATTGAAAGCAAAAACATCATCCGGAAGATTCGAATTTGAATTTAACCAGAAGTCGTCCCACACCATAATGCCGTATTTATCGCAAGCTTCATAAAACTCATCATCCGTAACCGAACCGATCCAATTGCGTATCATATTAAAATGCATCTCATTGTGAAGTTTCAATTTAAGATCATATTCTTCACCCCGACAACGCAACAGATATTCGCTCATTCCCCAGTTTCCTCCTTTTACATAAACAGGTTCACCATTTATTTTAAGATGAAGCACACCGTCAACCAGCTCGGAACCGTATTCACGAATACCAAATGTAATATTCTGTTTATCAGAAGCCTTACCATTCACCATATAAGTCAGTTCGCAGGTATAAAGATTTGGCTGTCCGTAACCATTAGGCCACCACAAAGCAGGATTCTGAATTATAAATTGACTGAACTTGCTATCATCCAGAAGAAAAGTCCGCTGTTTGCCTGCCTCAATTACCAAATCTTCGGTAAATTCAATGTTGCCCGGCTGAATGATACCTTTCAACACTCCTTTCTGCTCTATATCTGTATGATTCCGTAGCTCCAGCTGCAAGCTTAAAACCGCTTTGTTTTTAGAAGGAACTTTCGAACGTATCCAAGGATCGACGATAGACACTTCGCCGGTTTTTGTCAAATAGACGTCGTCAGTAATACCAGTCAAAAGACCGGGAACATAAGGCATCCAATCCCAGCCGGCACATGACATATAAGTAGGACTTGCATAATTGGGAACCGGAGTGCCTACCCAATGCACAAGGACGGCAAGCACATTCTTACCGTTTTTTGACAGCAAATCGGTTATATCGAAATTCCCCCGATGCATAAATCCATCAAGCAATCCGAGACGCGTCCCATTAAAAAATATTTCTCCTTTACGGTTAACCCCTTCAAAATTTAGCCATACCCTTTCTCCGTTTTCCACCTCCGGCGAATTAAACTCTGTACGATACCAGAAGTTACGGTCATATTTTGCTTTATCGACTTTATACGCATTATCAGCAAAATTCGGATCAGGCTCCAGTCCTTCTAATACATACGAACCAAACACCGTTCCCGGCACAGTTGCTTTGACCCAATCCCTCGTGTCATATCGGGTAGTCATCATATCAAAAGGATGCTCAATTTCTGCCTGAGCTTTCACTTTCCATATCGTCAGATTTCCATCACTATTCAATGAAATTTTTACTTTTTGTGCATGAACGGTGATACCAGTAAATAATAAAACAAGTAACAGTGTAGTCTTCCAAATATTCATATCTTCTATTTCTTTTTCACATTACAGATCAGTATATGAACGATTAATCGCTCATATACCCCTAAAAAAGAAATCAGATAGTCATATTATTATATTTTGTATTCCTCTATCTTCCTGTACAAAGTGGTAAGACCGATCTTCAGCAAGCGGGCAGTTTCCGTCTTGTTGCCTTTCGTATATTCCAGGACGCGGGCAATATGCCTTCGTTCCATAGCAGCCAGTTCAAAACTACCGATATTATCATCCGAACATTCATAATGAGTATTCTGAATCTCCAACGGAAGATCGCACACATCCAGATGCCCGCCTTCGCAGACAATCAGACTCCGTTCTATCACATTCCGCAATTCACGGATATTTCCTTTCCAGGGTTGCTGTTCCAACGCATGAAGAAAAGCAGGAGTCATCTCATTGACCGTATACGAAAGTTTCTCGGAAAAGCTCTTTGCAAAGGCAGTGGCAAGAATTCTGATATCACCGGTACGTTCGCGAAGTGCCGGCAGATGTACCTGAAATACCGAAAGACGATAAAACAGGTCTTCACGGAAACGTCCCGCTTTGATTTCCTCTGTCAGATTGCGGTTGGTAGCAGCAATAATACGAACATTCACGTGCGTCGGTTTCGTATCTCCTATCTTTATATATTCGCCTGTTTCGAGAATACGCAGCAATTTGGCCTGTAGTTCAAAAGCCATTTCTCCGATTTCATCCAAAAAGATCGTACCGTTGTTGGCTTCTTCGAAGAGTCCTTTCTTGTCCTTCAAAGCTCCGGTGAAGGACCCGGCTTTATGCCCGAACATTTCACTCTCCAGCAGTTCCTTACTGAAAGACGAACAGTTCACGGCAACAAAGCTCTGTTTGCTCCGCTTACTATTATAATGTATGGCTTGTGCAAATACTTCTTTTCCGGTCCCCGTTTCTCCGGTCAACAACACCGGAACATCAGTCACCGAAACCTTCTGTGCCAGCATAACAGCTTCTTTCAGCACTTTCGATTCTCCCAGAATGGAATCAAAAGAATATAGCTGACTGACTTTCTTTTCCAGTTTCTCTAACCGGACATTCATCTTAGCCTTCTCAACGGCACGACTGATCAGAGGGATAATCTTATTATTATCGTCCCCTTTGGTTATATAATCAAATGCACCGTTCTTGATTGCCTGCACTCCGTCGGGTATATTACCGTGAGCGGTAAGAAGAATGACTTCCACATTCGGAGCTGTCTTTTTAATGTTCAACACCAGATCGACCCCGTTTCCATCGGGAAGAAAGACATCACACAAAGCCACATCCGGCTGTTGAATTTCCAACTGCCTGATAGCTGCCTTGCAATCACCCGCCTGACACACCTCATAACCCTCCAGTCCGAGCATACGAGCCAACAGGCTACGAATCTGAACCTCATCGTCAATGATAAGAATTTTACTCATAATTAATTTATAAAAAATGAAGAAAGACAAACAGGGTGCGCAAATATAAGTCTTTTTTCTATGATCCGAGAACAATTCTCCCTACTTTATTGTTATTTCCACAGGAAACTATTTACGCAACAAACTTATGAAGATCATTATTATTGGAGGCGTTGCCGGAGGAGCTACCACTGCTGCCCGGATCAGACGCACAAACGAAGCAGCTGAAATCATCCTTTTAGAAAAAGGAAAGTATATCTCTTATGCCAATTGCGGACTGCCGTATTACATCGGAGGCGTGATCAAAGAACGGGAAAAACTGTTTGTACAGACGCCCGAAGCATTTTCTACGCGCTTTCGTGTAGACGTACGAACTGAAAATGAAGTAATCTTCATCGACCGGAAGAGAAAAACAGTAACGGTAAGACAAAGTAGCGGAGACACTTACGAGGAAAGCTACGACAAATTACTGATATCGACCGGAGCCTCCCCTGTACGTCCTCCCCTGCCGGGAATCGACCTGAACGGAATCTTCACACTCAGGAATGTAGCCGACACAGACCGAATCAAAGAATATATCAACAGTCATGCTCCCCGAAAGGCTGTTGTCATCGGAGCCGGATTTATTGGGCTGGAAATGGCAGAGAACCTGCACGCACAAGGAGCTAAAGTTTCTATTGTGGAAATGGGCAATCAAGTGATGGCTCCCATCGACTTCTCCATGGCATCCCTTGTACACCAGCATTTGATGGACAAAGGAGTGAACCTGTATCTGGAGCAGGCAGTAGCCTCTTTCGAAAGAGACGGAAAAGGATTGAAAGTCATCTTCAAGAACGGACAGTCCATCTCTGCCGACATCGTTATCCTTTCCATCGGCGTACGTCCGGAAACGACACTGGCACGTGCCGCAGAACTGAAGATCGGCGAAGCCGGAGGAATCGCCGTCAACGACTACCTGCAAACGTCGGACGAATCGATTTACGCCATCGGTGACGCTATCGAATTCCGCCACCCGATCACCGGAAAGCCGTGGCTCAATTACCTTGCTGGTCCCGCCAATCGTCAGGGACGAATTGTCGCAGACAACATTCAGGGAGCACACATCCCTTATGAAGGATCCATCGGAACTTCCATTGCAAAAGTATTCGACATGACTGTTGCTTCTACCGGATTACCCGGCAAACGATTGCGGCAGGCAGAAATCAATTATATGTCTTCGACCATCCATCCGTCCTCTCACGCAGGATATTACCCGGATGCCATGCCGATGAGTATTAAAATCACTTTCGACCCGAAGACAGGTAAACTGTACGGCGGACAGATCGTCGGCTATGACGGTGTAGACAAACGCATTGACGAAATCGCGCTTGTCATCAAGCATGAAGGTACGATCTATGATCTGATGAAAGTGGAGCAGGCTTACGCCCCTCCGTTCTCTTCTGCCAAAGATCCGGTAGCCGTTGCAGGATACGTAGCCGAAAACATCATAACTGGGAAAGTACAACCCGTCTATTGGAGACAGTTGAGGGATATCGAGATGGAAAATAATTTCCTGCTGGATGTACGTACTCCTGACGAATTCTCGCTCAATACACTGCCGGGTGCAGTGAACATTCCGCTGGACGAACTGCGTGACCGGCTGGATGAACTGCCGAAAGACAAGATGATCTATACATTCTGTGCCGTCGGCCTCAGAGGATACCTTGCTTATCGCATTCTGGTACAGCATGGATTTGAAAAGGTACGCAACCTTTCCGGAGGATTGAAAACATACCACGCTGCCGCAGCACCCATCATCCTGAGAGAAGAAAGTGAGAACGAAGTACCTGCACAACCGAACGCAAACATACAACAGCCGGCAGATGCGCAACCTCAAAAGACAGTTTCACCAGTTGAAGCAGTGAAGACAATCCGTGTAGACGCTTGCGGACTGCAATGTCCGGGGCCGATTCTGAAAATGAAAAAGACAATGGATTCGCTGGTTTCCGGCGACCGGGTAGAAATTACCTCAACCGATCCGGGATTCCCGCGTGATGCTGCCGCATGGTGCAACTCGACAGGAAATCAGTTGATTTCCAAAGAAACAGCAGGAGGAAAATCTATAGTAGTGATCGAAAAGGGCGAACCTAAATCCTGCAATATTGTTACCTCCTGTGAAGGCAAAGGAAAAACTTTCATCATGTTCAGTGATGATTTAGACAAAGCTTTAGCTACCTTTGTGCTCGCTAATGGCGCAGCTGCCACCGGACAAAAAGTAACGATCTTTTTCACCTTCTGGGGACTGAATGTTATCAAGAAGCTGCATAAGCCGAACGTCGAAAAAGATATCTTTGGAAAAATGTTCGGCATGATGCTCCCTTCCAGCTCCCGAAAGTTGAAACTCTCTAAAATGAGCATGGGAGGAATAGGAGGAAAAATGATGCGGTACATCATGAACCGGAAAGGAATCGATTCTCTGGAGTCCTTACGCCAACAAGCTCTGGAGAACGGTGTGGAATTTATCGCCTGCCAAATGTCTATGGACGTCATGGGAGTGAAACAGGAAGAACTTCTGGACGAAGTGACAATAGGCGGAGTAGCAACATACATGGAACGGGCGGATAATGCAAATATCAACCTGTTTATATAGAAAAAGAACAAACAAAAAACGAAGTAGCATATGAAGACAATATGTGTAATGCGCGATGTATTCAAAGCAATGGCAAGATTTGAAGATGCATTTGAAAAAGTGTATCAGGTATCATTAAATGAAGCGATGATATTATGTGCCCTGCAAGAAGCCTCGCCCAATAATATGACGGCCACGAGCCTGTCCAAACGAACCGAGCTGACACCCTCTCACGCTTCAAAGATGCTCCGGATTCTGGAAGAAAAAGAACTGATTGTCAGAACACTCGGGGAAGAGGACCGGAGACTGATGCAGTTCCATCTCAGCCAGAGCGGTAAAAAACTGGTCAGACAATTAGCACTTGAAAAAGTGGAAATACCGGAAGTACTGAAACCGCTGTTCGAATCGGTAGATTCCTAAATCAAGCAGCCCGATACATGTAATATCGGCTTGCAGAAGAATAAAACGGTGAACCGCCTGTATCATATATTACAGGTTGTTCACCGTTTCTTGTTTCGTCATTCTTCAAGCCACCCTCTAAGAAGAGACATCACTTTCTGCTTCTGATCTTCGGACATTGTACCGATGCGCGCAAGATGACTGCCTCCCGGCTCTACAAAGACATGAATATTCTTTTTATTCTTTAGCCAGGTTACTCCGGCAGCTGTCCAGGGATCATTCTGACCATAGATAAAAATCATCTTCGGATCGTTCTTCTTCAAGAACCGCACAATCTTATTGCTCAGTGTCTTATCAAATTTCATCTTCCGCATATCTTCCGGCAACATCAGTCTTCTCAGATAATCCTTGCTGGTCTTTATAGAAAGGTAAGGTTTAAAAGGAGCGATATCGTATCCATAATACCCCAATTCGCGGGCAGCCTGCACGAAGAAAGAAAGAGTCGGGCTGTCTACTATAAAATAAGAAGGTCCGCTGATTGCCAGCAAATGATCCAGCAGTGTATCGTCAGAAGCCGAGGTTTCCGGTATACTACGGATATCCGTTCCCCATTGCCAGATAGAGAAAGAGTATTCCAACACACAGAAATCGTATATTTCTTCCAGAGGAGCGCGGAATGTATAGTTCTTTTCAGTACACATTTTTTCAAAACGGGGCAACAAACGGGCCTTTCGTTTCAATACTTCCAACTGGAAATCTTCTATTTTTTTCCTATCGGCTTCCGTACCTACCCGGCGGAGGAAAGGTTCGTGCCGACCATCTTCACGCGCATAACAAAGAGGAGCAACATAAGGCACGGAAACATCCACATCGTCGGGGAAGAAAACACGGTATAATAAGGAGGTCTGCCCTCCCTTGCTGATCCCCGTACTGATCCATTTGCCAGGATATAAAGTCTTGAAAGCGGTTGTCACGGCATGCAAATCCTCGGCAGAATTCTCTGCGGTCAGGTATTGCCAGTCGCACGGTTCGGGAGTGGATTCGAGAAAGTAGCGGTGCTCCACAAAGATCATATTGGCATCGAACAATTCAGAAAGTTCTTCCCGATAAGTGGGGCGCAAAGCATACCCTGCCCCATATCCTTCGGTAACAATCACTGTGGGACGGTCATAACCGACGTGTCCCACAATCACCCGCTGGCGGAAACTTCCCTTTTCGGGATGTCGATGATCCAGCGGCTGAGTCAGGTACATTACATACTTTTCCGGGAAGCGGCTGGTGTCGAGCAACTTTATTCCGCTGACGGAATTATTTTTTTCGATCTTCTGAATAAACGATTCCTGCGCCGACAATGAGACGGGCGCAGCTGCGATCAGCAGCACGATTGAGAACCATACGAAAAGAGGTATCCGAATGTGTTTCATAAGCATTTGAGTGTTAATTTTCTCGCAAAGATAATCATTTGCACGAACCTTTTTACACATTTCTTGTTGTTTGTAACAAAAGCCCCAAGGTACCAGGGCGTGATTTTTATATAACCTAAACATTATAAAAGATATGAAGAAATTAATTCCTATTTTATTGGCGGTCTTTGCACTCGCTTCTTGCGAAAAAGACCCGGACATGGGTAAGCTGGATGACAATTATCTGGTATACACTAACTACGACAAGCAAGCCAACTTCAAAGACTTCAGCACATTCTATCTGGCTGACAAAATCTTGGTTATCTCTGACAGCAAAGAACCGGAATATCTCGAAGGAGAAGGCGCTGAGCAAATTCTGGCTGCTTATACAGAAAATATGGAAGCGAAAGGTTATCAACCGGCTGCCGATAAAGAAAGTGCCGATCTTGGTATTCAGGTAAGCTACATCGCAAGTACTTATTATTTCACCGGCTACACACAACCTGAATGGTGGTGGGGATATCCCGGCTACTGGGGACCCAGCTACTGGGGTAACTGGGGCGGATGGTACTATCCGTACGCTGTGACCTACAGCTATAGCACCAACTCATTCATTACAGAAATGGTGAACCTGAAAGCAGATGAAGGTGAAGGCAAAAAACTTCCTGTAGTCTGGACAAGCTATCTGACTGGATTTGAAACAGGCTCTAAAGCTATCAACCGCACTCTTGCTATTGAAGCAGTGAACCAGTCATTCACTCAGTCACCTTATCTTACTAACAAATAAACAACTACAACTGTTATGAAAACAAGAAAGAATATATATTTCAAGGTAGTGGCGCTAGCAGCCATTGCCATCGCCTTTGCCATGCCGGCTAAGGCACAGCTATCAGACAATGGATATGCTAATATAGACTGGCAGTTCAATGTTCCATTGAGCAATAATTTTGCAGACAAAGCCAGCGGTTGGGGTATGAACTTTGAAGGTGGTTATTTCGTTACTCCTAACCTGGGTCTGGGTCTTTTCCTGAACTATCACAGCAACCACGAGTATATTCCTCGCGAAACATTCAAGATAGGTGCAGGTGACGTTACAACTGATCAGCAACACACAATGTTCCAGTTGCCTTTCGGTGCTGCCGCCCGCTACCAATGGAATCGCGGTGGAGCCGTACAACCTTATGTCAGTGCAAAATTAGGTGCTGAATATGCTAAGATCCGTTCCAACTTCAATATGTTGGAAGCCAGAGAAAACAGCTGGGGATTCTACGCTTCTCCTGAAGTAGGTGTCAATGTATTCCCTTGGGTTTACGGACCGGGTCTGCACTTTGCTCTGTACTACAGCTATGGTACCAATAAGGCTGATGTACTGCATTACAGTGTAGACGGACTGAACAACTTCGGTTTCCGCGTGGGTGTTTCATTCTAACCCGAGCAACTACTTGATTTTACATTAATAAGCAAGAGCCCCTCTACTTCGGCAGAGGGGCTCTTCATTTTTTATTTGCTTTGAATCGCTTTATAGATCGCATCCTGTATCTGTTCGCGAATTTCCAGACGGCTTAGCTTCCGGTTGGTTACGTCCGGATAAATCCGGTTGCTCAGAAATACATAAACCAAGCCATTGTCGGGGTCTACCCAGGCACACGTTCCGGTAAATCCGGTATGACCGTATACTTTTGCCGGTGTATGCTTTCCGCAAGGGCTCTTTTCCGGATTACGGGTATCCGGTTTGTCAAATCCAAGTCCGCGACGGCTGATTTTGGAAACTTCCGTTGTAAACAACTGGCAGGTTTCCTTACTTAAATAACGCTGTCCGTTCAACTCACCACCGTTCAGCAACATCTGATAAATCTGTGCCACTTCACGTGCATTCGAGAACAATCCGGCATTTCCCGAAACGCCTCCCTGGAAAGCGGCAGCCTCATCGTGCACAAATCCCTGAAGGGTAGTCTTACGCAAGAAACGATCGACAGAAGAAGGTACAACTTCCGATTTCGGAAAGCGGCGCAAAGGAAGGTATCCTGTACGTTCCAGTCCCATCGGTTCATAAAATTCACGTTGCAAGTAGGCATCCATCGGCATTCCCGCAAGTTTCTCAACCAAAAGACGCAACAGGATAAAACCGACATCGCTGTATCGGTAAGTTTTAGGTTTCATCGGTGCGTCTGCAATCTTCTTCTCCATTTCCTTGAAGAAAGAAGGATTCAGCCACAGACTATCACAGATTTGCAAGGTGTAATCTCCGGTTTTAACCTTTGAAACATATTCCTTTTTAAATGCAAAATTAGGATTCGCCCATGTGGAAGTTCCCAACTGCAACGGATGCCGTGCATCTTTGCGGGACATGAACAGTCTGCCTTCATAACTATCTTCATCGATGGCTTCCCGATAAAAAGCAATTCCGGGCGGCAAGCCGGACTGATGGTAAAGCAGTTCCTGAATGGTTATGTCTTTCTTGTTAGTACGCTGAAGGAAAGGCAGATAGTCTGCAATTCTGTCCGTCAGATTAAAACGTCCCTTATCGTAAAGTTTCATTAAAGCAAGCACTGTACCAGTAGTCTTGGAGAGTGAAGCCAAGTCATAGATATCGGTCGGCTGCACACGTGCGCTTCCCGTTCCAGTGTGAGTGCCGAATGTCTTGTCTACCATCACATGACCCTCTTTCATCACGATCACCTGGCAACCGGGATAAGCTCCCTGACGTACACCGTCCAAAGCGATCGAATCAATTCGTTGCAGGGCGACAGAAGAAAGCCCATGTTCTTCCGGAATAAAATGCAAAGGTGTTTTCGGAGTAATCGTGACACCGTCTCCTGCCTGAAAGAGTTCTCCAAGACTGGCCGATAATCTTCCGTCCGCCGTAGCTTTGGCAAAGAGCACATCCGCCACCTGCCGCTGCACATCTTCATTAGGGCTGTGTCCCAGCACCACTGCCGAGGCACGGGCAACCGCACGCTGTATCTGCAACATCATCTTACCCTGCGTAAAGAAAGCATAGATGACCGGAGCTTCAGTAGTAAATTTACCGAAGAAGGTCTGATAAGGTGACAGCTTCTGTTCACTTACGGCGACAATAATCCGTTTATAGGTAGCCAATGAGTCCCGTAACCGCTGATTCGCCTCTTCCGTCATACCGGGACGAAGGCGGAAACGTGACAAAGAAGTGTATTTCGACAACTGTTCCGCCAACGCATTGGTTTCACCCGCATCACCGACTTCGAGCAATGCCATCGTTTCTTTTTGATTCGTATGCAAAGGGAGAACATGATTTTCATTATTCAGCACAGTAATCGCAGCCAGATTCAACCGGCGGATTAAATCACGTGTCTGAGGAGTATTGATCCGTTGTCCCAAACCGGATAGCTGGACAAACGGTTTCTTTTTTAGTCCGAGCACATATTTATAAGTCAGTACTTTGCGGCATTTCTCTTCAATATCTTCGCGTGTCAATTCTCCCTTATCAATGGCATCGAGTACGGCGGCTATCTCCTCCTTCAGGTTCCGGGGAGCCAGCACCATATCATTCCCTGCCTTCAGTGCCTGCAGACTGACATTTCCATTCCCCGAAACACCTTTCATGGCAAGTGCATCCGTGAAGATCAGTCCTTTGAAAGCAAATTCTTCTGTCAGCAGATCGTAAACGATATTACGGGATAAAGAAGAAGGAAGTCCGCCTATCGGTTCAATAACCGGCACTTGCAGGTGTCCGACCATCATACCGCTCAATCCGGCACGGATCGCTTCTTTAAAAGGATGGAGCTCTACACTGTCCAGACGTTCGCGAGTGAAGGGAAGTACCGGAAGTGTTTTGTGCGAGTCTACATCCGTATCACCATGTCCGGGGAAATGCTTGCAGACGGATAGTACGCCTCCGCCTTCCAAACCGGAAGCATAAGCTACTACCTTATCCGCCACCCGTACGGGGTCTTCACCGAAGGAACGGGTATTGATGACCGGATTCTTAGGGTTAATATTCACATCCGCCACCGGAGCAAAGTTGACTTGTACACCTAGCTGTACACATTGGCGTGCCATCTCGCGACCATATTCATAGATTAATTTATTATCCTGAATACATCCGAGCACCATATTTCGGGGAAAGACAGGAGTACCACGCAGACGCATTGCCAGCCCCCATTCTCCGTCAAAAGTGATCATTAACGGTAACTTTGCCATGCGCTGGGCCCGATTAGTCAGTTCCGCCTGGGTCTGCATCTTCCCACCGGAAAACAGCAGTCCGCCGACTTTATAGGTATCGACGGCATCCTTCAGCAGTATCTGGTTGCGCTTGGTATCTACCGGAGCAATCGTATATATAAACAACTGACCGACTTTCTCTTTAAGCGTCAGCTTATTCATAATGGAGTCTACCCATTGTTGACAACGGACATCTTGTTTAGCTTTATAAAGTAGTAAAGGTTCTACGGGAGTATCTATTGCTTCTCCTCTGGCCTTGACAGGAAGAAATAGCAGGATAGCCAGTATATATGTTAGTAATCTCATTTTTTATTCAAGGTCAAATCTAGTCGTCCAACATAAATTCCATTCTTTCCGGTGTGCATAACGGGGACATTTTTCCCGTCTATGTTCAGATAATTCTTGGGGCTTTCCATAAAGGTATGAGAATGCCCACCCAGAATAACATCGATATTACGGGTGTTGGCTACCAGCTTCTCATCCATCTGAATACCCAGATGTGACAGGCATACAATGACATCGCATCCTTCTTCTTTCAGTTGTGCGGCAATGTCATTGGATACGGCGATCGGGTCTTTATAGATTACCCCTTCGCATTTATTGGCCTGTATCAGTCCTTCCGGCTTCGCTCCCAACCCGAAAACTCCGATCTTCAAGCCGAAACGATCCAGAATGACATAAGGTTTTACGATATCTTTGAGTACTGTGGCATCAAGATCATAGTTGGCACATACTACCGGAAACTTGGCTAATTTAAATAGACGAGCCATGTTGTCCAAACCGAAATCGAACTCGTGGTTACCGATTGTCATTGCATCGTATCCCATTTCATTCATCAGGGTGACTTCTACCTCACCTTTAAACATATTATAATAAGGAGTGCCTTGCGAGATATCGCCGCAATCGAACAGCAGTACATCCGGATTTTCTTTGCGGAACTGCTGCAGGAAACTTGCCCGACGGACAAATCCACCCTGACCGTAGTTCCGGTCGCCTTCCTGAGTCATAGGTTCAATCCGGCTGTGTACATCACTGGTTTGCAGTATGATTAGTTTTTTTGTTTCTTGGGCAGTTGCCAATGCAGGTAGTAAAAGGAGGAAAAGCATCAGCCACTTTCCGGTTCTTCCTTTGAATATATTCAAGACGGAAGTTATATGATTATGAGTTGTCATAGGATACTGAGATTTCATTGTAAACCTTGGTTATTTATTCTCTTTTCATTTTTTATTTCCGGTCGGATGCCGGAACAACGGTGATACGTCCATCCAGTTTAGAGGTAATCTTCTTGCCTGCAGCTGTCTGTTGCCTTACGTAGTCGAGGAACAGTCCGCGCAATGTCAATCCATCCGGACATTCACGCTTATCCGCGTTGATAAAGGGAGTGAGTCCGTCGTTTCCGTCCGCCAGATAGTCAATGGTAGCTACGGTATAGTCTTTGTCATCTTCGATCTCTTTTTCCTGTACGGTTGCTTTCAGAAGTTTTCCGTCTTTTGTTATTTCCAGATGTGCTCCGCTCAGTCCTTCACCGTGCAAAGAAGCTATGACTTCCATCAGTCTTTTTATTTCCGTACCTTTCATCGTCAGTACGCAGAGAGAATTTTCAAAAGGAAGTATTTCGAAAACAGCATCGACTGTGATATTACCCTGTGGAAGTATGTTGCGCAAACCGCCCATATTCATGATTCCAATATCGGCAGGATGCTTCAGTACACGCTCTGCAGAGAGTCGTAGCACTTCGGCGACCAGGTTGGAAAGCAAGCTCTCAGGACGTCCTTTGTCCATCGTCATCTCGCTGACGCCAATCACCTCATACATCATCTTATCTATTTTTTCTTTGTAGGGTTTAAGCAGGGCGGCAGCCTTTTCGTCGGGATGAGCATCCCAGGTTGAATCCATACAAATCCGGGTTCCTTCTATCTGGGCAACTTCATAATTTGCCTGAACTTCACGGGTAGATTGGCAGGAAGTGAATAGGATTAGTCCTGTCAGAATAGCTCCCGAAGTATACTTTACGTAATTTCGTTTCATCTTCTTTCTTTTGTTTATGCTACAAATGTACATTTTATATTTTAAAGTCATGCGGAAGAAGAAGAAACTTATAGCAAGTTTAGTCCTATTTCAAGGGGAATTAGCTGCAAAATGCACTTAAAAATGTTAATTAAAAGTATTCTGAGGCAGGGTTGATTTAATTAAAAAAAGGACGTTCCCAGGGAAAAAGGGGAAATTAGGAACGTCCTTTGAATAGAGTTAGCGAAAAGTCCGGTCTTTCGCAAGTGCAGACCTTTCCTCTCTTCACTAAAATAAACTAAGGACTATAGTGGGGAAATCCTTAGTGGGGAAAAACGACTATCAGCTTCTTCACAGGAGCGCATAATCGCAAAGTAGTCGCATTCGGTACTTATTCCATCAATGATATTTCTACACCATTAGAAATTCTTTTGTACCGATGAAGCAACATATTTTTTAGAATATCTTCTTATAATATCTTGTTAATAACTTTGTTTATTCGGCGATACAGATACTCACACGATTTTCTTCCGGTGCTTTATATGGCTGAACAGTGTCTCCTTTGGAATCAACCATAATTCTGTCAGTGGTTATTCCTTTTGCCTTCAAAGCATCCGCAACATTGCCTGCGCGTTTTTCAGACAACGACTTGTTGATTTTAGGATTGCCTGTATTTACATCGGCATAGCCTGTCACTTTAACCTTTGCAGCCGGATTGTTTTGCAGATATTCTACCAACATATCTATTTTTGACTTTTGATCGTCTTGTATCTTCGCTGAGTTCAAAGCAAAGAAGATATCCTGTTTCATTGGCTGTACTACAACTTCTTTCTTCGGCTGTGGCTGTTCTACCACGGGAACAGGCTTCGGTTGTTCCACTACTACAGGTTCTGCCTCATAATATACAGGTTTAGTTTCCGTATAGCCTTTACCGAATTTAATATTCAAACCAATGAGAGCATTGAACTGCCAGTCAGCATTTCCTGCCTTCTTTGAGTTGAACTTGTCGGACAAGACATTTGCATTACCTTCGATGTTGATGGACAAGCGATCATTCAGACGCAGATTACATCCTAAACCCATGCGCCCGGCAATGAGAAACTTTCCGTCCCGCCAAAGATATTCCATCTCATAGGTTCGTGTATCCAGTGCATTCGCCTCATCGTTATCAAAGCCACGATTTAATCCTCCTCCGAGAAAGACATAACCATTGAATACACGTTTGGGATTAAAACCACAAAACAATGTGCTAAGATCAGAAACGATGTCAATGTTACCTTGCAAATATTTGTACTGGTAATCCTGTTGCGGAGAAACCCAGCCTCCTTTTGCCTGCCATCCGCTGACACCAACACGTGCCCGCCATGCAGGAGCAAACTGATAACCTACGTTTATCGCTGCTGCAGGAGATATAAGATCACTAAACTTAGCTTCGCCAAGTGTGTGAGCAGCACCTACTTGCACTTGCATAAACCAATGAGGTTTGAATTCAGTTTTACCTTCTTCTTTTATTCTTTGTTCTTGTGCGGAAATGACTGTACTACTTAATAGTAAGGCGAATACAGGCATCCACAATTTCTTTATGTTCATGCTTATCTTTTCTTTTTAATATGATACTGCATTAACTTTATTAAAGAAGGGTATCCTTCTTTTGAAAAAGATACCCTTCTTATCTTTGTCGATATTGCTATCGTGAGAGATCAATCAATTACTGGTGAGTCGGAGTAATTGTTAATGTTACTGTGCTGGTTACTTCACCGAACGTATATTTAACCGTTACAGGAATAAACAGTTTGAATGGTGCATTTATAGTAAACTTACCGTTTGCATAAACAAGGTCACCATACGTTATGTCACCACCTATTTTCTGAAGATCACATGTGTAATTAATTGACATGTTAGGTGCAACGTCCTTCAACAGTTTTGGTGCAGCTTCGCTTGCATTCAATGTTGTCATGATCTGATCCTTATCAATTGAAATTGCACTACCAGTAACTCCATAATAAGTATAGAAATCGATAGGCGCTACAGCAAACGCTTGACCTCTCCAGTCTGTCAAACCAAGTAACTTGCTCATGTCGATCTTAGCAGTTCCTGTAGTTGCATCCTGCAATTCGGCAGACTTCAAGTCAACTACATTGATAGGACGCAAGAACTTCACATCAAATTTGTTACCAGTCAACGGTAAGATTTCATCGCATTCGTTAGTTACCACAATTTCAATACCTACAGTGAACGGATCCACGTTGTAAGCAGACTTATTCAACAATGCTTGTGCATTCTCGTCAGCCTTATTGTAAGTAATAATACCGTCAGCATCAATTGTAGCAATCTTAGTTGCAGTAGCACTATTCTTGCTAGCATTCAATTGAGTACCGTTAGCTGTTACAGTGAATGTGTATTTATCAGTTCCGATAGTTACATCCTTAGCTCCTGAGAAGATAAACTTCGCAGTCAACTTATCCTTCGTAAATGATGGGAAGTTCGCTTCTGTAACGTCAGAAACAACAACCTTACGACCTTCAAATACATCAAACAGATCAAGTTTGAAGTCTGTTACTGCTACAGTAACCGGTTCTTTCACATCAGCTTTTACATAAGACTTATCAGGTGACCAAGCTTCAGTAATCTTCTGGTCATTCTTAATTACTCCACTAGGCATTGCGATGCTTGCTTTCATCGTAATTGTGATATCTCCACGAGTTCCGTCTACTGATTCATAAGTCACAGTAGCGAACATCTCTGTCTTCGACTTTTTAACAAGAGCCAAAGCTTCTGCCGGAGTTACTGTCCACTCTACTACTGTAGTAGCAATAGCTTCAGGATCCGTTACTTCTGTTACTGTTCCTGTACTTCCTTCACCCAAAGCGATAGCACCTCCATCATCTTTCTTCAATGTATATGCTGTATGGAAGTCAGGCTTGTTCAACTTCGCTTCAGCATAAACATCATTCATGTTGAGGTAAGTCAATTTGGCAACATTGTTCTCACAACCATAGTAATAAGTATCTTTAGTGAATACTTTACCGAATCCGTCAATTGTACCCTTAACAATCTTTGTCTTAATCCATCCTACAGCAACTACCTGATTAGGAACCTTAGTGGTATCTACCAATTCTACACGTAACAATGGCTCGCGATGTTCAGTTGCTTCAGAATCCTGACCTTTATATTCAGGGTTAATAATACCTTTAGCAGCATCACTACCATTAAAGAATGAGTTCTGTTCTGTCTCATTATTAGCTCCACCAATGTAATTGGAAGCAGTGAAGACATATTTCAGACCGTTATCTTTAATATTAGTCATCTTAACTAATTCAGTACCATTGTTTTCTTTATAATAAGTAGAGATTTTATCTGCTAATTTAAGTGTACCATCTGTAGCTACAGTGTAATCTGCATTTGCATCAATAGCTTCTTGTGCCTTACCTGCATTAGCATTAGGAGTAGAACCAGTACGAGAAATGCTTTGTCCATATAAGATTACGTCTTCTGCATCAATTTTGGTTTCTAGAACGAAGTCGCTCATAAGTACCTTATATATACTAGCGTAATCAGAGGTAATTACTTTAGCTTCGTCAGCACCAATAGCTTTGGTCTGAGCCTGCAAAGCATATACAGCTACCTTACCAGAATTCAGTGCCGGTATCTTTTCTGCATCTGCATCCATTGCAACTTTAAGATAACGTTGTCCGTCTTCGGTTACGACATCTGATTTCTTTATATTAGCAGTTGGATCCATTGCAGCAGCACGAGAAACTGGATAATAATCCTTATCGCCTGAAAGGAATTTCAGGCTTTCAATCTGTGCCATTGAAACGCTAGCCGGATTCATGTGGTAATATGCCCAGATTTGCGGAGTAATATAAGAAAGTGTAGGATTAGACTTATATGTTTCACCGGTTTCTGACGGTTTAGCGTACGCATTTTGAGACCATGCATTATAAGTCAAGTTGTTAGCTTTCAATGCAGAGATTCCACCCACATAGCAAGTGGGCTCAAATACTAATCCCTTCAAAGGTATAGCGTCTATGACAGAGAATTCACCAGTAACTTCTTTACCGTTTTCGATCGTTACAATTCTATATCCTGTAACGACTCCTTTTTCATCAAGGATAGCAGTAATAGATCCTTTTGCGGTCTCAGGAATCGCAACAGAAGTTTTTGTGCCATCATAATAAACATAGCCATCTTTTACAGTCAGTAACAATGGATCAAATTCCTTATACGTCGGAATTTCAGGGATTTCAGGAATGTCGATAGTACCAGAACTAACTTCTTTACCATCCTTCTTCAAAGTAATCTTACCATCCTTTGTCACATCAAGAGTATACGATGGCAATTCTTCAGGCATTGGTATAGTGTACTCTTTACTATCCGCACCAGTCACTGTTAATTTGCCTGTAGATGCATCATACACCACAGACTTCACATAGCCTCCCACTTGAGCTTGCAATTCCGAGAGAGTTTTTTCAATTCCATCGACTCTGGCATTTACCGCATCAATGTCATCATCGTAGTCTTTACAACCTACGAACGATGCACCGGTAGCAAGCGCCAACGCTCCGAAAAACATCACTCTAACAAATTTTTTCTTCATAACTACTTAAAAATTACATTAATAATATATTATTAAACACTAAGTTCAAATAATACTCGCCCGTTACTTCTTAGGTAACGGGATAATGCATTTTCCCACTCCGACAGAAGCGTCTGCGGGCCATTTTCAATAAATAAGTTATGATATTTTTAACCCCTGCTTTGGAGAGACGGCAGAGGGGAGGGAAATCTTTTGCAAAAATTAGAGAGCAAGGTGTGTTCTTCACAAAAAATCCGCAGTTTTGTTTGATGTGTTTCCTTTTTTTAGTAGTTTATTAGAAATAATATCTTTTTTGTTTGCATGTTTTCCAAAATATGTCTATATTTGCAGCGTGTTTTCTTGCCGTTACCTAAGAAGTAACACCATATTTATCAGCAACTTATCTTCAAAAACGTTTTTCTAAAGGGAGAGAAAACCGTTGCATTAGCCTCATCAATTTTCTTATTCTTAAAAGGTTTCAGATAAGTCTCTGTTACTGTGATAGATGAATGTCCCATAGCTTCTGAAATGATACCGGGATGCACTTCACTATAATATGCCATCGTAGCCCATGTATGACGGGCAGTATATGAACTTAAGTCAGCAGTCAATCCTAACACTCCTTTCAAAATCACCAGTTGGCTATTGAAATAACGAAGAGCCAGCTGATATTCACGATACGCTTCTTCTGTTCCTTCCTTGCTGGCGATCAGCGAAAAAAGATAAGGAGAGGCAGGATCAGTATTCATGTATTGCCTGATCAGTTTCATTGCTTCGGGCAGAAGAGTTACGGTCAGCATTCTGCCGGTCTTTCTTCGGCGATAAGTCAGGACATTCCCTTCTATATCACGCTTCTTCAAGTAAGCAAGGTCTACGAATGGAATGCCGCGAAGCATAAACATTAATAAAAAGAAGGCACGTGTACGTTGTAAGTCTCTGATTCCGGAATAAAGCTGATTCGGCAGCTTTGCCATCAATCGTTCCATATCCTCTTTGTCCAGTGCACGTTTTCTGTCAGCCCTCGTCCCTGTATAGACATAACGAAAATGATGAGGCACATAAGGAGCAAGATGTCGGTCAACCGCCCGGTTATACACTGCACGTAATGTGCGCATATAGGTGGAAACCGTATTCCAGCTACAATCTTTTCCACGCAAATACGTTTCGAAATTTTTTAGAAACTCCTGATTCACTTTCCGAAAAGGAAGATTCCCACTTCCGTGGAATGAAATGACGGCTCTCATACTACTCCTGTAAATATGGGCGGTCCCATAATTCCCACTTTCCCGCAGCCCATCGGCTACGTCTTTCATGAATGAAATTAAATTCCCCATTATTATACGAATTTAAATGATACTTAAAAGGCTGTTTTAAGAGGAAGAAGATTCCCTTTCCCATGCTTCTTCCATAACACCTTTTCTTACTATTTCCCTAAATCTTAAAAGACAAAGATAGGGATATATTTGTTCAAAATCCCAAAGTGCTATTGGGCGTGTGACATTTTTGTATATATCTTAAGTTTTATATGGGGAAGAATTATCATCAATGATATGCAATAAAAAGGGACGTTCCCAGGGAAAAAGGGGAAATTAGGAACGTCCCTTGAATAGAGTTAGCGAAAAGTCCGGTCTTTCGCAAGTGCAGACCTTTCCTCTCTTCACTAAAATAAACTAAGGACTATAGTGGGGAAATCCTTAGTGGGGAAAAACGACTATCAATCGCTTCACAGAGACAGATACCCGCAAAGTAGTCGCATCCGTTACTTACGTATCGGTTGAGCAACATGATTTATTCAGCAATACAGATACTCACCCGGTTTTCTTCCGGTGTTTTGTAGGGCTGAACAGTATCACCTTTGGAATCGGCAATGATTCTATCAGGAGTTATTCCTTTTGTTTTCAGAACTTCTGCAACATTAGCTGCACGTTTTTCGGACAGTGTTTTATTGATCTTAGAATTTCCTGTATTAGCATCCGCATAGCCAGTCACTTTTACCTTGGCAGACGGATTCTTCTGCAAATATTCTACCAACATATTGATTTTAGACTTTTGGTCGTCTTGTATCTTAGCCGAGTTCAAGGCAAAAAAGATATCCTGTTTCATAGGCTGTACTACTACCTCTTTTCTAGGTTGTGGCTGCTCTACCACAGGAGCAGGTTTCGGTTGTTCCACCACGACCGGTTCCGGTTCGTAATACACAGGCGGGATTTCTTTATAACCTTTGCCAAATTTAATAGTCAAACCCACCAAAGCATTGAACTGCCAGTCGGCATTTCCCGCTTTCTTCGAATTAAACTTGTCGGAAAGAACATTGGCATTACCTTCTATATTGATAGCCAAACGGTCATTCAAGCGCAAGTTGCATCCCAGACCTAAGCGCCCGGCAACAAGAAACTTTCCTTCTGTCCAAAGATAGCCCATCGGGTAACCGGCTGCGTTAATTGCAACAGCTTCGTCATTGTCGAAGCCACGGTTAAGACCCGCTCCGGCAAATATATAGCCATTGAATACACGCTTGGGATTGAAACCACAAAACAGCGTACTCAAATCAGATACTATATCCACATTACCTTGAAGATATTTATATTTATAATCCTGCCGTGGAGCAACCCAACTACCTTTAGCCTGCCATCCGCTAACGCCTACACGAGCACTCCATGCGGGAGCAAACTGATAACCGACATTCAATGCAACTGCAGGAGATATAAGATCAGTGAATTTGGCCTCACCAACGGTATGCGCAGCACCAGCTTGTACCTGCATAAACCAATGGGATTTGAATTCCGTCTTACCTTCTTCTTTAATTCTCTGTTCTTGTGCAGAGACGGCTATACTGCCAAATAGCAAAGAAAACGCTGCTATCCACAATTTCTTTTTATTCATGCTCATCTCTTTTCTTTAAATAAGATATTTATTAAAGAAGGGTACCCTCTCTTATGAAGATACCCTTCTAAAACTATTTACAAGTTAATGTTAGTTCAAATCAGCGTATGAGCCTAATCCTTCAGGAGCAGCCAATGTACCCAAGAATCCTGTACTTGGCTTCGTATACTTAGTATCAGCTTTCTTCACATATACAGTGACTTCGTGAACTTGCTTCGTTGTTTGAGCCGGATCACCCATCCATGTATTCTCTATTGTTACATTGATTACAATCGGCTGGTCAACTGAACCAACAGCTGCACCACCAGTATTTTCCCATTTCAGCAAACCAACTTCTTTCTCACCATTCTTCACAATAGAAGCATGTCTCTTCACAATGTCATTATTCTTATCAGAGAGCTCATAAGAAACCTTAACCTGATGCATCTTGAACAGAGATTTTCCACTTTCTACAGTATTCAACTTAGCCCAAGGAGCTTTTTGGCTACCATCATACATCAGCCCATTGGTAGTTTCACCTCTGTGTGTATCATACAGCTTAATGAAACGATAGATTGGCAGATAAGCACCGTTATCCCATGTTGCTGTAGGAGCTTGGTCAACCAAATACCAAGCAGACGCATTGATCGGAGTATATGCTACCGGGTTAGGGAATACAATATCAAATTCTTTGGACTCTGCACCAGCAGATACATAGTTGTCAATTGTACGACCTATTGCAAGCTCTTCTGTTACCTTGATACGAATCTTCTTATCCATCCATTCTTTCTTCAGGATTTGCAATTCATGTTTACCACCAACTAAAACGATCTTGGCATCAGTAGCTTCAATTGTAGCATCTGCTATAGCAAATGTCCAGTTACCACAACAAGGTGCAGGTTCTTTGAATCCATCTTCAAGGACAGCCTTCATCAAGAACGGTGTATCGTAGTCTCCTGAAGTAGGTTGACCATAACCCAGCATATTCTCTGTACCATTCCACATAGATGGATTATATACCCAAACATGCTTAGGATCTTTCACTACCAACGTAGTAGTAATAGTGAATGAACCGTATTCAGCCAATTTATTGGTTGTAGCATACTTGAACTTAATTACATAAGTACCTGCATGCAATGCCGGTTTCAATCCGAAGTAGATATAGTTATTTAAAGTAGTAGCCGTTCCTGAAACATTAGAATAATCAATTCTCAGATTCTTGCTATCATCAGCTGTCAGACTCCAACCAGTGAATTCTGCACCATCTTTCTTAACCTCAACTGCAGGATTTGCGCCATAGTATTCAACAAACTTCTCTTTGCTTATTTTCAGCTTATTGAAGTATTGGTCAAAGTCAATCTTAAGACCATCTACCTTATACAGATAATCTAACTCACCAGCGGTGTCCACGTGTTTGAAAGGAGCTTCCTGATCCAATATTAAACCACCACCATAGATGGGTGAACAAGCAAGCGTCTGAGGAAGCAAATCTTTATTAATAAAGTCTTCTGTCAACTGTTCGTGTTGTGTAATCTTTATTTTCAGCAACTTAGTCATAACAAAGACGCCATCTACGTACATTTGAACTTTCAGAACAGGTTCACGGTCAATAGCAGCATCTTGTTGATTAATCACAGAGATTGTACTTCCATCAAGTTTCAGATATCTGAAAGTCTGATCAACTTCTCCTAGAGGATTTGACATCAATTCATATTTGAATGTAACGTTTTCGAATCCCAGATCAGTCAGCAAATATTGACCGTCCTTTGCATTAAACCCTGTATTGGTATGGAATTTTGTAGCAATCCCTTTCAGTACCGTATTCAAATCCAAAGACTCAGTATATTTCAGTTTCAACAAAGGCTGGATAGCTGCCACCTTAGCATTTACTAATGCTTGGTCTACTTTACCGTCTTTCGTTACATCTGCCAACTTATAAATTGCAGTCAATTCAGTCAGAACCTGAGCTTCCTGATCAATCACTGCAGGTCTGTCAGTTCCCTTAAGCGGCATAGCAATAGTTGTTTCTTGTTGTTCAACTACCATACGTTTTACAGCAACATAGTCAGACACTACATTAACATTTTCAGCAGCACCTAATTGTTCATTTGTATTCTTAACTACATAAGCAAGCATGTTAGCCTTACCTAGACCGTTTTCTTTTACTTCACCATATTCATCTGCTTCAGAGAATGGTTTGCCAACAGGATTATTATATCTGCTAACCATAGTTCCATCCTCATTGTATTCAGTAAACATCTTAAATGCATTCTGATTCTCTGCATTATCACCAGCAGTAGCTTTTACGATCAATTTGCCACGATCTTCGTTAGGAACAACTTTAGCAATAGGTAATCCTATTTCAGTAACAGCTTTAGTTGCTACTGTAGCTGTTTTTTCGACAAAACTTACTCCTGTGTAATACTTAGGATTAACATTAGCCGGATTCAGTTTGTACTCAAATGTAGCCCATCCATTAACCAAAGTCGCATCTACAACCTTATTAGAACTGTTATATTCATATACAGGAGCTGCTTCCTTAGAGTTCTCATCATAACCAATAACCGGCAAAAATACTACATCTCCTAATTCTTTATGAATATTAGAAGGTACATGTACTAAAGAAGAAACAAAAGTAGCAGAGTATTTATAAACTGTAGCAGAAGTCGCTTCACCAGCTTCATTCTTCAGATTACTGAAAATATAGTAATCTCCCATATCTGCAACAGAAACGACTCCTGGGATAACCCAAGTCATATCAGTCTTGTTTTCCGGCTTCACTTCATTCTTGTACCAAAATCCGTCTCCACCCGGAATATAGGTATCACCGTCTTTACCTGGAGTACCCGGCTGTCCAGGTTCTCCCGGTTCACCCGGAGTACCTGGAGTTCCCGGCTCGCCCGGAGTGCCCGGTTCTCCTTGATCACCTTTATCACCTTTAGCCTTGAACTCTGTTTTCTTACCGTCCTGATACCAGTATCCGTCTTCACCAATCGTCCACTGAGTACCATCTTTTCCGGCATCACCATTTTTAATGGTAAAGCTCTTACCGTTGCTCAATGTTACTTCCACACCACCGGTAATGTTCTCAACTTTCGTGATCACAGATCCCCCTTCGATCAGCTCGTTGATTTTCGCAATAGCGTCGGCATTTTCGGTTATCTTCTGCTCTAACCGATCGATATCGTCATCGTAGTCCTTACAACCTACATATGAAAATGTGGTTAGCGCCAATGCTCCGAAAAACATCACTCTAATAAATTTTTTCTTCATAACTACTTAAAAATTACATTAATAATATATTATTAAACACTAAGTTCAAATAATATTCGCCCGTTACTTTGTAGGTAACGGGAAACAGCCTGTAGCTACTTCTGAAGAAGCGTCTAAAGGGTAGACAAGAAACATAAGTATCAAAATATATTTAA
Source organism: Bacteroides sp. 1_1_14 (assembly GCF_000162515.1). Lineage (NCBI taxonomy): Bacteria > Pseudomonadati > Bacteroidota > Bacteroidia > Bacteroidales > Bacteroidaceae > Bacteroides > Bacteroides sp. 1_1_14. Next base: position 120,054 of record NZ_GG774713.1, on the reverse strand, counting down.
CCCCTGCTTTAGAATAGCAGCAGAGGGGAGGGAAATCTTTTGCAATAATAAGAGAGCATGGTGTGTTCTTCACAAAAAATCCGCAGTTTTGTTTGGTGTATTTCCTTTTTTTAGTAGTTTATCAGAAAAAATATCTTTTTTGTTTGCATGTTTTCCAAAATATGTTCATCTTTGCAGCGTATTATCTCCCCGTTACCTACAAAGTAACAGGCTTTAATTCAAATAATTACCTACCGAGAAAGACTTCCTAAAGGAAGAGAAAACCATTACATTCGCTTCATCAATTTTCTTATTCTTGAAAGGTTTCAGATAGGTCTCTGTGACAGTGATAGATGAATGTCCCATCGCTTCTGAAATGACACCGGGGTGCACCTCACAATAATAAGCCATCGTAGCCCATGTGTGACGCGCTGTATATGAACTCAGATCCGTAGTCAGTCCCAGCACTTGTTTCAGAATCATCAGCTGATAATTAAAGTTACGCAATGCCAACTGGTATTCCTTATATGCTTCCTCCGTTCCTTCCTTGCTGGAAATCAACGAAAAGAGATAAGGAGAAGCAGGATCGGTATTCATATGCTGTTTGATCAATTTCACCGCTTCCGGCAAAAGAGTCACAGTCAGCATTCTGCCTGTTTTCCTCCGACGATAAGTAAGGACATTTCCGTCTATATCATGTTTTTTCAGATAAGCAAGATCGACGAAAGGCATACCACGCAGCAAAAACATTAATATGAAAAAACCACGAGCACGCTGCAATTCCCTGTTTCCCGAGTGCAGCTGTTTCGGAATATCTTTCATAAGACGTTCCATATCCTCTTTTTCCAATGCACGCTTTTTATCAGCACGTGTCCCCGTATAGACATACCGGAAATGATGCGGTACATAAGGTGCAATGCGTCGGTCTACTGCCCGATTGTACACAGCTCTCAGCGTACGCATATAAGTAGAAACCGTATTCCAGCTACAATTTCTTCCACGCAGATACGCTTCAAAACTTTTCAAAAACTCCGGAGTCACTTTTCGGAAAGGCAGATTCCCGCTTTCATTGAATGCAAGGATTGCACTCATGCTACTCCTGTAAATATGGGCGGTCCCATAATTCCCACTTTCCCGTAGCCCGTCGGCTACCTTCTTCATAAATGAAATTAAATTCCCCATTTTTTACTGTTTAAAATGATCAATAAAGGCTGCTGCAAAAGAGAAGTGAACCCTTCTCCACATTCCCCGGCAGTGCCTTTTTTCCTATTCCCAATCATAAAGATACAAATCTATTGCCACATTTGTTTGATGTAACCCCAAAAACATTCGATACCAGCTCACAGCCGATCATTTTCTCCAAAACATTTGGCTATCTGATAAATAATTCGTTACTTTGCACCGCTTTCGCGCAATCGCTGTCAAGAGAAGAGATACTTGGTATGTTGCGTTGTAACGATAAAACAATTTAATAATAGCAACAATGGATTTAATTAAAATTGCAGAAGAAGCATTTGCTACCGGTAAACAGCACCCGAGCTTCAAAGCAGGAGACACTGTAACAGTAGCATATCGTATCATCGAGGGTAACAAAGAACGTGTACAGTTGTACCGTGGTGTTGTTATCAAAATCGCCGGTCACGGAGACAAGAAACGTTTTACTGTACGTAAAATGTCAGGTACTGTAGGTGTAGAAAGAATTTTCCCAATCGAATCACCGGCTATCGATAGCATCGAAGTGAACAAGGTAGGTAAAGTTCGTCGCGCTAAATTGTATTACCTGCGCGCTCTTACTGGTAAGAAAGCTAGAATCAAAGAAAAAAGAGTTAACAACTAAGCTGAACTCTGAGATTCGAAATAAAAAAGAGGAAGTTCCGGTAACGGGATTTCCTCTTTTTTATTTCAAGTCTTTCTCTTCCATACTTTTGTCATAACGAGCGTTTGAACATAGTGACACCATCCTACTGGTATAGTGTTACCATACCTACCGGATACTGACAGTATGTGATCAGGATAGTGTCATCATCGCAAAAGTCTATATTGTTCGATTGGCAACAATAGAGAAAGCGGAATTCAATGTCCCATTTTTAAGATTTACATTATTAATAAACAGAGAAAAATCTGTGTTTCAGACAAATTATTGCATAAAATCACCTATAAATATGCAATATACAACTGTTTTTCTGCATAAAACCAAAGCAATATGCAAGTTTTCAAAGGATTAAAAAGTGGTTTTGGTTTTAAAGGAACGAGGCGTTGGTTTTAAAGGAACGGAAGCTTCCTTTAAAACCAAGTTCATCTTACTTGCTATACATTGCAATTTTATCTATTTCCAAGGGATTTTATTTCTATTTCATCTCATATCCCCAACAGTCTACAAATATCATATCATCCAACAAACAATTACACCACCGAACAAAAAGACAAAACACCATCAACAAAACGAACAAAACAATAGTTAAACAGAACATTCACAAACACATCAAGAATCTTAAAAACAAAATCTATCGCATATTCATAGAGTTATTGGAGTTGAAGAAGTTTTATTGAAATCCTAAATGCATAAAATGTCCTGATAATAATTTTCCAACCTTTGCTTTCTGAAATGATCACTCTTTCATAATTTCATCTATCTCCTGCTGAATTTCATCCAATTTGCGCTGCATCATGTGATACTGTTTATATCCCTCCCTAAATGAAAAAATAAGACTAACACAAAAAATTATAATATTGCTATTTCCTGCCAATTGCAGTTCAATAAAGAGCCAACACAAAAGTATAATAATAAATGGAATACTAAATTTACGCCAAATGGAATAACGGGATTTTATTTCCATCAACTTTCGAGCTACCACCAGTAAATCCTCACTCATTAAATCATTTGTTCGTAATCGTTTATGCGTAAAATAGCCGTGCATAACTGCTATAAACAGGAACAAACAAAACACACTACAAAACCACCATGATATTCCCAAATAAGGACATGCCCAAATATAAAACGGAATAAGTAATAATGCCAATGAATTCATAATCCCTACATACCGATTCATTCCCGACACCTTATTTTTAATAACCTTACGTAACAACTTCTCATTAACAACGACCTCCGCATCCAACTTGCTGTTAAGAATAGCTATCTGTTCTTTCATTTGTTTAAGTTCAATCGTATCTATATATTCTTCCATACCCATATATTTTCTAGTTGTTAGACATTTTTTTTAATTCTTCTTTAATTCTAAATAAGCGAACGGAAACATTCTTCACAGAAATTCCTACAATAGCTGCAATTTCCTCATAACTGAAATTCTCAAGCCATAATAGCACTATCGCCCTATCGAAATGTTTCAGGCGACTAATTCTGTTATACAACATCTTTATCTGTGTTGTATCTTCGTCCCTATCTTCAAACAGATCAATCCCCATAATCAGAGGTACAGAAACAATCTTCTTTTTCCTGTCTGATGAAATGCAAGTATTGAGACTTACACGCCATATCCATGTTCCTATATTACTTTCTCCTTTGAATGTATCGAAACCTTTCCAAAGATTAACTAACACGTCCTGAAAAAGATCGTTCACTTCCCGGGAGTCTTTAGAGAACATAAAACATACAGTGTAAATTGTATTTTTATATTGCTTCACAACTTGCTCAAACTCTATTTCCAATTTTTTCATCTTATTTTGATTAATCGTCTATACATTAGACGCAATATAACGCCAAAAACTACAGAATATCCAGTTTTATTTCCTGCAGATACAACTTTTGAGAAACAACACATACAAAAAATCCCCGGAAACTCAACGCCCCCGGGGATCCAATTACCTTTATTATAAAAAAATGATATTATTCTTTCAGATCTTTCAATTCCCAAGCCAAAGCACTGGCGCCCAGTACAGCAGCATCAGAATCTTTCAGTTCGGAAACAAGCAATTTAGTCTTGCCTTTATAGATATTCAGGATATTGTCATCGATTGCTTTCTGAATCGGTTTCATGATATAATCACCCGACTTAGCCAAACCACCGAACAATACAATTGCTTCAGGGCTGGAGAATGCAATAGCGTCTGCCAAAGCCTCACCTAAAATATTACCTGTAAATTCGAAGATTTCCTGTGCCAGTTTATCACCTTGTACAGCTGCATCATATACATCTTTTGAAGTGATGTTTTCAGCAGGAATATTACGAAGCAAGCTTGCATCAGTACGAGCAGCCAGGAATTCACGAGCTGTACGAGCTACACCGGTAGCCGAACAGTAAGTTTCCAGACAGCCTTTACGACCGCAACCACAAACACGACCGTCACGACGTGCAATCACATGACCTAATTCACCTGCAAAACCGTCATGACCATAAACCATCTGACCGTTGATAACGATACCGCTACCTACACCTGTACCCAGAGTGATCATAATAAAATCTTTCATACCACGGGCAGCGCCGTAAGTCATTTCACCGATAGCAGCAGCATTAGCATCATTGGTCAAAGCAGTAGGAATACCCAGTCTTTCTTCAAACATAGCAGCCAACGGAAGAATTCCTTTCCAAGGCAAGTTCGGAGCAAATTCAATAGTTCCGGTATAATAGTTACCATTAGGAGCACCGACACCGATACCTCTGATCTTATCTACACCACCATTAGCGATGATCAACGGAAGCAAGTTTTTGCATACTTCGTCAGCATATTCTGCAGCAGTCGGATAGCCGGCTGTTTTAATCGAGCTACTGGCAATAATAGTTCCGCGTGCGTCTACAATCCCAAAGACGGTGTTTGTTCCGCCTATGTCAATACCTACTACGTAGGGTTTCTCCATGTTTGAATTCATGATACTTTATTTAAAAGGGTTAGTTAATTATAAAGTTTACTGCACACAAATTACGTAAAGAAGATTGAGTCTACAAAATGTTTTTTCAAAAAAGTTCACTCTGTTTGCAACTTTTCGTATCTTTCGTGCGTCTAATAGTGAAAAATTAAAAGAAAAAAGAAACTTAATAAGGGAAATTGTGATAAAACTAACAGACATTAACAAGACCTACAACAACGGAGCACCTCTCCATGTACTCAAGGGCATCAATCTCGACATTCAGCGAGGTGAGTTTGTTTCCATCATGGGAGCTTCGGGTTCGGGCAAATCTACTTTACTAAACATATTAGGAATACTCGATAACTACGATACGGGGGATTATTATCTGAACAACGTACTTATCAAGGACTTGAGCGAAACGAAAGCCGCCGAGTATCGAAACCGTATGATCGGATTTATTTTCCAGTCATTCAACCTGATATCATTCAAGGATGCCGTAGAAAACGTGGCACTTCCCCTGTTTTATCAAGGTGTGAGCCGCAAAAAGCGGAATGCACTCGCTCTGGAATATCTCGACCGACTGGGACTGAAAGACTGGGCACACCATATGCCAAATGAGATGAGTGGCGGTCAGAAACAACGTGTAGCCATCGCCCGCGCATTAATCACCCAGCCGCAGATCATCCTTGCCGACGAACCGACAGGTGCTCTGGACAGCAAAACTTCCGTAGAAGTAATGCAGATATTGAAAGACTTGCATCGAATGGGAATGACCATCGTCGTCGTAACCCACGAAAGCGGTGTTGCCAACCAAACGGACAAGATCATCCATATCAAAGATGGTATTATCGAACGGATTGAAGAGAACCTCGACCACGACGCCTCTCCATTCGGCCAAAACGGAATTATGAAATAAGTAATAGGTAATAAGTATTAGGTATTAATTCCATGCGGTCACAGCGCAGCCTAATACTTAATACTTAATACTTAATACCTAATACTTATTACCTATTACTTATAACTTATTACTTAAAATATGATTGATATTTGGCAAGAAATATATAGTACCATCAAACGCAATAAGTTGAGGACTTTTCTCACCGGATTTGCCGTCGCATGGGGAATATTTATGCTCATCGTCCTGCTGGGTGCCGGCAACGGGCTGATTCACGCGTTCGAACAGTCGGCTTCGGAACGGGCCATGAACTCCATCAAAATTTTTCCGGGATGGACCAGTAAATCATACGACGGTCTGAAGGAAGGAAGGCGGATACGACTGGATAACAAAGACTTGAATACGACCAATAAGAATTTTCCGGATCATGTCATCAAGGCCGGAGCAACCGTATATCAGGGAGGTGTGAACCTTAGCTTCGGACCGGAATATGTCAACCTGAATCTTTCCGGAGTATATCCCAACCATACGGAAGTGGAAGTAGTAAAACTCTTTAAGGGACGTTTCATTAACGAAATCGACATTAAAGAACGACGGAAAGTAATTGTGCTCCACAAAAAGACTGCCGAAATCCTGTTCGACAAAACACATACTGACCCCATCGGACAATTCGTGAATGCGGGCAATGTTGTCTATCAGGTAGTAGGACTGTACAATGACAAAGGTGACAGCGGAGACAGCGATGCTTATCTTCCGTTCACAACCCTGCAAACGATTTATAATAAAGGAGACAAGCTGAATAACCTCATCATGACCACCAAGAATTTGGAAACAATAGAGTCTAACGAGGAATTCGAAGCCCACTACCGTAAAGTGATCGGCGCCAACCAGCGTTTTGACCCGACCGATCATAGCGCCATCTGGATATGGAACCGTTTCACCAATTATCTGCAGCAACAGCAAGGATCGGCGATGCTTCGTATTGCCATTTGGGTGATTGGCATTTTCACCTTATTAAGCGGAATTGTCGGAGTTTCGAACATTATGCTGATTACCGTTAAAGAGCGTACCCGAGAATTTGGCATCCGCAAAGCGCTCGGAGCCAAACCACTTTCTATCCTTTGGCTGATTATCGTAGAGAGCGTCACGATTACCACCATATTCGGATATATAGGTATGGTTGCAGGTATCGGAGCCACCGAATGGATGAACAATGCCTTCGGAAACCAGACTATGGACAACGGTATATGGTCCGAAACGGTATTCCTGAATCCAACGGTCGACATAGGAATCGCCATCCAAGCTACACTCACATTAGTAATAGCCGGAACATTAGCCGGATTGTTCCCTGCCCGCAAAGCAGTCAGCATCCGACCGATCGAAGCACTTAGAGCCGATTAAAGATTATGAGAATAGACATAGATACTTGTGAGGAAATCCTCATCACCATCACAAGAAATAAAACGAGAAGCCTGCTAACGGCATTCGGCGTATTCTGGGGAATCTTCATGCTCGTGGCGCTTATCGGCGGCGGACAGGGATTGCAGGATATGATGCAAAAGAACTTTGAGGGATTTGCCACCAACTCCGGCTTCCTTGCCGCCCAAAAAACGGGAGAAGCCTACAAAGGATTTCGTAAAGGACGCTGGTGGGATCTGGAAGCCATCGACATCGAACGCCTCCGCTCGCAGGTAAAGGATGTGGAAGTCATCACCCCTTCCGTTGCCCGTTGGGGATCCAACGCTATTTATGGAGACAAGAAATACGATTGTAGTGTGAAAGGATTATATCCCGACTATCTCCATATCGAATCACAAGAAATGGCATACGGGCGTTTTATCAACGACGTAGATATCCGTGAAGCGCGTAAGGTCTGCGTTATTGGCAAGCGTGTTTACGAAAGCCTGTTCAAACCGGGAGAAGACCCGTGTGGCAAATATGTACGGGTAGACGGCATCTACTATCAAGTCATCGGCATGTCTTCTTCCGAAGGAGATATGAACATACAGGGCCGTGCCTCCGAGGCTGTTACCCTTCCATTCACCACCATGCAGCAGACTTATAATCTAGGCGGACAAATTGATGTAATCTGCTTCACCGTCAAACGGGGCGTAAAGGTTTCCGATGTACAACCCCAAATGGAAGAAATCATCAAGGCAGCACACTATATTGCTCCTAATGACAAGCAGGCGCTTATGTATCTGAACGCTGAGGCTATGTTTTCCATGGTAGACAACTTATTCACCGGTATCCATATTCTGATCTGGATGGTAGGTTTGGGTACCTTGCTGGCAGGCGCCATCGGTGTATCGAATATCATGATGGTGACAGTGAAAGAACGCACTACAGAAATCGGCATACGCCGTGCCATCGGTGCACGCCCCAAAGACATCCTGCAGCAAATCTTATCTGAAAGCATGGTCTTGACAACCATCGCCGGCATGTTCGGAATTTCTTTCGCTGTCATGGTGCTGCAACTGGTTGAGATGGGAGCGAACTCCAACGGAGGAGATGCTCATTTCCAGGTCAGCTTCGGATTAGCAGTCGGAACCTGTGCCCTGCTGATCGCATTAGGTATGTTGGCAGGACTGGCACCTGCTTACCGTGCGATGGCTATCAAACCGATTGAAGCGATCAGAGATGAGTAGAAGTGGAAAGTTGAGAGTTAAATGAAGAATTAAAAATTAAACATATATATTCAAGATGAAAAAGTATCTGAAAATCACATTATTGGTAATTATTGCCATAATCCTTGTCGGAACGTTCGTATTTCTTTATCAGAAATCCAAGCCTAAAGTGATCGTATATGAAACACTGGCAGCAGAAGTCACGGACCTTGAAAAGACTACAGTAGCCACCGGAAAGGTAGAGCCGAGAGATGAAATTTTAATCAAGCCTCAGATTTCCGGTATTGTAGACGAGGTATTCAAAGAAGCGGGACAGAGCGTAAAAAAGGGGGAAGTAATCGCCAAAGTCAAAGTAATTCCCGAACTCGGACAACTGAACTCCGCAGAAAGTCGTGTCCGCCTGGCAGAGATCAATGCAAAGCAGGCCGAAACAGACTTTACCCGTATCAAGAAGTTATATGAAGATCAGCTTATCAGTCGTGAAGATTACGAAAAAGGAGAAGTAGCGGTAAAGCAGGCACGGGAAGAGAATCAGACTGCCAAAGATAATCTGGAAATTATAAAAGAAGGAATCACTAAAAACAGTGCTTCATTCAGTAGCACCATGATCCGCTCTACTATTGACGGATTAATTCTGGACGTACCAGTGAAAGCCGGTAACTCCGTAATCATGAGTAATACATTCAACGACGGTACTACCATTGCTACGGTAGCAAACATGAACGATCTGATTTTCAGGGGAAATATTGACGAAACCGAAGTGGGTCGCATCCATGAGGGAATGCCGATTAAACTGACGATCGGAGCTTTACAGAATCTGACTTTTGATGCTATTCTCGAATATATTTCTCCGAAAGGAGTAGAAACCAACGGAGCCAATCAATTTGAAATCAAAGCTGCCATCACTGTTCCGGATACCGTGCAGATTCGTTCCGGCTATTCCGCCAATGCAGAGATTGTGCTCCAGCGTGCCAGCAAAGTACTGGCAGTACCCGAAAGTACGATTGAGTTCAGCGGTGACTCTACATTTGTGTATATCATGACGGACTCCGTACCACAACAGAAGTTCGAACGTACACAGGTGACTACCGGAATGAGTGACGGTATCAAGATTGAGATAAAAAAAGGTGTAACCGCTCAGACCAAATTACGCGGTGCTGAGAAAAAAGATAAATAACTAAACTTCGACTATAACAATGAGAATAAAATTAGCATTCATACTTTTGACCGGAACTATGATAGTTTCTGCACAGGAATCCGAAGTACTATTAAAAAATTATACATTACGCCAATGTATCGATTACGCCATTGAACATAATATCACTGTACGACAATCTGCCAATGAAGTAGAACAAAGCGCTGTTGAAGTTAGCTCGGCAAAGTGGGCACGGCTACCGTCCCTCAACGGTTCCGCTGGAGAGAATTGGGCATGGGGACGTAGTGGAGTTACCGAAAAAGACGCTGATGGAAAAGAATTTCAGGTATATAAAAATACATACAATTACGGTACAAACGTATCACTCTCCGCCAGCATCCCATTGTTTACAGGTTTCGAATTACCTAATCAATATGCGCTTGCCAAACTAAATTTCAAGGCAGCCGTAGCTGATTTGAATAAAGCCAAAGATGATATCGCTATCCAAGTCGCTTCCGCCTATCTGCAAGTACTATTGAACCAAGAGTTGAGACAAGTCGCTATCAACCAGACCAAGCTAAGCAAAGAACAGGCAGATCGGATTGCCCGTCTGCAAGAGGTAGGGAAAGCATCTCCTGCGGAAGTGGCAGAAGGTATGGCACGTGTTGCCCAAGACAAGTTATATGCAACCCAAGCTGATAATAATTATCAGATAGCACTCCTTGATTTAAGCCAGTTGCTAGAATTAGAAACTCCCCGGCTATTCTCCATCCAAAATGCTGATACGACATTTATTCTTAATCCATTGACACCGCCAGACGAAATTTACCAGTATGCACTTACTTCAAAACCGGAAATTCAAGCTGCTCAGTACCGATTGTCCGGAAGCGAAAAAAGTATTCGCATTGCACAAAGCGGTTTTTACCCACAACTCAATTTAGGAGGCAACTGGGGCACAAGTTATTCTTCGGCTCTAACCCCCACTTTCGGACAGCAAATGAAAGACAATCGTAACAAGAGCTTAGGTCTCAGTCTTAGTGTTCCTATATTTAACAGATTTACTACCCGAAATCGTGTCCGCACTGCACGTCTGAGACATCTTAATATGAGTCTGCAGCTGGATAACGCCAAGAAAGTACTTTATAAAGAAATCCAGCAAGCCTGGTATAATGCAGTAGCTGCAGAAAGTAAATATAACTCCAGCGAAGTTGCAGTGAAAGCCAACGAAGAATCTTTTCGGTTGATGAGCGAAAAATTCAATAACGGTAAAGCTACTTTTGTGGAATACAATGAAGCGAAACTAAACCTGACCAAAGCACTGTCGGATAAACTGCAAGCTAAATACGATTATCTATTCCGTACTAAAATACTGGATTTCTACAAAGGAGAAATCATAGAATAGAACAGATTTCCAGCTATTTATCAAAAGCCTTAAAAATAGAATACATCGGAAACGTATTCTATTTTTAAGGATTTACTCATGTTTTCAAACTTCCCCAAAAGCACTTGTTATTTATGTAAGAGATTTCTAAAACATATCCACCGGTTCATCCGTTACTATAGAAAGAACCAACAGTTATGAAACATATAATCATCGCAGTGATTCTAACAATTAGTAATGTATTTTTAGGAATTGCAAAACCAATGAAAAGTCAAGCGGAAATTTATTTTGCAGGAGGATGTTTTTGGGGAACCGAACACTTCCTGAAACAAATCAGAGGAGTAGAAAGTACTCAGGTGGGATATGCCAACAGCACCGTTGCCAATCCCAGTTATGAACAGGTGTGTTCGGGCAAGACAAATGCTGCCGAAACAGTGAAGGTTGTTTATGATCCGGAAGAAGTAAATCTGAGTTTATTGCTCAACCTCTATTTTCAGACAATCGATCCGACCAGCCTCAACCGACAGGGGAACGATCGTGGTACACAGTACAGAACCGGTATATATTATATCAATAAAGCCGATCTCTCCACCATCAATCAGGCGATCCAGGCATTAGCCACTCAATACAACAAACCGATTGCCGTTGAAGTGGAGCCGTTGACAAACTTTTATCCGGCAGAAGTCTATCACCAGGATTATCTGGATAAGAATCCGGGCGGATATTGCCATATCAATCCGGCTTTATTTGAAATGGTACGAAAAGCGAATGCTCCCAAGCCCCCAACTTATCAAAAACCGGACGATGCCACTCTCCGTAAGAAATTATCTGCCGAACAGTATGCAGTGACTCAGAAAAATGCCACAGAACCGGCTTTCCATAATGAGTTCTGGAATGAACACCGCCCTGGCATTTATGTAGATATCACTACCGGAGAACCGTTGTTTGTTTCCACAGACAAATTTGATTCCGGTTGTGGATGGCCCAGTTTTTCCAAACCGATTCAGAAAGAGCTGATCGCAGAGAAGAAAGATACTACTCACGGAATGATACGGACAGAAGTACGCAGCAAGACAGGAGATGCGCATTTAGGACATGTATTTACAGACGGGCCAAAGGACAAAGGCGGATTGCGGTATTGTATCAATAGTGCTTCGCTGCGTTTTATCCCGAAAGAAAAAATGAAAGAAGAAGGATATGGAGAATATCTGCCGCTCATTAAATAGAACAACCTAGTAAACAGCACCGGTTTCAGACAGATACAATAAAAACGGCGGATTCCCTCGTTTGGGTAATCCACCGTTTTCGTTTGTTAAAACCTTAAGAGAGAAAGAGAATTTCACAATCCCCGGTATTGTTATCTTCCGGCAAGTAGCAAGTCTGCTTCATCTGTCACCGGAGTCTGTATATTCATAGCCCAGTTGCCGGCTGATTCTTCAATCCATTTATAGTCATTCCACTTGTAGTTCATATACGCGATCGGCATATTAGCATCATTCAGTTCATAAACACTCTTTTCTACAGAATCATCATAAGCTCTGTGAGAATTATTCCAACGTGCATATACCAATGTGATTTCATTAGAAGAATAAGCATAATCGATCTTGAAATACGGAATCCATTTTTCAGTGGATGAATCCCACTTGAAAGCTTCTTTAGCTGTTACTCTCTTTTGATCATCATAAGTAAAATCATATTTCATGTGACTATAGAGAGAACCATCCAGTCTGTAAATCACCTTCGAAACAACAAGATCATCTACTTTCTCTTCATTAGTAATGAAGTTATTGTCCTGTGCTTTCAACTCTGTATTGGCGATACCGGCAACTACCATTGCCACTAAAACCATCATTCTGAATAATACTGTAGTTTTCATAATTGTATATTTTTTATTAGTTCAACTTTCTTTTTTTGTTCTTCTGTTTATTAGACGGAACGTCTATATGGAATGGTTGCAACTATCTGAACTTTTTTTTCATTTCTTTTGTTGCCCGCCTTCGAATATATAAATGCAATGGGCATGCCAAAAAGATAAATACTTAATAGTCAGCGCAAAGAAGAAAAATTGAGATGTACGAAAATGAACAGTTGTACGCTCATAATCGGACACACTAATAAAAAAAGACTGCTTATATCTTGTTGAACAGAATATTATCTACCTTTGCAGCCAATAACTTATTAAAGGCAAAAGATGAAAAAGAACAGCAAAAAAAGTATTCTTCTTCTATCAATCGGAGGAGGCTTGTTTATCTGCCTTATCAGTATCTATTTGAGCCGCAATATGCTTCTGCAAAGCATAACTAACAAGCGTACGACTCATATCGAACAAACATACGGACTGCAAATTCATTATCAGAATCTACAGATGAAGGGATGTAGCGAAATTACTCTGCAAGGGCTTTCCATCGTTCCCGACCAACGGGATACCCTTCTTACACTACAATCTGTCAATGTCAGACTGAATTTTTGGGAACTGCTGAAAGGAAATATTGAAGTCCGCAACGTCCACATGAATGGACTGGCAATCGCTTTTATCAAACGGGACAGTGCAGCCAACTATGATTTTCTATTCTCCGGACACCGCCCGGAAGCAACCACAGAGCCCGTCATAGAAACCAATTACGCCCATCGCATCAACCGGATATTAAACCTGATATATGGTTTCCTCCCCGAAAACGGTCAACTGACTCAACTTAATATAACCGAACGGAAAGACAGCAATTTCGTAACAGTCAATATCCCCACCTTTACAATCGAAAACAATCGCTTTCAGTCCACTATCAAAATAAAAGAAGATACACTGACTCAACAATGGGAAGCAGCAGGAGAACTGAACAGAAAGGTACATACCCTGCAGGCAGAACTTTTTGCCACAGAGCAAAAGAAAGTTTCACTACCGTATATCAACCGCCGTTTTGGAGCAGAAGTTACTTTCGATACCTTATATTATAGTATGACTAAAGAAAATCGTACCGAAAACCAACTGCAACTTGACGGTAAGGCGAAAGTAAGTGGACTTGATGTATTTCACAAAGCACTCTCTCCCGAAGTGATCCATCTAGATCGCGGACAACTCACGTATCAGATGAATATCGGCAAGCAAACGCTGGAACTGGACAGTACGACGACGGTATTATTCAACCAAATAAAATTTCATCCTTATCTGCGGGCAGAAAAGAATGAAAATCAATGGCACTTCACTGCTGCCACAGATAAATCATGGTTTCCGGCCGACGAACTATTCAGTTCTTTGCCCAAAGGCTTATTCAGCAATCTGGAAGGTATAAAAACAAGTGGTGAGCTGGCTTATCATTTTCTGTTAGATATCGATTTTGCCCGACTAGACAGCCTTAAGTTTGAGTCCGAATTGAAAGAAAAAGATTTTCGGATAATAGAATATGGTGCAACATCTCTTTCAAAAATGAGTGAAGAGTTTGTCTATACCGCCTATGAAAACGGAATACCGGTCAAAACATTTCCTGTCGGACCTTCATGGGAACATTTTACTCCTTTGGACAGCATTTCTCCATTGCTGCGAATGTCTGTCATGCAAAGTGAGGACGGAGCTTTTTTCTACCACAAGGGCTTTTTGCCTGATGCAATGCGTGAAGCTTTGATTTATGACCTGCAAGTCGAACGTTTCGCCAGAGGAGGCAGCACAATTACCATGCAGCTGGTAAAAAACGTATTTCTCAACCGGCACAAGAACTTTGCCCGCAAATTGGAAGAAGCACTCATCGTATGGCTGATAGAGACAGAAAGGCTGACTTCTAAAGAACGTATGTATGAAGTTTATCTGAATATAGCCGAATGGGGACCGCTAGTTTACGGTATTCAGGAAGCCTCTGCCTATTATTTCAACAAACGCCCTTCGCAACTTACGACCGAAGAAAGTATTTTTCTGGCTTCTATTATCCCGAAGCCTAAACACTTCCGCAGTTCCTTTGCGGAAAACGGACGGTTGAAAGAGAATATGGAAGGCTATTATAAATTGATTGCCGGACGCCTCGCCAAGAAAGGGTTAATAAGTGAAATCGAGGCGGATAGTATCCGCCCCGATATCCAAGTTACGGGCGACGCCCTGAATAGTCTAGTCGGCGAAACGCCGGAGTCCAGTTCTCCTACCGCTGAGGAGCAATAATTTATTAATAAAGGAATAGGTTTTATCTTCTTGAGCTGCTTCCTCTTTCTGAAGAACGGGAAGAAGAGCCTCGGTTGCTGTTGCTTCTCGAACTTTCTGAAGATGAGCTTCTTTCTGTTGATCTGCCGGATACGTTCCCTCTGCTGGAACTACTGCCGGAATTGCTGTTCCTACCGGAGCTGCTGCCACGGTTTGTGCTCGTACCACTACTTGTCGGACGGCGACTGGAATTCGAAGACCCTGAATTCGTTTCCGGACGACGATTAGAATTCGGAGTACTTGTACTCGTTCCCGGACGACTTCCTGAATGACGATCTCCTTCACCTCTGTTGTGGCCTCTGCCCGGAGTTACTTCCTTGTTCGGTTTATCATTTCTGCCCGGAGTGGACGGTCTGCTTGGAATAGACGGTCGTTCATTGACCGAAGGTCTTTCAGAGTTGGAAGATCTTCCGGAAGTGGACGGCCTGCCCGATGTAGATGGTCTGCCTGAAGTGGACGGTCTGCCTGAAGTGGACGGTCTATGGTCCGTTTCAGGACGAGGACGGAAAGTATTTCCCGGACGTCCTGATGTATTAGGCCGTGACGTTGTTCCCGGACGTCCCGAAGTACCCGGTCGGGTAGGTGCATTATGCGGACGAACGGAAGTGTTCGGACGGAAACGTACAGAACCGAAGTCTGAACGACGATAAGAATGGAATACCCGCTGATCTCTTACCCGATATGGCGTAGGATAGTGCACAAGATTATTATATCTTCCCCGATAATAACTCACATGATGAATATGCGGACGATAATGTGCACCACAGTAAGTCCGATAATGATAAGGTACACCAAAATAAAATAAACTACGATTTGGATAATTGATATAAATCCGGAAATTCCATCTTCCTCCGGTGACATAAATCGGACGATAGAAATACTCAGCTCCCAGGAATCTGCGGTATTGCGCATCGCTCAACACCCAACGAAGATCATCGTTACGAATATCCAGCGCTTCATAGTAATCATCCAATGCCCACTCATCACCCCGTACTACATAATCCATAATATTACGAAGCGAATAAATGAAATCATAGTTAATCTCATACACGTCATTATATTGAGGATTATTCAGATCCAGTTCGTATGCCATCTTATCAGTAAGAAAACGTGTCTCCTTACGTACCTTGCTGGTACTCATTCCCGCCATTACGGTGGTACTGGCAGTCACGACTAATAATATAAATAGAATTCTTTTCATGGTTTCATTCTTTTTTAGTTACGTCCGCTATCGTAAGATTCCGCAAACTCCCTCATCTCTCTCTTGTCCATCTCAAAAGTGAAAACATCCGTCAGTATGGAGAAGTTCTTCTTATCTGCGATTTTCGGATAAAGTTTCTTTATCATATTCTTTTTATCTGTCTGAAAAGTACACATATCCACCAATTTACGGCATTGGGCACAAGTGAATCCCGAAGGAGGTACAACTTCATCCAGCATCCTGGTACGGTCAGACTCAAAAGATTTACCTCTATACTCATTGAAGAAACGGTCAAAATCGGCTGAACTCATAGCTCTGGGCCGTACATATCCTACGTCTCCCGGTCGTTGGTCACCGTGGTAAGCCTGGATATATTCCTTCATCTTGTCACGGTCAAAAGACGAAAAGAGCTTATTGACGACCGAAGCAAAATTTTCTTTATCCACAATTTGCGGATACATACGTTTCATCACAGTCATCTGGGCATCCGAACCACTTATCTGATCAATGATCTTTCCGCATTGGGCAGAAGTAAAATTGCAATCCAACAAAACGTCATCTATATATTTAATCTGCTCATCAGACATGATCACCATCCGGAAATCACTAAGAAAACGATCAAACTCATCACGCATCATAAGTGTTCTGCGACGGGGATTTTCTTCATAGCGTGGCGGACGAACCGGATCCGTATTAGTTACAACAACGGAAGGAGACATCACAACCGGAGGCGGCGGAAGAAGTATTTCATCACCATTAAAGGTATCCATACCCGTAACTCTTCCATCTGCAAAATATACAATAATCTTGATCGAGTTGCCGTAAAGCACTGAAGAAATCCGGTGGTACTCCCATTCCTCACCACCTCCGTCAAAACGTCTGTAATCCGGTTTACCCAAGATTTTTTCTACATTCTGCCGGGACATTCCCTGCTGAACCTCCATCACTTGCTTGTTGGATACGTAATAAGTAGAACAGCTACCGAGTATTACCCACAACGTGAAAAACAGGATTATATGTATATTTTTCATAACCGTATCGTTTTTAGTGAACTAATGTATGATCAGCGTCCTTCGTATTCCTTGATGAAATCGTTCATTTTGGTCTTGTTACTGGAGAATGTAAGAGTACCGATCACTGTAAAGAAAGCCTCTTTATCTACAATATTGGGATACATCATTTTCATAATCTTCAGCCGTTCATTATCAAAGGTATAGAACTTCACCAGTTGAAGACACTGCTCCGATGTAAAATCAGAGTTCGCCAATGCAGTTGTAATCAACCCTATACGATCTTTTTCAAAAGGTTCATTCTTCACACTATCAAAGAACTTCTTGAAAAGTTGGTCATTCATCACTCTATCGTAGCGGTTATAGTCCGGACGGTGTCCACCCTGACCGGCTCCCGGTCTTCCGGGTCTGCCCGGACGGATATCTCCACGTTCTTCTACAATGATATCTTTTACTTCGTTTCCGTTAAAGTAAACACGGTCATTATACAACCGTTCTCCTTTCCATACACGTTCTCCCGGACGAGTCGGGCGGGAAGCGTACACTTCAATAGTATAATTTCCCGGTTTCAGATTGGCAACGAAACAAGTAGTAGTAGGATAACACATCTGCCTTCCGCCAAAATAAACAAGAATCGGAGTATCTCCGCCATCAATCCGGATTCCGCTGACAGGCTGCGCTTTTAAAGAAAGGGCAGCGAGCAAAATACAGAAACTTATTATTATCTTACGCATAGCTTATCTGTTTTTAAAATTATTATCTTTAACTGATATCACAAAAATAGGGTGAGAAAACTCCCCACCCCAATGATTCTCTCTATTCCTGCATAGGGATTTCCCTATTCTGTTTAGGATTCTGCCAAAGTGATGCCGTTCTCATGCAAAGAAATCAATCGTTTCTTATACAAGTCACCTACACCTTTCTTAAAAGTTTTCTTGCTGACACCAAAGGTATCGTAAATATCTTCCGCAGGACTTTTATCGTTCAGATTGATCCGTCCGCCATGTTCCCGAATATACTCCAACAGTGTCTTCGAGAAATCATCGACTTTCTCAAATCCCGGTTTCTGAAGTATCAGGTCCACCTTACCATCTTCGCGTACCTGTTTCACAAACGCCTTCATCTGCATACCGGTCTCCAATGCACGGAATATTTCATTTTCATACAGCAATCCGCTATACTTATTGTCTATAATCGCTTTGAAACCCAAGTCCGTCTTCTGCCAGATCAGAATATCCACTTCCGCACCCGGAGCATAATCGGGCATATCTTTCGACAGGTAGCGTTCTACCTTCGCCGAAGCTACAATACGATAACTTTCCTCATCCACATGAGCATGGACCACGTAGGATCTTCCCACCTGCATTTTCATCTTCTGCTCACTGAAGGGTACAAATAAGTCTTTCATCAATCCCCAGTTGAGGAATGCCCCGAACTGGTTCACCCAAAAGACTTCGAGACAGGCGAACTGCCCTACCTGCACCAACGGAGTCAGCGTCGTGGCAATCAGTCTTTCGTCAATATCCAGATAAAGAAATACATTCAACATATCCCCTACCTTACAGTCTTCGGGTACATAACGGGTGGGCAGCAGGATTTCACCTTCATCTCCTCCGTCGAGATACAAACCGAAATCGACTTCCTTTACCACTTCGAGTTGGTTGAATTTTCCTAATTCGATACTCATACTTTTATCTATTTATTATATAATGAGCAAAGATAATCTATTTTAGGCACATCCCTTTCATCAGACAGGTATAACTTTTCGTTATCAAACAAAACTATTTTCAATGAACAATCATCCGATTAAGTCGTTATCTTTGTAGCGGTAATAAGCAAGAACAGATTATTCATCTTTAAACATATATAATTATGGAATTTTTAACCAACGAGAAACTTACGATTGTAGGAGCAGCCGGAATGATCGGCTCCAATATGGCTCAAACAGCTATGATGATGAAACTCACTCCGAATATTTGTCTATATGATCCTTTTGCTCCCGCTCTGGAAGGCGTGGCAGAAGAATTATATCACTGCGGTTTCGAAGGCGTGAATCTGACTTATACTTCCGATATCAAAGAAGCATTGACAGGAGCCTCTTATATCGTATCTTCCGGTGGTGCAGCCCGCAAAGCAGGCATGACCCGTGAAGACTTGTTGAAAGGAAATGCTGAAATTGCCGCTCAGTTCGGTAAAGATGTCCGCCAATACTGTCCGAATGTAAAACATATCGTTGTCATCTTTAACCCTGCTGATATCACAGGATTAATCACACTGCTTTATTCCGGTCTGAAACCGTCTCAGGTTTCTACACTGGCAGCACTGGACAGCACCCGTCTGCAGAATGAACTGGTGAAATATTTCCATATTCCCGCTTCCGACATTCAAAACTGCCGTACGTATGGCGGACATGGAGAACAGATGGCCGTATTCGCCTCAACTACCAAAGTAAAAGGCGAACCGCTGACTGATTTCATCGGAACTACCCGTCTTCCGCTGACAGAATGGGAAGCATTAAAAGTACGTGTCATACAGGGTGGCAAACATATCATCGATCTTCGTGGCCGTTCTTCTTTCCAAAGCCCGGCTTATCTTTCTATCGAAATGATCGCTGCCGCAATGGGTGGACAACCGTTCCGCTGGCCTGCCGGTACTTATGTTTCCAATGGTAAATTCGACCACATCATGATGGCTATGGAAACTTCCATTACGAAAGATGGCGTTACTTACAAAGAAGTGGCCGGATCTCCTTCCGAACAGGAAGAACTGGAAAAGAGCTACGAACATCTGTGCAAACTTCGCGATGAAGTGATTGAAATGGGGATCATCCCGGCAATCAAAGACTGGCATTCTCTGAATCCCAATATTGACTAACCAGTATCATTAATATAATAAACACCGGAACTCAACGATATTTTTCCGTTCGAGTTCCGGTGTTTTTCTTTTACCATTACTGCTTGTCTGCAATTAATCCTACACTTTTGAGCACTCCGCACACACTCCCTTTACTACATAATTCACACTATGCAAAGTGAATCCTTTCGGTAAGTCGATAACCGGAATATGAATCTTTTCCAAACAAAATGTCCGATGGCATTTCTCGCAATAAAAATGTGAATGCAGGTCTTTCAGGACACAGTTGCAGGAATCATCGCAAACGGCATACTTCCACGAACCGCTTCCGTCGTCTATGCTATGTATCAGATGATGAGACAAAAAAAGCGTGATTGTACGGGATATAGTCGATTTATCAACCGTATCCAGCAACGTTTCAAGATCAAGCTGAGACACGGCACGCCCCGCTTCCATCATACTTTTCAATATGAGAAGTCTGATAGCCGTCGGCTTGATGTCTCTTTTTGCCAACTTATCCAGATAAACTTTTTCTTCCATATTCTTTTATTTTATCATTTTCTGTATCCTTACGGCATTCATGATAGCAATCAGTGCTACACCAACATCGGCGAAAACAGCTTCCCAAAGTGTAGCCAGTCCACCGGCTCCCAAAATCAGTACCAGCAGTTTCACACCAAACGCCAGTGAAATATTCTGCCATACAATCCTTCGCGTCAGTTTTCCTACCTTTATCGCTTCAGCCACTTTGGAAGGCTGGTCGGTCTGTATCACCACATCAGCCGTTTCAATAGCCGCATCACTGCCTAGTCCGCCCATGGCAATACCTACATTACTTAAAGCCAGTACCGGAGCATCATTCATGCCGTCGCCCACAAAGGCAACCTGGTTCTCCGTATGTTGGCGCAATTCTTCCAAATGCTTCACTTTCCCGTCGGGGAGCAAATCACCATAGGCTTCCGAAATACCCAGCTTCTCTGCAAAGTTACTAACAATACTTTGTTTATCACCGGATAATATCTGAATGTTTTGAATTCCCAATGCTTTCAGGTTCTGAATGGCGATCTTTGCATCCTCTTTCAGACTGTCGGATAATAGCAGATAACCGGCATACTTGTTTCCTATCGCACAGACAACGATCGTATCTGTAATGGAAAGAAGTTCGGGCGGATATTCTATCTGAAATTTTGAAAGCAAACGCCCATTACCTGCCAAAACCTGAATTCCATTTACGGCAGCTTCCAGTCCGAGACCTGCATACTCCTTACTGTCGGTTACAGAGGAAAGCTCGATATCCCGCCGTCCGGCATAATTCACCACAGCCTTAGCAATGGGATGTGTACTGCTGCTTTCTACCGAGGCTATCATCCGGATTAATTCTTCTTCGGATACACCGGATTCACAGTTACAAGACTGCACTTCAAACGTACCTTTGGTAAGGGTTCCCGTTTTATCAAACACGACTGTATTAATCTTCGTAACAGCATCCAGATAATTTCCACCTTTAAATAAAATTCCCAACCGGGAAGCTGCCCCGATGCCTCCGAAGTATCCTAACGGAATACTGACCACCAAAGCGCACGGGCATGAAATCACAAGAAAGACCAAAGCCCTGTACAGCCAGTCATTAAAAGTAAATAAGAACTGGGGAGTGATCAAGGAATAAATAAACGGCAGTAAAACAATCAGAACCGCCAGCCCTATCACAATCGGAGTATAAACACGGGCAAATTTACGGATAAACAGTTCTGCCGGTGCTTTGCGTTCGGAGGCATTCTGAACAAGTTCCAGAATACGGGCAAGAGCACTTTTATCAAAAGGTCTGATCACCTTGATACGGATTACTTTATCGGTAACAATCATTCCGGCAAGTACTTCCTCACCCATCCGGATACTTCGGGGCACACTCTCACCTGTCAATGCCGCCGTATTGAAAGCAGCTACCTCATTGAGCATCATTCCATCCAAAGGAACTCTTCCTCCTGTCTTTATTTCAATTGTTTCTCCTACTTTTACGTTTTGAGGATTCTCAATAATGACACGTCCATCTCTGACTACTGCCGCTTCTTCCGGACGGACATCCAGCAGAGCTCCGATATTACGCTTCGCCTTATCAACAGCCTTTTCCTGAAACAGTTCTCCGACGGAGTAAAACAACATCACCGCTACTCCCTCCGGATATTCACCGATATAAAACGCTCCAAGCGTAGCTACAAACATCAGCGTAAACTCACTGAAATAGTCCTTATCCTTCATACTCTCCCAAGCCTCTTTCATAACGGGCAGGCCGACCGGAAGATAAGCCACGACATACCATATCAGAGAGAAATATCCTTCACGGAAGAAAGGTAACTCCAGAGCGTTCATGATGATTCCACTTATCAACAGGATAAATGAAAGTCCCACTTTCCAATATTCAGCGAATATTGATTCTTTCTTTTCAATATGTTTTTCGGGTGCACATTCGTGTGTATGTGCGCAACAACTACAATGTCCCATAATCATTCTTTCTTTTTTATCTGCTGCAAAGGTAGCGAATGATTCGTGCAACAAAGTTGCAAAAGAAGATGCCATAGCCAATCTCCAAATAAATATCGTTCAAGGGATTGGCATATAAAGAAAGTTTCCTATTTTTGTATCTAAACAAAAAAATGGGCACAGCCCCACATATATAAATGGGAATAAGTAATATAAAACAATTATATAGCGAATGGAAATCGCTTCAGCCTCTTAAGCCTGAGGACCTGAAACGTTGGAATGATAAATTCAAGTTAGAGTTTAATTATAACTCTAACCACTTGGAAGGAAATACACTGACATACGGACAAACAAAACTATTATTAATGTTCGGTGAAACTTCGGGTAATGCCAGCTTGAAAGATTATGAAGAGATGAAAGCTCACAACGTAGGACTGGAAATGATAAAGCAAGAGGCGCAGGACAAAGAACGTCCGCTGACTGAAAGTTTTATTCGCGAATTGAACCGTACCATCCTTGTGCAGGACTATTGGAAGAACGCCAAAACACCCGACGGACAAGACATCCGTATGCAGATAAAAGTAGGCGAATATAAATCACGCCCCAATTCCGTACTGACCGCAACAGGAGAAGTTTTCAGTTATGCTTCGCCCGAAGAAACTCCGGCATTTATGACGAGCTTGGTAGACTGGTACAACCTGGAAGCAGATAAAGGAATACTGACTCCTGTTGAATTGGCCGCGTTGCTTCATTACCGTTATATCCGCATTCATCCCTTCGAAGATGGCAACGGACGCATTGCCCGTTTATTAGTAAACTTTGTGCTGCACCGTTATGGATATCCGATGATCGTTATTCACTCCGAAGATAAATCCAACTATCTGAACATCCTCCATCAATGTGATGTAGAAGCAGGATTAACCCCTTCAGATGGTGCTAATGCCACTTTGAATGATATATTACCATTCGTCAACTATTTGAGCAGTTGCCTGATACGCAGTCTGACACTCGCAATCAAAGCCGCCAAGGGAGAAAGCATAGAGGAAGAAGGTGATTTCGATAAGAAAATAGCGATGTTACAGCGTAGATACTCAGATAAAGCTATCGAAAAAAGCAGCCGTTCCGTAGAACAGGCAAGAAGTGCTTTTTTTGAATTGGCCGTTTATGTGGAGCAAAAGATCAGTGGACTCCAAAAGCTATTTGACAGAACATTTATAACCAACACTCCCACTTGGAACATGGCTAAAAAAATAAATACACCCAATCCTGATGAGCCAATTATCCAGTCACACATTTTATATACTAAGTCAAAAGAGTATGGCTTTGTAGAGGATATCATACGTTTATCCAAGAAATCTCAGGTTGACTACTTTAAGCTAAAATATGATGCAGTAACTTTTCATTTTAATCATTGCCGATATGCAGGCGATAATACTTTTGATTTCCCATTCTGTATTTATATTCAATACTTGTCAGATGGATGTGAAGTAAGCTGTGACATCACATCCGATTCTGTGAAACTGTCTTATAATCCGGATGTTTTGGCTGAAGAAGGCAAAGAATACATGGATACTGCTTGCAACGAACTACTCAAACTACTTGAAGAAAAAATGAATGATAAGTCACCAGAAAACTAAATCAATAACTCATAATCCACCACATCCAGCCAACGGCCAAACTTTAATTTTTCCTTCTCGAAGCAGGATACTTGCTTGAATCCGATTCAGCTATGCCGCCAGCGAAACAGTACACCTAGGCTTCCAACCGTTTCTCACTAGAGTTAATAAAACACTTTGTTATTGTCACTTGTCACTTTTAAAGGATAAGTTCCTTATTATTAAGGCAGTAATGGTGATAATAGGTGGTGATAATAAGGTGATAATAGAACTTTTTCTGGTTTCTATTATCACCTGCTTTTAATAAGAAACAGGATTAACACGCTGATTAACAACTATAAAACAGACTATTCAGAAGCATTGGCAGCATATGTTAAAAGCTCCATTTTCAGCGTGAATGTGCGTTGTTTATGCCATATATAGCTTCATCTATGCCGCCTGCATTAAGCCATAGCATAGTAACCTTAACAAGCTAACAAGGTTTGACTAATATATTTAGTACGTTTCATGTATTCGTTTCACGTGCGTGGACCGTTCGGTTCACGTACATGAACCCAATAGACCACGTACGTGGACTGATGGGCCCATGTATGTGAAATGACTTCTTCTTACTGACGGAATACATTAATCTAACCTACATAATAGCCTAATGAACGGTTCTCCTACTATTAATCCCAGGTGGTTATCTTCCCCTTGTACGGATAAATGTTTGTGTATACTATAATAAAAGACAGGAGTTGCCTTAAGCAAACTTAAAGCAACTCCTGTCTTAACTATTTAAAAGTATTACTGATTAAAGTTCCAGTTCTTTCCGGTCATTGCGGATAAATTCCAGCAACCGTTCCACCGCCTCTTCTTCGGGTATGTTCTTCTCTACACAAACTTTACCTTTATAAAGGCTGATTTTTCCGCGTCCGGCACCTACATAGCCGTAGTCGGCATCCGCCATCTCACCGGGACCGTTGACGATACATCCCATGATGCCGATTTTCAAGCCTTTCAGATGTGAGGTAGCCGCCTTGATACGCGCAATTGTCTTTTCCAGATCATAAAGCGTACGACCGCAGCCCGGACAAGAAATATATTCCGTTTTAGAAGTACGGGTGCGTCCTGCCTGCAAGATACCGAAGGCAGTAGCATCTACTACCGCATGACTCAGACTTCCTTGATTGAACAGAAAAATCCCGTCACATAAACCGTCAAAAATCAATGCTCCCATATCAACGGCGGACTTAATCTGCAAATCTTCCGCCTCGTCCTCCGCATAATGCTGGAAGAAAACAACCGGATTCTCCAGACCTTCCGTCATGAGTTGATGCACCAATGCACGGTGCTCGCCCAAGCGGTTCGGATGATTGCTCTGAGAAATAACCACAACTTCGGGATGCACCTTAAGACAGGCAATCACTTCATCCGTTTGCGCCATGTAAGGCATAAACAGGAATTTCAGTTCTGCACTGCACTCACCCATCAACGGCAACTGCGCATGATTGAAAGCAGGCCATGTTCCGCCCTCCCCTTTCCATACATCGGCATCAAGGATATATTCCACTCCTTCTTCCCGCTGTTCGGGCAACGTTCTTCCGGCATAGATATAATCCGGAGTAAACTGCGGATTGACTTCCGTCTTCCCATCCATGCGGTCGGCAATAACGACAGGGAGATGTTCGCCCCCGATATTCCGCACTGCCCGCGTCTTGCGGCGCGAAGGAGAAAGATAATTAAATTCCGGTGCCTCCATACCCGGGATATACGGATGATCCTGCCTCAACAGAACATAATCCACCAGCTTGCGCGCTACGGGAATTTCCGCTTCGGGAGCCTCACTAAGCGACACACGAATCGTATCTCCCAATCCGTCACAAAGCAATGCACCGATGCCCAAGGCAGATTTTATACGTCCGTCTTCTCCGTCTCCGGCCTCCGTCACTCCAAGATGCAGGGGAAATGACATTCCCTCCTGTTCCATCACGGCAACAAGCAAGCGGACGGTCTTCACCATCACCACCGTATTGGAAGCCTTGATCGAAATCACCACATCCGTGAAATGTTCCGCCACACAGATACGCAGGAATTCCATGCAGGATTCCACCATCCCTTCGGGAGTGTCTCCGTAGCGGGACATGATACGGTCGGACAGGGAACCGTGATTGACTCCGATGCGGATAGCCGTATGATTCTCCTTACAGATATTCAGAAACGGCACAAAGCGGTCGTGAATCTTCTGTATCTCCTGCGCATACTCCTCGTCGGTATATTCCAGTTTCTTAAAAGTACGCGCTGCATCTACATAATTGCCCGGATTGATCCGTACCTTTTCTGCATATTGAGCTGCTACATCGGCCACTTTCGGATTAAAATGCACATCGGCCACCAACGGAACCATATATCCCTGACTTCGTAGCCCGATATTGATATTCATCAGATTTTCCGCTTCCTTGACACCCTGCGTGGTCAGTCGTACATACTCGCCGCCGGCATCGACGATGCGTTTGGCTTGTTCCACACAAGCTTCTGTATCCATAGTGGACGTGTTCGTCATCGACTGGATACGAATAGGATTGGGGCCGCCCAAAGGTACAGCCCCAATATTTACTTCGGATGTTTCTCTTCGAAAGTAATTGAATAAATCCATCTTTTCAATTGACAATTGACAGTTGACAATTGACAATTGAGAATCGAGAATCAACAACAAGCTCAACAAAGCACCCACAGCGCCAGCCCATTGTCAATTGTCAATTGTCAATTGTCAATTAATTGGTTTTATATTCGAACTTCACTTCTTTCAGTTCTTCGTTTGCCTTTACGATTTTCTTTTTCAGTCCTTCTTTGTAAGCAGCAAAAGCCTCAGCCAATGCGGCATCGCTCAATGCAAGCATCTGAATGGCAAGGATAGCCGCATTCATCGCTCCATTGATAGCAACCGTAGCCACAGGAATGCCCGGAGGCATCTGAATGATGGAGTACAGAGCGTCTACACCGTCGAGCACAGAGCCTTTTACAGGTACTCCGATCACCGGAAGCGTTGTGTTGGCTGCGATGACACCCGGAAGGGCGGCAGCCATTCCGGCAGCAGCGATGATTACTTTAATGCCACGGCTACGGGCATTTTTGGCAAACTCTTCCACAGCCTCCGGCGTGCGGTGAGCAGAAAGGGCGTTCATTTCGAACGGTACATGCATATCATTCAGCAGTTGCGCAGCCTTCTCCATAACAGGAAGGTCGGACGTGCTACCCATGATGATACTTACAATTGGAGTCATTTTCATCTAATCTAAAAGTTATTACATACATTCATTTACCTACCACCTCCCCCTACGGGGACTCCTCCTTCCAGCAGGAGGAGAGTTGGAGTTACTAACGACTATTTAGTCAGCTTCCATTGAGGCAGAAGTACTGTTTATTCAAATTCAGCCGTTGACCACTGCCTTGTATGTTTCGGCATCGAGCAGGTCTTCCGCAGCACTGGCATCAGCAGGCTTCATCTTGATCAGCCAGCCTTCGCCGTAAGGGTCTTTGTTTACCAGCTCCGGATTTTCTTCCAAAGCTTCGTTCTGTTCGAGTATCTCGCCTGCCAACGGTAAGAAAAGATCGGAAATGGTCTTTACCACTTCAATCGTTCCGAAAGTTTCTCCGGCTTCCAACGTTTCTCCTACGGTAGGAATATCAACGAATACAATATCGCCCAATTGTTCCTGTGCGTAATCTGTGATACCTACGTAAGCGATGTCTCCTTCTACGCGAATCCACTCGTGTTCATTCGTGTACTTCAAGTTCTGTGGAAAGTTCATAATAATTAGTTTTTAGGATTTATATTGTTTTTAAAATAAAAATACTCTGAATATAAGGTTGTACGCCGGATGGAGTATCAAAAAAGAGCAGACCAGCCCGACTACAAAACCGGAAAGGACCTCGCCCAAGGTGTGATGCCCCAGCACAATCCGCGCCGAGCCCAATATGCCTGCAATCAGAATAAACAGGCACAACCACACTACCGGATTATAGCTGAACAGCGCACTGAACGAAACCAGTCCGCCGATAATACCGCCCATCCCCGCCATGTGTTCGCTCAGTTTCCATTTCAGATTGACCAGAATGCAGATGATCGATATCACCAGGGAAACAAAAATGATTCCGGTCATATACCAGGGAATATTCAGTTTCCGCATCATCAGCAGGCAGAACACATACGAAATGATAGTCAGCAGGATAGGTACATAACGTTTCTTACGCTCACTCAGTTCCTGACGGGCAAATCCGTTGATCTTCCGGAACAGGAAAATGGTGATAGTGGGTGTCAGTATGGTGAAGCAGTAAACGATTCCCAACACAATTCCCTTATAAAGTATCGGCATGATACGGAGATAAGAAAACAGGAATAACACCAGAAACGCCAGAAACGGTATAGAAAATGGAGTAAACACGATGGAGGTGATCCGTGCCACCCGCAACATTGTTTTATCCGCTATGATATGCTCTTTTTCTTTATCCATCAGCACTAATACTTAATACTTTATAGTTAATACTTTAAACTCACTTTCTCAGTCTTGCCACCGGTATATTTAACTGCTGACGGTATTTCGCCACCGTACGGCGGGCGATAGGATAGCCTTTTTCCTTCAGGATATCCGCCAGTTCGTCATCTGTCAGCGGTTTCTTTTTGTCTTCTCCGTCAATGCATTCTTTCAGAATCTTACGTATCTCGCGTACGGACATTTCCTCTCCGTCTTCCGTCGTATAGCCATCGCTGAAGAAGAATTTAAGCGGATAGATGCCGAAGTTGGTCTGTACGTATTTGCTGTTGCTGACACGGGAAATCGTAGAGATATCCAGTCCGGTACGTTCTGCCACATCTTTGAGAATCATCGGTTTCAGCAATGACTCGTCGCCTTCGAGGAAGAAAGGACGCTGCAAGTCGATAATCGCCTGCATGGTAGTCATCAATGTATTCTGCCGCTGCTTCACCGCATCGATAAATCCTTGTGCCGCATCCATCTTCTGTTTCAGGAACATCATGGCTTCTTTCGACTCTTTGGACTGGTTCGCCTTATTTTTGGTATGCTCCTCCACCATCTCGGTAAAGTCGCGGCTCATCCGGAGTTCGGGAACATTGCGGTTATTCAGGCTTACGTTAATCGTTCCGTCATCGTAGGTATCCACCAGAAAATCGGGAACAATCTGCTGAAGGTTTCTTCCGATCGTCTCTCCGAGCGAAGCGCCCGGACGGGGATTCAACTTGGTTATTTCGGCAATCGCCTCATTGAAAGTCTCTTCTCTGACATCCAGTTTCTTAATGATTTTCTCCCAGTGCTTCCGGGTAAATTCTTCATAACAGTCACTGATGATGCGCTCTTCCAGGTTCAATATCGGTGACGGCTTCTTCTCTTCGCTCTTCTTGCGCAGAATCTGTATCATCAGACATTCCTGAAGGTTGCGTGCTCCGATACCTGCCGGGTCAAAATCCTGCAGGATGCACAGAGCCTCTTCCAGTTCTTCTTCCGTAGATTCGATACCGGCGTAGATAGCCAGTTCGTCACAGATACTTTCCAGCGATTTACGGAGCAGTCCGTCATCGTCCAGCGAACCGATCAGATATTCCACCAGTTCGCACTGGTGCTCGGTCAGGTTACGTTCACGGAGTTGTTCTTTCAGGATTTCATAAAAAGAGGTGGCGTCGGAGAAAGGAATATCTTCCGCCTGCTCGTCCCTCGAGCGGTTGTTTTCCTGCAATTTATAGTCGGGGATATCGTCTTCGGTGAGATAATCACTTAAAGAATCATAATCATTGGCATCGTTATCCATGCCTTCTTCCGGACTGACGCCATCGGCATATTCATCTGTAGCAGCGTCTTCTTTGCCTTCTTCAAGCGCCGGATTTTCCAATAGTTCAGCATGGATACGGTCTTCCAGCTCGACTGCGGGAAGCTCCAACAACTTCACGACCAGAATCTGCTGTGGCGAGAGCGTTTGTATCTGCTGTTGCGCCTGCGATTGTATTTGACGGGAACCTTGTGCCATATTCGTTTTTGCTTTCTACTGTTTCTCGCTACAAAAGTAACTTTTTAACGAGAGATTACACAGATTAGTGGGATTATTTTTAATCCTATCACAGTAATTTATAAATTAAACAAATATTTATTCTATGAAGTTCATTATACTTTTGTAAATTAGTATTATCTTTGAACAGTTGATTAAAAAAAACAGGCATGACAAATATCACCTTTATTGACCTTGAAATTAATCCAACTAATCGTCAGATTTTGGATATAGGAGCTATTCGCCATGACGGAGCTTCTTTTCATTGCAACTCGCCCAAAGATTTAATGCAATTCATTGCACAAACAGAATATATAGGCGGACATAACATCTTGAATCATGATCTTCAATATATTTCGCCTTTATTTGCGCAAGTCGGATACAAACACCCCAAAGTAATAGACACTCTCTATCTCTCGCCTTTATTATTTCCGGCAAGACCTTACCATCATTTATTGAAAGACGACAAATTACAAACAGAAAGCCTCAGCAACCCACTAAATGATTCAATCAAAGCACAAGAGCTATTCCTCTCTGAGGTAGAAGCATTTAATTGTCTGGACAAAGATTTAAAGGATATCTATTTTGCACTATTATATCATACCAAAGAGTTCGGTTACTTTTTTGATTATATTACTTATAACTACGAAAAGCAGCAGGAGGATTTAGATGCTATCATAAACCGCAGATTTGACGGTGATTTATGTAAGTATGCCCCACTTACAAACTATATCAACCAATCTCCTGTCGAATTAGCTTATTGCCTTGCCCTAATCAATTGTAAAGATCGCTACTCTATTACCCCACCTTGGGTACTGCATTCGCACCCGAAAGTAGAGTCAATCATGTATGCATTACGTAATACTCCTTGCTTGACTGGATGTGATTTTTGTAATCAGGTTTTTGACGCACATAAAGGATTAAAAAACTTTCTTTGGTTTTGATTCTTATCGAACTTACAACAATCAATCTTTGCAAGAAGACGCAGTAAAAGCTGCTTTAAAAGGTAAATCACTCCTCGCAATCTTCCCTACAGGAGGAGGAAAATCTATCACTTTTCAAGTCCCGGCATTAATGAGTGGAGAATTAGTTAAAGGACTCACAGTAGTTATTTCTCCTCTACAGTCTTTAATGAAAGATCAAGTGGACAACCTACGAAAATATTCCATTACAGATGCAGTCACTATCAATGGTTTGCTTGATCCTATAGAACGTTCTGAATCTTTTGAAAGAGTTGAAAACGGAACTGCTTCCATTCTTTATATATCTCCCGAATCATTACGGTCAAAATCAATTGAAAGATTATTATTGGGACGTAAAATTGTTCGTTTTGTAATTGATGAAGCACATTGTTTTTCTTCATGGGGACAAGATTTCCGTGTTGACTATCTCTACATAGGTGATTATATCAGACAACTACAACTGAAAAAAGGTTTGGTACAACCAATACCCGTCTCTTGTTTCACAGCAACAGCCAAACAGGAAGTGATTGAGGATATTTCCATTTATTTCAAAGAAAAGCTAAATATACAGTTAGAATTATTTCGCTCCAACAGTTACCGGACCAACCTTAAATATCAAGTATTCCAAAAAAGTCAGCAAGAAGAGAAATATACGTGTCTAAGGGAGATTATTGAGTTAAAGAAATGCCCGACAATTATTTATGTAGCACGCACAAGAACAGCTTCCACCCTCGCAGCGCGTTTAAAGCAAGACGGTTTTTCCGTTAGAGCTTTCCATGGAAAAATGGACATTAAGGATAAAACAGAAAACCAAAACGATTTCATCTCCGGCATCGTACAAATTATGGTAGCCACTTCTGCTTTCGGAATGGGAGTAGACAAAAAAGATGTAGGACTCGTAGTCCATTATGAAATATCCGATTCACTTGAGAATTATGTACAGGAATCGGGCAGAGCTGGCCGAGACGAGAATATCGAAGCCTCTTGTTATATTCTTTTTGACGAAGAAGATTTAACAAAGCATTTCATCCTGCTTAATCAAACGAAGTTACATATCGGAGAAATACAACAGGTCTGGAAAGCTATAAAAAATAACACTCGCTTGCGCCCGACTGTTTCGCAGTCAGCTTTAGAGATAGCTCGTAGAGCCGGATGGGATGAGAATGTCACCAACATAGAAACTCGTGTGACCACGGCCATAGCAGCACTTGAAGAATCCGGATATTTACGCCGTGGACAAAATATTCCACGTGTATTTGCCGACAGTATATTGGCAAATACAGTTCAGGAAGCTATTGATAAAATTAACCTGTCTCCTCGCTTCAATGAAAAACAAAAAACGCAAGCTATTCGCATCATTAAAAAGCTCATATCAACCAAAAGTCGAAAGTATGCAAATGATGAAGCACCGGAGGCCCGTATTGATTATATCTCCGATCATTTAGGTATCCCCAATGATGAAGTCATCCAGATAATAACTTTACTCCGTGACGAAAAGATATTGGCTGACAATCAGGATCTCACTGCTTATATAATCAAAAAAGAGCAGCGAAACCGTTCTCTTGAAATCACCAGACTATACAACTGTTTGGAAGATTTCCTCCTCACACAGTTTAATGAAGAAGAGAAGTTATTTAACTTGAAAGAATTACGTGAACAAGCAGAAATTGAAATAAAAAAAGAGATTAGTCTTGACAAATTAAAAACACTCATAAATTTCTGGTGTGAAAAGAACTGGATTATACGTTCACACAAAGATGATAATAGAAACTATCGTGCTATTTATCGGTGTTCATCCTCCAGTACTTCATTTGATAAAAAAACAAAGGACAGACATCTTTTATCCGAGTTTATAATAAATTACCTATATGAAAAAACTGAATCAGAAACTGGTTCAGCTAAAAGAGATGAAATTCTCGTTGAATTTTCCGTAGTAGAATTAAAAGAAAGCTATGAAAAACAACAAGTATTGTTTCAAGAACTGACTACTCTCGAAGATATAGAAGATACGCTTTTTTACCTTTCCCGGATAGGAGCTCTGCAAATAGAAGGTGGATTTCTAGTCATATACAACCGAATGACGATTAAACGATTGGGAGACACAAATATACGGTATAAGCAGGACGATTATCGCAAACTAGAAAAATTCTATAGTAACAAAACACAAAAGATTCACATTGTAGGAGAATATGCACGAAAAATGAGCCAAAACAACCAAGAAGCACAGCGATTCGTTGATGACTATTTCAGGTTGAACAATATGTCTTTCATTCAAAAATATTTTCCAGGAGGACGAAAAGAAGAGATTAGCAGACGAATCACTCCAACCAAATACAAGCAATTGTTCGGAGAGCTATCCGAAAGCCAACTAAATATTATTAATGACAATCAGCCGGGACACATTGTTGTCGCAGCTGGTCCGGGAAGTGGCAAAACCCGTTTACTCGTACATAAACTGGCTTCTCTGTTATTAATGGAAGACGTAAAACATGAACAGTTACTCATGCTTACCTTCTCACGAGCAGCAGCTAGTGAATTCCGAAAAAGGCTTCATGATTTAATAGGAAATGCAGTAGGTTACATTGAAATAAAGACCTTTCACTCCTATTGTTTCGACTTATTAGGCAAACTAGGTTCGATTGAGAAATCAGAATCTGTCATTAAAGATACAATAGACAAAATCAAGAATGATGAAGTTGAAATAAGCCGTATCACCAAAAGCGTACTTGTAATTGATGAAGCACAAGATATGACAGAGGATGAATTCAATCTCATTACTGCTCTTATAGATAAAAATGAAACTCTAAAGGTCATAGCTGTAGGAGATGATGATCAAAACATCTATTCCTTTCGTAAATCAGACTCCAAATATATGCAATACCTCATCAGCAAATACCAAGCACGCTTTTATGAGTTATATGAAAACTTCAGAAGTAAAAGCAATCTTGTGACATTCGCAAATTCATTTGTCAATCAAATACCTCATCGGATGAAGCACAATCCTATTGTCTCTCATCAACCGGAGAATGGTTCGCTTCGTATCACCTACTACCCATCAAACAATTTAATTATTCCTTTAATAAAGGATGTAGTTGAAAGCCCGCTTGCAGGCACGACTGGTGTACTCACCAAAACAAACGAAGAAGCAGTTTTTATATCATGCCTCTTACAGGAACAGGGTATAGCCACCAAACTAGTTCAAACGAATAGCAGTAATTTTTATTTAGGCGATTTAAATGAAATCCGCTATTTCACCCAAGTACTAAATCTTACTAAGGATACCCATATTATCGACAATGAACGATGGGAAGTAGCTAAGAGAAAGCTGAAATACGAATTCGGCAATACTTCTTCGTGGGAAATATGTCGTTCCATCATACTTACTTTCGAACAAATCTACTCCCGAAAGTATTTGTCGGACTGGAAAACCTATCTATTTGAATCCAATCTAGAAGACTTTTATTCAGCTCAAGGTGAAACGGTTATTGTCTCCACCATCCACAAAGCAAAAGGAAAGGAGTTCGACAATGTCTTTTTACTCCTTAACAATGGTAACTCACTCTCAGATGAAAAGAAACGTGAAATATATGTTGCCATCACTCGTGCAAAACAAAACATATCTATCCATCTAAATGGACATTATTTTAATAATATTGTCAATGGACTAACAGAAATTCGGACTGACAACAATCAATATCCTATACCTCAAAGACTATGTTATTTATTAACTCACAAAGATTTAAATCTAGACACATTTATTTCCTCATATTGTCAGGCCGCTATATATAATCTAAAAAGTGGAATGCCTTTACAGCTAAAAGCAAATGGCTGTACAGACTTTCATGGTAACGAGATATTACGTTTCTCCAGAAAATTCCAAAATACACTTGAAGAGTTAGATAAAAAAGGATATAGACTTAAAGAGGCAGCTGTCAACTTCGTAGTATATTGGGAAAGACGGAAAGACAAACAAGAGGTTAAGATTGTATTACCTAAAATCATTGTAGAAAAGAACACAGATTGATAAGAGATTAAATCTTAATTTACAACAAATTAAGTTCAAAATCACTGTTATCTACTTTGCTTTAATGTTAAATATCAGTATCAATTAATAAAAAGAAAAGCCAGCACTTGAGCATGATACTAAATTTAGTATCTTTGCATAAACCATTATACATTATGGGTACAAAAGAAAAGCTAATAGAACGTTTCCTTACATTGCCTAAGAACTTCACTTACGATGAAGTAAAACGGTTATTTGGGTTATTTGGTTATAGTGAAGGAAAAAAAGGAAATACTTCTGGTTCACGGGTTGAATTTATAAGCGCTGATAACAAAAGCTCGTATATCATGCATAAGCCGCATCCGTCTAATATTATTAAAGGATACGTGATGAAGCAGTTACTTGCTTATATCCGTGAGAACAAGCTGATTGAGAAATATGAACAAAGTAAAGAATAAAGTAATTATGGGACAGTTAAAGTACAAAGGTTACGCTGGTAGCGTAGAATACAACGAAGAAGATAATTGCCTGTTCGGTAAAGTTCTCGGTCTTAAAAAAGATTGCATCACTTACGAAGGTGAAACCATCAGTGAATTAAAGAGTGACTTTGAAGGGGCTATTGACGACTATTTGGCAAGTTGCAAAGATCGTGGAGTGGAGCCAAGTAAACCGTATAGTGGAAAATTAGTCCTACGTATGCCTTCCGACCTGCACGGAATGGTAGCAACAGCCGCCGCTAACGCAGGTACTACTATTAATGAATTTATCAACAGAGCTGTAACAAAGGAATTAGAAAAAGAATTTTCTATGTAAGTCGTAGCTTAATTGTCACTTGTTGATTATGTAATATTTCATTCTTTATTATATCTTTGTTGCACGAACTTAAAAATTAGGACAGTATGTTTGCCAAAGAGACGTATATGCAGCGCAGAGCCCTGCTGAAAAAGAATTTAGGCTCCGGAGTTTTGTTATTTCTGGGAAATGACGAGTGCGGGCTGAATTATGAGGATAACACGTTCCGTTATCGTCAGGACTCCACTTTTCTTTATTATTTCGGTCTTTCGTGTGCCGGACTTTCGGCCATCATCGATATTGACGAAGACAAAGAAATTATTTTCGGTGACGAATTATCCATCGATGCCATCGTATGGATGGGCTCACAGCCTACGTTACGCGAAAAATGCGAACGTGTCGGCATCAGGGAAATGATGGCTTCCGCCGATATCGTCGGCTATCTGCACAAATGCGTCCAGAGTGGAAAAGCAATTCATTATCTTCCTCCCTACCGCCCCGAACATAAACTGAAACTGATGGACTGGCTCGGAATACCACCTGCACGTCAGGAAGGTTCCGTACCTTTCATCCGTGCCGTCATAGCTCAGCGCAACTACAAGTCGGCGGAAGAAATCGTAGAAATAGAAAAAGCCTGTGACGTGACTGCCGATATGCACATCACCGCCATGAAGGTGCTTCGTCCGGGAATGTACGAATATGAAGTAGTAGCGGAAATGAATCGCGTGGCAGAGTCCAACAACTGCGAACTGTCGTTTGCAACGATCGCCACCATCAACGGGCAGACGCTGCACAACCATTATCACGGAAATAAAGTGAAACCGGGCGATCTGTTCCTGATTGACGCAGGTGCGGAAGTCGAGTCGGGTTATGCAGGCGATATGTCGTCCACGATTCCTGCGGATAAGAAATTTACAACCCGCCAGCGCGAAGTTTACGAAATCCAGAATGCGATGCATCTGGAATCTGTCAAGGCGCTTCGTCCGGGCATTCCTTATATGGATGTATACGAATTGTCCGCCCGCGTCATGGTAGACGGCATGAAAACTCTCGGACTAATGAAAGGAAATACGGAAGATGCTGTCCGCGAAGGCGCGCATGCCCTGTTCTATCCGCACGGATTGGGACACATGATGGGACTGGATGTTCACGACATGGAAAATCTGGGTGAGATATGGGTAGGCTACAACGGTCAGCCCAAGAGCACGCAGTTCGGACGTAAGTCACAACGCCTCGCCATTCCACTGGAACCGGGATTCGTACATACCGTAGAACCGGGCATTTACTTCATCCCCGAACTGATCGATATGTGGAGAGCAGAAAAGAAGTTCACCGATTTTATCAATTACGACAAAGTGGAAACTTACAAAGACTTCGGCGGTATCCGCAACGAAGAAGATTATCTCATCACGGAGACAGGTGCCCGCCGACTCGGCAAGAAAATTCCGCTGACACCCGAAGAAGTGGAAGCTTTAAGATAACCCCTGCTTTATTCACAGATGGCACCGGAATTCACATAAAACGATAAATGCCTGTACTACAACAAGTATAGGCATTTATTATTTCAAGGGGACGGTCATATTTTTAAGTATTAGTGTCAAAATTCTTATGTCTATCCAAGACAATAAGCACTATATTTGCAAGTATCCCCCATCATAACAAACTATTAATACTTTAAACTAATGGCACGAACTACTTTGTTACTTTTATCTATTCTTTTTCTGCTGCCCACGAATGCAGCAATCAAAAAACTACAGGTTGAATATCTGACCAATCCTATCGGGCTGGACATAACAGCTCCCCGATTCAGCTGGCAACTAGAGTCAGCGGAAAGAGGAGTCAGACAAACAGCCTATCAAATCACGGTAGCGACCGATGCAGCCTGTCTAAATCCGGTCTGGACTTCCGGAAAGGTGGCATCTGACGAATCATTGCACATCTGTTATGCAGGACCGGCTCTCACCCCTTCCACCCGCTATTATTGGAAAGTAACCGTGTGGAACAACAAAACCGGAGAAGAGACTTCGACGGAAAAGGCTTTCTTCGAAACAGGACTGCTGTCCGACGGATGGTCGGGAGCGCAATGGATCAAGGCAACTCAAATAAACAAGAATTCCAAAATCAATCCGGAAGACAAGAAACAGACAAAGGCACGAATGCTGCTGGAAATGGATGTCACACTGACTTCCGGCAACGCATCCGTTCTTTTCGGCGCACGCGATGCTTCCAACGTATTCATGTGGTCTGTCAATACGCTGGACAATGAAAAAGAACCTTTGATCAGAAGACATATTTATGACAGGGGACGCCTGCAAAGTTCGGATACTCCGATCGGCAAATTCTTCACTAAATCCGACTTGCTGAATAAAGAACACCATCTGGCAATCGAAGCAAAAGATGGAGTGGTCAAGACTTATATTGACAAGGTACTGGTGGATACCTATACCGACACCGATTCCAAACTATCGAATGGATATATCGGCTTCCGGGCATTCAGAGGAAATAACACCAACGAAACGGCCATGTTTGACAATATCGTACTGACAGAGTACGAACAGAAAGGCGACAAGGAAGAAGCCAAAGTCGTTCTGAAAGAGGATTTCGAGAAACCTCAGTCCGTTTTTGAAGGCGGAGAAATCGTATCTGTGGGAGGTAATCGTAAACTGAATATGGTTTCCGGTTCCGGCGATTATCGGGTATTGCAGGTTGACATGAGCGGAGTACCCATGTTCCGTAAAGAATTCAAGGCAAAAAAGAAGATTGCATCCGCCCGCATCTACAGTTCGGCTCTGGGCGTCTATGATTTGTTTATCAACGGACAACGGGTAGGAAACAAGATGGAAGACGGCAGCATACGCTATGACGAATTGAAGCCGGAATGGACGGATTTCAGCAAAACAGCCCACTATCAGACGTATGACATCACCGATTTGCTCCGGAAAGGAGAAAACGCAGTCGGCGCCCAAGTATCCTCCGGCTGGTGGAACAGTGACGTCTGCCACGGAGAGTATGGCAGTCACGAAGTAGGATTCATCGCAAAGATATTACTGAAATATACGGACGGCACTTCGGAAACGGTAGTAACGGACCTTTCCTGGCTGTCATCCATGGACGGTGCCATACGAATGGGAGACATCTACCACGGAGAAACTTATGACGCCCGAAAAGAAAGTGGATGGACGAAGCCCGGATATAATACTGCCAACTGGAACAAGACGGCTGTCAACCCTCATTTCAAAGGAGAGTTAATCGCCTTTGCCGGCCCCACCGTTCAGGTACGTCCGCATCTGAGCCGTATCCCTTTGTCCACTACTGTTTACCAAGGTGAAAAAGACGGTAAAATCAATGTAGTGAGTATTACGGACAAACCGGCTCCTATCCGGCTAAAGAAAGGTGAAACGGCCGTCTACAACTTAGGTCAGAACATGGTCGGCTGGGTTCGGTTCAAAGTAAAAGGTGCATCGGGAACGGAGATGAAACTCCGTTTCGGCGAGATGCTGAACGACACGGGAGATAAATCACGCGGAGACGACGGCCCTGCCGGAAGTATATATACCGCCAACCTCAGAAGTGCAAAAGCAACATTGAAGTATATCCTGAAAGGAAGCAAGGAAGGCGAATCATTCCATCCGTCCATGACCTTCTTCGGTTTTCAGTATTGTGAGATAACGGCAAGTGAAGACATCGAGGTACTTTCCCTGATAGGGGAAGTGGTCGGTTCCGCTACCGAAGAGGGAGCTTCGTTTGTCACCAGCAGCCGGTCAATCAATCAGTTATACAGCAATGTCATGTGGGGACAAAGAGGCAACTATCTGAGCATCCCTACCGACTGCCCGCAAAGAGACGAACGTCTGGGCTGGACCGGAGACACGCAAGTGTTCTGCCGTGCCGCTTCTTATAATGCGAATGTATCCACCTTCTTCGAAAAATGGATGAGAGATATGCGTGACGGTCAGCGAAGTGACGGCGCCTATCCGGATGTAGCTCCACACTCATGGGTAGGCTACGGACAGGCAGCCTGGGCTGATGCCGGTGTCATCGTTCCCTGGACTATCTATCTGATGTACGACAACAAAAAGATATTGCAGGACAATTATGCATCTATGGAGAAATACATGGAGTTCCTGTCCCGTCAAAAAGGAGACGGTTATAACTATAACGGTGCCGGAACAAATTATGGCGACTGGCTATCGTACGAAGATACCGAACGCCGCTATGTCAGTGTATGCTACTACGCATATACGGCACAATTGATGGCCAAAATTTCGGAAGCATTGAAAACGGACGA
The DNA here is from genome assembly GCF_000162515.1 of Bacteroides sp. 1_1_14. Taxonomy (NCBI): domain Bacteria; kingdom Pseudomonadati; phylum Bacteroidota; class Bacteroidia; order Bacteroidales; family Bacteroidaceae; genus Bacteroides; species Bacteroides sp. 1_1_14. The sequence goes on along the minus strand of NZ_GG774713.1, from coordinate 79,814 downwards.
CTGTGATGCCTACGCTTCCAAAGCAAAGGCTTACAGAAAGCTGGCACAGGAAATCAAGAAAGAATTCCAGACACGCTACGTCGATGCAGACGGAGATTTGAAGCAAAAGAGCCAGACGGCCTATCTGCTTGCCTTGAAACTGGATTTATTCCCGACAGAAGAAGCACGGAAGAAAGGAGTGGAAACACTGGTCCGCAAGATTGCCGGCAACGGCAACCGCCTGAGTACAGGATTCGTGGGTACAGCCATCCTGAATCAGACATTAAGCCAGTTCGGAGAATCAAATACGGCTTACGATCTACTGCTGCAACGGAACAACCCTTCCTGGCTGTATAGTATAGACCAGGGGGCGACCACTATCTGGGAACGTTGGGATTCGTATACCAAAGAGAAAGGTTTTGGTCCCGTATCGATGAACTCGTTCAATCATTACTCCTACGGAGCAGTCTCCGAATGGATGTACCGCACAATGGGCGGTATAGATATCGACGAAACACGTCCGGGATTCAAGCACATCGTATTACAGCCGATTCCGGACAACCGTCCGGAAGTTGCCGCCGGTCAGGAACAGATTGACTGGGTAAATGCTTCGTTCCCTTCCTGTTATGGAGATATCAAGAGCAGCTGGAAAAAAGAAAATGACGGAACGGTTTCTTACCAAGTGACGATACCTGCCAACACCACCGCCACTCTTCACTTACTATTACCTACTCTCGACTATGTAGTAGAAGAAAGCGGAAAAGCTGCCGTGAAAGCGGAAGGAGTTTCTTCGGTTACTTTCATGAATGGAAAGGCAGTATTAGAACTACAGTCCGGTACATATCAGTTTGTGGTTAAAAAGGAAAACAAATAGACAGAATGAAAAAAATATATTTAGTGACTGCACTTGCATGTTGTGCACTGCAACCCACCCTTGCACAAAAGCAAGAAGAATGCAAGCCCGTGAACCTTCATTGCGACCACCTGATCAATCCGCTGGGCATCGACAATGCCAATCCCAGATTGTCGTGGATGCTGGACGATGCCCGACAAGGAGCCCGGCAGACTGCTTATCAGATAATAGTCAGCACAGACTCACTGAAAGCAAACAACGAAAACGGGGAAATATGGAACTCGGGGAAAAAAGAATCGGATCAAATCCTTGTCACCTATCCGGAAAAGAATCTTCAACCCTTTACCAAATATTACTGGAAAGTGAATGTATGGGATAAGGACGGCAAAAAGGCTACTTCGGACATCAACAGCTTCGAGACCGGAATGATGGGAATGGAGAACTGGCAGGGCGCATGGATTGGCGACAACAGAGACATCAACTATAAGCCCGCCCCCTATTTCAGAAAAACATTCGACACTCAAAAGAAAGTCAAATCCGCCAGAGCGTACATCACCGTCGCCGGTTTATACGAATTATACATCAACGGAGAGAAAATTGGAAACCATCGGCTAGACCCGCTGTATACCCGTTTCGACAGACGGAATTTCTATGTGACTTATGATGTGACCAAGCAACTTCAGAAAGGTAAAAACGCGATTGGCGTACTGCTGGGGAATGGCTGGTACAACCATCAGTCAAAAGCAGTCTGGGACTTTGACCGCGCACCGTGGCGTAACCGCCCCGCTTTTTGCATGGACCTGAGAATTACCTACGAAGACGGCACTACAGAAGTAATCCGCTCCGAAAGAGACTGGAAGACTTCTTCGGGGGCCTTGATCTTCAACAGCATCTATACAGCGGAACATTATGACGCCCGCCTGGAACAGAAAGGCTGGAATACGGCAGATTTTGACGATTCGAAATGGAAGGAAGCTGGTTACAGAGCTGTACCTTCTCAAAACGTCGTATCCCAGCAGGTACAACCGATTCGTATCGTAGAAACAATACCGGCAAAAGCGCTTAAGAAAGTGAACGACACGACGTATGTATTCGACTTTGCCAGAAATATGTCCGGAGTGACCCGCATCAAGGTATCCGGAGAAGAAGGAACGGTAGTAAGGCTCAAACACGGCGAACGCATCTATGACAACGGACGGGTGAATATGTCAAACATTGACGTATACCATCGTCCGGTAGATGACAAAGACCCATTCCAGACGGATATTCTCATCCTGAGTGGAAAGGGAGAAGACGAGTTTATGGCACGGTTCAACTACAAAGGCTTCAGATACGTAGAAGTGACAAGCAGTAAGCCTGTCGCACTCGATCAAAACAGTCTAACTGCTTATTTCGTTCATAGCGACGTTCCGCAAAAAGGAGAGATAAACACGTCAAACCCACTCGTAAACCGATTGTGGTGGGCTACCAACAACGCCTATCTGTCCAATCTGATGGGGTATCCCACCGATTGCCCCCAACGGGAGAAAAACGGATGGACGGGAGACGGACATTTTGCGATAGAAACAGCACTATATAATTATGACGGCATCACAGTCTACGAAAAATGGCTCGCCGACCACCGTGACGAACAGCAACCCAACGGAGTATTACCCGACATCATTCCGACCGGAGGATGGGGATACGGCACGGACAACGGTCTGGACTGGACGAGTACAATCGCCATTATTCCCTGGAATATTTATCTGTTCTACGGAGACAGCAAATTATTAGCCGACTGCTACGAAAACATCAAACGATATGTAGACTACGTAGACCGTACCAGCCCAAGCGGACTGACTTCATGGGGAAGAGGAGACTGGGTTCCTGTGAAATCGCATTCGTCCAAAGAACTGACCTCATCGGTATACTTCTATGTAGATACTAAAATACTGGCCAATGCCGCAAAGCTGTTCAACAAGCAGGAAGATTACAAACATTATCAGGCGCTTGCGGAAAAGATCAGGCAAGCGATCAATGACAAATATCTGAACAGGGAAACCGGCATATACGCCAGCGGCGTTCAGACGGAACTGAGCGTACCGCTGATGTGGGGTATTGTCCCCAAGGATATGAAAGCAAAAGTAGCCCGCAACCTGGCGAAGAAGGTGGAAGAAGCCGGTTTCCATCTGGATGTGGGTGTATTGGGAGCCAAAGCCATACTGAACGCCTTGAGTGAAAACGGAGAAGCCGAAACCGCTTATAAAGTAGCTGCACAAGACACCTACCCGTCATGGGGCTGCTGGATTGCCAACGGAGCCACCACCCTGCTCGAAAACTGGGATTTGAATGCTACACGTGACATTTCGGACAACCACATGATGTTCGGAGAAATCGGAGGATGGTTCTATAAAGGCTTGGGCGGTATCTTCCCCGACCCGCAGCAGCCGGGTTTTAAACATATCCTCCTGCGCCCCAACTTCCCCAGTGATTTAAAGCAGTTTGAGGCCAGACACCGTTCTCCGTACGGAGAGATTCAGTCCCAATGGGAACGTAAGAAAAAAAGTGTTGTGTACAGCGTGACGATTCCTGCCAACAGCAGTGCCACTTTATACGTGCCCGATACTGTGAAAGGAGAACGTGTCATAGAGTTAGAAGCCGGAAAACATACATTCGAGTGGAAGTTGCTCTAAATTTACACTTAATAGAACATTTTATCGACCTCTGTTTTTCTAATCTTTCCTAATATTGCGGCGTAATTAACAAACCGATCAGATGGAAAATAGAATGAGAAAACAAATGACAGTTATATTGAACAGTAAAATGAATATGAGAAGATTTTACGTATCAGCAGCGTTGTTACTGACAACGCTGCTCGCGGTTGCCGAAAATAATCCCTACCGGAGTGACGTATTTTGGGTAACCGTACCCGATCATGCCGACTGGCTTTACAAAACTGGAGAACAGGCAAATGTAGAAGTACAGTTTTACAAATACGGCATTCCGGGAGATAGCATAGCGATTAATTTCGAAATAGGCGGAGAAATGATGCCTGCCGATACCAAAGGAACAGTCATCATGAGAAAGGAAAGGCAACAATCCCCGTAGGCACCATGAAGAAACCGGGCTTCCGAGACTGCCGCCTGACCACCACCGTAGACGGAAAGAAATACTCCCATCACGTCAAAGTGGGTTTCTCGCCGGAAAAGCTCCGTCCGTATACCACCATGCCTGCCGACTTTCAGCAATTCTGGGAGAACGAAAAGGCGGAACTGGCCAAATTTCCGCTGACATACACCAAAGAGCACGTAAAGAAATACTCGACCGACCAAATAGACTGCTATCTTATCAAGTTGCAGGTGAACCAACGCGGACAAAGTATCTACGGCTACCTGTTCTATCCGAAGAAAGAAGGCAAATACCCTGTCGTACTATGTCCTCCGGGCGCAGGAATCAAAACAATCAAGGAACCTTTGCGACATAAGTATTACGCCGAACAAGGCTGCATCCGTTTTGAAATAGAGATTCACGGGCTGAACCCGGAAATGAGCGAAGAAGAATTCAAAGAAATCAGTGCCGCTTTCAACGGCAGAGAAAATGGCTACCTGTCCAACGGTCTGGACAGCCGCGACAACTATTACATGAAACGGGTATATCTGGCCTGTGTCCGCAGCATCGACCTACTGACCTCACTACCGGAATGGGACGGAAAGAATGTAATCGTTCAAGGCGGCAGCCAGGGAGGAGCATTAGCACTCGTCACCGCCGGACTGGATCAGCGGGTAACGGCCTGCGTAGCCAATCATCCGGCTCTAAGCGATATGGCAGGTTACAAAGCCGGTCGTGCCGGAGGTTACCCCCATTTCTTCCGAAATACCGTAGATATGGATACTCCCGAAAAGATCAGAACAATGGCTTATTATGATGTGGTGAACTTTGCCCAATTAATCAGGGCGGATACTTATATGACATGGGGATTCAATGATGACGTTTGTCCACCGACTACTAGCTACATTGTATATAATGTATTGAATTGCCCGAAAGAAGCATTGATCACTCCTATTAATGAACATTGGACCTCCAGTGACACAGAGTACGGACATCTGCTTTGGATAAAGAAACATCTGAAATAAAAGCAGTAGAAAAGGAAAAACCGCCGAAAGCAGAAATAACTGTTATCATATCATTATTCAGGCACGGCTTACAGAGTTTTTATGGTTCTGTTTTAATCGAAACCATATTAATCTGTGTAAGCCGTGCCTGAATAAATCCGCAAGAGAGTTTTAACGTCTCTCTATTCCTTTAATCTTCCCATTCCGATTTCGGAAAAGTTTTCTTCCCATACCATTTCATCCAGGCATAGGATTTTCTTTTTCTCATATAAACGGCATCACCACAATAGGTCAATGCCTCCCAGTTAAAAACCGAATGAGAACTAATTGCTTTTTCAAACCAGTAAAGCAAGTGATATGTCATGAACGGAAGCACCATCCACCACCATGAAAACCATAGTGACAAACCCAATGCTGGGATTAAAGTCAATAAAAAACACTCCCAGAATTGCCGTGCATGTATTCTTAACTCCATTTCTTCCCAAACTTCCAAATACTTGTACCGAGTAAAGAATAACCCTCCTATCATAAAATAATGCTTCTTTTTCCCTAAAAAGCATTTCGCTAGTAAATTGTTATAAAATATCATATACCCTTTTTTTGCTGTGTAATAACATAAACGGAAAGAACGTACAAATGTTCATTATTTAAGTCTAATCTTACAGTTATTTCCTTTCCCTGGAATACAACAACATATTGCCACGCTTGTTTTTTGCGGCGCGAAGTTACGAACTTATATTTATACAATAACTATAAATTCCAAAATAATTCTCTTAAATAAATTTATTATCTAATATTTGAAACTACTTCCTCCCAAAAACTCCCTGAGTAAAGACGTCGGGGGAATTTCCTTATCCTGCACCGGAACGAAATATTTAATGAATTTCAGTAACCGGTATGCCTCACAATATTCCGGACAATTGCGCGGAACGCCCATCAAAATAGGTTCCGCGTGCAGGCGAAGGACTGCAAATTCAAACAACAGCGCCGAGTTGAACATCACATCCGCATTCTCCTGATAAGGGAATATCCATTTATCTTCGCCGGCACGCACACTAGGCCAGCGGGAGATAGTCTCGCGGGCCGAATATCCCCGATAATTAAAGTCGCGGATAATGCGGCGAAGCAAACGATTGTCTGTCGTAGGAATCCAGTTATGATCGTCCAAAGAAATAGTGGTCAATGCCGAGACATAAATCTTGAACTTCTTTTCATCCGGGATATGCGGTGTCAGTTCCGGATTCAACGCATGAATACCTTCCAGAATGAGAATCGTATTATCTTCAATTTTCAGTTTATCACCTTTATACTCCTTCTTCCCCAGAGAGAAGTTAAAGCGCGGAAGCTCCACTTCCTCACCGCGCAGCAAAGCCTGTAACTGCTGGTTAAACAATTCCAGATCGAGCGCATACAGAGACTCATAATCATAGTTACCGTTTTCATCCAAAGGTGTCTCTTCACGGTCTACGAAATAATTGTCCAAGGAGATCGGGAAGGGTTTGAGCCCGTTCGTCATCAACTGGATGGAAAGACGTTTGCTGAACGTGGTCTTTCCCGAAGAGGACGGACCGGAAATCAAAATCAGTTTCACCCGGTCACCGTTTTCCCCACGATGGAAGATCGTATCGGCAATCTGGGCTATTTTCTTTTCCTGCAACGCTTCCGCTACATTGATTAAATCCGTAGCGTGCCCTTCTTCGCAGGCGAGGTTAAAGTCGCCGGCGTTATTAAGTCCCATGATATAGCTCCAGTTGAGATACTCCTTAAATACATCCAGCATCTTCTCCTGCTTCACCACTTCCTCCAGCACATCCGGATTCTCTTTATTGGGAATGCGCAGCAAGAGGCCATCATAGTATTTCACGATGTCGAACAACTTGATATATCCGGTACTGGGGAGCAGATTACCATAATAATAATCGACCGTATCGCCCAGCGTATAATAATAGGTATATAGTGAACCGGAAGTTTCGAGCAGTCTCACCTTATCATTCATCCCGCGTTCACTGAACACCCGTACAGCCTCAGCCGTATGGCATTCGATGCGGTGATAAGAGATATTTTCTGCGATAATCTCCTGCATACGCTGTTTGATACGCGTCACATCTTCCAATGTAATAGGGCGACCGATCCGCAGATTACAGAAATAACCTTTGGAGACCGGGTGTTCCACAAACAGCTTCCCTTCGGGAAAAAGCTCACTGACAGCCTTGAACAAGACAAAGCAGAGTGACCGCACATACGTACGCATACCGGATGAATCGCGTACATCCAGAAACTCTATATCCTTGTTATTATATACTTTGAAATTGAGACCTTCGGAACGGTTATTCACCTTGGCACTGACTACCTGATAAGGAAAATTAAGATTAAAACCGTAATAAATATCCAAAAGTGAGCTTCCGATAGGGAATTCTTTATAAATATTATTATTTTTGCAACATATTTGTAACATCTGTTTCATCGTAGTCTTTTTAATAAGGTGAATAACATGGGACTAAATATACTTAGTAATCAGATAGAGAACAAACAACCACTAAAATTATTATAGATGGAATATTCTTTTTATGATTTTTTAAAGCTCATAGGCTCGTTAGGGCTCTTCCTTTATGGCATGAAGATAATGAGCGAGGGCTTACAAAAAGTCGCAGGTGACAGGCTACGAAGTATCCTGACAGCTATGACCACCAATCGGGTAACGGGGGTATTAACAGGAGTGTTGATCACAGCCCTTATCCAGTCCTCCTCGGCGACAACAGTAATGGTCGTCAGTTTCGTCAACGCCGGTTTGCTTACACTGGCCGAGTCCATCAGTGTCATCATGGGTGCCAATATCGGTACGACGGTTACGGCATGGATTATTTCAATTTTCGGATTTAAGGTTGATATGGCCGCTTTCGCTCTTCCACTTCTGGCCATCGCCCTTCCGCTCATCTTCTCCGGCAAGAGCAACCGCAAGTCCATCGGTGAATTCATTTTCGGTTTTTCCTTCCTCTTCATGGGACTTTCTTACCTGAAAGCAAATGCTCCCGACCTGAACGCCAATCCGGAAATGCTCGCCTTCGTACAGAACTACACGGATATGGGATTCTTCTCCATTCTCCTGTTCTTATTCATCGGTACCATACTGACTATGATCGTACAGGCCTCAGCCGCCACGATGGCAATCACATTAATTATGTGCGCCAACGGCTGGATCAGTCTGGAACTGGGAGCAGCGCTCGTACTGGGCGAAAACATCGGAACTACCATCACGGCCAATCTTGCCGCATTAACAGCCAACACACAGGCTAAGCGGGCAGCATTGGCCCATTTTGTTTTTAATGTGTTCGGTGTGATCTGGGTATTGATCATCTTCCACCCTTTCATGGAGCTGGTCAACTGGGTAGTGGACACCTTCTTCCAGAGCAATAATCCGGAAGTAGCCATTTCTTATAAGCTGTCCGCTTTCCACTCTATCTTTAATATCTGTAACGTATGTATCCTGATATGGGGAGTGAAACTGATCGAACGCACCGTATGCGCACTAATCCGGCCGAAGGAGGAAGACGAAGAACCCCGCCTGCGGTTTATCACCGGCGGTATGCTTTCCACAGCGGAACTTTCTATCCTGCAGGCACGCAAGGAAATCCACTTGTTTGCAGAACGTACCCACCGTATGTTCGGAATGGTGCAGGACTTGATGCATACCGAAAAGGACGATGACTTTAACAAGCTGTTCAGCCGTGTAGAAAAGTACGAGAACATCAGCGACAACATGGAACTTGAAATAGCCAATTATCTGAATCAGGTATCCGAAGGCCGCTTAAGTTCTGAAAGTAAGTTGCAGATACGTGCCATGCTGCGCGAAGTGACGGAAATCGAAAGTATCGGTGACAGCTGTTACAACCTGGCACGCACCATCAACCGGAAACGCCAGACGAATCAGGACTTTACCGAAAAGCAATACGAGCACATCCACTTCATGATGAAGCTGACCGATGATGCCCTCGCACAAATGATTGTGGTGGTAGAGAAACCGGAACACCAAAGCATTGATATCAACAAGTCTTTCAACATCGAAAACGAAATCAATAACTACCGTAACCAACTGAAAAATCAGAATATTCTGGATGTCAACAACAAGGAATATGATTATCAGATGGGAGTCTATTATATGGATATTATCGCCGAATGTGAGAAACTGGGCGACTATGTAGTGAATGTGGTAGAAGCCAGCAGTGATGTAAAAGAGAAGAAAGCCTCTTAAATAAAGAGGAACTCAATCAAAGAAATGGATAGTCAATTTTATGCTGCAACGCATAAATTGGCTATCCATTTCTTTTTTATTTCCACACAGACAAAACAACTCATGTCCGTTTACAAGGACACTCACACTTTACAAAGGCATTACATTTTTCACAGACGTTAACGATTACATTTCTTTTCCGTGAAGTTCCCGTTAAGCTTTTACTGCGCCTATTGCAGGTCTTTTTTTTGCATATACATTTGCGCCAAAATACACAGAGGCCTATGTTTAGTACCATTTTCCAATGACCGGACAAAGGCATTCCAAAAGAAAACCAAATCTCTAATTTAAAGCAAAAGAAATGAAAATTAAAAAAGTATTGATGGGAGTTGCACTGGCAGCAATGTGTTTAATGAGCGCACAAGCGCAACGCCGCAATGAGATTCAAGTTCCCAATCTGAATGGGTACACTACTTTAAAATGTGACTTTCACATGCACAGTGTTTTTTCGGACGGTCTGGTATGGCCTACCGTACGCGTAGACGAAGCATATCGAGAAGGACTGGATGCCATTTCTCTGACAGAACATATAGAGTACCGCCCGCACAAAAAAGACATTATAGCAGATCATAACCGCTCTTATGAACTGTCTCAGAAGCAGGCGAAGAAGTTAGGAATACTTCTAATCAGAGGCAGTGAAATCACCCGTTCCATGCCTCCGGGACATTTTAATGCAATCTTCCTGAACGACTCCAATCCATTGGAACAAAAGGCATATAAAGACGCTTTCAATGAGGCAAAAAAACAAGGAGCCTTTATCTTCTGGAATCATCCGGGCTGGGCACGCCAGCAGCCGGACTCCACCCTGTGGTGGCCTGAGCATACACAACTCTACAATGACGGCTGCATGCACGGCATTGAAGTAGCCAACGGTGGTCTTTTCATGCCCGAAGCCATTCAATGGTGTCTGGACAAGAATCTGACCATGATAGGAACTTCCGATATCCACCAGCCTATCCAGACAGACTATGATTTTTCAAAAGGCGAACACCGCACGATGACGTTTGTCTTTGCCAAAGAACGTTCTCCGGAAGGTATCCGTGAAGCACTCGACAATCGCCGCACTGCCGTTTATTACCGCGAACTGGTGATCGGGCGTGAAGAAATCCTCCGTCCCTTCTTTGAAAAATGCGTAGACATAAAAGAAGTGAAACGCACCGAAAAAGAAGTGACATTTTCTGTCATGAACGCTACCGATCTGGTACTGAAACTGAAAAAGACCGCACATGATCCTTCTTTGGTCTATTTCCGCGAAATGACATTGAAACCACATACGCAGCATACAATCTCTGTGAAGTTTGAAAACGGTATCAAAGGAGGTGACTGCAATTTTGAAGTTACCAACTTCATCGTAGCCCCCGATAAAGGTTTGGATTACACCATCAAACTATAAAGTTCCAGTCATCAAAGCCATGTAATATCAAGATATCCGACGGACTACATGCGGATAATCATTTAATTTTAAATTATTACTTTATGAATTGTTACTTATCCCTAGCCTGCTGGCTGGTAGCTTTCTTCTATTTATCAAGTTGCGAAAGCTACAGTGAGCCACCGAGAGCCCACCAAGCCGATCAACCGATTGTACTGACCTCCTTCTATCCCAAAGAAGGCGGAGCACGTGACAAAATTCTTCTGGACGGAAAAAACTTCGGCACCGACGTGAGTAAAATCAAAGTATATTTCAACAATGCCAGGGCCTCCGTCGTTTCATCAAGCGGAAGCCGTATTTATGCCATTGTACCGCGCCTTCCGGGCGATAATCCCCGTATCTCCGTAGTGGTCGACACCGATTCTGTCGCTTACGAAGAAACATATGCTTATCATACACAGGCATTGGTCAGCACGGTCACCGGAAACGGTGAAACGAGCTTCCTTGCCGGAACACTCTCCACCGCTCAGGTGTATGGCAAATATCTTGATCTGGATGCCGAAGGCAATCTTTTCATGTCATGGCGTGACGGCGGTACATTTGGAATCGCCCGGATAAACGAACAGCAGAACATTGTGACTCCGCTCATTGAAGCAGATGCCGCCAACCGCATCTTATATGCCAACGGCTTAACGGTGGACCGTGCCACCGGAATGCTGACCGCCGCGCACGAATCGGTCAAAGAAGTGACATTTACCTTCGACCCGCGTGAAGCCTGGTATCCCCGCCAGCGTAACATAAAATACTCACAGTCGGATCTGAACTCAATCGTAGATGCCGACAAATACAAGAATTTCGTCACCTTCTGCCCTTATGACGGCTATCTATATACACGATACCGTGATGGAAAGATCGCTAAAATAGATCCCGACACATTCGAAGGACACATTATCCATCAAGGCCCCAGCGGATCACAATACGGACAGGCGATTAATCCTGCGAAGCCTTGGCTTCTGTATATAACGCTTCACTCCAACGCCCCTACCGCATACAGACAAGGGATTTCGGTGCTCGACCTCCGCGATCCGGATGGAACAGGCGGATTTAAGCGTCTCAATGCTCCCGGCGGCAGCGCTTTCCGTGACGGTCCGATTGAAGATGCCCTGTTCAATTATCCCAAGGATATCAAGTTTGACAACGACGGCAATATGTTCGTAGCCGACTATGGCAACCATTGCATCCGCATGGTATCTGCCGACAATATCGTCACGACAGTTGCCGGACAGCCCGGCGTCGCCGGATACAAGGACGGAGGACCGGTAGAGTCCTTATTCAAGAATCCCTGGGGAGTGGCTGTCAATGAACAGGGAGACATTTACATTGCAGACTGGGGTAATGCACGCATTCGCAAATTGGTTATCGAATAACAAAGTAAACTCACAATGAAAATCAAACAGATTTTATACTTAATGTCGTTCTGCTTATTGCTTTCGGCAACAACCTTCGCGCAGCAAGTTCAGGAATTTACCGTTTCAGGAACTGTCGTGGATAAGGACAAGCTATCCATGCCCGGCGTATCGGTATACATCAAAGACAAGCCCTCCAAAGGTACCACAACCGACAATGACGGTAATTTCAAGCTGAAAGTGGTTTATGGAGACAAAATGATATTTTCTTTTATCGGCTTCAAACCGTCGGAGCACGTGGCCATCAAACCCCAAACCGACTTAACGGTCACACTGCTTGAAAACAACAATTCCCTTGATGAAGTGGTTGTCGTCGCACTGGGAAACGTTCAGCGGAAAATCAGTTCGGTAGGTGCCATTACGACGGTCAGCACTAAAGATATCCAGTCCCCCTCCCCTTCCATCAGTAACTTGTTGGGAGGCAGGGCAGCCGGTGTCATTTCCTTGCAGAGCAGTGGCGAGCCCGGTCAGAATATCGCCGATTTCTGGGTACGTGGTATCGGTACGTTCGGAGCCAACAGCAGTGCCCTTGTACTGATTGACGGTCTGGAAGGCGACCTCAACACCATCGACCCTGCCGATGTCGAAAGTTTCTCCATCCTGAAAGACGCGTCGGCAACTGCCGTGTACGGAGTAAGGGGAGCCAACGGAGTCGTATTGGTCAACACCAAGAAAGGCCTTTCGGGCAAAATTCAGATTACCGGACGTTTCAACACCACGCTGTCCGTCCTCAACCGTCTGCCGAAATATCTGGGAGCTTATGAGTATGCGCAGTTAGCAAACGAAGCCAGAGCAGTACGGAACGAAACACCTTTGTATGACGATACGGAAATGGGAATTATACGCGACGGTCTCGACCCCGACCTCTATCCCAACGTAAACTGGCAGGATGAGATACTCAACAAAACATTCTGGCGGCACACTTATTATGTAAGCGGACGTGGCGGAAGCGATGTGGCACGTTATTTTCTGAGCCTGGGAGGTAAAAACGAAGTGCGGCCTACAAGGTAGACAAGAACAGTATATACAGTTCGAACGTCAGCTACAACACCTATAATTACCGTATCAATCTAGACGTGAACCTGACCAAATCAACGAAAGTTTATTTGGGTTCTGACGGATTCCTCTCCCAGTTGAATCAGCCCGGCGTAGCCAATACCGAATATATATGGGGAGCACAGTCGCGGCTTACTCCATTGTCCATTCCCACCCAATATTCCAATGGTATGCTGCCCGGACGCGGTGCCGGAGAGCTGTCATCGCCTTATGTCATGATCAACCATACGGGAAAGGCTGCCAACGAAGTGTACAAGGGCAAATCAACTTTGGCAATCAATCAGGACTTTTCCGAATTGATCAACGGGCTTAAATTACGTGTACAGGGAGCATACGATATCCACAGCTACTTCAATGAACGGAGAAGCGTGCAGCCGGCCCTCTACAATGCGCTGGGCAGAGCAAGCGACGGATCACTCATCATGCAGGAGACCGTACAGGAGAAAAAAGCCTCGTACAGCAAGTCCACCCGCCAGTACCGCAAATACCACTTTGAGGCTACACTCAATTATGACCGGCTTTTCGGTACAGATCACCGGACATCCGCGCTGGTCTATTATTACATCAGCGATTCTAAAGACACGGACGACGCTACAAGTAATTTATCGGCCATTCCCTTGCGCTATCAGGGAGTATCCAGCCGGTTTACATATGGCTACAAGGATACTTACCTGCTGGACGTCAACTTCGGATATACCGGTTCCGAAAACTTCCAGCCCGGCAGACAATACGGTTTCTTCCCATCCGTCGCATTGGGCTGGGTACCTACCGGCTACAAGTTTATACAAGAGGCGCTCCCCTGGCTCGACTATCTTAAAATAAGAGCTTCGTATGGTTCGGTAGGTAACGACCGGATTACCGATGTCCGCTTCCCCTACCTTACTAAAGTGAACGAGGGCACCGGATCGGCTTGGGGCGTTCCCGACATCGAGATTATCGGTGAGACACGTATCGGAGCTGATAATCTGGCGTGGGAAAAGGCCATCAAGTCCAATGTGGGTATTGAAGGAAAGTTGTTTAATAACAAGATCGATTTCGTTGTCGATATTTTCCATGATCAGCGTAACGGTATTTTCCAGCAACGGGTACAGGTGCCCGAGTTCGTAGGAGTGGTCTCTAATCCATACGCGAATGTGGGTAAAATGAAAAGTTACGGTGCCGACGGAAACATCAGCTTCACGCAGGATTTCACTCCCGATTTCGGCTTCACCTTACGGGGTAATTTCACGTACTCCAAAAATAAAGTACAGAACTGGGAGCAGGCTTATCTGGAGTATCCCTATCTGGAATACAATAATTTCCCGTACAATTCCATCCGCGGATATCAGGCAGTCGGACTGTTTAAGGACGAAGATGACATCAAATACAGTCCCAAGCAGACTTTCGGGGAGGTAATGCCCGGTGACATCAAATATAAGGATATCAATGGAGACGGTATGGTGGACAAGCTGGACATGGTGCCGTTGACGCACAGCACTTATCCACTGATGATGTACGGCCTGGGAGCAGAAATCCGCTACAAGAATCTGACTCTGGGTGTATTGTTCAAGGGAACCGGCAAGACCTCTTTTTTCTATGTAGGTCAAAAGACGACAGTGAACGACGAAACCCGCCTCAACGGAATGGGGTACATGCCTTTCTTCGAGGGTAACACCGGAAACGTACTCACCCTGGCAGCCAATCCAGTCAACCGATGGATTCCCAGAGATTATGCCATTGCACACGGGATCGACCCATCCCTTGCCGAAAACCCGAACGCGCGTTTCCCCCGCCTGCAATATGGAAATAACAGCAACAACAGCCAGTTATCCACCTTTTGGCAGGGCGATTCACGCTACATACGCCTGCAGGAAATCACCCTGAACTACCATCTTGCGACAGCTTTTCTGAGACGCATAGGTGTTTCTTCACTGGATATCCAATTCGTAGGTAACAACCTCTATGTATGGGATAAAGTGAAACTCTTCGATCCGGAACAGGCACGCTGGAACGGCCGTGTATATCCCATCCCTTCCACCTATTCCCTGCAATTATATGTCAATCTCTAATAAATACATCATCCGATAAACGATAAAATGAAAACATCCTTAATAAAAAAACAGCAAGAACGTTCTTCTTGGTTCAGGCAGTCATGTTAGTAACGTCTTGCAGCAACTTCTTAAACATAGACAATTACTTTGATGATGAATTCAACATCGACTCGGTTTTCACCAATGCCCGATATATGGAAGCGTATATGTGGGGAGCGGCAGCCATGTTCCCGGATGAGGCACAGACCATCCGTAACGGGTACACACCGGGACCGATGGCGACCGACGAAGGATTTAACGGACTGACCGGAAGTGGAACGGCCAATATCTATCACGGCATGGATTTCGCCAACGGAAAGATCACACAGGATTTCCTCGGAGACGGCTCCCCCAACCTGAACCAATGGGGCAAATACTACAAAATCATCCGTAAGTGCAACAGCATCCTGCAAAACCTCGACCGCCCGAAAGACCTGACAAACTCGGAACGGCTCAGACTGGAAGGATACACACGTTTTATCCGTGCCTTCGCCTACTACAATCTTTTGGTCGATTACGGTCCGGCAATCTTGCTGGGAGACGAAGTAGTGAATACCAACGAACCTATCGAATACTACGACCGCCCCAGAGCCACCTATGACGAAACAATGAACTATACTTGTGAGGAGTTCGAAAAAGCGGCACGGCTGCTGCCCTCGCCTCAGGATGTTTCCACGCTGGACTTCGGACGCCCCACCAAAGGAGCCGCACTCGGCCTGGTAGCCCGCCTGCGATTGATACACGCCAGCCCGCTATTCAACGGGGGGCCTGTTGCCAGCTCCTATTTCGGCAACTGGAAACGCAAGACCGACGGTGTGCATTATGTCTCCCAGCAATATGACGAAAGTCGGTGGGCAGTAGCTGCCGCCGCCGCAAAACGGGTGATGGATATGGGAGCGTACAAGCTCTATACGTATGCAAAAGACGACAACACGCCGGAGCTTCCCGCCGGAGTCACTTCCGACCCCAATTTCTATGACGCCTACCCGAACGGAGCCAACGGAATAGACCCTTTCAAATCTTATTCGGACATCTTTACCGGCGAAGCCGTAGCGTCCATCAACCCGGAATTGATCTGGGGAAGAAACACGACGTACCTCAACGAAACCATCAGCAAAGGTTCTTTCCCTCCCTCGATGGGTGGATGGGGACGTTTCTGCGTCACTCAGAAAGTGGTAGACGCCTATCTGATGGACGACGGCCGTACGAAAGAAGAAGCCGCCGCCGACGGATATTACTCGGAGACAGGCTTCACTTCCGAACCGCGTAACTTTTCCGGCTATCCCCTCAACGCCGGTGTATATAAGATGTACGCCAATCGTGAAATGCGGTTCTACGCATCTGTAGGATTCAATGAGGCAGTATGGCAGGCATTGTCCAGTTCGACTCTCAACAACCACACAGCCAAGTACTACTATCAGGATGAAGACGGTCGTGGCGGTGTTACAGCCACTTCGCCCAACTATCCCATCACCGGATACGTAATCAAAAAGTACAATAACCCGATGGATGCCTGGACCGGCACCGGAGCCCGCCATATCCAGAAAGCCTATCCCATCATCCGCTATGCGGAAATCCTGCTATCATATGCGGAGGCACTCAACAACCTGACCGGCCCCCACACCGTAGAACTGGACGGTCAGCCTTATACCATGAGCAGAGATAAAGCGGAAATTAAAAAGCATTCAATCAAGTCCGCTACAGGGCCGGACTGCCGGGGCTGACAGCCAATCAACTCAACAGTACGCCGGAAGTACAGAAACAGATAGAACGCGAACGTATGGTAGAGTTTTTATGGGAAAACAGACGTTTCTATGATGTCCGCCGCTGGGGTATTTATGAAGAGACAGAGCAGGAACCTATCCGTGGAATGAATCCCGACGGTGCAACCAAAGAGACCTACTACCAGCGTGTCATCCCTAGTTCTTCCTCATTCCTGACGAGGGTGGTTGACAAAAGGTCTGTCTGGGTGCCCATACCACGCAACGAAATGAGAAGACTGCCTTCTCTCGACCAGAATCCGGGTTATTAATCTAAATAACAAAAAAGAAAATGAAACGAGATTTTATAACGATACTCGCACTTATGACAGCGCTTTCGTCATGCAATGACGATGCGCTGTTTGAGAAGGAAATGTACAAGAATGTAGTAGCCCTGATCAGCAGTGACTACTATAACACGTTTGAAGAAGTGGTCACCTTATCCCCTACCGGAGAAGAGGCGACAGGATATATCGCAGCCTGCACCGGAGGCACCCATGCCCCGAAACAAGACATGGTGATCGGGCTGGAAGAAGACCTGACTTCACTGGAATTCTACAACCGGTCTCTTTATGACGTCGATGAAGCCTGCTATGCCAAATTCCTGTCCAGTGACAAATACGAGATCGTAGATTACAAGATTCAGATCAATGCAGGCGAACGGACAGGCAGAACCATGATCAAGATACGTCCCGAAGGACTGTCGCCGGATTCTACCTACTTCGTAGGATTAAAAGCTACGGATATCTCCGGTGTCGAGATTAATGAAAGCAAAAACACCATTCTATATCAAATACTTATCAAGAACGATTATGCAACGCAGGGCGAAAACGTTTACTATTCAATGACCGGTCTGGCAGACGGGATGGCAACCGCAGGTAACAAGAAGATGTTTCCACTCACCCACAACAGCGTACGCGTGATAGCCGGAACGGAGTCTTTTGAAAGCAATGTGGATCACATCAACAAAACCGCCATCATACTGCAAGTGGAGGAAAACAATCATGTCACGATAAAGCCGTACAAGGATATTGAGGTAACTCAGATAGACGGTGACTCCAAATACCCCAATACATTCAAGGTAGAGGAATCTTTCGGTCATACTTATAATGTATTTCTGCTGTCGTACCGATACACAAAGGATGGGAAAAGCAAGGTGATGCAAGAGGAATTGCGGCTGGAAATAAATAATTAACGCAAAAACCTCGTAAGGTTAACCCTTTTCTCTTTAATATTAATAACTTTGTATGCAAATCTTTTTTCGTACCACTATAGTGGCACGAAAGAAGAACTATAGTTCCCCTTGTGTCCCACTCTAGTGGTCCGCACGGGGAACTGTAGTAGAACGAATTAATATTTAAGCCGGATTCCTTAGTTTATAGGAACGGAAACATTAATAACACAACAAAATAACTTAAGTTATGAGCGCACAGTATGACCTTTACGAGACTCCCGATATCAAGCAGACAGGAGAAAAACAACCCCTTCATCCCCGCATTGTTCCCAAAGGGACTATCGGTCAGGACGAATTTCTAGACCGCGTACACAAATTTACAGGAATCAGCCGTAGTTTGCTGGCAGGAGCAATGCAGTCTTTTCAAAATGAGTTAAAAGATTTACTGGCTAACGGCTGGATTGTAGAATTAGGCGAGATCGGCTATTTCTCCGTATCGCTGCAAGGACCACCCGTAATGCACAAGAAAGATGTGCGTGCACAATCAATCAAATTAAAAAACATCAACTATCTACCGACCAAACAATTCAAGCGGGAAGTAGGGTATGACATGAGATTGGAACGTACCGAATCTCTCACCCGGCCCAAAGGTAACGGACGTAGCGAAGCGGAATGTCTGGCATTAATAACCGCCCACCTTGAAAAATATCCTTGCATGACTCGCACTGATTATTGCTATATGACCGGTCACGACAAAAAGCGTGCACTAAAAGAGCTGAACGCTTTTATCGAAAAAGGGATACTGATGCGCTACGGAGCAGGAAAACAGGTGATTTATGCGAAGAAAATGATTTGAAGCATATAGCGTATATCCCTAATTGAACTCATTAGATGAATAAGCCTGTTTCCAACCTTCTTCGGGCAGAGGCAACAGGGATCTATATACAGAGACTTTAAAACATTTTCTTTCGGAGACAATACACCCAAAAGTCGATCATTTTTCCAACAATGATACCGAAGGAACTAAGTGCCAAAACGATGTAAACAGCGATAATCAACGGCTGTTCGTCTATCCATTTATTAACAAGTCCGGACATCCCGGCTCCTGAGTCACCGAAGTCACGTTGGATTCTTGAATCTACAAAGGTATGGATATGATATGAAAAGGACAATCTTCAATCGGAAAAAGATGAAAGGAGAACAACAAAAAAACATCTGACCATTTCTTTAGTTGAAGAAACTTATTAACGCACTTTGAGTTTTTTGCTTGGCAGTTCATTTGGAAACACATACATTTGCATCGTGATCACAAAACAAAAGAAACAGATTTACTAACTATTAAAAAACAAAAAAGATTATGGCACTTAGGTATGTCGTTAAAAAAAGAATGATTGGTTTCGGTAAAGAGAAAACCGAAAAGTATGTAGCACAGAATTTTATTACCAATACGGTTAATTTCAAGGATTTGTGTGATGAGATTTCTAAAGTGGGAATGGTTCCCAGCGGAGCGATCAAGTTTGTACTCGATGCACTGATCGATACGCTGAATATAAACTTAAACAAAGGTATTTCCGTACAACTGGGTGATTTCGGTCAATTCCGTCCCGGCATCAGCAGCGAAAGCCAGGAGACAGAAGCGGCAGTGGATTCCGACACGATTCGTCGGGTGAAGATCGTATTTACTCCGGGATACAAGTTTAAGGATATGCTGAAAAAGGCAAGTATTCAAAAACTGGTAACCGGCAGCGAGATCGTTGACAACGGAAACACTCCTACTCCTCCCAACCCCGACGGCGGCGGTGACGGCGGCGATGAGGAAGCACCTGACCCGACAGTATAAAAACAGGAACAAAAAAAGCTCTGCATGAGCTGAAACGCAAAAATGACCGGAAGCACTGCTTTCCGGTCATTTTTTTAATAATCTCTTCTCTCTCTTAATTTTTTTATCCTTCGTACGGTTCAAAGTCCTCTTTTCCGACTCCGCAAAGTGGACAAGTCCAATCATCCGGAATGTCTTCAAATGCTGTTCCCGGTTCAATTCCGCTCTCGGGATCTCCTTGTGCGGGGTCGTAAATGTATTCACAGACTGTGCAAATGTACTTTTTCATAACGTTCGTTTTTTATTGGTTTACTAAATAATATAACGCAAATAAAATGCAAATTGTTCGAACTTATTTCTTATCCCGAGTAAAAAAGTTATCTTTGCAACATATTTGTAGAACAAAACCAACAAGTTACATCATGCTAATAGCATTGCTACCTATCCTGCTAATTATATGTGCAATCCTCCTGCTCAGCTATCTATGGGAACGGAGAAAATGTCTTCGGATGCAAAAACGACTATTCCGGGAATCCAGAAAGCTGGAACATACCAACCACATCGCCAGCGCCATTCTGAAAAATGTCCATGCCTATATCTTATTAATAGATAACGACTTCAAAGTATTAAAAACAAACTACTATCAACTCACCGGAACTCAGAAAGGTCTGGAAGAAAAGAGAGTGGGCGACTTATTGCAATGCCGCAACGCATTATCGGCGGAAGGAGGCTGCGGTACTCATGCTTACTGTGGCTCCTGCCCCATACGTTGTGCCATCCGCCAGGCTTTCGAACAAAGAAGAGGCTTCACTGATCTGGAAGCTACTCTGAACGTGCTTACTTCCGAAAAGAAATCCGTAGAATGTGACGCCGTGATATCCGGTTCCTATTTTCTCCTTAACGAAGAAGAGAATATGGTACTTACCGTGCACGATATCACCCAACTTAAAGAAACAGAAAAGCAACTGACACTTGCCAAAGAGAAAGCAGAAAATGCCGACCTTTCGAAGTCTGCCTTCCTTGCCAATATGAGTCACGAAATCCGCACGCCTCTCAACGCCATCACAGGATTTGCAGAAGTACTCGCCAGCGCCAATACAGAAGAAGAAAAGGCACAATATCAGGAGATCATAAAGATGAATGCCGATCTGCTGCTGCAACTAGTGAACGATATCCTGGATATGTCGAAAATAGAAGCCGGTACACTGGAATTTGTATATACAAAGGTAGATATCAATCTGTTACTATCCGACTTGCGGCAGCTTTTCCAAATGAGAGTCAACGACGCAGGAAAAAACATCCGGATAATTGCAGAACCAAGCCTTCCCTCCTGTAGCATAGAGACCGACCGGAACCGTGTCGCGCAGGTGCTCTCCAATTTTACCACCAACGCCATTAAATTCACGCAGGAGGGAACGATCAGCATCGGTTATGAGGCAAGAGATACCGAACTTTATTTTTATGTCACCGACACCGGAGCCGGAATCCCTGCCGACAAACTACCGGAAGTTTTCGGCCGCTTCGTAAAGCTGAACAAAGACAAGAAAGGAACGGGGCTGGGACTTTCCATCTCTAAAACCATCGTAAACAAATTGGAGGGGCAAATCGGCGCAGACTCCGTAGAAGGCAAGGGATCAACGTTCTGGTTTACGATTCCCTATCGTACTTGCGGACGTCCCGAATAAAGTAACTTCATAAAAAGTTTTAATTAAACATTTTATCACAATTTTATGTTGTATTTTTGCGGTCCTAATCAAACGCATGTATTTGCATGAGTACTACAAAAAAAGACGATTATTATCATGTAGGCCTTACGGATGACGAAGTCCTACAAAGCAGAGAAAAGAACGGTGTCAATCTGTTAACACCCCCCAAGCGTCCTTCCTTATGGAAGCTCTATCTCGAAAAGTTTGAAGATCCGGTTGTGCGGGTATTGTTGGTAGCCGCCGTATTTTCACTGATCATTTCCATCATCGAAAATGAATATGCCGAAACTATCGGAATCATAGCGGCCATCTTGTTGGCCACAGGCATCGGCTTCTTTTTCGAATATGATGCCAATAAAAAATTCGACTTACTGAACGCCGTCAATGAAGAAACACTCGTAAAAGTGATTCGCAACGGACACGTACAGGAAATCCCACGTAAAGACGTCGTTGTAGACGATATTATCATATTGGAAACAGGCGAAGAGATTCCTGCCGACGGCCAGCTGCTGGAAGCGATCTCCCTGCAAGTGAACGAATCCAACCTGACCGGAGAACCGGTAATCAACAAGACTGTGATCGAAGCGGACTTTGACGAAGAAGCAACCTATGCCTCCAACCTAGTGATGCGCGGAACGACAGTGGTGGACGGACACGGTACCATGCGCGTACTGCACGTGGGAGATGCCACAGAAATCGGCAAGGTAGCACGCCAGAGCACCGAAGAAAATCTGGAACCGACCCCTCTGAATATACAGTTGACCAAGCTCGCGAACCTGATCGGTAAAATCGGTTTTACCGTTGCCGGACTTGCCTTCCTTATCTTCTTTGTAAAAGATGTACTGTTGTACTTTGATTTCAGTTCGCTGAACGGCTGGCACGAGTGGCTTCCGGTTTTCGAACGGACCCTCAAATATTTCATGATGGCCGTCACTTTAATTGTAGTAGCCGTCCCCGAAGGGTTGCCCATGAGCGTAACGCTCAGCCTGGCCCTGAATATGCGCCGTATGCTCTCGACCAACAATCTGGTACGAAAGATGCACGCCTGCGAGACGATGGGAGCTATCACCGTGATCTGTACGGACAAAACGGGTACACTGACTCAAAACCTGATGCAGGTACACGAACCCAATTTCTACGGAATCAAGAATGGCGGCAACCTGGGCGATGATGACATCAGCGCTCTTGTCGCAGAAGGGATCAGCGCCAACTCAACCGCTTTCCTCGAAGAAGCGGCAACGGGCGAAAAGCCGAAAGGTGTTGGTAACCCTACGGAAGTCGCCCTGTTATTATGGCTCAACAGTCAGGGAAGAAATTATCTCGAACTCCGTGAACACGCCCGCATCCTCGACCAGCTCACCTTCTCGACCGAACGTAAATTTATGGCGACTCTCGTCGAGTCTCCGATCATCGGAAAGAAAGTACTTTATATAAAAGGAGCACCCGAAATCGTGCTCGGCAAATGTAAGGAAGTCGTACTGGACGGCCGACGGGTAGATGCCGTCGAATATCGTTCGACAGTAGAAGCTCAGTTACTGAATTATCAGAATATGGCAATGCGCACACTCGGCTTTGCCTTCAAAATAGTAGGAGAAAACGAACCGAATGACTGCACGGAACTGGTGTCTGCCAACGACCTTAATTTCTTAGGAGTCGTAGCCATCTCAGACCCGATTCGTCCGGATGTACCCGCCGCCGTTGCCAAATGCCAGTCGGCTGGTATCGGCATCAAGATCGTTACCGGTGACACACCGGGAACTGCGACGGAAATTGCCCGTCAGATCGGACTGTGGCAACCGGAAACAGATACCGACCGGAATCGTATCACCGGTGTTGCCTTTGCCGAACTGAGTGATGAAGAGGCGCTGGACCGTGTGATGGACCTCAAAATCATGTCTCGTGCCCGCCCGACAGATAAGCAGCGTCTTGTGCAGCTGCTCCAACAAAAAGGAGCCGTAGTCGCCGTAACCGGAGACGGTACGAACGATGCGCCTGCCCTGAATCATGCCCAAGTCGGTCTGTCAATGGGTACAGGTACGTCCGTAGCCAAAGAAGCCAGTGACATCACACTGCTCGACGACTCGTTCAACAGCATCGGTACCGCTGTCATGTGGGGACGTTCTCTTTATAAGAATATTCAGCGTTTCATCGTATTCCAGCTGACGATCAACTTTGTAGCCTTGCTGATCGTGTTATTGGGATCGATGATCGGAACAGAACTTCCGCTGACAGTGACACAAATGCTGTGGGTGAACCTAATCATGGATACTTTTGCCGCTCTGGCCCTCGCTTCCATCCCTCCCAGCGAAACCGTCATGCAGGAAAAACCGCGCCGCAGCACTGACTTTATCATCAGCAAAGCGATGCGTAACAATATATTAGGTGTAGGTACGATCTTCCTCGCCGTATTGCTCGGAATGATTTATTATTTCGACCACAGCGCGCAAGGTATGGATGTACATAACCTCACCATTTTCTTCACTTTCTTCGTCATGCTGCAATTCTGGAACCTGTTCAATGCCCGCGTATTCGGCACTACCGACTCGGCATTCAAGGGACTTTCCAAATCGTATGGCATGGAGTTGATTGTTCTGGCCATTCTGGTCGGACAATTTCTGATCGTACAGTTCGGTGGAGCTGTATTCCGCACAGAGCCGCTCGACTGGCAGACGTGGCTTCTGATTATAGGCGTTTCGTCCACGGTGTTATGGGTTGGAGAACTTATTCGCCTTGTTCAACGTAGTATTCACAAATGAGAAAATAATGAAAAGTAAAGGAATTAAAAACTTACTTATTGATTTAGGCGGTGTACTGATAAATCTCGACCGCGAACGTTGTATTGAGAACTTTAAAAAGATCGGGTTCCAGAACATAGAAGAAAAGTTCTGCACCCACCAGCTGGACGGAATATTTTTGCAGCAGGAGAAAGGACTGATCACTCCTGCCGAATTCCGTGACGGCATTCGGGAGATGATGGGAAAGATGGTAAGCGACAAACAGATCGACGCCGCCTGGAACAGCTTTTTGGTAGACATCCCGACCTATAAACTCGACTTGCTGCTCAAACTACGCGAGAAATACGTAGTCTATCTGCTCAGCAACACAAATGACATCCACTGGAAATGGGTATGCAAGAATGCCTTCCCCTACCGTACGTTCAAAGTAGAGGACTATTTTGAGAAAACGTATCTCTCTTACGAAATGAAAATGGCCAAGCCCGAACCGGAAATATTCAAGGCAGTGACCGAAGATGCGGGTATTGACCCGAAAGAGACTTTTTTTATTGACGATTCCGAAATTAACTGTAAAGTAGCTCAGGAACTGGGTATCTCGACCTACACACCGAAAGCCGGTGAAGACTGGAGCCATCTTTTCAGAAAAAAATGAGAGTGTAAGTATGCAGATTATAAATGACACATCGGCTATGATTCCCGAACCATGCGTAGCTACCATCGGTTTCTTCGACGGAGTACACATGGGACATCGCTATCTGATTCAACAGGTGAAGGAGATAGCGGCAGCCAAAGGTCTGCGTTCTGCATTGGTCACATTCCCCGTTCATCCGCGCAAAGTGATGAACGCCGCTTACCATCCGGAACTTTTAACTACTCCCGAAGAAAAAACAAACCTGCTCGCAGGCACGGGAGTAGATTATTGCCTGATGCTCGATTTTACGCCCGACATCTCCCGTCTGACCGCCAAAGAATTCATGACTCAGATACTGAAAGAACGTTATCAGGTAAAGTATCTGGTGATAGGATACGATCACCGTTTCGGTCACAACCGCAGCGAAGGGTTTGACGATTATGTACGTTACGGGCAGGCAATCGGCATTGAGGTCATCCGTGCACAGGCTTACACAGATGATATACAGATAGATACCACCCAAAGTGCCCCGGTCAGTTCTTCTTTAATCCGCAAGTTGCTGCATCAGGGAGATGTAGACGCAGCTGCCCGCTGTCTGGGCTACGAATACTTTCTGGACGGAACGGTAGTAGGCGGCTATCAGGTAGGCCGGAAGATCGGTTTTCCGACTGCCAATTTAAGCGTGGATGATCCCGACAAACTGATTCCCGCAGACGGAGTCTATGCCGTATGGGTCACATTCGACGGGAAGACCTATATGGGAATGCTGAATATAGGCGTCCGCCCTACCATCGGAAATGGTCCCAACCGCACAATCGAAGTGAATATCCTTCATTTCCACTCCGACATTTACGACAAATTTATCCGGCTTACTTTCGTGAAACGGACACGCCCCGAACTGAAATACGATAGTATCGACGAACTAATCGCACAGCTTCACAAAGATGCGGAAGAAACTGAAGCCATTCTACTCGCCGCCAAACAGGAGAAATGATCCCCCTTTTTCTCTAAATTAACCACATTAATAAGCCTCTTTTCGGCTGCAACGAGTCCGTTAATATCGAAAAACATATCTTTTTTATTGTTTTTCGATAAATAAAATCTCTTTTTCCTTTGCCAACTCAAAACTTACCTCTACATTTGCATATCGATAAACGATAAATAATCATCGAAAAACAAACATTTTCTATTTAATCATCTATTAAAAAATAACACTTTATGAAAAAGTCATTAATGAGTATATCGATGCTGGTAGTATCCATCTCAATGATAGCCATGTTTCTGTGCAGCTTCATTGCCAGTAAATAACAAACGATTATCTTTGTATCCCATCCAAGAATACTAAGAATACTACGAATATGAGAACTGCTATTAAACTGATATTACTGAATCTGCTTATCGCACAGATCATTGCTCCCATTTTAGTCATGATCCCCTGTGTGATTTATCTGGTAGCCACTACCGGAAACTTAGACAAAGACACGCTCATTACCATGCTTATGATTCCGGCGCAACTGGCCGGTCAGCTGATGATGGGTATCTATTTATGGAAAGCCGGATACATCAGCACAAAGAAAATAACCTGGTCGCCCGTTTCATCCTCGTATCTGTTCTTCAGTGCATTGGCTGTCCTCACCTGTGGCTTCGTCGTATCCGCATTGGCAGAACTGATGAAGTGGATTCCCAACATCATGGAACAATCCTTCGATATCCTCCAGTCCGGCTGGGGAGGCATTCTTGCCATAGCCGTCATAGGTCCCGTACTCGAAGAACTGCTATTTCGCGGAGCCATCACCAAAGCATTGCTACAGCAGTACAGCCCGACAAAGGCAATTCTGCTTTCAGCCCTTTTATTCGGTGTTTTCCATATCAATCCTGCCCAGATACTTCCGGCATTCCTGATCGGTATCCTATTTGCATGGACGTATTACAAGACTGCCAGCCTCATCCCCTGCATACTGATGCATATACTGAATAATTCGTTATCCGTATTTCTCAGCACGAAATATCCGGAAGCTGAAAATATGAGCGATCTGATGGACACTACCTCCTATCTAATTGCTATTTTTGTAGCAGTTTTGATACTGGCAGGAGTTATTTGGGCGATGCGTCGTACGACCGTCCATTATCCCTGGAAAGAAGAAACAAATATCACGGACTAAAAAATAACAGCGATGAAAAGACGTTTGAATATTCTCAGCATATTGGTATTCATTGTTCTGGGACTTTCTCTGTATACCACAGGATACCAGTTCGGAACAGGAATGAAAGCCGGAATGAGTCTGGCCAAAGAACAGCACAAGGAATCGAAAGCATGTGACAGACCTATGCTTGCAGGCGATTTCCGTTTTGTGGATGTCGTACCTACGATCGCCATGATCAAACCGGATACGATCATCAATGCCCAAAACAATGAGAAAGTGCCCGTCATGTATACGCAAATGGCGGTACGCACCGGAAAAGAAGTGAATTACAGTTACCTGATTATCAGCAGTTCCTGTTCGCTGATGAATGCACTGCTCACCATCTCCGCACTTATTATCTTTGTCATGCTGATTCTGAGCATCAACAAATCGCAGATATTCGAATGGAAGAATGTCCGCCGCCTGCGCTGGCTGGGCAGTCTGCTGATTATGTCCTTCGTGTTTTACCTGATTCCGCAGGTCGTCAACTACTGGGGACTGAAAGAAGTATTCGCGCTTGAACATTATATCATCGCTCCCCTGGCGCTACAGACGACTGATTTATTATTGGGACTCGGTTGCCTGATTGTAGCCGAAACATTCGCTATCGGACTGAAAATGAAAGAAGAACAGGAACTGACCATTTAACCCAAACCGAGAAAATAAAATTATGGCAATTATAGTAAACCTTGACATCATGATGGCGCGCAGAAAAATATCTCTGGGCGAGCTGGCGGAGAAAATAGATATCACCCCCGCCAACCTTTCTATATTAAAAACCGGAAAAGCTAAGGCAATCCGTTTCTCTACGCTGGAGGCTATCTGCAAAGTACTGGACTGCCAGCCGGCAGATATACTGGAATATCAGGAGGAGGAAAAAGAAAATGAACGGTAGATACCTGGTCCGCAGGATATCCACCGTTCATTCTATATTACCTTTTTATCTTTATTTCCCTTCTTTTGCCTTAAATGCCAGCGCATACATACGTATCTGCTTTACCATCGACAGCAACCCATTGCTACGGGTAGGAGACAAATGATCTCTCAAACCTATCTTATCGATAAAATAAAGATCAGCATTCAGTATTTCATCGGGCGTATGCCCCGAAAGGACTTTGATCAATAAAGCAATGATTCCTTTCACAATCAAAGCGTCACTTTCCGCATTAAACACGATTTTTCCATCCACATCGTCCGCCTGAAGCCATACACGGCTCTGGCAGCCTTCGATCAGATTCTGTTCGGTCTTATACTTTTCGTCGAGCGGTTCCTGTTCATTACCTAAGTCAATGAGCAGCTGGTAGCGGTCCATCCAGTCATCGAAGTCGCTGAATTCAGCAATCACTTCGTCTTGTAATTCATTAATTGACATGAAGTTATTTACGGTTTACTAGTTAACTATTTACTTTTCATTATAAATCACTTCCAGCACTGTCTGTCCGACGGCTTTCAGCGTATTCTTGTCGATATGGTCCATATTATCATGAATGGTATGCCAAGTCGGAGGGAAGCCTGTTTCCGGATCATTGGGAATAATATCGATTGTCTTGATACGAGCCAGACGGTTAATAAACAGATGGTCGTCGGTGATGGTATCGCCTCTCTCATCGATGAAGGTTTTCCCATAACCTGCTTTTTTAGCCGCTTTCCATACTTTCTTGTTGATATCCGGAGCAAACTCTTCGGAATATCCTTCTTTCAGAAATACGCTGTTCTCACCACCCACCATATCGAGCAAGATACCAAAACGGGCATTATACCCTTGCACATGAGGATTGCGTGACCAATACTGCGAGCCGAGACACCAAGCCTCTTCCTTGTGCTTTCCCTCGTAGAATTGAGGAGTTCCGTAGTCTTCCGCATCCAGAAAGATGATATCAATGCCCAGTTCCGGCTGTTGCTGATTGACCAACCGGGCGATTTCCAGCAAAGCTCCCACTCCGCTTGCTCCGTCGTTGGCTCCCAGAATAGGGGTATGGTGATTCTTTTCGTCAGCATCATTATCCGCCCACGGACGGGTATCCCAATGTGCAAACAACGCTATTCTCTTCTTACTTTCCGGCTTGTAAGAGCCGATGATGTTCCGCGCCTTCAACAGTGTGCCGTCATAGGCAATCAGATCGGCATACTGATTCGTTACCTTCGCACCGAAAGCCTCCAGCTTTCCGGCCAGATAATTGCCACAAGCTACGTGCTCCTTCGTATTGGGGACACGGGGACCAAAATCTACCTGATTCTTTACATACAAATAGGCACTGTCCGCATCAAACTGAGGTACATTTACCACCACTTTTTCACTTTGTTCATTCGTACCAGTTGCCTTGCTGCCTCCTCCACAAGAAAAAGCAGATAATAATACAAAGGCACTCGTCAATACTATCATAGATTTCTTTTTCATCGTCCTTTTATCTATATGAAGCCTCAAAATTAGTCATTTTCACCACAGTATCGTTCAGATAGAATGGATTATTAACAAATAAACTTTAACTCCACATTTTTCTTTCCAACGGTCAATTCCACTTTTGCGCCATTGATAAGCGGCAAATTATGCGTCACATGACCTACCGGAAAATTAAAACAAACCGGATAGTCATATTCTTTCACCAAATCGGCCAGAGCGGGATACAGCTCCTTACCCAACGAACAGTCTTCTTCGTATTCGGTAAATTGACCGATAATGAGTCCGGAGAGTGTTTCAAGCACACCGCCCAGTTTCAGATTGTACATCATGCGCTCAATCGCATGGGGACGTTCACTGACATCTTCGAGAAACAGGATGGTTCCTTCGGCAGGAATATCATAAGGAGTGCCGCGCAGCCCGTAAGCTACCGCCATATTTCCGCCACGCAGGATACCTTCGGCCGTACCTTGCCTGTTCAGTTTATGCTTTTCGCAAGTATAAACGGGCAGATTACCGAAGAGAATATCTTTCAGATAGGCCACGCAAGGGTCTTCTTCCGGCTCCACGCTCAAATGACGTGCCATCAGCGAATGCAGGGAGGCATATCCATTCTTCTGAAATAAATTATGCAAGGCAGTGATGTCGCTGAATCCCAGCAACCACTTCGGATGTTCACGAAAGGCGGTGAAGTCAATCTTGTCCACCAGATGCACGGCCCCGTATCCTCCTCTGCTGCAAAGAATAGCTTTCACTTTCGGATCATCCATCGCACCCTGCAAGTCTTGCAGACGCTGCCGGATCGTTCCGGCATAACGTCCGGAAGAACCTCCGGCATATTTCCCCATAGAGACTTTCAATCCCCATGATTCAAGCCGTTTCTTCGCACGTTTCAGAAACTCTTTGTCTATCTTGCTGGAAGGTGACACAATCACTACTTTGTCACCTTTCTGTAAAAAAGAAGGAAGTTGAATATTCATATTTAATGTTTTATTTGAGTGACTTTCGCTGATAAAAACGCACCCAGTCCACTTCCATTTCTACCGGAAGGTCTTTGGGATCGACTGCTCCGACCCACGAACCGCCCAACTGCATATCGATCAGCAGATAAAACGGCTGGTCGAACGGGAATTGTCCCTCCTTCTGCGTCTGTATGCGGGGATAAGTAAACGTATGTATGTCGTTGACATAGAACGAAAGACTGTCCGGATACATTTCTACAGCGAAAACGTTATAGCGATCGGGATGGATGACTCCTGTGGAGTGTGACTTGGGATGATCCTTGATTCCCAAAGTGTACGTATAATGAGAATGAACTGTCTGATAAGCGATAGAGTCGTCATTCAGACGCTCCATCACATCTATTTCGCCTCCCGACGGCCATTTGGCATTTTCGGGCAACAGCCAGATAGCCGGCCATGCTCCTTTTGCAGCATTCAGCTTGGCGCATATCTCGATGCGTCCGTCAAGGAATGCCTTTTTACCTTTGGTATAAACGCCTCCTGTCAGATAAGGTGCCGTATCATTGGGCAGCGTCTGATTGGCAATGCCTCTTAACACCAACTTGCCTTTGCGCATGGCAAAGCAGGAATCAAAGTCCGTCATATAATTATTCCAGTCGGCCTTCCCTCGCGGAATCTTGCTCCAAACCTGCGGGTCAAAGCCTTTTTTCTGATTAAAATTCTCTTCCCATACCAACGACCAGCCGGAGGAAGAAACTCTTGTCGTTTTGCAGGAAACGAGTACCCAACAAAGGAGTAATGTGCTAATAAATAATAGATTTCTGAACTGTTTCATTTTGTTTTAAAGTTTAAGGGGGATTCATTTGCAAAAATACAGGAAAAAACGGTTCGGTGTATATCTACACACTAAAACAACTAAAATATAACAAAATGTTACATAACAGGCGTAAGTTTTCGGGTTATGAGTATTATTTTCTCAATGATTTTTCTGATATTTGCTAAAAATCTAACGTTATGGAACCTATTCAGAACTTTGCCCAGCTAACAGCCCATCTTAAACAACAGAATCGTAGGAAACGAATTGCCGTAGTCTGCGCCAACGACCCTAATACGGAATATGCCATTACCCGTGCTTTGGAAGAAGGAATTGCAGAGTTTCTCATGATCGGGGATTCGGCTATTCTGGAAAAATATCCTGCCTTGAAGCAATATCCCGACTACGTGAAGACCATTCACATCGAAGATTCGGACGAAGCGGCACGTGAAGCTGTCCGCATCGTGCGTGAAGGGGGAGCGGATATTTTAATGAAAGGTATCATCAACACGGACAATCTGCTGCACGCCATCCTCGACAAAGAGAAAGGACTGCTACCCAAAGGGAAAATCCTCACGCACTTGGCGGTGATGGAGATTCCGACTTACCATAAACTGCTGTTCTTTTCCGATGCCGCAGTGATTCCACGCCCCACGCTGCAACAACGGATTGAAATGATCTGGTATGCCATCTGCACTTGCCGCCATTTCGGTATCGAGCAGCCTCGCGTTGCACTGATACACTGCACCGAGAAAGTGAGCGCCAAATTCCCGCATTCGCTGGATTATGTAAACATCGTGGAACTTGCCGAAGCGGGAGAGTTCGGAAATGTAATCATCGACGGTCCGCTGGATGTACGCACTGCCTGTGAGCAGGCGAGCGGGGACATCAAAGGAATTGTTTCGCCTATCAACGGACAGGCGGATGTGCTGATTTTCCCCAATATAGAATCGGGAAATGCGTTCTACAAGTCCGTCTCCCTGTTTGCCAATGCGGATATGGCAGGATTGTTGCAAGGACCTATCTGCCCGGTAGTGCTCCCTTCCCGCAGTGATTCCGGCTTATCGAAATATTACAGCATCGCAATGGCCTGCCTGCAAGTGGCCGGCTGCGAATGCAGAGAGAAGCTCAACCTGAACCGTTAATCATAATTCAAACCTTATAACTCCAAAGATATGAAGATTCTGGTCATCAACCCCGGCTCCACTTCTACGAAGATAGCAGTCTACGAGAACGAAACTCCGTTGCTCGTCCGTAACATCAAGCATACGGTCGAAGAATTATCCGTTTATCCGCAGGTGATAGACCAGTTTGAATTTCGTAAGAATCTGGTTCTTCAGGAATTAGAGGCAAATGGAATACCCTTTGCATTCGATGCTGTCATCGGACGCGGCGGCCTCGTCAAACCCATTCCGGGAGGAGTCTACGCAGTCAACGAAGCCATGAAGCAAGATACTTTGCACGCCATGCGTACCCATGCCTGCAACTTAGGCGGACTGATTGCAGCCGAACTGGCCGCTTCCCTTCCTGATTGCCCGGCTTTCATCGCAGACCCGGGAGTGGTGGATGAACTGGAAGATGTAGCGCGTATTTCGGGTTCTCCGCTGATGCCTAAGATCACCATCTGGCACGCCTTGAATCAGAAAGCAATCGCCCGCCGCTTCGCAAAGGAGCAGGGAACGAAATATGAAGAACTGGACTTGATAATCTGTCACTTAGGTGGCGGTATCTCTATAGCCGTTCATCAGCATGGCAAAGCCATTGACGCCAATAATGCTTTAGACGGCGAAGGGCCTTTCTCGCCGGAAAGGGCTGGCACCCTTCCTGCCGGTCAGTTGATCGATATTTGTTATAGCGGACAGTTCACGAAAGATGAATTAAAGAAGCGTATCTCCGGACGTGCCGGACTGACGGCCCATCTGGGCACTACCGATGTTCCCGCCATTATCAAAGCCATAGAAGAAGGTGACAAAAAAGCTGAACTGATACTGGATGCCATGATATATAATGTTGCGAAAGCCATTGGCGGAGCCGCCACCGTACTCTACGGGAAAGTAGATGCCATTCTGCTGACAGGAGGTATTGCTTATTCGGACTATATCATTTCAAGATTGAAGAAAAGAATCTCTTTCTTAGCCCCTATACATGTCTATCCCGGTGAAGGGGAAATGGAGTCATTAGCATTTAATGCTTTAGGGGCATTAAGAGGGGAACTTCCTGTACAAATCTATAAATAACAAACGTAGCCATTCCTATTTTTACCTGTAAGGCTCTTAGCTCCGCACGGCAATCACCTCAATTGTTACTGTTTCTTCGTGTACAGTATAAATGATTCGGGCAGATACATTATATAGCCTCCACAGTGATTTGATAGCAGTTTTGCTCTCATGCTCTAACAGTTTATCTATATCCCTTTATTCATGAGGGTTACAGCAATGGAAGCAACTATGGTAGCAGAGTGAGAGCAAACGTTTGCTCTCACTGAAAGTTTCATTCGCTTGAAACTAATGCTGGAACTACTTGAAGGGGATAAAGGCAGTAGGAATCTAAAGTACTTCTTCCAGTAGCACAAGTTCCCAACTACACCACACTATCGTAATTAGTTTTAGTCCGCCTTTCGCTTTAGCCTCCGCTACCAATTCATCCTGGCTGTAACGAAGTAACTGCTCCCGCGCCTCATCGGCAAGTGCCCTTATTTCTTTCTCCGAAGCGCCAGCCTTTGCATACTTCACTTCGAGCAGATAAGTTAATGGCGGCATTACAGGAACCGACGGACTAGGTTTGAAAAGGAAGTCGGAAAAACCTTTATTCAGTTCGTATTCCGGATACAGTTGATAATAACGGTACATACCTAAATAAGCCAACAAAAAGCCCTTAATATGTGCTTCGCCCTCTATATATTCGCGAATACGGCTTTGCTCACGGATAGCCTCTGCTATAAAATTAAACAACGGTTTCCAGTCTCCTCTGAAAGCCATGTTCTCAAATAACATCGTCATCCGGTTCATATCAATCTTAAAAATATCATGTTTGATATATCCTTGGATCAAAAAGCTAAAAAGCTGTTCTCTGACCACCAGATTCGGGACATGCAGAATGGGTCTTCCCACCATATCGACTCCTTTAATAGAAAGAAGTCCGAAATAGAATAACAAAGACTTGAAATTGCATACATCCGTCATTTCCAATGCGGAAAAGTGTGTAGCAATGTCCGTAGTTATTTCTCCCCGCTCGGCTATTTCTTTAATAACAGAGAAGTTCTCCCCCAATCCGTGGTCAAGTCGAATCAAGTAAGCTAATTTATTAAAGTCAGTACGAATGTTGGGGTCTACAATTTCATCAGGCTTTTCTCCATGCAATACAAAAGATTTCATAAAGTAAAGCACCATATCGGAGTTAAACATACAATCTGCTAATCTACTTCTACTAAAGCAGTAATTGTCATAGTTGGTTTCATCATGACAATTGTCTCATCTACCGTTTGCATGAGCACTCCCTGTTCTTTATAATAAGTAAGCATTTCACGCAGTTCCGCTTCACTGAAACCTACTAAATCATTAAACCAAGGGTCAGTCGTAATATTGGTTCCGATATTAAAACCACTGGTGACGTCATCCATCGTGACAGGACTCACTCCTGTGATAAACATACGCTGAAGAGCGGACCCCGTACCGGTGGTAGCAGCCTTTATCACATTAAAGAATCCACGGACAAAGCCTTCACCATGAGTCGCCTTTTGATAATACTCTGTACCATAGGTCGAAAGAATCGTATTCGTAAAATTATCATATTCATCAATAAGGAGATAAATAGGGAGATTTCCTTTACGGGAAGCATAAGAATTGATAGCTGATAAAAAAGCACCCGGATCTTGCTGTATTTCTTCATCGAGAACATCCCAAATTTCTTTTCCCAAAAGATCTTCATATTTGAACACAAAATCCCTAAGCTTACTACAGCAATGCAATTTAAATGATCGCTCTACTTCATTGACATTAGAACTTACTTCCGAAAAGTTGAACCGCATAATGAGATAACAATTATGCTTCGGGGTTGGATGTTGACCTATATAAAGATGCCCGAATAGCTCATCAAAGTCATTAGCATATACTACATCGTAATAAGCCTCCAACATAGCCAAAGTCAAACTCTTTCCAAACCGACGAGGACGAATCAGGAAAAGATAAGCCGGTTGCATCTCGATTCTCTCGATGAACATGGTCTTATCTACATAGTAATAATTGTCCTTTTGAATTCGGGCAAAGTCCGTCAATCCATAGGGTATTTGTTTCATCATATCACGATTCCTTTCATTATATTTGTTCTTTATTTCTGCAAGCTCTGCTCTATATTTTGCAAACGACGTTCCAGTGCTGCGTACTTTTCATCCTTCTCTTTCAGCAGACGTTCGTAGAGTTCAGTGATTTTTTCGATAGGGTTAAAGTTATTCACTCTATTATCAACACTATTGTCACTATCTTCTGTATAAGACTTAACTGTACCCAAACTAATCTTTGCTCCACCTGTATATTGTTCCGAATCATTCACCGTATTATTTTCAAACACCACCGTTTGCGCATCCTCTTCCAAACTCTTCAGATACTCGAAAGGAACATCCAATGCCCGTGAAAAGCGGTGTAACATTTCATCATCAATCACTCTCATCTGCTCATATTTAGATACTGCTGATTGTGATAAATGTACTAATTGGCTTAAAACCTCCTGATTCATATTCTTTTCTATACGAAAACGACGTATGTTATGTCCATGATGAACTCTCCCAACAGTTAATTCTTCTGCTTCCATGATTCTTTTTTCTTTTTAAAATCCAACAAATATACAAATGAAAAGTTTCGCTCGAAGCAAATATACGAAAAAAACGAATAGATGTGGTAATATGAATAAAAGGAATATTCCAACTTAGCAAATGGAATAAAAATCATATTACTTTCATTCTAAAGTTCAAAAAGAAATTAGAACTTTGCCAAGTATAAAATAAACACCAAACGAACAAATATGATAAAAGTATTGACCGAAACAGAATACAAGTTCTTAAAAGAATTCATTGCCTTGATAGAAAAATACAACTTACTTTTCACTACAGATGAAAAGGGAGAAATTGAAGTCACAGTTCATAGACAACAATTAGCAACAGAAACAAATCAGAATTCAGATTTACTACATACTCCCATACACTTAGGAGATTGTTTCGACGAAACAGAACTAAATTACATATTAGATCAAACTGATGAAAGAATAAAACAGATAGCAGAAGAATATCAGTCAGAAGAGATATTCACCCAACATCTAAGCAAAAACAATAAATCCTAATCTATATATAAATACCCCACCAGTCTTTTTTTATCCCCACGGCCTCTTTCTTTTTTATAAGGAAGGGGTCGTCCCTTTTAAAATAAAGACATCAACTCCAAACAGCGGAAAGCTTCATATCCGAATCAGTTATACGCTAAATTGTTAGTCCATATAATTCAAGTATCAGTATCATATGGGGCAAGCGTTGGTTTCCTCGGAGGAAACGCCAGTTCCCTTTAAAAGGAACGGTCGTTTCCATTAAAAGGAACGCCCGTTCCCTCACCGGGAAACGACAGTTTCCATTACAAGAAATGACAGGAAACTATAAGTCATTGAGATCTAACCACATAGAGTTCTATCGGTAATGTTATAGAGTTTATGTTCATGTCCAAACTCGTATAGCTCATTTCCGCACGGTTTTAAACTAAATGATAGTCGGTTCTATCTTCCATTCTCCTCCTTCGGGAAGGAGGAGAATGGAGTTACTATTGTGTACTACTGTTTAGTTCATTCCTTTGCAGTTTTCAGGAATCTGATGATGGAAGAAAATAATAAACTGAAGAATATAACCATGACTATAATGCTTTTTCTATAACTCCCATAAAAACTTATTAAAAAAAGGGGAGCGAAGCCCCCCCTTGACTTCACTCCCCCACAATCTTTCTCCTCTACTTTTTGCCTAATACACGGAGAAAACAAGTTTGAATTAAAAAAAGTTACACCTAATATTTATAAACCTCTAGAAATTTCTACCAGTATCCCACCAGAGGCGAGTTCCACCGTTATCTTCACCTCCCAAAGCTTTCTTCAAAGCAGAATATTGAGTAGGATTGTTTTTTTGAATGTCTGACGGATATGGCAAGCGACGAATACGTATGTTGGTATCGATAGCTCCACCACTATTGTTCACAAAGACTTTGAACAACTGCGGATAACCTGTACGGCGTTGTTCTGTCCAAGCCTCATAGCCTTCAGGATAACAAGCAATCCACTTCTGTGTAAGGATTCTTTCCAGTTGCTCTTCCGGAGAAGCACCTCCATCCCACTTCGGAGTCACTTTAATCAGCGCTTTCACATCATATTTTGCTTCGAAGGCATCGACATAATCGGAAGGAGTAGCATCACTTGTGAGATAATCGCCTACATTCACTCCCCATTGCTGACAGGAAACCGTAATACCTTTCTCGTAGCAGTCTTTCACGTTTTCGGAAGTAAATCCACGCAAGGCAGCCTCAGCACGAAGGAACCATACTTCGGCAGCAGTCATCAAGATAGCATCGGTCTGTTTGGTAATCGTACTCTTGGAATGCAGACGGTAACGGTTTTCGTCTTTTACAGTAACTCCTGTTCCTTGGGGAACACCTTTATAAGTACCGGCAATCTTATTTCTTTCGGCAATAATCAAATTACCCTTTTCGTCTTTTATATCACCACCTTCCGCTTTCGAGTAATACTTAATCAGTCGCGGATCATTATATCCTACCAAAACAGACTCCATCGTAGCACCCATGAATACTTCTCCCCAGCCTTCATTGACTGTTCCCAGCGGATTCTTATAACCGCTTTCGGTAGAAACGGCAACTGTTTCATCCGCACTCTCCAACACGCCACCGGCAGTTGCATCCATCGCTTTGGCAACTTCTGCTCTCGCCAGATCAGGGGCACTCATCGATACACGGATTGCAAGCCGCAAGCGGAGAGAGTTTGCAAACTTCACCCACTGTGACAGTGTACGTTTGCCTGCCGGCATCAGAATATCGGCAGCAGCAAAAGGTTCGAGAGCGGCATTGGCTTTCTTATATTCGTTGATCAGTTTGACTCCTTCGTCCAAATCTTTGAAGAACTGACGGTAAGCGGCTTCCTGACTATCGACATTATCACCCTCTTCCTGTCCGAATTTAGTGTAGACAATAGGGCCATAAGTATCAGCTATACGGTGCATCAACTCGACTTTCAGGATTTTGGTCACTCCCAGCAAACCTTTCTGTTCCTGATTGATCTTCTCCGATTTCTGAGCGGCGGTCATTATATATCCATAAGTATATGTCCATGCCGAGCCTGTCCAGCCGTCATTCAAAGCATATACAGAGTTCTTGTCATTGAAACTGTTGTTCATATCGTGAAAATATCCGGCAAACATATCATGACCCAGATTCTGTATAGTCTGGAAAGTCCAGTCGGTACCTCTTCCCCAATCGTAATTAAAGTAAATACCCTGCTGCATGACGCCGAGGTTCAGCACATATTTCTGAAGATCATATTCCTGAAGTTCAGGCGTATATCCGGCTTTATTGGCATTATCTGATTCAAAACCATCCGTACATCCGGTAAATGTCATCAGTCCGGCTACTAACAGATTCGCTATATATAGATTTTTTTTTCATAATTCGCTTGCTTTAAAGTTAGAATGTAAATTTAACGTTGAAACCAATGTTACGGGTTGTCGGCATACCGAATACATCAACTCCCTGATTAGTGTTACCTACAGACAAGATAGCATCCGGATCGAAAGGAGCATCTTTGTAGAAGAAGAACAGGTTACGTCCCACCAATGATACATCAATACCGGTGAATACCTTAGTCTTGGCCAGCAAAGTAGACGGGAACGAATAGCTCAGAGATAATTCGCGTAAACGAATATTGGTCGCACTGTACATATAACGCTCGGAGATACCGTTACGGTCACCTACTACTGAATAGAAACCTTCTACATCTTCAAATCTTGTTCCGTCAACTTCCACATAACCTCTGTCACGTGCTTCAGCCGTAGCCTTCGTTACCCCTCTGCCGTCCAATGTAGCTTGTGTCAGAGACATGACATCACCGCCTTTGCGCATATCGATCAGGAAATACAGAGAGAAACCCTTATAAGTGAAGGTATTAGCCCAACTCAACAGAAAGTCCGGATTACAATTTCCCAGATATGTTTTATTACCTGACTCTGAAATAGGTTTGCCTTCATCGGATACCTTAATCTTACCTTGTTCGTCACGTGCGAACGTATTTCCATAGATGTCTCCCAAAGAGCCGCCTTCTTTAATCTGCATCATATATGCCATAGAGAAACCCGGGTCACCATATACGAAGGAAGTATAATTCGGAGCCAGTTCGACTACCTTATTACGGTTTTGTGAATAATTGAAAGTCGTTTTCCAACGGAAATCTTCGGTCAGCACCGGAGTAGCTCCCAATGTGATTTCAAATCCTTTGTTGCGAATCTTACCTGCATTGATATAACGGTATGCATAATCTTCACCCGCACTGGTCGGAACTTTCAGCAACTGATTCTTAGTATCTGTCTTATAGTAAGTAAAATCAAAATCAACACGGCTGTTGAACAGTCTCCATTCCAGACCAAATTCAATAGAGTTACTGATTTCCGGTTTCAGGTCACCTCTGTTATATACGTCTACTGCCTGCAACTTTCCTCCGGCCCCGATGATATCGGACAAATTGGTAATACCAATCGGTAAGTCGTTACCTACCTGCGCCCATGATCCGCGAATCTTTCCGAAAGAAATCCATTGCGGTAATTTAAAGCTTTCGTTGATCACCCAGGAGAGTCCTAC
The DNA here is from genome assembly GCF_000162515.1 of Bacteroides sp. 1_1_14. Classification (NCBI taxonomy): domain Bacteria; kingdom Pseudomonadati; phylum Bacteroidota; class Bacteroidia; order Bacteroidales; family Bacteroidaceae; genus Bacteroides; species Bacteroides sp. 1_1_14. The sequence goes on along the minus strand of NZ_GG774713.1, from coordinate 39,576 downwards.
AGAAGGATAGAAGAATCCTTTGTCCACACTATTGGTATGTGACAACGTGGACGACCAGTCATTACGTGCTGTCAAGTCGAGGAACAATGCGTCTTTCCATCCTACCTGTGCCGTTGCGAATACGGATTGAATTGTACGTCTGCGGTCAATCACCTGCTCGGCAGAAGCACTGGTGTTCATTACAATATTGGGAACAGTGAACAAGTTGGGTTTGTACAAAGAAGCTGTCTTGGAATCCAATGTCAATGAATTCTCGGTCTGCACATTAATACTACCACCCAAAGCGGCATTCACGGAGAAATCACCGAAATGCTTGTTGAACATAGCCATCACGTCACCATAAATCAGGAAGTTCTGTGTGTCGGCATATACATAGCGGCCGTTATTTCCTACAATGGCAGGAGAAGTGCTCGCATACATTTTCTGGTCAAACTTATCACTGACGTAATCCACATTTCCACGAGCTTGCAGGTTGAGCCAGTCGGTTGCTTTCAGATTAGCAGTCAGGGAGGCCAATGCACGGTAGCGCTTATTGTTGTTCAAGATACGGTTCTTTACCCAATATGGGTTTTGTGTCCATTCGCTCGGAGTGGTAAACCAGCTCTGTACGGGCATATTACGATTCTCGTCGAACTTTTCGAAATTAGTGGCATATTCGCTCAGGTCCTGTCCGCGCGGGAAACCATAAACGTCCACCAACGGATTGAGATAGATACCTCCGGAAGTAGGAGAGTTTTTAATAGTCTGCACCATCAGGTTAGCATTGGCGTCCAGTTTCAGACGGTCATTGAAAAGAGAAGCACTCTCACGCAAAGTCAGATTGTGCTTACGCAATTTGTTGGAGTCGACAATACCTTTGGCGGTCGTGTTGGCATAAGAGAAGTAAGTCTGCAGTTTCTCATTACCGGTCATCACAGAAACCGAGTTGATAGCGGTCACTCCATTGCTGAACCAGTTTCCGGCATTATCATAGTCCTTCACATTTTCCTTTTCTCCCCAGCTTGAACCGGCTTTCGCTCCATAACTATTTTGAAATTCCGGCAAACTGATCGCATGATCAACTGTCAGACCGGATGAGTAAGTAATTCTCTGGATTCCTGCTTTACCTTTCTTAGTCGTAATAAGAATCACCCCGTTGGCTGCCTGCGAACCGTACAATGCAGCAGCAGAGGCACCTTTCAGAATACTCATGCTTTCAATATCATCCGGATTCAGATTGGAGATACCGTCACCTGCATCACGGTTGACACCGTCATTCTTACCACCCATAACAGTAGATACGGATTCTGTGGTGCTATTGAGCATAGGCACACCGTCAATCACATACAACGGCTGGTTATTTCCGTCTTCGTTGGCCGAACGGATACCACGGATAGATACTTTGGCCGAACCTCCCAGACCGGAAGCACTCTTGCTGATCTGCACACCTGCCGATTTTCCGGCAAGGGCGGCAATCATGTTGGGGTCTTTGGCACGGGTCAGTTCGTCGCCTCCGAGCTGTTGGGTAGAATAAGTCAGCGAGGCGGCTTTTTTCTTGATACCCATAGCAGTTACCACTACCTGCTCCAGTGCCATCGATTCTTCTTCCATCTTGATCTTGAAAGTGGTTTGTCCGCTGACAGAGAGGCTCTGTGGTTGGTAACCTACATAGGTGATATTAATGATAGCGTCGCTTGGCACTTTCAAAGTAAAGTTACCGTCCAAATCGGTGATTGTACCATTCGTCGTACCTTTTTCCACGACACTGGCGCCAATGATAGGCTCGCCTCTCATGTCGGTCACGACACCTTTCACCGTAATTTGTTTCTGTTGCTGTGTGGATGCATGTTCCGTTATGTTCTTGGTCAGCACGATATTATTGCCTTCCACCACATAATGGATACCTGTTCCTTCAAAAGCCTTATCGAGTATTTCGGATACCGGCTGATTGGTAGCATCTACATTAACTACCCGCTTGGTATCGACACTTTTTTTATTGTAGACAAACAAATAGTCGGTCTGAGACTCAATCTGGGTAAGCAATTCGCTTACTTTCAGAGTCGAACGCGGAATGCTTATTTTAGCACTCTGAGAGTATCCATTCTCACAATAAGCCTGGAATGTTACGAACAGAAGAAGGAATAATGTGATCTTCATAGTCAGTATTATTTGCTTAGATTCTAAACTTTTTGGGCAAAAAAGCCCTTTCAAAGAAATTTTTCTCATATCTTTGCAACGTGTTAAGTTAATAAATTGATTAAGGTCGATTTTTGACTGTTTCGAATCGGGAAGTATGGGGGTACTTTCCGATTCTTTTTCGGTAAGGGGTATACTTATTGACTGTTATTCATAATCATTATGTTTTTAAAGGGTTAGTACTAATTTAAGGTGTATATCATTGAGCTCAGTTATTCATCTTAATTTTTATTCTGGCTTTATTCTATCCGGATGCTGTCTCCTTCTTCACTGATCGAATAAGTAAACGGGTGATCTTTCTGGATAACCTTGAGAATGTGTTCAACGCCGTCCTGTTCCTTGAACTTGCCCGTACAGCGATAATTCAGCACTTTCGGATTCTCTACGGTGATCTTCACATTATAATATTTCTCCAGCTTGGTGAGGATGCAACTGAAAGGAGAATCGTCGAAGCAATACAGACCTTCCCGCCAGCGCAGATAATCATAAGAAGGCAGAACGGCTTTTTTTATATTTTCCCTGATAGGAACCGAAGAATTCATTCTTAGTCAGGCGGGTCAGCGGACGTTCATTGTCATAAGCGTAAATATCAACGATGCCCTCTACCAAGGTAGTCTCAAATTCATTGCTTCCTTTATAAGCGCAGACGTTGAAATGAGTGCCTACCACTCTGACCTGATTGGTCTCCGTATTTACGTAGAAAGGTATCTCCTTATTCTTCGCTACTTCAAAGTAAGCCTCTCCGTCCAGTTCCACATCTCTGTCGCGGCGCCCGAAGTCAGATCTGTAGCTCAGCGTCGATTCAGAATTCAGCCAGACTTTGGTTCCGTCCGCCAGCGTAATCTGTGCCCGTTGACCGGCAGGAACAGTGACCGTCTGCAACTGTGCCAATTTATCATACCGATATTCATTAATCAGAAATCCACAACTGACAGCTACAATTACAGCAGCAGCTATACGGGCACTCCACCTTAACATGGGAATGATGCGAGCGCCCGCGCCTGCTTTCTCTCTCATTTTTCTCTTAGAGTCAGTAAAAAGGGCGATGTCAAACAGCATACGTTCTTTCTGCAATGTCTTCCGGTTTTCTTCCGATTCGTCCACCCAGTTAAGAATGCGTTTTTCTTCGTCGACAGAAGTCTCGCCCTTAAAATATTTATGTAGTAAATCCTGGTTCATAGATATTGGCTTTTCCTATTTATATTTATAGAAAGGCTTTTTCTCTCCCTTCTATATATAAAACAGGTCAGCCTTGAACAACCCTAACGAAAAATGCGATTATTTTTAAAAAAGAATAGAAACCAGGTAATCTTTCAGTTCGGTACGCAGAATTTTCAATGCTTTGGTGATGTGGAACTCCACACTTTTGACGGAAATGCCGAGTTGTTCCGCTATCTTTTTGTTCGGAGTATTTTGATAACGGCTCAATATAAAAATCTGCCGGCTTTGGTTCGGCATACGTTTCAATGCTTTCTGTACGATATGCTGTATTTCCGAATCAAAGATCGCATCCGGTTCGCAGGCTTCCAGTGTAGAGATTCTCAGGTCCAGTTCCCGCTGGCTATGGCTATTTATCTCTTCTTCGGCCCGAAGACGCACCTGCAGATGTGCCAGATAGTTGAGCGCTTTGTTTTTGATGATAGTCAGCAGCAGACCGTGCAGATTGGAATCTTCTTCCCACTTATCCCTGTTTTCCCACAGAGTAATCATTGACTCCATCAATATATCTTCCGCCTCCTGCCTGTCTCTTATATAAGAATAGGCAAACGACAAAAACTTCTCTTGATTCTCATGAAAGAATTCAGAAAAAAGTTGAATAGAAGATATGTTGTTCGTTTGGTGCATCACGCATAAGATTTACAGGCTATTTTCATTAGTTCGTACAAAAGAACACATATTTTCGCAGAAAAGCAAAATAATAGACAAAAAAATAGCCCGAATACTGAGTAATCGGGCTATCACATTATCTAAAAGCTATCTGCTTTTTTACTTCTTTTCCGGTCTTGGCATCAATACTTTTCTTGAAAGTTTGAATTTTCCTGTCTTCGGATCGATGTCGATCAGTTTCACTTCGATCTCATCACCTTCCTTGATTCCGGCTTCTTCCACTGTTTCCAGACGTTTCCAGTCGATCTCGGAAATGTGCAGCAAACCGTCTTTACCCGGCAGGAATTCAATGAATGCACCGTAAGGCATGATAGAGCGAACTTTACCTTTATATACTTCGCCTACTTCAGGAACAGCAACGATTGCTTTGATCATGCGCATTGCATCATCAATACATTTCTTGTTGGTTCCGGAAACTTCGATGCGTCCCATACCGTCTGTTTCTTCGATAGTGATAACAGCACCGGTCTCTTCCTGCATACCTTGAATGATTTTTCCACCAGGGCCGATTACAGCTCCGATAAATTCTTTAGGAATAGTCATTGTTTCAATGCGAGGAGCATGGTCTTTCAGGTCAGCACGCGGTTCAGCGATTGTCTCGGTGATCTTGTCAAGGATGTGCATACGTCCTTCTTTAGCCTGGTTCAAAGCACGTTCCAGAATTTCGTAAGACAGACCGTCTACCTTGATATCCATCTGAGTAGCAGTGATACCGTCTCTTGTTCCGGTTACCTTGAAGTCCATATCTCCGAGGTGGTCTTCGTCACCAAGGATGTCAGACAATACAGCATATTTTTCTTCGCCCGGATTCTTGATCAGTCCCATAGCAATACCCGATACCGGCTTCTTGATCTTCACACCGGCATCCATCAATGCCAATGTTCCGGCACATACGGTAGCCATAGAAGAAGAACCGTTAGATTCGAGGATTTCCGAAACAACACGTACTACGTATGGATAGTCAGCAGGAATCTGTCCTTTCAAGGCACGCCAAGCCAAGTGACCGTGACCGATTTCACGACGGCCTACACCACGTTGAGCTTTTGCTTCGCCTGTAGAGAAAGGAGGGAAGTTATAGTGCAGCAGGAAACGTTCTTTTCCGTGTTCCAATACATTGTCGATAATCTTTTCGTCGAGCTTCGTACCCAAAGTGACAGAAGTCAGAGACTGAGTTTCACCACGAGTGAAAATAGCAGATCCGTGAGGACCGGGCAGAGGACCAACCTCACACCAGATCGGGCGGATTTCAGTAGTCTTACGACCATCCAGGCGCTTGCCCTCGTCAAGAATTGAACGACGCATCGCTTCTTTTTCTACATCATGATAGTAACGGTCGATCAGCGCAGCTTTTTCTTCAAGTTCTTCTTCAGAGAACTGAGCCTTGAACTCTTCGCGGATAGCATCAAAAGCATCGAAACGTTCGTGCTTGTTGTTATTTCCGGAAGCAGCTACTGCATAAGCCTTGTCATAACAAGCCTCACGAACTGCCTTACGCAATTCTTCATCGTTTACTTCATGGTTATATTCACGTTTCACTGTCTTGCCTACTTCTTCAGTCAGCTCCATCTGAGCCTTGCAATGCACTTTGATAGCTTCGTGAGCTACCTTCATTGCTTCCAGCAGTTCAGCTTCAGATACTTCGTGCATTTCGCCTTCTACCATCATGATGTTATCATAAGTAGCGGCAACCATCAGGTCCATATCAGCTTTTTCCAGTTGGTCAAAAGTAGGATTGATTACAAACTGACCGTCGATACGTGCTACACGTACTTCCGAGATCGGTCCGTTGAAAGGAATATCTGAAACAGCGAGTGCTGCAGAAGCTGCCAATCCGGCCAGTGCGTCCGGCATATCTACACCGTCAGCAGAGAAAAGGATGATATTTACATATACTTCTGCGTGATAATTATCAGGGAATAGTGGGCGGAGAGCGCGGTCAACGAGACGACAAGTCAAAATCTCATAATCGGAAGCTCTACCTTCTCTCTTGGTAAAGCCACCAGGAAAACGGCCGAATGCCGCAAATTTTTCTTTATACTCTACCTGCAAAGGCATGAAATCTGTTCCGGGAACTGCATCTTTAGCGGCACAAACAGTAGCTAATAACATGGTGTTTCCCATGCGTAGCATTACAGAACCGTCTGCCTGTTTTGCCAACTTTCCCGTCTCGAGTGTGATGGTTCTTCCATCAGGTAACTCGATCGTCTTAACAATTGGGTTAATCATAAAAATTGTTTTATCTATACTTTTCTTTCAAAATTCCTGCAAAGATATACATTTCTCGTTGTAATCAGGTGGAAATGAGCTAAAAAGTTAGACGCTATATGTTTTTTTTGCAAAATAGAGGTGAAGAAGCAGGCAAAAAGCTTTGAGTAATCTCGAAAAGACGTATATTTGCAACTCTTAAAAAACACACGAGATATGAAAAAGATAACTTTTGTAGCGCTTGCCGCACTTACCATTACAGCTTGTAGTTCCGGTCCTGAGTTTGAAGTGAACGGAGACATATCAGGGGCCGACGGGAAAATGCTTTATCTCGAAGCTTCCGGTCTGGAAGGTATTGTTCCGCTTGATTCGGTTAAATTGAAAGGAGAAGGTACATTCAAGTTTAAACAACCCCGCCCCGAATCACCCGAGTTTTATCGCTTGCGGGTAGACAACAAAGTCATCAACTTTTCTGTGGATTCTATCGAAACGCTACAGATCAACGCTCCATATGTTGATTTCTCTACCGCCTACACGGTAGAAGGATCTGAAAACAGCAGTAAGATAAAGGAACTGACGCTGAAACAAATCAATCTTCAAAAGAATGTGGACGAGCAACTGAATGCGCTGCGTGCCAACAAACTGGGACACGATACGTTTGAAGAGAACCTCGCAACACTGCTGAAGAACTATAAGGAGGACGTCAAAGTGAATTATATATTCGCAGCTCCCAACACGGCAGCCGCTTACTTCGCCCTGTTCCAAAAGCTGAATGACTATCTGATCTTCGATCCGCTGAACAACAAGGACGATGTAAAATGTTTTGCAGCTGTCGCTACCAGCCTCAACAATACATATCCGGATGCTGTACGTTCAAAAAATCTATATAATATCGTAATCAAAGGGATGAAAAATACCCGTCAGCCACAGAGCAAGTCTCTGGAAATTCCACAGGACAAGATCATCGAGACCGGTATTATCGACATCGCCCTGCGTGACGTGAAAGGAAATACCCGCAAACTGACCGACCTGAAAGGGAAAGTAGTGCTGCTGGATTTCTCCGTATTCCAGTCACCGGCAGGAGCTCCTCACAATATGATGCTTCGCGAACTATATAATAAATACGCAAAGGATGGGCTGGAAATCTATCAGGTATCTCTCGACGCAGACGAGCACTACTGGAAAACCGCAGCAGGCAACCTGCCCTGGGTTTGCGTACGTGACGGCAACGGTGTCTACTCGACCAACGTAGCTGTATATAATGTTCGCCAGGTTCCATCCATCTTCCTGATCAACCGGAACAACGAACTGAAGCTCCGCGGCGAAGACATCAAAGACCTCGAAGCATCCGTCAAGTCATTACTCTAAGTTGTTATAATTTAGCATATTTCATTTAAATATGTTACATAGCATCATTTTTCACTTGACAGATATCACTTAAAAGTCTATCTTTGCAGAGAAATAATTGAAGAGAGGGTTCCAACATGTGCCATGTTGGAATTCTTTTTTGTTTATATGACCATTTTAAATAAAAGGAGGAAAAACATCATGGCTTATATGTCAGAAGAAGGTTACAAAAAGTTAATGGCAGAATTAAAGGAACTGGAAACAGTGGAACGCCCCAAAATCTCTGCGGCTATAGCCGAAGCAAGGGATAAAGGCGACTTGTCGGAAAATGCAGAATATGATGCAGCCAAAGAAGCACAGGGGATGCTTGAAATGCGCATCAACAAATTGAAAACGGTCATTGCAGATGCCAAGATCATCGACGAGTCCAAACTAAAGACAGACTCTGTACAGATTCTGAACAAAGTGGAGCTGAAGAACGTCAAGAATGGCATGAAGATGACTTATACCATCGTTTCCGAAAGCGAAGCTAACCTGAAAGAAGGCAAGATTTCCGTAAACACCCCGATTGCACAAGGTCTGCTTGGCAAGAAAGTAGGTGATATTGCAGAAATTACCGTACCACAGGGTAAAATTGCATTAGAAGTAGTAAACATATCAATTTAACAGAAAGGCAGGTCTCCGTGTGAGGCTTGCCTTCTTTTATCTATCAAAGATTATGGCAACAATATTCAGTAGAATCATCGCAGGCGAAATTCCTTGCTACAAGATAGCGGAAAACGATCGTTTTTTTGCTTTTCTTGATATCAATCCATTGGTAAAGGGACATACGCTGGTAGTCCCCAAACAGGAAGTAGACTACATCTTCGATTTAAGTGACGAAGACCTCGCAGCAATGCACGTATTCGCAAAGAAGATAGCCCGTGCCATCGAAAAAGCCTTCCCTTGTAAAAAGGTAGGCGAAGCGGTTATCGGCCTGGAAGTACCGCATGCCCATATCCACTTAATTCCTATTCAGAAGGAATCGGATATGTTGTTCTCCAATCCGAAGCTGAAATTATCGGATGAAGAATTTAAATCCATTGCGCAAGCAATCAGCTCCTCTCTATAAAACATGATGACGACATAAGTGAGCGGGCACCCTGAGAAGGGCGCCCGCTTTTTTTTCATATCATACATTATATATGATTATTTCTTCAAGGGGTCCGGCGACTTGTCTTTGCTTTCGGCCACCTCAACCAGATAAACACCGATACAAATAAAAATGATGGCACACGTCTGCGTCCAGCTAAAACGGTCCTGTCCGAGAGCCAGAGAGGCAATGGTCGCAACAATCAGAATCAGATAACCGTAGATCGCGACGACTGTTGTTTTCAGATACTTCAGACCGACCGGAAGCAACATATAGCTGATCGTTGTCGGAAATATGAGTACAAACATCAATATCAGGAAAGGTGTCCAATGGAACGGCATAGAGAACACCGGCGCATCAAATCCCGTAATAAATGTCACGATAATAGCGGAGACCGCCGCACCGGAAAATGTATATCTCAACATAGTCATTGCTCCGATAGAAGAAAGGATGCGCTGACTCAAAATCAGATAGACAGCATAAACGACAGAACTGATCAGACAAAGCATATTTCCCATGAAAGCATCGGAGGCCAAATCATCGCTCTGTTGGGTCAGGATGCAGACCAGTGCACCGACCAGTCCGATTGAGATTCCAAGAATTTTCTTCCATGTCGCCTTCTCCTTATAAAAGAAAATCATAATCAGAAACACCCAGATAGGCTGCAGACTGGTAAATATGGAACTGGATACAGGAGTCGTTTTACTCAATCCCGCTAGATAAAGAAACATAAAGCCGTACAGTCCGAATGCCCCTAACAGGAAAAGCAGCCATTTGTCTTTGGCGGATGACTTTTCCGGCGGCATGAACCATCCGATCACCCAAAATGCAGCGGCGGCAAAGGTGCAACGAAGTGTCGCACCTGTCAACGGGCTCATCCATAGGGGAAGCAGATACTTCAGGGCATTCATATTCAAACCGCTGAATATTTTTGATACAGCCATACTCAGATTGGCTTCCAGTTTCTTATTCTTCATCTTTTTTTATTTCAGTTGATCGTTAAACAAAAAGGTATCGCGGCGCAGGTAAGCCCAGAAGAATGTGACAATAGTTATCAACAAGTTGAAGACAAAAGGAAACTCTTGCGACTGGGTATGAAACAGATTTTGGAGAAAATCTATAATAAAAGGATAGAGCAAGATGGCGAGATAATTCATCATCATCACAAAAGCCAATGCCATTGTCGCCTTTTGAGGCAGTGCCGTATGCGTCGTTTTATCATACAGCATAGGCTGAATAATGCCATATCCCAAACCGACCAGGATACATCCCGGAATAATCAGCCATTCGATCGGGGCAATCCAGATCAGCGCCAGCCCCACAGCCATAGACAGGAGGCTGTATGCTTTGGTACGTTCTTTCAGTTCATCCACTATCTTGTCCAGACAGAAACCCGGAGCCATAATCGCTAAAAAGAAAAGCGAGATCATCAGTCCCGAATTGCCACTGGAGAAATGGTGTTTCTCCATCAGGAAAGAAAGGTTGAATATGACTGCCAGCACAATAAAAGTCGTCACTCCGTAGAAAAGCATGATCTGAAGCAGATGCTTGATATGGATTCCATATTTACTTCCTCCGGTATCTACGGCAGCCGTTTGTCCGGATGGCGCGGTACTTTGAGAAGAAGGTTTGACGGCAGCGTCAGACTGACTTTCTTTTAAGTGACCAACCAACAGAATAGAAATCAACGGGAGCAGATAGACCAAAAACGGCAAATGCCAGCTGACTTCCGCCAGATATCCGGTCACGGCAGTAGCTATCACCAATGTAAAATTGGTAATGGCAGAACTCAATCCGAATTGTTTCACCCGATAAGTACCCACAAAATATTTTGAGATTAACCCCGTGGACAGAGGAATAATCAGTCCGGAGCCGATACCCAGCAGGGCACTCACAACGATCAACTGCCACATTTTATTGGAGATCAGATACAAGATACCGCTTGCTGCAAAGAGCCAGAGTCCGATTTTCAGGATACGGACAAAATCGACCTTCTCGGTGAGTTTACCGCCCAAAAGGATAAAAGGGATAATCAACAACGATGGCAGCGAAGTCAACATCTGAATATCCAGGTCGGTTGCTTTCGGAAAAATTTTGGTAAGGTCGCCCAATATAGGCGAAACAGCCAGCCCCGGCAAAGAGGTCAATGCCGAGATAGACCAGATAGCTATTAAAGTGATAAGAGGTATTGTTCCCCTCCCAGTTTGTATTTTCATATACCGGTTCGTTAAAAGTTTAGGTCTGATGAAAACAATGATTACCTTATAAAGTTCAAATGAGACAACAGTGAATATTCAAAAAACGGGTGAAAAACACCCAAAAACTATCAGATTATGACCTAAAAACTATCCGTAGACAGTTTTTAGGTTAAATTCCGTCAGTTTCACCCCTGCCGTACTTAAAAAAATCCCGTAAACTTGCATCATCGAAATTTAACAACGAATATTCACAATTTAAAAAGCAACGTATATGAAAAGTGTAAGCTTCAGAAAAGATTTAGTAGGAGTACAGGACGAATTACTCCGTTTCGCTTATAAGCTGACAACCGACCGCGAAGAAGCAAACGATTTGTTGCAGGAAACATCATTAAAAGCATTAGACAATGAAGATAAATATATGCCTGACACAAATTTTAAAGGATGGATGTATACCATCATGCGCAATATCTTTATCAACAACTACCGCAAAGTAGTTCGTGACCAGACATTCATTGACCGGACGGACAACCTTTACCACCTGAATTTACCGCAGGACACAGGGTTTGAAAGCACCGAAAAAGCCTATGACCTGAAAGAGATGCACCGTGTAGTCAATTCATTACCCAAAGAATACAGAGTGCCGTTTGCCATGCATGTTTCCGGCTTCAAGTACCGCGAAATCGCGGAAAAGCTGAACCTGCCGTTAGGTACGATAAAGAGCCGCATATTCTTCACCCGCCAAAAACTGCAGGAAGAACTGAAGGACTTCCGCTAAACCTTAACAACACAATTCAATAGGTATCAGATAACTATAAGCTGCCAGTTGTCAGCAAATAGCCAAAGGCAAGAGGGAAACAACCCCTTCTTGCCTTTTTTATTTCCGTTCCCACCGCCTTACGCCTGCCCCAAAGCCGCCCCTTAATAAACGCCAAATAATGTAAAAGCCGAAAACTTTCAAAACCATCTGCTGTTGTTGAGGGAAATTCGACGGGGAAAATCCCCATCGCCCTAAACCTTTAAAAAAACAAATTAGTATGGAAGATTTAAATTTCAGAAAAGGTGATGCAAAAACCGACGTATTCGGTTCAGACAGAATGTTACAACCCTCTCCGGTAGAAAGAATTCCTGATGGACCAACCACCCCTGAAGTCGCTTACCAGATGGTTAAAGATGAAACATTTGCCCAGACTCAGCCACGCTTGAACTTAGCTACTTTCGTAACCACCTATATGGACGATTACGCTACCAAGCTGATGAATGAGGCAATCAACATCAACTATATTGATGAAACCGAATATCCTCGTATCGCCGTAATGAATGGCAAATGTATCAACATCGTCGCCAACTTGTGGAACTCTCCGGAAAAAGATACATGGAAAACCGGTGCATTGGCAATCGGTTCTTCCGAAGCTTGTATGCTGGGCGGTGTAGCTGCATGGTTGCGCTGGCGTAAGAAAAGACAAGCTCAAGGTAAACCGTTTGACAAACCTAACTTCGTTATCTCAACAGGTTTCCAGGTTGTATGGGAAAAGTTCGCGCAACTGTGGCAGATCGAAATGCGTGAAGTGCCTTTGACTCTTGAAAAGACCACTCTCGACCCCGAAGAAGCGCTGAAAATGTGTGATGAAAACACTATCTGTGTTGTACCTATCCAAGGTGTTACATGGACAGGACTGAACGATGACGTTGAAGCACTGGACAAAGCTCTCGACGCTTACAACGCCAAAACCGGTTATGACATTCCTATCCACGTAGATGCCGCCAGTGGTGGTTTCATTCTTCCGTTCCTCTATCCGGATACGAAGTGGGATTTCCGTCTGAAATGGGTACTTTCTATCAGTGTATCCGGTCATAAGTTCGGTCTGGTATATCCGGGACTTGGCTGGGTTTGCTGGAAAGGCAAAGAATATCTGCCCGAAGAAATGTCATTCAGCGTCAACTATCTGGGTGCCAACATTACTCAGGTCGGCTTGAACTTCTCTCGTCCTGCCGCTCAGATTCTGGGACAATATTATCAATTCATCCGTTTGGGATTCCAAGGTTACAAGGAAGTACAATATAATTCTTTGCAGATTGCCAAATACATCCACGGTGAAATCGCCAAGATGGCTCCGTTCGTCAACTACTCCGAAAATGTAGTGAACCCATTGTTCATCTGGTATCTGAAACCGGAATATGCAAAAACAGCCAAGTGGACATTGTACGATTTGCAGGATAAACTGTCTCAGCACGGCTGGATGGTTCCGGCTTATACATTGCCTTCCAAATTGGAAGATTATGTAGTAATGCGTGTAGTTGTTCGCCAGGGATTCAGCCGCGATATGGCAGATATGTTGCTGGGTGATATCAAGAATGCAATTGCCGAACTGGAAAAACTTGATTTCCCGACTCCTACCCGCATGGCTCAGGAAAAAAATCTTCCGGTAGAAGCCAAGATGTTCAATCACGGTGGTCGTCGTCATAAAACCGTAAAAAAATAAATTGATCTATGGACAAAAAAGTAACACTCGCTCAATTGAAAGAAGTGGTACAGGAGGCATACGATCAGGTGAAAACGAATACAGGCGGTAAGAATGCCGACTATATCCCTTATCTGGCCAATGTCAACAAAGATCTCTTTGGAATCAGTGTCTGCCTGCTCAACGGGCAGACCATCCATGTGGGAGATACTGACTACCGCTTCGGCATCGAATCCGTATCCAAAGTACATACGGCCATCCTTGCACTGCGCCAATATGGTGCCAAAGAAATATTAGACAAGATCGGAGCTGACGCAACGGGCCTGCCTTTCAATTCAATCATCGCTATCCTGCTGGAAAATGACCACCCGTCTACTCCATTGGTAAACGCCGGTGCCATCTCAGCCTGCAGTATGGTAAAACCTATCGGCGACTCTGCCAAGAAGTGGGATGCCATCGTAGAGAACGTGACCGATTTATGCGGCAGCGCTCCCCAACTGATTGATGAATTGTACAAATCCGAATCGGATACGAACTTTAACAACCGTTCCATTGCGTGGTTGCTGAAGAACTACAACCGTATCTATGATGATCCGGATATGGCGCTGGACCTGTATACCCGCCAATGCTCATTGGGAGTAACGGCCTTGCAGCTTTCTGTGGCAGCCGGGACAATCGCCAACGGTGGTGTGAATCCGGTGACAAAGAAAGAAGTATTCGATGCCAGCCTCGCTCCCAAGATCACTGCAATGATCGCTGCCGTAGGTTTCTACGAGCATACAGGAGACTGGATGTATACCTCCGGCATTCCGGCTAAAACCGGTGTAGGCGGTGGTGTAATGGGCGTATTGCCCGGACAGTTCGGTATTGCCGCATTCGCTCCTCCTTTGGATGGTGCAGGCAATTCGGTAAAAGCACAATTGGCTATCCAATATGTCATGAATAAACTGGGACTGAATGTATTCAGTGACAATCACTTGATCGTAGTCGACTAGTTTATCGCTCTATGAGAAAAACAAAAGGTTGCTATCCTTTAAGGGGGTAGTAACCTTTTCTACTATCAATATCTTACTTCTATTTTCCTTAAGTACTCTATTCAAAAAAACAATGTACTTGAACACTGATATTCTCATTGCAATGAGAAAAATTTCTCACTGCAGTGAGAATATTTTCTCAAAGGCATGAGTATTTTTTCTCATTGTGGTGAGAATTTTTTCTCAAAGGTATGAGAACACGTTGAGAATATAGAGACTCATATCGCACTGTGTATCATTCCAATACAAATCGATACTGATATGAGTCTGACCTTATAAAAAAGGATTATGTCCCCTGTGCAGGCGCCGTCTTTTCTTCCTCTTCCGCATAATACTGCTTTTTCTTTTGATTAGACTGCTGAATCAGATTCGTAATATAGACTGTAAAGATCGGGAACATCATCATTCCCAAAGCTGCCAACAGCACGGAAAGTACCCTTCCGGTGGTCGTCATCGCGATTATATTCGACCCGACGGTAGTCACATCCATAAATGCCCACCACAAAGCGTCTCCATAATCTGTGACCAACGGATTCACTTTATGTTCAAGGACAAAGAAGGCAAGGCTGGCGAAATAGACCGTTGCCAACAACATTGTCAGATAGGAGACGAACAGGCTGGAAGCCCGGTTATAGGTGAGCCAGCCCACTACGATGGCCAATGCGTACCCCCCTCTCAGCAAAGGAATAAACCGGAGTAGGTAAGTGACTTCGGGAGAAAAGGTCCACCCGTAATACGCAATGATGTTCTGATAAGGGATCGCCACCAGCAAAAAGATAAAGTGCGTCCGTATATAACGCCACTTATGCTTTGCCAGAAAAAACTCCAGTACAAAATCGAACAGGAACCAGATGCAGATCCACAACTGGATTTTCATGTACGAGGACTGTGTATAAAAAGGAATCCCTTTAAACGTATCAATCGAAATACTAATAACCAGAAAAAGAGACATTAACAATATAATAATGTGGAGAATGCCATAAATTCCCTTTTTCCCCAGAATAAAATCGGAAAGCGCTGATTTCATAACTACTTAATTTATAATAAAATGATTCTTATGTAACTTATAATGCTTAGAAACAATCTAAGAAAGCGATTGTTTCGGAACAGGCATCCGGAGGTTTACAATTGAGCCATCCGGCGATGTTAATTAACGAACTTTGAAAGAGATTGCGGAAACATCTCACGCAAAATGTTGTTATAACACTGACTTTAAAATATTTTTCACTTAAAACCTTAACTTATGGCAAATATTAAAAATGCAGTGAAGCTAGGCGTGTTTACCCTGGCTATCATGAACGTTACGGCAGTAGTATCATTGCGTGGGCTACCAGCCGAGGCCGTATACGGAATGAGTTCGGCCTTCTACTATCTTTTCGCGGCGATTGTCTTCCTTATCCCGACATCGCTCGTAGCAGCCGAACTGGCAGCTATGTTTCAGGATAAGCAAGGTGGTGTGTTCCGATGGGTAGGCGAAGCCTACGGCAAAAAACTGGGATTCCTCGCCATCTGGGTACAATGGATCGAAAGTACGATCTGGTATCCTACCGTATTGACATTCGGTGCCGTATCCATCGCCTTCATCGGAATGAACGACGTACATGATATGTCGCTGGCAAACAACAAGTATTACACCCTCGTCGTAGTTCTTATCATCTACTGGCTGGCTACATTCATTTCTCTGAAAGGTATGAGCTGGGTTGGTAAGGTAGCCAAAATCGGTGGTATGGTAGGTACGATTATTCCGGCCGCTTTGCTGATTATATTAGGTATTATCTATCTGGCAACCGGAGGACAATCCAATATGGATTTCCACAGCAGCTTCTTCCCTGACTTTACCAACTTCGATAACGTCGTCCTTGCTGCCAGTATCTTCCTGTTTTATGCCGGTATGGAAATGGGCGGTATCCACGTAAAAGACGTAGAAAACCCTTCCAAGAACTATCCGAAAGCAGTATTTATCGGTGCACTGATCACTGTTCTTATCTTCGTATTGGGAACCTTCGCACTGGGCGTTATTATCCCTGCCAAGGATATTAACTTAACTCAGAGTTTGCTCGTCGGTTTCGATAACTACTTCAGATACATTCACGCTTCCTGGTTGTCACCGATCATCGCTATCGCTCTTGCATTCGGAGTGTTGGCAGGTGTACTGACATGGGTTGCAGGTCCGTCAAAAGGTATCTTTGCCGTAGGTAAAGCAGGTTATATGCCTCCGTTCTTCCAGAAAACAAACAAACTGGGTGTACAGAAGAATATCTTGTTCGTGCAGGGTATCGCTGTGACTGTGCTGAGTTTGTTGTTCGTCGTTATGCCTTCCGTACAGAGTTTCTATCAGATTCTGTCACAGCTGACAGTGATTCTTTATCTGATTATGTATTTGTTAATGTTCTCCGGAGCTATCGCACTGCGTTATAAGATGAAGAAATTGAACCGCCCGTTCCGTATCGGTAAGTCCGGTAACGGTTTGATGTGGTTCATTGGTGGTCTTGGCTTCTGTGGTTCATTGCTCGCATTCATTCTGAGCTTCATCCCCCCCAGCCAGATTTCTACCGGTAGCAATACCGTTTGGTTCTCCGTATTGATCATCGGTGCATTGATCGTAGTCGTTGCTCCGTTTATCATCTACGCATCCAAGAAACCGTCTTGGGTAGATCCGAACTCTAATTTCGAGCCATTCCATTGGGAAGTTCAGCCTCAGGCTGTGACTGCCGGTGTTACTGCCAACAGTGCAAATGCCGCTCGTCCGGCTTCTGCTTCGACATCGTCTGCAAGTCCGGTCAGTTCCGCTACTGCCAGACCAGCAAGTACCCCAACTTCCGGCCCGGCAAGCGCAGGCTCTACAACCTCCGGTTCTACTCCGACAAGCAATCCGGCTCCTTCCGGTGGAAATACCGCAGCAAGCAACGGATCGCCAAATTCCGGAATTAAAGATGCGGGTACACCTAAATCTTAAAAGCTAAACATATTGTTTACATAAATAATCCCACCTTGAATCAGGGAATGCTCAAGGTGGGATTATTCATATCTCATCATTTGTTATTTCTTTCTTCGTAACCAAAGGCAAGATGAACCAAAAAGTACTACCCTTACCGACTTCCGATTCTACACCGAATCTTCCCCCAAAATTATGAACAATCGTTTGGGAAAGCGTCAGTCCAAGCCCCGTTCCCTGCATTTCCCGATCAAGCTTCGTAAAACGGGAGAATATCTTCTCCTGCTCCTCCTTCGGAATACCAATACCGGTATCCGATACATAAAAATAGACTTCATCCGTACCTTCCATACGGCATCCGAAACGGATTTCACCTGTTTTAGTAAATTTCATCGCATTGTGAAGCAAGTTCGTCAATACCTGAATTATACGCTGTTTCTCCGAATGCATCATAATCGGTTCCAGATGTGCTTCACAGACCAGTGCCACCAAAGGATTCTCATTCAGCCTCATTCCGAAAAGTCCTTCCAGCTCCCTCAGTAGATCATTAGCATCAAACTCCGAATATACAAAGTTCAACACGCCTGCATCTATTTGCGAAAGATCGAAGATATCATTTACCAGTCGCAATAACCGCTCATTATTTTCAGAGATAATATCGGTATACATCTTCTTTTCCTCCTCGCTGGTAGCAGTAGCCATCAGCCCCGAGAATCCGACAATGGCATTCAATGGAGTACGGACTTCGTGACTCATATTGGCAATAAAGGCAGACTTAAGTTTGTCGGCAGAAATCGCATTTTCTCTTTCTACATCCAGCAGGCGCTGCATATTTCGAAGTTCCGTCACATCATAAACTGTCAGCACCATACGTTCTTCACCGTTTATTTTCAGATAAACGCCCGAAACAGAAACATCACAGGGAATAACCGTCTTTTCATCCTCACTTAAAAGTTGCATAGAGGCATCCAGTTTCTTAAAGCTTCTCTTCTCATAAAAAGCCTTGCTTATGAATGTACGTATGCAGCACAATTTACACTGTTCATGTTTTCCACATTCTCCGGCTGCTATCGCATTTCTGCAATGCAATAAATCTCCGACTCTTTTTATTTCTCCCTGCACAGGAGTCAAATGATTCAGTGTATAATAATTGGTATTGTGAACGATAAAGTCTCTGTCAATCAACAGATAGTAAACGTTTATATTCTGTAGGATGGAAGTTAACTCTTTGGATTCATGCAACATTACAGATGTTTCCGATATCATTTTCTTCTTAACCGACTGATACTTAATCAGTAGATAAATGAATGCAGCTAATAAAACAACTGTAACAAACTGTAATGTCATAATAATATATTCTATTGTTTGTAGTGCCCTGATCGTTTTGACTCGTAAAAGTATAAAATATACCGAATAAATGATGCTACATTTGCATATTTATTCTACCTAAAAAGAAAAGTTCTTTTCTTTCTCCCTAACTAGACGAAAAATTCTCTCTAAGTTATTGCAGTATTAAAAAATATACTTATCTTTGCACCCGCAAACGAGAAAGGTGCCATAGCTCAGTTGGTAGAGCAAAGGACTGAAAATCCTTGTGTCCCCGGTTCGATTCCTGGTGGCACCACTTTTAAAAAGCAAAACAATATTAATCCCTGATTTTTTTCAAAATTCAGGGATTTTTCTTTTTCTGGAACAGGTAAAATCAATAGGAATGAGAATCAACATAAATATGGTACCATTCTGCAATTGATTTTGGTACAGCATTTATTCAATCATCATCTCATGTTAAGCAACAGCTTTTCGCCCACTTTTAAATTCATTTAATGAACAAACTTTTTCTATAGCAAATATGTTTTCTAATATCCTAAATGAATGATAAATAAAAATGTTTCCATTAGGCATTTTTTCTGTATGACAAAGGACTAATTTTATAAAGAGACAGATAAATGCTCATTTGTTATATTCATTTATTTATAGTTTTATATAACAAATCATGTAGATATGGCAACAATAAAAATCAAATTCCGTACCTCTTCCGTAAAAACAAAAGAAGGCGTATTATTCTATCAAATCATTCATGCCAGAGTAACCAGGCAAATCAATACCGGCTATAAAATTTTTCCTTCAGAATGGGATAAGCATTTGGCTTGCATCATTCTTCCGGACAATAATGACATAAGACGACGTTTTCTCGCTCAACTAACAAGCCAAATAGCAGAAGACATGCATAGACTGAAAAATATCATTTCAAAGCTTGAACATTCGGGCAATCCTTTTACCTCCGGAAAAATAATAGAGCTATTCCGTATTCCCCCCATCAATAAATACAGTTTTCTATCATTCGCACAAGATCTTATTGTACAACTAAAACAAATCGGCAAAGAACGCACTGCCGAGTCTTATGCCTCAGCATACAACAGTTTCAAGCGTTTTATGGACAATAATGGTGACGTTCTACTTGAAGATGTAAATTCCAATCTGATGATAAAATATGAAATATACCTTAAAAACTGCGGTGTCTGTCCAAACAGTTGTTCATATTATATGCGGAATCTCCGAGCAATATACAATCGTGCTGTAGAAAAAGAGTTAACACAACAACAATATCCGTTCAAGTATGTATATACCGGTATTGACAAAACAGTAAAACGAGCTGTATCTCTAAAAACAATTCGCCAAATACAAAATTTAGATCTGAGCACAAACCCTTTGATGGATTATGCAAGAGACATCTTCATGTTCTCGTTCTACACCCGCGGAATGTCATTCATTGACATGGCATATCTGAAAAAGAAAGATCTGCAAAATGGAGTTCTGTCCTATCGCAGACATAAAACCGACCAACAATTGTTCATTAAGTGGGAAAAGCCCATGCAAAAAATTGTCGATAAATATAACACTATAGAAAGTCCTTATCTACTACCTATCATCAAAAATAACGGTAAAGACCCAAGAAGAGAATATAAAAATGCCTCACATTTGATTAATAGAAAACTGAAGGTAATAGGACAAATGTTAGAGATCCCCGTCACACTAACAACATATGTCGCCCGCCATGCATGGGCAAACATTGCCAAGAGTAAGAATATCTCTATCTCGGTTATTAGCGAAGCTATGGGACATGACTCCGAAAACACAACACGTATTTATCTAGCCTCGTTAGACGCCTCCATAGTGGATAAAGCAAACAGTATTATACTTAAATCATTATAGTATACAAAAAAAGTATTGGTAGGGCTGACCCAAAAGTCAGCCCTGTTTAGTTTTCCAATACTACATTATTAATAAATAAGATTATCATGGCTCTACACAACGGATAAAACATGCATCACTTTTAGGTGTTTCTATTTTATTTTCACCAGTAAGAGTTGCGTAAACATTACTTTTAGAAATCAGATTAAAATCAAAAGAGAAATAATTAATATCCCACGCCATAATATCACTTTCTCCATCGCGTCCTGGTGGATACACCCGCTGTAACCAATAGATAGCCCCCGGACGCATATACAAATCATAAAACAAAGGTTTCTCATCACCTGCCGTCATATTGAATTTATCACTACGTCCAGCAGAATAACGGAGTACAACTGCATTCTTTGTCTCACCATGTATATAGCCCTGACCAGTAACTACGCCCTGCCAATTTCTCATATCACCATATCCTTGTTTTCTATGTCCATAGCCTGACGCTCCTATCGGAAAGAATAGATTCCGTCCATTCGTTTTATTATATATAAAACAACCACGCATACCATATGTGCCGGAACTGCCATAACGATATCCGTATATTTCATTGATATCGGAAAGTGTTTCCTCAGCATCATCACCATAGAGTACACCATAGCCCATTTCTATATCCTTGCTTTTATACAATACATTATAATCATCGTAATTGGCAATTTCCACTTCTTTTCCATTGATTCTAGGCTTTTCAAAAGGGGTATTAAAAGGCTGAGATGTGATTTCATCCCACAATTTAGTAGTCTCTTTTCCAGCAATCTTTAGTGGCTTGGCTTTATCATCTTTAAAGTCTTTCGGCTGTACTTCTATCCAATATTCTTTCTCATGCTTATTACTTGACGCATCAATTGGCTCATTCAGATTTCCCCACTTAAACAATGACCCTTCTTCTACTGGCGAATCTGTTTCCTCCGTAGCAGTTTTCATATTAAACGTATGCCAAGCCCGTCCTTCATCAAGCAAAGCTACAGGAGCATAGCCCTGGCGGACAAATATAAGGTGATTGCAAGTATTGTTGTGATAGCTGACACGAATAACGGCATGGCGGGATTCATTTTCTGTACATGTACCATTGAAAGTAATTTTGAAATCAATTACTGAACCGGAAAGCCCCTTAAGTGTACCATGTTCATCTATACTCGTATACTTGTTACTACTACTTTTTTCTAACTTCACAAATCCTTCGTGTGTTGTCGCTGCAACAACAGCTTCCCAAGCCCCCTCGGAAGTAAATTCTTCGAAATTTGTAGCATTCTCCCGTGCCAAACGTTTTAAAACGACATGGAAAGGCTTGTCATTATTATGCCGTCGATATATTCCTTTAGGATTGACTACGCGACGTACCTGGAATATATCAACTATTTCTGTTAATGGCTCACCCTGCGATAAAGTAGCGGTTATTTTTATTTTTGCCTGACGCCGGTAGGCTACATATGGATTATTCCCGGTATAACTAGTTTTTGCGATCATCTGTTTCGCACGTGTATATAAAGGTATACTCATATGAAGTATATTCGTCCCTCTTCTTTACGCACAGAATAATTACCATATTCAGTATCTTCGTGAATGCCTGGATCTACGGCATATTCGCGATTTCCTCGTTGAGTTCGGTTATAGTATTCTTGGTTGCTTTCTGCATAAACAATACCCGAGCCTTCACTAGCATCTTTTTCTGTTGTTGTAAGTATGGTTGCAGTAGTACGGCGCAAAGAAAGAAATCCATTCCATACATTCTTGCCTTCCAAATCAAAATGATAATAATCAAAATTATTAGCATCTGCACCAATAGGCGCCCAACCATTGTTGACTATTTCCGCTTTCACACTTTCCACTTTCGCATAACCTGGATTTATTTTTATAGGCAAATCCATCGTTCTGTTATATAAATAGGAAATATAATAGGGATTAGGCACCTCAATACCTGGTTCCGGTTCAGCATATTCGATATGCCAGTCTGCATCATTTGCAAAATTTTTAAATTTCAATGTAAGTTTATAGTGATGATTACGTTCGGCATCATAGTTTGTTGTAATGTTTTTGCCAAGCATAAAACGGTATTTAATATCACCACTACCTACTTTTTCTTCATTAATAGAACGATAATAAGCGTCTACTTCAATATATGTACCATAAGGCACGTTATCTTTTGGCCTATATTTTGAATAATCTTTGTCCGGCTGTTGCAGATGAGGAGGTAATCCGGGATGATCCAGTTCTCCATCTTTATCTGCATCCTGGCGCTTATCATATGGCTGGTCTCCCTGCATATTCTCAAAGAAAAACAAAGCATCAGCTGCCTCTTCGTGTCCATATTTAAAAGTTCCATTTTCTTCACACGGATAATAAGCTCTTCCCGTAGCTAAACGCACCGGATAAGATTCGTCAAATGCAGGTGGGGTAGTTCCTGTATAATACTTTATAATTTCTCCGTCTTTTATTAAGGACGATTGTTCATTTTCACTTGGTGTGTTTGTTTTTCCCAAGTAGCAATTAACAGGAATATCCTTTATCTGAACCGATTTCAAGTAAATAAAAACTCCTTCTTTCAATCCACTGGCATCATAAGCAATGGTTACTTTGGAAGCTGCGCGGCGAATCCATGCATGCAATTCCATATCTTTCTTGTTTATAGCTATCCGTGAAGCTTCCGTATTGCGGTTAGCACCCGCAGGTGTATTCTCTTTTATTGTGAAGTAGCCAAACATCTGATGGTTTTTAGTAGCTTTTGTCACTTTTCCATCAGTAGTTTCTTCTGTCGAGAACCAGTTTTCTGCTTCCCATGTCAGATTAATCGATTTCAGTTTATCGACTGTTTGTATATTATCTTTTTCCGATTCAGCCAAGTTACCCATATTTGCTACCGCATACATGTAATAATAGCCGTAAGGAACTTGAGCTAACTTGAAGGTAGCCCGCTTGGTTTTGGTTTCCGCCGTTTTGTCTCCTTCCGCATCTGCGTCTGTACGGTCAATATCATCAACATCGAATTTATCTGTAGTTTTCGTTGAAGCAGTACCTTTCGGAAGAAGATAGTACGATTTCACCAGATTTCCTTCCTCATCATACAGCAACACACAAAGATCATTGATGTCTTTGATTACATCTCCTGCCGTACGAGTGTTTACATCCAGAGCCGGCCGAAGAGGAAGAAACTCTACAGTAGCACTCACACTGACTTCTCCTTCCGGCATTCTTTCGCCTTCGTTGTTCAGCCAATCATCTGTACAGGCAGTCAAGACAAATATCAGCATACCTGTAAGACTATAAATAATGTTGCGTTTCATATTTTCCTGTATAAAGTTATTTAAGGAAATCTTTCCTTTCATTTTTTATAATCCGAAATCGGGTTCTAGTGTGATTCCGGTATAAGGACGCACATCTACTATGCAATCCATTGCATGTTCATTAATTGTGATATTTACCACCACATGTGTATTTCGCGGCAACTGTGGAAGATTTGGCAAGTAACTTTTCAATTCTGTTCCGTTGACACCCAAAGTCAGCAGATAAGGGTTTTCCTTATTGTTGTCATCACTATGCTTCCCCTCCAACAGGTAAATCGGTTGCTCATTGGTTTTCGTATTTTCATCTCCCGGGAGTAGTTGCCCTTTAAACAACGATGACGCATCATATGTATAATACCCTTTCAAAGTAGGAACATCAAAACTATTTATGTCCCAGAACTTTGTTCCCTCCGTCGTTTCTCTCTCTATATATGTAGCATTATGCGGCAAGTAATACTCCCTTTCCGCCATTTTATCAATAGTCAGTTTCGTGATCTCTATGGACCGGCTGCTTTCATTCGTCATATTGAAAGTAAATTTAACAGCTGCTCTCGTTATGGAAAGCTCACGTTCACAATCCTCGGCAGGCACATCTACCATATAAAGTCCACTCATCGGCAACGGCCCGTCGATTCGTTCCGTATTACTGCCTAGCCGAATGGTTAGGTTGGATATATAATCCGTAAAGAATAAGCTTCCGGGCTGAATTTTCTCAAAATCGCACTCTACCAATTTACGTTTCGGAAAAAATCCCGTTGTCTTTATTTCCGTAGCTTCATTTGCAAACAAATAAATTCGTTTCTTTTCGTTTCCGATAACCTTCATCGGCTCGCTATAACAATCAGTAGATGCAACCTCCAAATTGTAAATCCGGTTATGTTCCACTATATTATCATTGTTACGTACTACAATAATACGCAACGTTTTCATCTTCTCATTATCATTTACCGGAGACTCTGGATAGATATCACTGGCCCGTGTACCCGATTGCGATATGTCAGACAGGGCAACGCTGATATTAAGATTCACTAACGGCACTCCCCTGTCAAACATTTCACTATCTGCATCATGAGCACACCCCCGAAAAAGGAGAGAAATAGCCCATGGTATAATGATATATGCGATTTTCTTCATTGTCCTATATCGTTGATTCTGACAGTCCAATCGTTTATCTTAATATAAGTTTTAATCCATTCAAGATTCGGGCTTAAGAAGAATATCATTGACCATTCACTTTCACGATCGAGAAACTCCTGCGAATCCATGCTTGCATACAGATCACTCTTAAGCATAAGCAAATAGTTAATAAGTGGAATATTGATAATTTCCACACCATCTGCTTTGCGACGCACCGTCAGCTTAGGCGAGTACCAGTCACGCACCATCAACCGTGAAGTAGATAGTTCGGCATAAGCTACCACCACTTCTCTTCCCTCATCAGTGAATCCTGCCGAAGCTTGCCCTTGCGCCCATGGAGTGTATGTCACCATACCATTCTCAAGCAAATTATTATCGTAACTGAACAGTATATTATCATCGGTAATTTCAAATTCAAATTTCTTATCATCTACCGGCTCACCATTCATTTGTTGCAACACAACACGAATATTATTGGTGTTCTTCATCATCTCAACGGTGCCTTCACTGTAAAGGTCGGCAGTTGCGAGAGTAAGTTCACCCCAATACAAACCATGCAAGTTCTTTCGTCTGGGATTTGTCAAGCATTCCGAATCCAGTTCCACTTGCAAATCGGTATATCCAGTTCCTTCTCCGGGTGTATACTTCATAAGGAAAGAGCTCTTATTACAAGCCAGACCACCATAAGCTACGAAATGATAATTTCCTTGTTTGAGGTCCAGCTTCATGCGATAATTCTCGTCCTGCAACTCCGTACCCGTCACTATGCGAGTATCCACATAATTGCCATTTTCATCATAGACCAGCAATGTCAGACAATCCACCTTCTTAGCAAATGCATTGGCATATTCCATATTGTAGTCGTAAATGAAGCGTAGTGACACGCCATGCGGACATGGAGCAAGATCTTCATAAATACGTTCACACGATGAAAAGGCAAAATTTATCAGTACGATGCCAAGCACCGTACTGATAAACCCTGAAATTATATTTCGTTTTTTATTATGCATCTTTGGTTTCTTAAAAATCGATATTATTGACACGAACCACCCAAGGCAATACATCTACCGAAACTGTCAGATAAATATCACCTCGCTCATCCGGAGTATCAGGGCCTGGGTTATCAGGGTCATTATCTGAAATACGTGGATGCCCAAGACGGGAAATGTTAGTTACAGCAAGTTTATAAACATTGTTGCGAACTACAGCAAACTCCATCGGAGCCATTTCACCTTCCACACCATTGTCATTGTGGCGATTCCAATAATAATAGTAGCAATAATAGCCCCAACCACCGTCTTTGTCCTCGCTTGACTGATAGATGGTTATGCCGGCATCAGTAGCTGCTTGTCTGAAATCACTGAGATAAGAACCTTCAAGTGTTTTGTTGTTTCTGTCCCAAGTGTTCCATTTAGAATTAGCACTACTTTCATCTTGAGGGCTAGCATCCCCTTCCTCACCTGTACCACCGGTACCATATACAGCCACATAAAGCGGATGAGAACGACTCCATGTTTTGGTCTCTTTGTTGTATGCAACAGCTTTCACTGCTTTTCGCACATTTGGCCAACTTACATACAAATTGCCGCCAAACATATAAATAATCGGATCTTTATAAGAATCACGCTTCAAATCAGAAGCAGTGTAATTAATAACTTCTGCCAAGCGCTTGAGATCTTCGTCAGAGCTATTAGCAGCATCTTCAGTAGCTATCATTTTTCCTTTGAAAACAATACCGGTTGTTATACCGTTTACCTGTCTGTCAACCGGTCCCGGAATTGTATTCTCCGTTACATATCGCCATATACGATAATCACCATATTTGTTACCAGTATTCCAGCTATTATCTGTATCTGCTTCACCACCAAGAATGTTAGATAATAAATGTGTGTTCCATTGATCTTGCTTTGTATTGTCTATTGAGCCGTCAGCTTGAAAGAGAGGGTAATTAAAATACTCACTTAATCTTGCTGTCTCAATGCCTTGATTCTTCTCGGTTGCCCACACATCCACGACATAATTACCAACAAGATGAGTTTCCCCACCTCCCGCAACGGTAAACCAGGGCTTTTCCGGGCTGCAAAGACTAGCTTGTGCCGGAAGTCCATTATCAGATACCCGACGCAAATAATAAAAACTATTATTCATATTCACCAAAGCCATTTTACCTAATTGAACGTTTACAATGTAAGCACCAGGTGTTCCGTCCGGTGCAATATCTTGTACAACCGGATAGGTATTGCCTTCCTGAGGACGTATATTTTCAGGCAAACTACGACTACCATCTCTAAAATCGAAACGTGCCATTGCGCGTTCTACTTTCACTGCACCACCTACACTGTTGTCTACTTGTGACAAACTTCCCGCATTGTTTATTCCGGAAAGATTAAACGGAGTAGCTTCATTATATAACAACCAGTCATTCATCGTATTAGGAAGCAAGCGTTTGGCTATGGAATAGTTGGACATCAGGAAGCTGCCACCTTCATTCTTGCTCCATATCTTTCCTAATTCCTTATCGTCACCCTTGCAAATTGCATTATACCATGTCGTATTCTTATATTCAGTTTTACTGATAAGTTCTACCAATTCATCTGTCGGGTTACAAAATATAAATACATTCACTTCCTTTTTATCAGTTGGTGTTTCTGTATCATTATAGAACTGAGACAACTGTGTTTTAGTTATTTCGGAAGTTCCGATATAAGCCTGTTTATTTGCGGATTGTTTCATCTTGTCCGACATGTCACCAAAAGCAATGAATGCATTATCCGTGCTGCGGGCAAGTACCACGTACATTCTTTTCACATTGTTCTCATAATCTTTACCGATTTCGACACCAACATTGCTGCCACCACCTTCAACCGTATTACTACGCGAACCGGGTACAGACGGCATAGTTACCTGTACTGTCATGTATGCCTTATCTCCCTCATAAACAGTAGGGTCAAATTCTGTTTCACCTAGTTTATCCTCAGCACAACCTGCTGTGAGAACTACGGCAAAAAGGCATAAAAAATACTTGCTAATTCTTTTCATAATCTGCAACTTTGAATGAATTAATAATTTCTATGTTTTTATATTTAGATCCTGTTAATGTTTTATCTCTTTTATTTGCTTTAACATCTCCTCCGCATCAGCCAGCCCCCTATGTGCAGCTTCAGTAAACATTTTCTCTGCCATATCAAACTCCTTCTTCAAGGCAGCATATGTTCCCCGACCATAAACAGCCTGAGGTGAGTTTCCAGCTTTCTTCAGATAATATTCCGCATTCTTCATATCCCCCCTGTCCATTGCGGCATTTGCAGCATTCAGATTAGCAACTTCATCATCAGGGAACATACGTACAGCGACTTCGAATGTTTCATTATATTCTTCACTCCCCAGTTTCATATCCTGTGCAGCAAGATACATCTCGTTCAAACTTAACTTCTGTGGCTGTGTCTTAATCAGACGTTTGATTTCGTTGATATCAGTATAGGTACGCACTTCATATTTGACTGCATAGTCTGAATGACGAAGCCCCGGATAAACCTCTTTCAGTAAGAATGCATAATCTTTGGGAAAGGCAGTCTTGATGCTACGTTCTTTTGCATCTGGTTCCAGGTTACTGCGGATTAATGCCAGAATACCTGCTTTGTTTTCGAGATACGAGTTTTCTACATAACGTTCAAGTCCTGCCCAATCTTCCGGCTCGTAATCGGTAATGAATAGTGAATCGGCAAAATCGTACTGTTTGCGTACATACTCTTTCAGTGTTTTCGTTCGTCCCATCGCCAGACGTTCATTATTCGAATAGGGACTTTCAGGCGAAGCATATCCTTTAATGCTGACAGAGATAATCCGTGTATCCACATCATTCTTCACCGCATCAATAGTATTAAGTATCTTTTGCAATTCAGTCGGATTACGACGATAATCCTCATGAATTTCTGTTCGATTCACAGGAAAGTCAATATAAGCCGAACCTTCCAGTACATTAATTTTCGGTTCTGCTTTCGGACGAATGTATACATAGGCAGGCACAAATTCTTTCGGCTCCAACTGAAGTACCAACAGAGGCTCGTTGCCATCAACAAGTGCCTCGCCGCAACAACCGCATGTTTCATTGCCCGTACTGAGCATGGCACGTTTCATCCAATCGGCATAAGGTACGACTGTACGATATTTGACCACAGATACTTTGTTTTTTTGATAAAGCATCACATCATCCGTACACAAGCCATTGCGTAGATGATGATAATAGCGGTTGCGACCAGCTATCATCACCGAAGGTAAGTTCAATTCATTACCTTCTCCTGACAATCTAGGCGTAAGAATCACTTCACGGTTACTTTTTACACTCAATGCCGAAACATCAATATCCATTGATACGAACAATTTATCTTCCGAACGAGACACGGCAAGGTCAGATACTGTCACATTACCGCCCATTATTGTTTGAGCCTTTGCTCCCATCATCAAGAGTAGGAATAGCAAACTACTACAAAATATTTTTGTTGTTCTATTCATATCCGTAATTTGTGTGATTTAAAAAGTATATATAAGATTGACTGCCGCTTTTGTAGGTCCAACATAATTATGCGATTTTCCATCGGCTATTTTTGTACCGCATTGGGTACAGGGATAACTGTCGTAGCGAGTATAAATCCAGCCCAGACCTAACTCCGCTTCCAAATTCCAACGTTTGTTCAATATCCACGCATAACCATAAGCAATACCACCACCGGCAAACCAACCTTGATAACGACGATCAGAAAGCACAGATAAATCTGTTCCAAGAAATGAAATATGATTGTTCAGATTACCAATGTTATACTGCCCACCCAAAGCATGAACACCAACAAAATGACCAGCGAAACGATCACAAAACCAATAACGCCCTTCTGGTTGTAGAAGCCAATGTTTCCACTTACGCTCATGTGAAAAAGTCCAGCCATTATAGTTGGCGGAAAGATCAAATGTCCATTTCGGAGCAAGGCCAACTTCTATTCCTGCATTAACAGTTGCAGTAACATCATACAATAAATTGCTTTTGATTGCTACTTTCTGACAATGTACTTCTGTGCAAAGAAGCACAAAAATCATAATTGCATACAGTTTCAATTTGTTTTTTTTCATATATATAAGTATTATATATTACTAAATTCACACATACACGCATACAATTCGAATCCTATTTATCCTATATATCGGAAATAGAAATATTTTAGACATACGTTATATATCAAATCAATGTTACATACATCTTTTCAACACCCCTATATATATGAGTAGAAATAAATGACATTTCAAATATATCTCTTCCTAAGAGAAGTTTCCAATCTGTAATATAATTGTAATTAATTGAATTTCAACGAATAATGAATTAACTAGAAATATGTATAGATTACAAAGTTTTGCAAATCCCCTAGTTTTTAATAGTTTAGCTAAAAAAAGTTTATATTTTACATTGTCATTTACAATATTTTATATAATTTTGCAACAGATTGGATACATCTCTTAGGAAGAAAGGTACTTAAATTGTATATATACTAGAACTAAATATCCGCATATATTCAATTTTGCATATTGCCGATATACCTAATAATGAATATTTCAGTTTCTCATTAGGAGATAAACTCTTTGTCTTAAAAGTCAGCACTAAAGAGAAGAACACGGGATATAGCTTTGTTCTTATCATTATAAAAGAATACATTATGAAGTTCCCTCCAAAAAATATTCCTATAGTATTTGGATAAATCGAACCTTTTCCATATCTTTGCACCGTCAAAAAAATAAGAGCAATATAGGTTAAACATTTAACATATATACAATCTATTTCTTTGACTATAATGTGATAATAATTGTATTGTTAATCAGAGTTTTACGAATAAAAATTTTCAAAGCTCAATTTTCAGCAACATCACATTCAAGAGCGGAATGTAGCGCAGTTGGTAGCGCACTACGTTCGGGACGTAGGGGTCGGGCGTTCGAGTCGCCTCATTCCGACAAGATAAGGGTTAGCTTACTGAGATTCAGAAAGTTAATCCTTATTTTTTAAAACAGCCGGGACGAAATCGGGACGGCGGGTATGAAGTACTGATCATCCATCGGATAATTCAATAATCAATTTCTTTTTCGTTCGATTCCTCCCTATTTTCAATTTAATTTATTTGCACGCCAATAGATTCATTTATATCTTTGTTACCAATATTTCATTTAATCCCATTAATTCATCAACCTATTACATCATGAAAAACAGATTCCACCTTTTAGCCACAGCGGTAGTTTCCTTGTTATGTGTTAGTTGTGCAGAAACTCAGGTTTCTCAGTCCGGAAGTGAAAAAGCAGTCAATCCCCCTATTATGGGTTGGAGCTCATGGAACGCTTTCCGGGTAGATATCAGTGAAGATATTATTAAGAATCAGGCCAACCTGATGGTTAAAAAAGGTCTGAAAGACGCAGGATATCATTATATTAATATTGATGATGGTTTCTTCGGCGAACGGGACGGCAATGGAAAGATGCAGACCAACAAAAACCGTTTCCCGAATGGCATGAAACCGGTTGCCGACCATATACATAGTCTTGGAATGAAAGCCGGTATTTATACAGATGCCGGCAACAACACTTGCGGTTCTATCTGGGACAACGATCATGCAGGAGTAGGTGCCGGTATTTACGGACATGAGCAACAAGACGCCCAACTCTATTTCGGCGACTGGGGATTCGACTTTATCAAGATAGACTATTGCGGCGGAGATGTACTGGGCCTGAATGAACAGGAACGCTATACTTCCATCCGGAACAGCATCGACAAAGTAAACAAGGACGTCTCTGTCAACATCTGCCGTTGGGCTTTTCCCGGCACATGGGCAAAGGATGTAGCTACTTCATGGCGTATCAGCGGTGACATCAATGCACATTGGGGGTCATTGAGATATGTGGTCGGCAAAAACCTATACCTGTCTGCCTACGCCAAAGACGGGCACTACAATGATATGGATATGATGGTCATCGGTTTCCGCGACAACAGCAAAGTAGGAGGAAAAGGACTTACCCCGACAGAAGAAGAAGCTCACTTCGGCTTATGGTGTATCATGAGCTCGCCTCTGCTGATCGGATGTAATCTGGAAAGTTTGCCGGAATCTTCTCTTGAACTGCTGACAAACAAAGAATTAATCGCTCTGAACCAAGACCCGTTGGGCTTGCAGGCATACGTAGCACAACATGAGAACGAAGGCTATGTACTGGTAAAAGACATCGAACAAAAACGTGGTAATGTACGTGCCGTTGCTCTTTACAATCCATCGGATACTGTTTGCAGCTTCTCCGTACCTTTCTCGGCACTGGAGTTTGGCGGGAACGTAAAAGTACGTGACTTGGCAAAACGCAGTGATTTAGGAAATTTCTCTGATGTCTTTGAGCAAACGCTTCCTGCACACAGCGCTATGTTCCTCCGCATGGAAGGCGAAACACGTCTGGAACCGACATTATATGAAGCAGAATGGGCATACCTGCCAATGTTCAATGATCTTGGCAAAAATCCGAAAGGCATCATATATGCCGCCGATCAGGAAGCTTCCGGAAAAATGAAAGTAGGTTTCTTGGGCGGACAACCGGAGAATTACGCAGAATGGGCGGAAGTATACAGCGCAGACGGCGGACGTTACCAAATGACGGTTCATTATTCATTCGGCAAAGGGAGACAACTGGAGATAGATGTCAACGGCATCGTAACCAAAATCGATTCACTGGGAGAAGATGACAAGCACAATCAAGTCACAATCCCCGTTGATCTGAAAGCCGGTTACAATCATATCCGTATGGGCAACAGCTACAACTGGGCACCGGACATCGACTGCTTTACGCTTACCAAAGGAATGTAACAGACTGAAAAACAGCTAAACGTGACAATAAAAAAGGAGGAGCTAAGATCACTCTCCACTCCTCCTGTCACGACAAACAACTAAAATTATTCACTATTTGATGCCATCCAATGCCCTTTTAGCAGTAGCATTAGTGGAGTCTATAGCCAGAATTTTGCTCCAATACTCCTTCGATTTTTCTTTATTCGCCATTGCTTCCGCTTTCAGTGCCGGATTTTCAATAGCCAACAAGTAGTAATATCCAAGATAACTGTAGCACTCAATCAAAGCTGAATTATAATGAGGATCATTCTTGCTTTCCAGCAGGGTGGCTACCTCCTCATAGAAAGGCTTCGCCAGTCCAAGAGTCGTTTCAGGGTCAAGTGCGGAATTGGCACGTGCCCTCCAAAAATTACCCAGG
Source organism: Bacteroides sp. 1_1_14 (assembly GCF_000162515.1). NCBI lineage: Bacteria > Pseudomonadati > Bacteroidota > Bacteroidia > Bacteroidales > Bacteroidaceae > Bacteroides > Bacteroides sp. 1_1_14. Next base: position 6,272 of record NZ_GG774713.1, on the reverse strand, counting down.
TAGCTGTCCGGTGCTGCTTCTGCGATGGAATGGAAAACAGAATCAGCAGCCATCAAAGCCTGCTTGCGTTCTTCAGCATTGATTGTCAGCGAATCAGTCTGCGTACCTGCACCATAATAAAGTCTGCCAAACTGGAATTGTAAATCCGGAGTCTGATGTTCTTTATCAAGGGATGTATAATATTTCTGGTAAGCACTGATTGCTTTTTTATAATCATTCTTCTGTTCATAAGCAGAAGAGATATTTTTGTATAAGTCCGTCTTTGTCGGATCTAATTGTATGGCTTTCTCATATTGTCCTACAGCTTCATCATATTTCTTCAGAGCTTCGAGCAAATGCCCGTAATACATATAGTCAAGATATGAATAATCAGCCTTGTCCGATTCGGTAAAAAAAGCATCCGCCGCTTTTATTGCTTCATCAAAGCGCTTCAGGTCTGTATAATTATACATTGCCAGACGATTGAACGCCGCGTGACGCGCATTCTTTTTCAATCCCATATTCGCCACTTCAAGTGACTTCTCGAAGTCATGGTTCAGGAAGAGGGCAAATGCATATTTCACTAAATCCTCTTCTGTCGCTGTCGGTCCCATCGCAAAACGCGAATAAGCTTCGGCGGCTTTACTAAAATCATTCTTCAAATAATAGATTTCGGCAAGTTTCTTATCTACGGCTGTGTTGGACGGTTCCTGGGCTTTCAGCTGTTCCAGTTTTTCAATGGCCAGAGCAGCATTGGCTGATTTATAAATATCCGCATATCTCAGATATGCTTCTGTGCAACTCGGATCGAAATAGATAGCTTCTTCATATTTCTGAGATGCCAGACCGGCGTTTTTCTGCTCAAAGGCGATGTCTCCCTCCAGTACGGAGGCAAGAGCCGATTTGCCATTCACTTTTTTGGCAAGAGCAGCATACTCCTGTGCTTCCGGAAGTTTTCCGGCTTTCAGATATACCTCGCCGATAGCCACCAGAAGTTCCACATTCTTTTTATTCTTTCCTTTTATCAACTGTTCAGCTTCCTCATTGGCCTGAGCCGGATTCGTCTGAATGGTTTCTTTCAATTTTGCAACTCCTGCCTGCCATTCGGCATCAGATGATTGCGCATAGAGCGACCCAACTGCTATAAACGCTCCAGCTAAAAACATTTGTACTCTTTTCATGATAGTCTCTAATTTTAGTTATTATTCGTCTTTCACATGGACAATACGCACTGGCTGAGTAGCCGGAACAAGTCCAGATTTTAATATAATCCGCTGCCCTTTGTCGGATGTCATAAAAGAAGCGAATCCCCAAGGCAGCGCACTGCGAGGATCATTCAGTAATGCGTAAATGGGTCGTGCCAATGGATAGTTACCATAATACAGGTAAGCCTGATAAGGCTTATAACTGTTAGCAGGAGTAGCTACATCCTCCGCACTCACTGCCATTACTCTGATTTCCTCGGTGAAAGAAAGGTTGGTGGTGTCGCTGCGGTTGCCCAGCCAGTTCACACCAATGACTCCCATTGCTCCGGGGTTCTCTGCTACATACTTTATCACCTGCTGATTGGTCTTCAAGGCACTGACATTGTCAGTAGCCAGTGGTTTTCCACCACAGATAGAATCCATTGTATAGCGTACAGTGCTGGAGTTTTTATTATCGAACACCACCTGAATACTCTTCAGGCGGGAGTTCGGATTTATATCCTTCCAGTCTTTCGCCTCACCAGTGAGGATGCGGCTGAAATCCCGTACGGTCAACAAAGAATCCGGATTGTCCCGGTTGACGATTAATGCCAGACCATCTGTAGCCAGCTTAATCTCGCGGGGAAAGAACTTGCGGCTGTGAAAGGAATTCATTTCTTCCTCAGTCAATGTCCGGGTTGCAATAGCCAACCGGACACTGTCTTTCAGAAGTAAATTAATAGCCTCGACTTCCGTCGTGTAGCGAGGAACAATTCCGGCCAAAGGATACAGACTTTCAAACACATCTATCTCTTCCTGTATAATAGGCTCAAAACTTTCATCCGCCGCAATAGATATCACCCCAGACGAATACGTATCCGTCGGTCCATCCGATTTGGAACGGCAAGCACTCAACACCGCCAACAAAACGATTCCTACCAGCCAAAATTGTCTCTTCATCATCTTACTGTAATCTAAACATTACCGGAACGGTGAATTTCACACGTACCGCTTTACCATTTTGTTTACCAGGAATCCATTTCGGCATACTTTGTACCACACGCACGGCTTCTTTATCCAAGTAAGGGTCTACACCACGAGCTACGTGCACATCGGTGATAGTACCGTCACGCTCTACCACAAACTGGATAATAACGCGACCTTGTGTTCCATTCTCCTGCGCAATTGTCGGATACTTGATATTTTTTCCAAGGTATGACATCAGTTCCTGCTGTCCACCGGGGAAGGTCGGCATCTGCTCTACCATATCAAATACTTTTTCCGGTTCTGCAGCCTGTGTCACCACTTGCTTCAGGTCAGCAATATCGGCTCCGTTGGCTTCGTCATTACCTTTTACGTCGGCAATGGAGATTGCCACTTTGGTAGAAGTCAATTCTTCCTGACTCTTGATCTCATCGTCTTCGTGCACCTCTTCATCTTTCTTGATAACAGGGGCAGTAAACTTAATAGAACTCTTCAATGCAGGAGGGGGAGGTGCAACCGGTTCTACCCGTTTCATCTCTTCCTGTTTGATTTCCGGTTCTGCCAATTTCGACAAAGTTGTTACCTCTGTCATTACTTCCTTTTGCTCCGGGGTTGCCAACTTAAGCAGCGTAGGGATAGTAAATCCAACGATTGCTATCGCCACCACAATCAGCATTGCAATAGTATGCCGTCTGGGTGAATTGGCACGCATTCTATATGCGCCGTACGCTTGATTCTTGCCTTCAAAAATCAGCTGACACCATTCCGAAGAAGCTAAATCTAATTTTGCCATTTTACTTTCTTTTTTTAGGTGTTACATCATTTATCGGCCAAGTTCTGTGACAGTTCTCCCTTAGCATCATAATTCTTAATCAGGAACTCATCAGCTTCGGCAATATCCGTTATCACATATTTACCTATATTACATATCTGCATCTCGTCCAATGCATCAATCAGATTCATATAAGAAGCATCATCCGTCGCCTTGATAATGACGGTCGGCGTATTTTTTCCGCTTTTTATTTCGGAAACCTTCTTTTTGTATTCGTCATCTGTTATCTTCAGATCGAGCTTCTGTTGTTTCAAAGCTCTTACCTGATTAACAGCTGCAGCATTTTTCTGAAGAAGTACGGCACGTAACCCGTTTGCCCCGTAACTAGTCTCTTTCAATGAGGTGTAATCCTTGTAGTTAGGCTCTCCCTCATAGTAATAGAGCTTGTTATCGGCTCCCAGCAATAATGTAATTGCCTGAGAGGCTTTCACCATACTCTTTTGTTGTTCAGTTATATCCTTGTCATTGCTCGGCATGCTTATTTCCATCGTCTGAGGCTTGCTCAGCGTGGTACAAAGCATAAAGAAAGTAATCAGCAACATGTTCATATCCACCATCGGGGTAAAGTCTACCCGGACAGTCATTTTCTTCTGCTTGCCTTTTCCTCTTTTTCCGCTGCTCTCTTGTACTTCAGCACTCATTGTCTTTCCTCCCTTTTAATTTTCAGATTCTGCTTTGAGAGAAGTAATCAGATTATACCGATTTTCCCGCAAATCCTGAAGTGAGTTCATTACGTTCTTTATCACTGAGTATGGAGTTGAAGCGTCCGCTTTAATAGCAATTCGCAGATCAGCATTGGCGGCACGTGCATTACGTACCCACGACTTGAACTGATTATCGGTACTATCACAAGGAATTCCTTCATTCTTCAGAATTTTGTCCCGTTGATCTTCCGGGAGGTCAAGGAATTTCTGCATACTTCTGATAGGCACTCCAAACGTAGAAGCCACTGTGAACCTCTTTGCCTGTTCCGGAGTGAACTTGATGCCATACTCTTCACCCATACTCTCCAAGACAGCCTGCATATCCTGCTGCTTGTCGAGACTCATAAATATTTTTCCTTCCTGGTCAACCAGAATCTGGAGTACATCTGTCTCCGGAATCTTGATTTCCGATACGGAGGCTGGAGTGGTAACCTGCACCGGCTCCTTCTTCACAAATGTTGATGTCAACATAAAGAAAGTCAGAAGCAATACAGTTACGTCACTCATAGCGGTCATATCTATGAACGTATCTTTCTTTTTAATTTTCGCTCTACCCATGATTAATAGATTTTAAAGGGTTCGCCAAATTAATGAGTAGCTGCAAAAGTCTGCACGATAGAGAATCCGACTTCGTCGAGTCCGTAAGTCAATTTGTCAATTTTGTTAGTGAAGTAGTTGTAAGAAATAACAGCCAGCGCACCTGTCAAGATACCGAAAGCCGTATTGATCAAGGCTTCAGAGATACCTTGTGACAAAGCCATAGAGTCGGCACCACCACCGGCGGACAATGCGGCAAATGAACGGATCATACCGATTACAGTACCGAGCAATCCCATCAATGTACCCAAAGTAGTAATTGTAGCGATAATCGGAAGATTCTGCTGCATCATAGGCATTTCCAGAGCAGTTGCTTCTTCCAGTTCTTTCTGGATAGCCAGCAGCTTTTGTTCTTTAGGCAAAGCAGTGTTCTTTTCCATTTCTTCATACTTGCGCAAAGTAGCAGTAACTACATTGGCAACAGAACCGCGTTGTTTGTCACAAATCTCTTGTGCTTTCTTAAGGTCACCGGCAGCCAGAGCTTCTTTGATGTTAGCTACAAATTTAGCCAACGAGCCTTTACCGAAAGCAGAACGAAGAGCAAAAAAGCGTTCAATACTCAAAGCGAGTACAGTTAACAACAGTGTCTGAATAACAGGCACAATCACACCACCTTTGTAAATGGTACCCAACATGTTCAATGGATGGTTGTTAGGGTCATTGTTCATAAAGTTAGACGGATTTCCCAACAGGAACTGAAAAATACACACTGCTACAATGAAACAGCAGATGATTACGATACCGGCATTCTTTATACCTACAATCTGAGACTTTTTAGTAGTTTCCATAATAAGTTTTTTTGTTAAGATATTAATTTTAGTTATTTAGAAAATTTTCAAATGATTAGATACACTGCGCTATAGACCCTGTGACTTTTCAAGAATGAAAGTCACACAGCTTCATACAGGGTACGAAAAAGTAAATAAGATGGGATAAGTAATTAAATAAGGATACGTCTTAGAGCGAACACGTAGTAGTCGCTACAGATAATGGAGTAATGTGGATCCTTATCCGAATAATAGGATTTACTTTGATCTAATACAAGTGAGTTTTCTCTTAACAAGAAGAACTTATACATAACGTCTTTAAAGAAATCATTGGATTCAATGATTCTACGCAGACGATAATTATTAGAAGATGTTTCTGTTACTGATTTAAAGCCTAATTCTACGTCAGAAATAGACAAAGACTGGGATGATCTGTCATACCCCAGCGAACGAGTCTTAAATGAAGAATTAGAATTCGTATCGGAAGTTGATTCAGACAACTGACAAGAGCATTCGTTCTGAGAAATACATGAAGTGATATTCATAGCATTTCCACCTATGCTATATGATAGCATCAGCAGAACAATCGCTAATATGAATCTCACAGAACCTTTCATGATATTTATTTTAGTTGTTTATATCGAATTCTCGTATTTCGGCGACAAATGTAGCAATTAAATATATCCGTTTGTCGTTATTCACATCATTTAAGCATAAAAGTTTAACTCTATTATTGAAACAACGTACAAAGTGTTTTGTTCTCGCAGTTTGTGATTTTATGTGTTAAAAGTAGTTAGGCATACATACGTTTTAAAGAAGTCCGCCAAGTTTAATAATTGAGAGAAATATGTATAATCAATAAATCCTCTCCAGTCTTAAATCCGAAAGTATCCAAAACAATAAAGCCCTTCTGGTATTTCTACCGGAAGGGCTTCTCTAAAAATGGCGGCTACCTACTCTCCCACTGTTACGCAGTACCATCGGCGTGACGAGGCTTAACTTCTCTGTTCGGAATGGGAAGAGGTGGAACCCTCGTGCTATAACCACCTGAATTTCTTCAATTGACAATGGACAATTGACAAATGACAATTATCGCAGCTGTCATGATAAGTTATCGACATGATAAAAAGTAATTCAAGTATCTGTTAATCTAATTGTCAATTGTCATTTGTCAATTGTACAATTAAAAAGCTAAAGTATATATCGCGATCCGCACCGTCCGAAA
>NZ_GG774714.1:99370-118661 GCF_000162515.1 Bacteroides sp. 1_1_14 | reverse complement strand
AAAAATACAAAATAAAATTGAGAACAATCAATTTAGCATGCAAATTATGAATGTTTCATCCTATATATAATCTTAAGTAATGCAGATTAAGTTCCCAATTCCGTTATAACATATCTTTCTATATGTCCAAACTTATTTATAACATAGGGGTATATGAAACGGGCTAGAGGAGATAATGTAAATTTGTTGACATAGCACTATTGATAAATAGCATAAAGATTGAGTTAGGACAACACAAATACAATACGTTTCCGGATTAAAGCATTGATAATATGTCGTTTACAAACTAGTTATACGGTTTGGACAGGACCCGGAGAACCAATTATGCACGGATGACTTCGCCGGTCATTGGGCCCATAATGCCAATCTTTCGGTTAAAGCGATCATGGGTGTAGCCGGATATAGCGAAATGGCGCATATGCTTGGTTTATATGATGTTGCAGAGAAATATGCAGGTATAGCCAAGAAAATGGCGGTGAAATGGGAAGAAATGGCAAATGAAGGTGACCATTACCGCCTTGCTTTCGACCGTGAGAATACATGGAGCCAAAAGTATAATATGATCTGGGATAAGATGTGGAGTCTGAATTTATTTTCGAATAATGTAATCAGCAAAGAAGTCAATTATTATTTAATGAAACAGAATCCTTATGGGTTACCGTTAGATTCTCGCAAAGAGTATACAAAGTCTGACTGGATTATGTGGATTGCAGCTATGTCTCCAGATTTAGAAACTTTCAAGAAATTCATAGATCCTCTCTATAAATATATCAATGAAACGACTTCACGGGTACCTATTAGTGATTGGCATGATACAAAAACAGGCAAAATGACAGGTTTTAAAGCGCGTTCAGTAATTGGAGGATACTGGATGAAAGTATTAATAAATAAAGTACAAAACAAACAATAAAATAAATAATCGTTCAAAGTTGATACAATTAAACAGAATGTGAAATAACTCAATATATTTTAAACATCCACCCGTATTGTACTGATTCTCTAAAGTATAATACAGGTGATAAAATTAATTTGCTATGAAAAGTAAAGAACAAGTGTTTTGGTTTTTAAGCCATAATAAGATGTGGTGTATCCCACTCTGTCTGGCTGCATTTTCATTATTACCTGGTAGCTATACTCATGCTGCCAGTATAATAGATGAAAATACATTAATAGTAAACTCTACCCAACAACAACGTATTGTAAAAGGTACTGTTATTGATGCCAATGGTGAGCCATTAATAGGAGTCAATGTAAAAGAAGTAGGGGGGAGTACTGGTACAATCACTGATATAAACGGTGAGTTCTCTCTAAATGTAGCTCCCAAAACAAAATTAGAAATTTCTTTTATCGGTTATCAAACACAGAATGTTACTGTGGGAGAGGCGAGACAAATTACTGTAACCTTACAAGAAGATACACAAGTTCTAGATGAAGTTGTTATAACAGGATTTGGTATGTCACAAAAGAAAGCAACATTGACGGGTGCTGTTTCTTCAATTAAATCTGAAGAAATTGCTCGTTCTTCTGCTGTTACTGCAGGTGGAGCTCTGGTTGGTAAAATTGCAGGTGTAAATACTCGTCAACAAGATGGACGTCCTGGCGCTGAAACAGCTTTGCAAATTCGTAACATGGGTACTCCATTATTTGTAATTGATGGTGTTATTTCAGATACAGGGCAATTTAGTCAGATGGATTTTAATGATATTGAATCTATATCTGTACTAAAAGATGCATCAGCTGCTTTATATGGGGTACGCGCGGCGAATGGAGTAGTGGTTGTTACAACTAAGAAAGGTAGTCGTAATTCTAAAAATACAGTTTCTGTTAATGCTTATTATGGTTGGCAGAAAAACTCTAAATATGTTAGTCCAGCTAATGTAAAGGATTATGTTCATGCCTATGTAACAGCAGAAACATTCTCTGGACGTAATGGCGATTCTCGTCGTTACAGCAAAGAAGAATACGAGAAATGGATGAGTGGTACAGAACCTAAATATCAAGGATGGAATTGGGAAGACTATATTTGGGTAAGCGCTCCGCAGTACTATATTAATACTAATTTCTCCGGAGGTACAGATAAAGCAAACTATTATGTAGCGGTATCCCACATTAATCAAGATGCAACTATCCGCAATTATGGTGGATTCCGTCGTACAAATGTACAGATGAATATCGAAATGAATGTAAATGAACGTCTCAAGGTAGGGGCAAGTATGAATGGACGCATTGAAGATCGTCGTCATCCTGGAGTACCGGGAGCTGATGATACATGGCTGCCTCGTTTCGCAACAATGAAAAATCAACCAACTAAACGACCATTTGCTAATGATAACCCGAATTATCCACAGCTAGTATCCGACCAACCGGAAACAAACTTTGCTATTTTGAATTACGAGACTACAGGAAAGGTATCAGATGTATGGCGCGTAATTCAAATGAATGGTACTGCTGAATATGAGATTCTGAAAGGATTAAAATTCAAAGGAATGCTAGGCTACTATTATGCTTATAACGAACTGGATAACCAAGAATTCACCTATGAACTATATGGTTATGACGAACAAAAAGATAATTACTATGTAACCAACCGTATGTCAAATCCTTATCGTGAGCGCAACCGCGAGAAGGTAGAAGATCAATTTTCAAACTTTCAGTTAAACTTTGACCGCAAATTTGGTAAACATGCGGTTGTTGCTGTAGCTGGATTTGAGGCAAGTCAGCGTAAACGCCCTAAAATGTGGATTCATTCTACACCAGTTTCTAATGCAATGGATTTGATTCGTCTGAAAGAAATTCAGGAGTTTAATGATGATGGAAATAGAACAGAGGCACGTATGGGATATTTGGGACGTATCAATTATAGTTATGCTGACAAATACCTAGTTGAATTAATAGCTCGTTGGGATGGATCATGGAAATTCCGTCCGGATAATCGTTGGGGCTTTTTCCCATCAGCCTCTTTAGGCTGGCGTGTTTCTGAAGAGAACTTTTGGAAAGAGAGCAAAATTGGTGAGATCGTTACTAATTTAAAGTTACGTGGTTCATATGGCGAAGTTGGTGATGATGCTGTTTCTGACTATTCTGCTTTTGACTATCTACCTGGCTATAATTACAACAGTGGGGGTGCAGTAATTGATGGCAACTGGGTAGTAGGAACTTCAACTCGGGGACTACCTAACCAAACACTATCCTGGATGACAGCAAAGATTCTAGATATTGGCGTAGATTTAGGTTTTCTCAATAACCGTTTGAATATACAATTTGACTATTTCCGTCGTGTACGTGATGGAATTCCTGAACCTCGTTATGATGTGTTAATACCGAACGAAGCAGGTTTTAGTCTACCAAAGGAGAATCTTAAATCAGATATGCATAGAGGTTTTGATGCTTCTATTATGTGGACTGATCAAATCAATGATTTCAATTATAGTGTTGGGGGTAATATAACCTATTCCCGCTTTTGGGATTGGGAACAATATAAGCCGCGCTTTAGTAATTCGTGGGATGAATACCGTAACAGCATTTGGCATCGTGTAGGATATGTGAATTGGGGGTATGAAGCTATCGGTCGTTTTGATAGTTGGGAGCAAATTGCCAATTATCCAGTTGATAATGATAGAAAAGGGAATCGTACAGTAGTTCCAGGAGATATCATGTATAAGGATCAAAACAATGATGGAGTGATCAATTATTTGGATGAACGTCCCATTGGGTATCGTGTAGATAGTACTCCTACTCTCAATTTTGGTATTAATCTTTCTGCATCATGGAAAGGATTTGATTTGGCAATGGATTGGACCGGCTCCGGTATGACATCATGGAATCAATGTTATGAGACAGCCCGTCCGTTCCAAAACGATGGTAACAGTCCTGATGAAGTATTGAAGGATGCATGGCATTTATCTGATATATGGGATGCTAATAGTCCGCTAATTCCAGGTAAATACCCCATGGTTCGTCTAAATACTGATGAAACTAGTGCTTATGATAAAAGTTCATATTGGTTACATAATGTAACTTATTTAAAGTTACGTAATTTGGAAGTCGGCTACACATTCCCCAAAACATGGTTAAACAGAACTGGCATTAGTAATTTAAGACTGTTTGTTTCAGGCACAAACTTACTAACTTTATCCAATTTGTCTGTGATGGATCCGGAATGTGCATCTGACAACGGTTTGGATTACCCTCCGATGCGAGTAATAAACATTGGCGTAAACCTAAAATTTTAAGAAACAATGAAAAAGAAATATTTATATACAATAATGACTGCCACGATGTTGTCATTGGGCAGTTGTAGTGGCTTCTTGGATACAAAGCCCGATACGTTATTAACCCAAGATCAGACTTTTGGAGACCCTACATTAGTTAAATCCGTATTGGCCAATTTTTATGGACGTGTAACAATAGGACAGCGTATTGATGACTGGGATCAATGGACAATGCTAGACGAGGTAATTCATTTCGACACAAATAGCGATGAGAATATTGATAGAAACAAATGGCGTACATATGACTATACTCTAGTACATGACCTTAATCAGTTCTTAGAAGGTATTAAACCCTCAGACGCTGTAGATGAAGCCACGAAAACTGCTTATATAGGTGAAGTACGCTATATTCGTGCATGGCTTTATTTTTGTATGGGACGTACTTTAGGTGGTGTACCTATAATAAATGATGAGATATTCAATTACACTCCAGGAATGGATATTACAACTCTGCAGATACCCCGTTCTACTGAGGCTGATTTATACGATTATGTAATCTCAGAATGTCAGGAAGCCTCCAAAATGTTGACCAAAGACACTAACAAAAACTCTGCACGAGCCAATTATTGGGTAGCAAAAATGCTGGAAGCCCGTGCTGCTTTAACTGCAGCTTCATTAGCTACTTATAACACGGCCGAGGCACATCCGCAGTTGCGCACGAATGGTGGAGAAGTAGGTATACCTTTTTCCAAAGCCCAAGAATACTATAAAATAGCGTTGGCCGCTGCAAAAGATGTTATAGAAAATGGACCTTACAAGCTCATGCTGGCATCAGAGCAAACTCACAAAGCATATGCGGACAATTTCTATAAAGCTGTATGCCAAAAAGATGGTAATACAGAAGTCATTTGGTGTCGTGATTATGTCTCTCCGGGGCAAACACATCAGTTCACTAAAGGAAACCTGCCCAAAAGTATAGAACAAGATACTGGAAGTGACCGTTTATCTGTTTTACTAAATCTAGTTGAGGCTTTCGAACCACTTGATGCCACGGAAGAACAAAAAGGGACGAGTATACCATTTGAAATTGGTACCCTTGAAAATCCGAAATTCTTTACCGAACCAACAGAACTATTCATGGAACGTGACCCACGCCTAATGGGTTCTATCATTGTACCTGGAGCAACTTTTGACAGTAAGGTTATTGAATTACAAGCTGGGCAACTGCGAAAAGAAAATGGTTCATGGTCTGAAGTGACTGGAGCCCGTAATTCTTATGACGAGGATGGCAGGTTGATTACAGCTAATAATGGTCCTTTCGGCGGTAATGACCGAGAAATAAACCGTACCGGTTTCTACGTGCGCAAATATTTGGATGCTACACCTTCAGCAGGTACTATTGGACGTGGTTCCGAAATGTGGAATGTTTATTTCCGTATAGCAGAGGCTTATCTAATTGCCTCTGAAGCTAGCTGGGAGCTATCACGGGATAATACTGATACAGATGCACTGAAGTATATTAATGCCGTTCGTAATCGGGCTGGAATCTCGTCATTAAATACAATTGATCATGAGAAAATCATGCATGAATACCGAGTAGAATTTGCATTTGAAGGTAATCGATGGTGGGATCTGAAACGCTGGATGGAGGCAAGCAAAATATGGACTGGTGAACCAACAGCAAGAACTTCACAACGCTTAGGACTATGGCCATTCAAAGTGGTTGCTTCAGGTGATCCTAACGATGGCAAGTGGGTATTTATTGAAAAAGATATGCAAAAGTTAGATTTATGGCGCCGTCCGTTAAAATGTACAGAGGCACAATATTATTCAGAAATTGATAACGGCTGGATTAATAATAATCCAAAGTTAGTGAAGAATCCTTATCAGTAACTTAATAAGAAACAATGAAGATGAAAACAACATTTAAAATATATTCAATAGTCATATTATCCATTTTTGCATTAATAAGCTGTAGCAAAGATAATTATGACGAACCTACTTCCTTTATAAAAGGCCGTGTGGTCTATAAAGGAGAGGCTTTACAATTACGTGGCAACGAAGCAGTCAAATTGCAGCTATACCAACGTGGCTATCAAAAACATGATCCTGTAGAGGTTTTTGTAAACCAAGATGGAGAGTTCTCTATCTGTATCTTTGATGGACAATATCAATTAATAACGAAGGCTGGCAATGGACCTTGGAGTGATGAGGGACGCGATACTATAGAGATAAAATTAAATGGACTTGCCACACAAGATGTTGAAGTAACTCCTTATTACTTAATAGAAGATGCTAAAATAGCTCTGAATGGTAATAAAGTTGATGCTTCATTTAAAGTAAATAAAATAGCAGGTACTGGAATTGATCGTATGATTATGTTATTAAGTACCACACAATTCTTGAGTGATGCTGAACATAATGTAGATCGTTATGACGAAACTGAAAATTTAGCACAATACGACGAAACAGGTAAGATATATAGTTTTACTACCAAAGATTATACTAATAACAGTATGTTCCAAACAGCTTTAAAAAGAGGAACATTGTTTGGACGTATTTGCCTGTGGCCCAAAGGGTCTGATCAAGGAATTTATTCGGAAGTATTTAGACTTAAATAGAACTATATTTCAGTTTTATTTATGAGGGTGTCTTCGGACACCCTCTTATCATTTATTCTAACTCAAGGAGTAAACGGAACTGTGCCAGATGGTTTAGGTAACGGAGTATTCACCGGTAAAGGGACTCCCAAATCCGGCATTCCATCAGCATCCCATCCTATCTTCTGCAATCGTGGATTGCGACTTTCCGACTCTCCCGTATTACCGCTAGGAACACTTCTTGCCTGATACAATATATACCATTCCGTTCCATCAGGCGAAGGAAGAAAGGAAAGGTTAGCCGGGCCATACACTCCATCTTCCGGTCTCTGCTGAAATACAGGAACGGGGCTCTTCTTCCAGGAAGCCGGATTCAGCAAGTCACTATCCGCGTCGGCAGTCAACATTCCGGTACAATAATAAGGAGACCAGCAACCGCTTGCCGCATAATAGACAATGACAGTCCGGTTATCTTTGGAATGAAAATACTGAGGGCTTTCATTTACATAAATCGGATAAGCAGTCCGCCCGCCATCCGGATTTACCCACTGCCGTTCCCATTCATACTCCGGCTTCGAAATCAGAACCCTTTCCGTAGCCAATGTCCAGGGGTTTTCCATGCGGGCAATATAGATGCATTGTGTTTCACTGCCTATCCTCCGATTAGGCCACCCGGACCATAGAAGATAAAGCTCCCCTTTATGTTCAAAAGTTGAGGGATGTATTCCCCAGTTCCAATCGGGATTGGTCATGATCGCTCCTTTCATGCGAAACTCTCCCTGCATAGGGTCAGGAGAATCATTCTCAATCACATAAATCTGATGATTATCTGTATTTCCATCATCGGCAGCAAAATAGATATACCATTTACCATTGATATTCCGTATTTCCGGATTCCAAAGGTTATGGCTATTCGAAGGATCTTTAGGCACCCAGACCTCTTTACAAGTAGAATGAGCCATATCGGTAATATCGGTGGTTACCCACAGATATATTTGCTCATTAGTTTCATGGGTATAATAATATTTACCATTATGGTAAATCGCGCTTGAATTAGCCCCTTCCATAAATAATGGATTGGCATAAGTATCTTTTTCAACATCTTCTTTTTTTCCCGCCCGTTTGGAATTACAAGAGATGTTCAGCAAAACAAGGAATAATAACAAACATAAATTGATTCTCATAGTTTCATTTTTAAGATGATACAAAGAAAAGACTTTTTTTTCATTAATAGTTAATAAAGCGAAAATAAAAATTAAGTTTGGAATATCATTCTCGTCATTACATCGTGACACATCCTGCTGATGACAGGAAAACAGAAAAAAGAGAATGTAAAGACAAACTACCCATTAATAATAAAAACAGAAAGTTTCTTGGCATCATTACACACTTTCACACGAAATATATTAACCGTTTATATACTTCTTCCGAATCATTTATTAATAAATTCGTTCATCGTTTATTATAAACGTCCCCCAAGTTTATTATAAACCCGAACATCGTTATTTCAGCAACAAATATTAATTTTAAGCAACAAAAAGGGCTGCAATTCCCATAAAGAATCGCAGCCCTTAGCTTGTATCAGACTATCCGGCAAGCATTATCCGAAATGGAAACGCTTGCAATCTGTTATTATATTGTACTTATTATTACTCATTTTTCGTCTATATTATCAATGTTATCGAATTTACTTCCGGTTCTCACTTACAAATATACAACATAAAAAACGGTTTGTCAAGCCCTGCATGCTTCTTTCATACATCTGATGACAAATCAAATGGTAGAATCAGCATCCGGAGTGCTTTCTGCCGCTGTATCGGAAGCAGACAACTGATTGACATATTCCTTCGGGAGAACTCCATATTGTGCCTTGAAACACTTGGCAAAATAAGAGGAGGAAGTGAATCCAACCTGTGCCGCAACCTCGGAAATACGTGTACCGCCCTGAATTAACTCAGCTGCCTTATTCATACGGAGGGCCTTCAGATAATCATTGGGCGACATTCCCGACAATGCTTTTATCTTCCGATAGAAGTTGGAACGGCTCATGTTCATCTGCTCTGCAAGAGTATCGATGGAGAAATTCTCGTCTGCCAACTGGTCGGCAATCACTTCCTGTATCTTGGCAACAAACTCACAATCTCTCTGAGTCATCGCAAGTTCTGCCGAGGCCTGATTGGCATTCCCGGACAAACTGGCCATCAGCTTATGGAAAGACTGCCTCAACCGGAGCAGGTTCTCGATCTGCTTATGCAGTTGTTTGATAGAGAATGGCTTCTCAATATACACATCGGCTCCGCATTCCAGTCCTTCCACCTTAGATTCCAGCGTCGTTTTTGCCGTCAGTAAGATGACCGGAATATGTGAATAGTCGATTTCCGATTTCACTTTGCTACAGAGTTCCAGCCCGTTCATTTCCGGCATCATCACATCACTGACGATGACGTCTACACTCTCCTGTTCGAGTATCTCAAGTGCCGCACGACCATTCGGAGCTTTCAGCACACGAAACCAGGCAACCAACGAGTCACGCGTCAGATTCAACAGTTCGACATTATCTTCTACCAGCAATACGGTGAATTTCTTTCCGGAGAACTCTGAAGGAATATTCTCTGCCGAACCTTCGTTTTCGGAATGAACCTCAACGATATCAGCAGCTTCTTCTGCCTTCTTTTCGTTTAAAGGAAGAGATAATATAAACGAGGAACCTTGCGGTTCGTTATCTTCAAGGCGCAGGCTGCCTTGATGGGCTTCTGCCAGAGATTTCGCAAAAGCCAGTCCGATACCGGTACCTGTGGCGGTAGCGACTTTATCATCCGGCATTTGGTAGAAGGCTTCAAATATCTTTCCCTTTTGGGCATCCGGTACTCCACGACCGTCATCACTCACATATATCTCATATCCCGCATCAGTTGTCACGAGTTTCAAATCGATACGCGTACGGGCATATTTTATCGCATTGCCCATCAGATTCACCAGTATCTTACTCAACTTTTCCCGATCGACCATTGATACCAGTTCCTGCTCGGGCAGAGTCAATACCAGTTCAATTCCCTTTAACTCGGCAGGACTGGTGAACTGACTATATACATCATTCACTATTTCCTTAATATCGCAACTTACCAGATTCAGTTGCAAAGCTCCGTTTTCCATCTTCTGGAAGTCGAGCAGCTGATTGGTAATCCCTAAAAGATAGTTTACATTCTTATCTATTACAGACAGATACTTAGCTTCTTTTCCTTCATGTTCTATCTCTTGCAACTTTTCAAGAGGCAATCGGATCAGACTGAGAGGGGTACGTATCTCATGTACCAGATTAATGAAGAAGCCGATCTTTGATTTATAAACTTCCTGTTCTTTAGCAATCTGATATTTCTCCATCCGACGTTTGTACTTATGCTTCACGCGAAGATTCCAGCGCCATGCAATCCAGACAATCCAGCCCATCAACAGGAGAATATAAATAAAATAGGCGAAAGAACTACGCCACCAAGGGGGAGTAATCACTACCCGCAGAGTAGTCGTTTTCTCGTTCCACTGATGGTCATTATTGGAGCCACGCACTTCGAACTCGTATTCTCCGGGAGGCAGATTGGTATAAGAAGCAGAGTTGTTCTCGGAGTTGGTAATCCACTCTTTATCTACTCCTTTTAATATATAGGAATATCTGTTTCGTGCCGGGTCTTCATAGCTTAGCGCCACAAAACGAATCGTGAAACTATTATTTTCATAAGACAAGGTTATCTTGTCAGCCATATAAATCGGTTTCCCCAGTTGAAGCAGCTTCTTCACTTCCTGTTCGTCATTCAGATAGGATAAACGGATATCAGTCACATATACCGGAGGAATGTAGGAATTATCCACAAAACGTTCCGGCTGGAAAACATTGAAACCATTGATTCCGCCAAAATATAGTTTACCTTCAGAAGACTTTAAAGAAGAACGTGCCATAAACTGATTTCCCTGCAGACCATCATTAATCGTAAACTGTCGGAAATGAGCTTTAGAAATCGGATTAATCTTAAATATCCCTGCATTGCTGGATATCCAGAAATCTCCTGTCTGATCTTGTTCAATAGAATAGATCACCTTATTGGGAAGCGCAGAATCAAACTCAATAAATGCTTCTGTTTTGGGATCGAAGGAGCATAATCCTCCCCCATTTGTGCCAAACCACATCACGCCTTTGTTATCTTCAAATACCGTGATCACCGAATTACTGGTAATGGTGGTCGAATCTTCCCGTTCGTGCTGGAAATGTTTCCAGTGTCCGCTCAGGGTATTGTAGGAGAACACGCCGCTGTTGGTCGTTGCAATCCACAGGTTGTTATACATATCCTCATATATATCGCCCACGGAAATCATGGAACCGATACTGGTGATCGTCATGAAATTATCGGCATCAGGATTGTAACGACATAAGCCCCAGCTTGTTCCGACGAAGATTTCCCCTTTCCGGTCTTTATACATACATAGTACGTCATTGCTGCAAATGGTATTGGGGATTCCGCGCGAGTGGGTATATTCCTTTATCGAACCGGTACGCAGATTAAGCACACGTATTCCTTCCGCATAAGTACCGATCCAAAGACAATCGCCGTCTAACATCAAAGAGCGAATATCATATTTCTGACTCTTTACACCACCGATATGATATTCCGAAAGCTCCCGTGTAACGGTATTGAAGAAATATAAGCCACTCTGAGTACCAATCCAGATATTTCCGTCTTTATTTTCACAGAATGGGCCTGCCACCTCTCCTGCCCCCGCTATCCCCGACAGATAGGCGGGTGAATAGTAATCGAAACGCTTGGTCTGCTTGGACATATAGTTGATACCTCCCAAGTTCGTCAATACCCACAGAGCACCTTCCGCATCCCACATCATGCCGTTTATAGTCTGATCACTCAGACTTCGCGGATCAGCCGGATTATCTGCACGGAGGAAGGTTTTCGACTCGCGGTTGAATAGATAGAGTCCATTATCGGTTCCTACCAGCAGTTCATTCTCCGTATATTTCAGCAGGCTGCGAACTGCACCGAAGTTCAATGAAGGAGCCATGTAATTCTCAACCGTTCCAGTCTGCCGGTTCAATCTCCCCAACAAATTGTTGCCTGCTCCCAGCCATACTTCTCCCTCTACATCCAGTACACAGTTTATTTTGTAACTATCGGAAGAGTTCACGTCCGATGAGACCTTATATGATTGCAGAAATTTGCCGTTTTCATCGAAACAAAGCAGTCCTTCCTGTAGCGAAGAAACATACACCTTCTTCTTATCGTAACTCTGACAGACGTCCCAGACAAAAGAGGTCTGAATACTATTCTGAGTCAACACTTCGGTCTTGGGATCATAAATAAAAAGTCCCTGCCCCAAGGTGGCAATCCAGAGAAGTCCGTTCTCCGTCTTTACAATCTTCTTGATTTCACTGCTGACGTATACTCCATACTGAGTAGTCTTGTCAAAATAGGAGAAACGGTCCGTTGCCCGGTCATAGATATACAGTCCGGAGTTCGTTCCAACCCATATATTCTGATCTTCTTCAATCAGTGCCTCAACGAAATTGTTCTCCAATGAGAATTTATCGTTCAATACATTCCGATAAACTTTATTGCCCCGACCGTCGTAACGGTTCAGTCCGTCACTGGTGCCCAGCCAGATAAATCCATAGCTATCCTGTATAGCACACCATACCGTATTATGTGACAAGCCATCTTCCACCTGATATTTCTTGAAGGAGAAATAGGGAGATGCAGACAATGGTTCGAGCCAGAAGGCCAGTAAAAGTATCAGTATCTTTGTTAACTTCATACCAAGTGTGTCTTATGTTTAGATTAACGATTCAACCAGGGTTCCGGATTCAACTTTTCTTTCTCTCTGCGTAACTGGAAATGCAGTACCGTTCGTCCGTTATCCGCGCCATCAGAGAATATCTGTCCGATAGACTGCTTCGTACTCACCGTATCGCCGGATTTCACCGAAGCGGAAGACAGATTACAGTAAACGGAAATATAATTACCATGCCGGATGAGGACGTTAAATAGTCCGTTCAACTGGAACACGGCTGCTACCTTACCATCAAAGATGGCACGGGCTTGTGCTCCCGGCTTTCCTTGTATATCAATTCCTTTATTGTCCAGCTTCACATTACGGAGTCCTTCAACGGAATACTGTCCATAGCGGCTGGTTATGATATAAGGTCCGGATATAGGCATCGGAAGTTTCCCACGGTTGGCAACAAAGCTACCGGACAGTTCACGATCTGCCTTGCTCATCGTAAAAGCGTCCAATGGCTCCGACTTCGGTTTGGCAGCCGTTCCGGTTTCGGAGGCACCTTTGTCATTTGTATCCGCCTTCTTGCGGGCTGCCGCTTCGCGGCGGGCTTCTTCCGCGGCACGTTTGCGGGCGCGTTCTATTTCTTCTGCGATCAACCGGTCGATACGGGCATTCAGTTGATTGGCTTCCCGTCTCTTCTTGTTCACTTCGCTTTGCAGACCTTTCTGTTTCTTTTGCAGATTAGCCACCAGTGTGCGCTTCTCTTTCTCCTGAGCTTCCAGTTTCGCCTTTTCGTTCTCACGTTCTTTCAGCAGTCCCTCTTTTGCGGCTTTCACTTGCTGGCGTTCTGCTTTTTTCTTCCGTATCTGCTCCTGCTTCTTTAATATTTCCTCTCCCTGCAGACGCTGGTAGGTGGCATATTCACGCACATAACGCATACGACGATACGTTTGTCCCAGGTTCTTGGCGGAGAAGATAAACATCAGTTTCTCTTCAATCGATTTATTCTTATAGAGGTACTGGACAGATGCTTCGTACTTCTTCTTTTTCTCTTTCAGGTCTTTTTCAAGACTATTCAGTTGGCGGTTCAATGACACTAATTCGCGTTCGATAGTCTCCACATCGTTATTGATCGCAAGGATATACCGTTTTCGTTCTTCAATCTGTCCCGTCAGTGCCGCCAGTCCGTTCAACTGACTGCCTACGTCCTTCTTTGTATTCTGTAAAATCGACTCCGTCTCGGCGATCTGCTTCTGCAGAGCACCGCGCTTACCTTCCAGCTCACGAATCAGCTTGTTCGATTGAGCAGAAAGCGGAATTGCCAGCCAAAGGCTGCTTACCAGAATTACAAAGAGACGTTTTATCATAATAAAGCTACCAGCATTTTCATTAATTCTTCCAAAGAGACCTGACGGTATCTGGAAGTAACTTCTGTCGGAGTGATCGAAAGTTCTTTGGTCGAAAAATCATAGAGTTGTACTTTCGCTTTCTCCAGTTTGGGGATTCCCAGGTCTTTCCCGGATAGTTCAGTTTTTCCTCCGGGTTTAGAAGCGTCAGTCAGCAATTTCTCCAATTGGGAGAACTCTACGTTCTTCGATAATATTTCTTTCAGCTCTTTTTTGGTTGCGCGTACAAACCGCTTGTTCATCCGGTCGACGAATAATACTTCAGTAGGAGTCACCTCGATGCGTGCCAATTCCGTACGGAGAATAGGCATCAGCAAGGAAATCTGTACCCGTTCACGGCTCTTCATCTTCATGGTACCGCCCACCGACATACTTCCGCCTTTACTCGGAATCGTCAGCTGAAGTCTGGAAGCCAGATAGCTGGGAATAGCTGCTTCGGAAGCAGCTACTTCCGGCACCTTTGTCGCCGTCAGACGCTTTGAACTCTTACAACCTACCAATACGACTGCAATCAACAAAAAATAAGCGATTCTTTTCATTCTGCAATGTATTTTTTCTTTTCTATTTTCTGTTTCAATGTTTTCGACTCACTGCCCATTTCCAGTGCTTTCTTCCAGTAGGTAAGCGCGCCGTCCACATCTCCGGTCATATAATAGATATCTCCGCAATGTTCTACAATCACGTCACTCTTATCGCCGCCCTCACTTTTCATGGCGTTATCGATGTAAATGCGAGCTTCTGCATAGTTCCCCTTTTCAAAGAGAATCCAGGCATACGTATCCAGATAAGTGGCATTGTTTGGCTCTGCCTTTACGGTCTTATAGCTCATTTCTTCCGCTTTATCCAGATCACGACGCTCTACTGACAGGTAATAGGCATAGTTGTTCAGTGCGCCAATGTTGGACGGATTGTAGACCAGCGCCGAGTCATAGGCAGCATAAGCCTCCTTCATCTGCTTCTGCGTATGATACATATCTCCCAGAATAGAGTAGAAATCCGAGACGATTTCTTTCTTACTGTCAGCCGTCGTATGTTCCAGCGCTCTCTTGCAGATGCTTATCACACTATCCGGTTTCTCCGCCTGATTATAGGCAACAGCCAGATAATAATAAAATTCCAGCGCATCCGGAGTCGCTTCAATACCCGGCTCGCAGACTTTGATAATCTGCTTATAATCTTCTTTTTTTACCGCAGCACCGATCAGCATCATACGGGCAGCTTTATTGGTAGGGTCCAGGTCAACCACCTGTTCCAAGACGGGGACTGACTCCGACTCCATATTCTTGGACAACAGATATTGCGCATAAAGCATCGGAATCTGAGGATCATCCTGTTCCTGCTTCATGATCCGGTCAAACAAAGCGATGATCTGCGTACTGTCCTTATCGGCCTGTTCATTTTCCACAATCATCTGACGCATGACGCCCACTTTGGTATCAGGAGTCACCTTCTTATTCAGCAACAGTGTATCCAACTGCTGTTGGTAGAGTTCTTCCTGCCCTGTCTGTTTATAGTAAGAAGCCATCGAGAAGATAGCCATCGGATTATCGGGTTCCGCCGCCAGCACCTTCTGATAAACGTCATAAGCCTCCTGTTTCTTGCCATTCTGAAGATATACGTCTCCCAAGATGACTTGATAACGCATGTCCATCGGATATTCCTGCACCAGACTTTCTATTTCCTGAAATGCTTTCTTGTCATCCTTCATCTGGAGGTAGATACGAAACTTCTCCATGGACAACTGTTCATTCTTGCCCATACGCTTTTCCAGACGGTTTAAAGTAGAGATGACTTCATCATACTTTTCTTGTCGGCCATACAGGTCCAAAAGGTTGAAAAGCGGGTCCTGCTTGGCAGGAAAACGTACCACCATCTGTTCCAGCAGGGTGACAGCCTTATCCAGTTCGTTCTGTTGCTGATACAAAGATGCCAGTCCCTGACTATACCAGTAGTTATCCGGCGCATTCGCCACAGCCTTTTCCAGCGCCTCTTGCCCTTGCGGCACCTGACGAAGGAACATATAATACTGCGAAACCTCATAAAGCGCAGAAGCCGCATTCGGATGAATATCCAGACAATGCTGCAATAATCCGAAAGCGGACGCATAATCCTTCTTTTCTTTCAGGCGCATAGCTTCCAGAAAGAAATAATCATATTTCCGCTGCTGTTCGGGCGTTAATGAAGACTGCGCCAAAGCGACAGCTGGCTTTTCCCTTGTACTTTTCACCGTTCCGCACGAAACCAATGTCCATACAGCAACCAAAAGCCATATACTATTTTTCTTGTTCATTTTCTCTTTTTATGGTACTTATCCTCGTCCTGTATGTCCGAAGCCCCCTGCTCCGCGTTCTGTTTCATCCAGCACTTCCACTTCCTGCCATACCGCCTGCTCATGTCTGGCGATCACCATCTGGGCGATACGTTCCCCGTCCTCGATCACAAAAGGTTCGGAGGAAAGGTTGACCAGAATAATGCAGACTTCTCCACGATAGTCCGCATCAATCGTTCCCGGAGAGTTGAGCACGGTAATACCCTTTTTAATGGCCAGTCCGCTACGGGGACGAACCTGAGCTTCAAATCCTTGTGGAAGAGCAATATAGATTCCTGTCGGCACCAGACAACGCTGCAATGGCGCCAATGTGATAGGTTCAGAAAGATTAGCACGGATATCCATTCCTGCAGATAACTCAGTGGCGTAAGCCGGAAGCGGATGCTTCGATTTATTGATAACTTGAACGTTCATAAATGCACATTTACTATTTAACGGGCGAAAATACACATTTTGAACTGAAAATTAGTTAAGTTTGCAGTTAAATAATGTGGTAACAACCAATTTGCAAATTGTAATCAGCCAAATAGTAAATAAAATGATGAATTGGAAGCAACTAATATCAGCCAAACGCTTCGGAATGGAAGAATTTCACGAAGAACGGCAAGAGAACCGTTCCGAGTTCCAACGGGACTATGACCGCCTCATATTTTCCGCACCGTTCCGCCGCCTGCAGAACAAAACACAGGTATTCCCGCTGCCCGGTAGTATTTTCGTACACAACCGACTGACGCACAGCCTCGAAGTGTCTTGCGTAGGGCGGTCTTTGGGCAATGATGTAGCCAAAGCAATCCTGGAACGCCAACCGGAACTGGAAAGTTCCTTCCTGCCGGAAATCGGTTCAATCGTATCGGCTGCTTGCCTGGCGCATGACTTAGGCAATCCGCCTTTCGGGCATTCCGGCGAACGGGCTATCTCTACGTTCTTTTCAGAAGGAAAAGGACAAAGACTACAGGAAAAGCAGCCGGACGGAGAGCAACTTTCTCCGATGGAATGGGAAGATTTGACACATTTCGAAGGAAATGCGAACGCTTTCCGCATCCTCACTCACCAGTTCGAAGGACGCCGCAGAGGAGGATTCGTCTTAACATATTCAACGCTTGCCTCCATCGTAAAATACCCCTTTTCATCGAGCCTTGCAGGCAAAAAATCCAAGTTCGGCTTCTTTGTCAGTGAAGAAGAAAGCTACCGTAAAATCGCAAATGAACTGGGACTCATCCAGCTTAGCGAACAACCGTTAAAGTATGCGCGACACCCGCTAGTGTATCTGGTAGAAGCAGCAGATGACATCTGTTATCAGATGATGGATATCGAAGACGCCCATAAACTAAAGATTATCACTACAGACGAGACCAAGGAACTGTTGATGGCGTTTTTCTCCGAAGACCGGCAATCCCGTCTCCGAAGTACTTTCCAAATAGTCAATGATATCAATGAACAGATAGCCTATCTGCGCTCTTCTGTTATCGGTCTGTTAGTCCGCGAGTGCACCCGTGTCTTTCTGGAACACGAGCAGGAAATACTGGCAGGAACTTTCGAAGGAGCGCTCATCAAGCACATCGCCGAAGGTCCGGCAGCCGCTTACAATCATTGTGCGGAAATATCACTGAAAAGAATTTATCGTTCGCAAGATGTACTGGACATCGAGCTGGCAGGCTTCCGTATCATCAGCACTTTGCTGGAATTGATGGTAGATGCCGTCACCTTACCGGGAAAAGAAAAAGCTTACTCCGAGCTTTTAACCAACCGTGTTTCCGACCAATACAATATAAAATCGCCCGTACTCTACGAAAGAATACAGGCGGTACTTGATTATATATCTGGAATGACCGATGTCTTCGCACTCGATCTTTATCGGAAAATTAATGGCAACAGCCTTCCTGCGGTGTAACTACCTTAGGAGTAAACACCCCTTCGCTCTCACAAGGCATTTTCAGCGCATCCGGATGACTTTCTATAAAGGTCTGGATGTGCCGAATTCGCTTGTCTTCAAGGATTTCATCTACAGCAATCAGGATACCGGTCTCTTCCACGTCACCAAACTCATAGTTGATAGCCGTCCCGAACATACGCATGGTAGGGCTTAAACTCATATAGGCATTGACCAGCGGCGGGATATTATAACCTAGCTTGCGAATCTCCGTATTCAATATCTTATAATCCTCTTTAAAGGTATCCTTGCAGAACAACGTTCTCAGTTCCTCGTCGGAAGTTTCCAGAATCAGCGGTTCCATCGGTGTTACCAGCTCTTCCCGATCATTAAAATGCTTCTTAAGGAAGTACAGAATCATGTCGCGTCCACGACGATGATAGCTGGGATACATAGTCACCTTGCCAAAGAAGTACTTCACATTCGGCATCACCACTGTCAGCGCTCCCAATCCGTCCCACAGATTATCCAACGCAAACAGACCTTTACTGCCGGCACGTGTAGACTGATATTCCAGCGTCACAAAAGAGCGTCCCAACTCAATGGTCTGAGGCAGATATTCCTTTATAAACGCATCCGAGAAATGAAACATGTGAGAAGTAGCCAGAATCGGAGCCCCAGCTTCGTCAAAGCGCACATCCGTTCCAAGCAAATACCGGTAACCACCTAATATTTCTTCCGCCTCCGGATTCCATACGATCAACTGCTTATATGGGTGTTCCATCGTGTCGTATTCGTCGATATCCATCGACAGGCCCGTTCCTCCACCCGCAGCACGAAAGGCAATTTCTCTTAAACGACCAATTTCACGCATCACATTAGGTGCATTCTGATGGGTAATAATATAAATCTGATTATTACTTTTATTGGTCATTCGCAAGCGTCTATCTTCCGTCAACTCTGCTTTCAGCAGTTCTTTGCTCACCGGTTTAATAATCTCTTCCATATTCTTGTTATAGTGTTCTATCAGTTACAGTTTATATACAATGTCCTTCACATACTCCGCCCACTGCGCAGGAGTCTTCGATTTATCGAAAGTC
>NZ_GG774714.1:88939-99253 GCF_000162515.1 Bacteroides sp. 1_1_14 | reverse complement strand
TCCCGCTTCGCCTGTATGCTTTTTATAATGAATGTCTTCTTCCATTCCAGATCACGGATCACTCCGTTCTGACGCCGCGAGCAAAGTCCCGCAGGAAACATGATCATCTGGTCGTCGGACTGGAACCCGGCTTCCACCATCTTGGGAAAGTCCTTTGCCTGCTTTCCTGTCTTATTGATAGGAACACAAAGTGGGGCCAAACCGCGAAGGTTCATCAGCAGGTCATTCACCAGATACTTTACTTTCCCGTCATAATGGCGCCCCAGCACATAGCCTAGAGCCACTCCATCCTGTCCTCCCAGCGGGTGATTGGACACAAAGGTATACAATCCTTCTTTCGGCAGGTTCTCTATACCTTTCACCTCCACTTTCGCATCAAGGAACTCCATGCATGCTTCAAGGAAATCCACTCCCAGTTTATCTTTCGATTCATTCAGGAACACATTAATCTCGTCCTGATGAACTATTTTCTTCAGATAAGAAACCACAAACTTAGGGATGTACTTATATTGCTTCGGAGCTTTCGTCCGAAGTATCTTATCGACATCGATTAAAAATAAAGAGTCATCAGTCATTCTTTTCAAATAAAAATGATGCCACAAAATTAACGGTTCTTTTTTATTAATCGCAATAATTTGCCAGAAAATGCAGGATTTAAGTTTGCAACTTGGAAAAAGAACACCCAAAAACTATCAAATACCACCTAAAAACTATCCGCGGATAGTTTTTCCCCTAAATTTTGTCGGTTCATACCCTATCTCATTATCAGAAATGCCGTAAACTTGCACCATCGAAAAATACAAACGAATATTCACTTTTTAAAAGCAACGTATATGAAAAGTTTAAGCTTCAGAAAAGATTTAGTAGGAGTACAGGATGAGTTACTCCGCTTCGCATACAAACTGACAACCGACCGCGAAGAAGCAAACGATTTGTTGCAGGAGACATCACTCAAAGCATTAGACAATGAGGATAAATATATGCCCGACACAAATTTCAAAGGATGGATGTATACCATCATGCGCAATATCTTTATCAACAACTACCGTAAAGTAGTTCGCGACCAGACATTCATCGATCAGACCGATAATCTTTATCATCTGAACCTGCCGCAAGACACCGGCTTTGAAAGTACGGAAAGAACGTACGACCTGAAAGAAATGCATCGGGTAGTCAACGCGCTCCCGAAAGAATATAGAGTTCCGTTCGCTATGCACGTTTCCGGCTTCAAGTACCGCGAAATCGCTGAAAAGCTGAACCTCCCGCTGGGCACCGTGAAGAGCCGTATCTTCTTCACCCGCCAGAAATTGCAGGAAGAACTGAAAGACTTTCGCTAAACCTTTAACTATATTATTTATCAATTCCAAGTTAGATATTTTTAGTGCAGATTTTTAATTGTGTTAGTTTAAGGCAGAAGAGTTACCATACCTTCTGCCTTTTTTACTAATCCCTCCTATATGACACCCGGATGTCGAGCATACTGACACCCGGGTGTTGTACGTCCTGACACCCGGGTGTCATACATACCGAGACCCGGGTGTCGTGCAAACCTCCCTCGCAAAGAAAGAAAGCCTCTCTTTCGATAAAAAAAAGATTCTTCCTCAATACAAACAAAAAAGCGCCGCATCTTTCCGTTTTCGCCCACTAATAAAGCATTTCCCAAACCGCATCTTTTTCAAGTAAATAAGCATTTAACAATCGGTTGAAAACTTATCTAAAAGATTTTTATGGAAAATTGTGGGGAATTGTGGGGAATTTCCTACTTTTACGCTCTCTTATTATAATAAGGTAAATGATACGTTTTTTAGGCAATATTGAAGTCAGGGCGGACGCCAAAGGAAGAGTGTTCATCCCCGCTACTTTCAGGAAGCAACTGCAAGCTGCTTCCGAAGAGAGACTTATTATGCGTAAAGACGTATTTCAGGACTGCCTGACACTGTACCCCGAGAGCGTGTGGAACGAGGAGCTGAATGAGCTCCGAAGCAGGCTGAACAAATGGAATAGCAAACACCAGCTCATTTTCAGACAGTTTGTGAGTGACGTCGAAGTAGTTACGCCCGACAGCAACGGACGCATACTGATCCCGAAGCGTTACTTACAGATTTGTAATATCCGTGGAGATATACGCTTTATCGGTATCGACAACAAGATAGAGATATGGGCCAAAGAACGGGCAGAACAACCGTTCATGTCCCCCGAAGAGTTCGGTGCAGCATTAGAAGAGATTATGAACGATGAAAATAGACAAGATGGAGAAAGATGAGTTGACATACCACGTACCCGTACTGCTAAAGGAAAGCGTTGACGGAATGAATATTCATCCGGACGGAACGTATGTAGACGTTACCTTCGGAGGAGCAGGGCATTCGCGCGAGATTCTTTCACGCCTTGGAGAAGGCGGGCGCCTGCTGGGATTCGATCAGGACGAGGATGCCGAACGGAATATCGTCAATGATCCCCACTTCACCTTTGTACGCAGCAACTTCCGCTATTTGCAGAATTTCCTGCGGTATCATGACATCGAACAGGTGGACGCAATCCTCGCCGACCTCGGCGTGTCCTCCCACCATTTCGACGACAGCGAGCGTGGCTTCTCATTCCGTTTTGACGGAGCGCTGGATATGCGCATGAACAAACGTGCAGGACTAACTGCCGCCGACATCGTCAACACATACGAAGAAGAACGGCTCGCAAACATCTTCTATCTGTACGGTGAACTGAAGAACAGCCGCAAACTGGCATCCGCCATCGTAAAAGCCAGAAACGGACAGTCTATCCGGACTATCGGCGAGTTTCTGGAAATCATCAAGCCGCTTTTCGGACGCGAACGGGAGAAGAAAGAACTGGCGAAAGTATTTCAGGCACTCCGCATTGAAGTGAATCAGGAAATGGAAGCACTGAAAGAAATGCTGGCAGCAGCCACCGAAGCGCTCAAACCGGGGGGGCGCCTTGTAGTGATCACGTATCACTCACTGGAAGACCGCATGGTGAAGAATATAATGAAAACAGGAAACGTAGAAGGGAAAGCGGAAACCGACTTCTTTGGAAACCTGCAAACTCCGTTCCGGTTGGTCAACAATAAAGTGATTGTCCCCGATGAAGCGGAGATAGAAAGAAATCCACGGTCGAGAAGTGCCAAATTACGAATCGCAGAGAAGAAATAATCTCAGATATGGAAGAAGAAGCAGTAAACAAAAAAGCAGAAGAGGGCAAAAAGAAAAAACGCACCTCATTGAAAAGTATTCTGGGAGGAGATATCCTCGCCACAGACTTTTTCCGCCGGCAGACGAAGCTGTTGGTGCTGATTATGGTATTCATCATCTTCTACATCCATAACCGCTATGCGAGCCAGCAACAACAGATCGAGATCGACCGGTTGAAAAAAGAATTAATCGACATTAAATACGATGCGTTGACCCGTAGTTCGGAGCTGATGGAGAAAAGCCGTCAGTCACGCATCGAAGAGTATATATCAAACAAGGAAAGTGATTTGCAGACCTCTACCAACCCGCCTTACCTTATTAAATAAGGTGTAAGTGGAGAGTCTTAAAAGAGAATAAGCACTGTGGCAGTAAATAAGAAAAATATAATGACCCGTTACTTCTTTGTCATTCTGATCATGGCACTGATAGGAGTAGCAATTGTCGTCAAGGCAGGCGTGACCATGTTTGCCGAACGACAGTACTGGCAGGATGTAGCCGATCGTTTCGTAAAAGAAAACGTGACGGTGAAACCTAACCGCGGAAACATTATTTCTTCTGACGGTAAACTGATGGCAAGTTCACTGCCTGAATACAGAATCTACATGGACTTTATGTCCGGTGAAAAGGACGAAAAAAGAAGAAAGAAGGATCAGGCACGTCGGGATTCCATCCTCAAAGCCAATATGGATTCGATTTGCATCGGACTGCATAAGATATTCCCCGACAGAAGTGCGGCACAATTCAAGGCACACCTTCAAAAAGGACGTCAGGCCAAAAGCCGTAACTACCTGATCTACCCGAAGCGTATCTCTTATATACAATATAAAGAGGTGAAACGTCTGCCTGTCTTCTGTCTGAACCGCTATAAGGGAGGATTCAAGGAGTTGGCATATAATCAGCGCAAGAAACCTTTCGGCTCATTGGCAGCCCGTACCCTGGGAGATGTATATGCCGATACAGCCCAAGGAGCAAAGAACGGTATAGAACTCGCGTTCGATACGATTCTGAAAGGACGTGACGGGCTAACTCACCGCCAAAAGGTGATGAACAAATACCTGAACATTGTCGATGTCGCCCCGATCGACGGTTGCGACCTGATCACCACCATCGATGTAGGTATGCAGGATATTTGCGAAAAAGCATTGGTAGACAAGCTGAAAGAGTTGAACGCCACCGTGGGTGTAGTCGTATTGATGGAAGTTGCAACCGGAGAAGTAAAAGCCATCGTCAATATGACGCAAGGCAGAGACGGTGAATATTATGAAGTACGCAACAATGCAATCAGCGATATGCTCGAACCGGGTTCTACCTTCAAGACAGCCTCTATCATGGTAGCTCTGGAAGACGGAAAAATCACTCCGGACTATATCGTAGACACCGGCAACGGACAAAAGCCGATGCATGGCCGTGTCATGAAAGACCACAACTGGCATCGAGGCGGATACGGCAAACTGACTGTTACCGAGATTTTGGGAGTATCGTCCAATGTCGGAACTTCCAGCATCATCGAGAACTTTTACGGAAGCAACCCGCAGAAGTTCGTGGACGGACTGAAACGGATGAGCATCGACCAGCCACTCCACCTGCAAATATCCGGAGAAGGAAAGCCGAATATTCGTGGTCCGAAAGAACGCTATTTTTCAAAAACGACTTTGCCATGGATGAGCATCGGCTATGAAACGCAGGTTCCACCGATCAATATTCTGACATTCTATAATGCAATAGCCAATAACGGAGTATCCGTACGTCCGAAGTTTGTAAAAGCCGCCGTCAGAGACGGAGAAGTGATAAAGGAATATCCGACGGAAATCATCAATCCCAAGATCTGTTCGGACAAGACGCTGGCACAAATACGGGAAATCCTGCGGAAAGTGGTAGGTGAAGGACTTGCCAAACCGGCAGGAAGCAAGCAATTCCATGTGTCCGGTAAGACCGGAACAGCACAGGTTTCGCAGGGAGCAGCCGGCTACAAGACAGGAAGAACCAATTATCTCGTCAGCTTCTGCGGATACTTCCCATCGGAAGAGCCGAAGTACAGTATGATTGTTTCGATCCAGAAACCCGGTTTGCCCGCTTCGGGAGGTTTGATGGCAGGTAGCGTATTCAGCAAGATCGCAGAAAGAGTGTATGCCAAAGACCTGCGCTTGCCACTCACAAGTGCCATTGATACGAATACGGTAGTCATCCCGAACGTTAAGGCAGGAGAAATGAGGGAAACGCAACGGGTGTTGGAAGAACTGAATATAAAGATACAGGGAAAAATCACCGATTCGGGAAAAGAAGTATGGGGAAGCACCCATCCCGCCCCTCAGGCGGTAGTTCTTGAAAGCCGGGGTATCATGCAGAACTTCGTGCCAAGCGTCGTAGGCATGGGAGCGAAAGATGCTGTTTATCTATTGGAAAGCAAAGGATTGAAAGTCAATCTGGTGGGAGTCGGGAAAGTAAAAAGCCAGTCGATAGCCAACGGCAGTGTTGCAAGAAAAGGGCAGACGATTACGCTTACGTTGCATTAAGAATTAAATTAAGTAGGACAGATATGTTATTAAACGAGTTACTGAAAGCAATCCAGCCGGTGCAAGTGACCGGAGATTCAAGGATAGAGATCACCGGAGTCAACATTGACTCCCGTCTGGTAGAAGCCGGACAGCTGTTTATGGCGATGCGCGGCACGCAGACCGATGGTCACGCCTATATCCCCGCTGCCATTCAGAAGGGAGCGACTGCCATCCTCTGCGAAGATATACCGGAGGAACCCGTAGCAGGAATCACTTATATCCAAGTGAAAGACAGCGAAGATGCAGTAGGAAAGATTGCAACGACATTCTACGGTAATCCGACTTCACAATTCGAACTGGTCGGTGTGACGGGAACAAATGGCAAGACAACCATCGCCACCTTATTATATAATACATTCCGCTACTTCGGATATAAAGTGGGATTAATCTCTACTGTCTGCAACTATATCGACGATCAGCCGATTCCGACAGAACATACCACCCCCGACCCTATCACGCTCAACCGCTTGTTGGGGCAAATGGCGGACGAAGGATGCAAGTACGTCTTTATGGAAGTCAGTTCACATTCCATCGCTCAAAAACGTATCAGCGGATTAAAGTTTGCGGGAGGTATCTTCACGAATCTGACGCGCGATCATCTGGATTATCACAAAACGGTGGAGAACTATCTGAAGGCAAAGAAAAAGTTCTTTGACGATATGCCTAAAAATGCTTTCAGCCTCACCAACCTTGACGATAAGAACGGGCTGGTGATGACACAAAATACACGTTCCAAGGTCTACACCTATTCATTAAGAAGCCTCAGCGACTTCAAAGGCCGGGTCATAGAATCCCATTTTGAAGGAATGCTGCTCGATTTCAATAATCATGAGCTGGCCGTTCAGTTTATCGGCAAGTTCAATGCATCCAATCTGTTGGCGGTATTTGGAGCAGCCGTATTATTGGGCAAAAAAGAGGAAGATGTACTTCTTGCACTCAGTACGCTCCATCCGGTAGCCGGACGTTTCGATGCCATCCGTTCTCCGAAAGGGGTAACGGCCATCGTTGACTATGCACATACTCCGGACGCGTTGGTGAATGTATTGAACGCCATTCATGGAGTACTCGAAGGCAAAGGAAAAGTGATCACCGTAGTAGGTGCCGGCGGCAACCGCGATAAGGGGAAACGCCCCATCATGGCAAAGGAAGCAGCGAAAGCCAGTGACCGGGTGATTATCACATCGGACAATCCGCGTTTTGAAGAGCCACAGGAGATTATCAACGATATGCTTGCCGGACTGGATGCGGAAGATATGAGAAAAACGCTCAGCATCGCCGACCGGAAAGAAGCGATCCGCACGGCTTGCATGCTTGCAGAAAAAGGAGACGTGATACTCGTTGCCGGAAAAGGGCACGAAAACTATCAGGAAATCAAAGGAGTGAAACACCACTTTGACGACAAGGAAGTTTTGAAGGAAATATTTAATTGACAACATATAATTATTTGCAATAGACAGCATCTTATCAAGCGTGGGGCAACAATGAGAAACTGTAAATTGCAGGCTATAAATTGTAAATAGAAAAGAGATGTTATACTATCTGTTTGAATGGCTGCACAAGCTTAATTTTCCCGGAGCGGGAATGTTCGGTTACACCTCATTCCGTGCTTTGATGGCTGTTATCCTCGCATTGCTTATATCGAGTATATGGGGAGACAAATTCATCAATCTGCTTAAAAAGAAGCAAATCACGGAAACACAGCGTGACGCCAAGACCGACCCGTTCGGTGTCAACAAAGTAGGCGTACCAAGCATGGGAGGTGTCATCATCATTGTAGCCATCCTTATACCTTGCCTGCTATTGGGTAAGCTGGATAATATATACATGATATTGATGCTGATCACCACTGTATGGCTGGGATCACTCGGTTTTGCCGACGACTATATCAAAATATTCAAGAAAGACAAGGAAGGCTTGCACGGTAAGTTCAAAATCATCGGTCAGGTGGGTCTGGGGCTGATTGTAGGCTTAACCCTGTATCTGAGTCCGGATGTAGTTATCCGCGAAAACATCGAGGTTCATACACCGGGACAGGAAATGGAAGTGATTCACGGAACCAATGATTTAAAATCTACCCAAACCACTATTCCTTTCTTTAAAAGTAACAACTTAGATTATGCCGACCTGGTGGGCTTTATGGGCGAACATGCACAGACAGCCGGATGGTTCCTGTTCGTGATCATTACGATCTTCGTTGTAACCGCCGTTTCGAACGGGGCTAACCTGAATGACGGCATGGACGGTATGGCAGCCGGAAACTCCGCCATTATCGGTGCCACGCTGGGAATACTGGCGTACGTATCGTCACACATCGAATTTGCCAGCTATCTGAATATCATGTACATTCCGGGATCGGAAGAACTGGTAATCTACATTTGTGCCTTTATCGGTGCATTGATCGGTTTCTTATGGTACAACGCCTATCCGGCACAAGTATTCATGGGAGACACAGGCAGCCTGACTATCGGTGGTATCATTGCCGTATTTGCCATTATCATCCACAAAGAATTGCTGATACCGATTCTCTGCGGTGTATTTCTGGTAGAGAATCTGTCAGTCATACTGCAACGCTTCTACTATAAGATAGGTAAGCGGAAGGGAGTAAAACAGCGGTTGTTCAAACGAACTCCGATACACGATCATTTCCGTACTTCGATGAGTCTGGTAGAACCGGGATGTACGGTGAAGTTCACGAAGCCCGACCAGCTGTTTCACGAATCAAAGATTACCGTCCGTTTCTGGATTGTAACGATTGTACTGGCAGCGATAACGATTATTACATTAAAAATACGATGAGAACAAACAGACTGCCCAATGCAGGATATTTGTAACATTAATATAGTTGAGAGTATTAACCCGATTATTAACTTTAAAAAGATGTGCGCAGCCGACGAGCAAAAAAGGAAGGATGAAAAGGAAGAGAGAAGCGTCTGCCTGTCGGACAGCAATAGCACATTACTGTAAATGAAAAGAATTGTAATTTTAGGAGCCGGTGAAAGCGGCGCTGGTGCAGCCGTACTCGCCAAAGTAAAAGGATTTGAAACATTTGTTTCGGATATGTCCGCTATCAAGGATAAGTATAAGGACCTTCTGGACAGCCACCATATTGCCTGGGAGGAAGGACATCATACCGAAGAACTCATTCTGAATGCCGATGAGGTGATTAAAAGCCCCGGTATCCCGAATGACGCCCCGCTGATCCTGAAACTGAAAGCCCAAGGCACACCGGTTATCTCCGAAATCGAGTTTGCCGGGCGCTATACCGATGCAAAAATGATCTGTATCACCGGTTCTAATGGAAAGACAACGACTACTTCCCTGATCTACCACATCTTTAAGAGTGCAGATCTGAATGTAGGACTGGCCGGAAATATCGGCAAGAGTCTGGCTTTGCAAGTAGCCGAAGAGCATCATGACTATTATATCATCGAACTCAGCTCTTTCCAACTGGACAATATGTATAACTTCCGTGCCAATATTGCCGTACTGATGAATATCACTCCGGACCATCTGGACCGATACGACCATTGTATGCAGAACTACATCGATGCCAAATTCCGTATTACGCAGAACCAGACAACGGACGACGCTTTCATCTTCTGGAACGATGATCCGATCATCAAACAGGAACTGGCAAAGCACGGTCTGAAAGCTCATCTGTATCCTTTCGCAGCCGTGAAGGAAGACGGAGCCATCGCATACGTAGAAGATCACGAAGTGAAGATTACCGAGCCCATCGCCTTCAACATGGAACAGGAGGAACTGGCACTGACCGGACAGCACAATCTTTACAACTCGCTGGCTGCCGGTATCTCGGCAAACCTGGCAGGTATCACTAAAGAAAATATCCGCAAGGCGCTCTCCGACTTCAAGGGAGTGGAACATCGCCTGGAGAAAGTAGCGCGCGTACGCGGTATCGACTTCATCAACGACTCAAAAGCGACCAATGTCAACTCTTGCTGGTATGCCCTGCAAAGCATGACCACCAAGACAGTGCTGATACTGGGCGGCAAAGACAAAGGCAACGACTATACGGAAATAGAAGACCTGGTACGTGAAAAGTGCTCGGCACTGGTTTATCTGGGACTGCACAACGAAAAGCTGCACGCCTTTTTCGACCGTTTCGGACTGCCCGTAGCCGATGTGCAGACCGGAATGAAGGATGCAGTAGAAGCAGCCTATAAACTGGCAAAGAAAGGAGAAACCGTATTGTTAAGCCCCTGCTGCGCCTCATTCGACCTCTTCAAGAGTTACGAAGACCGCGGCGATCAGTTTAAGAAATATGTAAGAGAATTATAAAATGGATTTATTAAAGAGCATATTTAAAGGCGACAAGGTAATCTGGATTATCTTCCTCTGTCTCTGCCTCATCTCGATTATCGAGGTGTTTTCGGCAGCATCGACGCTGACGTACAAAAGCGGCGACCACTGGGGACCGATAACACAGCACTCCATCATCCTGATGGTGGGTGCCGTAGTAGTGGTATTTCTGCATAACGTCCCCTACAAATGGTTCCAGGTATTCCCCGTCTTCCTGTATCCGATTTCCCTCGTTC
>NZ_GG774714.1:83023-88552 GCF_000162515.1 Bacteroides sp. 1_1_14 | reverse complement strand
GGAATGAAGGATGCAGTAGAAGCAGCCTATAAACTGGCAAAGAAAGGAGAAACCGTATTGTTAAGCCCCTGCTGCGCCTCATTCGACCTCTTCAAGAGTTACGAAGACCGCGGCGATCAGTTTAAGAAATATGTAAGAGAATTATAAAATGGATTTATTAAAGAGCATATTTAAAGGCGACAAGGTAATCTGGATTATCTTCCTCTGTCTCTGCCTCATCTCGATTATCGAGGTGTTTTCGGCAGCATCGACGCTGACGTACAAAAGCGGCGACCACTGGGGACCGATAACACAGCACTCCATCATCCTGATGGTGGGTGCCGTAGTAGTGGTATTTCTGCATAACGTCCCCTACAAATGGTTCCAGGTATTCCCCGTCTTCCTGTATCCGATTTCCCTCGTTCTGCTGGCATTCGTCACGCTGATGGGTATCATTACAGGCGACCGTGTCAATGGGGCAGCCCGCTGGATGACCTTTATGGGACTGCAATTCCAGCCTTCGGAACTGGCAAAGATGGCTGTCATCATTGCCGTTTCGTTCATCCTGTCCAAGAGGCAGGATGAAGAAGGAGCCAACCCCAAAGCCTTTAAATACATCATGATCCTTACCGGACTGGTCCTTTTGCTGATTGCTCCGGAAAACCTGTCAACAGCCATGTTGCTGTTCGGTGTCGTATTCATGATGATGTTCATCGGACGGGTAGCGGCAAAGAAACTCCTTCTGTTGGCAGGAGGACTTGTGCTGATTGTCGCACTCGGCGTAGGTACGGTAGTTGCCATCCCTGCCAAAACGCTGCACAATACCCCCGGACTTCATCGTCTGGAGACTTGGCAGAACCGTATCAAAGGCTTTTTTGATAAAGACGAAGTGCCCGCAGCCAAATTCGATATAGACAAAGACGCACAGATCGCCCATGCCCGTATTGCCATCGCTACCAGTCACGTAGTGGGCAAAGGACCGGGAAACTCCATCCAGCGTGATTTCCTCAGTCAGGCATTCTCCGACTTTATCTTTGCGATTGTCATCGAAGAAATGGGATTGATAGGAGGTATATTTGTCGTATTCCTCTACCTCTGTCTGCTGATGCGGGCGGGACGCATCGCGCAAAAGTGCGAACGGACCTTCCCCGCCTTCCTTGTCATGGGTATCGCTTTGCTTCTGGTATCGCAGGCGATACTGAATATGATGGTTGCCGTGGGACTGTTCCCCGTAACAGGCCAGCCCCTGCCTTTGGTCAGCAAGGGAGGTACAAGTACACTGATCAACTGTGCTTATATCGGAATGATATTAAGCGTGAGCCGATATACCGCTCATCTGGAAGAACAGAAAGCGCATGATGCACAGATTCAGATGCAGATAGAAACCGGAACAGCTACTTCAGAAGCACAAGCCGCCGCCGAACCTACTGCACAGATTCTGAACAGCGATGCCAAGTTTGAGGATGAACATGATAGCAGTAAATGAAGATGAACGGATAGAAAAAAGGATTATTATGGAGAAAGAACTTAGAATTATCATCAGCGGTGGAGGCACAGGAGGACATATCTTCCCTGCCGTATCTATCGCCAACGCTATAATAGAGCTGCGACCGGACGCGAAAATCTTATTTGTGGGAGCCGAGGGCCGTATGGAGATGCAGCGGGTTCCCGATGCAGGCTATAAGATTATCGGGTTACCGATAGCCGGTTTTGACCGCAAACATTTATGGAAAAACGTATCCGTACTGATCAAACTGGCACGAAGCCAGTGGAAAGCGCGCAGCATCATCAAAAACTTCCGCCCGCAAGTAGCGGTAGGCGTAGGAGGATACGCCAGCGGACCGACACTCAAAACTGCCGGAATGATGGGAGTGCCGACTCTGATTCAGGAACAGAACTCGTATGCCGGAGTCACCAACAAGTTGCTGGCACAAAAAGCAAAGGCTATTTGTGTCGCTTATGATGGAATGGAAAAGTTCTTTCCTGCCGATAAGATTATAATGACCGGAAATCCCGTTCGCCAGAATCTGACGAAGGATATGCCGGAAAAAGGCGCGGCACTACGTTCCTTTAATCTGCAGCCGGATAAGAAGACAATTCTGATTGTAGGCGGTAGCCTTGGCGCACGTACCATTAACAATACGCTGACTGCAGCCTTAGCTACAATAAAAGAAAACAACGATATACAGTTCATCTGGCAGACCGGAAAATATTACTATCCGCAGGTGACAGAAGCCTTACGGGCAGCAGGAGAACTTCCAAATCTGTACGTGACGGACTTCATCAAGGATATGGCAGCCGCTTACGCGGCTTCCGACCTAGTGATTTCACGTGCGGGAGCCGGTTCTATTTCAGAGTTTTGTCTGTTGCACAAGCCTGTGGTTCTGGTTCCTTCGCCCAATGTGGCAGAAGATCATCAGACCAAGAATGCACTGGCACTGGTAGACAAACAAGCCGCCATCTACGTAAAAGACAGCGAAGCAGAAGCAAAGTTGATGGATGTAGCCCTGAACACAGTAGCTGACGACCGGAAACTGAAAGAACTAAGTGAGAATATAGCCAAGTTGGCTTTGCCCGACTCTGCACGAATCATCGCGCAGGAAGTAATCAAGCTGGCAGAAGCAGAAAACTAGTTGAGGGAATGCAAAAGTCGCAACTATCCCAATTAGGATTGACTAAAAAGTCAGTAGAATCTCCAATCTCCTCCTTCCAGAAGGAGGAGAATGAAAATACTACCGACTTTGGGGGGCATCCCCAATTAAAGGTAGTACCGACTCTGATTAAAACTTGAAATGTTATTTGGAACAAGAATTATAAAAAGAAACAGTATAAAGAAATGAATATTGAAACGATCAAATCAGTCTACTTTGTCGGTGCCGGAGGCATCGGTATGAGTGCACTTGTCCGTTATTTCCTTTCCAAAGGAAAAGTGGTAGCCGGATACGACCGCACCCCGACTCCATTGACTGAAAACCTCATCGCCGAAGGCGCACAAATACATTACGAAGAAAACGTCCGACTGATTCCGGAAGCCTGCAAAGACAAAGAAAGCACTTTAGTCGTATTGACCCCCGCCGTTCCGCAGGAACACGAAGAATTGGTTTATTTCCGCAACAACGGATTCGAAATACAAAAACGCGCGCAAGTACTGGGAACGATCACTCATTCCAGCAAAGGTCTGTGTGTAGCCGGCACTCATGGCAAGACAACCACTTCTACCATGACCGCCCACCTGTTCCACCAATCGCACATAGAATGTACCGCTTTCCTCGGAGGCATCTCCAAGAATTACGGCACCAATCTGCTGCTCTCTCAGAAAAGCCCTTATACCGTCATCGAAGCAGACGAGTTCGACCGCTCTTTCCATTGGCTGTCCCCTTATATGTCTGTCATCACTGCCACAGACCCCGATCATCTGGACATCTACGGAACAGAAAAGGCATACCTCGAAAGCTTCGAACATTATACAACACTGATCCAGCCGGGCGGTGCACTGATTATCCGAAAAGGTATCTCACTGCAACCGAAAGTACAGGCCGGAGTCCGTGTCTATACCTATTCGCGTGACGAAGGAGACTTCCACGCCGAGAATATCCGCATCGGAAACGGTGAAATCTTCATCGACTTCGTTGCCCCCGACACACGTATCAACAATATCCAACTGGGAGTTCCGGTAAGCATCAACATCGAGAATGGTGTAGCCGCCATGGCACTCGCCCACCTCAACGGAGTGACCGACGAAGAGATCAGACAAGGAATGAACAGCTTCCGCGGTGTAGACCGCCGGTTCGATTTCAAGATCAAGAATGACCAGGTAGTCTTTCTGAGCGACTACGCCCATCATCCCTCTGAAATCAAACAGAGCGTGCTGTCTATCCGCGAACTCTATAAAGACAAGAAGATCACAGCCATCTTCCAGCCGCACCTGTACACCCGTACCCGCGACTTCTATCAGGACTTTGCCGATAGCCTGTCGCTACTGGACGAAGTCATTCTGGTAGACATCTATCCGGCCCGTGAGACACCGATCCCCGGTGTCACCAGCAAGCTGATATACGACAACCTCCGTCCGGGCATCGAAAAAAGTATGTGCAAAAAGGAAGAAATACTGAACATTCTGAAAGATAAAAACATTGAAGTATTAATAACTCTGGGAGCCGGAGACATAGACAATTATGTCCCCGAAATAAAGAAAGAACTGGAAAAAATGAAGAACGAAGAGCGAAGAACGAAGAACTAAGAATTTCTACGCTACATCATACAGTCGCGCAGCCAATTCTCAATTCTTCATTTTCAATTTTCAATTCTCAATTAAATAAAAACTATGGTAAAGAGAATCCTTCTATCTATCGTCATGTTGATGCTTATCGCCTACCTCGGCATAGCCATCACCGCTTTCAACCGCAAGCCTGCCGACCAGACCTGCCGTGACGTAGAACTGGTCATCAAGGATACCACTTATGCCGGCTTCATCACCAAAGAAGAAGTGAAAGGCATCCTCCAGCATAAAGGTATCTACCCTATCGGGAAAAAGATGGAGCGCATCTCTACCAAGTCGCTGGAACGGGAACTGAGCAAGCATCCGCTGATCGACGAAGCGGAATGCTACAAAACACCCAGCGGCAAAGTCTGCGTAGAAGTGACACAACGTATACCGATATTACGCATCATGAGTGCCAACGGAGAGAATTATTACCTTGATAATAAAGGAACCGTCATGCCGCCGGAAGCAAAATGCGTCGCACATCGGGCAATTGTCACCGGAAACGTAGAAAAGTCGTTTGCAATGAAGGATTTATATAAGTTTGGTGTATTTTTGCAAAACAATAAGTTCTGGGACGCCCAGATAGAACAAATCCATGTGTTGCCCGACCGCAACATCGAACTGGTACCTCGTGTAGGCGACCACCTCGTCTATCTCGGCAAACTTGAAAACTTTGAAAACAAACTGGCACGCCTGAAAGAATTCTACCAAAAAGGACTCAATCAGGTAGGCTGGAACAAATATTCACGCATCAGTCTTGAATTCAGCAACCAGATTATCTGTACGAAGAGAGAGAGTAATAGGTAATAAGTAATAGGTAACAGGTGATGGGATGAAGTTCTCAAAATAGAAAGTTGAAAATAATTAAATTATAAATAAAGAGATGGCAACAACAGAATTTATCGCCGCTATTGAACTTGGTTCATCGAAGATAACCGGTGTGGCCGGAAGAAAGAACAGTGACGGAAGCATGCAGATACTGGCATACGCCCAGGAAGACTCTTCAACGTTTATCCGCAAAGGAGTGATCTTCAATCTGGACAAGACAGCACAAAGCCTGACTTCTATCATCAACAGACTGGAAGGTGAGTTGAAAAACTCAATCGCCAAGGTATACGTAGGCATTGGCGGACAATCCCTCCGCACAGTCCGCAACGTAGTAAGTCGCGACCTCGAAGAAGAAGCGATTATCTCGGAAGAGCTGGTAAACGCTATCGGCGATGAGAACGTAGCGATTCCGGTAGTCGATATGGATATACTGGACGTAGCGCCGCAAGAATACAAAG
>NZ_GG774714.1:0-82788 GCF_000162515.1 Bacteroides sp. 1_1_14 | reverse complement strand
GCCACATCGAAGGACGTTTCCTCAATATCGTCGCCCGCTCTTCCGTACGGAAGAATCTGGAACACTGCTTCCAGCAGGCAAAGATCGATATTGCCGACCAACTGATCGCGCCACTGGTAACAGCCAATGCCGTGCTGACTGAGAGCGAACGCCGTTCGGGCTGCGCACTCATCGACTTCGGAGCTGATACCACCACTATTTCGGTTTATAAAAACAACATTCTCCGCTTCCTGACAGTGCTGCCGCTGGGAGGAAACAGCATCACCCGCGACATCACCACCCTGCAAATGGAGGAAGAAGAAGCGGAACGTCTGAAGAAAACTTACGGAGACGCCCTATACGAAGAAGACGAAAGCGAAGAGCCCGCCACCTGCAAGCTCGAAGATGAAAGCCGCACAGTCGAACTGAGCAAGCTCAACAACATCATCGAGGCACGTGCCGAGGAAATCATCGCTAACGTATGGAACCAGATTCAAATCTCCGGCTACGAAGACAAACTGCTGGCCGGCATCATCCTCACAGGTGGAGCCGCCAACCTGAAGAATCTGGAAGAAATGCTTCGCAGACGCTCGAAGATAGAAAAGATGAGAATGGCGAAACTGCCACGCAACACCGTTCACGCTCCCAGCAATATACTGAAGAA
Organism: Bacteroides sp. 1_1_14; assembly: GCF_000162515.1. NCBI lineage: Bacteria > Pseudomonadati > Bacteroidota > Bacteroidia > Bacteroidales > Bacteroidaceae > Bacteroides > Bacteroides sp. 1_1_14. The sequence goes on along the minus strand of NZ_GG774714.1, from coordinate 82,145 downwards.
GGACGGTTCGCAGAACACCCTGTTCGGACTTCTGTTCGAAGGCAATCAGAACTGCTGCCTGATAGAAACCGCTCCCCAGATACCGGTCACTCCCGCCACTCCCCGACCGGAGCCGGAAATTCACAAGACCGTAGACATGTTTGAGGACGATCAGGAACTGAAAGAGCAAGCCCGACTGGCACGCCTCAAGAAAGAAGAGGAAGAGAAAGAAGCACGGGCAGCCGCCAAGGAAGCTGAAAGACTCCGCAAGCAGAAGGAGAAAGAAGAGAAAGAAAGACGCAAGAGAGAAGCCGGTCCCAGCTGGATTCAACGCAAGATCGACTCCCTGACCAAGGAAATCTTCTCTGACGACGATATGAAATAAATTCAAAATTCAATAATATGGACGAGATAGTACAATTCGATTTCCCGACCGACTCACCGAAAATCATCAAAGTAATTGGTGTAGGTGGCGGTGGCGGTAACGCTGTGAACCACATGTACCGGGAAGGCATACATGACGTAACGTTCGTTCTCTGCAACACGGACAACCAGGCATTGGCCGAGTCACCCGTTCCGGTGAAACTGCAACTGGGCCGTAGCATCACACAAGGACTTGGAGCCGGCAACCGTCCCGAACGGGCACGCGACGCCGCCGAAGAAAGTATTGACGATATCAAAGAACAGCTGAACGACGGCACCAAGATGGTATTCATCACTGCCGGAATGGGAGGAGGAACCGGAACCGGAGCCGCCCCTGTCATCGCCCGCATTGCGAAGGAGATGGATATTCTGACAGTAGGTATTGTCACCATTCCATTTATTTTCGAAGGAGAAAAGAAAATCATTCAGGCACTGGACGGCGTCGAACGTATCGCCCAGCACGTAGATGCCCTGCTGGTCATCAACAACGAGCGCCTGCGCGAAATATATGCCGACCTTACCTTCATGAATGCTTTCGGCAAGGCCGATGATACGCTTTCCATCGCTGCAAAGAGTATCGCCGAGATAATCACCATGCGTGGTACGGTGAATCTGGACTTTGCCGATGTGAAGACCATCCTGAAAGACGGTGGTGTAGCCATCATGAGTACCGGATTCGGAGAAGGCGAGAACCGTGTCACCAAAGCTATCGACGATGCCCTCCACTCTCCGTTGCTGAACAACAACGACATCTTCAACGCAAAAAAGGTAATGTTGAACGTATCCTTCTGTCCCACGTCCGAACTGATGATGGAAGAAATGAACGAGATACACGAGTTCATGAGCAAGTTCCGCGAAGGTGTGGAAGTAATCTGGGGAGTCGCCGTAGACAACTCTCTGGACACCAAAGTAAAGATCACCGTACTCGCCACCGGATTTGGTGTGGAAGACGTGCCCGGTATGGACACACTGCACGAAGCCCGCAGCCAGGAGGAGGAAGAACGCCAGTTGCAGCTTGAAGAAGAGAAGGAGAAGAATAAAGAGCGTATCCGCAAGGCATACGGTGAAAGTGCCGGCATCGGAAAGAAAAGCCTGCGCAGCCGTCGCCATATCTATATCTTCAATACCGAAGATTTGGACAACGACGACATCATCGCCATGATAGAGGAATCTCCTACTTACACGCGCGATAAAACGAAGCTGTTGAAAATCAAGACGAAAGCGGCTCTTGAAGAGGAAGTTGCCATGGAAGAGGCTACGGACAATGACGGAGTAATCACTTTCTAGATGGTTCTTCCCCTTGCTATTACAAATTGTAAATAATTAAAATATAAATATCATCATGGATTTATTTGACAAAGTCAGCGAAGACATTAAAAACGCAATGAAGGCAAAGGATAAAGTTGCCTTGGAGACTTTAAGAAACATAAAGAAATTCTTCATCGAAGCTAAAACAGCTCCGGGAGCCAACGATACACTGACAGACGAAGCAGCCTTGAAAATCATTCAGAAACTGGTGAAACAAGGTAAGGACTCTGCCGAAATCTATATCGGACAGGGACGTCAGGATCTGGCTGACGGAGAACTGGCACAAGTTGCCGTAATGGAAGCTTATTTGCCCAAACAAATGACTGCTGAAGAACTGGAAGCTGCATTGAAGGAAATCATTGCCGAAACAGGTGCTACCAGCGGAAAAGATATGGGTAAGGTGATGGGAGTTGCCTCCAAGAAGTTGGCAGGACTGGCAGAAGGCCGTGCTATTTCTGCAAAAGTAAAAGAGTTGTTGGGATAACTCTCCACACCTCCTCCCCAGAAATAAAAAAAACTTTTTGGTCTCACGGTCTCATTCCATTAAGATAAGCCGTAGATAATCAGCAATATAAAGAGTGAGAGATCCTTTTCAAACAGGTGTCTCTCACTCTTTTCTTCATTCAAACAGCTATTTTTCACGTATCTCTCATCCACTTCAAGGGTATCTCTCATTGTTTTTAAGGCTTCATATGTTATGCTGCTACCTATATCCTTCTCTTTTGATACCTACATCTGCATGTTTTCTTACCGATATCTTCATCGTTCCACCCGGGTAGGACGAACTGTCTACTACTGTGACACGATCAGTTCACCTAAGTGCGATGATCATATCACCCGGGTAGAACGATGAAGATATCGGTGAGATAATATGATAATACCAATTGAAAGACAGGAGAATATAGGATCATTTGCATCTAAAAGAGCGGTAAACAATAACTTCTTGATTTATGAAATTACCTATTTGACATCAAGTTACAAGAATAAAAACATAATAAATGGCATTATATAAATTAAATTCTTACTTTTGTAACAATAGGAAGATAACATTCCTGCTTTGACGACAGGCAAAACATTCTTTTTGAATAGTATCTATAACGAACTAAATTACGACAAACAGATGAAAAGCAGTACATTGATAACTATTCTATCTACATTCTTATTAGTAGGGTGCAGCAAACAACAATCCACTTTGGACAAAAAACTGGACGAGGCTGAAAACATCATAGAAGTAAATCCTGATAGCGCATCAAGCATACTGGAAAACATAGCATCTCCGGAACAACTGGATGATAAAACCTTTGCACGCTGGTGCATACTATCGGGCAAAGTCACTGACGAAATCTTTAATACCCTATTGCCATCTTATCAATTCGAGCGAGCTAACACTTGGTATTCATCCTACGGTAAATCCAATGAACAAGTACAAATCTTAATTTATTTAGGACGTTCCTATGCAAATGACGGGGATTATGACAAAGCAATGTCTATATATACTAAAGCGTTAGAGATTGGAGAAAAGAACAAACTCTATAATTTAGTTGGGTATACATATAGCTATATGGGAGATTTATATACAGCAAAGGCCATGCGGACAGAAGCTATCAAAAAATACGAAATGGCTGCCAACAATTTCAAAAAAGAAAATAACACTGATAGCTACGTTTGTGCTCTAAGAGATATGGGCCGTGAATACGCATGCACTGATTCGATATCCCGTGGCCTTGAAATACTGATTATGGCAGATTCTATAGCCGAGACTTCAGAGGATAAAGATGTAAAAGCTTCAATCGAAAACACTCTGGGCAACATATATGTAATGCAAAACAATTATGATAAAGCCCAAAAGTGCTTTTATAAAGCATTGGAAGGAAGAAACAAAATGCCAAATTATATAGCACTAATTGACTTATATATCACTTCCGACTCTTTAAAGCAAGCCAAAGAACTTCTGCAAAGAGTTCCACAAGATAATCCGGACTATACATATAGCATCAAAAATTTATATTATCAAATCTATAAGTCAGAAGGAAATTATAAAGAAGCACTTACAAATCTGGAAGAATACACAGAAATAGTAGATTCATTAATTTATGCAGACAGTCAGTCCAAAATACTGGATATAGAAACCAAGTATAACAACCTGAAAATAGAGAAAGAAGTCATTGACCTAAAAAACAAAGAACAAAGTTATATCATCGTTTTAATTATCTGCATTTCAGCTCTACTATTTATGATAATGGGATATCTGCTATTTCGAAAGAGAGCGAATGAAAAAATACAAAATCAACAAGCTGAATTGAGTAACATAAAAACAGATTTATATAATCTTAAACTCGAACTGGAAAAGAAAAGAATTATATTAAACAACCTCAAAGAAAAAGATGAAAATTATGATCGACTACAAGAAGACATCGTTCGTTTATCGGCTAATTATAGAAAACTACAGAATAAACTACTAGTAGATTCGCCTCTATACAAAGAACTAACAAAATTAGGCAATCAAAACATACCGGGAAATGATGAATCGCTCATAACGGAAGAACAATGGAAAGCCATTACAAATGAAATAACAACCATATATCCTGAACTTTATAATTATATATATAGCTTAGGTCCGAATTTACCAGAAGAAGATTTTCAATATTGTTGTTTGTACCTTTTTGGATTCGATACCAATACAGAAGCGATACTATTAAATATTGCTCCCAATTCCGTAAGTAAAAAGCGTTCCAGACTTAAACAGAAACTAAATATCACATTCCCGGCTAATTCTTCATTATACGAATATTTGATTAAGAATATGCATTAATATCCATATTTTATAGAGATATTACCAATGTCATATTCACAGTCCAGCCTAAATCCATAAGTGACTGATTATCAGATACCGTCTGTCCATCTCAAAACTAATATCTCCCATACTTGGTCTCTTGTATTTTAATAACTTTGCAGAAAACATTTAAAGATATGAGAAAGCTAAGTATTACCTTATTATTAATTGTCCTTTCATTTATGACAATGGAGGCCAATTGTTTATCAAGCCACAGAGGCAAGTATATACAACTAAAAATATGGGATCACCTTAAGAAAGATATTGTTTTTATACCCATAGAAGCAGTTCTCGAAGGTAATAACATCGAAGTACAGTTCTTTGGAAAATCGAATGAGCCAACCACTTTCCAAGTTAAAGACAAGAATGGAAACATTGTATTCCAAGATATGGTGATTCCTGATAAGCAAGAAATCTATAAAATAGATTTAGATGGTTTCAAAGCCGGACAATATGAACTGCTTTATATAGAAAAAGATGTGACTTTCATTGGAGAGTTTGAGATCGAGTAGACATCAACACATATAAAGACGATTCATTTGTCCTGTCATAACGCCAATATTAATCCTATAAAAATAATATTTATGAAAAACATTTCTAAATTTTTAGTAGCATTGTGTTGCAGTGCGCTATTTTTATTCTCATGTGAGAATGAAATTGAAAGCGAGATTCAATCTTCGGCAGAAGAATTAGTTACATCCGCAGAGACAAAGGCACTGTCAGTCGATAGCCTTGAACCACTTAAAATGACAGACGAGTTAAAAGCATTAAAAGAAAGAATGGATGAACTAAAGAAAACAAAGACTAGAGCGGCTTCCAGTAATTACGACCAATATTTTTCTGAGAACATGTGGGCTATTCGGGAATTGCCTTTTACGCTAAAAATTAACAACAATAGAGGTTATCTCTCAGGAGAAGGTAGTAGAGGAGGAGGAAAGATCGTCTACACAGATCTCCCACGTGGTCAACAGCCCGGTCCATCACAGAAATTTTATGTAAAAATTCCCTCATCAATAGTCGGAATACCTTATTTAATTTATTCAAAAGCAACAGATACCCCTTTAGCTGTAGGGCACTATACAAGCAATCCAAACCAAAAAGTAGTATTAATCATGACTACTAACTCTCCAAATGAACCTTCTGCTTCTTGGGATATTATACCCGCAAGCAATAATCCGGGAGGGTACGTTATTCAAAGTGAATCGTATATCGGACAAGGAAGCGATGGCTGGTGGGATGTTTTCAACTATGTTGTTGAAGTACAAGGAAGCAATGTAGGTTACAGCCAATATTCACAAAAGGCAGAACAAGAGTTCACCATCACTCCCGATGCTCCATTCACTCTAAAAAAACTTGAATTTATTAATCCATATTCAGCTACCGTAGTTCAAAGAGAAAATATTTCTATCCAACAAGCAACCACAAATGTTTCATTTCAAGAAAAGCGGGATAATCTGAAGTTCATTAAAGAAATGAAAGACAATTCTTATTTTGAAGAAGAGAAAGGTATTGCATTTCAAGTCCCGGCATCGGACCTAGAATTTGCACTCCCCACCGTAACATTAGGAGAAATAGATCTTGTACCTAATAATAAGGTTCCTGTTGATACGAAATATGAGCCCGGCATCCGCAGAACAGTACTGAGAACACTATATAAGGAAATTCCTGTAGCAGTTAAACCGCGTACAAAGCTCACACTGACATATTATTTTAAAGCTTATGATGTATCAGTAGATTATGTCGCTACTATCGAATATTTTAATGAAAAAGATAAAGAGATTAGAGAAGCTAAACTACCCGGACGTTGGAGCGGAAGAATATATGTTGATGAAATAGCCGAACCGGATTATGAAGAAGTAAACTTAGATACTCAACGAAGTGCAAAAGGAAAAGCTAACATCAAAAACGTTACTCAATCATCACCACTCACTTTTTAAATTATACGCAAAATGAAAAAGTTATTTATATCCCTATGTATAATATTGTTCACAATATCATGCACTAATGAGGAGGAAACTAATAATTATACTCCGGTAGATAATCAAAGCAATTCCACATCAGAAATCATCTTGCAAGAACGTAACTCTAGTTTACCTAGAGTGTGGTCGAAAAAAACAGCCCAAAGAGTCACGACAAGAGCATCCTTCACCGATGCTACAGACTTCCTTGGATGCTCTTATGCAGTAGAAAATGGAACTTCTATTATCGGTGATTTCGCTAACGCCAAATACCCGGTTGTCAACATGAAGAAGTTACTTGAAAGGTACCCTTCATACATCAATCCTAAAGAATTAAGGACAACAGAAACTAAGGCACTATCTTATTCCGATTTTGAACGTGTAGAGAAAAATAAATCCTTTACTAAAACTGTGAAGTCCGGTTTCAAACTAAATGTTGGTCCATTCAAGTTTGGCAGAGAAAAGACCATTAAAGAAACCTTTATCCACAACACCGACAATAGCGAAAAAACAGTACATGGAGAACTGAGCATAGAGGTTGTCAACGGAATGCTAAACTTGCAAACAGCACCCAGTGCATTAAAAAGAATAGCAGCAGACTATCTGGACGAATTATTTGTAGATGCTCTCTATAATTCATCTATGGTGGAATTAATGCAGAGTTATGGAGAATTTGTTTTAACTGGCTACTATACAGGTGGATGAGCTTCAGCACTATTTTACGGACTTGACAGAAATAATACCCAGTTCGACAGCAAAGAAACAGATATGGATGTAGCAATAAACGCATCTTATGCATGGAAAAATAACAACCCAACAACTCCAGGCGATACAATAAATTCTGCTTCAGGGAATTTATCCATTGGGACAAAAAGGGGAAACTCCGAAACAATAACCGAAAAATTCTCCACATTATCATATTCCATCAAAACTCTTGGTGGAGCATATGGTTATAGCGTTGCAACCCCACCTTATGATGTTACGAATTACTCCATTGATTTGACATCTTGGTTGCAATCGTTAAATGACCCCAAAACGCATACAATGATTGATCTTCAAGAGGGGGGACTTTATCCTATATCGGATTTCATTCTAGAAGAGAACTTCAAACAAAGATATAATGATACCCACATGGATTTTCAACACCAAGAAACTCTTGAAGAGCCTTATATAGAAATTATTAAAATGTATGTTCGAAAAAGTAGTTCTGGAGAAAAATTATATGATATTGTTCCTGTGCTCAATACAAGGCAAGGAGATAAACTTATATTCGCAAATCCAGACGCCGCTAGCCAATCTGATGCAGAATTAAGAGCAAACAACATTACTGCAACCTTTCTAACCAAAAGCAATGCGATAAAAGACGAAAAGAGCAAATACTATCAATTAAAAATTAAAGCAGATCCAAATAAAACTATAAATCCAATCATACAAACTACACTATCATTTCAGATAAACAATGTAGATGAGAAAAGTATGTACAAATTCAAAAACACCAATACTAATATTTGGTATATATACAATCCGACATCTATGTATTGCTTTGCATACTATGATGATGACTATATTCCTGATACATATGGAATATTAGATTGGATAAACAGCATTCCTATCAAGGCAGTTTCCATGACAACCATCTACCAGAGATACAGAATCTTTGGATTGTAGTAACAATAAACAAAATTAATATTCCTAATAAATCTGTGTTTATTAGGAATATTAATAAACCATTATCTTTATTCAGACTTAATAAATAACCATCATGAATATAATCAAAACACTTCTATTATTATCCTTTAGCACCTTCTTTTTTAGCTGTAGTGACGAAGAAGATAAGAAAACTGAAAAGGAGTTCATATTTAGTGCAAACGAATTAAAACAAACTGAATGGGAAGGAGAAATTCTTTATTTAACGAATGGAGAAATTGACTCAAAAGGATCTATAAGAATCGTTTTTTATACAGAAAAAAGAGGTGTTTGTGAGTATAAATTTGATTATAACATTGATCCTGAAACAATAAGCTTTGAATATGAGATTAGTGACAAATTTATGTACATTGATGGACCTCTTCCTATTCATGGAAACTGGATACAACAAAAGTACAATGGAAATTCTTTAGAAATTGCTGATAGCAAAGCTGCTTTAACCAATTCTCGTATGATAAAATTAAAGAGAGTCAATTAGTCAAATTGTGCTTTCTGTTTTTCCAAGTAATTACAATTTCAAGCAAACAAGCCTGAATGTAATAGTCTCGCATCTGCCTCATGACAAATGCATTATTTTCTTTTAAACACTATCAGAATCATCTCATTAACAGAATCCCAGTAAATGAATATTAATCATAAGGCAAAAAGACATGAAACAATATAATATTTTCGCAACAATAATAATGTCAATAATATCATTTTCGTCCTGCACAAATGATATTGAGAAACTTGCCATTATTCCGACAGAGAAAGGGCAAAACACAGGAGACAACATTATACTACAAGAAAGAAATCCAAATCTTCCTTTAGAAGAAAAACTAATATTAAGCAAACCACAAACTAGAAAAAGCAATTCAGGAAAAGACGAAATCTTCCTTGGATACAGTTATAAAATAAAAGATAGAAATCATATACAAGGAAGCATAAATAGTTTAGGTTTTCCGATAATAGACATTGACTCTATAAGAAAATATAGACCTTCTTATCTACAAGAAAAACTTATAACTGTAACAGAGACTAATATTTTCACTTATAATAATCTCGACAAATACTTGTATGATTCAAGATTTGGCAAAAAGGTATCATCTGAGTTTACTTTCAATCCTAAAGTTTTCGCAACAGAAAAAAAGGAAGCAATCACAAAGTTATTCGGTAATATAGAAAAAGCTACTTATGGTGAACTCGAAGTTTCTTTTATAAAAGGGCAATCCACATTAAATCATTTACCAAGTTCAAGACTATGGTATATAAGCCAATTTCAGAATCATATTTTCACAAATATCCTGTATAATGCCCCAATGGCATCCATACTTAACGAATTTGGTGAATTCATATTAACAGATTATTTTACAGGAGGAAAGGTTTATGCCTTATTCGCAAGCAAAGCCAAAGAAGGGACAACCGCTCAACAAAAAGAAGATGACATGTATACTTCTATAAACACTTCAGTAATTAACCTCAATAACGCTACTAGTATTAATTTAGGTTTCAACGGTTCCAACTTTGACGCAACAACAACCTTTAAAAGTACAGATACTTATTTAGATATGAAAACATTTGGAGGGGAAGTAAGTCAAAGCGTAGCAATAAATACAAAAGTTTCTAATATCAATATAGACTTAACACCGTGGAGATATTCTTTAAAAGACATGGCTAACAATACAATGATAGATATAGCAGACAATAGCCTGTATCCTCTATCAGCCTTTGTACTCGAGCAAAATTTCAAACAACGCCTTGATGACACCTTCAACGAGATACTACCTGCGAACAAAGAGCTAGTACCTCCACGCATTGAAATCGTGAGAGTTCTCGCCCGTACAACACCTTCCAATGAAGCTCTTTATGATGTAGCAGCCGTTTTAGTTACAAGGCAAACAGATAGAATAATATTGAGTGACGCTATGGCGTCATCCGCTACAGATGAAGAATTAAGGAAAAATGAGAACAATGAAGTTTTCATACAGAAAGTAGAAAAAATAGCAACTGAAAAATCCAAGTTTTTTAGTTCTGACATAGAAATATCATATAATAAAGATACTAAACTGAATCCTACTTTAAAATCACCATTATCCATAGAACTAACAGGATTTAATGAAAGAAACTTTTATAGATTTTATTATGAAAAGACTAATATTGAATATATTTACGATCCTGCTACTCATCTTTGCTTATCATATTACATAAATAAAGGGGACGATAGAATCTTAGATATCTATGGCATTAGAAACTGGATAGAATCACTACCTGAAAAGAAAATATCAATAACAACATTAGCAAATTCATATAAAATCATTGGATTATAGACATTGAGGATAATCACTAAAACACGAAATCAAGTAGACATCAACTCATATAAAGACAATAATTCATTTGTCCTGTTAGAGTTGAAAACAGATGCTTATGTATGTAAGAATCATGTTAATATATAAACTATTTTTGTAAATTGAAAACTTAATTAGATATGAAATATAATATAAAACAGTCCTCTTTATTGATGCTCTTCGCTTTGTTTTTAGTAGCTTTTTGCTTTATAGCTTGTGATGTCCAAGACAACGAAGAACAAGAATGGGCGGGAAAACTCACTCCCGAGGCCCTCTATCAAACTTCATGGCGTGGCACCGGACATTGTGGTGCATGGATATTGAAAGATAGAGGGATTGGTATACAATTCATAAATACCCAAAAAGGAAAAGTTATTTGGGAAGATTATGATGAATTTGATATTACCTACACGATAGAAGGGAGCTATATTACATTTAATGATATTGCGTTTCAACTTGCCGGGGCTCCTTGGGTAATTAAAAATTATACCAAAAATCACATAACTCTTATACAAAATGAAGCTAGCCCTGATAAAGACAAAATAGCTACAATAGAGTTGGATAGGGTAGACTAATTCTTTAAAAGATATAGTTTGAGGTTATAAATTCCTCTTTCAAGTTGTATTGGTAATAAAATGCATTTAACAATTAGTAAAGTGCTATATTACAACTAGGAGAAAGGCTGTATCAAAAGCCGGATAGAAGTATCATTCTATCATTCAGAGCGTAGTGAAGAATCTTTTCTTTGATATAAATAAAGAGTAGATCCTTCGGCAAGCTTAGGATGACAGAGCAAAATGATAGCAGTCTTCAATAAATTATTAAGTAGAGTCTGCTGAATTACAAATACCTGCTGCTTGTTAAAATCAAATTTTAGCGAGCGCAGGTATTGAAATTCAAAGATTAATTGATTAGAGCCGCAATTTAACAAGAAATTGAGCATTTCAAACAAGGTATGCAGAAGTTCTTAAGGGGGCCTAAAGGCTAGGCCATCTATTTAGATTAAAAATAAACAAGGACATAAAAAGTAAATAAATGAAAAATAGTTATGTCTATAATATTTTTATCATACTTTTGTACAAACTACAATACACAACATTATGGCAAATAGACTGACCATGGATATAATAACAAAAATAATTTCGGAGAAGAAACTTTTTTGGATAAGTTTCGCCATAGTTGGGTATTTTTGTTTATTATATTTAAATGCTTACTTCACAAAATCCGACTTAGTTTTCATAGGGTGGGTTCAAGAACTACTAACGATACCATTTATACTTTTTCAGTTTATACTTTTAATCATAGCGATTTTGTACTGCATTAAAGATACATTTCGAGTAAATAGATATTCGTTTTGGAGTTTTTCTATTTTATTGATAAATAATCTATTTGTTATCTGTAGTTTAATCTTCAGATAAATATAGTTCAAAAGCGAAGTGTTTCTTGAAAACTACAGCCCCTTTCACCGCTTATCGTGAAATCTATATCCAATCCCCAGCATTAGATTGTTAGGGTCTTTAAACTTACTCAACTGATATCCCACATGCAGAAACAAATGGCGGGTAACATAAGTTTTGAGAGCCAATATTTGATAGAAACCTTCCGTATCATCGCCACTATATATCATATTTCGTCCGATACCGGCATTGATGGAGAAAATAGGCATCACCAGTTCTGCGCGAAGAGACAACCCCACCGCAAATTGTTCGCGGAATGGAGGACGATGAAACTTTATATCGTCCCCATAAGTTCCTACTAGCTTATAGTCCTTAATATTAGCACTCTCGTCAAATTGCGCATCCACAGAAAGTCCTGCCCGGAAATAGTTATTGAAATTATACATCGGGGCAAAATTGAGACCTACAATACCGAACGAACCGGGAACCAAAGTGGGGATACCTTCTTTAACAAATCCTCTTTTGCGAGTGGCGCCGTATACCAACAAGTCATAACTGACGTGTGGCTTTATGTAAAGGCGTTTGGGAGCAATTGCTCCGGACGCCTTATCTTCGGCATTAAAGGTACGTACAATGCCGACTCTCCCTCCGATAGTATTGAGACCTCCATTGGGATAACGCGTATTTCCATTGGAGAAATGAGTGAAGTCCACACCTGCTGCAAGTTTCCACTGTGGATAAAACTGCCAGTTCAAGACAAAGCCCAAATTGATATACGCATTGATTTTAGAACCGATAGCGTCATTGTACCAATTGCTGTGTTCATCATATTGTTTCCAACCGAAAGAAGCACCAAAATTCCACTCATAATCCAACGACAAACGGGATGAAAGTCGTACAATAGGCGCCCCTTGAAAAGCATATACCGCCACCGGATTTCCCAGTTCAGCGGAATTATAAAATGTATTATGCGAAACACCGATGCCCTGATAAGCATGAGGATACAGCCTCCCCAAATAGGAATCTTTGCTGAACTGGAAAGCATACTTCAAGTGCAGGGAAAGTGATCGGTCAATTTTCTGACGTTGTGCATTATCGCCTTCGAGGAAACTGTTTGTCGGAGCTACATAGCCCGGACGAACGTCAAAACCTATCTGATGGATGAGGGCATGGTTGGTGCTGTCATTCGCTTGTCGGACAGATTTCACTACTGTCTGAGCGTCCAATTTGTTGCCGACTGCTGAAAGCAGCAGCAAGCAGATTATATACAGAGACCGTCTGGTATTCATATTTCTACTCATTTGATATTCTCGCGTGCTATGTAACATTTTCCGGGCATTTTACTTTGCAACGTACCGGTTATAGTGCGCTGTCTCCCATTCTTAGGGTGAACAGCATAAAGGGTGTACTCCGTTTCGAACCACTCACATTCTAACAGCACGATGATACGTTGGGTAGTTTTAGGCGGGATAGAAATCTCCTTCTTCTCCGTATCAGGGAAAGGCAAAGGCAGCGCTTGCTGCTCAGACGTATATTGCGCCTGTACACCGTTCATTCCCAACCATTCGTTTTCCATGCTTGGTATCTCTACTGTCGGATTATCTCCTCCCAATAATCGGAAAGCCTCAGGGTCATCGCTTTTGAACACCACTTCATGGTGGGCGTCCTTGTAAGGGAATAACAGGCATGGGGAGGGAGTACCTAAATTATTAGATTGTATAAAACTCATAGTTTCTTCCAGTCTCCATTCATGAGAATACCCATTTAAAGAATAAGTGATATGATCGAACACATATCTGTCCGACGGGGTAATTTGAACATATATTTCTTGTGATTCATACTCATTGCTCACTACAAGCATGAATCTAAAGTAGTCGTTACGGACGTTTTCGCCCACCGTTATCTTTAGCTCTTTGGGGTTACTGCGTTGAATGATGAAATCGGTCAGCTTTTCATTGCACACAATCTTACCTAATCCTTTCAGGTAAGCGTCCTGGTTTCTCATTATCAGATTGTCGTCGGCATCATAAACTTCATATTGATGGGTAAAGTCACTATCGTAAGTATACATCCAAACCAAATCCCAATTGGAGGATGCAAAACGAATAGTTACCTCATCACCATTCCCGTCCAAAGTAAATTCGGTGTCGGAAGTCCGGAAGTCGTCGACGAATACATCATCGTTACAACTATAAAGTCCTAATAGAATAAGAATATATGCTGTTAAGTTTACGATTGTTTTCATGTCGGTCGTTATCTAGTTATTTTGTTGACGACAAAAGTAATACATATTTTTAGAAGAGTGTTATTATCACCCCTGTTTAGTTGCCACATAAAGGAAAATAAACTATTTTTGCTCTCAACATTAAAGAAGGAGCAATTATGGATGCAGTAATAAAGAAAATACCTTATGGGATGACGGACTTCGAGAGAATAATTCTTGAAAACTATTACTATGTAGACAAAACACAATATATCGCCAAAGTAGAAAAAGTGACCTCCTTCTTTTTCTTTGTTCGCCCTCGCCGTTTCGGAAAAAGTCTTTTCCTAAACATGCTCGGTTTATACTACGACATCAACCAAAAAGATAAATTCGAAAAAATCTTTGGTAATCTTTATATAGGCAAGCATCCTACGCCTGATCGCAACAAATATCTGGTGCTTACACTCAATTTCAGTAGTGTAGCCGCCAATATGGATCGTTTGGAAGAAACATTCAACACCTATTGCAAAATCGTAATGGATGGATTTGCAGAACGAAATGCTCATCTGTTAGGGAAAGAAGCCGCTGAAAAGCTACATGAATTAAAAACAGGAGATGCCTTATTGGGATCACTGTGCCAAAGCGCCCAAAACAAGGGACTAAAGATATATCTTATCCTTGATGAGTACGATAACTTTGCCAACAATATTCTGGTAGATTATGGCAATGAACGTTATCGCAGCATCACTCATGGCAGCGGATTCTTCCGTAGTTTCCTTAAAGTGGTAAAAGACTATTCAAGTTCAGTGATCGAGCGCATCTTCCTTACAGGCGTAAGCCCAGTAACAATGGATGATCTCACTAGCGGATTCAACATTGCGGATAATTATAGCAGTTCACCTATCTTTAATAATATGATGGGATTTAATGAACAAGAAGTACGCACTCTGATCGATTATTACAAAAGTTACCGGGAACTACCGCACACTACAGATGAATTAATAACCATCATGAAACCATGGTACGACAATTACTGTTTCGCCATGAAAGCGCTAAAGGAACCGTCTATGTACAATTCAGATATGGTGCTCTATTTCATGAATCATTATATGCTGAATGAGGACATCCCTGACAATATGCTCGATGCTAATATTCGCACCGACTACAACAAGCTGCGCCACCTCATCCACGTAGACAAAACTTTCGGTGAAAATGCAAGCGTTGTACAAGAGATTGTTGAAAAAGGTTCTACTACCGGAATCATTGCAAACAGTTTCCCAGCCGAAGACATTATCAAACCGGAAAACTTTAAAAGCCTACTCTACTATTACGGCATGCTAACCATCAGCGGAATGGAAATGGGTGAGCCCATACTGAGCGTCCCCAACTGGGCAGTGCGCGAACAACTTTACGGTTACATGGCAGACATCTACAAAGATTCCGCCGACCTATATCTGGAGACAGATAAGCTGGTGGACCGAATGAAACGAATGGCATACAAAGGAGAATGGGAAAATTGCTTCACATACATTGCCGACCGCTTGAATGCACAAAGCAGTGTTCGCGACTTCATAGAAGGTGAAGCTTATGTAAAAACCTTTATTTTGGCTTACCTCGGATTGACACATTATTATATTGCCCGCCCCGAATATGAAAGCAACAAAGGATATGCAGATATCTTTCTGCAACCTCGTCTACTGCAACTTCCCGACATGGTATACAGCTACTGTATCGAAGTGAAATATGCAAAACGGGATGCTTCTGACACCGAGATAGAAAAATTGCTGTCCAATGCCAAAATACAACTGAAACAGTATGCAGCAAGCGAATGGATTCATCAAGACAAAGGGACTACAGAATTAAAGAGTATCGCATTAGTATTCCAAGGCTGGAAACTGGTGAGAGTGGAAGAAGTATAAACTGCTAATCAAACAATTCTTTCAGTACATCCAGCGACTTTAATGCAGGAAAATCCGGCAGATGCAAACGATAATAATCATTCATAATCGTCAGGCAGCGAGTGCGTTCCGCACGGCTCATGCCAAATAAGTGCATCGTCTCATAATTCATGCGCATCAACTGGCGAAGACGTCCAGCCTCTTCGGGATTAATATAAGAAGAATGCAACTGCGGACGAGTGGAAGTGAAACAAGCATTCAGCAAGTCAAAGTAATCACCGGTGTGATAATCTTCCAGATTCGGATACAACCCCAAAAAACGGGAAAGACGCATCAGAAAAACCAGATGGAAATTGGCAAAGCCTTCGCGACATTCGTCCAGCCAAATGACAGAATGCTGCAAATAAGCGAACAACGGACGATTCTCAGCCTCTTCACGGATAGCACGATACAGAAACTCTGCCAGAAAAAGTGCCATTGAAGACTTGTACGGGTCATAAGGAATGGAGGTAAAAGGATAAAAAGACTTCGCCTCTTTTACCCGATAGAGAGTGGCATTCGGACGATAATCCGCCTCAAACTCAATGAAAGACAAAGGCTGGAAGAGTACTGACTTGACTGCCGCCTTCCGCGAACGGGGTACGGGAACGAGAAAAGAAGTCCGCCCGGATAACTCCGTGTACATATCTACAATGATAGAAGTATCATTATATTTAAGCGTATGTAGAACTATTCCTTTCGTCTTTTGCAGCATAATGCACTCCTCTTTTTATCATTCCGGAACAAAACTACAAAAAAATGTCTGGCAATCGGGAGCTTTTTAGAGGCGTTAACAACAAAAAAGATTGCTATTTTTGTTATACTCCCTGAAGAACAAGTAAATATAGACAAGAGTATGAAAAGAAAAAGTAATAAAAACAGCTTTACCGGATGCGCAAAAGCATACATCCGGAATCTACAAGAAGAGGGTCGTTACTCGACGGCACATGTATACAAAAATGCAATTCTGTCATTTGCCAAGTTTTGTGATACTCCCGAAGTCGCATTCGGACAAGTCAACCGCGATAGTCTGCGACGGTACGGTCAGTATCTTTATGACTGCGGATTGAAACCGAACACCGTATCGACTTATATGCGTATGCTACGCAGTATCTACAACCGCGGTGTCGAAGCGGGTACGGCCCGTTTCATCCCCCGATTGTTTCGTGACGTATTCACCGGAGTAGATGTCCGGCAGAAGAAGGCACTGCCCATCAACGAACTGCACATGTTGCTCTACAAAGTCCCCAAGTCCAGCCACCTGCGTCGCACACAAGCGATAGCACGACTGATGTTTCAGCTCTGCGGCATGCCGTTTGCCGACTTCGCACATCTGGAGAAATCGGCACTGGTACATGGAGTACTGAGATATAACCGTATAAAGACCGGTACTCCCATGAGCGTCGAAATACTGGAGGCTGCCAAGAAGGCAATCAACGGATTGCGCAATAATGAATCTTCCGGAGAGGATTGTCCGGACTACCTGTTCGACATCATGAAAGGAGATAAAAAACGGAAAGAAGAGGCAGGATATAAAGAATATCAATCGGCTCTCAGACGATTCAACAATCAATTGAAGAGTCTTTCCAGAGAGTTACACATCAAATCGCCTGTCACCTCATACACCATCCGGCATTCCTGGGCAACGAGCGCCAAATATCAGGGAATCCCCATCGAAATGATCAGCGAATCATTGGGGCATAAATCAATAAAGACCACGCAAACTTACCTGAAAGGCTTTGGACTGGAAAAACGGACAGAAGCGAATAAATTGAATTGTTTTTACGTAGAGAACTACGTTGCGAGCAAACACCGAGAGACAATATATTGAATATAAACAAATTACCTTATCTATTACTTCTTAGGTAACGGAAATAAATACAGCGCAAAGATATAGAAAAAGAACATCACATTCCAAATTAATTATACATTATTTCACTTCCTTTCTTTCAAAAAAATAAAAAAGAATACAGGAGCATGAATTATATCTGTTTCATGTTCCAGACCGCTATTGTGTCTGCCGGACTATTTTTCAGCCGGAAACCTATAAATACGCTTTAGCACTCAAAGACCGCTGCCTTTTTTACTTCTTTCCCCTCCACATACCGGTCATAAGACCGGATTTCCGTTACCTAAGAAGTAACAGAAACACATAAACAAAAGATTATGACACACAAACCCGATAGGAATAGAAAAAGGATATCTACAGCCGCCAGCATAAAGGGACTCACGGCAGTCTTGAAATGTATGTTGGCAAGTATCTTCCTTACCTGTCTTTTGCCCGCCTCCAGTCTATACGGGCAGAAGATAGCCGTCAAGAGTAATCTGCTCTATGACCTCACAACCACTTTCAATATAGGGGGAGAGATAAGGTGCGATGATACGCACACGCTTAATCTCTCTGTCAACTACAATCCCTGGAACTTCGGGGGAAACAAAAAGATGAAGCATTTCATGCTCCAACCGGAGTACCGCAAATGGTTTGACGGAGTGTTCATGGGAAGCTACATCGGCTTTCAACTTCACTATGCTCTATTCAACTTCGGCGGAATGCTCCCTTGGGGATTCGGAAATGGTAAAATGCTGGGTATCGAAAACAGGCAGATTGCCAACAACCGGTATCAAGGCAATCTGGCGGGCTTCGGCATCTCCTATGGTTATCAATGGATGATCAGTCCGCAATGGAATCTGGAAGCGGGACTTTCACTGGGATATGCCCACCTCAACTATAAACGCTATGGACAGCCCGAAGGCGCTGCCTTTATCGAAAAATCCCACTGCAACTACTGGGGCCCCACGCAGATAGGGATATCACTCGTGTATTTCATTCAGTAAATCAATTAAATCACAACATAACATGAAAACGAAAGCATTCATCTTTTTCAGTTTATTGATATGCAACTTGCTACCGGCACAGAACGTTAAGCTGGATATCGTACCCCACTTCTTCGGCGTCCGTGCAGATTCACTGTTTCTGTCCATGGATATTTCAGTCCATATAAAAGACATGGATTCCAAGAGTGCCTTTATACTGACACCCGTGCTGACCAGCCAGGAGAAAAGAGTATCACTGCCGCACATACAACTGAATGGTAAGCAGAAACAGAAACTATATCTGCGCAATCAGATTTTACGCAAGAAGAATGACCGGAAAGAAGAGGATGCGAAAGCTTATCTGATTACCGGCATTGACGAGGACCACTCCCGTACCATTTCCTACCGGACTTCATTGCCGACAGAGGATTGGATGAACAATGCAACACTGATACTTAAAAGAACTATTGTCCGTCCGGAAGGTGAACAATCTCTGAAAGATACAATCGTCATAACTCCTCAAAACATAGCAGCATCTTCCGGCGCAATAGTTCCTTCCGATACAGCTACACAAGAGATCGTTCCTCTTCCTGTTGTCAATGAACGCCCTACGAGTCCGGCAGTCGGCAGCAAAATGAAATACAAGGGTACTTACGTTTCGCCCGAAACGGATGATGTGGACGCACGAAATCAGAAGGAACTGAATTTCAGCCTTGAAGAGGCGAAAATGATAGCGGAGATCAACCCGCAGATGCTGTCTCTCCGCGAACTCTACACAGTCGCCCTGTCTTATACGGAAGACAAAGCCCGGTTTTACAAGATTATCAATATTAGCGTCAAGCTATATCCCGTACATCCGGTTGCCAACCTGAATGCAGCAGCTGCCGCCATAGAACAGGGAGACGTCAAATCGGCAGGTAAATTCCTTTCAATGGCTCTTCACGACAGTCTGGCCTATAAAAACTGCCGCGGAGTATACGAACTAATGTCCGGAAACACCTACGAAGGCATCCGAATGCTGAAAGCCGCCAAAGCCGAAGGCTCCGAGGAAGCGGCATATAATCTGAATGCATTTTTTGAAAACAATAAACGCCCTTAATCAACGGATATAATGAAACGTTTCATATTCCTGCTCTTATTACTTGGATGCCTGGACGCTTACTCACAGAAAGCAGCTATCAGGGTGAATGCGCTTTCTGCCATAGACGGAGCTTTCGGAGGGGGAATTTCGTATGCCATAGGAAACAAGAGCACAGTCGAGCTTACCGGAAGCCTGCGACCGTGGAAGCGGAACGAAGAATATGTCAACCGTTACTGGCTCCTGCAACCCGAATACAAATACTGGACTTGCCAGAAGTATAACGGTCTTTTCTGGGGAGGGTATCTGAACGGTGCCCAATTCAACATCGGAGGTAAGAAACTGCCTTTCGGCATATTCTCCCAACTGAAACGCCACCGGTACGAAGGCTGGCTGGCAGGCGGAGGCATCAGCTGCGGATATCACTGGATGCTGAATGACCACTGGAACATAGAAACAAGTGTAGGAGTAGGATACGAATTTATCCATTACAGGCAATACAACTGCGTAGACAAATGCGCAAAGCTAAGAGAAGAAGGAAAATATCATTACGTAGGACCTAGCAAGGCCTCTATAAGTTTAATCTACCTATTTTAAAGAAGAAAGAAAGATGAAAAAATTATGGAAAGTCTGGTTCTCCAAACGAAGACATCTCTACATAGAGATAGCACGCAAACACCGGTCCACACCGTGGAGGGTGTACCATCTGGGACATGGTGGCAGAGGAAAGACATTGAAAGACATGAGGATATTGGAAGAACTCCAGCAATACGGAATTATATCTCACATCTATCCTTGGTGAACAGGCTATTTTTAAATATAGATCCATTATTAGTACGACTATGAAACTGGGAGGAGTTTTTATCATTGCGGTCATAGCATCTCTATCGCTACAGGCGCAAACGACCGTAGAAGAAGCTAACGGAACGATCCGAGCTACCGCTTCCAGCCTTCACAAGGCAGGGGAAGAACTGGTGGTTTCTATTTCGGTAGAAATCACCCGCGACCTTTCGTCCAACGAATCGCTGGTTCTCGTACCCGTTGTCACCGACAGTCTGGAGAATCGGTTGGAACTGCCTTCCATCTACATCAATAGCCGGAAACAGCAAATCATATTCATGCGCGAAATGGGCAAAAAGGAGAAAGATGCCCGTTCGCTACAACGAAAAACGGAAGCAGGCAAAGCATACATTATCTGCAATCCGTTCCTTTCGAGAAGTGGATGAATCATGCTACACTCTCCCTGATAGAGAAAAGTTGTGGTTGTGGCATCGCCGGCGAAGAAGCCTTCACTTGTATCGCCCGCCTGCATCCGCAACCGATACCTGTCCCGCAACTCGTATTTCTCACCCCACAAGTGGAGGGGCTGAAAACCAGAACTGAGAAAGGATGCGCATTCATCGACTTTCCCCTAAACGACGCCATCATACATGAAACATACAGCAACAATGCGACGGAACTGAATAAGATCACTCAAACCATAGACGCCATCAGAAATGATTCGAATGTAACCATCACACATATCAGCATACACGGCTATGCATCGCCTGACGGACCTTACCAACTCAACGAAAGGTTATCCCGCGAACGCACACTGGCATTGAAGGAATATGTGTGCCGGTTATACACGTTTAATCCAACGGATATTCATACTTCTCATACTCCTGAGGACTGGGAAGGGTTCGAAGCCCTTCTCACTGATACAACCTTTCAGCGGAAGGAGGCAGTCATGAAAATCGTGACAGGCAACCTGCACCCCGACCGCAAGGAAGAGAAGTTGAAAAAACAATTTCCGGCATTCTATCGCTTTGTGTTGGAACATTGGTTCACGCTGCTCAGACATTCCGATTATACCATCGAATATCATGTACATCCTTTCAGCGTAGAAGAATCACGAAATGTTTTCGCCACTAATCCCAAGAACCTGAGTCTTGAAGAGATGTTCCGCCTCGCACTCACCTGTACGCCGGGAAGCGAAGCATACAACAAAATCTTCATGACTGCCGTACAATTATTCCCGGATAATCCTGTCGCCAACCTGAACGCAGCTTGCATCTCTCTGATGCAAAGAGACGTGCAGTCCGCCGCACATTATCTGGAGAAAGCACCGGAAGTACCGGAAACAGCATTGGCAAAAGGTGTCCTGCACCTTCTTCAAGAGAATTATGAAGAAGCGGAAACACTCTTCAAACAGGCCAAAGCTGCCGGACTGTCACAAGCTGACAACAATCTGAAACAAATATTAGAGCTTAAATAAATGTTTAATTAAAATCAATGGTAAGATGAAACAATTTACAAAACTAATGGCAATGCTTCTGTTTACAGCAGCCACACAGTACAGTTGCATCAATGATGCAGATGTAGCAATCCCCGACAAAACGCAGTCGGACTCGAACGGCAACGTAGCCCTGTTCCTTGAAATCCCGAATGTTCCCGCCAGCCGGAGTGCCGAATCATCGGGTGTAACCGAAGAAGGCTCGAAAGAAGAGTATGCGGTAAAAACCCTTACGGTCTACTTCTTTGACTCGGCCACTAAAACTTTCGTTGAGTCCCAGCCTCTTGAAAACATCACACTGGCAGGGACAAGCGGACAAAAAATACACTACACCGCCAACAAAATCACAATGAAACCGGGAACTTACAACGTATTCGCCATCGCCAATGGTGAAGCAATCACAGCGGACATTGCAACACAGGACAAATTCCTCGGAGCTATCGACAAAGTGACATACAGCGCAGGAAAGATTCCAAGTGTACCCGAGAGAGGATTCGTAATGACCAACCGTGGTGCCGCAAATCTGAATGTCGAAGTAAGCAAACCCACAGATTCCGACAAAGTAACCGACATTTCCATTAGCCTGGAACGTGTCGTTGCCAAAATTGAAGTGACACAGACACAGGAGACTTTCCCCCTGAAAGACCCGGCCGGAAAAACTTACTGTACGGTCAAACTCAATAACTTCAGAATGTTGAACCTGGCAACCGAATTCTACACTTTCCGCCATACAGCCGTGCTGACCAGCCTTCAGGAACCGGACTCATACACTGATGAGAACTTCGGCAACATCAACGATAACGACGGTTATGTAATAGACCCTTACTTCTTCAAGAAAACCGTAGAAGGTGCCAAAGACTTCAAGAATGAGGACGGTTTCTTTGCACAGGCATTGGTACAGCTTAACATTGACGACAGCAATTGGGCAGGCATGGCTCCGGCAAATAGCTGGTCACGCATCTACTGTCTGGAGAACTGTATGTTCCGTCCCGCCCAGCTAAATGCCTATACCACAGGAGTGATGTTCAAAGCAAGTCTCGACATTGCCACCGACCGCGTATTCAACGAAAGCGGAGAAACAGTAAGCAACCCGTCCAACTGGCCGACCAACCTGTTCTACTTCAACTACAACTTCTACACCAGCGTAAATGCAATCAGAAAACTGGCACTCAACAACCTGCCCGGAGACATTACCGACAACTCGACAACAGAAGAGCTTGCCAAATACAGCATCAAGCATTTCAAGAAAACCGAAAACTACGCATGCTACTACAACTACTGGATCAAGCATGAAGACAACAACAACGACACCGAAATGGGAGTCATGGAATTTGGCATCGTACGCAACAATATATACAGACTGTCAGTCAATAAAGTAGCAGGCCTGGGCAGCGGCGAACCATTTATCGAACCGGAACAACCGGATGAATACAAAGCAGAACTGAACATCAACATCGATGTTTTTCCGTGGGCCGTACGTAACCAAGATGTAGAACTTGAATAAGTATCGGCCACTTTGAACTAAATTTATTACCAATGCGTCCATTTTTACTACATATTATCTGCATCGTCACGCTGTTCTCATCCTGCAACTGGGTGAACGACGATCTGTCAGACTGCCCTACCGGGACCTGGTTGAAAATCTCGTATACCTATAATATACTAGATGTGGATGCCGCTTCCTCGCAAGTAGGCGACATCACCATTTTTGCTTTCGACAAGAACAACAAGTATGTGGACAGACTGGACGTAGACAGTATCGCATTACATCAAGGCTACTGTATGGTAAGAGTGCCGTTTCCCGAAGGGAGCTATCATCTGCTCTTGTGGGGAGGAGCCTCCGACCGTCAATACCGGTTCCCTTATCTCAAAACCGGTCAGACGGAACGGAAATCATTGCTCCTTTCATTGATATGCAACAGTGAAAAACAGATGAACGGGAAATTGAACGGCCTCTTCTACGGTAGCCTTGAAAATATAACTATCAGTAATGACTATCAGGTATTGGATGCTCCCTTAGTCAAAAACACCAATTATTTCTCATGCATCCTTCAGGACGACAACAACCTGCTGAATCAGGAAGATTTCACTTTCACATTGGAGGCTGCCAATGGTGTGATGGATCATACCAACACTCCGTTGGGGACGGAGCCGGTTTACTATCGTCCATACCGGCAGGAAGTCAGTATACTCGATGAAGAAGAAACCCCTGTCATCCATGCCCGGTTGAACACATTGCGCATCATGAAAGGAGATCAGACCACATTGACCATAAAGCATGTACCCAGCGGACAGGAAATTCTGCGTCTTCCGCTCACCCAGTATCTACTGTTATCCAAAATCCACAGTCATACCGGCGATGAGATGGGCGATCAGGAATATCTTGACAGGCAGGATTCATACACCCTTTTATTCTTCATACAGTCATCGGATATGGGGATTCCGAAGATATGCCCGAGAATAATGGTAAACGGATGGACCGTAAGGCTGAATGACTCAGAACTGGAGTTTTAGGAACACATGACTGATTGTATGCGTACGGAATTTAGGTGAGATGTTCTACAGAAAAGGCTACTGTGAAGTATCCGAGTGGTATTTTATACCCTTTATTCGCATGTTTAGTTTCCCACAACATGCTAAATTTCCTTATAAAACGGCACTTCATTGAAGGACTGTTTTATTAATTGTTTGTTTTGTTTGTGTTGGTGCACCCGTTCAAGCGAGGATGGGTGCGCTTTTACTCGTTCAATAAAAGACTATCACTGTCATTTGCATACATGACAAATGATACGTTTGTTTATATCCGTATATCTATAAACGCTCTACTGTTTCTGATAGTTCACAAGCATACTCCTTTAGTCGTTAAAACAATCATCCGATTACAAGAAAAGTCGCAAATACATCGTTTTTTCAAAATCAATGTAACAATAAGAATGGAAGTCCATAAATCCTTATATATAATAAGGTATAAATATAGCACATTATTCATAGTCTTATAGACGGAGATATTTTTTTCGAAAAATCGTAATCTCATATTTTACTGAAAATCAAGCACTATCACCCCACCCCACAGAAAAAAAGAGAAAAAACTACATATTTTTTTCATGAATTGTTTGTCAGTTTCAAAAAAGTTCCTACCTTTGCATCCGCAATCGAGAAACAAACACTGATTCGAGAGAGCAAAAAGCAGAAATGCAACAACAGGATGGCCCGTTCGTCTATCGGTTAGGACGCAAGATTTTCATTCTTGAAAGGGGGGTTCGATTCCCCCACGGGCTACAAGTAAAAAGAATAAAGAACTAAAAAAATAGATTAGTCGAAATGGCAAATCACAAATCATCACTGAAGAGAATCAGACAAGAAGAGACAAGAAGACTTCATAACAGATATTATGGTAAGACCATGAGAAATGCTGTTAGAAAACTTCGTGCAACTACTGACAAAACAGAAGCTGTTGCAATGTATCCTGGCATCACTAAGATGTTGGACAAGTTAGCTAAAACAAATGTTATTCACAAAAACAAAGCTAACAATCTGAAATCTAAGCTGGCTCTTTACATCAACAAGCTCGCTTAATAATAGAAAAACAACAATTCTATATAGCATTCAGGCTGAACTTTTAAGTTCGGCCTTTTGTGTTTATAAACCACTGAATATCAGAATACTTTCCCATTCACTAATTCCGCTTTTATTCTACATTTTTCACCTTCGAAACTTCGCCAACTCGACAATTTTCACTATATTTGCTCTGTTATTATAACTTAGAAAGGCAATTATGAGCGAAGAACAAATCACTCCCAATAACGGGTCTTATTCTGCGGATAGCATCCAGGTATTGGAAGGTCTTGAAGCAGTGAGAAAACGCCCTGCGATGTACATCGGTGACATCAGTATAAAGGGACTTCACCACTTGGTATACGAAATCGTTGATAACTCCATTGACGAGGCACTGGCCGGGTATTGCGACCACATCGAAGTGACAATCAACGAAGATAATTCAATCACCGTACAGGACAACGGACGTGGTATTCCGGTCGACTATCATGAAAAAGAAAAGAAGTCGGCACTGGAAGTAGCGATGACCGTTCTGCACGCCGGAGGTAAGTTCGACAAAGGGTCGTATAAAGTTTCCGGAGGTTTGCACGGTGTAGGTATGTCTTGCGTAAATGCACTGTCAACACACATGACTACACAGGTATTCCGCAATGGTAAAATCTATCAGCAGGAATATGAAATCGGTAAGCCGCTTTATTCTGTGAAAGAAGTGGGGGTATCGGATATTACAGGAACCCGCCAACAATTTTGGCCCGATGATACAATCTTTACCGAAACGGTGTATGATTATAAAATACTGGCTTCACGTCTGCGTGAGTTGGCATACCTGAATGCAGGTCTCCGCATTTCACTGACCGACCGTCGGGTAGTGAATGAAGAAGACGGCAGCTTCAAGAGTGAAGTATTCTATTCCGAAGAAGGGCTGAGAGAGTTTGTACGCTTCATCGAGTCTTCACGTGAACACTTGATCAACGACGTTATCTATCTGAACTCTGAGAAGCAGGGAATACCTATTGAAATAGCCATCATGTACAATACAGGATTCTCCGAAAATGTACATTCCTATGTCAATAATATCAATACAATCGAAGGAGGTACGCATCTTGCCGGTTTCCGCCGTGCACTGACCCGTACGCTGAAGAAGTACGCCGAAGACAGCAAGATGCTGGAAAAGGTGAAAGTTGAAATCTCGGGAGACGACTTCCGCGAAGGTCTGACTGCCGTTATTTCCGTTAAAGTAGCCGAACCACAGTTCGAAGGACAGACCAAAACGAAGTTGGGTAACAACGAAGTAATGGGTGCCGTAGACCAGGCTGTCGGTGAAGTACTGGCCTACTATCTGGAAGAACATCCAAAGGAGGCAAAAACAATTGTAGACAAGGTGATTCTGGCTGCCACAGCACGCCACGCAGCAAGAAAAGCCCGTGAAATGGTACAACGCAAATCTCCGATGTCCGGAGGCGGTCTGCCGGGTAAACTGGCCGACTGTTCGGATAAAGACCCCTCAAAATGCGAATTGTTCCTCGTCGAGGGAGACTCGGCAGGTGGTACTGCCAAGCAAGGACGTAACCGTATGTTCCAGGCCATCCTTCCGCTACGCGGTAAGATTCTGAACGTCGAAAAAGCGATGTATCACAAAGCACTGGAAAGCGATGAAATCCGCAATATATATACGGCACTGGGTGTCACTATCGGAACAGAAGACGACAGCAAAGAGGCTAACATCGAAAAGCTGCGCTATCACAAGATTATCATCATGACCGATGCCGACGTCGATGGTTCTCACATCGACACACTGATCATGACATTCTTCTTCCGTTATATGCCGCAGATTATTCAGAACGGTTATCTGTACATCGCTACTCCCCCGCTCTACCTCTGCAAAAAGGGTAAAGTAGAAGAGTATTGCTGGACAGACGCGCAACGCCAGAAGTTTATCGATACCTATGGCGGTGGTCTGGAAAATGCGGTTCATACACAGCGTTACAAAGGTTTGGGTGAAATGAACGCCCAGCAGTTGTGGGAAACAACTATGGATCCCGACAACCGTATGCTGAAGCAAGTAAACATCGATAATGCCGCTGAAGCCGATTACATCTTCTCCATGCTAATGGGTGAAGACGTAGGTCCGCGCCGCGAGTTTATCGAAGAGAATGCAACATATGCGAATATCGATACATAATTTTAATATTACGTTTTTATAAACCAACCTCACATCTTACAACGAAGAAGCGTCGGCAAGCGAAGGAAAATCCTCCGTGCCGGCGCTTTTCTATGTCTTAATAAAACCTAACAGTTAAATCTTTTTCCGGTCAAAATCACTATCTTGCCGAAAATGAAGGAGGACACTTATGAAAACGACTACCCCAAATCCTGTATTTGCCAAGATCAGACTCTATCTCAGAATTCTGGCATCCTGTGTAATTGTCACTTGCCTGTTCCTGATTATTATCCATCCGGAGGCATGGATTACTCCGGCTTGCATTATCGTAGCTATGATCTGCCTGTTATTTCTTCTGATACGATCCAAACGCAAAGAGTCGAGGAAATGAAAGAAATATCAGATCATATCATGCGCCTTTAATTCCTTCACTGCGACTTCCAGTTCCTGATACCACTTCTCGCCGAATTTACGGATCAGAGGTTCTTTCAAGAATTGGTAGACAGCCACGTTTTCTTTTTTCCCCAGCAACACAGCCGCTTTACACACATCCCAACGATGATAGTTCACCGCCTTATAAGGTCCGTAATCTCCAATCCGGATGGGATAGAGATGGCATGATACCGGTTTGTAAAAGTCCGTCTTGCCATCCCGATAAGCCTTTTCAATGGCACAGTAACAACATCCTTTCTCGTCATAACAAGTAAAGACGCAATCCTTATTATTAACAATAGAAGTCACCAGATCACCTTCCTGATCCGTATATACCACTCCTTGCTTCTCAATGACAGCACGTGCTTCCGGCGATAGCTCTTCCCATATTATCGGCAGAACCTCTTCCAGCTTTTCCACTTCATCCAATTCCACAGGCGCCCCTGCATCCCCTTCAATGCAACATTCGCCCTTGCAGGCGTCCAGATTGCAAAGGAACTTTTCCCGAAGGACATCGAAGCTCACTACTACATCTTCTATCTGAATCATAAAACTTATGTGAGACCAAAAGGGCGGAGTATACCCCCGCCCCTTTGGTTATAGCATTCTAAATTACTTAATCAAAATCTGACCGTTCATATCAGCCGGAGCTTCCAGCCCCATGATTTTCAGGATAGTCGGAGCCACATCAGCCAGGCGACCGTCTTCTACTTTCGCAGCTTTGTTTCCGGTTACGTACACACAAGGAACCGGGTTCAGAGAGTGAGCCGTATTCGGAGTGCCGTCTTCGTTCAAGGCATGATCAGCGTTACCGTGGTCGGCGATGATGATAGCTTCGTAACCTTGTGCTTTAGCAGCTTCGATCACGTCTTTCACGCAAGCGTCTACAGCCACAACAGCCTTCTCGATTGCTTCGTAGATACCGGTATGACCAACCATGTCACCGTTAGCGAAGTTCACCACGATGAAATCATATTTATTTTCGTTGATAGCGTCTACCAGTTTATCCTTCACTTCGTAAGCGCTCATTTCCGGTTTCAAGTCGTAAGTGGCTACTTTCGGAGATGGAACAAGGATACGGTCTTCGTTGTCGAACGGAGTTTCACGACCACCGTTGAAGAAGAAAGTAACGTGAGCATATTTCTCTGTTTCAGCGATATGGAGCTGGTTAAGTCCTTTGGAAGCGATGTATTCGCCCAGTGTGTTGGCAACGTTTTCCTTGTCGAACAGGATATGAACACCTTTGAAGGATGCATCATACGGAGTCATGCAGTAATATTGCAGTCCCGGAATCGTATGCATACCTGCTTCCGGCATATCTTGCTGAGTCAGTACGACAGTCAGTTCTTTAGCACGGTCGTTACGGTAGTTGAAGAAGATAACGACATCACCTTCTTTGATGGTTCCGTCGCAGCTGGCGTTTACAATCGGCTTGATGAATTCGTCCGTTACACCTTCATCGTAAGATTCCTGCATAGCCTGAACCATATCGGTAGCTTTCTTACCCTGGCCGTTTACCAGCAGGTCATAGGCTTCCTTCACACGTTCCCAACGTTTGTCACGGTCCATAGCATAATAACGTCCGATGATAGAAGCGATCTTGCCTGCCGATTTCTCGCAGTGTGCAGAAAGTTCTTCGATAAATCCCTTGCCACTCTTCGGGTCAGTGTCACGACCGTCCATGAAGCAGTGGATGAATGTATTGTCGATGCCGTATTCTTTGGAGATGTCGCAAAGTTTGAAAAGATGAACCATTGAGCTGTGTACGCCACCGTTGGAAGTCAGTCCCATGAAATGAACGCTCTTTCCGTTTTCTTTCGCGTAAGAGAAAGCAGAAACGATTTCGGGGTTCTGCAGGATGCTGTTGTCAGCACATGCGCGGTTGATTTTCACCAAATCCTGATAAACCACACGTCCGGCACCAATGTTGAGGTGACCTACTTCCGAGTTACCCATCTGTCCGTCGGGCAAACCTACGTTCTCACCACTTGCCTGAAGTTGGGAATGAGGATAATTGTTCATCAGATAATCCCAGTAAGGAGTGGGAGTGTTGAAGATTACGTCGTCTTTCTTTTGGTCGCCTAGTCCCCAACCATCGAGGATCATTAAAAGGGCTTTCTTACTCATAATATTTCAATATTTAAATTATCACTCTGATTTTCGGGTGCAAAGGTACAAAAAAGATGATTACGTAAACGTTTAATCTATGTTAAGTTAAAGGGGAAAAAGAGAGGGAGCGATGGATATTTTTCTTTCTTTGTATAGGGAACTACTAAACGCATTTATTCAAAATTTAATATTATGAAAACGATTCTACTCTGCATGATGCTCATGCTGTCGGGTATGCTCACAGCACAAACCATCGACAATCCGCCATTCAAAGCCCGTTCGGGAAGTATTGGTAACATCACCCGTATAGAACGCACGCCCGATGGCACGCGTGTTTATATTCACGCCATCTTCCGTCCGCACTGGTGGATAAAGGAAGAAGGAGACAGTTATCTGGAAGATGCAGCCACCGGCAAGAAATATCAGTTCAAGAGTGCGGAAGGCATTGAGCTCAATAAGGAAGTGTATATGCCCGATTCGGGCGAGATGGACTATGTGCTCGTTTTCGAAGCCCTGCCGGAAGAGACGCAGGTCATCCATCTCCTTAGTCCGAGCGATACGGAAGGAAATACGTATGACATATCTTTAGTACCGTCCTCCGACAAAAACGTTTCGCCGTTGACGGCAATCAAGGGAAACTGGTTCAAGGCAGACGACTTGAACGCCTGGGAATACGGCATCTACGATTCTGTCACGATTATGGACAACCGGATATTTACCAACGAAAACATCCGCAAGAAAGGGAAGCGGGTGGAAATCACCGTCAAGGACAAGCAGAATGGAAACATACGTACCCTGCTGGTGACTCCGCAGAAAGACGGAAGCTGCCAGATACAAGTGAACGGAGAAAAGAATCAGCTGTATACCCGGCAAAGGGAAGCTACCAAGACAATCGCTGCCGACACAGGCTTTCAGCAGTTCTTCCACACAGACACCACCTGTCTGCAAGGGTATATCGACGGCTATGACCGCCGGCTGGGATTTGACACCGGACTCATCTATCTATCCAACCATATTACCCGCCAGGACTACCCGACTGTGATTCAGATAGACGAAGACGGCAGCTTCCTGTGCAAGTTTGTCATCAAGCATCCTGTGGAACAGTCCGTTACGCTTGACAATAACTGGATTCCATTCTATATCGAGCCCGGACAGACGCTTACCATGTATATCGACTGGGAAGCATTGCTGGCACGCAGCCGTGCACGCGACTATTATTTCCCGATCAAGAATACAGCCTACATGGGTCCGTCGGCTTCCATCTCCTATCTGCTGAAGGAATTCAAGGCGCTGATCCCCTACCGTTACGATGATTTATCCAACGCGCGCAACAAACTGACTCCCAGCCAATATCAGGAGCACATGAAGCCGATTGTCGCCCGATGGGAGCATACAGCCGATTCACTTATTCAGATTTGCCACCCATCGGCAAAGGCTGCCCGTCTGATCAAGAATAAGGCAGACCTGCAGGCAGGAGGCTTATTCTTCGACTTTCTGATGAGCAGAGATTATTATGCGAAGCAGGATACAGCCAACCAAGCCTTGAAAGTGAAAGAAGAAGATTCTTATTACGACTTCTTGAAGAAGATGCCGCTGAATGATGAAACAGTGCTCGCCGATGCCAATGCCAGCTCTTTTATCAACCGGTTTGAATATATGGACGCCTTCAGAACAGCCTATAATTATTATGCACCGGAGCCAAAGGATACCATCTCTTACACGTATCCGGAAGAATCGCTTCTCGCTTTCCTTAAAGAGAAAGGAGTAAAACTGAATACAGAACAGGAGGCAATCAGACTGAAACAGGAGAAACTGGCAGGAACAACCGTCAGAATCCCCTTAAAAGAACTTCAAGAAGAGAATGACAAGGTGAAAGGCTTATACGGAAAAGAAGAAAAACTGGTCCTGGAGTACATCGACAAGCAGTATAAAAACAAGCAGTCAGAGCAAGACATGGACAGAAACTTTATCTCGATGGAACAAAAAACCAGTCATAAGAAAGACAGCATTCTTGCCCGGCTATATGATGTGCCCGATCCTTTGCTTTGGCAAATAGCCAAAGTCCGCAACCTGGGTTTCAGCCTGCAGAATATCAAGACACGTTCCATTGCCCGTGAGTATGTGGACAGTATCAAGCAAAAGCTCACTCACCCACAATTGGCAGAAGAGGCCGAATATCTGTTCGCCAAAACGCATCCGAAGGAAAAAGTCAATTCCTATCAACTTCCGGAAGGCAAAGCCACCAACGTTTTCCGCAACATTATTAAGAATCATCCGGGAAAAGTCCTGTTCGTCGACTTCTGGGCAACGACCTGCGGACCTTGTCGCGCAGGAATAGAAGCGACGGCAGACCTGCGCAAAAAATACAAAGATCATCCGGAGTTCGAGTTCATCTATATCACCGGACAGAAAGACTCACCAGCCGGTGCATATAAGCAATACGTGGAAAAGAATCTGAAAGGAGAAGCCAGCTATTATGTCACCGACTCAGAGTTCAATTATCTGCGCCAACTTTTCCGCTTCAACGGCATTCCGCACTATGAACTTGTGCTAAAAGACGGCAGTATCTCCAAGGAAGAACTGGGGACGCATAGAATCAGAAAGTATTTGGAGGAGCACTTCCCCGTTTCCGGGTCTGCCGGACAGGGAGAAAATGCTCAGTAATCCCGGCTGAACCTAAGTGGAACACATTGATAGCGAAGCATCTCTTCTTCAGTTTATACTAAGAGGAGATGCTTCGACAAGTTCAGCATGACAAATACTCTCTAGAAATAAATGCTTTTCTATTGTCACTTATCACCTTTCGAAGATAACAAACTGATAATAAACACACTTCAGGTGATAATAGCTGGTGACAATAGGGTGATAATAAGGTGATAATAGCCGTAAATCATGCTTTTTATTGTCACTTTACCCCTATTTCACGACTTATTACCTGTCACTTCCTCCCCATCTTATTACCTATTACTTATTACCTGTTACGCCTCATTCGAGCCTTGTCCTTATACAACAAATACCATAAGCTACCAATGCTTTTAGCTCATCATGCCTTTATACTTCCATTAAGCTACCGACATCTTTACCTGTTCACGGCCGTGACAAGACCTGATCACATCCGTGAGCAGCGTTTACCACAACCGTGAGCAACTCTTACCACGGCCGTGAACAACTAACAATGTCGGCACCTTATCCCAACTTTCCTTATAAGGAAAGTCTACTATGTAAGGAGCTAACGGGAACTTTAGCACTATCTTACAAGTGATTTTACCATAGCCAACCAATGAACTCCCCGCATGCTGAAAGACCATAAACAACAAGAAAATCTAAAAAAAGCGATGCAAAAGACGGAACCTCGGTTAATTTTCCGTACTTTTGTATCGCTTTTAAATTAAATCATAGAAAAATGGACGATTCAAACCCGCGAACGTGCACTTATAGTATTAATTAAAGCGATCAGAGTCATTGAAAACTGATGCCTCTGCTCGTGTAAACAAACGAAAGGAGGCAATAAGATGAGAACATATCTTTATTGTGAAGCTGGCTTTGTGGAAAAACCGCAATGGCTTCCTAACTGCTGGGTAAACGTAGTATGCCCGGACAACGATGACTTTGAGTTTCTGACTAAAACCCTGAATGTACCCGAATCATTTCTGAACGATATAGCCGATACAGACGAACGTCCGCGCACCGACACGGAAGGCAACTGGCTATTGACGATTCTGCGCATCCCGATGCAAAACGGTCAGAACGAAAGTCTTCCCTTCGGCACCGTACCCATCGGCATCATCACCAACAATGAAATCATTGTATCAGTCTGCTACCACAACACAGACCTGCTGCCGGACTTCATCGAACACACCCGCCGAAAAGGAATCGAAGTCCGCAACAAACTCGATCTGATTCTCCGGCTGATTTATTCGTCTGCCGTATGGTTTCTGAAATATCTGAAACAGATAAATCTGGATATCAGCGCCGCCGAAAAGGAACTGGAACGCAGTATCCGCAACGAAGACCTGCTCCGTCTGATGAGACTGCAGAAAACACTCGTTTACTTCAACACCTCCATCCGAGGAAATGAAGTAATGATCGGAAAGCTGCAAAGTATCTTTCAGGACACCGACTTTCTGGACAAGGAACTGGTAGAAGACGTGATTATCGAGTTGAAACAGGCATTTAATACCGTAAACATCTACAGCGATATCCTCACCGGAACGATGGACGCCTTTGCCTCCATCATCTCCAACAACGTGAATGCCATCATGAAACGCATGACCAGCCTTTCCATTACACTGATGATCCCGACATTGATAGCCAGTTTCTACGGAATGAATGTGGATATCCATCTGGAAGAGATGCCGTATGCCTTTGCACTGATTATCCTGTGCTCCGTCGTGCTGTCGACATTAGCGTTTATCGTATTCCGGAAAATCAAGTGGTTCTAATTCAAGCGACTGCAATTCAAGCAGTTCTAAATCTCCCTTTACTTCAGAGACATAAAAAAGCAGCCTGTCATTCTTTAGACCTGAATTCAAGGTCGGCGATGACAGGCTGCACACAATACGTTTTTTGTTCGATAGAGAATATTAAAAAGAGAATGTTTAAGAGAGAGAAATTATTTTATCCTTCTTTACTGGATTTCTTTCCGCCCAATGGCACAGAAATACCAACAAATCCACTTACAGAATTGGTGTTCTTACCTAAGAACATATAGTCAGTTCCGAGGAACACCGGACCCAACTTCAAGCCCAGACCGAATGACTTACCGGCAGACTGAATAGCCGAGTAGCTGAGCGCAACGTTAAGCCAGCTTTTCGGACGATAGTTTGCGGAGAATGTTACTTCTGTCAGCGTTTTCGGTTGTACG
Source organism: Bacteroides sp. 1_1_14 (assembly GCF_000162515.1). Taxonomy (NCBI): domain Bacteria; kingdom Pseudomonadati; phylum Bacteroidota; class Bacteroidia; order Bacteroidales; family Bacteroidaceae; genus Bacteroides; species Bacteroides sp. 1_1_14. Next base: position 46,788 of record NZ_GG774714.1, on the reverse strand, counting down.
AAGCGAGTCGTAGACAATACACCTACTCCGAGCTTGTTCTCAAAGAAGCCGTATTCTGCTCCTACCACAACTGTAGATGCCAGACTAGACTTGCGGGATTTATGTACGTCCTCTGTCTGAAGTTGCAACATTTCATAGTCGAGTACATCACCACCATTTACACGGTTCATGTATCCGTCAGCATCAGCCTGCAACCGAGTAATATTGTTCTGAATCGCAGTAATAGAATTAGGAATATCGTTCGCATCAATACCATTGACATAGCTAGTTCCTTTCATATTGATTGATTCCGGATTGGCAGAAGCTATCTTAGTAGCGCCTTTCGTCCATGAAATAAATCCCAGGTCGAGAACAGAAGCGGACACTGTCAAGTTATCCATAATTTTATAAGAAGCACCCAAATCAATGCCGAAACCGTAACCTGCAATACCCAGTTTTCCACTGTCAAAGTCAAAGTCACTGATATAATCCTGTCCATCTTCTTGTACCAATTCCAATCCTTTGAAAGAACTTTCCAGATGAGCGTCAACATTCAGATTGGCATGGTAACTTTCAATTTCAGATTTCAGTCTTGTGATACCAGCAGCATCCAATCCGGACAGATAATTTTGATCCTGTAACTGGTTAATGCGGGCATCACTCGGAAGATTGGCGTTCATCATTACATTGTTAATCTTCAGATTCATATTGCCGATACCCAGCAATACTTTCACCTTACCACCGACTGTCAAACGGTTATTGATCTGACGCGCATACCCCAAACCAACTTCACCATAAGCGTTTATATCCAGTTTCTGACCGCTGATATCGTAATTACTGTTTCTCCAGTTATCTTCAAGCGCATCCATCTCATTCAGGAAAGTAAACATGGAACGGGTAAGGCTTGCACCTATATCCGCACGAACACCTACATTGAATGACCAGAAGTTCTTTCCTTTATACCATCCGGCAGAAAGAATCTCCGTGCTTACGTTTACATTTAAGTTGTTTTTATCTTTCAGACGGCCCAGGAAATCGGGATTAGAGTAGAAATTGTCGCTATCGTCAATAATGTCGATAATATCTTGATAACCCAATGAAGTGGACCCGACAGTAGCATTGACCGATCCCAATACCGGAATATTAAAATACCCCTGAGTCGGAATCAGAGCCGGATTCAATTGTTGCCGATAATGAGTACCTTCCATGAAATAAGAAGTACGTAAAAACTGCGCATTGGCGGGTAAAACAAAACCCATCATAAGAAGTAAAGCCCCCATGAACTTCTTAGATGCATAAAGTCTGCTTGTTGTCATGATTTTATCTTTTTTTAATTCTTGTTATCGAATGCAAATATATAGCATTTAAGTAACAAATAAAAGCACAAGTCAACACTTTTTTAGCATAAACCGAACATTTTCATGGCTATTTGGAGAAAAATCGTGCTTATTCTGCAAAAATATGTAGAAAGTGAAACAAATGGAAATATCAGAAATTTAGGTTCAACTGCCCGTCACCAAGCAGATTGAAGGTCATTCGGTGGTAAGGGGTCGTTCCATGTTCGGCGATGGCGGCACGATGTTTTTTAGTCGGATAACCTTTATTCTTATTCCAGTCATAAAACGGATATTCTTCGTGAAGACGATTCATATAATCATCTCTGTAGGTTTTAGCTAGTATAGAAGCGGCGGCTATCGAGAGGTATTTTCCGTCTCCTTTTATCACGGTAGTATGAGGAATGTCAGGATATTTATTGAAACGGTTTCCGTCGATCAGCAAATGCTGAGGACGGACAGAGAGCTGATCGACAGCCCGGTGCATCGCCAGAAAGGAAGCACGGAGAATGTTTATCTCGTCTATCTCTTCGGGCGACACCACTCCTACCGCCCATGCCAGCGCTTCTTTCTCTATCACTTCACGCAGTGCGTAGCGTTGCTTCTCGGTTAGTTGCTTCGAATCATTCAGCAACTCATTCTTGAAATCTTTAGGAAGAATGACGGCAGCAGCATACACTGATCCTGCCAGGCAACCGCGGCCGGCCTCATCGCAGCCGGCTTCTATCAGGTCTTTATTTAAATAAGGTAGTAGCATACTTATTCTTTTTTTCTTATCTGCCACAAAGATAAAGGAAATAAAAAAGGAGACCTCATTCAAAGTCCCCTTTTTCCGTCATTCATTCACACAAACAAGCAATTGTTCCCCCAATATATTCTATCGGTTCACAGCCTTGACGACCGGAACCATCACCCTACCATTCGTTTTACAGATTTTGTTCGTTGATAGCATCAGCCTTTCCCCTTAGCCATTATGATAGATTTCTTCCATTTCCCCTTTATAACTTATAATATATCGTCTTGCAAAAGTATCGAAATAATAAGAGACAAGAAAATGGCTTTGAGCGAGTATTTGCATGAAATGCCCCGAAACAGGATCATCTGCCGGAAAAAAGTGATTAAGTGCGCAAAAAAGGTGTTTACCCGGTTCTATATAATCAGAAGGCGATAACCGGACTTATCTCCGGCTATCGCCCTCTTCAATAAACAAACCTTCTTTTAGTTAAAACAAACTCCAGGCGACGGTAAGCCCTGCCATCACAATGGCTACCATGCTCATAAGCTTGATTAAAATATTCAGACTCGGGCCGGAAGTATCCTTAAACGGGTCGCCCACAGTATCGCCTACTACGGTTGCCTTATGCACTTCACCGCCTTTGCCTCCAAAGTTCCCCTCTTCTACATATTTCTTCGCATTATCCCACGCACCGCCTGCATTGGCCATAAAGATAGCCAGCACAAAACCTGTGCTCAAACCGCCGATCAGCAATCCCAGTACTCCGGTCACTCCGAAGATTAATCCGGTAGCGATAGGCGCAAGGATAGCAATCAGCGACGGAATCACCATTTCGCGCTGCGCACCCTTGGTCGAGATAGCCACACAACGTTCATAATCCGGCTCGGCTTCTCCTGTCAGGATGCCTTTAATCTCACGGAACTGGCGGCGCACCTCATCCACCATGTGTCCGGCTGCGCGGCCGACCGCATTCATTGTCAATCCACAGAACAGGAACGCCATCATCGAACCGAGGAACATACCGGAAAGAACTTTCGGATTCATCAGCGTCACGTCGTAATAGTTCATGAAATCGACAAAGGTAGCATTGGCGGTAGAGACGACATCGCCGTTCGGCATACTCAGGTCTATTGTCCCCAAACGGGTCAGACCGATACGGATTTCTTCGATATAGGATGCCAGCAAAGCCAGTCCGGTCAATGCAGCGGAACCGATAGCAAAACCTTTTCCGGTTGCCGCGGTTGTATTTCCCAAAGAGTCGAGCGCATCGGTACGCTTGCGGACTTCGGCACCCAGACCGGCCATTTCGGCATTACCGCCTGCATTATCAGCAATCGGGCCGTAAGCGTCCGTAGCCAGTGTGATTCCTAATGTGGACAGCATACCGACAGCAGCAATACCGATACCGTAGAGTCCCATACCCACGTTGGAAAAATCGAAACCGGAAGCAAGCAGGAAGGAGGCAATGATGCCCACCACCACTGCAATCACGGGAATAGCCGTAGAAAGCATACCCAGACCGATACCAGAGATAATGACGGTGGCAGGTCCGGTCTTTCCGCTTTCACTCAGTTTCTGAGTGGGGCGATATGACTGAGAAGTATAATATTCGGTAGAACGTCCGATCACAATGCCGACCAACAGCCCGACTACGACAGCGCATGAAATCCAAATCCAGTTGTCCAACTGCAAGAGCCACAGGATTAAGAAGGTAGCAGCCACAATCAGCACAGAACTCAGGTTTGTTCCGAATGCCAGCGAGCCGAGCAAATCTTTCATCGTCGCATTTTCTTTGGTGCGCACGGAGAAGATGCCGATAATGGAAAGCAGAATACCTACCGCAGCAATCAGCATCGGGGCAATAACCGCTTTGAACTGCATGACCGTATCTGCCGAATGTATAAAGGCGGCAGCACCCAATGCGGCAGTCGCCAGGATAGAACCGCAATAAGATTCGTACAAGTCGGCTCCCATACCTGCCACGTCGCCTACGTTATCGCCTACATTATCGGCAATGGTGGCAGGGTTTCGCGGATCGTCTTCGGGGATTCCGGCTTCTACCTTACCCACAAGGTCGGCGCCTACGTCGGCAGCTTTTGTATATATACCGCCACCTACACGGGCAAAGAGCGCCTGTGTGGAAGCTCCCATACCGAACGTCAACATCGTGGTAGTGATTACGCAAAGTTTATGAGTCGGTGTCAGTGCGTCGGCGGGAATCACCGCATTCAGCAACAGATACCAGAAAGATATATCGAGCAGCCCCAGTCCGACTACTACGAGTCCCATTACCGCACCACTGCGGAAAGCGATTCTCAGTCCGGAGTTCAATGAATTGCGTGCCGCATTCGCCGTACGTGCCGAAGCATAGGTTGCCGTCTTCATACCCAGGAAACCGGAAAGACCGGAGAAGAAACCACCCGTCAGGAAAGCTATGGGAACCCACGCATTCTGAACATGAAAGCCATAAGCCATAATTGAAAACAAAATAACCAGCCCAAGGAAAACACAACCTACAATCTTGTACTGTTGTTTCAGATAAGACATAGCTCCCTTGCGTACCGCAGCGGCTATTTTTATCATTTGGGGAGTACCTTCACTCTCTTTCATCATCTGCTTATGGAAGTAATAAGCAAAACAGAGGGCTAACACTGAAGCGACCGGAACCAGCCAGAAAAGAATGCTATCCATAGAATTAATTATTAAAGGGTTTTATGGAGGCTAAAAGTATGGAAATCAAACGAAAAAAGCAAGTAAAAAAGGAAAAAAATCCGACTTGCCGATTGATGCGGTATCTCTCAATGAAGCGAAGGGAAGACAAGTAGAAAAGTCCTTTGAGAATCCTACAGAAGAGCATCAAGCCAACAGCACGTTAGTTAATTTTTAGCCTTATTACGTTAATAGTTAACAAACCCGTTATTTCTATTAAACCATGTTATAAAGCGCCTCACTTTGCCCCGAAAATTTGGAGATAGCCTAAAAGTCCCTATCTTTGTAGTGTGTTTTTCATAGTATTAGATTTAAGGTTAACAAAAGATTGGCTGTCTGGGATAGATAGCCTTTTTTTATGCCTTTTTCTGCATAAACTCCGTAGGAGTCACCCCAAACTGTTTCTGGAATATCTTGGCAAAGTATGAAGGAGACTGGAAACCTACCCGGTCACATATCTCATTGATGCGTAATTCTCCTTCCTGCAAGAGTTCTGCCGCACGCTTTAAGCGGATGACCCGAATAAAATCAAGCGGAGAAAGGTCTGTCAATGCCTTTATTTTCCGATGAAGGCTGGACCGGGACATATTCATGGCGGCAGCCAGTGCTTCCACATTATAGTTCGCATCCGTAAGATTCTCACGTACCCTGGTGATGAGTTGCGACATCAGTTGTTCATCGGCACGTGTCATGGCATCTCCCTGCGGGGTGCAGGCGCCATAAGTAATCTGATTAATGAATCTCTCGTGCGTACGATGCGCTTCACGCTCACGGGCTAACTCTGCGAGTAGTTGCTGTTCACGTATCTTCTGCACTTCCCGTCGCCGATAAGTGCGGAGAGTCAGCACGAAGCTGCCGGACAGGAGAATGATATATATCAGATATGCCCATACCGTACGCCACCAGGGAGGAAGGATTTGTACGGACAGAGTCGCTTCCTCTTGATTCCAGACGCCATCGTTATTACTCCCGCGCACACGGAATATATAATCTCCCGGAGGAAGCTGGGCATAGGAAGCGGTATGTGCATCGGAGGTATAGTTCCAGTCATCGTCAATGCCTTCCATCTTGTAGGCATAGCGGTTGGCTCCCGGTGAAGTATAGCTCAATGCGACAAAGTCAAAGCTGACGTTAGAACGGTAGGGCAATCGCATTCCTTCGGGCTTCAAAGGTATTTCCCTCCCTTGCACCTTGATACGGGTGATATACACGGGCGGTACAAACGTATTTCGATGTATCTGATCCGGATTAAAAGAGACTAATCCGTTGATGGTTCCCATCCAGATCGTGCCGTTGCCGGCAGCCAATGCCGATTTGTAGTTGAACTGATTGTCAGGAAGACCGTCGTTTCGGGTAAAGACGTGCAGGCTGTCCGTCTCCGGATACAGACAGACCAGTCCACGGTCGGTACCGAACCAGATACGGTGCTGCCGATCTTCTACCGCCTTGTAGGTTACATTGTCAGGGAGGCCGTCCGCCTTCGTATAGGTACGGAAAGTTCCTGTTTGGGGGTTAAAGCATGAAAGTCCGCCACGGTCGGTGGAGAACCAGAGAAGACCTTTGCTGTCTTCCGAAATTCCGGTCACTTCGTTGGTGCCGATGGAAGTGCTGTCTCCTTCTATATGCAGATAGTTCACCGTTTCGTCCGTTTGCGGTTGATAGCGGAAGACTCCGTTGCCCATAGTCGCCACCCATATATTCCCTTCTTTGTCTTCAAGAATATCGCGCATAAAGGCATAGCCGAACTGTTTCATTTCTTCAAATGTCCGTCCCCCGTCGGCAGAACGGAAGATATTCCAGCCATCTCCCAGCCAGATTGTTCCCTGACGGTCACGATGCAAGGCGTAGACGGTTCCTTCGCTGATACCCATTTGTTCCGGACGCATTGCCTGTACACGTCCTTTGAAAGCAATGCTGCCGGAAAGGGCGGATGCGGCCGGTGTAATCAAGTCGATTCCTCCTTTAAAGTAGCCTGCACCGATCAAATCGTCAGAGGTGAATAAACTTAAAACATTCTGCCGGTCTGCGGATTCGGGAATAGTGGTGAACAGCCTTGTCTCCGGATTCCAATAACAGACACCGCCATCCTGCGTACTAACCCAAATCGTTCCATCTTTCCCTTCGCCCAGTTCACTGATACGCCTACCGCTGACTGAGCCGGGCTTGCCATCCGGCAGGTAAATAGAAAAGTCAAGTGTACGGACAGGCAGATAGCTTGCTCCTCCGAACTGTGTACAAATCCATGTCCCGCCTTCACGGTCACGATAGATTTTATCTACGATTGCATCACTGAGTCCATAAGCTCCTCCCGCATCTGCCGGAATATGCCGGACGGTATTCTCCCGTTCGTTGATGACGTAAACTCCATCTTGCGTACCGACCCAAAGATCATCGTCCAGACAAACGACATAGCGAATTATCTTACGGTGTACCGCCGGTGCAGGGAAGATACTGACTTCGCCTGTCTTCTTATCAAATCGTTTCAGTTCCTCCTCGTGTACTCCGACAATCAGTTCATCTCCATAATCACAGAGTGTGAAAATGAAATCATCCTTCAATGCCTCCTTTACACAAGCTTCGAAAGTATCTTGTGCGGGACAATAACGGAAAATACCTGCTCCGTTGGTTCCCACCCATAGCGTTCCCTCCTTGTCGATGCAGATCGACTGCGGGAAATTCTTGCTCTTATCGCTACCGGGAAGAAGTATGTAGCGGAATAACTTCTTCGTGGGAACGTGATAACGGTATACTCCCAGATTGGGTACGTTCACCCATATATTGCCGGAAGGATCGGACAGAATATCTTCCACCCATTGCCCGCTGATTTGTTCGCCCTTGTCAGTCTTTGCATCAAAAAAGGAGAACTTTCCGGTCGATAAGTCCTGAATATAGACTCCGTTGTCCGTTCCCACCCAAAGTTGGCGCCGGTCGTCTTCATATAGTGCGGAGATCACCTGATTGCCACGCCCCGAAACCTCATCGAAGCAAGGATATACCTGCATCGAAACGCCGTCATAACGGTTCAGCCCATTGCGTGTGCCCAGCCAGATAAATCCGTAACTATCCTGAATGATTGATTTGACATGACTATTGGAAAGCCCGTTCACACCATTGATATGTATAAAGTTGTATTGTTCCGTCGCAAAGGAGGACGGAAAAAAGAAACAGACTGACAGAAGGAAAAATAGGAGTCCTTTTTTCATATATGGATATTAGATGCCTACAAATATAGTTTTTTTCGTGTAAAAAGCAGATGATGAATGAAACATTTGTTTCAACCTATACTACAAATGTAGCGATTCCAACGTGCTGTCCGGCATTTGCAACATCTCTTGCACATCTTGACAAACGGGTATATAGCCACCTGTACCGCTACCGCCTACCTTTGCTTCCGTCAATACGACACACCCCATGTGAACGAATAAAATCTTTAAATTAATACCGACATGAAAAGAATAACCTTTAGTTGCCTTGCCGCAGTCATCCTGCTACAACTGATTCCCGCTAACGGAAACGCACGGGACATTCGGAATCAGAAAGAAAAGAACAATCGCACAGAGATAAAGCAGGATACTATCTCTGCCGTACACTCCGCCATCCGCCCGGGAAAAGACATTCCCGGGACAGCATCTTCCAGCCCGAAAAAAGAAGGAGAAGAAGGTGAACGCAACGTGATGCTGAACGCATCGGATGCCAACAAGCCACGTGAAATCCAAATCGGACTGCCCAGTGAAGACGTTAATGTATACGAGAACGGATTGCCTGCCGTATATTCATCTGCCGTACATAAACTAGCCGCCCACTGGCGAAGTGATTCCAGTCTGGGAGAAGTCGGTCTGCTGTCTCCTTCGGAATCGGCTATCACCACAGGAAACATTGCCTACTCCGTCAACGCTTTCAGCAAACTGGGACAGAAAGACTTCCAAGGAATACTCAACTATCGTGCCAATCATTTCGGTATGCAGAACTTCGATCTGAATGTATCGGGAGGTATCAGCAACCAGTGGCTGTATACTGCCGGCATTTATCAGAACTTCGATCCGGGAAGTTTCGATCTGAAATTCACGAACTATGCCGACCGGACGGAAATCTATCATGCCGGTCTGACGCGCCTCTTCAACGACGGACGCGGAAAAATATCTCTGCTCTACAAACATTCGCGGAGCAGGAATCCCGGCAACTTTGCCAATGCGGCTCCTTTCATCTACGTAGGCGACGGATCGGTCAAGGAAGTGGAAGGATTCAAGCTGGGTACCAACTCGTATGTTCCGCAAAGCGGTTCTTTCCCATACATGGACGTTATGGACGGAAAGATGAAAACATGGAATCTGAATGACGGCAACGAGAACCGTGCCAATGAAGTGGCCCTGATTGCCGACTATCGTTTCAAGAATGATCTTCTCTGGAAGTTCAACCTGAAATATATGGATGCTCCCCGTGCCAACTATGTGGACTTCGGAGGCAGCACCATCAGTGAAGCAACGGCTGCCGATGGTTATACGCTCGCCAATGGTGACGTGTATGAAGGTTTGGCAGAAGGCCGCCGCACCTGGCTGCATGTAGGAAAAGTAAAGAATTTCCTCGTTACCTCCGAACTAAGCAAACGCTTCGGCACCCACGACCTTCGACTGGGAGTTAATGAGTGGTATTATCATCTGGACTATCATTCTTCTTCCCTGCAATGGATGGCAAGTGTACAGGAATACCCGCAACTGCTCCATTCCACTGCCGTTGACCCGCTGGACCCGACACTCAGCAGCCAGCGTGCGCAGACTTACGGCTATAACGAACTCAGCCCCGAATACACCAAAGGATACGAAAACAAACTCGCCCTTTACTTTACGGACAACTGGCAGGTAACTCCCCGATTCAACGTCTACTATGGCGGTCGTCTTGAATACTACCGGATGAGTGCCGACCAAATCTCCGCATCACGCTTCTCCGGATTTCATATCGGCGACTTCAACACTTATAGTAAAGACGAAGAAACCGGAAACATTATTGCCACACCACACAGCATCCAGCCTGCCAAAGTGGTAAAAAACAAACTAAACTACGCCGCTACCCTCCGCATGACCTATAATATGACGAAGCAATTCGGCCTGACAGCCGACGGAACAGTAGCCACCCGTTTCCCACGCATCAACGAATATGCCGGAACAGGTCCCACCGAAGAACAATACAAACGCGTCACCATACCGTTGATCCGGGGCGGACTGTTCTACAAGAACAACTGGCTCAACCTCACTTCCATGGTCACCTACATCTCCAAATCGAATAATATCGACCAGCAGAATCTGACCAAACCGGGAACCAAAGAAGGGAAAACCGTACTGCTGATCTACAACATCAAAACACTGGGATGGACCACTTCTGCCGAAATCGACCCCTTCAAAGGTTTCCACCTGCACGCACTGTTCACTTATCAGAAACCTGTATACAAGAACTACAATGCCAGCGTGACCTTCGACGACGGTGCCCAAATGTCCGTCAATGCCAACGGAATGATAGTTAAAGAAATTCCACAGGTACTCGTCGAACTGGACCCCAGTTATAATATCACGAAAGATTTACGTCTCTGGCTCAGTTTCCGCTATTTCGGAAAGACGTATGCCAACCTTCAGGAAGCTCTTTACTTCAACGGCCGCTGGGAAACGTTCGGAGGTATCAACTGGAACGTAAACAAGCATCTGTCACTGGGGGCAACGGTGATCAACTTCCTGAACCAGAAAGGAGCCAGCGGCACCATCAACGGTTCGGAACTGATCACCAAAGAAGAAGCGGGCAACTATGCAGGACGCTATATGAGCGGAAACTACCTGCGCCCGTTTACTGTCGAATTTAGTGCCGGCATCAAATTCTGAGATTATTGTACATAACTAAATATGATTATCTTTGTGGCTCTTTATGTCCGCAAACTAACTAATACCAATAAACAATCCATTTTACAACCATGAAAAGACTTTTTGTATTACTAACGGCTTTATTCGCTCTGACGCAAATGAACGCCCAAGAGAAAAAGAACATCCGTATCTCTACGGACAACACCGACTTAATCCTTCAGGTAGCCCCCAACGGACGTCTCTATCAGACTTATCTGGGCGATAAACTACTGAACGAACAGGACATCAACCACTTCTCTTATGCCGTAAAAGGTGGCAGTGACGGCAGCGTATCTACCCGCGGCTGGGAAGTTTATCCGGGCTCCGGAGCCGAAGACTACTTTGAACCTGCTGTGGCCATCACCCACCATGACGGTAATCCGAGTTCCATCTTCCGCTATGTATCTTCCGAGCAGAAAGCGGTGGCAGGCGGGACGGAAACTGTCATCCATCTGAAAGATGACCAGTATCCGGTTGAAGTGACTTTATTTTATATCGCTTACCCGAAAGAAAACGTCATCAAGACATGGAGCGAAATAAAGCATAATGAAAAGAAGCCCGTCACCCTGTGGCGTTATGCTTCCACCATGCTTTACTTCTCCGACCACAGTTACTACCTGACCGAGTTCAGCAGCGACTGGGCAAAGGAGGCACAGATGAGTTCTCAACAACTACAATTCGGAAAGAAAGTGATCGACACGAAACTGGGCAGCCGCGCCGCCATGCACACTCATCCGTTCTTCGAACTGGGACTGGAACAACCGGCACAGGAAGCGCAAGGCCGTGTAATGTTGGGTACAATCGGATGGACCGGAAACTTCCAATTCACATTCGAAGTAGACAATGTCGGCAATCTGCGTGTGATTCCCGCCATCAATCCGTATGCCTCCAACTACGAACTGAAGCCCAACGAAGTATTCACAACTCCGGAATTTATATTCACCCTGAGCAACAATGGTACAGGCGAAGCCAGCCGAAACCTGCACGCCTGGGCACGCAACTACCAACTGAAAGATGGACAAGGCGACCGCCTTACCCTACTGAACAACTGGGAAAACACTTACTTCAAATTTAACGAAGAACTGCTTGCCGAACTAATGAAGGAAGCCAAACACCTCGGTGTGGATATGTTTCTGCTGGATGACGGCTGGTTCGGCAACAAGTATCCACGCAACGACGACCACGCCGGACTGGGCGACTGGGATGCCATGAAATCCAAACTGCCCGGCGGTATCCCTGCCCTTGTCAAATCAGCCAAAGAAGCCGGAGTCAAGTTTGGTATCTGGATTGAACCTGAAATGGTGAATCCGAAAAGTGAATTGTTCGAAACGCATCCGGACTGGGCTATCACCCTGCCGAACCGTGAGACATATTACTACCGCAACCAGTTGGTTCTTGACCTCAGCAACCCGAAAGTACAAGACTTCGTATTCGGCGTAGTAGACAAGATTCTGACTGAGAATCCGGAAGTGGCATTCTTCAAATGGGACTGTAACTCTCCTATCACCAACGTCTATTCTCCGTATCTGAAGAACAAGCAAGGACAACTTTACATCGATCATGTACGCGGAATTTACAAAGTGCTGGAACGTGTAAAAGCGAAATACCCGAACGTCCCCATGATGCTTTGCTCCGGCGGCGGCGCACGCTGCGACTACGAAGCACTGAAATACTATACTGAATTTTGGTGCAGCGACAATACCGACCCGATAGAACGCCTGTTCATCCAATGGGGATTCTCGCAAATCTTCCCGGCAAAGGCAATGTGCGCACACGTGACCAGCTGGAACAAAAAGACAAGCGTAAAATTCCGTACCGATGTGGCAAGTATGTGCAAACTGGGCTTTGACCTCGGTCTGAAAGAACTGAGCGCCGACGAACTGGCATACTGTCAGGAAGCAGTTGCCAACTGGACACGTCTGAAAAAAGTAATCCTGGACGGCGATCAATACAGACTTGTCTCTCCGTATGACGGAAATCATATGTCGATAATGTATGCTTCGCCCGATAAGAATAAGGCTGTGCTTTATACTTATGATATACACCCACGTTTCGGAGAAAAACTGCTGCCTGTAAAATTGCAGGGATTGGATGCCAAGAAAATGTATAAGGTAAAAGAAATCAACTTGATGCCGAACAGTAAATCCGATCTGGCTGCCAACGAGAAAACTTACTCAGGTGATTATCTGATGAAGGTAGGTATGAATGCTTTCACGACTAATCAGGCTTTTAGCCGGGTGATTGAGCTGACAGCAGAATAACATCCTATTGCCTTACTCATGCCAAGCCTTTGGCACGCTTGTGCCAAGGGCTTAGCATAGCAGTGCCAACGCGGTGGCACAACTGTGCCAAAGGCATGGCACAAGCATTAAGAACAAAAGGGGAAACACCGTTCGTGGTGAATCCCCTTTCTCATACAATAAAACAATCAACTAATCTTCAATCGTTACAGCAGTTCCGTTGGCAGTTACCATCAGCATACTACCGCTGCCTCCTACTGTTTCATAATCCAGATCGACACCGATCACTGCATTGGCTCCTAACTGTGCCGCCTGTGCCTGCATCTCCTGCAAAGCTGTATCTTTTGCCATACGGAGTACTTCTTCATATGCACCGGAACGACCTCCTACAATATCCCGAATGCTTGCAAACAAGTCACGGAATACATTAGCACCAATGATCGTCTCTCCGGAAACAATTCCGTAGTACTTTACTATTCGTTTTCCCTCAATGATGGGAGTTGTAGTCACTAACATGATCTTTTTCTTCTTTTTTAGTTGTTTACTATCCTATTAGACGCAGGATCCCCCCAAAAGGTTGCAATGTCACCCTAAAAAAATTGCAGCTATACCGCAAGAATATGCGATATAGCTGCCAATTAGAGTTAAAGAGAGAGAGAATTTATAGAAAGCGCGGTCTCACGACCAACTTAATATACCTAAAATGATTTTTATTCTTTCTTATTAGACGCAGGAAACTTCAAATCACTGCACTTCAAAGAGACTTTTTTAGTTAAAGAATAAAAAAATCGCTATTCTTGCAGGAATAGCGATTAATATCTTTAGAACATCTGGCTGACGCGTTCGATCCCAGCCACTAATGCGTCCACTTCCGATCGTGTATTGTACATGGCAAATGATGCACGTACCGTACCTTCGATTCCGAGCCGTTGCATCAACGGTTGCGCACAATGGTGCCCCGTGCGGACAGCGATACCTAAACGGTCTAACAATGTTCCCAAATCGAAATGATGAATATCTCCCACCAGAAATGAAATCACCGCTCCCCGATCTGCCGCCTCACCGAAAATACGCATATTGGGTATTTCCTTCAATCGCTTCAGCGCATACGTTGTCAGCTCGTGTTCATGAGCAGCGATTTGGTCGAGTCCGATGCCATTAACATAGTCAAGGGCTTTTGCCAGTCCGGTAGTACCGATGTAGTCCGGCGTACCGGCTTCAAACTTGAAAGGCAGTTCGTTGAAGGTAGTCTTTTCAAAAGAGACGTGCTGAATCATTTCTCCTCCTCCTTGATAAGGGGGCATACGGTCCAGCCATTTTTCCTTTCCATAAAGCACACCGACGCCTGTCGGCCCATAAACCTTATGTGCGGAGAACACCAGGAAATCGGCATCCAAGTCTTGCACATCCACCTTCATGTGAGGGATAGACTGTGCAGCATCCACTAGAAAAGGTACTCCATGCGCATGAGCCGTCGCAATCATTTCCTTGACGGGATTTACGGTTCCCAATACGTTCGACACCTGAACTACACTGACTATCTTTGTACGCTCGGTGAATAACTTTTCATATTCATCCAGCAACAGTTCGCCCTTGTCATTCATCGGAATGACCTTGATGGCAATTCCTTTGCGGGCAGCCAGAAGTTGCCAGGGAACGATATTACTGTGATGCTCCATCACCGAAAGGATCACTTCATCGCCTTCCTGCATAAACTCATCTCCAAAACTGGAAACAAGCAAATTGATACTTTCCGTCGTACCCCGTGTAAAAACGACCTCATTCGTACTGCCGGCATTGATAAACTGCCGTACCGTTTCACGGGAAGCCTCATGCAGTTCCGTTGCCTGCTGGGAAAGGTAATGTACTCCACGATGCACATTCGCATTCACAGAGTAATACTCATCTACCAGCGCATCCACCACCAAACGAGGTTTCTGAGTGGTCGCACCGTTATCGAAATAAACCAATGGTTTACCATACACCGTACGGCTCAATATCGGAAAGTCTTCACGTATCTTTTGAATATCCATTTTACTTATTCATCATTTACATATTGCACATCCCTGGCACTTGTTCAGTTCGCCACGGAAGCGTTTTTCTACCAACAGGTGCAGACGGTCTTTCAATGCATCCAGACGAATCGTATCGATGACTTCATTGACGAATGCAAACATCAGAAGCAAGCGTGCTTCTTTCTCCGCTATTCCGCGTGCACGCATATAGAACAAAGCATTCTCGTCCAACTGCCCCACAGTTGCCCCGTGAGAGCATTTCACATCGTCCGCATAGATTTCAAGCTGCGGCTGCGTGTACATACGCGCATCGCGTGTGGCACAGAGGTTGCGGTTGGTCTGTTGAGAATTTGTATGCTGGGCATCAGGACGTACCAATACCAGTCCGGCAAAAGCACCGGTCGACTGGTCATCAAGCACGTACTTGAATAATTCATTACTGGTACAATTCGGTACTGCATGATCAATGGAGGTGTTATTGTCCACATGCTGGTTTTTATCAGCGATTGCCATACCGCAAAGATTAATCTCAGCCCCTTCGCCGGCTAGCAGAACTTCCGTTGTATTACGGGTAGTTCCATTGTGCAGCGTCATGCCATTCAGCAAAACATTGCTGTTTGCTTCCTGCTTCACGTACAGGTTACTGATACGAACCGTACTTGTATGTGTTTCTTCAAGCTCATACATATCGAATACCGCATTCTCTCCGGCAAATACTTCGATCACCTGCGTTGCAAGGAAGTTCACATTATCCATCGCATGATCACAGATCAACAGGCGTGCCTGCGCTCCATCTTCCAGGATGATCAGCACACGACGATTCACCATGAAGTTAACATCTGCACGAAGGATATTCACCAGCTGGATGGGCTTCTCTACGATTACGTTCTTCGGAACATAGAAGATGACTCCATCCTGCGCGAAAGCTGTATTAAAAGCTGTTATGCCATCCTTGGAGGTATCAGCCAGCTTGCCGTAGAACTTTTTTACCAGTTCGGGATGTTCCGCAGCAACTTCTTTGAGGCTGCCGAAGATGACTCCTTCCGGCAAATGAGTTTTAGGAAGCGCTTTATTATAAAATGCGTCGTTTACCACAAAATACAAGGCTGTGCTCATATTCGGGACATCACACTTAAACACTTCGTACGGATTGACCGGAATCTGAAGGCGGTTAAGGTTCAGACCGTAATCGGGCTCGAAATACTTGCTTATATCCGTGTATTTATACTTCTCCATCTTACGGGTCGGGAATCCGAGACGCTCAAAATCGGCAAAAGCAGCCGCACGGGGTGCATTCAGCACTTCCGCACTATGCTTGCAGATCATGGCTTCCGTCTGAGAGAAGAGATCTATGTATTGTTGTTCTACATTCATCGTTATTCTCCTACTTCTTTCTTAATCCAATCGTATCCCTTTTCTTCCAGTTCCAAGGCTAGTTCCGGTCCGGCGGTTTTCACAATACGACCTTTATAGAGTACGTGCACTATATCCGGTTTGATATAATCGAGCAGACGCTGATAGTGAGTGATGACGATCGTACTTGTTTCGGGAGTCTTGAGCTTATTCACGCCTTCCGCTACAATACGAAGGGCATCAATATCCAAACCGGAATCTGTCTCGTCAAGAATGCTCAGACGCGGTTCCAGCATTGCCATCTGGAAGATCTCGTTACGCTTCTTCTCACCACCGGAGAAACCTTCATTCACCGAACGGTTAGCAAGTTTATTGTCCAGTTCGACTACGGCACGCTTCTCACGCATCAGTTTCAGAAATTCGCTGGCAGTCAACGCAGGCAGACCTTTATACTTGCGTTGTTCATTGACAGCCGCCCGCATGAAGTTCACCATGCTTACTCCGGGGATTTCTACCGGATACTGGAAACTAAGGAAAATACCTTCATGACTACGGTCTTCCGGACTCAACTCCAGCAGATTCTTGCCATAGAAAGTGACCGAACCTTTTGTCACCTCAAAAGCAGGATTTCCCACCAAAACAGAAGAAAGCGTACTCTTTCCGGAACCGTTCGGCCCCATTATCGCATGTACTTCGCCCGGTTTCACCGTCAGGTTAATACCTTTCAATATCTCTTTGCCATTAATGCTGGCATGCAAGTCTTTTATCTCTAACATAAGCTTATTTATTTTTTATCCCACGCTTCCTTCCAACGAAATAGTAAGCAACTTCTGTGCTTCCACCGCAAACTCCATCGGAAGTTTATTTAATACTTCTTTCGCATATCCGTTAACAATCAGCCCGATAGCATCCTCTGTCGGGATTCCCCGCTGATTACAATAGAATATCTGATCTTCGCTGATCTTGCTGGTAGTCGCCTCATGCTCCACCACAGCCGTCTCATTGTGGATATCCATATACGGGAAAGTATGCGCACCACATTTATCGCCCAGCAGCAAAGAGTCACATTGGCTGTAATTGCGTGCATTATCGGCTTTTTCAGCTACACGTACCAGTCCGCGATAAGAGTTCTCGCTATGTCCGGCAGAGATACCTTTGCTGACAATCGTGCTGCGGGTATTCTTTCCCAGATGAATCATTTTTGTTCCGGTATCTGCCTGCTGATAGTTATTTGTCACAGCTACAGAATAAAACTCAGCCGTCGAATTATCGCCTGTCAATATGCAGGAAGGGTACTTCCACGTGATTGCCGAACCGGTTTCCACCTGTGTCCAGGACAGTTTGCTGTCCACCCCTTTACAGTTGCCGCGTTTCGTCACAAAGTTGTATACTCCACCTTTACCCGCAGCATCGCCCGGATACCAGTTCTGAACCGTACTGTATTTTACTTCCGCACGATCATGTACCACAATCTCCACGATAGCCGCATGCAACTGATTTTCATCACGCATCGGTGCGGTACATCCCTCCAGATAAGATACATACGAATCGTCGTCCGCCACAATCAGCGTACGTTCAAACTGTCCCGTATTACGGGCATTGATACGGAAATAGGTAGAAAGCTCCATCGGACAGCGTACTCCCTTCGGTATATAAACGAAAGAACCGTCAGAGAACACGGCCGAGTTCAAAGCAGCAAAGAAGTTATCCCGATAGCCTACTACCGAGCCCATATACTTCTTCACAAGGTCCGGGTGTTCCCGTACCGCTTCACTAAAGGAGCAGAATATAATGCCTTTCTCCATCAGCGTCTCTTTGAAAGTAGTCTTTACAGATACTGAGTCCATCACTGCATCCACAGCCATTCCGCTCAATGCCATCTGTTCCTCCAAAGGAATACCCAGTTTATTGAATGTCTTTATCAGTTCCGGATCTACTTCATCCATACTCTTCGGTCCTTCTTTCTTCTTCGTCGGATCGGCATAGTACGAAATTGCCTGATAATCGATCTCCGGAATACGGAGATGTGCCCAAGTCGGCATTTCCAGCGTCAGCCAATGGCGATACGCTTTCAGTCGGAACTCCAGCAGCCATTCGGGTTCATCTTTTTTCGATGAAATCAGACGGACTACATCTTCGTTGAGTCCACGCTCAATAACATCGGTGTGTACCTCCGTGGTGAAGCCATATTTGTACTTCTCCTGCGTCAGTTCCTTTACATATTTATTGGGTTCTTCTTGTTGCATCTTTATTATCTAATATATATTGTTGCGTTATATTCTTAGCAGCAGGGAAAAAGATTCCCGCAAACGTTTCCATAGGATAATATAACAATGATTCGCTCTTTTTTGTTGCACTAATTAACTTATTATCGCTATCGATAAACTCTATCACACAGATTACAAGGCTCGTTAACAACAGAAATTTGAGTGCTCCCAATCCACTTCCCAGCCAACGATTCAGCCACCCCAGTGAGATGGCTTCCATCGCTTTCGTCAGCAAGGACGCCACTAACGTGAATATCAGCGGAACAGCGATCCAGATGACAATAAAAGCCAATACCTGTGCAACCGTCATCGAGTCCGTCACAGCCGGACAAAGCTTCTCCGCCAACGTTGCATACAAAGCCTTTGCTGCCAGCAAACCGACGACCAATCCCAGAATAGAAGCCAACTGACGGATAAAGCCTTTCATAAAGCCCACCACCACACCGGCACCTATTATAATAAGGATGATTATATCAATCGTTGTCATTATCTCTTTTTAAAAGAAAAAGGAGGCACGGAGTTGTAAATCCACTCTGTGCCTCCGTATATTCCCGATTCAGTACAATTTATAACGTCTGTTTCACTTCTATTTCTTCGAATGTCTCGATCATATCGCCTACCTTCATATCGTTGCAGTTCACCAAACTGATACCGCACTCGAAGTTTGTACCTACTTCCTTCACGTCATCCTTGAAGCGTTTCAGTGCATTGATGTTTCCGGTGAAGATAACGATACCATCGCGGATCAGACGAGCCTTGTCGCTTCGTTTCACTTTTCCGGTCTTTACTACCGCACCGGCCACAAGTCCCACTTTCGTGATATTGAACACTTCGCGAATTTCGATCGTAGCTGTAATCTGTTCTTTCAGTTCCGGAGCCAACATACCTTCCATAGCGGCCTTCACCTCTTCGATTGCATCGTAGATGACGGAATACTTACGGATATCGACACCTTCCTGTTCCGCCATCTTAGCGGCAGCACCCGAAGGACGTACCTGGAATCCGACGATAATCGCATCCGAAGCAGCAGCCAATGATACATCCGATTCGGAGATAGCACCCACGCCTTTATGGATCACATTTACCTGGATCTGTTCAGTAGACAACTTGATCAACGAGTCGCTCAATGCTTCTACAGAACCGTCCACGTCACCCTTGACGATGATGTTCAATTCCTGGAAGTTACCCAAAGCAATACGACGGCCAAGTTCGTCCAAGGTCAGGATCTTCTGTGTACGCAAGCCTTGTTCACGAGCCAGCTGTTCACGTTTGTTCGTGATCTCACGGGCTTCCTGATCGCTTTCAACTACATGGAATGTATCACCTGCAGCAGGAGCACCGTTCAGTCCCAGAATCAATGCCGGTTCGGCCGGTCCCGCTTCTTTCACGCGCTGATTACGTTCGTTGAACATGGCTTTCACACGTCCGTAGCTGGTTCCTGCCAATACGATATCTCCTACTTTCAAAGTACCATTCGATACCAGCACGGTAGCTACATAACCACGTCCCTTATCCAATGAAGATTCAATGATGGATCCTGTTGCATTGCGGTTCGGATTTGCCTTCAAATCAAGCATTTCAGCTTCCAGCAATACTTTTTCCATCAAATCTTCCACACCCATACCTTTCTTGGCAGAGATATCTTGTGACTGATATTTACCACCCCATTCTTCCACGAGATAGTTCATTGCAGCCAGTTCTTCTTTAATCTTGTCCGGATTAGCAGTCGGCTTATCTACCTTATTGATTGCAAATACAATAGGTACACCTGCTGCCATCGCATGATTGATCGCTTCCTTCGTCTGCGGCATCACGTTATCATCGGCTGCCACAATAATGATCGCAATATCCGTTACTTTCGCACCACGGGCACGCATAGCAGTAAACGCCTCGTGTCCTGGAGTATCCAGGAACGTAATACGGCGTCCGTCTTCCAACTGTACGTTGTAAGCACCGATGTGCTGTGTAATACCTCCGGCTTCACCGGCAATTACATTCGCCTTACGGATGTAGTCAAGCAAGGATGTCTTACCGTGGTCAACGTGTCCCATCACCGTTACGATCGGAGCACGTGGCTGCAAATCTTCCGGAGCATCTTCTTCTTCCACGATAGCCTGTGCCACTTCCGCACTTACATATTCGGTCTTGAAACCAAACTCTTCGGCTACCAGATTGATTGTTTCCGCATCCAGACGCTGGTTGATGGAAACCATCATACCGATACTCATACAAGTTGCAATAACCTGATTGACTGATACGTCCATCATTGTAGCCAACTCGTTAGCCGTTACGAACTCAGTCAGCTTCAGTACCTTGCTTTCTGCCATTTCCTGATCTTCCAGTTCCTGCATACGGTTGGAAGCCATTTCACGTTTTTCCTTGCGGTACTTAGAAGTCTTGTTCTTACCCTTGGTTGTCAGACGTGCCAAAGTTTCTTTTACCTGCTTTGCTACATCTTCTTCGCTAACCTCCTGCTTGATAACCGGCTTCTTGAAGCGATCCTTATTATTATTCTTCTTGTTATTATTATTGCCCTGTCCCTGGCCTTGATCCTGAGGACGGGGATGGTTACCACCACCTTTACCGGTCTGAGTATTGGGTCTCGGAGCAGCAAAGTTGGAAGTTGCCACATTGTTGACATCCACCTTTTCTTTGTTGATACGATTCCGTTTCTTTCTGGCAGCATCGGCATTATTATCTTTTACGCCCGGTTTTGCCTGTTTACTGTCCTCTTTACGGATTTCCTTGATGATAGCTTCCTTCATCAGTTTCTTCTGATCCTGACGAACTTTTTCTTTTTCTTCGCGTTCACGGCGTTTTTCTTCCTTCGATTTCTTCTTAGGACGGGTAGACTGGTTCAATGCAGCCAGGTCAATCTGACCGATGACATTGATCTTCGCTCCCAGTTCCGGTTGACGGATTTTAAACACCTCATTTTCTTTCGACGCATTTTCTTCAGTCGGAGTTGTCACTGTTGCAGTTACTTCTGCCGTTCTTTCTACTTTACGTTCTTCTGCCTTCACAGGTGCAGTTTCTACCACCTTCGGCTCTTCTTTCTTTACTTCTTCCACTACTACTTTCTCAACTTCTACCGGTTTTGTCTCCACTGCAGGTTTCGGCGCTACTACTGGCTGTTCTACCGGAGCAGATGCCGGTGCAGGTTTCGGTGCAATTACTTCCACCTTTTCCACTTTCGGCTCTTCCTTTTTCACTTCGGGTTCAACCACTGGTTTCTCAACGACTGTTTTTTCAGCAACGGGTTGCTTTACCACAGGTTGTTCTACTACAGGTTCTACTTTCTTTTCCGGCGCTTTTTCTACTTTATCTGTTCTCCGACCGCTGAATTTATCCAAATCTATTTTTCCGACAGGTTTAAACTTAGGACGTGCATCCTCCGGTACGACTGTCTTAATCACATCTTCCGACTTCGGTTTCTCCTGCTGCTTCTCGAAGCCCTCGATAGATACCGATGCCTTATTACGTTCCTTATTCTGACGTTCCTGGATGAAACGCTCCGATTCAAGTCTAAGGTTCTTGTCTGTACTAAACTCTTTAACGAGCACAGCGTACTGCTCCTCACTAATTTTGGTATTAGGATTAGCCTCAACGGTATACCCTTTCTTTTGCAGGAACTCAACTACCGTCGCGATTCCTACATTCAAATCTCTTGTAACTTTGTTTAACCTTATCGTCATATTTAAAATTTAATGAATAAATGGAGCGAAGAAAATTCAATCGTAATGCATATTACTCTTGTGTTGGTTCAGCTTCAGGTTCCGCCTCTGTCTCAGGCTCCATCTCTGCTGCCGGTTCTTCTTCAAACTCCGATTTCAAAATACGTATTACCTCGTCCACTGTCTCTTCTTCCAGGTCCGTCTTTTCAATCAACATCTCGCGAGGCGCATTCAACACAGCCTTCGCTGTATCGATACCGATAGCCTTGATTGCATCAATCACCCATCCGTCGATTTCATCTCTGAACTCGTCGAGATAGATATCCTCGTCAGCCACATTCTCATCCAATTCACGGAACACGTCGATAGTGTACTCAGTCAACATACTGGCCAGCTTGATATTCAAACCGCCTTTACCAATAGCAAGCGATACCTCTTCCGGTTTAAGGAATACCTCAGCCTTTTTCTCTTCCTCATTCAGACGGATAGAAGAAATCTTAGCCGGGCTCAAAGCACGCTGGATAAACAATGAAATGTTCGATGTATAATTAATCACGTCGATATTTTCATTGCGTAATTCACGAACAATCCCATGAATACGGCTTCCTTTTACACCTACGCAGGCGCCTACGGGATCAATTCTGTCATCATAAGATTCCACTGCGATCTTGGCACGTTCGCCAGGGATACGGGCAATCTTTTTAATGGTAATCAAACCATCATTGATTTCAGGTACTTCCATTTCGAACAGACGTTGCAGGAAAACGGGAGAAGTACGTGACAAAATAATCTTCGGATTATTGTTCTTGTTGTCTACGCGGGCAACCACTGCACGGGCTGTTTCACCTTTACGATAAAAGTCGCTCGGGATCTGTTCAGTCTTAGGCAACAGCAGTTCGTTTCCTTCATCGTCCAGAAGCAACATTTCCTTTTTCCAGATCTGGTATACTTCCGCGTTGATGATTGTACCTACTTTATCAATATATTTATTATAAATACTGTCTTTTTCAAGTTCCAGAATCTTTGAAGCCAGTGTCTGGCGAAGATTCAGGATAGCACGACGTCCGAACTTGGCAAAGATCACCTCATCAGTCACTTCTTCGCCTTCTTCGTATGAAGCATCGATTTTCTGTGCTTCTGTCAGCGAAATCTGCATATTGGGGTTTGTCAAATCTTCATCGGCCACAACTTCACGGTTACGCCATATCTCGAAGTCACCCTTATCCGGGTTCACGATCACGTCGTAATTCTCATCGGTGCCAAACATTTTCGCGATTACGCTACGGAACGACTCTTCAAGTACGCTAACCATCGTCGTTCTATCGATATTCTTCAGTTCCTTAAATTCCGAAAATGTATCAATCAAGCTGATTGTTTCTTCTTTTTTGGCCATAACTATTTAAAGCTAATTAAGTATTTAGTATATTTTATTTGCTCATAAGTGAAGGTTTCGTCCTCTTCGATCAGCTTCGGACGCTTGGAACCTTCGAGTTTTACCTTCTTCTCTACGCCTACCGTAAACTTCTCTTCATCGGCATCTTTCAGGATACCTGCCAGTTTACGTCCGTCTCTGGTCACTACTTCCACTTCTTGTCCGATGTGGATGTAATACTGTTGCAGCACTTTAAAGGGTTGTCCGATACCGGCAGAACCCACTTCCAGTTCATAATCTTCCTCTTCACGGTTCAGTTTCGACTCGATAAAACGGCTAAGCTCTACGCAGTCTTCAATCCAAACTCCTTCTGCGTGGTCTATTTCGACCACGATCTTGTCATCCGGGCTCACGGTCACCTCTACCAAAAAGTAGTCTTTTCCTTCCAGCCACTCTTCAACAATCTGACAAACAGTTTTCTTTTCTATCATTTATTAACTATATAAGAACAAAAAAAGGAGCTTAATCGCCCCTCCACCTTTCATCCATTTCGGTTGCAAAGATATAAATAATCTATTCGACTACAAAACATTAAAGAAAAAAAGTATGAATTAACAGTCGTATATCAGGCACAAACACCAATATCTAATCATCAACCCAGGAATTCAGATAGTTTTGAGAATCCTTACAGCCTTGAGCTGCGGCTTTTTGGAACCACTTTTTAGCCTTGGCTTTATCTACTGCCACTCCCTGACCGTAAAACAACATGGTAGCAACCGTAAACTGAGCGGATTCCACCCCTCTCTCTGCCGCACGACAAAAATATGGGAACGATTTCGCAATGTCTTTTCTCACTCCATGTCCGTTATAATAAATTGAGCCCAAATTATTCAGCGCCAACGGATAGTCACTCTTTACCGCCTCTTCATAATATTCACGCGCGACATCGTAATCTATTTCCACCCCTTTGCCAAAATGGTACATCATTCCTAAATTATAAGCAGCGGCAGCTTCTCCCATACTTGCAGCTTTCAGGAAACACTCCTGGGCATCTTCAAATTTTCCTTCATCCAGGAAGATAATTCCCAAATCATTGATCTGCCCGGAAGTTATATTTTTAGCTTTCATCAGATATTGCTTTTCAGCCGTAGCCATATCCACAGAAATAATAACTGTCGAAGAATTGGAAAAAGATCCGCTATATTCACATTTCACTTTTTTCCCGTACTCACAGCTATAAACTTCCAGCTGATAGAAATCCTCACTGACAGAATAGTTACCAGTTTCATAAGCATCCAGTTTTCCTTTTCTCTCACCATTCAGGAATATTTCGGCAGCATGATCAGAAGTTACTTTCACTCTCCGCTTAACGAACAGCTGATTGAGCAGTTTTCCGAATAACCCCTGCGCACCGGCATTACTACCGTCTGCAGAAGCGACATTCGAAGCCGGTTGAAAGCCGGGAGGTGAAATTGTATCCACAGCCGGATGTTGCAACAGATCAAGTATGACCGCAGCCAGCTCACTAAACTTCTCTTCCGGATTAGGATAAGCATTCAGCCAGTGTTTATCATTCAGCATCAGTTTCATAGACCCTTTCAGATCAGTAGGATCTATGCGGAAAGGTATAATAGGCTTATTGCTGCTAAAGCCAATATTCAGTTCACTACGCACCCAGCGGGATATTTGAGACGTTTCAGAAAAGACAATCAGGAACACTTTACAGGTCACAATAGCTTCTTCAATAATATCACCATACTCCGCTCCGGGTCTTATGTCACGCGGAGCCATCCAACACTTGATCCTGTTACTTTCTAATGCATGACATATTGCCTGTGCCGTCTGTATATTGGCACTTGAATAGCTAATAAACACTTCATGATCCATAATCTTTATTGTATATATTCAACTTAGGTTTACACACTCCACGACACCGATACAATCCTGAATTCAGACGGATGTTGGTTGCTAAGATAATGAAATTCTTAGTAATACAAAAAATAATTGTATCTTTACACCGCAATAATTAAAAATACAACGGCTATGGCACATCATCTCAACACCAACAAACAGTTTATGGTCGGCAATGGCATTCTGGCTTTTGCCGTCATTTTTGTCGTAGTTATTTTCATTTATATGAGCTTACGCCTGCAACGGGAAAACCAGGCAGAACGACATTATATTGAAACTTATACGATCAGCCTGGTAAAAGGATTTGCCGGAGATTCCATTTCGCTGTTCGTCAATGACAGCCTTATCGCCAATCAAGTCATGCAGGAAGAAGCCTTTACGGTAGAGGTCGGTCGGTTTGCAGAACAAAGCGCACTGATGATTGTAGACAATAAAACGGAAATAGCATCCGTTTTCGATCTCAGCGAGAAGGGAGGAACTTATCAGTTTGAAAAAGAAACGGACGGAATCAAACAGCTTGCTAAATAAGAGTCTGCTTAATATCAGGAGTTCCTTATCCCAAGCATCTTATATCTCTGTGCGATACTTCTTCAAATCTTTACGCAAAGCAAGGGCCTTGCCATCTGTGAACCGGTTCAGCAAGTCCCAGAAACGCTCACCGTGATTCATCTCACGAGTATGGCACAACTCGTGCAGAAGCACATAGTCGATCAGGTGGGAGGGCAACAGGACAAGATAATAGGACAGATTTATATTTTTTCTCGCCGAGCAACTCCCCCAGCGTCCCTGGCTGGAGTTTATCTTCACGCTGGCATAAGACAATCCACATTGCGCCGAAAGATGCTCCAAACGAGGAGGAAGAATACTTTTCGCATTCCGCCTCAAAGATTCTTCAATCACTTTACGCAACCAGTTCTGTAAATTTTCATCAGTAAAATCCGCTTGAGGCGGACAAACGATCTGCATGACACCCAATCGCGAATTAGCCAAAAACTGCTCCTTTTCACCTAAGATGAGAGATAGTTTGAAATGCTCGGCATCAATCTTATAGTCCAAGTCAATCAACGGACGGGCAACCTTCTGACGGGAAAGCAGCAACTTACTACGAAGATTCTCAATAGCACGCTTCACCTCTTTCGTCGTGGTGCCGGGAGGTACAGAAACGTAGACCGCATCGCTTTTGGTACGAAACACCAAACTGCGGGCACGTGGATTGACACGTACTATCAAACTTCCCAATTCATCATCTTCTATCACTGTATCCATTTTCTCCTCCTTAACCGATGCTGCAAAAATAATAAAAAAGAAGCCGGTGGCGAAAAAAGTGATATTCAATGCAACTTTATAGTAACTCGCAACGTCTAATCCATATAAACTCATATTAAAATCAACTATCAATTATGAAAAGAAACACATTGACTGCATGGCTGCTCGGAATAATTCTGATATTCTCCGCCACCTCCTGTTTTAATGACCCTATTGTGAAAGGCAGTAAAAACTACATCACCCAAAAAGAGAATCTGGAACATTTCAATGACATCAGCATGTCCGGAAGTGCCAACATCATCTACCAGCAAGACTCCTCCTCCCGCATCGAGATTTACGGTTCGGACAATATCGTAGAACTCCTGGAAACAAAAGTAAACGGAAAAACATTGAATATAAAATTTAAAAAGAATGTCAATATCATCGACAAGGGCAAACTAGAGATCAAAGTTTTCTCACCGGACCTGAACGGACTGACACTCAACGGATCGGGTGGCATTCTCTTTGCGAATGGCATTCACACCGAGGGAGATCTTAAAGTAACGATTAACGGTTCGGGCAATTTAGGAGGAAGCACATTCGATACCGGACATCTGGCCATCTCAATTCATGGTTCGGGCGATGTCAGGCTCAAACAAATCGACAGCAAGACCTGCTCTGCAAGCATTTCCGGATCGGGCAACATCACCCTTGACGGCATGACAGACGCAGCAAAGTACAACATATCAGGATCCGGCAACATCAAAGCTGTCGCTCTGGAAGCTACGGACGTATATGCAGGCATCTCAGGTTCGGGTAACATCAGCTGCTTCGTCAACGGCAAACTAGGCGGGCACGTCAGCGGAAGCGGCAACGTCGCTTACAAAGGAAATCCTCAGGCTATTGATTTCCCTCACAAGAAGCTCCGCAAACTAGACTAAATCCATAAACATCCCAAAAACATAAAAGGGCTACTGCATCTCGCGGTAGCCCATTTATTTAGTTAGTTTCATTATAAAAAATTTGAGAGAATTGAAAACTTCACAGTTTCGCTTTCGATGTTGTTTTAATTAAAGCACACTAACTATATTATATGTTTAAAGCAAATGAAAATGTCTATTCTTTCATAACCTGCACCTTGTTGATCTTCGCAAGGCTGTCAGCCAATGCCTGATCTGCTTTCAGCTCATTTGACAGAGCTACCGACGGTGCGGTCACCTGTTTGCCAATGGTATCCGTTGCCAATACTCTTCCGTCATCTCCGGAAAAAGAATGTTGCGCTACATTTCCTAATGAAAGGATGATTGCAATCACAGCAGCGGCCTTGAACAGGGGGATGAATCTTCCTGTCAGTGTCAGACGCTTTGCCTTCACTACCGGAGTTTCCACCTGTGCCAGAATACGTGCGTCAAAGTCTTCGCCCAGTCCTACCTCCTGCTGAACCTGCTGATAAACAAACAAGTTTTTATAGCGGAGCAAATGAGCGGGTACTTCCTCCTTTGAGAAGAAGTCGCGCAACACAGATTCCTCCTCCACGGAAGTTTCGCATTGCCAATATCGCTCCAGGAGCTGTTCTATATCCTTATAATCCATATTCGTCAATTTCTAAATACCTTTGTTTTACCTTTTGTCTGGCTCTGAAAAGGTTCACTTTCACTTGTTCCTCTGTCAGATTCAGAAGGGTTGCAATTTTCTTATAGCTTTCACCTTCAATGTCCCTCAGTTGCATGATAAGCCGCTGTTTTTCGGGAAGTTCGTTCACCAGTCTATTGATAATGTTCATTTTCTCATCATGAACCAACTGGTCATACGGACTGTTTGCATCAGGTTCTTCCTCCATTTCGGGGGTGATTTCCACATTCTGAGCTTCTTTCTTCTGGCTCCGGTCTATAGCCAGATTCTTTGCCACTATCAGGCAATAGGCTTCAACCGATTCAAATTGCGACCACTCATCACGCTTGTTCCACACTCTTATCATGGTGTCCTGAACGACATCCTCGGCTTCTGCCCTATCCAGGGTTATTCTGAGCGCCAGTCGAAAGAGTTTATCCTTCAACGGCAAAATATCGTTTCGGAAGCTGATCTCTTGCATCTCTATAATAATGACGGGCTGGGATACGAAAAGTTACAGACGCCCATTACTTTTTTTTGAATTATTTTTTTATCCGCGTTCCTTCGTTGTCTTTAATCGCTGATGCTAAGGTAATTACAACTTCTGTAACTCCTGCATTAATTGCTTCAAAAGAATTCTCCAACTTAGGAATCATGCCACCTTGAATAACGCCGTCGGCAACGTATTGTTCGAATTCGGTACGGGTAATCTCAGGGATCACGCTATCGTCATCATTCTCGTCACGCAGCACACCTTTCTTTTCAAAGCAGTACACCAGCGTCACGTCAAACAGCGCCGACAAAGCCTTTGCCGTCTCTCCGGCAATGGTATCCGCATTTGTATTCAGCATATTACCTTGACCATCGTGTGTCAACGGTGCCATCACGGGCACCACTCCTTTATGAATCAGATCAGCCAGCAAAGAAGCATCTACCTTCTCCACATCGCCCACGAAACCATAATCAACCTCTTTCACCGGACGCTTTACCGATCGGATCACATTCATATCCGCCCCGGTCAGTCCAAGAGCGTTCACTCCACGGGCCTGCAACCCGGCAACAATATTCTTGTTTACCAGACCACCATACACCATCGTTACCACTTTCAACGTTTCCGCATCGGTAATACGACGACCATTTACCATTTTGCTTTCAATACCTAGTTGTGCGGCAATCTTTGTTGCCGAGCGACCGCCGCCGTGAACCAGCACTTTATGTCCGCTGATGGCGGCAAAGTCATTCAACAACTGAAGAAGGGTGGCTTCCTCTTCTACGATTTTTCCACCCACCTTAATTACAGTTAGTTTTTCCCTCATTTTTTATTCAATTCTAATAAGTTTGCCGAATGGAGAACTCGGCTCCGGCACCTTGCCGGTTATTCTAAGTAAGTATAGCCGTAAAGTCCCGAACGATAGTTGGACAGAAACTCTTTACCCTCTTCCAACGATATCTTTCCTTCTTTTACAGACTTGGTCACCCATGTTTCAAGGGTACGTACCAGTTTTTTTAGGATTATATTGTACGTAATCCAACACTTCCGCTACTGTCTCACCATCAATAATCTGTTCGATATTATATCCCTTTTCATTCACAGAAACGTGAACAGCATTCGTATCTCCAAACAGATTATGCATATCTCCCAGAATCTCCTGATAAGCTCCGACCAGGAAAACAGCCAGATAGTAAGGTTCTGTTTTCTTCAGACTATGCACAGGCAGATAATGAGCTACATTCCGGGTAGAAATGAAATTTGCAATCTTTCCGTCCGAATCACAGGTGATATCCTGCAGGGTAGCCGAACGCTCCGGCTTCTCATCCAACCGCTGAATAGGCATAATCGGAAATATCTGATCAATCGCCCAAGAGTCGGGCAAGGACTGGAACAATGAGAAATTACAAAAATATTTATCCGCCAGCAACTTGGACAATCCCCGGAATTCATCCGGCGCATGTTTCAAGCCTCCGGCGATCTGATTAATTTCCCGCGTAATGGACCAATACAAACGCTCGATCTGAGCACGGGTCTTCAAATCCACAATACCATGACTGAACAAGTCGAGCGCTTCTTCCCGAATCTGTTGTGCATCATGCCATGCTTCCAGCATCTTATTCTGGTTCAACGAATCCCAGATACTGTACAGTTCCTGCACAAGCTCATGTGCATCCGGAGCGATTTCCTCTTCATCATCCCATTCCGGAAGAGTAGCTGTTTCGAGCACCTCGAAGATCAAGACAGAGTGATGAGCCGTCAATGCCCGTCCGCTCTCGGTAATAATGTTCGGATGCGGGATGCCGTTTTTATCGCTGACATCTACCAATGTAGAAATGGAGTCATTCACATATTCCTGAATGGAATAGTTTACACTACCTTCACTATTGGAAGAACGGGTTCCGTCATAATCAACGCCCAGTCCGCCGCCGATGTCCACAAACTCCACATTGAATCCCATAGAGTGAAGCTGCACGTAAAATTGAGAAGCTTCGCGCAAAGCCGTCTTAATGCGACGAATCTTCGTCACCTGGCTGCCAATATGGAAATGAATCAGTTTCAGGCAATCTTTCAAGCCCTTGCTTTCCATAAAGTCAAGCGCTTCGAGCAGTTCGCTGGAAGTCAGACCGAACTTGCTGGCATCACCGCCCGATTCTTCCCATTTTCCACTGCCGGAAGAAGCCAGTTTAATACGAATACCGATATTGGGCTGCACATTCAACTGCTTCGCCATTTTGGCTATCAGTTTCAGTTCGTTCATCTTCTCTACTACGAGGAAGATACGTTTGCCCATCTTTTGGGCAAGGAGTGCCAGTTCGATATAACTTTCGTCTTTATAGCCGTTACAAACAATCAATGAGTCAGAATCCGTATTGACGGCAATCACCGCATGAAGTTCCGGTTTGGAACCGGCTTCCAGTCCGAGATTGAATTTCTTTCCGTGGCTGATAATCTCTTCTACCACAGGACGCATCTGGTTGACCTTAATGGGATAGATGATAAAATTCTCGGCTTTATACCCGTACTCTTCGGCAGCCTGCTTAAAACAGGAAGACATCTTTTCAATACGGTTGTCCAGAATATCCGGGAAACGCAACAGCATGGGAGATGCCACATCCCGCAATTGTAACTCGTCAACCAGTTCCTTCAGGTCGACAGTCACTCCATCTCTCCGCGGTGTAACAACAACATGACCTGCGTCATTAATACTAAAGTACGAAGTACCCCAACCCGTAATGTTGTAGAGTTCTTCAGAATCTTCAATACGCCACTTTCTCATTTTCTGTTATTCAGTGTTTTTAGTAAATAATTGGATGGCAAAAATACAGATTTATCTACAGGCTGCCAATTAATTGGATATTATTTCTTTCAATTGGTCTATATAACCGGTCTTAATTTATATTTCCAGCAGTTCCTGCAGGCGTTGCACAGACGATTCAATCTGCCAGCGGTCTTCCAGTTCGTCCGCATTAAAGATATATTGCGCCTGCGTATAAAAAGGTGCACGCTTTTCAAGCGCCTGAATGATGAAATCCATTAATTCATCATCTTCCTTTCCCTGAAGAATGGGACGTTGCTGCTTGGCAATACGCAAGCGTCTGAACAGCACATCGGGATGTACATTCAAGAAAACGGTTTTCCCCGTCCGGTTCATAAACTCCATATTATCATAAAAGCAGGGTGCTCCCCCGCCTGTAGAAATAACGACGTTCTCAAACTCAGCTACCTCATGAAGCATATTTCTTTCCAACTCACGAAATCCGGCTTCACCCCGTTCCGTGAATAGTTCTCCGACAGTTTTATGAAAACGTTCTTCGATATACCAGTCCAGATCAATGAACGGGATATTCAGTTTGCGGGCAAAAGCCTTGCCCAAAGTAGTTTTTCCGGCACCCATATAGCCGGTAAGGAAGATACGAACCATAAATGATTAATTTTGCTCACAAAATTAATCATTTAATGAATAATGAAGAATGATTCTCTATTATTTAAAAACTTTTATCCGTTCTTCCAGTGGCTGGAACTCTTTTTCTCCCGGCTGATTGACGGGCACTCCAAACGGCATTTCCGCAATCAGATGCCAATGTGCAGGCAAATTCCATGCCCGACGCACCTCATCATCAATCAACGGATTATAATGTTGCAAGGAAGCACCGAAGCCCACATCTTCAAGCATGACCCAAACAGCCAGCTGATGCATCGCTGAGGTTTGTAATGACCATCCGGGGAAATTCTCCTGATAAGACGGGAAAGCTTCCTGAAGCCCCTTCACCACCTTCTGATCTTCAAAGAACAGCACCGTACCATATCCACAGGCAAAGGAATTGTCAATCTTTTCTTCGGTTTTCGCAAACGCTTCTCCCGGCACAATCTTCCTCAGCGCATCTTTTACAATGTTCCATAACTTTTTATGAGATTTGCCCAAAAGAAGCACCACACGGGTAGATTGAGAATTGAATGCCGACGGCACGTGTCTCACTGCCAGATTGATAATGCATTCTATCTCCTGATCCGGAATAGGTGACTGGTCGGTAATCGAATAATAAGTCCGACGATTCTTCAAAGCTTCACTAAAAGTTCTTTCCATAATAGCTCCTTTCTTAATTTTATTTTCTTAAACTCCTTATAAATTAGAACAAGCTTCTCTGCCAACTTGTTCGATTCCGGAATATATTTGTACCTTCGCACCGTCAATGCTGTTGACATAATCATTCATTATCAGAAAATGGCTAAAGAAAAGTTCTACGTAGTATGGGAAGGAGTGACGCCGGGAGTATATGCTTCCTGGACGGATTGCCAGCTCCAGATCAAGGGGTATGAAGGTGCAAAGTACAAATCGTTCGACACCCGCGAAGAGGCGGAACGTGCACTGGCCTCGTCACCTTACGCCTACATCGGCAAGAATGCGAAGAAAAAAACGGAAGCTGCCCGAACCGGTTCCGATACACTGCCTGCTTCCGTCATTGACAATAGTCTGGCAGTCGATGCTGCGTGCAGTGGCAATCCCGGTCCGATGGAGTATCGGGGAGTACACGTGGCAAGCCGCCAGGAAATTTTTCATTTCGGCCCGATGAAAGGTACAAACAATATCGGAGAGTTTCTGGCCATCGTGCACGGACTGGCGTTGCTGAAACAGAAAGGATTTGATATGCCCATTTATAGCGACAGCGTGAATGCCATCAGCTGGGTGCGACAGAAAAAATGCAAAACCAAACTTCCGCGGAATGAAGAGACTGAAGAACTCTTCACAGTGATAGAACGGGCAGAGAAGTGGCTCAGGGAGAACACTTACACCACCCGTATTCTTAAATGGGAAACCAAAGTGTGGGGAGAGATTCCGGCAGACTTCGGCAGAAAATAATAGCCGGGAAGTCTATTCTGCGACTTGATCAGCAGCCTGTTCCTTCTTATGTTTAAACACAAAGCGGAGCATCAGAAAATTAGCGGGAACAGCCACAGCGAGCACACACAAGGGAGCTATCTCCTGATCTACATTCAAATAGAGGAACAAATTGAACAATCCCATATGTATCAGATAGTTCACCAAATGGCTGCCTCCAAATCCCAAAGCCCTTTTCAAAGAAGGGTTGCTACGGAACGTGAAATAAGAAGTCAGAAAGAAATTACAGATAAAACTCGTCACATAGCCTATCGTGTAGGCAATATTCAAGTTGGTCATTTCGTATTCCTGCAACAGATAATAAACCCCATAATGTATTCCGGCAGCCAACGTTCCCACCGTACAATAACGAATAAACTGGTAGCGTTTACTCTTCGATTGAAATACTGATTTTACAATTTCCATTAGTAAGTAGTTTTAGTTTTATAGTTCAGTTCAGATGTTTCATTTTCATTCAGTCAGATGGACGCGCAAAGTCCTGAGTCAGTTGTTCCCACACTATTTTCAGCCATATCAAGGTACAAGGCAGAGCCTTCAGAGCATAAGGTTTCACATATTCCGCTCTTATAAATCTTGGAAAAAGATCGGTAGTAGACAAAGAAGTCAGTAGAATACAGAATATAAGCAATGACAGATTCAATATCGGTGTGGCAGCTTTTGTCGGTGTCTTTACATACCAGACTCCAACAGCAACCATAGCAGTCAGATAGCCATAAGTTTCCGTTCCGGTACTGAACAGTACCATAAACAAAAGCGCAGAAGACAAAAATAAGAATCTGAAAGATTCATATTGATATTGCCGGACGCGTAAATAAGGAAGGGCAAACAAAATCATTCCGGGCACGATTATCCATAAATCGCTGAATGAAGCTCCCGTTATCCGATGTAACATACCCAGCAAAGATATGTTTTGATTGACGCTAAACTGATTCAGCCCATTCTTATAGACAAGCACATCGAACCATTCCTTATACGAATGAACGACATATTCCGGAGAAGCATAGAGCATCGGAAGGAGAAAAACGATCACTGCCCAAAAGACTAATCCGCCGGTGAGTTTCATTTTATGTTTCGAGAATAAAAAGAAAGCCAGTCCGACTATCCCATAAAGTTTGGTCATAGTTCCTAATACAATCATCAAAGCAGCCCAAAAATCCTTTTCTTTCTCGATCAGCACATACGAGAATATAATCATAGCCGTAATACCTATGCTATATTGCTGAGACAAAACAGCTGTAAAAACGTCATTTACAGAAACTAATATAACAACAGCAAATTGCCACTTTTTCAAATCTAACTTGCTGATAGCATAATAAAGGAAACCACAATTCACCAGACACCAAAAGACCATCCCCAAGGGTCTGGGAAGAACTGCAAAAGGAGAAATCAATGCAGTGAAAGAAATACCATACAGAAAAAAATCTTTCTGTTCCTGAAGATATTCTACATATAAAGGAGAAGAAGATATCGCATGCCAAAAAGACTGGCTAAATATAACATAATTGCTATATACCCCCTTCATCATCAATGATAAACTGCAAGCTAATCCTACTCCCATCCACAAGATGAATAGAAAGACGGGATTCTGCACATATCCTTTCAACCTCTCCAACATATCATCAATAAGTTTTTTAGTTCATTTACAAATACCCCCTTTTTCATATCAGGCAACATCACTTCGCCTCTTAAGTCTACAGGAACCTCTTTGATGAAGGTGGTATCATCAAGAGAAACCTTATATATAAACTCCGTATCAAATAAGAACTGTTTAATACGAGTGGACGCAAGAAAAGCTTTTCCCTTACAGTTAAACCCCTTTAATCCCCCCTGCGTATCTGTGTGGGTCAGCCCTAACAGCATAAAGTTCAAGAAACGTGAAGCATGACTCGCCAACTTTCTGCGGGTAGAAAGTTGTGAATAATACGTATGATTACGATTTGCTACAACTACATCATACCCTTCCTCAAGATATTTAATCACTTGACAAACAGACTCAATCTTATATGGAAAAATCATAATCTGTATAAAGAGCCAGCTCTGAATCAGAATGTGCTATACCATCACGAACAGCAGCTCCTTTCCCTTGATTTATCTTATTGTCTACAATGATAGTGTTGGGTAAGTTATTTGTCAAACGAAGTACAGCTTCTTCCGTAAATCCGCGTTTGGAACCATCATTTACTACGATAAAGCGAATATTGTACCCGTTCAGCATCCCTTCCAACTCTTTATGTTTTTCAATCAGTTGCTGCTCCCATCCTTCATGAGGATTATAACAGGGCAATATGACATCAATCCGTTCATCATCTTTTTTATGTAGAAAAGGAGTTGGGGTTCTTGATGTATAGTCCTGAGTTAATTGTTCCCAGATGACTTTAAACCAAATAATAGCACATGGGAGAGCTTTAAGTGCAAATGAAGTTATGTATTCAGTCCTGAAATGTTTTGAAAAAAGAATACTGCTTGAAGACGCTGCCGTCAACGCAAAACAGAATAGCAATAAGCATGTATTCAGCACAAACGTTTTTTTATACGTTGGCGTACTTACATACCATATACCCACACCAATTAGAGCTCCCACATATCCACATTCTTCCGTTCCCGTACTAAACAAGACCATAAATAACAGAACTGATGCCAAAAACGAAAGCCGAAAATTTCTATTCTCGTATTGTCCAATACGAAAATAAGGTAATAAGAATAAAACAATTCCAGGAATTATCAGCCACATATCACTATATTCAACAGCATGAGTAATCTTTCGAACCATTCCTAATAAAGAGATATTCTGATAAAAGCTCAACTCATTAACATCATTCTTAACTACAAGAATACTAATCCATTCTTTATAAGAATCAAATACATATTGTGGAGAAGTATAAAACATTGGAACTACAAATAGAACTAATCCCCAAAACAGAATTCCCCACAGAAAATATAATTTTCTTTTAGAGAAAAGGAAAAAAGCCAACCCCACAACCCCATAAATTTTGGTTAATGTGCCTAAAACAATCATCAATGCAGCCCAAAAATCTTTTTTTCTCTCGACAAGAATAAAAGTAAAAAGAATGAAAGCGGCTACTGCTGCATTATACTGCTGAGTCACAACAGATAAATATAAGCCATTATATGACAACCAAATGATAATGGCAGTTTTCCATTTTTCAAATTCTAACTTCTTTATAGCAAAGTACAATAAAAGAGCATTACACAAACTCCACAAAGCAGAACCCACCATTGTTGGCATGATTGAAAAAGGAGCAATCAATAAAGTAAAAGGAATGCCATATAGAAATAAATCAAAATATTCTTTAGGATATTCTACATATAAAGGCGTTTGCTCCAAAGCATGAAAAAATGAACGGGAAAATATCAAGTAGTTATTTGCAAGTCCTTCTGTCCAGCTTACCCAAAATCCCCTGATAGCCACCCCAAACCACAAAATTGCTAATACAATAGGATTTTGCACTAACCTTAGTATAAATCTTATTATATTTTTCATCTTATTATATCCTTGTTTAGTTTTATATAATCTATAAAACGACCAAAACTAACATTCTTTTTCCTAAAATATCGAATGAAAGCATCCAGCCTTTTTTCCATTCCTTCTCCTGCATGATTCCTTATAATAAATGGCAGTTTCCATTCCGGATGTTCATTTAACGGATAAAATTCCCACGGATGAAAGTATGTCACAAAATATCCATCATGCCGATGAGTGTATTTACACAACCAACGATAAAGTGAAGCGGGCAAATTATGACATGAAAGCCAAAATAAAGGGAAACGCAGCAAAGGAGTAACTGATGCCGGCATTTGAATCACACGGTCTTTTATAAAAGGAGTACGGGGAGTAGAAAGCCGCATATATCTTCCCGGGATAAATGTCGGATTCAAGGAAGAATTATATATATACCCCGCCTCATATACAGCTTTTTCCGACACAGGCATCATGCGTGCCTGCCGATAGCCATAAACTTTGGCTCCGGTGATTTCCTCCAACTGATCCTTCGACCTTTTCAGATCTTCTACTTCAAAGGTCCAATGATAGAAGCCATGAGAAGCAATCTCGTGACCTCCCTCCTGAATGCGCTTTATTATATCAGGAGCATGAAGAGCAAAATTTGCCGTACAGAAAAAGGTCGCTTTTACCTGATTCCGTTCCAAGCAATCCAAAATTCGGGTAGTCCCCTCTACAGAAACTTTAATTTGCTCTTCCATTGATATGTCCACCTGATGTTCTTTGGGCACATCAAATTCCTCAATGTCAAAACTTAATAAAATCATTCCAATATTAGTCTAGTTTACGTTTGTTGCTGTGAGTTGCTGCAAATATGCAGCCACAGCCTATAATGCTTGCATATCGTTTAGTCTTTTATAATAACCATCTAATTCCAATAATTCTTCATGACGTCCACGCTCTACGATTTCCCCTTCATAGAGCACACAAATCTCATCCGCATTTTTGATAGTAGAAAGACGGTGAGCAATTGCAATCGTGGTACGCGTCTTCATCAATCTCTCCAATGCTTCCTGTACCAAACGTTCCGATTCAGTATCCAGTGCTGAAGTAGCCTCATCCAGAATCAGGATGGGAGGATTCTTCAGAATAGCACGGGCGATGCTGACACGCTGTCTCTGTCCACCGGAAAGTTTGCCGCCACGGTCACCGATATTTGTATTATATCCTTCCGGCTTTTCCATAATAAAATCATGGGCATTGGCAATCTTAGCGGCCTCTATGACTTGTTCCATAGTTGCATTTTCTACGCCAAAAGCAATATTATTGAAAAATGTATCATTAAAAAGAATGGCTTCTTGATTTACATTGCCAATCAAACTGCGCAAATCGGCAATACGTACATCTTTAATACTTGTACCATCGATGGTGATATCTCCTCCTTGCACATCATGATAACGTGGCAATAAATCTACGAGCGTTGATTTTCCTGAGCCTGACTGTCCTACCAAAGCAACTGTCTTTCCCTTTGGCACTGTTAAGTTCACATGTTTCAACACTTCTCTTTTACCATCATAGCTAAAGCTTATATCTTTAAACTCAATCCGATCATTCATTCCAGTCAATGGTTTCGGATTAGGAATTTCTTTAATATTATTTTCAGCCTTCAATATTTTGTCCACGCGTTCCATAGAAGCAAGCCCCTTAGGGATATTATAACCAGCCTTGGCAAAGTCTTTCAACGGATTTATCACGCTATAAAGAATAACCATATAAAATATAAACGTCGGTGCAGTCAATGACGAATTATGCCCTAAAATCAAAGCACCACCAAACCATAATACAGATACAATCAGAATTGTTCCCAAGAACTCACTCATCGGATGAGCCAAAGCTTGTCGCATAGCCACTTTGTTGACTGCATCACGAAGCTCATTACTGCACCTCGTAAAACGATTTATCATTCTGTCCTCTGCAATAAACGCTTTGATAATACGCAAACCACCCAATGTTTCTTCCAACTGAGACATTGTATCACTCCACTTACCTTGTGCCTCCAGTGATTGACGCTTTAGTTTTCTTCCGACCTTACCCATCAGCCAGCCCATAGCCGGCAATACCAAAACGGTGAAAAGAGTTAACTTCCAGCTGGTAGCAATCAATGTTATAAAATACAATATAATCATGATAGGGCTCTTTATCAACATGTCCAATGAACTGGTAATAGAGTTTTCCACCTCTCCCACATCACCACTCATACGAGCTATAATATCTCCTTTTCTCTCCTCTGAGAAAAAGCCCATCGGCAAACGCATTACCTTCGCATATACCATGATACGGATATCCCTGACAACTCCTGTACGCAATGGAATCATCACAGCTGAAGATGCAAAATAACAGGACGTTTTAAATAAAGTCATCAAAGCCAGAAACAGTCCCAGAAAAATCAAAGCAGTAGTAGGACCATTATCCTGAATCATTTGGGAAACATAATAATAGAAATTATTTATCGCAACATCTTTAAAACCGGCAGTTCCCCATTCCATATACTCATATACCTTATTATTCTCTCCTGTTTTAAACAAAATATCCAGAATCGGAATTAACAAAGTAAATGAAAACACATTGAATACAGCTGACAAGATATTCAGCAAAATAGCCCATCCGATATACTTCTTATATGGCGACACAAAACGTCGCATCAGTTGCAAAAATTCCTTCATTATTTGAAATAAAATAAGTTAAGGCTGCAAAGATACAATAAAACTGTCTAACAGTTGAAGGTTTCTTTCAATAATTAATACGAATTATATAATAGCCACCTTCTTGACCATTTATTCGTCTATTTCACTCCAACACTACTCATTATCAAAAGATATGGGCACCACATGATAATAAACCCCATGAGATCTCCGGTACGATTTCACTCCCAACTTTTGCAGAATACGCCCCAAATAAGATACTTGCCGAGGTGAAAACTTCATCTTACTAGCCTTCTGTATTCGTTGTAGCAAATCCGCAGCAAGCAACCATTCTCCTGCCTCTTCGTCGGCCGCCGCCCGATAATATACCTGAAACAATTGCTCGATCGCAGGAGACTGCTCAAACTCCTGATTAGACTCCGTCATAATAGCTTCCTCTTCTTCATCAAACCAATACCGTTCATTTTTATAAAGCGCCGTCATTGCTTGTGCATAAAGCTGCTCATAATCAATGGGACGCACCACATCAATCACTCCCGTCACTTCGACGCCGATAAAACGGCGACTACCGGAAGTGTCTGTCAGTAAGTCTTTATGATTACTCGTCCCGATAAAAGAAGCATACCGGCGGAGTGATTCCACAGCTGACGCATTCGGGCGACGGGTATTAACAACCGGTTTTTGCAAAATATGTTTAAGGAATGACTGCTGATTGACACCTATCTGATCAAACTCATCCATATTGATAAGAAGAAAACGATTCAGATACAACTCGGCGTCCCTTTTACGGCTAAAGTCAATGCTGTCCGTATAATACGCCTGCAAACACGGAGGCAGAATCAGACGGCAAAAGGTAGACTTACGATAAGCCTGCGGACCGATTAGAATAGGTGAAGTACTGTTCGCATGATTTTTGTCAACTCCACGCCAGTGCGCCACTGTACTGAGAAACCAACGACGAAAGAGTTGTCCCCAATGAGGATTATCACAAGGAACTCTTTCAGCCAGGTCACGGATGTGGTCTTTACCGTCCCAATGGGGAAGATCATAAAGAAATTCCTCGACAGGGTGATAAACGGGAACATGATCGGAATTCAGATATCGGACCACATCCTTATCCCAAAGTTTGATGCCCTCATACATCGCATTCATCGTAATACTTGCCATCACCCGTTTGTCTATGGGGCGAAAATAAAAGTTGAAGCTGTTCCGCTCACGATACTCCACGCTCGAAGTCAGTATATTAAAACGAAACTCATAGCGGCGTTTCATAAACTCATCTGTCTGCATGACAAACAATTGCTCCGGCAGCAAACTACTTTTATCGGCAAAACCCTCGCACGTACCATACACGTTCTTCACCGTCTCGCGAATCAGGAATTCATCTTTCGGTAAACGATAATGAGCACGTGCCCATCGCACGGTGTCTTCCTGTGGAATACCGGCACGAAAACACTGCTCAACCAGACAAACAAGCAATGAGTGTATATCATCGCCTGGGCGGTATCCTTTTTGCTCGGCCAATGCCCGGGCAAATGCTGCTTCAAAAAGAACAGAAAGTGCTTCGTAACTATCATATCCGGGAACAAGCCGCTGTAAAGGAGAAGCCTGCGCCTGTACCTGCTCTCGATAGGTGGTTTCCCCCGGCAAAGATGCTGGCTGTTTCAGATAAACAGGCATGGCTTCGGGATTAAAATACAGCTCTGGATCGAAAGTCAGCCGGCAATACTGTTCCAGCGAAGGCTCTCTTAATTCGAT
Source organism: Bacteroides sp. 1_1_14 (assembly GCF_000162515.1). Taxonomy (NCBI): domain Bacteria; kingdom Pseudomonadati; phylum Bacteroidota; class Bacteroidia; order Bacteroidales; family Bacteroidaceae; genus Bacteroides; species Bacteroides sp. 1_1_14. The sequence continues at coordinate 5,150 of NZ_GG774714.1, read as the reverse complement.
ATCAAACGGGAGTTGGGGCTGGTAATATTTCACAGCCAGACGATAAGCATGCGCATGAAAGACTTCCGCCTGTTCGCGATTATCAGGCAGACGATTGTCGGGATACGTAAAACGAACCCATATCTTTACAGACTTTCCTGAAGAACCGATAAAAGCAAGATACGTCTGAGGCAGTTCCTTCACACACTCCTTCACCTCATCAGCTTCCATACGTCCGGACAACCCGTTGACCTGAAGCATAACGATTCCATTATATTCGGCCATCGCCATCACCCCGTTTTTTCTGACAAAAGCTGCCGCCGGAAGTATCTTCGGGACCCTCTCTATATAATCATTTTTATCACCGGGAAGTATATAAGGCAGGACTTCTCTCATATTAGAGACCAGTTGTGCTTTAGTTTCCTTTTTCATCTGCTCTACGAGCTGTTCAATCTTCAACGTACGCATCGTATTTACTTTGCCATCGTCTCTCACTTGTGTTATTCTCATTTTTTCTTTCGCTGTTTGTCCTGCTTGCGTGTGTAGGGCAATATATATTTTGCACAAAAGTACTGTAAACATTCTATGTAAACAAGTTTCTGATCATAAGTTTCATTCCCATCTCCTCTCCTTCTACTAGAAAAGAAAAAATAGATTTTAGTCTCACGGTCTCACTACTTTTACATAATCACCAAATAATTAAGATATTATAGGATGAGAGATACTTTTTACAGAGGTATCTCTCATCATTTCCCCACTGAAATTACTCTCTTCTAACCTGTCTCTCACCTTTTTTGATTATCTCTCATTCTGCTTTCCAACTTCCATTATTTAATTTCAGACCTATACATTTCTCCTTTTAGAAGTACTTTAAGGCGCATATATTTTACCATTCATTATCATGCAAACAATCCTATAATTGCTTGTTTTACAACTATTATTGTTGTATCTTTGAAAGACGTTATTCATCATACTACCCGGGTGAACCGACCTGTTCACCCAGGTACACAGATACATTCTCGAAGGTGCAATGATCGGTTCACCCAGGTAGAACGATGAAGATGTCAGTAAGATGACACGCAGATAAAGGCTTTAAATGCAGAAGAGATAAGTAACACCATATATAAACAACAGATAAACAACAATTAAGATGGCAGTACAATTCGAATTTTATAAGAATCCCGTTCAGGGAGAAGAAGAGGGGGAAACAAGTTATCATCCCAGAGTCGTGAATTTTCAACACGTGACTACCCAAAGACTGGCAGCCGAAATTCACTCGGCAACTACCTTTGGCAAGGCCGAAGTGGAAGCAATGTTAATGGAACTCAGTCGGTGCATGGGCAACCACTTACGCGAAGGGCAAAGAGTACATCTTGACGGGGTCGGTTATTTTCAGATCACATTACAAGCAACAGAGCCGATACATTCCATGGCCGCACACGCTGACAAAGTGAAGTTTAAATCGGTCAGTTTCTTGGCGGACAGAGATTTAAAAGGTGAGCTTATAGGTATGCATGCACAACGCTCAAAGTATAAACCCCACTCAGCTACCCTCTCCCAGAAAGAAATAGACAAAAAATTAACTGGGTACTTCGCTACGCATACGGTTTTGACCCGCTCTGATATGCAGTCACTTTGCCAATTCACACACAGTATGGCGGCACGCCATATTCGCAGGTTGAAAGAAGAAGGTTCTTTGCAGAATATCGGAATTCGTACGCAACCGATTTATGTGCCGTGTCCAGGACATTATGGGAAATAGTTGTAAAATAGAATGAGAGATAGACTAAAATAGAGTAATTCCAGTGAGAAAAGAATGAGAGATACCTCTGTAAAAAGTATCTCTCATTCTATAATATCTTAGTTATTCGGCGATTATGCAAAAGTAGTGAGACCGTGAGACTAAAAAAAATCTTTTATAGCAGACTTAGATATAATCACAACACCCAAAGAGGAAGCACAAATGAGCTTCCTCTTTTACCTAATATCGCTTATGGAATATCTTGAATAATTCCTTCCCAACTATCAATCCCTATTCGAGATAAATACTGTTCAAAATAATCATCTTCTTCATCTGTATCCGCTTTTTGATAGGTTGTCCATACAGGCTTGGCTTCACCATTATGAGGCGCTTCGGTATACTTACGCAAACCCAAACAGGCACCATCTCCCAAATGATCAAACCAGCTATGCCATTGTATTCCATCAATGCCGTCCAGATTATTAATCTTCTTCCAGCCATAAGCAAAGCCGGCAGCCTGATCCTGCAAATCATTATCACTATAACTTGGAGAACATGTTCCTGCCTCAGAAAGCCAGACAGAACGTTTCACTGTTCCTTTATATTTATTGGAGGAAAGACTTACCCACTTATCCAAAACTTCCAAATTTTTCAAGGTCACATATTCCGTATCCATAGAGTAAGTTGCCTGTTCATCATCCCAAGTGCACGGGTTACCTAACTGAGCCGGGTAACTATGACACGCCAATGACCAGAAGAAATCACCTTCGCTTTCACTGAACTGATTCATAAAATCGAGCATATCTCTTACTTTATACCAACCGCCACCGGCAGCGATATTCCATCCATGCGAGAAAGAGATAAAGACTTCTGAGTACTGGTCATATTGATGCGCAATATTATAGCACATACGCATCGAACGGAGATAAGTATCCATAAACGTAGCAATCGGTTTGTCACCCATATTGGTCCAATGACTTCCTCCATCCACTTCGTTATGTATAATCCAGTGCGCTATGCGCATATTAGGAGCACTATATCTTTTTGCCAGGAAGTCAAGTGCTGCAGCGTAACAATTTGTAGACTCTATTGTGGTCATATTGGGCATTGTATAAGGAGCTATACCATTAAAATCCGGATGTTTCAAAAGAGTACCGGCATCCCCAGTAGGAGGAACCAACAAAATACCTGCTACTGAGATTCCACGTTTACTCGTTTGCTCCAACACAGCATCAAATGAACTCTTCATATATCCCTCATTAAAATAATATGTCCTGCCACCGTAAGTATGCGGAATATCTCCTTCCTGTTGAGAAAGATGCATGAAATGAGAAATAGGAATGTTGATGGTGGCACTGGCAATACCCAAATCATCCAAATCAGATGCAAGGAATCCATGGTTTATCAATCCTCCCAACCCCTTCTTAGATTTTAAAGGAATAGCCTCAACACTTTGTTTTACGTGTATTTTATCCACGTTCGCATAGCGGGCATGAGAAACAATCTCATCCTTGGAAGCTCCTTCTTTGTATATAGCCCACTTAGACAATAAACGATCATACTCATAGTCACCTATAGTAACATATCTATCCAACTGAACGTTAAAAGAGCCGTTTGATAAAGGTGTTTTATTTTCCACCTTTTCTACTTTGAACATATCCACAAATGGAGGAATCTCTCCCAAGAAGAAAGTACCTTCTCCCGTATAGTTACCTTGAATACTGATCGTACTCTCTCCTACCACCACATCAGTTACATGGCAATCATATTCTTTATTCAGATAATCTTTAATTCCTTGTTCGTACTTCTCTTTATTAAGCGCTTCATTATTCTCATCCTCTTCCGCCTGTTTTTCCTCATCATTCATTGTACGTAGGCGTATATTACGCATTTGTATGATATTATTAGGCTGGTCTCCAAAATCCAGACGCAGATAATCTTTCACTTTTCCCCAATCAAACTCCTGTCTATATTTCTTTAGACGAACGCTGAATGAAGCCCATTCCGTAGAAGCAGGAACGGTTCCCGCACTCATGCTATGAGTAGCATCAATCCCATTTTTTGCATCAGCAAAAAAGAGTTCTAGGTTACTCATCCCCATTTCCGTCTGATATTCAAATTCAAGAACATTACATTCTTCGGGAACATCTTCTTTAAACAAACCGGCAGTCGCCCAAGGATCACCATTAGTAGTTTCTATCGTATAACTACTGTCTTCATTCTGAGTTAACGTTACTCCCGACTTATAGGGCCCATCCAATAACATATAAACAGGCGGGATAACAATTTCCTCAGGAGGAATAACTTCTCCTCCATCGTCTTCAATAAAATCATCATTACAGGAAGACAAGTTCATCACAAAAAATGCCATTAAAAACAACATGCCACATCGCCCTAACAGGCGTTCAGGCCTTCTCGTAAAGAAAGCTTTCAAATTTTCCATAATTTCAGTTTTTAGTTAATAATGTCGTTGATTAAAAATTCTCAATAATATTCCAATCAGGAATTCCAATTAAAGGTAAGAATTGTTCGAAGTATTCATCTTCTTCATTTGTGCCTGCTTTTCGATAAACTTCCCACACAGGTTTGGCTTCCCCTCTGTAAGATTCATCCAAGTATTTACGCAATCCGAAGCAAGCTCCGTCTCCCGGATGATCAAACCAATTATGCCATTGTAGCCCATCAATCCCTTCCAATGCATTGATTTTCTTCCAGGCGAAAGCCAAACTAGCCGCTTGCTTCTGAAAATCTTCATCCGAATAAGTAGGAGAATTTACTCCAGCCTCAGAAAGCCAGACAGAGCGCTTAATAGTCCCTTTATATTTATTTTCTTTGGTAAGCGCCCACTTACTCAGAACTTCCAGATTCTTAAACGTAATAAATTGGGTATCCATGGAAAACGTTGCGTTCGGATCAATCCAAACACATGGATTCGTCAAATCCTGAGAATAGCTATGATAAGCTAATCCCCATTGAAAGTCCCCTTCTACCCGACTATAAACATTCAACAAATCAATGATTTCTTTGGTTAATACTCAATTTAGAGCGTACCCTTTTTATAAGGCATCAGAATGGATGCCTCACAAAAAAATTGCTATTAAATTCGATTGTTTTTTAACTATTGGCATACTGCCAAGTCTATATTTTGTGGTGTCAGACTCAAAAAATCTCTGCAACCGTTAAAAATTCCGGTAAAAAATTTACCAAGATAATCCCATGCGGACCTGCCTTGCAGCTTCACCGTGCTGATTATGCTATGGTATACAGCGGCAATCTCCGCTCCCTCGTCACTTCCGAAGTGCAGGGAGTTCTTCCGTTTGGTGGTAAAGGGACGCACCGCCCGTTCCGCCAGATTGTTCGAGATCGGATAACGGCCGTCCTTATATAGTGAAGGCCTCATTCCAAACTTGTGAGATAATTCAGGGCCTCC
>NZ_GG774715.1:37689-62985 GCF_000162515.1 Bacteroides sp. 1_1_14 | reverse complement strand
GATATATAGCTATTTACAGTTATGAAAATTATAGCGGAACAAGAATAAACCCCGGATGCCGGTAACATAACCTGTATTTCCATAGAAAACGGAAAAAACGGTTATCTTTACGGGCAAAATATAGGGTTCTTTGCATGGTGAACGGTAAAACCGCAGGTGGTCAAGCGTTATTTTGCCGGATTATCCGGGGCTAAAAAAGGCAACGGATAAGTAGCAAATCTTTCTCTTAACCTTTCATTATCCTGCATTTTAGCGATTTGGAAAGGTATAGAAGAATTTGGCTTAACTCTCCTCAATACCAAACACTTACTTTATTTATCCAAATTTTGCCGTTTTTTTGCGAGTTCTTCGTATCTTTGTGGAAAGTCGTATCAAAAAGGTACGAATATAAACTATAAAACTTAGAATGAAATGGAAAATATTACCGGACAGAACAACGAATTTACATTAATATTCCCACATAACAGAATTGATTGCACTTCTTCTCAAAATGACAAATTCAATAAGATTATTAATCAGGCCAACATCACAATCACAGGAAACAACAATCGTATCTCAATGTATTTCGACACTGAAGAAAGTGCGGAAGAATTGCTGCTTAGCAACGGATTATACGTGTCACTACTCTTTGCCCTGGCTGGGTGAATACTGATATGGTGAAAAAAGCAGGAACACCTTTTAAAGATGAAGAAATGATACAACCTGATGATTTATTAAATACAATCCGATGTTTACTGAATCTATCAGAAAATGTATGTATCAAGGATATTGTTTTTGAAATGAAAAAGAGCATTATTTAAATCTTCGGAAATAAATAAATGCTTGAACTACTTTTATAATAAGAAGGAAGCTCCAACATGATTGATGAACTATGAATTTAGTCAGGGCTTCCTCCACTTTATATTATTATTACGGTTCAAATAACCTTCTCGTACAACTTGAACCAATCCAGCCCATAATGTCCCAGTCCTAAGTCCACAGTGTCAATATACTCAAACCCACATTTCTCGTACAACGAAATAGCCGGAAGATTCTTCTCATATACATCGAGCCGGATAGATTTCATTTCTGATTTTAAAGCCAACTCCAGTGAAAAATCCATCAATGCATGTCCAACTCCCATTTGCAAAAAAGATGGATGTACAACAAAAGTGCGTACCACAAAAATATAACTATAATCCGCATCTATTTTCCATACTATATTCTCATAAGCCTTTTCCAGCTGATGATCTAAAATGACAGAACCCGCAATCCTCCCGTCACATCGGGCAACAAACAGACTATTATCATCCACACCGGCAGCCGCATTCTCACGAACCGGATAAATCCCCTTTATCCATCCCGGATAATTGATTGTAGCTGACAAGTGATCGTTCAATTCATCATACAGCCTCTCTAATTCATCTATATCAGCCAAAGAACCGGGTTCAATTATAAAATTCATACATATATTGTTTGAGGACAAAGATATAACTTCTATTCTAATAAATATCAAGGGGATGTTTTACTTTTTTTCAATCGCCAACAAACAACAGATACTAACACATTGTTTTATTCATAAGTAAAGCATACATCAAAACAAAAAAACCAAAGTTGCTATGAGGTGGATATGGTATTGTACATTGTTAGCGTATATCGCATTCCTATTAGGGCTGATTTACACTATTATAATTGATTACGACGACAAAAATCCTGTGAAGACGATCTGCTGGATTCTAGTTGTTATATTCTTACCATTACTGGGTATATCTGCCTATTATATTGTAGGACGTAATGTAAGCAAAAAGCGTTCAAAATTTCAGTTTTGGAGAGAAGAATTCAACAGGCACCAACAATCCGTTTCTACCAACGTGGAAACAGAGCCAATACATCCCGATCATTATAAAGAACTAAAATCACTCATATTGAATCTGGAACAATCACCAGTATTCGGAGGTAACAAAGTAACTGTCTATCCGGGTGGTAAAAGTAAGTTTTACAGTCTTTTCGAAGATATCGACTGTGCCGAATCGCATATTCATATCTTCTATTATGCCATTGGCGACGACCATATCGGCAACGAATTAAAAGAGAAGATTATCAATAAGGTAAAACAAGGCATCAAAGTACGACTGCTTTACGACGGACTGGGATGCAATAAAACGAACAGAAAATATTTCAAGCAAATGATAGAAGCAGGCGTGGAAGTGAAAACGTTCCTCCCGCTTAGTTTTCCCCGCTTCCTGCGAAGTGTCAATTACCGCAATCATAAAAAGATAGTCATCATCGACGGCAGAATCGCCTATACCGGCGGCATCAATGTAAAAGACGTATACATAGACGGACTTCCGTGGGGAAAATGGAATGACATACACTTCAAGGTTGAAGGTTCCGGAGCGTCGGGGCTGCAATCTGTGTTTCTGGCAGACTGGTATTATACTTCCGGACAATATCTGTCTTCACCGGAGTATTATCCCAATCTCGAAGTCTTCGGAGAAGTACCAATTCAAGTAGTCAACGCGGAACCGTTGGGAATGCATTCCAATGTAATGGAAGCCATGTTTACAGCTATAACGCGGGCGAAAAAGAATGTATATATCGAGACTCCCTACTTTATACCGACGGAATGTCTGCTTCAGGCAATACAGACCGCATCAATGAGCGGAATAGACGTTCGCCTTGTCATGCCTAAAAGATCAGACAATGATTTTGTGCAATATGCCTCTAACTCATATGTGGAGAAACTATTAAGAAATAAAGTCAGAGTCTATCAATATGTCAATGGATTTACACATTCAAAGTTGATGATTGTCGATGATGAACTGGTGGTAGTCGGTTCAGCCAATATGGATATAAGAAGCCTTGAACTTCTTTTCGAGACCAATCTGTTCATTTACGACAAGAAAGTTGCTCAGACCGTCAGAGACATTTATCACACCGATATGAATAATAGTAAAGAACTAAATCTATGCGACTGGCTCCAACGCAACCGTTCGGTTAAATTTCGCGAAGCGTGTTTCCGTTTGTTTTCTCCGGTATATTAGCTGTCTGAGCACCACCCCAAAACTATCAAAAACCACCGTTAAATTGTCAGAAGCCTCCTATCTAACAATTTAGCGGTGGTTTTATGTCAATTTCCCCACTATCGGGCTCATAGAAATCACATATACTTGCACTGTCAAAACAAACAAATTTATCAAACTTAAAAACAATCAACATGAAGAATTTCACCTTTAGAAAAGAATTAGTAGAAGCACAGGATGAGTTACTCCGTTTCGCTTACAAACTTACAATGGATATTGATGAAGCTAACGACTTATTGCAGGAAACGTCTTTAAAAGCATTGGACAATGAAGACAAGTATATATCTGATACGAATTTTAGAGGATGGATGTACACCATTATGCGCAATGTTTTTATCAACAACTACCGCAAAGTGATTCGCAATCAGACTTTTGTCGATCACACCGATAACCTCTACCATCTGAATTTACCACAAGATGCAGGTTTTGAAAGTACAGAAAATGCCTATGACCTCAAAGAAATGCACCGTGTAGTCAATGCTCTTGCCAAAGAATACAAAATTCCGTTCGCTATGCACCTTGCAGGATTCAAGTACCGTGAAATTGCAGATAAGCTACACTTGCCACTAGGTACTGTAAAGAGCCGTATCTTCTTCATCCGCAAAAAATTGCAGGAAGAGTTGAAAGACTTTCGCTAATTTTTTTTCGAATGCGACAGAGAGTAATCTGAGACCCGGGTGTCAGCATGTATGAGACCCGGGTGTCAGACATACCAACACCCGGGTGTCATGCAACTCACAGTAATAGTGGATTAAAATTTCATTAGAATATCGAGTCTTCCATGCATGATAGATGGCAAAACTTTGGATATCTTCTCAACAGGCCAGTCCCACCACTGCAATTCCTGCAATTGTGCAATTGTACTTTCGTCAAAACGCTTTCGTATTTCTTGGGCCGGCGTTCCGCCTACTATCGTATAAGGAGGTACATCTTTGGTGACTACTGCCCTCGACGCAATAATCGCTCCGTCGCCGATATGTACGCCCGCCATGACAACAGCCTCATAACCAATCCATACATCGTTTCCAATCACTATATCCCCTTTATTATCCCATGCCGAAGTGATATTTCCCTTATCCAACTGCCACTCCTCAAAAAATATAGGAAACGGATAATTCGACAAAGAATTCAACGTATGATTCGCGCTGTTGAAAAGAAACTTAGCTCCACAGGCTATCGAACAGAATTTCCCTATGATCAGCCGGTCTCCATTGACAGGATAATGATATAAAACATTGTTCTTCTCAAACTGAACAGGATCATTTACAAAATCATTGTATATGGTGTAGTCACCAACCTTTATATGAGGATTATTGATAACAGCATTCAGATAGACAGTCTGAAGGTCATTGGTACGCGGATAAATATTTGTATTCATTGTAATTGCTTCTTTATAAGGTTTCTGAAATAAAATAATAAAATATCGGGTGACCTGTTTAGCCACATAAGACTCGAACAACAGATTTCACCATTGTCCATCATCCATATAGAGCGAAGCTATTTACAACGTTGCCATTTCATTGCGTTAAAAAAATAAGGTTCATATCACATAACAAATGTACAGGATAATTTTGGAAATCAGATGCAAGGATCTAAAAATTATCCCGTATATTTGCTGTATACCATTTATATCGTCACTATAAACCTTTAGCATCATGGCAACTTATACTCATTTCGGCAAACAGCCGGATGTACTGAAACATCTGATACTTTGCGAAGTTCTTCGGAACGAGCATCCACAAGTCTATGTAGAAACAAATTCTGCCTGTGCCATCTACCCGATGCAGCAGACTTCGGAACAGCAATATGGCATTTACTATTTCTTAGAAAAAGCGGTAGAGGAAGACAATCAAGTTCTAAAAGACTCCATTTACTATAAGATAGAAAATGCAGAAATGCAGAGAGGGTACTATTTAGGTTCTCCGGCTTTAGCAATGGAGGTATTAGGAAGACAGGCACAAAGATTTCTATTCTTCGATATAGAAAAGAGTGCTTTGGATAATGTGGAACGCTATGCGAAGCAAGCGGAACTACAGACATCCGTCCGCCTATATAATACCGATTCTCTCGAAGGAGTCATGAAGTTACTGCCATCACTCCCCAAAGATTCTTTCATTCATATCGATCCTTATGAGATAGATAAGAAAGGAACATCGGGACTAACCTATCTGGATATATTAATAGAGGCTACCCAGTTAGGAATGAAGTGTTTACTATGGTACGGCTTTATGACTCAACATGACAAAAGCCATCTGAACTCATACATCACGACCCGACTAGAAGAGGCAAGGATTAAAGACTATATTTGTGCAGAACTGATAATGAACTCTATCAGACAAGACACCGTATTATACAATCCCGGTATCATAGGCAGTGGTATCTTGGGCACCAATTTATCACAGAAATCAAATACAGCCATTCTTGATTACAGTGATATACTGGTCCGCCTCTACCAATACGCAAAATACAAGGACCATGACGGCAGCTTATACAGAGACATTATCGGCAATCCACCGGAAACCTGAGCCGAAAACAAAGAGTAGCCAAAATAGGAAATACATCAATCTTCCCACTAAATATGTATTCCATATCGGTGCTTCACTTCCGCCATTACAAACGTACTTTCCAGCGAACCTAGGCTATCGATGGTTCCCAATACATTCAGAATGAACTCCTGATAATATTTCATATTAGGAGCATGGATCTTCAGCAAGTAATCGTAGCTGCCCGATATATTATAGCATTCGGTCACTTCGGGAATATCCTGTATGATTCGGGTAAACTCAGCCGCAATGTCCCTGTTCAGCCGCCTTAACTTGACACTGCAAAAGACCACAAAACCCTGATTCAGCTTTTCGGCATCCAGCACAGCGATATACTTCTTTATATATCCCCCACTCTCCAAACGTTTAAGGCGCTCGAAAACAGGAGTCGATGAAAGACTGACCCGCGCAGCCAACTCTTTGGTCGTCAACCGCGCATTCTCTTGCAAAGTACGGAGTATCTGCAAATCCACTTTATCTAATTTCTCAAAAGTATCCATAAGAAAAATATTCTTCTAACAGGTGATTTTTAAGAATAAAACAGTTGTCTTATTCTGTATAACGATACAAAAATAGCATTATTTTCTATATTTCTACTATATATTGTTCGATATATCTGCATCCCATAACTTTGCAAGAAAATAAAGAGAGAATATCAAACTTAAAAAGCATACGATTATGGAAAGAAAGAATTTACACTTTGAGACATTACAGGTTCATGTAGGACAGGAACAAGCAGATCCGGCAACAGACGCACGCGCAGTACCTATTTATCAGACCACTTCTTATGTATTCCACAATTCCGCTCATGCAGCCGCACGTTTCGGTTTGCAAGATCCGGGCAATATCTACGGCCGCCTGACCAACTCCACCCAAGGAGTTTTTGAAGAACGTGTAGCCGTCCTCGAAGGAGGCGTAGCAGGTCTGGCAGTTGCCTCCGGTGCCGCCGCTATTACTTATGCTTTCGAAAACATTACTCGTGCAGGCGACCACATCGTAGCTGCCAAAACAATTTACGGAGGAAGCTATAACTTACTGGCACATACTTTGCCCAATTATGGCGTTACCACCACTTTCGTTGATCCGAGCGACCTTTCCAACTTTGAGAAAGCGATTCAGGAGAACACCAAAGCCGTATTTATCGAAACACTCGGAAACCCGAATTCCAATATTATAGACATAGAAGCGGTATCTGAAATTGCTCACCGTCACAAAATACCTTTGATTATAGACAATACGTTCGGCACTCCCTACTTAATCCGCCCCATCGAACACGGAGCAGACATTGTAGTGCACTCCGCAACCAAATTCATTGGTGGTCATGGCAGTTCCTTGGGAGGAGTAATCGTTGACTCCGGTAAATTCGACTGGGTAGCTTCGGGTAAATTCCCACAGTTGACAGAGCCCGATCCGAGTTACCACGGAGTACGCTTTGTAGACGCTGCTGGTCCGGCTGCTTACGTCACCCGCATTCGTGCCACTTTGCTACGGGATACGGGAGCAACGATCAGTCCGTTCAATGCCTTCATCCTGCTGCAAGGGCTGGAAACACTTTCTTTGCGTGTAGAACGTCATGTAGAAAACGCGCTAAAAGTGGTGAACTTCCTGAATAATCATCCGAAGGTGAAGAAAGTCAATCATCCGTCACTCTCCGATCATCCGGATCATGCACTCTATCAACGCTATTTCCCGAATGGTGCAGGCTCCATCTTTACGTTTGAAGTAAAAGGAGGACAGGAAGAAGCACACCGCTTCATCGACAGTCTGGAGATTTTCTCGTTGCTGGCCAATGTAGCTGACGTGAAATCACTAGTCATCCATCCGGCAAGTACCACACACTCGCAACTTAATGCGCAAGAACTTGCAGAACAGGAGATTTATCCGGGCACTGTACGTCTATCCATCGGAACGGAACATATCAATGACCTGATAGCCGATCTGGAACAGGCACTCGCCAAAATCTGACATTAGATTCTAACCTATTTGTCTGTTAAAATGTGATTGACAACAAGACGCAATGAAGATTCGGGGATTGAACTTTCCATCACTATGATACGTTATAACAATATAACATTAAAACATTGCAGTTATGGAGAAATATTTAATACACAGCAACGAACTGCATCTGATAGACGCAGGGAAAATCCACCAGGCAGTAGAGAAAATGGTGGAGTCACTCGATCTTGCCGCAGGATCAACCAGTAATTTTGATCTCTATCAGGTCGTAGAAAGCTACTTTAAGGACCTTGAAAAAAGAAGGAAAATCAACCATGTACTGGGAATCAAAGAAGACCGATATGAATTTGCAGAAGACTTCGGCATCAAATAAAAAAGAAATTTTCCAATCACACCAGACAATTTGTTCATATAAAACGAGAGAGTCTCACCGAAGTGAAACTCTCTCGTTTTAGTATATATCTTATAGTGATCAGTTTCCCTGATGCACGGTAAGTTGCGGGAACGGGAAGTTGATGCCTTTTTCATTAAAGGTTTCATAAATAGTCTTGTTTATATCAAAATAAACTCCCCAGTAATCTGCCGTATTCACCCACACACGGGCTACCACATTCACACTGCTGGCATCCAGCGCATGAAGGGCAATAAACGGGGCGGGGTCGGTCAGAATACGCTTGTCGGCCGTCAGTATATCACGGACAATCTGCTGTACCTTATTATAATCTTCTCCATAATCCACGCCAACAATCCATTCTACACGGCGCGTTGTCTGTGTATTATAGTTTGTCACCACTCCGCTGCTCATTGCACCGTTCGGTATATAAATCACTTTATTATCTCCGGTAGTCAGAATGGTGTGAAATATCTGTATTTCCTTGACCGTTCCGGAAACTCCCTGACTTTCAATCCAATCTCCTACCTTATAAGGCTTGAAAAGCAATACGATCAGTCCGCCGGCAAAGTTCTGCAAGTTACCGGACAACGCCATACCGACAGCCACACCGGCAGAAGCCAACAGGGCTGCAAAAGAAGTTGTTTCGACTCCCAGAGCACCGACTACGGAGATAATCAACAGAATGGTCAGCAGAATATTTACCAGACTCTTCACAAAAGTCTTGATGCTTATATCTACCTTTCTCCTGTCCATCAGACGTCCGACAAATCGGTTAAGCATCGAGATCAGGAACCGTCCGACAATGAAGACAAGGGTTGCAATCAGAATGCGTTCTCCGGCACGGATACCGAAATCTACCAATTGCTGGGTGATCAGAGAAAGCTTATCCAATCCGTCCGCATTGGCTATCGCTTCTTCCATTAATTTATCTGCGACGATTTGTGTAGAATCCGCAAGCTGTGTTGCTGTCGCTTGAAATAATAGTAGCATAATTTGATAATTATATTAAAATGAATAAATAGCTGACTTGTCATATTTCAACAAACTACAAAGTTAGATTGTTTTTAGCAAATCTAAAAGTTTTTTTTGCTTTCCTCCCGCAAAAGCAGTAATTTTGCCAACGATTCACTAAGTAGGGGTGCCTTAACATGACGGGCTGAGAACATACCCATAGAATCTGAACCGGGTAATGCCGGCGTAGAGAACTAATTAATAAGCAAGATGAAAAAAATGATGATGATGGCCGTCGCCTTATTGGACGCAGGCTTCCCTGTCCATGCACAAACGAGTGCAAAGGATAGTCTGAAAGTAATCAACCTGCAAGAAGTGCAGGTAGTATCCACACGTGCTACAGCAAAAACTCCCGTAGCATTTACCAATATAGGCAAAGCCGAACTTAAAAAAGTGAACTTCGGGCAGGATATTCCCTACCTGCTGAGCATGACTCCTTCCACGCTGACCACATCGGATGCGGGATCGGGCATCGGCTATACGACTCTTCGTGTACGAGGCACTGACGGCACGCGTATCAATATCACTGTAAACGGCATCCCGATGAACGATGCCGAAAGCCACAACCTGTTCTGGGTAAATATGCCCGACTTCTCTTCTTCCGTAAAGGATATGCAAGTGCAACGTGGCGCAGGAACATCGACCAACGGCGCCGGTGCCTTCGGAGCCAGTGTCAATATGCAGACCGAAGGCGCGTCCATGAAACCGTATGCCGAGTTCAACGGTTCCTATGGTTCTTTCAACACCCACAAGGAAACTGTAAAAGTGGGAACCGGACTGCTGAACAATCACTGGACATTCGATGCCCGACTTTCCAACATCGGTACGGACGGATATATCGACCGTGCCTCCGTCAATCTCAACTCTTACTATCTGCAAGGAGGATATTTCGCCGAAAATACGTCTGTCAAACTGATCGCATTCGCAGGAAAAGAAAAGACGTATCATGCCTGGGGATATGCTACTAAAGCAGAAATGGAAGAACACGGAAGACGGTATAACCCTTGCGGCGAATATACCGGAGACGATAATGAAAAACATTATTATGCCGACCAGACGGATAACTATCTGCAAAAGAATTATCAACTCCTTTTCAACCATACTTTCTCCACCGCATGGAATCTGAACATAGCTCTGCACTACACCAAAGGTGACGGCTACTATGAGGAATATAAAGAAGACAGATCTTTCGTAGAATACGGTCTGAAACCTTTTACAACAGACGGAAAAGAAATTTCGGAAAGCGATCTGGTCCGCCAGAAGAAAATGGATAATAAGTTTGGCGGGGGTGTTTTCTCCCTCAATTATACCAACCACCGACTAACGGCATCTTTGGGTGGAGGCATCAATCAATATCGGGGCAATAACTTCGGGAAAGTGACTTGGGTAAAGAACTACATCGGCGCACTATCTCCCGACCATGAATACTACCGCAACCAATCGAAGAAAACCGACGGTAACATCTATCTGAAAGCAAGCTACGACCTTACCGGAGGACTAAGTGCCTATGCCGACCAGCAATACCGGCACATCGACTACACCATCGACGGAGCAAATGACAAATACGACTGGAATAAAAGTGCGTTGCGTCCGCTGGCCGTAGACAAGAAATTCGACTTTTTCAACCCGAAAGTCGGACTGAACTGGAATATCAACTCCAATCACCGTGTCTACGCTTCTTTCTCCGTAGCTCAAAAAGAGCCGACAAGAAATAATTATACGGATGGTGATCCCGACAGTTATCCGAAAGCTGAAAAGCTGCTCGACTACGAAGCCGGATACACATTCGCCAATCATTGGCTGACAGCAGGCGCCAACTTCTACTACATGGATTATACCGACCAGCTTGTCCTCACCGGAGCTTTGAACGATATCGGTGAAGCCCTGACAGAAAACGTTCCGGACAGTTACCGGATGGGAATCGAACTGATGCTAGGTATCAAGCCCTGTAAATGGTTCCAATGGGATATCAATGCGACATGGAGCAAAAACCGTATCAAGAATTTCGTAGAAAACATTCCCATTTACGATGGCTGGAACTTACTGGACGTCGTAAGCGTTTCTCATAAGAGTACTCGCATCGCCTTTTCACCGGATTTCCTGCTGAACAACCGTTTTGCTTTTACCTATCAAGGATTCGAAGCAGCCCTTCAATCCCAATTTGTCGGCAAACAATATATGACAAATGCGGAAGTGGAAGCATTGACTCTGGATAAGTATTTCGTGACCAACCTAAATCTGGCCTATACATTCAAACCCCGAAAAGTGGTGAAAGAAGTAACTTTGGGTGTGACCGTCTACAACCTCTTCAACGAAGAATACGAGAACAACGGTTGGGCATCCAGTTCTTACGACAAGGATGTGAATCACAGAATAGATTCTGCCGGATACGCTGCGCAAGCGGGTACAAACGTTATGGGTCATGTCTCTTTCCGCTTTTAACAATAACCATTCAAACAGACAAGCCAGAAGCCGCCAACATGGAACGCGGCTTCTTATTTCCTCATTTTCTCTTCCATATATTTGGAAGGAAGCACCCCAAACTGTGCAACGAACTGCTTACGGAAGGAAATCATCGAATCATACCCTACCATTTCCGCCACTTCTGTCAGACTGCTATATCGCCCGCTCATGATAATAGAGGCAGCTTTACTCATCCGTACTCCATGAATCACCTCTATAATCGACAAACCAGTTTTCTGCTTAACCTTGCGATAAAGGGTCGGCTGGCTCATATTCAATTTGTCCGTCAGCACTTTTATTGTAAAATTCCGGTTTGATAAATTTTCTTCTATAATCTGAAGCATTTTAGGCATAAAAACATCCTGAACATCTTCTGAAGATTCCAGTACCTCTTCATCCAGCATAAGAGTTTTCGCATAAAGTTTTCTTAACAGATCACGTTGTTCTATCAACGCTTTCACCTTCTCTTTCAATAACTCCGGATTAAAAGGTTTCATTATATAGTCATCTACCCCTATTTGTAAACTTTTCAATCGGTCAGCATCCTCTGCTTTAGCTGTTAAAAAGATAACCGGTATATGAAAAGTCCGCTTATTTTCACGAATCTCCCGACTACATTCAAACCCATCTTTAACAGGCATCATTATATCAGATATGATTAATTTAGGTATATATTTATCAGCCATAGCCACCCCTTCTTCTCCATTTCCAGCCTCAATAACATTATAATCTTCTTTAAATAGACTGCATAAATATTCTCTCATCTCATCGTGGTCCTCTATAATCAACAAAAATTCCTTATTATTTTTCGCTCTGTTAACGGGCTCTTCCATAGTCTCATTCTTTTCTTCTACTACTTCTTCCATCGGACGTTCTTCTACCGGACACTCTTCCAACAAATCCCCCTTCATCGGATCAGGTACCATTTCATATTCCCCCGGCGCAAAATGAGAAAGCCCCATCGGAATGTGCAGAACGAATCGGCTGCCTTCTCCAACACGACTGGTCAACGTTACAAATCCATGATGTAACCCCATCGTATGCTTTACAATATGTAATCCAAGACCTATTGACGTGGAATATTGCGGGATACGTTTCCCTGTTACAAACGAATCAAACACGTGCTGTTGCAAATCATCAGGTATCCCAACTCCATTATCAGACACTGTTACAAGGCAATAAGGTCTTCCGTCAATTTCCGCCTCTGACACAGCCAGTTCAATACGTCCATTCTGAGAAGTGTATTTAAAGGCATTTGATAACAAATTTTGAACAGCTGATTCTATTTTCGCCACATCCACCCATAAATACAAAGGCACTGTATCCACCTGGACCAAAAATTCCCGCTTCTTGACCATAGCCATTTGCAGAAAAGGATTAGCCACCCGGCTAACAATCTCCTTTATATCCGATTCTGACAAATGAAGTTTTATCATGCCTCCCTCTATCTTCTGTACATATAGCAGACGATCAACCAGTGTCTGTAGAGAAAGACAATTCTTGTGCAATCTGCTAAATGAATCAAACCAATTATCCGATGGGGTAATGGACTTCATTATATCATGTATAGGAGCAAGTATCAAAGTAAGAGGAGTTCTTAACTCATGAGCAGCATTCATAAAAAAATTCTCACGTTCTTCCCGTATATGCCGTTCTGCGTTTCTCTCCAAATTTGCAATCGTCAGTTCATGTTTCAATTGAATCATTTTTTTGAAACGACGTTGCCGCCGCAACAAACTATAGAAAATATAACCAACCAAAAATAAAACCGAGAAAATCAAAAGCAAACGAAACCAAACGGTCTGGCTCCAATGTGGAAGGATTGTTATCGGCAATGCAGTAACGTCTCCTTCCGTATTATTAGGGAACAATGTTTTGACTTCAAAAATATAATAACCGGCAGACAAGTTGGTAAACGAGACCTTACCCGCTTCAGAAACAATCCAATCTTTTTGATATGGATATAACCGATAGCTATATTTTTGCAGATCCTTCGAAAAAGCCAGATTATTGAAAAGGAGAGAGAAATCACGGTTTGCATTGACCAGTTCCAAATGGTCAATTGATGCAATATTTGAGTCCAAAACAACTTGCCCTTTTATCTTCTCACCTATATTGATTTGCTTATTATCGACTTCCAATCCAGTTAAAAGAGTTTTGCTGGCAATGGTGGCAGATGTCAGTATTTCCGGTTCAAAATAAGTTAAGCTCTTGTTGTTTCCCCAAAATAAAGTATTCTTAAACAACATCACAGATTTATTGCTACTAGAAATATAATAGTTGTAGAAGACATGTTGTTGTCGGCTATATCTTGAGATACCGGATATACTCCCCAACCAAATACGCTTCTTCTCATCTTCCACTATACAATCTATACAATCATTACAAAGTCCATCTTTTACTGTATAAAAAGACGTTATCCTATCTTCGCCCACAGGAATGATTCCAAATCCATTTTTATAACCCACATATACAGTTCCGTCAGTACCAGTCAGTAAAGCACTAACTACACGAGCTCCTATATTTTCTTTTTCTTCATATCCATGAACCATCTTTAATGGACGAACATTGACCTGTGATAATCGTACAATACCTTTTGCTGTCCCTATCCAGATATTCCGCTGTTTATCTTCACAAATAGCAGTGACCCATGGCTCTGCATCTTCTTTCAAGGCTTCACGCAATGAGAATAATTCAAAATGACCTGTCTGATGATCAAATAAGTACAATCCGGCAGAAGTGCATACCCAAAACCGATAACGGGAGTCAATCATTAAGGCCACTATATAGGAGTTTACCTTTTTCCCTAAATGATTGAGCGGATATATATGGAAAGAATCGGAATTCCAGTCATAACAAATCAAGTTTCCGGAAGCATTTCCAAACCATAAATTAGAACATGAATCTTTGATTGCACAAAACACCGGGACTTCCTTTTGATTGCCCACAGGAGAAAAGTTCAGCGGTCGCGATTTAGCATAAGGCTGGTCACTACGCATAATTCCTTCATGGTAAGTGCCCAACCAAATTCGACCATCTTTGTCAGCTACCTGAGCAGAGATTTCATTATGTTTTTTGCTGTGATATTGCATATAAGAATGCTGTCTAAAGTCAAAATAGACAATCCCTCCTCCTCTAGTTCCGATCCATAGTATTCCCTCTTTATCATAATAAACAGAAATCATTCTTGTCTCTACATTCCGGTACTGCAAAAATGAGGTATTCGTATAAGGCGTTGCCGACAACTTAGAAGGATCATTTTCTTCAGGAGCTAACAGAGTATATCCATTCCAGGTTACTGCAATGTAAGAATCATTATCCAACGCAACCACCCCATACGCATCTGAATGTGATAAAGAAGACAACCTGGCATCCTCATTATACTGATAATAATCAGATTTTCCCGTGGGAATATGCAGACGAGTTACTCCACCCACTATAGAAGAAACCCAAATATATTCCCCTTCACTCATGATAGTAGTAGCATTAGCACTAGGATTAATAGAGTATTTGAACTTCCGGACCACTTTACCTGCAATCTTATCAAAAAACAACAAACTTCCCTTATCGGTAACCAAATACAAGAAATGCCCGTCTTGCGAAGCACATAAATTCGAAAAAGATTCCCCCTCATCTAAAATAAACGGATAGTCTGCTTCAACGGTCATCTCTATTTGTAAGTCACCTTTCACTAATTTATAATGTCGTTTCAAGCATTGCAATTGTCCGTCTTTCACTATCCAAAAAAGAGAATCCCCCGTTATTTCCATAGCACTTGCGGAAATGAACTTTTTTCCATCCTGAAAAGACGGAAGAACAAATTTCTCTTTCCGTCGATCAAAACAATATAAATACTCATTAGCTATTACCCACAATTTATCATCAGAAGTCTCTTTTATATCGGAAACATACATCCTCACATTGTCTACACTAAAATTGCGAATCTGCTTCCCGTCATATCGACTCAGCCCATTACTGGATCCAAACCACATAAAACGATCTTGATCCTGATAGATACAAGTAATGATGTTATCTACCAAGCCATTACTCATATTCAACTGATGAAGTTCATTATAAGGCAGAACAGCATAGAGAGAAGTAGTAATAACTGAAGAATTTATAATAACAAACAAAACAAAGATGGTATATCGAACGGTTCGCTTCATTATATATTCATATTAGTTTAAGTGTCACAAAAATAATCAATATTATAAGAGAAAGGCGAAGCAAATGATAAAAAAAGCAATTTTGAATGAAAAGATATACATGGATGAATAAAAGCATATGCTCCTGATTCCTTGAAATCCCCTAAGTTTGTATCCTGAAAACCGAACGGAAAGTGTGCTTCACAATTATATATAGCCATTTACACCTTTGAATCTATAATATTTAAAACAATTAATCACATGAGAGAAAAAGCCAAAAGCCCTTAAGTCAAATTGAAATCAATTAGAATCTATTAAACCTTATTTAAATAGAAAGCCTAAGAAGACCTTTTTTCAAACTAATAAAATCTTATAGAAAAACATGCGTAAATCATTTAATCTAATCTGGATGGTTTTCGGCTTCCTGCTACTAATAGTAGGTTGTAATGAAGACAAGAAAAGCACAGCTTTCGATCCTAATCAACCAGTCAAGTTTACAGAGTTTATGCCCGATTCCGGTGGCATACGAACCAAATTCATTGTTAAAGGTTCCAATTTCGGAGAAGACAAAAGCCAAGTGAAAGTTTACTTCAAGGATGAAGTAGGTAATGAACGGGAGGCATTGGTTTTAGGTGTCAAGCCTGATGTTATTTATGCCCAAGTACCCAAGCAATCCGGAGGGGAAAGCCATGTACGGGTGGAGATTGCCGGGAAAGAAGCAGAACTCAGTAGTAGTGAAAAAACATTCAAATATATTGTAACTTCTTCCGTATCTACAGTAGTAGGAAAAGCAAAAGAAGGTGGCAATAAAGACGGAACACTCGGCGAGACCACATTCAATACTCCAAGGTATGTAGCTGTAGACAATGACGACAATGTATTCATATTCGACTCTGACGGAAGAACGCGTTTATCATCCATCGAACAAAATAAAACGATCACTTTACTGGATGGTATGGTAATCGACCAACCTTTATTTATAGACAAAGAAAAGAAACAACTATTTGGTCCATGCGATAATGCCAACTTCGGATGTTTCCTATTCGATGCTAATGTGAGCTGGGTAGCTGATAAAATGGGACAGCTTTTGGCTAACGGAGGATGGATGCATAGCGTTGTTCTCGACCCTGTAGATTCTACTTTTGTGATATACCGCCAAAATACAGGGCAATTGTGGACACAACCTTTTGATAAAAATAAAAGAACATTAAATCCCAACAAAGCAAAACGAATCGGTACACTCTATAATACAGGTTCCAATGGATTATGTGCTTACAATCCGGTTGATAAGTATGTTTACTGTGTGTTGCATAGTAAAAGTGCAGTTTATCGCTTTAAGCTCACACGCGACGCGGACGGTTGGCCAGCTCTAGACGGAGACATTGAAGAATATATTCCCGGTGCAGGCGCAGGCTTCCGGGACGGAGATGTACAAGAAGCACAATTCAATGAGCCGCGTGGAATTGCTATTGATAAAGAAGGCAATTTATATATAGCGGATGTTAATAACCATCGGATTCGTAAAGTTGACACCAAGTTAAATATCGTGACCACGATAGCAGGTAGCGGGAAAGGATACAAAGACGGGGATCCTTTGGAAGCCCAATTCGATCAGCCTTGGGGTGTCTATTTGGACAAAAATGAATTTCTTTACATTGCAGATCAAAACAACCACTGCATCAGAAAACTTGCTATTGAATAATTAATAAGGAATAGAAATGAAAACACTATATTTTAAATTAACCCTGTGTTTCTTTCTGCTATTGGCAGGAAATGCAACACAAGGGATATGGGCCCAACAAGAACCAATTCAAATTGCCGGAATCGTGTTAGATGAACATGGTGATCCGCTCCCGGGTGCAAACATATCTGTAAAAGGGAAAGAAAAGACCGGAACTATAACAGATATGGATGGTAACTTCAGCATGAAATCATTAGCTCCAAAAACAACGCTGATTGTTTCATTTATGGGATATAAAAGCAAAGAAATAGTGGTTACTCAAACCGATAAGAAGATGCGTATATCTCTGGAGCCCGACTCTGAATCATTGGATGAAGTAGTTGTTGTAGGTATGGGAACACAACGTAAAGTCAGTGTGGTAGGTGCTGTCACCAGTGTCAATCCGGCTGCCATCAGTGCTCCGTCAACTTCCGTGGCCAATATGCTGGGAGGTGTGGTCCCCGGTATTATAGCCGTTGACCGAAGCGGCGAACCGGGGCAAGACGTTTCCGAGTTCTGGATTCGCGGTATCAGCACATTTGGTGCCAACCAGTCGGCGCTGGTCTTGATTGACGGTATTGAAGGGAACCTCAACGACCTCGACCCGTCGGATATTGAGAGCTTCTCTATCTTGAAAGATGCTTCGGCAACAGCCGTTTATGGTGTACGTGGTGCAAATGGCGTTGTTTTGGTAACGACCCGTTCCGGTCAGGAAGGTCGCACCAAGGTAACCTGGAAGAGTAGTATGACTCTCTCTTACTCTCCCCGTATGCCCGAATATCTGGAAGCATACGATTATGCCAGCTTGGCAAACGAAGCCCGGGCAGTAAGTAATATGGACCCTCTTTATAGCCCGACAGAACTGGAGATTATTAAAGCAGGACTGGACAATGACTTATATCCAAACGTAAACTGGCAAAAAGAGATACTGAAAGATGTAACTATTAATCATCAGCACTATTTAAATGTATCCGGTGGTGGAAAAGTTGCCAGATATTTTGTCAGTGTAGGAGGTACATTCAAAGATGCTATCTTCAAGCAAGACAAAGTTAACAAATACAACACGAATGTCAAATGGGCTAAATATAATTTCCGCGCAAAGGTAGACATGAACCTAACTTCATCGACAATCATGGGATTGGCTATGGACGGAGCTATTGTAGAAGATAGAGCACCGGGATTCGGAACTAACAATGACGCACTCTGGGCCGCACAAGCCTATCTGACTCCCCTGACAGTGCCCTTACGTTATTCCAATGGAATGCTTCCTGCTTATGGTAAAAGCGGAGAACAAATCTCACCATATATATTGTTGAACCATACCGGATTTAAAAAGGGGAACCGGACCACTATGAACATCAATTTCACCTTACGTCAAGATTTCGGGAAATGGATCAAGGGTTTGAGTGCCAGAGGAATGTTCTCGTATAACAATAACAATACACACAACGTAGTCCGTTACAAAAATCCGGATCTGTACAAGGCTTTCGGCCGTTACAACGACGGCTCATTAATGACACAGCGTACAGTATCCGCCGAGAATATTAAATTCGCCAAGAGTGCGGCCAGTGACCGTAGATATTACTTCGAATCACAACTTGCCTATGAAAGACTTTTCAATCAAGAACACCGTGTAACCGGTTTAATACATTACTACATGCAAAGTACCGAAAGTACTGAAGCAAATGATGAAATTTCATCTATTCCCAAACGCTACCAAGCATTATCCGCCAGAGCTACTTACTCTTATAAAGATGCTTATCTGGTAGAAGGAAACGTGGGATACACCGGTTCCGAAAACTTTGAACCGGGCAAACAATTCGGTTTATTCCCTGCTATCGCCTTGGGATGGATCCCGACTCAATACGAATTTATGCAGAATCATGCAGGATGGCTCAATTTCCTGAAGATCAGAGCTTCTTATGGTGAAGTTGGTAACGACCAGATCGGTGGTGGACGCCGGTTCCCTTATTTGACTTTGATTAACTTTGGAGGTGGCAGTCGTTGGGGTTCCAATGGATTGACGGAACAACAAATCGGAGCTAACAACTTACACTGGGAGGTAGCCAAGAAATACAACCTGGGTATTGACTTCCAATTTCTCAATGATAAAATAGGCGGAACGGTAGATATCTTCAAGGATACCCGTGATAACATCTTCCAGGAAAGAAAGATGATGCCTTCGGAAGTGGGCGTCGTGACCAACCCATACACAAACGTAGGACGTATGCGTAGTAGCGGTGTAGATGGTAACATTTACCTGAACCAGAAGATAAACAAAGATAATTCTTTCACGGTGCGTGCCAACATGACCTACGCTGTCAGCAAAGTTGTACACTGGGATCAAGATGCAGTGCGCTACCCTTACCAATCGTATAGCGATGTAAATTATGGTGTTATGCGTGGTTTGGTTGCATTAGGCTTATTTCAAAGTCAGGATGAAATCAACCGAAGCCCGAAACAAACATACGGCGAAGTACGCCCTGGAGATATTCGCTATAAAGACGTGAACGCTGACGGAAAGATTGACGATGATGATGTTGTTCCTATTGCACACTCCAATGTACCGCAAATCCAATATGGTTTTGCACTGGAATACAGATATAAGAGATGGACTATCAGTGCTTTATTCACTGGAGCAGCCAAAGTTAACTTCTTATATGGAGGTTCCGGATTCTATCCCTTCTCAGGTGGAGAAGTCGGCAACATTCTGTCTATCGTGAACGACCCGAAGAATCGTTGGACACCAGCATGGTATTCGGGAGACCCCTCTACAGAAAACCCGAATGCACGTTTCCCGCGCCTGACTTACGGAGAGAATAAGAACAATAACCGTGCTTCTACCTTCTGGCTGGCAGATGGTTCTTACCTGCGTTGGAAATCATTGGATATCTCCTATCGTATCGGAACAAATAAGGCACTCAGGACCGTAGGTATCAGTGATATGAATCTGCAATTTGTCGGACAGAATCTGGCAGTATGGGACTCAGTCAAACTATGGGACCCGGGACAGGCATCTAAAAACGGCGCCGTATATCCGCTACAGCGTACTTTCTCTTTACAGTTAACAGCTACGTTCTAATTGAAAAACATTATGAAAAAGATATTAAAGAAAAGCCTTCATATTCTATGCACGACACTGGGCATCATCCCGTTCATGCTGACTTCATGCAACTATCTGGCAGTTGATGAATACTTTAACGACCTGACCCCACTCGACTCTATCTTTGCCAGACAAGATTATCTGGAACGTTATGTATGGGGAACCGCGGCATTAATGCCCGCTCAAGGCAACTTGTTTTCCGGTTCCTACGGTCCTTACGAGACCGCTGTGGATGAAGTTCTTCTGTCATGGCAGAAAGGTGAGTACGCCGGTACCTACTTGTATGCAGACAAAATTACGCAGAACGATTCTTACTACAACATGTGGGGACAATACTACAAAGGAATCCGCAAGTGTAACACCATCTTCACCCGGATCGATGAATGCAAAGACCTGAAAGGACTGGACAGACGTGAAATTATGGGATTGACTCATTTCATGAGAGCTTCCTTCTATTTCTATCTGTTGGAGCTTTACGGACCGGCAGTCATCCTTCCCGAAGAGCCGTTATCGGTAGATGAAAACATTGAAAACTTGTCATTCGAACGTAACACGTACGATGAATGTGTGGAATATATCTGTAAAGACCTCGAAGAAGCTTACAGCCTATTGGACCCGACGCGTCCGAGCACTCAGTTCGAACGTCCTACCAAATATGCGGCAGCCGCCCTCATGTCACGTGTTCGGCTTTACCAAGCTTCCAAGTGGTACAACGGCAATCAATATTATGCCGACTGGACCACTTCCGACGGACGAAACATGATAGCCCAGCAATATGACCCGGTGAAATGGGCGAAATCAGCAGCTGCCTCCAAGAGAATTATCGATAGCGGTATTTACTCATTATACACTGTACCCAGCGATGAAAACACGTATGCATCTTCTCAGGCGTCACAAGCGGAATTTCCGTTAGGAGTAGGAGGAATCGATCCTTACCATTCGTATATAGATATGTTCAACGGAGAAGCACTGGCAGTGAAAAACCCGGAACTTATTTACGCTACGTCCTTGAACAACAACATCATTTCAATCGCCTTCCCGTTGAAGCTGGGAGGCTGGAACGGATTGGGAGTCACTCAAAAACTCGTTGACGCCTACTATATGAAAGATGGAGAAGATTATGAGCAACAACCTGATTATTATGAAGAAGCGGGTACTGTACCTACCATCGCCACAGGATATGAGCTGAGACCAACCGTTGCCAAAATGTATCTGGACCGCGAACCGCGTTTCTACGCATCCATCGGATTCTGTGAATGTTTCTGGCCCGCAACTTCGGTTACAGGAACCGAAGCTCCCAACGTGACTAACTTTACAGCAGGATATTACGTGAATGGCAACTGTGCAAAACAGGCTGCCAATCCCGAAGACTATAACTTAACGGGATATACTCTAAAGAAATATATCCATCCGGAGGATAACTGTACCAGTCATACAGGTGCTAAAATAAAACCGAAAACATTCCCTGTCTTCAGATATGCGGAAATACTGTTGAACTATGTAGAAGCATTGAATGAACTGAAAGGAGAACCGGAATATACGGAAGCGGCAGATAACACCACTTATCATGTTTTGTATAATCCGGAGGAAATCATGTACTACTTCAACATGATTCGTTACCGTGCCGGATTGCCGGGCATCACCCTTGCCGATGCCAGCGATCAAGTGAAGATGCGTCAGTTAATCATCCGCGAACGTATGATCGAATTTGCGTGTGAAGGAAGAAGATATCACGACCTGCGTCGTTGGGGACTAGCAGAAACAGAAGAAAACAAACCGGTACAAGGTATGGACGTTACCAAGAAGACGACCGAAAGAGACCAATTCTATACTGTTGTCAATGTAGTTCATAAATATGCATTACGCAGCTTTGACAGGAAGATGTACTTCTATCCTATTCCGAGAGCCGTATTGGATAAAAATGCCAAACTGAAACAAAATCCAGGATGGGACGGATTCGGAGATTGGTAACTTTCCCCTTTCCATCATATAACTGATTATTAATCATATAAAATTGAACATATAATGAGATCAATATACAAACTAGTGGTCTGTTCTTTATTAACGCTCTCCATCACTTCTTGTGAAAAAGACCTGCTTGACAAAGAACAATATCAGAAAGAAATCTACCTGATCGGTGCTTACAACCGAGTATGGACCACAGAAGTAAGCTACAGTAACGAAGAAGTGAAAACTTATTTCACGGTCAGCAGTTCCGGTACATTAGCATTAGACCGAGATGTGAACGTAAAAATGAAGATCAACGAAGAGTTGGTAGATATTTACAATAAAAAATACTGGACCGTTCTGAATGAGGACAAATATTATAAATCACTGGATACTGATTTATATTCCATTCCTTCTTTGGAGAATACGGTAATCAAGCACGCTGAAGGTATTTCCGCCGAAGTTCCTGTGTTGATAAAGACAGCAAGTCTGAAGATTGACCAGTCATACGTCATCCCCGTCGAAATAGAAAGTACAACAGGATATCCGATAAGTGAATCCGGATATAAAATGTTGATTCTATTAAAATTAAAGAATGACTATTCGGGCAGTTACCAGATGAGTGGCCATACCACCTTAGAAGGAGAAACTCCGAAGACGATTCAGAAGCCTAAAACGATTAAGCCTACCGGAGTCAACACTGTCAGACTATTCTATGCCATGAACAACGAGAGCGACGAGAAGGCTGATATCCAAACGGGTACAATAGAACTGACCATCACGGATCAGATAGTGGAAGGCACTAATGATGTAAAGAAAGTTTTGATCAAAGCATGGGATGCTGAAAACGGACCGGTAATTATCGACTCAGGAGAAAGTACCTACAACACAACCGCCAAAAAGTTCAGCCTCAAATATACGATCGGTAACACGCTATATGAAGAGCAACTGACCAAAGAAAAAGAAGTTTTATAATACACGACAAATGAGGAGAAGAGGAGATTTCACGGCATTGCAAAAATGCCGCTGAAATCTCCTCTTCGTTTTTTCAACGGAGGACTTGTTTTTACATGATTCCTTGTTTTCCTTCTGCTAAATTCGTAATTTTACCGCCGATTCACGCAATAGGGGTGCCCTAACATGACAGGCTGAGAACATACCCATAGAATCTGATCCGGGTAATGCCGGCGTAGAGAACGAATAAATAAGCAAATATGGAAATGAATTATCTGGAGATATTCGGTACGTTTATCGGCATTATCTACCTGTGGCTGGAGTATCGCGCCAGTATCTATCTATGGCTGGCGGGCATCATCATGCCGGCCATTTATATCTTTGTTTATTACGACGCGGGGCTGTATGCCGACTTCGGCATCAACATCTACTATCTGATAGCTGCCATCTACGGATGGTTCTTCTGGATGTGGGGACACGGGGAAAAGAAAAGTCTCCCCATTATACATACCCCGTGGAAATGCTATCTGCCACTATTCCTTGTGTTTATCGTGTCTTTCGTCGGTATCGCCTGGATACTTATCGAATACACAGACAGTAACGTTCCGTGGCTGGACAGTTTCACAACGGCGTTGAGCATTGTCGGAATGTGGATGCTGGCACGCAAATACATCGAGCAATGGTTTGCCTGGATTCTTGTCGACATCGTCTGTTGCGGACTTTATATCTATAAAGATCTCTATTTCACCTCCGCATTGTACGGACTTTACTCCATTATAGCTATCTTTGGCTACTTCAAATGGAAAAAATTAATGAGCATACAATGATAAACGAACACTATATACCCCAAGCCGTCATACTTGCCAACGGCGAATATCCTGCGCACGAACTTCCCCTGCGTCTTTTGACAGAAGCCCAATTCGTCGTTTGTTGCGACGGAGCCGCCAATGAATATATTTCCCGCGGACATACCCCCGACGTGATCATAGGCGATGGAGACTCGCTCCTGCCGGAATATAAAAAGCGTTTTTCCTCTATTATCCTTCAAATTTCGGATCAGGAGACGAATGATCAGACCAAAGCTGTCCATTATCTGCAAAGTAAAGGGATACGGAAAATCGCTATCGTAGGAGCTACCGGCAAACGGGAAGATCATACATTAGGAAACATCAGCCTGCTCGTGGAGTATATGAGAAGTGGTATGGAAGTACGGACAGTCACTGATTACGGGACATTTATTCCTGTGAGTGATACGCAAAGTTTTGCCTCACATCCCGGTCAGCAGGTCTCTATCATCAATTTTGGAGCTAAAGGATTAAAAGGAGAAGGATTGTTTTATCCGCTAAGCGACTTCACCAACTGGTGGCAGGGAACGCTCAATGAGGCAACAGCAGATGAGTTTACCATTCATTGTACAGGAGAATATTTAGTATTCCTTGCTTATTAAATCCCTGTTCCGGAAAAATATTCTTTCATCTGCCTTACTACTGATAGTTTCCTACTGTGGAACTATTATTTTTTTTGCCTAATGAAACTTTAGTTTCACGGCCTTGGAACTAGAGTTTCCAGCGCTTGAAACTTTAGTTTCTGCAGTTTGGAACTAAAGTTTCTTCAGCTTGAAACTATTGGTTTCAAGGCTTTGGAACTATAGTTTCATTGCATGGAAACTAACTAAGCTAAGGTATTCCTGACTTATCATTCCAAGAGGTCAGTATATTATTGTAGCAGGATATAATAACACAGCGTGACGGCGTAAGCGTCTCCGCGATGCCATCTTTCCTTAATTTTTGTATTTTCTTACCTTTGGCTCAAAAAACATGGAAGCCAACCCCATTTACCCCTTAATTATTGCGGACTACAAGGCTCATCTTCGCGATGCTTCTATTCCTCATTTAAGTTTTCATTCTTTCTGCCGTCAGTACAAGGTAAGAATAAAAAGTGTCCGTCAATGGATGCATCGTCACGGCTTGGATGTTACCACCATGCGTTACGATGCCC
>NZ_GG774715.1:0-36144 GCF_000162515.1 Bacteroides sp. 1_1_14 | reverse complement strand
AAAGCGGTCAATTATACCCTGAATGAATTTCCAGCATTATGCAATTATATGCTCAGACCCGAGTATGAAATGGACAATAATGCCATTGAGAGGATTAACAGATATATAAGCCTGAGCAGAAGGAACTCACTATTTTGCGGAAGTCATCAGGGAGCAAAAAGAGCAGTACTGATATATTCACTGGCATGTTCATGCAGGCTAAATGGAATTAATACATTTGAATACTTCAAAGACATATTAAACAAATTTGTAATGGTAAATCCCAATACAAATAAAAAATATCTCAGAGGACTATTACCGGATAAATGGAAGAAGTAACGGCATCGCGGAGACGCTTACGTGACGGCATTGTGATAGCAAAATATGCTGTCACAATGCCGTCACGCTGTGCTGTCACCTCTTTATTAGTTTATAATCAGCGCGTTATCTCTCATTTGGTGACAGATGACAGCAATTTTGGATATTTTAATTCTCTAGTAGAGCGGCTCAAAGCAATTTATTCCTTTTCGTATTGTTATGAGCTAAATGATAGTCGGTTCTATCTTCCATTCTCCTCCTTCGGGAAGGAGGAGAATGGAGTTACTATTGTGTACTACTGTTTAGTTCATTCCTAAACAGATTTGAATTATTTCCGCACGTCATTTATTTTTTCCGGCAAATACAATCCTTCAAGTGATCGTTGATAAATCCCGAAGCCTGTAAGTGAGCATAACAAATCGTTGTTCCAAAGAATTTGAATCCGCGCTTTTTCATGTCCTTACTCATTGCATCGGATTCGGGAGAAGATGCCGGAATCTCGCCCAATGAACAAAAGGTATTGACAATGGGCTTTCTGTCGGGAAAGAATGAGAGAGTGTAGTCGTAAAAACTACCGAACTCCTTTTGTATAGCAAGGAATTGTCTGGCGTTGGTAATGGTCGATTTGATTTTCAGACGGTTTTTCACAATGCCTTCAAAGTGCATCAACCGTTCTACATCTTCCTCGGTCATCTGTGCCACCTGCCCGGCATCAAAATCGCAAAAGGCTTTGCGATAACCCTCCCGTTTTCTGAGGATGGTTATCCAGCTCAGCCCCGCCTGAGCACTTTCCAATACAAGAAACTCAAACAGCGTCTTGTCGTCAGTCACCAAATTTCCCCACTCCTGATCATGATATTTCACATACAGTTCGTCGGTTCCACACCAACCACAGCGTCCGTTTACTATATCTTGCATAATTATTTCTTTTATACCTTGCTTTAAAACCCAATCAAACAGAAAGCAAATACTTCTTGAAGTCTGCAAATTCTTTCGTCATTTGCAAGCTCTTCTTCTCCCCTTTCATAAATTCCTGCAACTTGGCAGGTATTTCTACCGCTTCGCCAATGATACTTTCTACAGTTTCCAGGAATTTAGCAGGATGAGCAGTTTCAAGGAAGACTCCCGTTTCGCCCTGTTTCAGTCCTTCTTGCAAAGCGCGATAACCGCAAGCTCCATGAGGATCGAGCAGGTAATGATGTTCCTTCCAGGTTTCTTTCACTGTTTCGCGAATCTGCTCGTCGGTATATGTAGTTCCCGAAATCTCAGCAGAAATGTCAGCATGAGAACCGCCATACAAGTCAAGCACACGGGCAAAGTTGCTCGGATCACCTACGTCCATAGCGTTGGCAATGGTTGCAACGGATGGGCGGGGATTATATTTACCTGTTTGCAGGTATTGATAGAATATATCGTTGCGATTGTTGGCAGCAATAAAACGTTTGACAGGCAAGCCCATCTTTTTGCCGAACAATCCGGCTGTGATGTTTCCGAAGTTTCCGCTAGGAACACAAATCACGGCATTGTCGGCTTTTCCGGCACGCTTCAGTTGTGCATAAGCATAGAAATAATAGAATGCTTGCGGCAGGAAGCGGGCTACATTGATAGAATTGGCGGAAGTCAGTGACAGATGTTCATTCAGTTCCTTATCCATGAAAGCAGCTTTTACCAGTGCCTGACAATCATCAAACGTCCCGTCCACTTCGAGAGCGGTGATATTCTGTCCCAAAGTAGTGAACTGTTTTTCCTGTATTTCGCTGACTTTTCCTTTCGGGTAGAGTACATATACATGAATACCTTCCACACCCAGAAAACCGTTGGCAACGGCACTTCCCGTATCACCGGAAGTCGCTACCAATACATTCACATCCTTCTGGCCTTCTTTCTTGATAAAGTACCCCAGCAAACGTGCCATAAAACGGCCGCCTACATCTTTGAAAGCCAGAGTCGGTCCGTGGAAAAGTTCCAGAGAATAGATGTTGTCCGTCACTTTCACCAACGGTACATCAAAGCTCAATGTGTCATACACTATTTGTTTCAGGGTATCGGCAGGGATGTCTTCGCCAAAGAAAGCATCGGCTACACGATAAGCAATCTCCTGAAAAGACAAAGTATCTATCGTATCGTAAAATTCTTGGGGAAGAGGCTTGATAGTCATTGGCATGAAAAGTCCTCTGTCGGCGGCAAGCCCTTTTACTACAGCTTCCTGCAAAGAAGCCATCGGCGCTTGTTTATTTGTACTATAGTATTTCATTGGATATTCTTTTGATTCATAAATTCTTTTATAAACTCATCTTCTTTCAGCACACCGTAACTGCCGTCGCATGCCGATATCTCGTCATACGTCTGCACTTCATCCGGTTCGATGCCCGGATACCAGATAAGGAACGGTATAGGATCGGAGGTATGGGTGCGAAGTTCGCAGGGAGTAGGATGGTCGGGCAATACGGCAATCGCCACAGGCTCGTCCCAGTCCTTCACTGCTTCGTAGATAGGACCTACAGCACGTTTATCGAGGTTCTCTATCGTCAGGAGTTTCAGATCGATATCCCCTTCGTGTCCCGCCTCATCACTGGCCTCGATATGAAGATAAACGAAATCGTCCGTCTTCAATGCTTCCAGAGCGGCAGCTACTTTATTCTCATAATTTGTATTATACAATCCGGTGGCTCCCTCTACCGCAATACGGCGTAAGCCGGCATAATATCCGATTCCGTTAATCAAGTCGACAGCCGAAATAACTGCTCCTTTCTTTACTTGCGGAAAAGTTTCGGAGAAAGCAGGCATCTGCGGACGATAGCCGGGACTCCAGGGCCAGATGCTGTTTGCAGGGTCCTTGCCTTCCGACATCCGTTTCAGATTCAACGGATGGTTCTTCAGCAGTTCCTGTGATTTAAGAATAAGATCATTGATAAGGTCCGCCGTTTCCTGCGCTTCCGGCACTAAGGGTTTCACCATTAACGGGCGGAAAGGTTTCAACGGGACATCGTGCGGAGGGGTGCAATCCAGTTCTTTATTCCCCCCCTTGATAACAAGCAGATGACGATACTGAACTCCTGTATGGAAACGTACGCGGTCATTCCCCAGCTTCTCTTGCAGATACTGGATCAGTACATCCGCTTCTTCCGTAGATATATGTCCGGAAGAGTGATTCTTCAGAATCTCTCCTTCCACACAAATCAGATTACAACGCATCGCCATTTCTCCCGGTTTCAGGTCTACACCGATACTGGCTGCTTCGAGCGGCCCGCGTCCTTCGTACACTTTCGGAAGATTATATCCCAACACGGACATGTTGGCAACCTCACTACCCGGATGGAAACCTTCGGCAACAGTTATCAAACGTCCATTGCGTCCCATGCGGGCTAATTTATCCATATAAGGCGTCTTCGCATATTGCAGGAGCGTCTTGTCCCCCAATGACTTCACTGGCCAGTCGGCCATTCCGTCTCCCAGTATGATAATATGCTTCACTTCTTTAATTTTTTAATGGATAATGGAAAATGGATAATGAAAGATACAATGAGAATTCATTAAAAATAATGAGCGGTGCCACAAGCTGCAAAGCCATTATCCACTCTCCATTATCCATTCTCCATTAATTAAACGTTTGCGATACTCATGATATCAGCGAATACTCCCGCAGCCGTTACTCCGGCACCGGCACCGTATCCTTGAATCATCATCGGATATTCTTTATAGCGTTCCGTAGTCAGCAAGATGATGTTGTTGCTGCCTTCCAGTCCGTAGAACGGATGGTTGGCACCCACTTCCTGAAGGCCTACAGAGGCTTTTCCGTCTTCCAGTTTGGCAACAAAGCGCCAATGTTTATGTTCTTTCTCCAATACCTGACGACGGGCTTCGAAGTCTGCGTCGAGGCTCGGCACTCGTTTCCAGAAGTCGTCCAGCGAACCTTCGAAGAAGTCGTTCGGGACAAAGAGATTCTTCTCTACGTCTTCCTGCTCGATGTGGTATCCGGCTTCACGTGCCAGAATCACCAGTTTGCGGATCACGTCTTTTCCGCTCAGGTCGATACGCGGGTCCGGTTCGGAATAGCGTTCTTCCTGTGCCATCTTGATCGTGCGGCTGAAAGGAATGTCAGCGCTGATCTTATTAAAGATATAGTTCAATGTACCCGAAAGTACGGCTTCAATCTTTAGTATCTTGTCACCACTGTGAATCAGGTCGTTAATGGTATTGATAATCGGCAGTCCCGCACCTACGTTTGTTTCAAACAGGTACTTCACCCCCCGTTGACGGGCAATCGTTTTCAGTTCGCGATAGTTCTCGTAAGCCGAAGATGCAGCGATCTTATTGGCTGCCACTACGGAAACGTTGTGCTGCAAAAGGTCTTTGTAAAGTGATGCAATGTCGGGGCTTGCCGTACAATCCACGAATACGGAGTTGAAGATATTCATTCCGACTATTTCGTCACGGATCGTCTGCAAGTTACTATCCTTGCCTTTCTTCTGCAACTCCTCACGGAAATTGGCAAGGTCAAATCCCTCGCGACTGAACATGGCTTTCGCAGCATCGATAATACCTACGACGTGCAACTTCAATCCGTTCTCCATCATCAGCTTCTGTTGCTGGCAACGAATCTGTTCTACCAGACTACCGCCAACCGTACCGATACCGCAGATAAAGAGATTCAATACCTGATATTCGGACAGGAAGAAGGAGTCATGGATAACGTTCAGAGATTTACGCAATGACTTGGAATCGACAACAAAAGAAATGTTGGTTTCCGAAGCTCCCTGCGCACAAGCGATAACATTGATACCATTACGTCCCAGTGTACCGAAGAGCTTACCTGCTATACCCGGTGTATGCTTCATATTCTCGCCAACGATTGCCACCGTAGCCAGATTTCTCTCTGCAAGGATCGGAGAAATCTCTCCCATCTCGATCTCTTTCGCAAATTCTTCATTCAGCACTTCACAAGCCAGATCGGCATCAGCATTCCGAACACCGATAGAGGTACTGTTCTCTGATGAAGCCTGCGAAACAAGGAATACACTGATTCCATTCTTTGCCAAAGCCTTGAAGATGCGGTAGTTTACACCGATCACACCTACCATACCCAGCCCCTGAACAGTGATCAGACTCGTATCATTGATAGAGGAAATACCTTTAATGGCCTTACTCTGCGGATTGGAAGTCTCTTGCTTGATAACTGTTCCCACTCCGTCAGGATTGAACGTATTCTTTATTATAATAGGAATATTCTTATGACATACCGGATAGATCGTCGGCGGATAAACAACTTTCGCACCGAAGTTACAAAGTTCGGTTGCTTCTACATAGCTCAATTCGGAAATAGTATAAGCTGTTGAGATCACACGCGGGTCGGCTGTCATAAAGCCGTCTACATCGGTCCATATCTCCAGACTGCCGGCATCGAGCGCTGCGGCAATAATGGCAGCCGTATAATCCGAACCACCACGACCGAGATTCGTTACGTCTCCCGACACCTTATCCGAAGAAATAAATCCGGGAACCAACGATACTTTCGGAATGGAATGGAAAGTCTCTTTTACTAACTGATTAGTCAGATCGGCATCAATCGTATGTTTATTATGCTTCTTTTCAGTCTTGATAAAAGTACGTGAATCAAACCATTTTGCCTCATCGATCAGTTCGGCAACGATGATGGACGAAAGACGTTCGCCATAGCTGACAATGGTATCCGATGTTTTCGGGGAAAGGTCTCTGATCAGATAGATACCCTGGAAAATGTCTTTCAACTCATTCAGCAATTCGCCAATCTGACGTTGCAATGCCACTTGCCCTGCTCCGGCAGGAATCACTTCTTTAATCATCTCCACATGACGATAGACGATTTCGCGGAACTCTCCTTCGTAGGCCGAATCTCCGGCTGCCGCCATCTTCGATGTATTAATCAATTTGTCAGTGATGCCCCCTAACGCGGAAACAACTACAATTACCGGCTCACTGGCCGACTCTACAATTCTCTTTACACTTAAAATGCTGTTCACGGAACCTACGGACGTTCCGCCGAATTTCATTACTTTCATGAAGATACATATTTAAATACAATCCCCTCGAGTATAGTTATTACAGGGTGATTGGTTGTTTACGAAAAATTAAAATTGAGTTTTGCCTACTTACACAGGCGTGAATCACGTAGATACACAAATACTATCCATTAACCCCAAAGGGTCATGGTACACATGGATGTGACTGTATGTGGATAGTACTTCATCATAGTCTCTGTTTCTACCATTGTTTTTGATAAGTGTCGCAAAAGTAATAATAAAAACGTTCAATCTATCACTTTTTTCGGTTTTTTTCTGATAAAAAGAACATCCCGTCTCTTTTCCCTCCCATAAAAGCCCTGCACTTTTATGACATTTTGCTATTTATATATCGTTTATATTATTATATTTGCAAAAACAACAGCATAAAACCAGCATATGACCCCGTTAAATACTTCCGTATTGTTAATATACACCGGTGGGACAATTGGAATGATTGAAAACACCGCAACAGGCGCATTGGAGAACTTCAACTTCGAGCAACTCCAGAGGCATATCCCCGAATTGCAAAAATTCAACTTCCCGATTGATACTTATCAGTTTGACCCTCCGATGGACTCTTCGGACATGGAACCCGATATGTGGAGAAAGCTGGTACACATTATTCATGAGAACTATGATCTCTATCATGGCTTCGTTATTTTGCACGGAACGGATACGATGGCTTATACAGCCTCCGCCCTGAGTTTTATGCTGGAAGGACTGGACAAACCTGTGATCCTTACGGGTTCCCAACTCCCGATAGGGGTTCTCCGCACGGACGGAAAGGAAAACCTGATGACAAGTATCGAAATTGCCGCCGCACAGGATAAGGAGGGGAAAGCACTCGTTCCGGAAGTCTGCATCTTCTTTGAGAATCATCTGATGAGGGGAAACCGTACGACAAAGATGAACGCGGAAAACTTCAACGCATTCCGCTCATTCAATTACCCAGTATTGGCGGAAGCAGGTATTCACATTAAATATAATCAAGCACTGATTCATGTCAACAAAAGCAAGCAGGAGTTAGTGCCACATTATTTATTGGATACGAACATCGTGGTTCTCAAGTTATTCCCCGGCATTCAGGAGAATGTAGTAGCTACGATGTTAGGGACCAAAGGATTAAAGGCGGTCGTACTCGAAACGTATGGTTCCGGCAATGCTCCCCGAAAGGAATGGTTTATCCGCAGGCTTTGTCAGGCCAGTGCGCAGGGGATTGTCATTGTCAATGTAACCCAGTGCAATGCCGGAATGGTGGAGATGGAACGTTACGAAACGGGGTACCAGCTACTACAGGCAGGAGTGGTCTCCGGATATGACAGTACGACAGAGTCGGCCGTGACTAAATTGATGTTCTTATTGGGACACGGATATACTCCGGATGAGGTTCGTGATCGTATGAATCGGTCGATAGCTGGTGAGATCACTCTATAAGGACCTTTTGTTTAATGCGTTGAACAGATTTTATCCGATTTTGTTTTGCGCGTTGAACAAATTATGCCTATTTTTGTATTCCATAGAAAACAAATAAGGATATGGATACACTAATCAGAAGATATAAAAGGTTACTAACAGCCACTTCCACTACTTATATCAGGAGCTTAATGGATACAATCAATTGGGATAACCGACTGATTGCCATCCGCGGAGCACGTGGAGTCGGAAAAACGACTTTAATGCTTCAATACCTGAAACTTCATTATGCAAACGATAGTCAGAGCGCCTTATACACAAGTCTGGATAGTCTGTATTTCACTCAACATACGCTTAGCGAATTGGCTGAACAGTTTTATCTGAAAGGAGGAAAATGTCTCTTTCTGGATGAAGTACATAAATATCCATCCTGGAGCAAGGAGATTAAAAATATATATGACGAGTTTCCCGAACTGAAAATAGTATTCACAGGCTCCTCCTTACTTCAACTTCTGAATGCAGAAGCAGATTTGTCACGCCGATGCATATCATACAATATGCAAGGACTCTCTTACCGTGAATATCTGAAGTTATTTCATCAGATTCATATCCGCCCCTATACATTGGAAGAGATCTTGGAGAGCAGTGACGGAATTTGCAATGAGGTCAACTCTCAATGCAGACCACTGGCTCATTTTGAGGATTATCTGAAACATGGGTATTATCCTTTTTATCTGGAAGGAAATGCAGAGTATTATACACGAATCGAGAATATAACGAATTTGATACTTGAGATTGAACTTCCCCAACAATGTGGAGTAGATATCAGTAATGTACGGAAATTGAAAAGCCTGTTAGGCATCCTTTCCTCCGAAGTTCCGTTTATGGTGGATATCACTAAGCTCTCTGCCCTGGCAGAACTCTCGCGTACCACCATTCTGGCCTATCTGCAATATTTGGACAGAGCCAAGTTAATTCATCTTCTTTATTCGGACAACGACTCTATCAAAAAGCTACAAAAACCGGATAAGATATACATGGAAAATACCAATTTACTTTATGCGCTGACTTTCAAGGATGTGAACAAGGGCACATTGAGAGAAGTATTTATGGTGAACCAACTTTCTTATCTGCATAGAGTAGAATACTGTACACGTAGTGCAGACTACACGATAGACAGCAAATACACAATAGAAGTTGGCGGAAAAAGTAAGGACGGAAAACAGATAGCTGGCAGCAAAAAGGCATTTATAGCCGCAGATGATATAGAATATTCAGCAGGAAACAAAATTCCGTTATGGGCATTCGGGTTCTTATATTAAAGGAAAAAGAAAATGGCAAAAGAAAAAACCGTATATGTATGCAGTAACTGCGGACAGGAATCACCGAAATGGGTGGGCAAGTGTCCGTCGTGCGGAGAATGGAATACGTATGTAGAAGAGATCGTACGGAAAGAAACGACTAACCGCCGTCCGGTATCGGGCATCGAGACGCAGAAAGCGAAACCTGTTATCCTCAGCGAAATAGAAGCCGATGATGAGCCGCGCATCAATATGCACGACGACGAACTGAATCGTGTATTGGGCGGAGGACTTGTGCCCGGCTCTCTGGTTTTGATCGGCGGAGAACCCGGAATCGGAAAATCGACACTCGTCATGCAGACTGTCTTGCGTATGCCGGACAAGAAGATTCTCTATGTATCCGGTGAAGAAAGCGCACGACAGCTGAAACTACGCGCCGACCGCCTTTCGGAAGTCTCCAGCGACTGTCTGATCGTTTGTGAAACTTCACTTGAACAGATTTACGTGCATATCAAGAACACCAGTCCCGACCTGGTCATTATCGACTCCATACAGACTATTTCCACGGAAAATATTGAATCATCTCCCGGAAGCATTGCCCAGGTAAGGGAATGTTCGGCATCGATTCTCCGTTTTGCCAAAGAAACGCATACACCCGTCCTGCTGATCGGACATATAAATAAAGAAGGCAGTATTGCAGGCCCAAAGGTACTGGAGCATATTGTAGATACAGTTCTCCAGTTTGAAGGAGACCAGCATTATATGTACCGTATTCTGCGAAGCATCAAGAACCGATTCGGAAGCACTGCCGAACTAGGTATTTACGAAATGCGTCAGGACGGATTACGTCAGGTCAGCAATCCTTCGGAGTTATTGTTAAGTCAGGATCATGAAGGGATGAGCGGAGTAGCGATTGCTTCTGCTATCGAGGGAGTACGCCCGTTCCTGATTGAGACGCAGGCTTTGGTGAGTTCTGCCGTCTATGGAAATCCTCAACGGTCGGCAACCGGCTTCGATATACGGAGAATGAATATGCTTCTGGCTGTCCTCGAAAAGCGCGTAGGCTTCAAGCTTGCGCAGAAAGATGTGTTTCTGAATATTGCCGGAGGATTGAAGGTGAATGATCCGGCTATTGACCTGGCAGTGATCAGTGCCATCCTTTCTTCCAATATGGATGCGGCTGTCGAACCGGAAGTCTGTATGGCAGGAGAAATCGGTCTGTCGGGAGAGATACGCCCCGTAAATCGAATAGAGCAGCGAATCGGAGAAGCGGAAAAGTTAGGATTCAAACGGTTCCTGCTTCCTAAATATAATCTGCAAGGGATTGATACCCAAAAACTAAAAATAGAATTAGTACCTGTAAAAAAGGTAGAAGAGGCATTCAGAGCACTCTTCGGATAAGTTTAAATTAAAATAAATCCATGACACAAGAATACCAACTCCGCATCCTTCCCGAAATCGCAGCAAACGAACAGCGACTGAAAGAATATATATCTAAAGAAAAAGGCATTAACCTGCGTAATATCACTGCTACCCGAATACTGAAACGGAGCATCGATGCACGTCAACGGACTATCTTTGTCAACCTGAAGGTACGGGCATACATCAATGAGATGCCCAAGGAAGATGAATACGAACGCACTATATATAATAATGTGGAAGGCAAGCCACAGGTTATCGTAGTCGGTGCCGGTCCCGGCGGACTGTTTGCCGCCTTACGCCTCATCGAACTCGGACTACGTCCGGTTATCGTAGAACGGGGAAAAGATGTGCGCGAACGGAAAAAAGATCTGGCACAAATCAGCAGAGAACATACCGTAGATCCGGAATCGAACTATAGTTTTGGCGAAGGAGGCGCAGGAGCCTATTCGGATGGAAAACTTTACACCCGTAGCAAGAAAAGAGGAAATATAGACAAGATACTGAATGTATTCTGTCAGCACGGAGCTTCTGCGGCTATACTGGCCGATGCCCATCCTCACATTGGGACAGACAAACTCCCGCGTGTCATTGAGAATATGCGGAATACGATTATCGAGTGTGGTGGAGAGGTGCATTTTCAGACCAGAATGGATGCACTGATTATTGAGAACAACGAAATCAAAGGTATTGAAACCAACACAGGAAAGACTTTTCTCGGTCCTGTGATACTGGCAACCGGACATTCCGCAAGGGATGTATATCGCTGGCTGGCTGCAAACGGTGTTACGATAGAAGCCAAAGGAATCGCTGTCGGTGTCCGGCTGGAACATCCGGCTATGCTGATCGACCAGATACAATACCACAATAAGAACGGGCGGGGGAAATACCTTCCTGCTGCCGAATACAGCTTCGTGACACAAGCTGAAGGCAGAGGAGTTTATAGCTTCTGTATGTGTCCCGGCGGTTTCATTGTTCCTGCCGCCAGCGGACCGGAACAAGTTGTAGTAAACGGAATGTCTCCTTCTAACCGCGGATCGCGTTGGAGTAACTCAGGAATGGTGGTAGAGATTCAACCGGAAGATTTTATAAGTGGAGAGTTGAAAATGGAGAGTGGAGAGTTGGCTGCGCAACAAAATGCGCAGTTATTAGCCATTAATCCATTGCTGAGCAATTCTCAGCTCTCAACTCTCAAGACTCAACTTACTCCCCTTCACTTTCAGGAGGAGTTGGAACGTCAATGCTGGTTGCAGGGTGGCAGGCGCCAAACGGCACCGGCGCAACGTATGCTGGACTTTACTCGCAAGAAATTAAGTTTTGATTTACCGGAATCTTCCTACAGTCCGGGGCTGATTTCTTCTCCGCTTCATTTTTGGATGCCGGATTTTATCAGCAAAAGATTATCTCTCGGTTTTCAGCAGTTTGGGCGTACCAGTCACGGTTTCCTTACGAATGAAGCGGTGATGATTGGTGTGGAAACCCGCACTTCTTCGCCAGTCCGCATCGTACGGGATAAGGAGACGTTACAGCACGTCACTGTTCGCGGACTGTTTCCCTGCGGAGAAGGTGCAGGGTATGCAGGTGGAATTGTTTCGGCAGGAGTCGATGGAGAACGGTGTGCGGAAGCGGTAGCTAATTATATCAATCATTAATAAATATTCTACGGTCAAATGAACTACAAACCTGAAATAGCCATTATCGAGTCCAATACCCTCACTTGTCTCGGACTGAAAAGTATATTGGAAGAAATTATTCCAATGGCAACTATCCGTACTTTCCATAGTTTCAGTGAACTAATGGATGATACCCCGGACATGTATGCCCATTACTTCATCTCGGCGCAAATCTATGTTGAACACAATGCCTTCTTCCTCCCCCGAAAGCGGAAAACAATTGTGCTGGCCAGTGACAGCCCGCAATTCCAACTGTCGGGTGTGCCTGTACTCAATATCTACGAACCCGAAGAGAAACTGGTGAAAAGCCTTTTGAAGCTTCATCAACATGCACACCACAACGGCTATCCTGTAAAAGATATGCCCCCGATTGCCATGCCGGAGGTACATCAGGAAATCTTATCTGCCCGTGAGATAGAAGTACTGGTTCTAATTACCAAAGGATTAATTAACAAAGAAATTGCCGACAAACTGAATATCAGTCTGACTACCGTCATCACCCACAGGAAAAATATCACGGAAAAACTTGGAATCAAGTCTGTATCAGGATTAACCATCTATGCAGTAATGAACGGATACATAGAGGCGGACCGAATCTGATTTCTTAAAATATGAGGCATAATCCTAATAAATGAGGATTGCCTACCTTATATATTTGCCGTTACTTTGCACCAGACAAATTAACTGCGAATGAAAACAAAGAATATTATGATTGCCCTCACATTCCTGACGACAGGAACAACATGGGCTGAAGATTTCCCTAAAGATTCTCTTAAAGTAGTAGACATCGAAGAAGTGGTAGTGATCGCCACTCCGAAAGA
The DNA here is from genome assembly GCF_000162515.1 of Bacteroides sp. 1_1_14. Taxonomy (NCBI): domain Bacteria; kingdom Pseudomonadati; phylum Bacteroidota; class Bacteroidia; order Bacteroidales; family Bacteroidaceae; genus Bacteroides; species Bacteroides sp. 1_1_14. Next base: position 23,179 of record NZ_GG774715.1, on the reverse strand, counting down.
AAACCGGAAACTACGTGAGCTGCCAGCAGCTACAACTGTATTGTCACAGAAAGACATGCAGGCTAACCAAGTGAACTCCGTGAAAAGATTATCCGGACTCATTCCGAATATTTTCATTCCGGAGTATGGATCAAAGCTGACTACTTCTATCTATATTCGGGGGATTGGTTCACGTATCAACACACCGGCTATCGGACTCTATGTAGACAACATCCCCTATATTGATAAATCAGCTTTCGATTTCAACTACTCCGACATAGAACGTATTGATGTACTCCGCGGTCCGCAAGGAACTTTGTATGGACGTAATACAATGGGCGGGCTGATCAAGGTACACACCAAGTCACCTTTCACATATCAAGGTACAGATATCCGTATGGGAGCAGCAACTTATAACGACTACAATGTATCGTTAACACATTACCACCGTATATCCGACCAATTCGCCTTTTCTACCGGAGGATTCTACGAACATACCGGAGGATTCTATCAAAACTCTGCACGCAATAATGAACGGGTAGACAAAGGCAATGCAGGAGGTGGACGGTTCAGAGGTATTTATCTGCCGAAAGATAACCTTAAACTAGACTTGAATGTCAGCTACGAATATAGTGACCAAGGAGGATATCCTTACTTTTACACAGGCATCACCCAAGAAGGCCTCAACAAGGGAAAGACTGAAGAACGGGAAGAAATGATCGGAAAGATTGCATATAATGATAGAAGCAACTACTACCGTAACCTGCTGAATACAGGATTTAATGTCGAATATCAAGCCAAGAATTTCATCCTAAGCGCTGTTACCGGTTATCAGCATCTGAAAGACCGAATGTTTCTCGACCAGGACTTTACTGAAAAGAACATATTCAATCTCACCCAAAAGCAGAAACTAAATACTATTTCAGAAGAAGTTGTGCTTAAATCGAAGCCCAACCGTAAGTGGGAATGGACAACAGGTATCTTTGGATTCTATCAGACATTGAATACAGACGGGCCGGTTACCTTCAAAGAAGACGGGGTAAAAGAAACTATTGAAGGAAATACCAACAGCATCTTTGAAAATTTAGGGAATAAAGCACCTAAGATGAGCATGAGTGTTCTTAACCCTACGTTAAGAGTCAGTGGCAACTTTGATACTCCAATATGGAACGGAGCCATTTTTCATCAATCAACCTTCAATAACCTTTTTACCAAAGGACTATCCTTCACTGTAGGTCTTCGTCTGGACTACGAAAAGATGAGTATGAAGTACAATTCGGCAAGCGACCCACTCAACTTCGACTTCAACTTTGCCATGGGCCCTATGGTTATTACCGCCAAAGACCTGATAGCAGATGCTGCCTACAATGGTAAACTATCTGAAGATTATGTCCAATTATTACCCAAGTTTGCCTTACAATACGAATGGAAAAAAGGCAATAACGTTTACGCTACAGTATCCAAGGGTTACCGTTCGGGAGGCTATAACGTCCAAATGTTTTCTGATATAATCACCGGGCAACAGGCGCACTCGATGGTAGAAGCCATTAAAAAAAGCGCGGAGTTCGAAAAATACAGCACATTGATTGAAGGAATGATAGGAGACAAAATGCCTGCTATACCCGAAGTAAAAGATGCAACCACCTATAAACCGGAATATTCATGGAATTATGAGGTGGGTACTCATCTCACTTTGTGGGAAGGAAAACTCTGGGCCGACCTTGCAGCTTTCTATATGGATACCCGTGACCAGCAACTCTCTCAATTTATCGGCAGCGGTCTTGGACGTACCACAATCAATGCAGGCAAAAGCAACAGCTACGGTGCAGAAGCATCCCTCCGTGCCAGCCTGACCAACGAACTAAGTCTGAACGCAAGTTACGGATATACGTACGCCACCTTTACCGACTATATTATAAATGAAGCAGACAAAGATGGCAACCTAACAGTAAAAGCTGACTACAACGGCAAATATGTTCCCTTCGTCCCCAAGCATACGCTTAATATCGGAGGAGAATACGCCATCACCTGTAGCTCCCGTTCCATCTTCGACCGTGTTGTATTCCAAGCAAACTACAATGCTGCCGGACGCATCTACTGGACGGAACTGAATGATGTTAGCCAATCTTTTTACGGCACACTGAACTGGCGTGCAAATCTTGAAAAAGGGAATGCAATGATCAGCTTCTGGGCACGTAACTTCCTGGACAAAGACTATGCAGCCTTCTACTTTGAAACGATGAACAAAGGATTTATGCAGAAAGGACGTCCCGTACAATTCGGAATAGATCTCCGCTGCCGATTCTAAGAAATAACAGATCAACTGTTCATATAGTCCTTTGGAGACATACCAGCACAGCGCTTAAAGAACTTCCCGAAGAATGATTGATTCGAGAAGTTCAGCTGTTCGCTGATCTGCTGAATGGTCAGCTGACTATCATTTAGCTCAAAACCGTACGGGCATGAACATAAACTCTATAACATTGCCAACAGAACTCTATATAGCTAGATCTCAACAACTTATAGTTTCCTATCATTTCCTGCAATGGAAACTATCGTTTCCCGGTGAGGGAACGGGCGTTCCTTTTAATGGAAACGACCGTTCCTTTTAAAGGGAACGGACGTTTCCTCCGAGGAAACCAACGCTTGCTCCATATGATACGGATGCTTGATTTATATGGACTAACAACTTATCTATAAATAGACTGCGTGAGAAAGGTAGCATACAATTAAAGTATTCTTTGGTAAGCAATGCGCTCTGTCCCGTTCTTGACATAGATGATACCACAGCGCTGAAAGCCGTATTTCGTCAGAATGTGCTGCATAACTTTGTTATCCCGATGTGTATCCACACGGATATTCCCGAAATGCTCAAAGCACCAGTTCAGACAGGCTTCCGATACGCCTTTCCTTTTACCACTGGTAGCCATCCGGTGGATGACACCGTAAGGTTCGTCATTGAGCCACGCGCCTTCATAAATATTCAGATAAGTAGGATCTTCGCCTAATATAAAGCAGAAAGCTCCCAATATCTCCCCTTGTTCGTCCGTACAGACAAAGCTATGACCGTCTTCTATCTCCTGACGGATAAATGATTCGGACGGATAGCCGTCAATCCATTGGGTCGCATTCCCATTGGCACGCATAAAAGCACGGGCATAATCATAAATCTCCATCACCAAAGGGAGATCCGTCAATTCGGTAGGTCTGATTTCCATCATTCAGAAGTATGATTTGAAAGTGAAACAAGATATAAAAGATTATTCATTAATCGCTCCGCAATGGGGGCAAATACCTTTCTCCTTCAACTTCTCCCCGCAATGTCCGCAACGATACTTATAGCTGATATTCCGATGCACCTTCTTCGCAAAAACCCAGAGAAAGCACGCAAGGAACAAATAACCGATATAAATATGTGTCATCAGGATAAAGAAGAAGTAGCAGAAAATACAACTGGACATCAATCCCAGCAGATAAAAGACCGCAGCCGCAGGAGTCAACTGCCGGAACAGGTCATCAAGCACCGCCAAAGCGACAATCAGAAACAACCAGATGCTCAACAAAAAGACTGAAAGTATAAAAGGCACTTTAAAAGGCGATAAGGTGGGATTGAAATAGAAATGTTCCCACGTATCCGGCACAAAGACCTGCATTGATTCGTAAACCGTCGCACTGAAAGCCATCAACAGGCAAAGAAACAACGGATAGACACTGTCAATATCATTAAAATAGACCAGCTGCAACTGCTTCCGGCGGAAAGCGCGAAACAGATAGACTCCAACAAACAACGCGAAGATAATCATGAAATAAGAAGCATGCGTATCACTGAAAAAATGGATAGCCTGCGAAATACTGTCCGTCGGCACAAACGATTCTTTCAATTCTGTTTCACGTATCCACCCCTGCTCCTCTTGTGTATGCGCCAGCTTTACCCAGACACTGTCCACACTATCGGCAGGGTGAATGGCAAACTCGGCAACAACCACCCGATCTCCTTTATACAATGCAATGTAGGTGTCCTTGATGGGCAGGCACTCCATTGTTACCGAGTCGGTGGTTACTTCCAGATTCGTATTCCAGGTATAATGCCGGTCATAAAGATAGTTCAGAGAATCTCTTGTCTTCTCCGACAGTTCCTCGGAAGTAAGATCGGGACGCGTATAGTGACAGGATGAAAGGAACAGCAGAGTCAGCAACATCCCCACGACAGAACAGCACAAAGCTGTACGAAACTTATCTCTGCCGAGAACAAGCTCCGTTAAACTCCGCATATCTCTGCCGGGGAATCGTTTCATTGTGCCGCTTTTACTTTCATTTGACAGTTTTTGCAATCGAATTCAAGGCGGAAACGTTTTCCGTCATTCGATATCAGATAATAGGGCTCTTTATAAGGCGAGCGCACTCGCTGATGGATAGGACACCAGCCCATGCTATAACGCAGACAGTGTTTGCAGAACATCAGCACGGCATCTTCCACCCGTTCCTTTTCATAAGCCTCAGCCACTTGCTGCACTCCATGTTCCCGATAAAAAGAAGCTGCACGGGTGTTCATCACGTTTCCCAAATAAGTAAGTGCAGCCTGCGGATAATCATGTGAAGTCGGCTTCCAGACAGCCAGTTCCTGACGATAATTGATACGTCGGACAGCAATCAGCTTTTCTATCGCCTGGCGGCGGAAGTCCGCCAAAACAGAAGCCGGTAAGAACCAATTCTCCGAGAAGGAGATTTCGATCTTTTCCGCTTCGAAAGGCGTGTTTCCCAATTTAGCAAGCTGCGTCTTCAAGTTATCAGCCTGTGGAGTCCGAGCCGGCTCTTTCTCACGAGGCAGAGTGAGCGTAACGCTGTTATCGTCCTCATCCGTCAGTGTCAGAGAGAAACCGAAGTTGTTGTCTGCAAGCAATATGTTAACGGTAATCTTCCGTTCGGCCGACTTGCGGGAAAGTATGCGTTCAAACTCCTGATCGAAGTTGCGATAGAGCTTGGTACGGGGCTTGATGCGGGGCATTTCCTGAGGATAAAGTTTGTTTCCATCCACCCGATTAATCCGGAATCCCTGCAAACGTCCCTGTTCATCAATATAGCAGACACCGTCTCCGTTATTAAATGATTTCAGTCCGGCAACGGTCAGAAAGTTGCCACGGGCTTCTTTCATTGTACCCATCTCCTCTCCCAATGATTTCGGAGTATCAAAAGAAAAAATATCCTCACTGCGTCCATGCAGGAAGTAATGAGTAAATCCACGACTGAAACTCTTGTCCAGCTGCGGTTTAAAGTCGAAACGGCAAGTGCCGGAAGAAGCGCGCACATATTCCGGTCGGCGGGCAAAGATAGCATCTAGTTTCTGACGATAGGCAGCCGTTACATTCTTCACATAAGACACATCTTTCAGACGTCCTTCTATTTTGAATGAGGAAGCTCCGGCATCCAGCAACCGTTCCAGTTCATCACTCTGATTCATATCTTTCAAAGAGAGCAAGTGCTTGTCTTTCACAATCACTTTTCCTTCCGAATCGACAAGACTGAAAGGCAAGCGGCAAAACTGCGCACACTCTCCCCGATTCGCACTGCGCCCGAAACAAGCCTGACTAACGTAGCACTGACCGCTATAGCTTACGCAAAGCGCCCCGTGTACAAATACTTCCAGCGGAACTTCGGGACAAATTTCGTGTATCTTCCTTATTTCACGAATCGATAGTTCCCGTGCCAGAACAACCTGACGGAAACCCGCTTCCCAAAGGAACTTCACCTTTTCCGGTGTCCGATTGTCCATCTGCGTACTGGCATGAAGAGGTATCGGCGGAAGATTCAGTTTCGTGATTCCCATATCCTGCACAATCAGGGCATCCACGCCAACCCGATACAGGGCATGGATCATCTCCTCCGTCTCTTTCAACTCTTCTTCTTTCAGAATCGTATTGACTGTGACATAGATACGGGCATTATACAAGTGAGCATGTTTTACCAACGCTTCGATATCTTCCAGAGAATTCACAGCCGCTGCACGGGCGCCAAATTTAGGTGCACCGATATATACGGCATCTGCTCCGTGATTGATAGCTTCGATACCACATTCCAGATTCTTCGCCGGGGCGAGAAGTTCTATTTTACGCTGCTTGATCATTCAATATCATTAATGTTGTAAGGCGTTTCCTGATAAACAAAGTAGTTCAGCCAGTTGGAGAACAAAAGGTTGGCATGAGCGCGCCAACGGACCAACGGACCTTTTGTCCGGATCATCATCTACGTAATAGTTACGGGGAATTTCGATCGGCAGTCCTTTACCCAAATCACGACGATATTCCGTATCCAAGGTATAGGGAGAGTATTCCGAGTGTCCGGTCACGAAGAACTCACGTCCGCCACGTGCCATAGCCATATAAACGCCCGCATCTTTCGATTCGGAAAGCAATGTCAGTTCCGGTACTTTGAGGATATCTTCCCTGCGTACTTCCGTATGGCGGCTATGCGGCACATAGAAGCAATCGTCAAATCCGCGGAAAATAGAATGGAAAGGTTCCAGCGCCCGATGTTCGAAGATACCGAACATTTTCTGGTCCAGTGGATACTTGGGAACTCCGTAGTGATGATACAGTCCGGCTTGCGCAGCCCAGCATATATATAAGGTAGACGTCACGTGCGTACGTGCCCAATCAAATATTTCAGTAATTTCCTCCCAATAAGTCACCTCCTCGAAGTCCATCTGTTCCACAGGAGCACCGGTGATGATCATGCCGTCGTATTTCTCGTTACGCATTTGCTCGAAGTCGGTATAGAACGTTTGCATATGTTCTATCGGCGTATTCTTGGATGTATGACTCTTGATCTTCATAAACGAGATTTCTACCTGGAGAGGCGTATTCGAGAGCAGCCGCACCAAGTCTGTTTCCGTTGTAATCTTCAACGGCATCAGATTCAGAATCACAATCCGCAACGGACGAATATCCTGTTGCGTAGCACGCGAAGTATCAATTACGAAAATATTCTCTTCCTTCAATAATTCTATTGCAGGAAGCTTATCAGGTAAATTTAAAGGCATAATCGCTATATATTAGTAATTTGGCTGCAAAAATACGAAAAATATAGCACATAATAGGGAGGTTGCTTATTTAGAAGACGTACAAATTAAGTCAATTTAATCAAAGAAGCATACCAAGTAATGAATAAAAGCTTTATTTTTGCCGAACGAATTAGTACTAATAATTTAAATCTTAAAAAAATGGCTTACGTAATTAGTGACGATTGTATTGCTTGCGGAACTTGTATCGACGAGTGTCCGGTAGAAGCTATCTCTGAAGGTGATATCTATTCTATCAACCCAGATGTATGTACTGACTGTGGAACTTGCGCAGACGTTTGCCCGTCTGAAGCTATTCACCCGGCTGAATAATACAATCGACAAAAAAGTATAGGCTGCTTTCTACGGAAGGCAGCCTTTTTTATTTTATCGCTACGGACAAAAGGAAATTACATAAAAAAACGGTAGACTTTCTTTTTCAGGAGATAGCCTACCGTTCTATATTCTCTAAGATTGCTTATTTCAATTTAGCCAATGCTTCCTTGATTCGACGGATAGCTTCTACAATGTTTTCATCACTTGTAGCGTAGCTCATACGAATACATTCAGGAGCACCAAAGGAAGTACCGCCTACACAAGCTACATGAGCATCTTCGAGCAGGTACATTGCCAAGTCGTCCGAGTTTTCAATTTTACGTTCGCCGTTGCTCTTGCCGAAGAAGTAGCTACATTTCGGGAACAGATAGAAAGCACCTTGCGGTACGTTTACTTCGAAACCCGGCACTTCTTTAGCCAACTTCACGATCAGGTCACGACGACGTTCAAATGCCTTCTGCATTTCTTTCACCGGTTCTTGTGTACCTACGTAAGCAGCCTCGGCAGCTTTCTGAGATACCGAGCAAGGACCCGAAGTGTATTGTCCCTGAAGCTTGTTACAAGCTTTCACAATCCATTCCGGACCAGCAATGAAACCGATTCTCCATCCAGTCATCGCATAGGCTTTGGATACACCGTTCACAATCACTGTACGTTCTTTCATTTCCGGGAACTGAGCAATGCTCTGATGTGCACCGATATAATTGATATGTTCGTAAATCTCGTCAGCAATTACCACTACTTGCGGATACTTAGCCAGCACGGCTGCCAGCCCAGCCAGTTCTTCTTTGCTGTAAACAGAACCTGTGGGGTTGGACGGAGAACAAAGAATCAATGCTTTTGTTTTCGGAGTAATAGCTGCTTCCAGTTGTTCCGGAGTAATTTTGAAATCTTGTTCGATGCCGGCAGAAACAATGACAGGAGTACCTTCTGCCATCTTCACCATTTCCGGATAGCTCACCCAGTAAGGAGCCGGTACAATTACTTCATCACCCGGATTTACCAATACCAGGATCGCATTACATACAGATTGCTTTGCACCATTGGCACAAGAAATCTGAGCAGCAGTATATTCAAGACCGTTCTCTTTTTTCAGCTTCTCAACAATCGCATTGCGTAAAGCCGGATAACCCGGTACCGGAGAGTAGCGAGAAAAGTTATCATCAATGGCTTTCTTCGCAGCTTCTTTGATGTGGTCAGGAGTATTGAAATCCGGTTCTCCTACACTTAAGTTAATAACATCAATACCCTGCGCTTTGAGTTCGTTGCTCTTTTGCGACATGGCAAGCGTCGCCGACGGCGACAAGCTGTTCAAACGATCTGATAATTGATTCATTTTGTATCTATTTTATTGTTGTTGAGTGAAATTCGTTGCAAAATAAGCGATAATATTCGATATATGAAAACAAAATGGCATTTTACTTATTAAAATGTAATGTATGTCCCATTCTTTCTTTCTTTGTTCTCAGATATCGCTCATTATATGGATTAGGAACTGTTTCAACAGGTACATTTTCTACAATTTCTAGCCCATAGGCTTCCAGCCCTACACGTTTCACGGGATTATTTGTCAGAAGTTTCATTTTGTGCACTCCCAGTTCACGCAGAATCTGGGCTCCTACTCCATAGTCGCGTTCATCTGCCAGGTGTCCTAAGCAAAGGTTTGCGTCAACGGTATCCATACCGTCTTCCTGAAGTTTATATGCTTTCATCTTTTCCATCAAACCGATACCACGGCCTTCCTGATTCAGATAAACCACCACACCTTTTCCTTCTTTTTCAATCATTTCCATCGCTTTATGCAACTGCTCGCCACAGTCACAACGGTGTGAGCCAAGAATATCACCAGTAGCGCAAGATGAATGGACACGCACCAAAATAGGTTCGTCTTCATTCCATGTACCTTTAAATATAGCCATATGCTCCAGTCCATTCGATTTCTGACGGAAAGGAATCAGACGGAACATACCATGTTCGGTCGGCATATTTACCTCAACGCCTTTTTCTACGATTGACTCCTGTTTCAGACGATAAGCAATCAAGTCATGAATGGAAATCAGTTTCAGTCCATGTTCATCGGCCATTGCACGAAGTTCCGGCAGACGTGCCATCGTACCGTCATCGCTCATTATTTCCATCAGAGCACCTGCAGGGTAAAGTCCGGCAAGGCGTGCCATATCGATGGTAGCTTCTGTATGTCCGGCACGACGAAGTACTCCTTTTTCCTGTGCATACAGCGGATTAATATGTCCGGGACGTCCGAAAGTAGCCGGTGTAGAAGCAGGATCGGCCAACGCCTGAATAGTAGCAGCACGGTCGGAAGCAGAAACTCCGGTACTACAACCTTCCAGTTTGTCAATTGTCACTGTAAAAGGAGTGCCCAATACAGAAGTATTATCACTGACCTGATGCGGCAAATCCAGTTCTTTACAACGCGACACCGTGATAGGCGCACAGAGCACACCACGCGCATGTTTCAACATAAAGTTAACTTTCTCAGGAGTTATCTTTTCGGCAGCTATGATTAAATCACCTTCGTTTTCACGATCTTCATCATCCACTACAATGACAAACTTGCCTTCTTTGAAATCGGCAATCGCATCTTCTATTCTATCCATTTTAATCTCTTCCATAACACTTATTTATTAATATTCTGTATGATGAATTGAATTTGTTCATTGTTTTTTATTATCCGTTCCATATCTTTCGCCAACCGGACACGGAATGCCCAGATACGGAAATAAAAGAATAATCCTATAGGGAAAATAACCCCGGCAGCCAGATTCAGCCAATAGGTGTGGAACGGGCGTATATGAGCAGAAACGGAAATAATCGGATAATTGTTTAATGTGTTCAGCAAAGTCACAGACTTCGTATTGGACATCTCCTCTATGAGTGTCTCTAACTTTTCATTGATAGATATCATCTCATCATCCTTCTCGCCCGACATCCACAGCTTAAAATAATTCGGAGCTTTCATCAGGCGATTTTTAGCTATATACTCTTTGCACTCGTCAGTAAGCACCTGCAAATCACCCGGTATGCGAGTATAATCCGGATCGTGAATCACCACCTCTTTCTTGAATAAATGACGTATGTTACGGATACCGACAATCTTCTTAAACCAATTGATATACGCATCGGCATTGAGCACTACAGAGTCTTTATTTGATTTGTAAGTCAGGAAAGCACCCAACGGGGCAAGCACGGCACTACTGGTCCACACTCCCATCCATACGACCCATCTGCCGTCACGTGCCATCTTATAGCCTGTATTATCTATGATATAATAAATGATGAATACCATCACCGAAACGATGACCGGCATACCGAGTCCTCCTTTACGGATAATTCCGCCCAATGGGGCACCAATGAAGAAGAACAGCAGGCAGGAAAGTGAAATAGTGATCTTTTTATGCCACTCTATCTCATGCTTCCGCATACTATAATCATGGCTACCCATCGTGTAACTCTTGAAGTTTATATCACTGCTCAGGTTTTCCGCACGACTTGCAGCGGATGAAATCACCTTCTGCTTCTGCATCAAAGGAGCTACCTCATAGAGACTGTCGATATTATATTCAGTAATATTCGCCTCCATAATCTTGACCGTATCCTCCTTTGTCAATCCATAGGTGCTACGGAAATTCCCTTCAGAAACTTCCCGGTAATATTGTCTTCCGATACTATCGCCCACCATTTTCATTGAGTCGATGGAGGCTTGCAGCATCGACATATCTTTGGCAGCAGATGTATTGCTCATAATACTGGCATCCGCCATATTAAAGTCTGAGTCAAACTCAATAATCGTATGTTTTTCCCGGAATTCTTCCCGACGATACGGTACATTCTGAGATTTCATACTCTGTGATCTCAGGTTTTCAAATAAATCACCACTGTACAAATGCAGCCAGAGATGCTGCTTGTCTGCAGTCATTTCCATCCGTCCGGAATCTGCATAAATAATATGTGCGTTCTCAAATCCATCTTTCAGATTATAAATCAGCACATCATACATCATACCTGTCTTCCGGTTCTTCTTGGCTATCTTCAGGTTATAATCCGGTATTTCCGAATAAAACACCCCCTCCGGGATATCCAATTCCGGAGACTTTTGTTTCATCGAAATAATCAGTGTGTATAGTTTCGTCTGAGCAATAGGCCCCACGACATTCTGGAAATAAAAAGAGACAGCAACCAAACCACAGACAAAGAAAGCCAGCGGGCGCATAATTTTAAGCAAGGATATACCCGCAGCTTTCATTGCGAGCAACTCGTAACGTTCGCCAAAGTTGCCGAAGGTTATTAAAGAAGCCAGCAATATTGCCAACGGCAACGATATTGGCACCAGTGTCAATGCGGAATAAAAGAAGAACTGAGCTATCACACTCATATCCAATCCCTTTCCGACTAACTCGTCTACATATCTCCACAAAAACTGCATCATGAAGATGAAGAGACAGATGAAGAATGTACCTATAAAGAGCATCAGGAAGCTCTTTACGATAAATATATCTAATTTCTTTATGCGTAGCATCTTAATAGGTTCGTGCAATTAAGACGCAAAATTAGCACAAAAAAAGTAGCATAGAAAATTTTTAGTTGAAAGTTAACTAAAAACCACACGTTCTTCTCAATTTCGCCACTTGCGACTCCCACAATTCTTTCATGTCAGCAACTTCGTCCGCCTCTGCGAAGTCTGTAATTTCTAATACATAGTCACTTGTCAGCTCATTATAAGTCATTTTGATTTCAAAGTAATCGCGTTCATTTTCGTCATCCTGCCAACGAAAGCGAATAAATGAGAAAGAACGGATCGCAATAATCTCGGCATTTCTTTGTTCAGTCTTCCCCCAATGGAATTCTACGATTTTATCATCAGATACTACTTTATCAGCAAACCAGTCCTCCAGCCCGGTCGGTGTGCTAATAGCTGCCCAAAGAATATTTTTAGATGTTGCGTTCAACAAATACTCCAAATGAATTTTTTCTTTTTTCATAGCAATTTCGAATTGTTTTTACGTGTGCCAAGATAAATACTTTTTTCTAATTATGTGGCATAAATCAGACACTTTATTTAAAACTTATTTCTTTTCAAGGCCCCAAACTCCCTATTTATAGGAAAAAGAGAACCTCGTTCTAAAGAAAAAACACAAAAAAGTTATGAATTGTTTTGGAGATTACAGAAAAACATCTATCTTTGCACCCGCAATCGAGAAATGATGGCGGGATAGCTCAGCTGGTTAGAGCGCATGATTCATAATCATGAGGTCCCCGGTTCAATCCCGGGTCCCGCTACTTGATAAGAATAAGGCATTTGAGAGGCTTCCACTCTTGGGTGCCTTTTTCTTTTATACATCAATTGGTGGCAGGTGACGCCATAGGTGACGCTAAATGCAAAAAGATAGCCCCCGAAAGTTTATATTCAGCTTCCGGGGGCTATTCTATTTAATGCTCTATACGCTTATTCCCATTCAATAGTCGCATTAGGCTTCGGCGACATATCATAGCAAACACGATTCACATTCTTCACTTCTTTCAGAATACGGTCTGTGATTTTCATCAGGATAGGCCAGTCTACCGGTTCAATAGTAGCTGTCATAGCATCTACCGTATTGACAGCGCGGATAATCACCGGCCAATCGAAAGAACGGGCATTATCGCGTACACCAACAGATTTAAAGTCAGGCACTACGGTAAAGTATTGCCATACCTTTTTATCCAGGCCGGCAATCTGGAACTCTTCACGCAAAATGGCGTCAGACTCACGTACTGCTTCCAGACGATCGCGTGTGATAGCACCCAGACAACGTACACCTAAACCAGGACCGGGGAACGGCTGACGGTAAACCATCTCATAAGGCAACCCCAACTCCAGACCACAAGCACGCACTTCATCCTTGAACAACTGGCGCAAGGGCTCTACAAGCTGGAACTTAAGATCTTCAGGCAGACCGCCTACATTATGATGAGATTTCACCATCTTGGCAGTCTTCGTTCCGCTCTCTACAATATCCGGATAAATAGTACCCTGACCTAAGAAATCGATACCATCCAGTTTACGTGCTTCTTCTTCGAACACACGGATAAACTCACCACCGATAATCTTACGTTTCTGTTCGGGATCTTCCACACCTGCCAATTTATCCAGGAAGCGGTCTGTTACATCTACATAAACCAGATTTGCTTTCAATTGGTTACTGAATACTTCGACAACATCTTCAGACTCACCTTTACGCATCAAGCCGTGATTTACGTGCACGCATACCAAATTTTCACCGATTGCCTTCAGAAGTAAAGCAGCTACCACTGAGCTGTCAACACCACCCGACAATGCCAGCAATACTTTCTTATCACCCACCTGACGTCTGATCAGCTCGATCTGGTCATTGACAAAGTTCGCCATATTCCAGTTAGCTTCAGCCCGACAAGTATCAAATACGAAAGACTTTACAGCAGCCTTAATAGCCTCGATATCATCTGTAAATGCCGGAAGCTTCACTGCGCAAGTCGCTTTATCGTGACCGGCAGCCATAACAGGAATCCCCATCGTATAGATAGACGGATTCACGTCAATAGCAACGCCGTCAATCACGTTGTTCAGTCCACCATTGATAATAATACCCTTTACGTTGGGCAATGCTTTCATTTCTTCTACTGTGATGTCGTGAGGATAAATCTCACTATAAACTCCTAATGCACGGATGGCACGCGCCAATACCGTATTCTCGTGACTACCCAAGTCAAGGATAACAATCATGTCCTGTTTCATCTGATTCTGGTTCTTTTAAGTTATTATATTGTATAAATTTGACTTTAACTTCAATTAGTCTGCAAATATAAAGATTTTAAAAGACGCTGCAATGTCTTGATTCCCAAAGTTTCATTTCAAATTAAATCAGCTACCACATTTATTTATCACAGCAACCGCCTCCGGACACTTTCCGAACATTCTCTTTTATGCTTTCAGTCGCATCACAAACCGGCTTCCTTTCCCCAGTTCACTTTCTACTGTCAGCGTACCGCCATGCGCTTCCACAAAGTCCTTCGAAATAGACAAACCGAGTCCGCTGCCCTGAACTTTTGTTCCGGGAACACGGAAGTAACGGTCGAAAATACTCTTGTGGTAACGGGGATCGATGCCTTTACCGAAATCCTGAACGTACAGGTCGATCATATCTCCTTCCTGCCTGGCACCAATCACGACACGCCCGTTTTCTTTAGAATAACGAATCGCATTGCTGAGCAAATTAGTCAATACCCAAGCTATCTTTTCACTATCGACAAAGAGCTTGCCGATTTTCTCTTCCGGGTACTCTACTTCTATCTGAATATTGAACTTATCCGCTTGTACCTGATTAGCTTTAATCGCATATTCTATCAGTTCAATGGGCTTCGTTATCTTCGGCATTAATTGCAGCTTGCCTGCCTCTACCTGAGTCATATTCAGCAATTCGCCCGTAATGCTCAACAGGCGTTCGCTATTTTCCTTGATGCTTTTGGACAACTGTTCCTGTTCATCATTCAGCTCACCGACACGTTTATCTTCCAATAGCTGCAGACTCATCATGATAGCCGCAATCGGAGTTTTCAATTCGTGTGAAATGGTCGAAATAAATGTAGTCTTGGCAGAATCCAGTTCCTTGAATTCCGTTATATTCTTCAGCAGAATGACATCCCCTAATTTGCTGGGTTCATCCTTCCCTGCATCCGTATTTATGATAGGAATATAGGAAGCCTTGAAATAACTCTCTTTATCATCGGCATATATCTTTAACGGCTCTTTCTGATCTCCCGGCGTCACCAGTTCACGAATCAGCCGGCGAAGCAGATCATTCTTCAAAGACAATTCTTCCGCAGATTTACGTATGACATTACCTCTTTTCAGATTCAGCACGTTCAGTGCTTCCTCATTAATAAACAAAATCTCACGATCCATATTCAGACCGATTATCGGATCGTCGATACTGTTCACGATGGCCTCAATGAATTTCTTGGCAGAAAGAATATCCGCTAACGTACTTGCCCGATACTCGGCCAGACGTTCCGCCATACGGTTGAAACTCTCGGCAACTTCCCGAAACTCCTGATTATTTCTCATATCCAGCCGTTCTTCATAATTATGATTGGCTATTTCAAGAATCCCTTGTTTCAGTTCCTTGATGGGTTTACTGATTGTTCGGGGCAACCAATACAGCAATGTCAATCCGGTCAATATACAAATACCGCCGGTAACGGAAATCCACAACAGAGCGCGTTCCAATGCCGGCATAGCGGCAGGGCTGTCAGGTTCTGTGGCAGTCAGCAGCTGAAGGTTCACAACAGAAAGTGTTACCAGCAAAATAATCATTCCCGCCAGCATCCCGATGCCGAGAATCAGTTTTGTTTTAATATTCATATCGTTCATACGGTTAATATTATGCAAGTATAATCAAATCTACATTAGCTTGTGACAAATTATTCAAAAACTTTCGATATCCGAGTATGGAGCAAATGGCATGAGGAAATCTCAGATTAGGAGTTCCCATGCAGACAGAAGATATTTGCTTGTCCCGACAAACTTTGACAATACTCCCCAGAATATCCTTCGACTGCACCTGGATGACCTCTCCGCCCAGTTCTGCCACCAGTTTAAAATGATTCAGCAGATAACGCTGGCTGGCCAGATCAATCCGGTCCATACTCTCCCTCGGAGTCTGCACATAGAGAGCAACGAAAGTCGTATTATATCGTGTTGCCAGACGTGCCGCCTTCCGGATAATCCTCCTGGGTGTTTTCTCATGACTACTGATACAAGCCATGAACTTCTCATGCCTGATTCCGACCGAGACACCCATCACAACCTCATTCTCCACCTTCTTCTCCACCCGGAGCGCCACTTCCTTCAGAGCCAGTTCCCGCAGTTGAAGGATATTCTCGGTCCGGAAGAAATTATCCAGTGCCGTCTGAATCTTTTCCGGACGGTATATCTTTCCTGCTTTCAGACGCAAGATCAGTTCTTCCGCTGTCAAGTCGATATTCACCACTTCATCCGCTTCCTGAAGCACACTGTCCGGCACCCGTTCTTTCACCTCGATCCCTGTAATCTCCTGCACTTCTTCATTCACACTCTCGATATGCTGGATATTGATTGCGGAAATCACATTAATCCCCTCATCCAACAGAGTCATCACATCCTGCCAACGTTTCTCGTTCAAACTGCCTTCCACATTGGTGTGTGCCAGTTCGTCCACAATCACAATCTCGGGATGAAGGCGGATAATGGCGTCCACATCCATTTCCTCCAACTCTTTTCCTTTATAGAAAATTTTACGTCGGGGGATCACAGGCAGCCCCTGCATCAGAGCCTCCGTTCCGGCACGTCCGTGAGTTTCAATATAGCCGATTTGTACGTCCACCCCATTCTCCAGCAGTTCATGAGCCTCCTGAAGCATACGGTAAGACTTCCCTACACCGGCTATCATGCCGATATAGATTTTAAACTTGCCTCGATGAGACTTCTTGATCAGATCCAAAAAATGTTGTACACTCTGTTCTCTATCCATATCCATTTCATTAATTGCTGTTTATAAACTATTTCAACCCGTAGTAATCATCACGATCACCACGGGTTTCTGCATAATAAAAATTCATGAGTTTATATCTATGGTCTTAAAGTTACGCCAAAAACCAAAAAAGCATCTTCAACACATGGATTCCATATAGCCTGTGCAAATATCGGCAATGAAAACTTATCATTAATTTTTATCTCTGTCATTCCTTTTAAAGCTACATTAGTCACGGCGAAGCCACTATTCGTGTACATACCCTCCGCCTTATACGGCACTGCGCCGCAAGTTACATTTAAATCGACATTTTTCACACTGAAAGGATAGTTCAGTTCCAGATAGGAAGAATAATTCTGCTTCAGCTCTCCGCTATCATTCAGCTTCTTGTCTTTTCCGGCAAACATCGTATACCACGCTACGGACAGGGGAAACTTCTCTACGGGCAACGTATAAGCCAATCCCGCCTCAAAATGATGTCCCGTCTCGTGGCTCTTAAAATTAAAATATTTATATGCCCCTTCACCTTCCCACCACAAATCGGCAACCGTCAGCGTAGGTCCCGCCTTACCAAACTTATAGGCAAGAGTCAGATCCAGTTCTTTATTCCCTCCACTGAAATTAGTAGATCCCCATGCGGTAACAGAAAAATTATCGAGCCCAAACCCCAGCGTGGGTTGAAAAGCCGCACCTCCACCCTGGTACATTCCCCGCCAGACATAGGAACTGACAATATCTCCCTGCACAGCAAATTCCTGTGCTTTTGCATCCGTTATACCCGATACGCATACAGTTGCCGCAACCAATGCTCCTACAACAATCTTCTTACTAAAAAAACTCTTCATATTTATCTTTTTATTTTATGTTTCTAAAAAAGAGCAGCGCCCTGTCCAGCCCTGTTTATTTGAACCGCAATAAATAACTAAAACGATTCGGACAGGCACGCCGCCCAGTGTTTGGTTATTTATTCTCTTCAAGTGCTATATTCAGCTTCAGCACATTTATTTTCTCCGTTCCGAAAATTCCGAGTAAAGGCTTCTCCACACTTTGATCAACGATTTCTTTCACTTGGTTTTCAGTCAGGCCACATGCCTGTGCCACTCTCTTTATCTGCACGTATGCACATTGCGGAGTAATATTGGGGTCGAGGCCGGAGGCACTCGCCGTTACCATCTCCACCGGAACATCTTTACGGCTCAGATAAGGATGATGTACCAAGAACGTATCGATACGCGCTTCCACTTCAGCCAGATATTCGGGATTCGTGGGTCCTTTGTTGCTACCGGACGAACTAGAAGCATCATAACCGTCTCCGGCACACGAAGGACGTCCCCAGAAATAAATATCTTTTGTAAACATCTGACCGACATTGGCCGCACCCACCACTTTTCCATCCAGTGTGGCAACTTCAGCATTTCCCTTATTAGGTCCTGCCACTTGTGCAAACAACCACAAAATAAGAATATAGAATACGGAGAAAAAGACACAGAAAACAAGAGTTATCTTTAGTGATTTAAATAAAGTTTTCATCGCTATTGTTTTTTAATTAAAAGAATAAACCTACTAATAAATCAATCAGTTTAATTCCGATAAACGGAGCAATCACACCACCTACACCGTAAATCAGCAGATTCCGGCGAAGCAAAGCACTTGCACCTATCGGCTTGTACTGAACGCCACGCAAAGCCAACGGAATCAGGATCGGAATAATAATCGCATTGAAGATGACTGCCGAAAGGATCGCACTCTCAGGACTATGCAACTGCATGATATTCAACGCCGCCAGTTCGGGGATAGCCACCATAAACAAGGCGGGGACAATGGCAAAATATTTAGCCACATCGTTGGCGATAGAGAAAGTAGTCAGTGTTCCACGGGTCATCAGCAACTGCTTACCGATTTCCACAATCTCGATCAGTTTAGTAGGATCATTATCCAGATCTACCATATTGCCGGCTTCCTTTGCAGCCTGCGTACCACTGTTCATTGCCACTCCGACATTCGCCTGAGCCAAAGCGGGAGCATCATTCGTACCGTCCCCCATCATTGCCACCAGTTTGCCGGACTGTTGTTCCTTCTTGATATATTCCATTTTATCTTCCGGCTTCGCTTCGGCAATAAAATCATCGACACCTGCCTTTTCTGCAATATATTTGGCAGTCAGCGGGTTATCACCGGTCACCATCACTGTCTTCACTCCCATTTTGCGCAAGCGTTCGAAACGTTCCTGAATACCCGGCTTGATGATATCCTGCAATTCGATAACACCCGTCACTTTCCGATTAACACATACCACCAACGGCGTACCACCATTGCTTGAAATAGCAGCGATCACCTTTTCCACTTCTTCGGGGAATTTATTTCCGGCAGTTTCCACAATCTTACGGATAGCATCAAAAGCCCCTTTACGAATCTGAGTTCCGTCCGGCAAATCGACACCCGAGCATTTGGTTTCGGCTGTAAACTTAATCATTCGTGCGCCTGTCGTATTCAAGCTGCGCATACGGATACCTGATTCACGTCCCAGTTCTACGATTGATTTGCCTTCCGGAGTTTCATCGGACAGAGAAGAAAGCAGACAGTTTTCTACAAAAGCGTGCAGATCAATGCCCGGCGCAGTGTGAAAATGGGTAGCTTTACGATTACCGATGGTGATAGTTCCGGTCTTATCCAGCAACAAGGTATCAATATCGCCGGCAGTTTCCACTGCCTTACCCGATTTTGTTATCACATTCGCACGTAGTGCACGGTCCATACCGGCAATACCGATGGCAGAAAGAAGTCCGCCGATAGTTGTCGGAATCAGGCACACAAACAAAGAAATAAGTGAAGCAATGGTAATGACAGTATTGCTGTAATCGGCAAACGGTTTTAACGTCACACACACAATGACAAAGACAAGTGTAAAACCAGCCAGCAGAATAGTCAGTGCTATCTCATTCGGAGTTTTCTGACGAGACGCACCTTCCACCAGTGCAATCATTTTATCCAGAAAACTTTCTCCCGGTTGGGTGGTCACCATTACTTTTATATGATCGGACAATACTTTCGTACCTCCCGTCACTGAGCTTTTATCGCCGCCCGCCTCCCGGATCACCGGAGCAGACTCACCTGTAATCGCACTTTCATCGATAGAGGCCAATCCTTCGATTATTTCCCCATCGGACGGAATCACGTCTCCGGCTTCACAGACAAACACATCTCCTTTCTTTAGTTGTGAAGAACTTACAGTCACTATTTGATTACCTTCCACCTTTTTGGCAGGTGTCTCTTCCCGTGTTTTACGCAGGCTGTCGGCTTGCGCTTTTCCCCGTGCTTCGGCAATCGCTTCGGCAAAATTGGCAAACAGCAGTGTAATAAACAGAATGATAAACACAGCTATGTTGTAGGCAAACGAACCCTGAGAGGGATTGATGATGGAGTAAAGTGTCACAAACAACATGACCACTGTAGCCACCTCTACCGTATACATGATCGGGTTCTTTATCATCAGTCGCGGGTTTAGCTTCACGAATGATTGTTTCAGGCTTTCTATAACTTGCTCCTTTTGAAACAAAGAAGCTGATTTCATATTTTTCATATCTTCTCTAATTCAGAATTACAAACTTAAATGTTCGGCAATTGTACTCAAAGCGTGTACCGGGAAGAAGGACAGGGCAGCCACAATGAAGATAACGACAAATGTCATTATTCCAAAAGTCAGCGTATCAGTCTTCAGTGTTCCGGCACTCTCGGGAATAAACTTCTTCTGAGCCAGCAGGCCGGCAATGGCAACTTGTCCGATAATAGGCAGGAATCGGCTAAGGATAAGTACAATACCACAGGTCCAGTTCCAGAAATAAGTATTATCTCCCAGTCCTTCAAAGCCGGAACCATTGTTAGCGGCACAAGATGTATACTCATAAAGCTGCTCACTCAAGCCGTGGAATCCAAGATTGTTCAGCCAACCGCCCTCGCTTTCCACAAAGTCAGGATGATGTACATATATATAACTTGAGATTGCTGTGAACACTAATATGACAAATGGATGAAGCAGTGCTACTATCGTAGCTATTTTCATTTCACGGGCTTCTACTTTCTTTCCGAGAAATTCCGGGGTACGACCTACCATCAAACCGCTGATAAATACCGCGATAATAATGAACGTATAATAATTCATCCAACCTACGCCTACACCGCCGAACCAAGTATTAATCTGCATATTCAGCATCTCCATCATACCTGACAACGGCATAGTAGAATCATGCATACCATTCACCGAACCATTGGAAGTAACAGTAGTCACAATGCTCCAAAGTGCTGTAGCTCCGGCACCCAAACGAACTTCCTTACCTTCCATCGCACCGTTATCCTGCGCAATTCCCAGTTCATCGATACGGGGATTTCCACCCATTTCCTGACTGACATTGATACAGACGCCTACCAGGAAAGCAAAGAGCATCACTCCGAAAATACTATAAGCCAGCTTCTTTCTACGAGTATAAAACCCTAATGCCAGTACCATTGCCATCGGAATAATCAAGATAGACCAGCACTCCACCATATTGGTAAGATAAGTCGGATTTTCCAACGGATGAGAAGAGTTCACACCAAAGTAACCGCCTCCATTCGTTCCTAATTGTTTGATAGGCACAATGGCAGCCGCAGGTCCCTGCGAAACCATCTGTTCCTGTCCTTCGAGGGTAGTTACCTTCATTTTTCCGTCGAATCCCATCGGAGTTCCTTGAAGAATCAGGATAAAACCCACGATCAAAGAAAGCGGTAACAGGATACGGGTACAGCTCACGACTAAAAAATGCCAGAAGTTACCGATTGTTTTTGTTGTCTTGGCAGCCATACTCTTCATTATACCAGCCATAGCAGCCATACCGGTTGCAGCAGTAATAAACTGGAAGAGCATAATGACAAACAGCTGTGTGAAGTAAGTCAATCCGCTTTCACCACTATAGTGCTGCAAGTTACAGTTGACCATAAAACTGATACAGGTATTAAAAGCCTGATCCGGCGTTTGGGGTCCGTTGCCATCTGGATTTAAAGGTAACCATCCTTGCGAAACCAGCAATACCATTCCCCATACGAACCAAAAAGCATTCAATATCAATAATGCTTTCAGAAACTGTTTCCAGTTCATTTCTTCTTTAGGGTCAATTCCGCATACTTTATAAATGACTCTTTCAATAGGAGCCATGAAATCCGACCAGGTTTTCTCTCCTTTATAAACCTTGGCAATGTATCTTCCTAGTGGATAAGCCAAAATCACCATCAAGGCAATTTGTGCAACCACACCTAAAATTTCTGTATTCATACTTTTACCTTAAACTGTATAACTTTAAAACTTTTCGGGTCTGATGAGTACATACATCAAATAACCGAAGATTGCAATACCTAATACAAATAGTGCTGTGTACATAATTAATTCTCCTTTCCTCTTCTAGATCTTTTCAAACCAGTCTACACATTTCCAAAATAGCCAGAAGCAGGCAAAGCCGCTCAAGAGGCAAAAAACAAATGATAGTGTTATCTCCATGTCTTTAATCTTTTAAATATTTATTATTATAATACTTGCAATGTATTATGCCAAATGCGTGCCAAAACTCCAAAAGAAATAGCAACAAATTGATTATCAGACACATATAAAGAAGAAGGAAATATATAATAACAGAGCCGACCTTTCCATTTTGAAAAAGTAGTTCAATTTTGAAAGGGTATTTAGTCTTGGCAAAATATGGGATTTTAAATAAAACAGAAGGAAAAAGAATGAAATTGAAGGAAAAAGAGGCTGAAAAGGATACTGAAAAATAGTATTATTAAAAGATTGTCCGGTCTCGTTTGTTTTTTAGCAGAACAGGAGAGGAGATTTGAAGCTTGTGGATGATGTGTGCTTAAATTCCGAAAGTATCCAAAACGATAAAGCCCTTCTGGTATTTCTACCGGAAGGGCTTCTCTAAAAATGGCGGCTACCTACTCTCCCACTGTTACGCAGTACCATCGGCGTGACGAGGCTTAACTTCTCTGTTCGGAATGGGAAGAGGTGGAACCCTCGTGCTATAACCACCTGAATTTCTTCAATTGACAATGGACAATTGACAAATGACAATTATCGCAGCTGTCATGATAAGTTATGACATGATAAAAAGTAAATTCAAGTATCTGTTAATCTAATTGTCAATTGTCATTTGTCAATTGTCAATTAAAAAGCTAAACGTATATATCGCGATCCGCACCGTCCGAAAGAAAGTGAACGGGCAATTAGTAATGCTCGGCT
>NZ_GG774716.1:0-61882 GCF_000162515.1 Bacteroides sp. 1_1_14 | reverse complement strand
AATTTCCAGCATTATGCAATTATATGCTCAGACCGAGTATGAAATGGACAATAATGCCATTGAGAGGATTAACAGATATATAAGCCTGAGCAGAAGGAACTCACTATTTTGCGGAAGTCATCAGGAGCAAAAAGAGCAGTACTGATATATTCACTGGCATGTTCATGCAGGCTAAATGGAATTAATACATTTGAATACTTCAAAGACATATTAAACAAATTTGTAATGGTAAATCCCAATACAAATAAAAAATATCTCAGAGGACTATTACCGGATAAATGGAAGAAGTAACGGCATCGCGGAGACGCTTACGACAAGCAGTGTGAGAGCAAACACTTGCTCTCACACTGCTATCACCGGATCTCTAATCGCTGAAACTTCGATGAATAAAGGGATACAGACGAATTGTTGGAGCATGAGAGCAAAACCACTATCAAATCATTGGAGAGGGAATTCTAAAGAATCCTTATGTCAAATTCCGACAGTTACCCCAATTGCCTTTATAGACTCTTATATACAGAAACCATAAATAAAAAAATCCATTTGGATGTCAGGAATGACCCACCAAACGGATTTTGCGTAATACTCTTATAGAGATATAGGGAATTATGCTTTACGTCCCATTTCTACGACCTTTACCGCTACCATTATCAACGGCAGCGAGTATCAAAATCCGGGATATTAAAAAATGATCGGAAAACATCTTGGTTAATATGCATGAAGGGTACACTTCACACACAAATTGAAGTGTCCCCTTCTTAGCAACTTAGTTATTTATGCTTCTCAATTACTATTTCATTCTTATTTTCAACTGTTTACCTTCATATTTAACAATCTTTCCGCCAGTACTTTCCTCCACTCCTATTCCGGCATTCTTGTCAACCTTCACCAATCTCAAATTCCGGCATTGGGTCATTCCCGGATAATTACCTTTACGGTCGGAAATGGTCAACAATTTCTTTTTGTCATCCCATTTTATTTCAAAATTCGAACAAACTCCCTTCTCATAATTATAATTATCGCCTTCATCTTCATACACCGTAAACGAAGAATCCGCTCCCGGATAAATCCGTATTTCCCAAGCTGCATCTTTCTTTTCCGATGTATATTGCACAACCGGCCCCATTGGAACGATGGCCCCCTGACGAACCAGCAAAGGAATACGGTCGATTGTCGCTTCCATAGTAACCCTTTGTCCGCCTTTATATTTCTTGCCTGTCCAAAAATCAATCCAGTTCGCACCATCGGGCAAATATACTTGGCGTGTTTTGGCTACATTCTCCAATGGCTGGGAGTCAACCGAATAATACATCGGAGTTGTGACGGGAGCAACCAGAAAAGCAGGACCAAACATAAATTCATCCTTCAAATCAGCAATCTGCGTGTCCGAAGCAAAATCAAAAGCAAGCGCTCTGGTTATCGTATAATTATCGGTATGAACTTTTCCCGCCAAAGAATAAATATAAGGTAATAAGCGATACCGCAAATGAATCATTTGAATCAAACTGTCGTAAAAGGGCTCACCGGGTTTGCCAAAACGCCACACCTCACGGGGAGTATCGGTACCATGGCTACGAAATACAGGCAAGAATGCGCCATATTGAAACATACGGGTATACAACTCACGATATCCCATATCAGCCACTCCTTTATTATAATCCCCCTTCCTGAACCATTGACCACCTTTTTTAGTAAAGAAAGCACCAATATCGACTGTCCAATAAGGACATCCCGTAGCCATAAAGTTCAGTCCCGCCGGAATCATCCGGGCAAAAGAGTTCCAGGAAGCATAGGTATCGCCATTCCATGTAATAGTAGAGTAACGCTGCTGCCCGGCATAACTGGAGCGAGTCAAATTAACCACACGCTTGTCTGAACTTGTAGCACGCTGATTCTCATAAATCCCCATTGCATGATATAAAGAATACAGCTGACTTCGTTCCGCTCCCAATACATCGCTCAGTAGTTTGGTATTTAACTCCCAGCGACTCTTGTGACTATCATCTCCATAATGATCACCCATATGAGTCCAGTCAGCATCCAATGGTTCAGAAGCATCACACCACCAAGCATCGAAACCATTATCAAAAAACTCATTCTTCGCATAGCTCCAATACAACTTCCTTGCCAACGGATTAAAAGCATCGTAAATAGCCGAAGAATGCAGAAGTAGATTCTTCTGTTTAAAATCAGCGTGTTGAGGACAATTCATGGCATTAGGCCATATTGAAACCATTAATCTGGCGTGCAAAGAATGAATTTCATCTGCCAGTTTCTTTTTATCAGGATAATGTTTCGGGTCCATACTCATTCGTCCCCATTGACCTCTGGGCCAGTAGTTCCAGTCCTGCACAATCATATCAATAGGAATCTGCCTTTGGCGATATTCTTTTAAAGTATTGATCAGATCATCGGAACTGACGTACCGTTCTTTCGACTGAATATATCCGAAAAGATGAAGAGGCATCATGGGTGATGCACCTGTCAGCAAACGGTAATTAGCCACTACCCCATCCAACGTCCGGCCTTTCATAAAGTAATAGTCAATCTCCTTGGCTGCTTCCAGTTCCACATAACTGCCTTCCGAATTGTCTTTGAATACCATCCCGCAACCCGCATCGAACAACAAACCGTACCCGTTGGTCGATACCAGCACCGGAACCATTGCCTTCAGATTATGCTGGCACAAATAGAGTTCCTTTCCCCGAAGGTTCATATAATCCTCCATATGTGAGCCAAATCCATATAAAGCCTCTAAAGGCTGCCAGTCGAAATTTATCCTGTACTTCCAAGTATAACCTATGGTATCACGACGAAGAATATTTTTCACTTCCTTATCTCCATCCGCTGTCTTCTCAATACGTTTGGATTGTTCGTCGTATACGACATGCTCCATCACCTTCTTTTCTCCAACTCTCGGCAGCTTGCCGTCTTCCCGAAGCAATAAGGAACTATCCGTATTTAAATAAGAGATAAAACCAGTATTTAAATCAATCTTAACAATCAGGCTGTCCGATTTTAAGACACAACTATCAATCTCCTTACCAGAGGTAAAACGGACAGGTCGGGTAACATGAGGCATACAAATACCTGTGCTATTCCCCTTAAATACATTTTCCCCCGTATATTGTACTCTCACAATATCCGAAGTGACAAATTCAACCTTCAAAACACCTTGCTCCAATTGACAAGACACACCATTCACTAAAAAAGTAACATCCTTACTTTTTGAAAAAGCGGCAAATGTATTCATTAAACCTAGCGAAAGGAGTATTAACCGTGCTAAAGTGAATTTTCTTATTCTAAACCGACTTTTCATATATATATATTTTGTGATTGTTTTACTGAACAGACTGCAACTCCGCATTGGTAAGTGAACGTACCCATTCAATTACCACAGGTTCACCACAAGTATCGCCAAAATCCAGAGTCATGGTTGCATTCGTTAAAGCCTTAGAGAATGAGTATCCATTTTTTGACCGGACATCTGTTATTTTAAATACATATATATCCTCACCCACTTTCATTGCTTTGTCCGAATCAAATTCCCAAGACTCCGGCGCCGCACTTATACTATAAGATAAAGTTAACCATTTCTTATTTGCCGATGCCGGAATACCAGGAGCTTTTACCACTATATTGGGATAGGCAGAAGAATCGTACTGAACACGTTTCTGTAGTTTAACCCCCGAAGAGACCAATGACATCACTCCGTTAACTGCCCGATATGAAGCTGTAGAGAAGTTCCATGCTTTCAACTGGGTAAGATCTTCTTCTATCCTTCCTCTGTCTTTTCCGGTATTCAAATCATCACCCAAATAATAAAGCAGACTGCCCAAACCGGTATTGTCGCAAGTAAAACCTGGTCCCTCTGGGCGTACAAGACCTAAAACGATTTTCGTATAGGGCATTTCCAGCCCTTTTCGCAGCACATAATGATTATAGGCTATCTCAAAAACCGAACGGAAACGCCCCATGCCCTCTTTTCCAAAAGTAGAAAGATGTGAATATTTTCCGGTTATATCTTTCCATTTAACAAAGGGAACATCGTACCCCAGATTTGATTTGGCAATGTATTCATATCCTTTCATAATGCGGTTATCCAAAGCACCATACAAATCATCACCTTGTGTCCAGGCCACTTCCGCCATATCAGCAAAGCAACTGACACCAAGCATTACATGCTGTTGGTCCCGACCGGCTTCCTGCGATTGCCCGCTTTCGGCAATATAATTAGGCAGACTTCCGTTATCTTTTCCATGATAAAAGAAGTCAATTGCATCATCATAGAGCTTACGGTCATTCAAAAATACCCCGAAAGAAAGCTGCGCTTTAGCTACCGCAATTCCCCAATTACCATTAGTATAGGGGGCCGTTTGAAAGAATTTGCTTAAAACCGGCTGAAACACCTTTCGGAACATAGCCTCTACACACTCTGTATCCTGCTCACTCCAACCATTCGGATAATGAGTCTCCATATAAGTGTAGCGCATAATCTCAGCCGCATTAACCAGTATAAATCCCTGCAGTCCCGCACAAAGCGGAGCATCATTAGTAGGCGGTATCTGCCGAACGGTACGAGCATAAGCTCTGATAATTTCCATGGATTTGTCCGCATGGGCTTTCTTTCCGGTTATCTTCCAAAGAAGGGCATTGTAATAGGCGGAATTAAAATCACGTTCACTAGGTCCTTTGGTGTATCCATACTTTCCATCCCGGCTTATTATTTCGAAAGGTCCTTTCATCTGATAGTCGGCCCTGGCTTCCGGTAGCTTTGCGAGAATTTCATACGAACCATAAGCCGGTTGGGCTTTCTGATCAACTAAACGCTTTATCCGCTCCAATGATTTTTCGGAGTGGAGTACTCCAGGATGAATAAACTGTTGGGCGAAAGCACCGGGAATAATGCATACCAAATTACAAAGTAACCATATTTTTCTTAATCTCATAGCAATGAAAAGTTTAGTAAAAGAGCAACTCCCACACTGAGG
This sequence comes from Bacteroides sp. 1_1_14, assembly GCF_000162515.1. Classification (NCBI taxonomy): domain Bacteria; kingdom Pseudomonadati; phylum Bacteroidota; class Bacteroidia; order Bacteroidales; family Bacteroidaceae; genus Bacteroides; species Bacteroides sp. 1_1_14. Next base: position 56,891 of record NZ_GG774716.1, on the reverse strand, counting down.
GTTTTGCCGCTCCGAGTTTATTTAAAAAGGAAATTTTTACCGATTTGCATACCTTGGAAATCGGAATATGAACGGGTGACCCCTCAATCCCCTCGGCCGTATGATCTGCAACTGCCACCCAGTTGTTTTTATCATCAGCAGTTTCAACCTTTATGAAATACCTCTTCCAAGGATATTCAAAACGAATCTCCATGGTATCGATATATGCACTATCCTTAAAAATGGCTGATAAATAGGAATCTTCTTCGCCATCTGTTGCTTCCCAACGTGTAGCATAGCTGCCATCCAATACATTTTTCGCCATAAAGTCTTTATTCCGCTCCGAACTTGATAAGATTTCATCCACTTTTATGAATTGCCTGTCATCCTTGTTTAGATCGGGGAATAACTGGGCATGATGCGGCACAATATTATTAATTTCATTTTCCGGATCATTGAAAGTGAGTTCACTCAAACAAGTCTGACGGAAGGCCGACCCATCATTTAAAAACGGCCAACGATGCCGATGGTACAACATATAGGTTTTGTTATCGTAAGTAAACAGGGTGTGGTGACCAGGACCATAAACTTTCAATTCTTTATTTGTAGTCAGGATTGGACTATTCCCAGCTTCTTCAAACGTACCAAGTGGATGATCGCCTACAGCATAACATACCTTGTAAGTATCATCAATTGTTTTTCCCTCCGAATAAGTCAGATAGTATTTACCGTTATGTTTCAGCATATACGGAGCTTCAAAATAGTGCGCAGGCGTTACTTCCACCGGTTCTGTCGCAAAAGAAGCCATATCGTCATTCAGCCGGGCTCCGAAACAATGACCGTTAGTCCATCCCCAACCGGATCCCCAATAAAGATAGGCTTTTCCATCATTATCAATAAAGGCTTCAGCATCTATTACATGATAATAGCGAGTGGTATCAAACGATATCATGGGTTTATCTCCCAACACGTTTTCCCATGGACCAAGCGGATGGGCAGCTTTACCACACCAGACCTCTGACCCCACAGATACATACATATAAAACATATCTCCTTTTTGAATAACAGAAGGCGCCCATACCATGTTTTTATGGGAGAGAGCAGATGTACAAGCCGCTTTCGTAGGCCAGTTCAACCGATGAAACGTCCAGTTCCGGAAATCCTCGGAAACCCAGCACGGCAGAAAATCCGCTCCCCACGGATCGACCGTCGCATAGAGATAAAACTTACCTTCATACTGCACCAGCGAAGGATCTGCAAAATATCCCGGAAGGATAGGGTTGTTAATTTCCGTCATTTGAGTCTCAACTTTCTCTTTGGGCTGATTACAGCCGACCAAAAGAAAAGAGCATAATAAATAAATTCTTGTTTTTAATGTCATAAATACATCCCTGAGTTTAATGATTAAAGCAACGATTACAGCATTTTAGCACTTACAAAGATACGGATAAATAAAATTAACCCTATGTCATATAGAATCATAAACTGATCGATTCGATAAACAGTAATGTTCCCGGCTAAGGAAATGGTTCAAATTGTACTACCTCATGAGGCAATGAGTACTATGAATATACCGTTTTTTTGTTTTCTTTGTAGTAGAAAAACCAATTCCTATTAATAATGAGATATCTGTCATCCATCCTAGTATTGCTTTTAAGCATAAGCAGTTTTGCTATCAATCAATATAAATTCCGTCTAATTGATATCGTTGATGGCCTGTCCGATAATCAGATACGTGGATTGAGCATCACCCCCGACGGACGTATTGCTGTCAGAACCGCTTCCATAATGAACATCTATAATGGAACGACCTTTGAATACTTCCATTATGATAAAAAGCAGAAATACGTATGGAATTATAATCGCCCCACCAAAGAATATTATGACAATCAAGGGAGAATATGGATGAAAGAACTCGGATATCTGTTGCTTCTTGACCTGAATACCAACAAATTCAACTACAATATATCGGAAGAATTAGCCACATTGGGTATTACCAAACATCTGAAGAATCTCTTTATTGACGATTCCAAGAACTACTGGTTTCTGACAGAAGATAATACATTTACCTTTTACGATACAACCCAAAGCAAACTTATTACGATAGAAGACGGTCAGAGTGATTTCACCAGGCTATACGGAATCCCGATGGAACTGACCCAGTACAAAAATCTCTGTTGGATTGTATATAGCAGCGGATTAATACGCTGTTGGGACTATACCTCTCACGAATTTATTTTTCAGGAAACCCGTTTTTTGAATATCATAGGCGACTTTACCGATAGAATATATATTCATCCTGACTCTGTGGGGAATATCTGGCTGATGTATAACAATGCTGTTTACTTTCACCACAGGATAAACAGAGACTGGAAAGAAGTTGCCACGATTAAAGGCATATCCAATTTTTTCACCTGCATGGACATGGATAACGACGGAAATGTATGGGTAGGAACTTCCAAATCCGGATTAAGATATATTGACGGCAAAACATTCGAAGCTACTCACCTGCCAGGCATGCGTCTCATAAACGGGGGAATACAGGACAATGACATCTACACACTCTTTATAGATCCTAATAATGGCATATGGATAGGTACACTTTTTCAGGGATTATGTTACTATCACCCCAGCATGCAAAAGTTTCAGCTAATTCAGACCATTAATACCGGAACACAAATTACTAACGAAACCATACGCTGTTTCCTGGAAGAAGAAGACGGTACTGTCTTAATTGGCTCTGGAGACGGTTTATATCGTTTCTACCCGGAATCAAAGAAAGTGGAACGATTGTTTAAAGAACAAATCAACGACCTGTGTCTCTCTATCAGGAAAGACCATAGCGGCAGAATATGGGTAGGAACTTATCTGGGTGGCTTCTTTTGTATAGAAGGAAAACAAATAAGACAATATCTCAGGTCATCAATCAATCTGGAGAAAGATCCGAACCAAAATATTTCAAGATGCATCTATGAAGATACAGACGGCCGATTCTGGGCCAGTGTGACAGGCGGTGTAGGACAAATCGATCCGGTTAGTGGAAAAATGCTATATATGTTAGCCGATAAATATCCGGAAATAAAAGACTATACCCTAATCTATCACCTCTATCCAATTAACGATGAAACATTCGCTGCACTAGGAGATAAAGGTATCTACTATTACAATACCAAACAAGACAGCTTGTATATTCCCGGAACTGACAATCCCGATTTTGAACAGAACATTAAATATTTCGGGATATTAAAAGACACCAGGGGACTTGAATGGTTTGCTACCGAAGATGGCATCAGAGTTTGGGACAAAACCAAATTATATAAGCTCACCGTCACTGAAGGACTACCTAATAATGAAATATCCTCCCTGCTTGAAGACGACAATGGAGTAATATGGGCTTCAACACTGAACGGCATTTGCAAAATCGCCCCCATTCAATCTAATGATACTTATAACTTTTCGATAGTAAATTTCGGAATTTCAGATGGATTACAATGGGGAAAATTCTATGATCATTCAGCTCTTAAAACCAAAGACGGCACATTATATTTTGGAGGAGCACATGGATTTAATTATTTTGATCCCAACAAAATCATCTACAATAATAGTAAAAACAAACCTGTATTAACAGCATTCAGAATCTTCAATTCCCTCATAAAAGAAGAAGAAAAGTATAATGGAAAAATCATATTAAAAGAACCCATAAATAAAACCAAGCAAATAACCCTTAAATACAATCAGAATTTCATTACATTTGAGTTCGCAGGTATGAATTATGTTAATCCATCACAGACATACTATAAATACATGCTCAAGAATTTTGATGAAGATTGGAATGAAATTTCAGGCAATGAACTGGGCAAGGCTACTTACACCGGCCTCCGCCCGGGAAAATATAATTTTATTGTATATACAGCCAATAATGATAAAGTATGGGGAGAAATACCCTACGAATTAACCATTATAATTACTCCTCCGTTTTGGGCTACTTCTTATGCTATAATCATTTATATCATATTGAGCATAGCTATCTTTATTTACATTTTAAAACGATATCAAAGACGGACGCAGAAAAAAATACTCAAGGAAAAAGAGATATATGAACTGGAACAGAAAATAAAACTGGACCTAATGAAATTTCAATTCTTCACCAATATCAGTCATGAATTCCGCACTCCTTTAACATTAATATTAACTCCTCTCGAAACGTTAATAAAACAGCAGAGCGATATGGTATTGAAGAAGAAGCTGGATTCCATCTATCAAAATGCACACCTGCTGCTTAGTCTGGTTAATCAGCTTCTGGACTTCAGAAAACTGGAAATAAAAGGGGAGAAAGTTTTATTCAAGACAGGAAACATAATACAATTCATAAAAGATATATATCTACAATTCAAAGAGTTATCCACTACTAAAAATATCGATTTCACCCTAGAAACATCGGTTGATTATCTCCTGATCAATTACGATCATGATATGATGTATAAAATCATTAATAACTTGTTGTCTAACGCCTTTAAATTCACTCCACAAAATGGGCATATACAACTTACTGTGAATAAAGCAGACAGAAACGATAAAGAATACATCATGATAGAAGTAAGCGATACCGGATGTGGCATCGACGAAAAAGACTTGCCTCATATATTTGAACGCTTCTACCAGATAAAAGACGATAATGCACCAGCTGGAAGCGGTATTGGCCTGCATCTGGTTAAAGAATACGCCAGATTACATAACGGAGATATAACAGTGAGCAGCCAAATTAACATCGGCAGTACTTTTACAGTGTATATACCGGTTGATTTGCCTAAAAGCAATGATAAAAATCATCAGGAAGAAAAAGAAGAAAAGAATGAAATAAACGACATCATACCCGACACAAAAGAAAAAGACGATAGAAAAAAACTCCTTGTTGTTGAAGACAACGACGAGTTCCGCAATTACTTAACCGAGCAACTTAGTGAATGCTATCGTGTCATTGATGCTTCGAATGGAGAAGAAGCTGAAAAATTGATACTATCGGAATATCCGGATTTAATCATCTCCGATTTGATGATGCCCAAAATGGACGGGATCGAATTGTGTCAACGCGTTAAATCCAATATACAAACTTCTCACACTCCTTTCATCCTACTAACGGCCCGTACTTCGGACGAATCAAAAATGGAAGGTTATGAGGCCGGTGCTGATTCTTATATTTCCAAGCCATTCAGTTTCGAGCTATTGTGTATACGAATAAAAAACTAATTGAACAACAGGAAAACAGGAAAATGTTATTCCATAAAACTATCGAAATAACTCCTAGCAGCATAACTACCACATCTCTTGATGAGGAATTGGTAAGAAAAGCTCTACACTTCGTAGAAGAGAACATCGACAATCCGGAATATTCGATTGAAGATTTAAGTAAGGACCTGGGACTGAGTAAGACTCATTTGAACCGGAAGTTGCAATCTATTGTCGATTTAACGCCACTCCAATTTATCCGGTCCATCCGTTTAAAAAGGGCGGCGCAATTACTAACCAACAGTCAATATAACATAAATGAAATCTCTTACATGGTAGGTTTCAACACCTTAAAATATTTTAATTCACACTTTAAAGAGGAATTCCAAATGACACCCAGCCAATACAGGGAAAAGAATAAAGGGTAATTTCCTGTACTGCTATTTTTCTATATTTATTAGCTGGTCTGTATCTGTAATGGTGTCGTGAGAGATTTTCCGTTTGCTAGAATAATATGAAAACAATAAAAATAATCGTTCCTACCATTCTATATGCCGGAATGTTGCTGCCCTGTATGGCACAATCCTCACTGGTTGATTCCATTCAAGATCGCTTTAAAGATCAATTGATGTTATTTCCGCAAGAGAAACTTTATCTCCATACAGATAAATCTGCTTATATTGCAGGAGATACAATTTGGTTTCGTGCGCATGTGGTCGATGCAGCTACACACATTCCTGCAACTGTAAGTCGATGTGTCTATGTAGAACTTATCAATCAGTTGGATTCGGTTATTCATCGGGTTAGAGTTTGTTTGAGTGACTCTATTTATTGCGGTTATATGCCAATTCCCATATCTGCTCCGCAGAGTAGCTACCATTTATGTGCTTATACTCGTTTTATGGAGAATCTGAATCAGGATTGCCTGTTTGATGTCGAATTGCCAGTGATAAATCCGGTCATTACAGGAAATATATATGAAACATTGAAGATAAAAGATGAACAGCAGGATGCTACAGCATCATTGTTCGACTTAAATCACCAAAATGATATTCTGTCAGTAGCTTTATCTCCGGTTGTTTTAGCTAAATTATCACGAGGAGAAAAGTTATATTTGACCATGCATTGCCGTGGAATCGTATTTTATGCTGAAGCCCTCGAAAAAGAACGTGAACGCTATTTATTTGATATCAGTACCTTTCCGGCAGGTGTAGTCCAGACATTATTACTGGATGACCGGCTACATCTTCTAGATCAACATTTATTGTGTACGAATGAAAGAAAAGGTCCAGATATAAAGTTTACGACAGATAAACCAACTTATAGTCGCAGAGAACAGGTTAACGTTGTCATGAAGCTGCTTGATGAGACAGGAAAACCTTTGAAAGGGAATTTTTCCGTATCGGTGACGGATGATGCCAGTGTATGTTTGGATAGTCTCCGCATGATCGCTCCATATTTACTATGGGAATCCGATTTGTCTGCTGACCGGCAGCAGTGGCCACGCTACAATCTCAAGAATTTATTAAACGGTAATTATCAACATCCGGGCGGTCGTTTTGATGTATCTCCTGAAATAAAAGGAATCGCTTATGATTTTTATAGCCGCAAAGCAAAAACAGATGCTGAAGTTTCGATTTTTGGCATAGAATCTCTTTTTAGTGCCAAACAACATACAGACTCTTTGGGTAGATTCTGTTTTACCGGGTTTGATTTTCCCGAAGGCTCTACTTTTCTCATAAGAGCAACAGGCAAGAGAGGTAATAAATCAATCCAGCCGATAGTGGAACCGGAAGTATTCTATCCATTCAAACATTCTGTTGTCAACCATAACACTAACTCAGCTAAATCTTATGCTTATCGGAATGAAAACCAGGAACGGTTTGATTCCTTGGCCCAGGCAATGAACAGTTATCAGTTGGACGAAGTCATTGTAAAAGCAGATTCTGTAAAGAAGATAGGTAAATCAGTATATCATTCTTTTATGGGAAGGGTAAAAACAGCGGAAGAATTAATGACTCCCCATCCGAGATCGTTGACGGACATGTTGGAAAGATTTCCCGGAGTATATATAAGCGGGGATAGTGTAATGCTGAGTGGGATTAAAAATGAACTGTTTTTCCTGGATGACATCCCTACTACATTTGAAGATGTGAGGAATATAAACATTGATGAAATAGATGAAATAGAAGTCATAAAAGATGCGTCAGCAGCAGTTTTTGGAATGAAAGGAGCAAACGGGGCTATTCTGATCATGACAAAACGGGGAGAAATAACACGCCCCGAACTTGTGAGGAACGTAGTACGTGTATCCCCTTTGGGGTATCAGCGGTTAAAACGTTTTTATCCGGTCTGTTATGATACCGAAGAGAAGCAAAGTTCTGTATCGGAAGATAACCGGTCGACTCTCTATTGGAATCCCTGTGTACCTATAACTGATAATGGAGAAGCTTCTTTTGATTTTTATACCTCAGATAGCGATACACCCTATACAATTCTCGTGCAAGGAGTTTCTGAGGATGGGCGTATTATTTCTTTAAAACGGAAAATATCCCGGACTGTGACACGATAAATAACATTAAAGAGCCATACCGAACTCTATTTAAGTTGCGATATGGCTCTTGTCTTGTCAAAAAGGATAGTCAAGTTTCAAATTACAAGTTCAAACCCTAATGTTGAATGATGACATTCCTCTCTACATCCTGAAAAACAATTCCTTTTATTCCAGCAAATAAGCTCTGACCTCAGCCGCACTGACAGATTTTCCTCGATTACTCTTAGTAAACACCAGTTTCAAATAACGAGCTTGCATAGGTTCAAAAGATACACGTCCTGTAATCTCTTTGTTGCTTGAATCACCAAAAACGATCGTTCCGACCAATGGAGCTGTATCGGCATCCATGCCAACGTATATTTCTACCGTGTGAACGTCCGCTGTATTGTTGTCATTCCGCCTATCCAATTCTAATTGTGAAACTCGTTCCTCATCACCCATATCAATCACCAACGCCTGCGGTAAATTACCATTTCCTGTACCATTGTTCCATATGTTGTGCCACAAGGAAGAAGAGGTACCATCTCCGTCAATAGCCTTCCAAGGCTCATTGTTCACTTGCCAGGAAGTAGCTGTTGCCGTCCATTTTGCACGATCAAGCATTCGGAAAGTGCCATAAACTTTCACCACACAGGTAGACGAAGTTCCAGCACCATCAGCCGCCATTGCTGTGATAGTTACCGTACCTGACGAAAGTGCCGTAACACGTCCTTCCGCATCAACCGTAGCTATGGATTCATCAGACGAAATGAATTTAACAGATTTATTTACTGCTGTTTCAGGTAATACCGACCATACCAGTTGCAGTGGTTCCTCACCCTTAATAATAAACAAATTATCCGAGTCGGCAAAGATTATATCACTAACCGTTTCCGGACTAGTTATCTTAATATCAAAAGTGGCTACAATATTTGTCCCGTCCGTAGAAGTTACTTTTACTTTTCCAACTCCCGGTTTCAAGCCACTGATCATACCTTCACTGTCTACTGTAAACACATCTGTATTCAATGATTCATACTTCACCGCCGGATTCGCAGCATAATAAGGTATAACTAAAAGCGGCAATTTAGCTGTAGTACCCATCTTCACCCGAAATTCCGTAGCATCATCCTGTAGTTTGATTTTCTTTATCTTATGTGAATTCAACTGTTCATAAACAGAAGTTATAATCTGTCCGGAAACAATGCCATCAGGATGCTTTTCCGTAGAAATAGCCAAATAAAGTTCGCCTGCCAACAAAGCTTGTTCTTCAACAGCTGATAGCCCCTGATAAGAAGAAATAACAAAACTTATGCCAGCTTCATTAGTGGGATTATTATTCAAATATTTTAGAAAACGAATCGCTCCATTGTGTTGTGCTCCCTTGTAAATCTTAACACCGACTATCTCATCTTCTCCTTTTACAAACAGATCGGTCCACGACACAAGCAACGTCAATGTTCCTGTTCCTTTGTCATAAAAGCCTTCTACCTCCCCTTTTGTTTGAAGGTCAGCCTTTATCTTATACGTTTCCCCTTCCCCGGAAACCATGCCTTCGCCTTGCACGCAACCGTGAAACAGTAACATCAAGGCAACTATCAATATATAGTTTATAGATTTCATGTTTCTTTATTTTTTATTTATTAACATTAATACCCGGGATTCTGAATCAATGCGCCAGACTTTGACATTTCACTTTGTGGAACGGGCCACCAATACAGCCGATCATCCCATACATGGTTCAGCACCTCTATACGACGATAACTAAAGCTTTCGCCTCCATCATCAAGTACCCTGCGTGTAATCTCCATTCCATGACTAGGACCGCCCAACACTTCTTTTGCAATCTTCCAACGGCGTACATCCCAATAGCGATGTTCTTCAAACGCCAGTTCTATCTGACGCTCTGTCTGAATCAGCTTGCGCATATCTTCTTTTTTGATGTCATCCATAACACCGTATTTATTAGATTCTCCTTCTTCTATCTCAGCACGCTGGCGAATCATACGAATATACTCCTTTGATTCTTCCGGAGCCAATGCTCCGTCTGCAACCAATTCATTAGCAGTTTCTGCAGCAATCAACAAAATCTCCGCATAACGCATCAGGATAGTCGGGCGATAGTCGTAGGTTTCCAAGCCACCATTATCCAAAATAAATTTCATGCGATAGTATCCTGTAGTTGTCGCATTTGGCTGATAAATACCATCTTTTATAGCACTTGTCTCATCAGGATTCCCGGTTGTCACCATGTCACCAGTATATGTCCTCATTAACGCATCCTTATAAGCATTCATCATACGATAAGCACCATTATAAGATACTGTTGCCTTCAAACGCGGATCACGATTCAGATACATATCATCACCATCCTCGTATGTATACTTACTCCGGCTATCACGAATCGGAAAACCATCAGCCATAGGGAAAGCATCTACTAGTTCCTGTGTAGGAAAGCCTGTAAGCTTATTCAAATTAGCAAATCGTGATATACGTGAATTAGGAGAATAATAAGCATCCAATGCTACACGATTCTGGCTGTCACCTTGTTCATTCGAAAGAAAATCGCAAAATATAGGTTCTTTATTCGTAACAGCATCATGCATAAACGCATAATAGAACCGAGGCCACCAGCTTTTGGCCGCTGTAGTGTTGTCTTTTTGACCGGGACGTAGCTCATACCATGAATTAGCATTATTAAGGTCTATAAATCTTTTAACTGCATCATAAGCAGTCTTCCAACGAGCTGCATCGTAATCTCCATAAGAAACCAGCAAGTTCGGATCATCTTCACGTTTACAATTCACTAACGGACTTGCCGCATACAGAAGAATACGCGCCTTCAAAGCCAGAGCCGCCATACCGCATGCACGCCCTTCGCTTTTCCCATGAATGCTTCCTACAGGATTAACAGTCCCCTGACTGTAAATATGTCCCGAACGCTCCAAATAATAGAAAGCACTGTCACACTGGTCTACTGCATACTTAACACTTTCTCCATATGTAGATCGAGGCACATCGATCTTATCATTTTCAGTATACACCCGGTCTTCAATCAAAGGAATTCCACCATAATGTTTTATCATCGTGGCTATAAACCATGCACGAAGAAAGAAAGCCTGTCCTTTCCAATATTCAATGGTGGCCTTAGTAAGGGTCTCACCCGGTTTATTCGGGTCTGAACTCAGAATAGCCGCTACCTTCCCCTCATTGTAATTGTTCATGAAAATGTTGATAGCGCGCCATTTATTATACGTATTGTTCCACGCATCGTTTCCCGCATTATTAACATTGACCGTTCCTTGAGCTAAGTACATACCCATGCTTAGTTCCGCCCCTCTTGCCTCCAGTTCTTTGGCAGGAAAATCAAGACCACACTGCCCGAACCGTTTATAACTATGGGAATAGCCGATTTGACCGTAAAAGCCATTGACAACACCTGCAACTTTCGCACTGTCCGAATAGACCTTCTCTTGCGTTTCAGAAACGTCTACTTTCTTATCAAGATACTCATCACTGCATGCTGCAAAAGTGACAAGTCCGCAAGCAGCAACTAAAAAAAACTTTGTGATATATTTCAGTCTCATATTATTATTTCTTAAAATGCACATTGAACTCCAAACATATAACTTGCCTGTGTAGGATAAACCGAACTGCTCGTATTTTCAGGGTCCATACTCAGCTTCGTCAGATTAGAAAAGTTGAGCAGATTGTAACCGGTAACATACAAGCGCACTGCTTTCACTATATCTTTTGTAGTTTTTCGCAGCCAGTCCTGTGGCAACTGATAGGCAATTTCCGCACTTCTCAGACGAATATACGAAGCATCCAAATACCAGAAATCAGAAAGATGGGTATTATAATTATTATTTTCCCAAGTAGTAATTCCCAAACGTGGAAAACGAGCATTCGTATTTTGCGGAGTCCAGCGTTCAAGCATCAATTCTTGCATATTATTGACAAAAGGTATAAGATTACCTCCCATATTAGGAATAGCATAATCGAATGCTCCTTGCCACAACATATTAAACGATAATCCTTTCCAGCTACCTCCAAGAGTAATACCATAGGTACAAGTAGGCGTATCGGGCTTAGATATATATGTTTTATCAGCATCAGTGATAAAATTATCACCATTCAAATCAGCATAGCGTAAATCACCGGGTTGCAAATTGCTTGCCCAAGCTGGAGCCGGAATACCTTCTTTCAACTTACCATTTTCATCAAAATCCTCTTGTTGATAAAAGCCAACGCACTTCAATCCCAACTTCGTGCCTATACGATGTCCGGTTTGTGCCTGATAAGGGTAAGCCGGTGCTTCACTAACATATACCACCTTATTTTTAGCATAAGAAAAAGTAGTACCCACATTGTAACTAAAATCACCTATAGAACCACGATAATTCAATTCACCGTCAAAACCTGAATTCTCGGATTTACCGATATTGCGTTTGGGTAGTGTTTGTCCGATAATAGCAGGTATGTCACCACTTGCAATCAGCTGATCATAACGCTGGTTACGAAAGTAATCTATCGTAAAGCGCAAGCGTCCATCAATCATATTCATATCCAAACCAACATCAAGCTTACGTTCTTTCTCCCAGGTGGCATCGACATACACCAGTTCTCCCTCAGTTGTCGTATTTCCCCAGGGATTACCTCCCCCTTTCCAAATGACATCCGTTGTATTTTTATCTTTTCCAAAAGAATTATCGCTACCGACCAGACCGTAAGAGGCACGCAACTTAAACAAGTCGAAGAACGGGAAAGCACTCTTGAAAAACGTCTCTTCCGACAGGTTCCAACCTACCGAAACAGCCGGGAACCAGCCAAACTTTTTCTTTCCGACAAAACGGTCATTACCATTATAAGCTACATTGAATTCCACCATATAGCGATGTTTAAAATCATATCCCAAACGCCATGTCATACTTTGGTCATTGTCCGACAAATTCTTTTGATTTATGTATGACTGGCGACTGATAAGATACAACATGTAAAGATGGTGTGTCGCATTGAAAGTGTGATCATAATTCAATCTACCCTGATAAGTAACCTTATAGTTAAAGGTATCATCATTTCCACCTAGTGAATAAGTCGGAAATTTTTTAGAACCTCCTCCGCGGGCAATATAAGAATTATTGTCCGGATCATACAAATAAGCGGGAAGATCTACACTACGTGTCAATTCACGTCTTTCATTAAAGTTACCGGCATATGAAACCGTAGCCATTGCCGATAATCCTTCGGTAATGAAATCAAGTTTTTGTTCGGCACTCAACAATACATTAAAATTATTCTTATAATAACGCTTGTAACCACAATTGGCATAACGGGCAATTGGATTTACCGGATTTGAAGTATCCACACCAGGATGAGTGGCATACGAAGGCTTACCATTAGGCAGAGTCAATGGCATTGCATAGGGAGTCAATATGCTGTAATTCTTAATCTCATCAAAAAGCGAACCTTTCACTGAACCGGCAGGAGTGTTCTGTGTCTCAAAACGCCCGTTCAAGTCCAAGCGAATACTTGTAGTCTTAGTCGGTGTAAAATCCAAATTAGAACGGAAATTATAGCGCCGGTAATAATAGTTGTTATCAACATCTTCACCAGGCTGAATAGGAGCATAATGTTTCATCATACCGCCTTGAGTATAATATGCCAAAGATGTGAAATATTTCACAAACTTGTTACCACCACGTATATCTACGGAAAAACGTGCGGAAGAAGATTGTTTGGCAAGCACCGTATTTACCCAGTCTACATTAGGATGACCATAAGGATCGAGACCATTGCGATAAAACTCCAAATCGCTGGGAGAAAACTGAAGAACCGGTTGCTCACTCAGCCCATATGCATCATTTAACTGCGCTTCATTATAAAGGGATGCCGTTGTATAAGCGTCAAGAATTGTAGGCATTTTAATGGCCCTATTAATACCTCCTTCAGCTGTAAAGTTAATGGTAGGTTTGCCTTCCTGTCCGCGAGTAGTCTTTATAACCAATACACCATTGGCACCTTTCAATCCATAAACAGCAGTAGTAGAAGCATCTTTTAGAATCGTAATACTCTCAATTTCATTAGCACTGATTTGTGCCAATTGCTCGTACGAATATTCTATATCATCTACAATTATCAAAGGCTTTCTGTCGCCATTCAATGAATTACTTCCACGAATAAAAAAGTCTGCAGCATCGGCTCCCGGTTGACCACTACGTTGCACGGAGAAAAAACCCGGCAAGCGCCCAGCCAACACATTGTTTATACTACCCACAGGTACACGTTTAATCTCCTCTGCTTTAATACTGCTTGCAGCACCAGTCATAGTAATACGTTTTTGCTGGCCGTAACCCAAAATCACAACTTCATCCAACCCCTTTGAGTCCGGTGCCAAAACCAACTTTATAAAAGATCGATTGCCCATGGATTCCTCCAAAGTGTGATAACCCACATAAGAAACGGTAAGTTTCCCATTCAAACTCTTCACTTTCAGAACAAAATCACCATTTACATCTACAATAGTGCCATTTGCTTTATTTCCTGTTTCCTGCACGGTAGCACCTACTAGCGGCTCGCCATTCTCGTCCAGAACCTTACCCCTAACTACCGTATTTTGGGCGTAGATTGTTGTTCCCAGGAAGAGGAACAACAAGAATAGTATGATATTCTTTACTTTCATAAATATTCTGTTTACAAATTAGTAACCCGGGTTTTGTACTATATTCGGATTAAATAAAACTTCATTATGATCTATCGGAAGACGATACATACGATCGTCCCAGTAAGGTTTTGCTACCTCCATATTATAATCATAATGAAAAGTTCCATCTTCTTTTTTAGTTATCTTCACGCCATGCAATGGTTTGGAGTAAACGTCGTTAGCAATTTTCCACCGACGAATATCCCAAAAACGGCTTTCCTCAAAAGCAAACTCACAACGGCGTTCATTACGTATCAATTTAATGAGTTGATCATAACTCATTCCTCTTTTCAAAGTATAAGGATTAAGTCCTGCGCGCTGACGTACCATTTCAATCGACTTATACACCAATTCATCATTGATAATACTTGCTCCTTGCGCTTTATTCAAATATTCGGTTTGTGCCTCTGCATACATCAATAAAATATCAGCATAACGTACCACCGGCCAAGAAGAAACTATTCCTGAGTGGAAATTAGTTTTACCAAATTGGGTGTCTTCTTCATTTTCGGCTAAATGTCTCTTCAGATAATAACCGGTCTTCGTCCGATTTCCTTCTCGCGCCGGGTTTATGGAATTATTATCTTTCCCACCTTCCGATATATCTACAGTTGCTTTCAACCAACGGCTATTGTGATAAAACACAGTTTGTGTAAGACGTGGATCACGATTCTTATAAGGATCTTGTGGATTATATTCGCCATTCTCTTTAGCTTCGTCAATGGATTTTCCATTCTTCATTGGAAATGCATCTACTAATTCTTGTGTAGGACTGGTTTGACCAAGACAGGGACGACCACTACCCGCCCAAGTTCCCATATCCATAGAACCCATAGGTGAATTTTTATATCCCCAATTATCGCCATAGAGAGCGTTACCATCCTGCCCTTTTTTCATCCACAATACTTCCCCATTGATTGTTGTACGACTCAATCGTGTTCGATCTTTTTCAAGTATAAACTGATTCGTATTAATAATTGTGCGGCAAATATCCGCTGCTTCTTTCCATCTGTTAGGATCATTTTCGGGATAACCCAGCCAAGGTTCTGCCGCATTACCCGTACCATTAACCAATGGACTTGCAGCATATAGCAACATACGGGCTTCAAGTCCCAACAAGCCCCACTTACGTACATGTTTCCAATTGCTGTCTATTCCTTCAGCAAAACTATTCTTTTTTTCATCAGGTGATTTACGCTCACCAATATCTGAATAGAGACGTAAGTTATCCTTCACCGCATCTATTTCATCCTTAATGTATTGGACACATTCTGCAAAGCTATTTCTTTGTAATGTACGTAGTTCAGGGCTATCCATCGTAAACACTTTGTCATAAATCAAAGGGACTCCTCCGTAAGTACGTACCAAGAGCCAATAAAAATATGCCCTCAAAGCACGAGCCTCATTGGCGTGATAAGATGCCTCTTCCCAATCCGACCAAGGCACTTTCTCATAATTCTGCAAAAATATATTACAATAACGAATTGCCTTGTAAAGCAATGTCCAACTTTCACCATATGTATCCGCTTTTCTATGCTCTAAAGGAAACATATTAGTAGTTGAATATCCAGAATTTATTACCGACCAGTTAGCATTGGCCCTGTCGGTTGGAATTGCATCATCAGTCAATACCTCCATAGGTTGTCCATTAAAACGGTCCATACCTGCAGGTATAAACGAGTAAATAAAGTTTAACCATTGTTTTGCGTTTTCACCCGTATAATCATCCTCGTCCCACACATAAATATCCGACTGAATTTCAAGCGGTTCGTTTTCCATATCCTCACATGAGGTAAAAAAGACACCGAACACAGTTAATACACCAATTAAAATATGTATATATCGTTTCATCTTTTATAGTTTTATGCTTATACCAAAGTTAATAGTACGTGTCATAGGGAAACTGCCGCCCCATATTTCAGGATCAATATCTTTGCGTACATCAAAAATCTCAGAAGCCGTCAGCAGATTCATGCCTTGCGCATAGATGCGTACGGAAGGAATACCTAATTTGCGTGTCAACAATGTAGGCAACGTATAACCAATTTCTACGTTTTTCAAGCGAAAATAATCTGCGTCATATATCCAAAATGAGGAAGTCTGCCTGTTGTTATTATTACTACCATACCATACGCGAGTATGAGTGTTAGTATGATTGTCGGGAGTCCAACGTCCTAAAACATAAGAAGTAATAGCACCCTCGCCGCTTTTTCCTGAACCGTCCATAAAGTCACCGTTCAAATACACTTGGCGATTGAGAGTTCCCTGCGCAAATACAGAAAAATCAAATCCTCTATAATTAAATCCAGCAGAAATACCATAATATCCCTTAGCCTTCTTTGAACCTAAATTGGTCTGGTCGTGAATATCAATAATATGGTCACCATTCAAATCCTTATAACGAATATCCCCCGGCATAATCGTACTCTTCACAGCAGATGGCAAGAAAGCATCATAAGCATCGATTTCTTCCTGACTTTGGAAAATTCCATCAGCCACATATCCATAGGTCATTCCTACCGGATCTCCTAATCGACTCATCCACGGATAAGCCTTCGGTAGTTGCGGAGAATATTCGAATTTAGATTGTTCAAAACTTAAATTACCATTAATGAAGTAATTGAAATTTCTTATACGATCTTGCCAAGTAAGTACCATTTCCGTACCTGTATAAGAATATTTTTCACAATTAGAACGTGGGTAAACATTGCCAAGAATCGCCGTCTTGATTTCAGAAGTAGCCACCACGTCAGAAAACTTATTCTGATAATAATCAAATGTAAAGGCTAGGCGATCATTGAGAAATCCCAAATCAATACCTACATTTAATTTCTTAGCTATTTCCGGATTAAGCCGCGAAGCAGTTTTGTTCTCCTCTGTCCATTTATTATCAAAAGGACCACCATACACATGAACCTTAGAGGTGCTATAGGACTGTTTATATTCAGCATAATCACATATAGCCTGCCCTGTTACTGCATAAGAAATACGTGGCTTCAGTGTACTAAAGATATTCAATTCTTTCACAAATGATTCATTATGTCCGTTCCATGCAGCTCCCATACCCCAGTAATCGGCCCAACGGTTGCCCGGAGCCAACCAGTTATATCCACCGCGAGTATATACAGCCTCAGCCAAATAGCGATCATCATAGTTGTAATTCATTCGACCGGAATAATTTGTATAATTTCTCAAATATCCCTTCTGTACATTTTGATCTTGGATTTGATTCAGATCGGCTACAAACAAAGCAGCCACTCTATGTTTACCGAATGAATGATCATAGCCAACCGCTCCCTTCAAGAAAGTAATACGATAACGCTGGTCTTTATTTCCAGAGTTACCTTGGTCCTTATCTTCACCTACCTGCTGATAAGAACCATCTTCTTTATATAAATAAGCTGCAAACTCTTTACTACGAGTAGTAAGATATGAAGTCGCAGAATAATAAGAACCAGTAGCTTCCAAATAAAGACCATCAAGCAAAAAATCCATTTTTTGCTTGATCGTCAAATCAAAAGACATATGACGGCTGTCTTTAAACTGATGACCATTGTCATATAACAGACCTTTCAAATTCTGATTTGCCTTCGAGTCTATATACGAACCATAAGATCCATCCGGATTATAAACAGGATAACGATTAGGACGTGTAGTAAGTATATTACTATAAAATGACCGGGTGCCTGCAGCAGGTTGATTATAACGTTCTTGGCGTCCAGCCAGATTAATCTGCATAAAAGTTGTTGAAGTTACTTTGACGCCTAAATTAGAGCGTACAGAAAATCGGTTAGTCTGTGCATTGGTATTGTAACTATTCGCATCATTTGTTTTAAAAAAACCATTCTCACGATACCAGTCAAGATCTACAAAGTAATTAAAGCTATTCGTAGCTCCAGATACATTAAAGTTGTAGCGATGAACAGGAGCTGTATTATTTAACAACTCATCATACCAGTCCACATCAGGATAAAGGTAAGGATTCTCCTTATTTCGGTATTTCTCTATAATTGCCGGATTATAGGCCTCAATATAAGCTCCCGGTTCACGGAGATCGTTAGCATAGGCCTCGTTCACTAATGTTATATAATCTACGGCTCCAAGCAAATCTGGCAGCTTTAACGCTTTTTCAAAACCTGTTTCGGCAGTAAATGAAAACCTAGGACGACCTACGTTACCTTTCTTTGTTATCACATTAATGACACCTGCAGCAGAACGTTGTCCCAGCATCACGGTAGAAAGTCCATCTTTCAACACCTGTACGCTTTCGATTTGATCTGGGTCCATAGTGTAAAAGTCACGTTCAATTCCATCCACTAAAAATAAATTCGTACGTGAATTACGTACTTTCCATCCATAAGCAGCTGGCATATCACCACCTTGACGATAAATATTCAGCCCCGGCATCCTTCCTTGTATAGCCCCTAAAAAATTATAAGTAGGAGTGGATGTAACTGACGTCCCATTTATAAAACCAATTGTTTCTGTCAATTCTCCTTTCTTAGAAGTCCCCCGTAAACGGTCGACCACTATCTCTTTATCTTCCGGACCGGGCATCGCACGTGAAGCCATCTGGACAATGAAACGTCCTTTTTTCTTGTAACATGTCTCCTGAGAGTAAAAATCAGGATGAGAGAAACTGAGTTTCGTTCCCTCTGTAATCGGTAAATCAAAATAGCCGTCCACGTCCGTTAATGCTTGCTTTTTCGTCCCCGGCACTTGGACTACCACCCCTGATAAGGGCTTTCCATCAGTATCGGCAACCATACCCCGTATATTCTGAATCTGCTGTGCATACACAGTAGAAGTAAGAAGCAGGGCACTTACCATACAGCATTTTAAAATCTTTTTCTTCATTGTACAAGATTGATGTTTAACAAAATATTAATTAACACTAATTTTAAATTGACTGTATAAAATTAAAATATACTAAATCATATATGCAAGAATACCTTCACGTTCCCTGTATAAATGATTTTGTCAGTCCAACATTTAAACAATTACTATACACGATGCAATAAATTACTATCGCACCAATCATATTGATGCATTATATATTCACTTAAATGCACATTCGAATATAATTACGCATAATTTTTCTGCCTATAAACAGATGATTTTCTACTGTACTCATGCTCAATTGAAGTTCTTTTGAAATTTCACTTAGTGTTTTTTCCTCAAATCGGCTCATGGAATAAACCCTTTGACGTTGTTGCGGAAATACACTTAACCTCATTTTTTCCATGAAAAGTAAATCTTTAACAATGATTTCTTCTTCAGGTCCACAAGTAAATTCAATAGCATTTTCATAGGCGCACGATATCATTTCCTGTTTTCTATAATAACAGCGCAAATAGTCTGTCACAAGATTACGTGCGATAGTGAAAAGAAAAGACTGAATGGTAGATTTTTGAAGCATATTGTCATAATCCAACAAACGCATAAAAACGTCTTGCACTAGATCTTCAACTTCATATTTACATTTTATACGGCATCTAACATATCGGTATATAACCGGATAATATTCTTTATACGCTTCTTCAATTATCGAATATGCTTTCGTTTCCATGCTTTTCATAACATCACTTTAAT
This sequence comes from Bacteroides sp. 1_1_14, assembly GCF_000162515.1. Lineage (NCBI taxonomy): Bacteria > Pseudomonadati > Bacteroidota > Bacteroidia > Bacteroidales > Bacteroidaceae > Bacteroides > Bacteroides sp. 1_1_14. The sequence goes on along the minus strand of NZ_GG774716.1, from coordinate 36,858 downwards.
TAGTCACTGCAAATATGAGTCATCTGATAAAAAAACACAAGGACATTTTAGCACAAAAAATGGGATATTCCTATTCATGAGCAAAATCGTACTATATATCACAACCATTGCCCCTTATATTTCTTATATTTAATCCGTTCACCTCTCATCACCGGAACAAAATGAATAGCCACTCCACCACTAGGTTTTAATTTAAATTTCATTTGTTGTGACGAATCCGTTAGAAAACTGGAACATTTAACATGAGTTGAGGTCCTCTCATTCTCATCATCGGTGTACACAATTGCCAAATAAGTTTTATCCGGCTCTAAGAAGTTTAATGTAATTATCTCATTAGAACCGTTATTATTGGTAATACCGCCAACAAACCAATCATCTTTTTTCCGGCGTGCCATAAAAACTTGTTTACCCGGTTCTCCCAAAAGCACAGTTGAATCATCGAATACTGTTGGCAAATTTTCAAAAAAAGTAATTTCAGGCTCATTATTATAAAAAGAAGGCTTATCATACCAAAATAATGTTTGCAACGGACTATAAAAAATTACTGACGCTGCTAATTGATGAGCGTGTGTTGTTTTCAGCCGTTTATCATAGTAACAAATAGTATAGTCCGCAGCACCGGAAATCAAACGGGTAAATGGTAGTATGGTATTATGAGTTGCATCCGGAAACTCTTCATTTCCCCGAATCCCTTCCTGGGTCAACAAGTTAGGATAAGTTCTGCTAAAACCTGAGGGACGATATTCATCGTGTATATTTACCATAAGCTGATTTTCAGCGGCCAATTTAACTAAATCATGCATCCAGACTGACCATCGGTGGGTTGCATATTGTACAAATCCGAACTTTAAACCTACTATACCCCACTCCCTATAGAGAGGAAATAGTGTCTTTGCATGTTTTTGTAAAGCGTGTTGGTTAACATATAACCAGACACCTATTCCTCTTTCCTTACCATATGCAATCACTTTTGCTAGATCAATTGGTACAGACACATAGCTCGCATCCGCCCGAAATGTAGTAGCATGACCATACCAGCCTCCATCAAATAAAATATATTGGAGATTGTGTTCCACACAGAAATCAATACACTCAATGGCATTTTCAGTAGTTAACGTTATTTCCCGCAGAATCTTGCCGGGTTTCACCCAACTAAAATCAAGTGTGCAATCTTGATTCAGATTCAGGATCATATCATTATTATCAAGCAACTTACCTGGTGTTTCCGCTATCAAGATAGCTTTCCATGGTGTCTTTCCAGGAGTCACAACATCAACCACATCATACATATCCGTTGATATTGTATTTTGTTTCTGAATATTTTTTTTAAAGCGGCTTAAACACCAATCAGCTACATCAGCATCCGCTATAGAAACCCATAATCCATTGGGTAACCCTATCGTCATAGGACGTTCATAAATTCCTTTCCATTCGGATATGCTTAATTGCTTATAAATTCCCTGTGCCCACGAAGCACACCAAGTCTGTGCCCCCTTTTCGAAGGTATATTCCGTATCATCAGCTATGACTTTATGGTAAATAGCATTCGGATGTTCAGGAAAAAGATAACGGAAAGCAACTCCTTCATTATAGACTCGAATTTCAATATCCATGGAATAACCCGAATTATTACTCTTTTCAAATTTAAGAAGAGCACCATTCCAATTATCTGTAACCAAGCCACGTTCACCATAAAGAGGTTTCCAATTATTCCTACAATTCTTATATTCGACGGTACGAAAAATCAAATCGTAATACCATCTGTCTTTTCGTTGAATATCTTCTGCGAGTGCCATTTCCCAGACCTTATTATCAAGTTCTAATCCCATTCGGGATTCTTTTATGGTCACTTTATCTTTGTACGATATGGAATAATAAAGATGATATTGTTCGTCAGAATCCATCCGCTGATAAAAATGAAAATGTATCAAACTATCAGGGGAGGTTATTCTTATATGCGTTTTCTCTACATCTACTATAGATCCAAAAACAGAAAATATAGATAGTATGAAGAAGCTAAAAAATAAATAAATTGTTCTCATTATATATAACTGATTTTTTATTCATGAAAATTGACTTACCGAAACGTTAGGTTTTCAACATACTTTCCAACTTTTATATTGGCATCTTCTAGTATACCGGCTTGTTTTCCATTAATTATTATATTCTCAAAAGTAATGTTGTTTATTAAACGCTCCTTACTATACCCTTCAATTATTGACGGATTTTCCCCATATCCAGTATAATATATATTTTTGACTTTAATATTTTGAATACCACCTCCGGGTGATACGCTATACTTTGGATTATATAATACCCTAAAATTAAAAAGCTGCCCTTCTTCAATATTATCAATCCAAATATTTTCAAAGTTTACATTCTGAACAACATTATCATCAGCCACATTAATAGAAAGACAGCCTTGATATAACCTGTCATCTTCATCATGCTGTAGTATATTTATATTTGAGAAAGTAATATCCTCTAGAATGTTTCCCTTACCATGCCCTCCGATATTTATCGGATGTGCCACATCGGCCCATAAAATAGCGTCAGATACCTTTATATTTTTTACATTCCCATAATATGTCCAGCGATGTGCATAAAGAGCTATGCAATCATCAGAGTTTCGCATAAATATATCTTTAATCTCTACATTTTTGCAACTCATAAGGTCAATGCCATCGCTCCATCCCTTGCAACTGAACGCTTTCAGGTTATTAATCTTCAATCCGTCTACTTCTCCTCCCAATACGGTATAATGATCAGGATTGATAACTGTAATACCATTTATCTCTATATTCTTACTATGCGTAAACTCAAATCCACGTACCGGATTATCAATATATCCCCGGCCTATAAATCTTACATTTTCAACATTATTACAGATAAACTTTCCATTCACAACTGCCCCGGGAGCTAGATAAACAGTAGTATTGGAAGATATAGTAAATGCATTTCCCGGCAAATCTTTTGGACGGTGAAATCCGGGAGCAAAATAGACCACTCCAGGATCATCTGGATTGGGCACTTCTGTCTCTGGTTCGTTAGCGAATACATGTAGGTTGTTTACTCTATTTTCATTAATCTCTATCGAGAACTTTCCGGGTTTATCCAAAGAGAAATAAATCATATTTTCACGTACTGTATACTCAATTCCTTTTGACAAGGGGCGTATCTTTACTTTATGAATCATTTGATTATTAGGTCTTATGCGAAGTTCCACCCTGCCGGAGAAGTCAAATTGCACCATCGAGGCCGGTTGTGGGTTATCCATATCTACCAAAACACGATACTCATATAGATCCTGCCACTCTTTTCCGGGTAAACGTACTGAAACTGTAAAGTCATCATTATGCTTGCTATAGATCAACTCTTTGGGAATAGGATAAATATTCAATGTTTGAGCTACCAGTGAAAAAAAGCCCAACCATATCAATAACTGTAAGCAAATTATTCTTCTCATTTAACTTCTTTATTAGGAATTTATGGGAGCAAAAATGACTAATTTAGATGTAGCTCCTTCATTCATATTGAAGCAAAAAGTAGTATATTTCCTATCATGGTGTTATATTATTCAAATTATACCATAAAATGTTTTTTTATCTCATACTATATCTCTTTATATTATGATTATCATAGTCGGCTTTAAACAATAAACACCATCCGTGCCAACACAAAGGTCAATATTCAGCAAACTTCATTGATACCAGACTCTTTTAAAGATTAATATTATGTATAGTTGCATATACCCCATAAGATTGCTCCAACCGTCCCAACTTCGATCAGCAGAAGGTATGGTATATTTGGATGCCTGCAAATATTCCATTTCAAGATTATCACTCCACCATATAAAAAAATTCTCCTGAATTCTCTGTCAATAACCCAAACAGTTCGGTTTTGTGAGAAATCTTCAGTAATTGATTTTCATATCGGCAGGCAAACAAAGATAGAGAGATAACTCCTTACTGTATAAGATGTTTTAAAAACAAATGCTAATATGTTTATGATAAAAATAAAGTTCATCCGACAAATACATGTTTTGTATCGTTCAGTGAAACCGCTCTTACAGATTCTTTGCCCTTCTATTTTTCAATTTTATAATGCAAGGTTGAATAAAACTCACTCCTCCGGGATTATTTATTGCATTTTATAGGTTAATTTGAATCATAATTCTTTTTTTTAAGCAATGCAACGTAAAAGGATACCCCCTGTGTCTTTTCAGCCTAATTACTCTCAAAAAAAATTCCGTTCTTTGTAAACCTATAAATTGAAATAAATAATAGTTATTATATAAATAATTTTATGAATAGAAATTTTTTATTTTGCAACATTCTGACAGTAATGTTATTCTTATTGACAGAAGTACCTTTGTATGCACAAAACAATATCGTACATGCATACACACCATTTACCATCCCAGCCACAGGACCGAGCGGAGTAGCCTACCCTTCACATGTAAGAAATGACGTTATATCCGCACGATTTGGTGTGAAAGTCGCAAATGTTAGTGTACCTGCCATCCGTTACGACAATACTGTTAACGGAAATCAAGGGCATAATATGGATGTTGCCCGCTTTGCCTCAAACAGCTTGACACCTAAAATTGAGATCAATATCATAGGAGGGACCGAGATCAACAGTGTTACTATCCACCCAGTGCGCTTTTATCCACAAAAGGCGCTTGCGATCAGTGCTGACAGAAAAACACTCACATTCGAAATGGTGAAAGACTTGCCATATGCCATAGTGATTATCAACGGGGATGATCCGCAAGATGCCTCCACAACTAACCCGCAACTTACGCTTATAAACGACCCTCTGGAGGAACCAGCAAAGCAACCCTCGCTTTCTGCCCCCAATGTACTTAATTTCAAGACGTTTTCTGAAAACTATCTGCGAAAAAAATCCAATTACGGACTCAGTCGGACAGATCTGCCGCCCTGCGGGGAGCGTTACAGACGCTAGTCTTAATGATGGAAGATTATTCACCTGGAATCACGAAGCAGGTCGGTTCGTCTCATATACAAGCAAAAGAGTAGCCTTCCCCAACTTAAGAGCAAGAGACAGCAACGACCTCTCTGATGCACTACAAGCGGCTTTGGAAAAAATCAAAAATACACCCGAACTCAATACACTATACATCCCCGCCGGTGTCTATCTCTGGTCGGGACTTAAAATACACAACTGGAACGGAGACGCCAACAATGGTGGAAAACCTCTTTTCGTTTATACCGACGAAAATGCACTCATGATAAACCGTCAGAAAGAATGTAGAGAAGCTATCGAGCCTGCAATATACATTGCCTACTCCAGCTATATAACAATTTCCGGTCGTGGCATACATGATGGGCAAGGCTGCCTCTCTTTCTCAACCGACAGAAAAGACGCAAAAAACACCCCACATCAAGGTGGTGTAGTGATAAAGAAATCAAACAACATCACATTTAATGATACATATATGCGAGATTCTCAGCAATGGAATTGGGAAACACATGATGTCGTGGACATTAATCTGAACAACATAAAAGGCCTTTCTCCCTACAATCATGGATGGATTGACGGACTCAATCTTTCAAGTGGCAAGAACATCACAGTCAATGGCTCCATTACTTTAGGAAATGACGATGCGTTTGCAACTGGTCATTATAATCCCTCGAATGAATTTCCGAGACGCACCTACACTGAAAACCAATCCATCAATTTAACCAATACGGACGCAAATCCGGCAGAAATACGAAATACTTTCGCGGCTGCAGGTGTCTACAACAAAGATCGCCTCAACTGGAGCAACTCCGATACCGAGAACATCCGTATTAGCAATGCCATCGGATGGACACGCTTAGCCCACTGTATACGCGCAGGAATCAATACCAAGAGCAACAATCCTGAAACCGACACGTGCGGCAGACTACTAAAAGGCTTCTATTTTGATAATTATCATGCAATAGTCGGCAGAAATGGTAGTGGAGACATCCGATTCGTGAACTACAATAGTTCCACTTCTTGGCCTTTATATGAAAAGATCGAAATTAAAAATTGTTCTTTCTGGAAACCGGGAAATAAATGGGCTCTTATCCAAACTATGGTAGACAACAACCAGATGATACAAAATTTTGTGATGAAAAACATCTATTTTGTAAAACCGATAGCACATCCATCTTCAACATTTTCAGGAATCATGAACCTAAAAGTGAAGGGACTTTACATCGGAGGGCAGCGGATGCCAAAGTGTGAACTTTAAGTAATTCTGTAAATCCATCTGCCGATTAGATTAACTTGTTTGAACACTACGTTTATCATGCCTATAGCAGAAGTTTATCTGAATTACCGCAGAAACTGACGTTTATCTGAACATAGGAGCGAATGCTGCCTACACAGTGAATATCTATATCCCCAATCATTATCGGTACGATAATCCATATAGCCATGCTATTTATCGTACCAATGATTGGGGATATTTTCCACACCTTTCCACATTTTTCCACACCTCCCCAATAATATCATTTTTTTCAACCCCGCTGTTAATCTGTATCTTATCTTTTCAGCATTTCTTTATATCCTATTGGTATATCCTTTGTATCGACTTTATAGCAAATGTATTTTTAAATATAAAAGTATGAAGATTAATCAAAGGTTAACATTATGTTTTAGCTTACTGTTTTGTTTGTTGAGTATTTCATATGCATCCGCTCAGCAACTGAACATATCCGGTGTTGTTATATCATCAGAGGATAATGAACCACTTATCGGTGCCACCGTCAGTGTAAAGGGGAATCCCACCAAAGGAGTGATTACCGATATCAACGGTCAGTTTCAATTGTCCGTGGAAACCGGAACCAAGCTGCTGGTCGTATCCTATGTAGGAATGAAGACACAGGAAATACGCGTCCCCCGCAGAGAGAAAGAACTCAAAATAGTACTGATTCCCGAAACGATGGATATTGACGAGGTAGTAGTAACAGGGTATGGTAATTTCTCCAAATCCTCGTTCACAGGATCGGCCAATACGCTGCGTACAGATATGCTGAAAGAAGTGCCCGTGATGAGCGTTGAGCAAAAGTTGCAAGGTATGACTACCGGTGTACAAATAACCAGCAGTTCCGGTCAACCGGGTGCCAACCAAAGTATTCGCATCAGAGGAATGGGATCGTTCAACGCTTCACAGGAACCTTTGTTTGTCATAGATGGAGTACCGGTTACTTCCGGGAGTATGAGTTCCGGTGGTCCTGATGCAGCATATATGAACAACTCCAAGACCAATATAATGAGTACGCTGAATCCGTCGGATATTGAAAACGTAACTGTAATCAAAGATGCGGCAGCGGCTTCTCTGTATGGTTCCCGCGCCGCCAATGGCGTCATATTGATCACGACTAAAAAAGGAAATACCGGAAAGGTACGCGTGGACTTGAACGTATCAGGCGGCTTCTCTCATGCGGCCGTCGACTTCCGCCCTACCCTCAACGGTGACCAACGGGAAGAACTGCTCTATGAAGGATTGCTGAATTACGCAATAGACAACGGTATGGAGTCTCCGAATGAATATGCCAATTCCAATATCGGCACATATGCATATAAGCCGGCCATGGGATACACGGACTGGCGAAAAGAGCTGCTCCGCACCGCTATGCATCAGAGTTATGAAGCTTCCGTCTCCGGCGGTAACGACCGTTCTACATTCTATGCTTCGCTCGGCTACAACAATCAGGAAGGATTGGCCAAAAACTCCAGCCTGGACCGTTACTCTGCGCGCTTGAACATGACGCAGAAAGTCGGCAAATACGGGGAAGTAGGAGCAAATATGATGTTCTCGCAAATGAATCAGGAAATGAATGAGGAACGCGGATCATCCATCAACCCTTTCTTGTGCGTAGCCATGACCATGACCCCTTCCATGGTGGTGCGTGATGAAGAAGGAAACTACGTAGGAGCTTATGACGGCACCAGCCTGAACCCGTTGCGCGACATACTCACCGATTACAACCGTGTGCGCATGACACGTATGTTTTCAACCGGTTACGCAGCGATAGAGCCGATCAAAGGTCTCAAACTGAAAGAGACATTAAGCTATGATTATACTATCCAGAAGGATTCACGCTACTATAACCCTCTGAGCTCGGCAGGTCCTAAAAGCGGAAGCGACGCCCAGACAGCCAAAGGCTTCATTGAATACGGCAAACTGATCTCATCGACCTCACTGAACTATGTGCGTACTTTCGCCCGCAAACATCATCTCGATGTATTGGCGGCTTATGAAATAGAAAGCTACCAGACAGACCACGCTTCGGGTGAAAAGTCCAAACTCCCCAGTGATAAACTGACAGAACCGGATAATGCCGCCGTATTGAACAGTTTTAAGTCTGCCACCCAAGCCTATCGGATGATTTCTTATCTATCACGACTGAATTATGACTATGACGACCGTTACTACATCGCCGGAAGTTACCGTCGCGACGGAAGTTCACGCCTTTCACCCAACAACCGCTGGGGAAATTTCTGGTCTGTGTCAGGTATGTGGCATTTAGGCAACGAGAATTTCATGAAAGCCGTAAAGCCAGTTCTGAGTGATGTCAAAATACGTGCCTCGTATGGTGTAAACGGAAATCAGCCCGGTTCATACTACGGCTACAAAGGATTGTACAGTTATGGAGAAAACTACATGGAGGCAGCCGGATCGTATGAATCGGCACAACCCAATGATCTGTTGACATGGGAAAAGAATTACAGCCTGAATCTGGGCATCGATCTTTCATTTATCAATCGTATTTTTGCGAGTCTGGAATATTACAACCGGGATACCAAAGACTTGCTTTACAGTCTCCCCATCAGCGCCACTACCGGATTTACCAGTTATTTAAGCAACATCGGACGCCTGAACAACAAGGGAGTAGAGTTTGAATTGCGTACGCTGAATGTTGTTTCCAACGACTTTAACTGGACCAGTGTTTTCAACCTGAGCCATAACCGGAATAAGATCGTTTCACTCAACGGACTATTAGACCAGACGATTGAGGGAACATGGTTCATCCATAAAGTGGGACTCCCCTATCATACGTTTTATGTAAAAGAGTTTGCCGGAGTAGACCCGCTGACCGGTTCTGCCCAATATTATCTGAATACAAAAAATGAAGACGGAAGCTACAATCGGGAACTCACCACCGACGCTGTCAAAGCAGAATCTATTCCGTACAAAACCGCTACTCCCAAAGTATCAGGAGGATTCACCAATATTCTGAATTACAAATGGATAGACCTGACCTTTACACTGACTTATTCACTGGGCGGTTACTCGTTCGACAAACTGGGAACTTATATTGAAAACGGCAGCAGTTCCATCTACAGTTCACGATACAACTTGCCCGCATACATGATGAACCGTTGGCACAAGCCCGGAGATCAGACGGATACCCCACGTTTCGTATATGGTGAACCGGCTACTTCCACCAACTCGTCCCGCTATATCCACAGTACCGATCATTTACGCCTGAAAAACTTTACCCTCGGCTTCACACTGCCCAACCAGTGGACTCAAAAGCTGATGATTGACAAAGTACGGGTATATTTCTCGGGAAATAATCTGCTGACCTGGGCCAAATGGAAACAGTATGACCCCGAAACACCCGTTAACGGTGAAGTCTTTTGCGAGGCTCCCGCCATGCGTACTTTCAGTTTCGGAGCTCAATTATCATTCTAACATCCCTATCATTCTAACTAAATAAACAACATAATGAAACGAATTCATATATACATACTTACAGCAATGGCTCTACTGAACAGCTCCTGCTCGGCAGACTGGCTAGACCTTAACACCACCAGCTCGGTAGAAACAGGACAGGCCATCGTAACATTGGACGATGCCCAGATCGCTTTGAACGGAATTTATCGTCTGGCATCCGGCCATAGCTACTACGGAGACAACTATTGGTATTACGGCGATTGCCGTGCCGCCGATGTACAGGCACGTATCACCAAAGGAGACGGAAAACGCGTATCTCCCTATTATGAATACAATGTGCTCGCTTCCGATAATCTGAATATTGTACTGCCGTGGAATACTGTTTATAAAGTAATACGACAGACAAATAATCTGATACGGAAAATAGAGTCGGGCAGTATTCAAAGCAGTGATACTAAAGAATTGAACCGCATCAAGTCCGAAGCACTGGTGATGCGGGGACTTTCCCTCTTCAACCTGACCCGGTTGTTCGGAATGCCTTATACGAATGACAAGGGGGCTTCATTGGGAGTACCCATCGAGACCTCCCCTTCCGATCCCACACATAAACCGTCACGCAGCACTGTAGCACAATGCTACGAACAGGTAGTCAGCGACATGAGCAATGCACTGTCCGGATTGAGACAAGAGACATCCAATGGCTATATAAACTACTGGGCAGCTCAGGCATTACTGTCAAGAGTCTATCTGAATATGGGTGAATATCAGAAGGCTTATGATGCTGCTACGGACGTCATCAAAAACAACGGCGGACGTTATCAGCTTTACAGCTATGAGGAATATCCCAATGTATGGGGACAGGATTTCCAGTCCGAATCATTATTCGAACTTTACATCACTTTATCCGAACCTTCAGGAGGTACGGGCGGTGAGGGTGCTCCGATGGTTTATGCCAACGAAGCAACGGTCGACTGGAATAATCTGATCTTGTCGGAAGATTTCCTGAACCTGCTGAATGAAGACCCCAAGGATGTACGCCACTGCCTGACGAAGGAATCTGTCATCGAAAACAACACCGGACTTCCGGCTGCCGCCATGCACGAGAAAGTCTATCTTGCCAAGTTCCCCGGCAAGACCGGAGATGATCCCAAAACTAATAACATTTGCATCATCCGCCTTTCTGAAGTCTATCTGAACGCGGCTGAAGCGGGACTGAAAAAAGGAACGGATCTTGAAGAAGCACAAGGTTATCTGAATGACATCATCAGCCGCCGTACCACGGATACCAGTCAGCAAGTATCAACGGAGACTTTTACTCTGGACAGGATTCTTAAAGAGCGCCGCAAGGAACTGGTTGGAGAAGGGGAAGTCTTCTACGACTACTTACGCAATGGTCTGGCTATTGAACGCAAGGGCAGCTGGCATCTTGAGACTTTGAAAGCGTCTAACGCACAAAAGATAGAAGCTACCGACCTGAGAATAGCTCTGCCTATTCCACAAAGCGAGATAGATGCCAATCCGAATATACAGCAGAATCCAAGGTAAGCAACGTCAATTGATGTATACCGTTTCCGGAATAAGCTGGCTATACTCATGTGTTTAGCCTCTTCCCGATATCAAAGAAGATACATTTCACCAAAGAATGAAATGTACCTTCTTTGTCTTTCAGCAGCAGTTCCCACTCTCCGGTTTCTCTCCTCCTTAGTGAGCGAACCGATAAAACACCCCCTTTTTCACCGGCATCTATTGTAGGCAGAATTGTTTTTCCTATTTTTGCACTTGACAGAAAATTATTAAGGCTACTTTATGAGAAACATTATAGATAAGATGAACTCTTTGTATCCCATTTCGGATGAAACGATACAAATACTAAAAGAAAATACAGTATTATGTCATTTTCCAAAGAGACATCAACTGATAGAGGCTGACAAATTTTGCAAATCGGCTTATTTTATTGAAGAAGGAATGACCCGCTCTTTTTGGCTGGTAAACGGAGAGGAAATAACGACTTCCTTTGCGTGCGAAGGAGCGATTGTCTTCAGCATGGATGAATTGTATTATAATAAGATGAGTGAAGAATTTGTGGAAACGCTTGAGGACGTCGTCGCATACAGAATATCACTAACCGATCTGCTCCGGCTGTTTCAGACCAATATCGAACTGGCAAACTGGGGAAGAGTGATTCATCAAAACGAATACAGACGCCTGCACCGTTCGCACAAAGACCGCCTCACCCTGTCTGCAAAAGAAAGATATGAAGCATTCAAACTTCAGTTTCCTCAAATGTGCCAGCGGATACAATTGGGATATATCGCCTCTTATCTGGGCATCACACTATCAACACTCAGCCGCCTCAGAGCATACAAATAATTCCCATACACGGCAAGATTTTGATGCAGGACAAATTTTTAAACTTATAAATTCCGTATTTTTGCGGCTTCTTCAATGACTAATACTAATTTGAACAATAATTTAAAACATGCAAAAAATCTCTTCCTCTGCATTTGCAGACTCTAAACCCCATTACGTACTCCTTGACGGACTGCGAGGGGTTGCGGCTCTTTTGGTGATATGGTATCATGTATTCGAAGGTTTTGCTACAAGTCCCATAGACCAAAAATTCAATCATGGGTATCTGGCTGTCGATTTCTTCTTTATTCTCTCGGGCTTCGTTATCGGCTATGCTTATGATGACCGCTGGAAAACAACGATGACCCAAAAAGAGTTTTTCAAACGCAGGTTAATCCGTCTGCATCCGATGGTTGTTATGGGAGCCGTTTTGGGTGCTATTACATTTTGCATACAAGGCTGCGAGCAATGGGACGGTACCCGTGTTTCCATATCGATGGTAATGGTGGCTATGCTTCTCAATCTTTTCCTGATTCCGGCTGTTCCGGGCACGGGTCCCGAAGTCCGTGGAAACGGCGAGATGTACCCTTTGAATGGTCCCAGCTGGTCTTTGTTCTTCGAGTATATCGGTAATATTTTGTATGCCCTATTTATTCGCCGACTGTCTACCAAAGCACTTACGATACTCGTTGTGATAGCAGGAATCGGATTGGCTTCCTTCTCGATATTCAATCTTTCCGGCAACTATCATCTGGGAGTAGGCTGGTCGATGATCGACTATAACCTGATCGGAGGTTTTCTACGTATGCTGTTCGCATTCTCTATCGGATTATTGATGTCACGCATCTTTAAACCTGTCCATATCAAAGGTGCTTTCTGGATATGCAGCGTAGCAACTCTCGTTTTACTTTCCATGCCGTACGTTGGCGGTCATACTTCGCAGTGGATGAACGGTATTTACGATGCTATATGCACCATTCTTATTTTCCCGCTACTTGTCTATCTGGGTGCTTCGGGAAAAACGACGGATAAAGGTACAGCCAAAATCTGTAAATTCCTGGGAGATATATCTTATCCGGTATATATCATACATTATCCTTTCATGTATCTGTTCTATGCCTGGTTATGGAGCAAAGAGCCACATATCACTTTCTCCCAGTCATGGCCGGTAGCCTTATGTGTCTTCTTCGGAAGCATTGTGTTGGCTTACCTTTGCCTGAAACTGTATGACGAGCCTGTAAGAAAGTGGTTGAGCAAGAAGTTTCTGACAAAGAAATAAGGTAATTATCATAACAGGGAAGGGTGAACACTCCATTACAGTTACTCTTCAACAAGACATTTTTACACAAGGTATATAATAAAAAGAAGCTTTCAATATCACTGAATTCAGTTTTTTATCGAGAGCTTCTTTCATTATATAACCTAACCAGCATTATATTCATTATACTTATCCGAAAGAAAAGTCAAAATGACCTTCATTATAAATTTCAATTAATCCATTCTTTCGTTCAATCACTACCTTGTTTTCACGAGCCAGCCAACCGACTGCCAGAGCCGTACTTTCCACACTCAGGTTTACTTTCCGGGCAAGTTCGGGAATCGAAATTCCATCAGCCTCATTAAGGGCGTGCCATACTTTGCCTGCGTTGGCACCTACGATTTTCTTATCCATAGTAGTCTTTTTTTAATTAATAAAAAGGAAAACTAACTCGTTAAAAAAGCAACGCACTTTTACGATAAAACCCAAAATGAAGATCTTTTCATATGTTTTGAATGTTATGTCAAGAATAGATATAAAAAAACGTGAGCCTTTTCTTCCCAAATGTAGCAACAGGAACTACCAATCCCTACAACACAAATGAGAAGAACGCCCACGCAAAGTATATGTATAACAAGCGTAGGCGTTCAGTCATTTTTACGTGTTGTAATATTCACCCAAAGGGTAAAAGAAATTGGTAGTTTCGTTACTACGTAAAAAAGCTGAACGCTTTTCGATATTTAGTCTCAATGAACGCACCTTTCAACGGCTATACAAATATAGTATTTTTGGGTATTAAAAATTACATTCTTCCTCTTTTTTTTGCTCCACGTCTACTAAATTATCACATTTTTTAGCATTAGACCTATAAAGAAGCACCTCCTCCCAATGCATGGTAAAGGTTAATGACTCCTTGTATCTCGTCAAAACGATTGGAAGCAACAGACAATTCTGCCTGCAAAAGAGTCTGCCGCGCAGTAAGCACTTCGAGATAGTTTTGCGAGCTATGCCGCATCAACAGTTCGGAACTACGGACAGCAGACTGAAGGGAGGCAACTTGTTGCTTGGAAAGTCTAAGACGCCCCCGCGCCGTCTGCCACTGCACCAAAGCATCATTCACCTCCGCTCCGGCATCAAGCAGACTCTGGCGGAAGGTAAGCAGAGCTTCTTCCTGTCGGGCTTTCGTTATTTTCAAATTAGCGATATTCTGTCCACGATTGAAAAGCGGTTGAACCAGCGAACCTACAGCTGAAAGCAACCACTGACCGGGATTAACAATAACACCACCTGCAGAGTTCGTCCATCCTGCAGAGCCACTCAACGTAATGGATGGATAGAAAGCGGAACGCGCCTGATTGGTTGCATAAAACGCGGCAGCCAGTTCTGCTTCCTTCTGACGAATATCAGGACGGCGTTGCAGCAACTGCAACGGTACTCCGGTTGAAAGAGATTCGGGAAACTCCTGGCTATCGAGAGTGGAACGTTTGACTGTTTGTGATGTCATACCGAGCAATGCGGAAAGAGAGTTTTCCAGCTCACTGATCTGCTGTTCAATAGAAAGTACGGAAGCATCTGTCGAGAGTTTGGTTGCTTCCGTTTGGGCGACAGCCATCTCAGTCGTTTGTCCGGCTTTTTTCAAGGCCTTCATTGCTCGCAAGTTTTCGTCCCATGTTTCGGCAGTGCGATGGGTAATATCCAACTGTTTATCGAGCATCAGTAATGTATAGTAACTATTGGCAATAGTAGCTACCAACTGTGTCTGTACAGCCTGCCGATAGGCTTCACTCTGTTCAAGAACAGCTTTAGCACCCCGTTTTGCATTGGTCAGTTTTCCAAAAATATCCAGTTCCCAGTCAGCCGAAGCTGCCAAATTATAGGTTTTGGAAGTTTTTGTACCACCCGCACTGCTCATTGTCCCTTGTGGAGTAAGGGAGACAGAGGGCAGATAAGCCAACTTAGAAGAAAGTAGTAATGCTTCTGCTTCTTCCACTCTCAAGCGGGCGATATTCAAGTCGGTATTATTCCGGATACCAATGTCAATAAGCTGCTGCAACTGCGGGTCGGTAAACAACTCCTTCCATGAAAGGGAAGCAAGCGAAACGGTGTCCTCGGCAGCAACAGACTGACGATAAAGACTATCGGCAACCACTTCATCCGGACGTTCATAAGCCCGGTATATATGACATCCACTCAATCCAACGGACAGGAATAAACATATTATTATCTTTTTCATACGTTTCATTAATTAAAGATTTTCCTCTTCCAGTTTTGGCAGCTTACGTGCCGGCATCAGCTTTTCCTGCAAGTACTGGAAAACAATAAACAGCACAGGTACAATAAATAACAGGGCGACCGTACCAATCAGCATTCCACCCACAGTTCCTACTCCGATAGATATATTTCCGTTAGCTCCTACCCCCGATGCGAACATCATCGGTAGCATACCGAATATCATCGTAAGCGATGTCATCAGGATAGGACGCAGGCGAACCTGTGCAGCCGATATAGCTGCCTGCATTATGCTCATTCCCTGTCGTCGGCGTTCGGAAGCGTATTCCGTGAGCAAGATAGCTGTCTTCGATAACAGACCAATCAACATGATCAGACCTGTCTGCAAATAAATATTGTTCTCCAGACCGAACATCTTAGCAAAAAGGAAACTACCTGCCAGACCGAATGGTACGGAAAGAATCACCGCAATCGGGATAAACAGACTTTCATAAAGTGCACACAGAATGAGGTAGATAAACACTACGCAGATAATAAAAACCAGCGTAGTGGTATTTCCCGTAGAAGATTCTTCGCGCGACATACCTCCGAATTCAAAACCATAACCTGCAGGCAATGTCTGTTCTGCCACTTCGCGTACCACCTCAATAGCCTGTCCTGAACTATAACCTTCTGCCGGAGCACCATTGACGGATATAGCGGAGAAAAGATTGAAACGTGTCAATGATTCGGCGCCATATACCCGTGTTAGTGTCAGATACTGGCTGACAGGTGACATTTTTCCGTCGGAGTTGCGGACAAACATATTATTCAGCGCTTCCGTATCCAGACGAAATTCCGGCGAAGCCTGCACCATCACACGATAAAGTTTGGAGAAGCGATTCATATTCGATGCATAATTACCACCGATATAACCCGACAAGGTGCTCAACACATCCGAGGGAGACACCCCATTCCGTTTACAAAGAGCCGCATCCACTTCCACCAGATATTGCGGGTATTTAGTGTCAAACGAAGTGGAAGCACGTCCGATTTCCGGTCGCGCATTCAGCGCCTCAATCATCTGACGGGTATATTTCAGCAAATCTTCCACCGAACCGCCTTTCTGGTCCTGCACATAAATTTCGAAACCACTGCTCACACCATATCCGGGGATCATCGGTGATGCAAAAGCCATCACTTGCGCAGAAGAAATATCGTCTGTACGACGGTATATCTCATTAATAACCGCATTGATCCCATCTTCTCTTTCCTTGCGTTCATCCCACGGTTTCAATCGGATAATAAACATACCGTTAGAAGCCCCCTGGCCACTAATCATACCATTGCCCGTCACTTTCGAAAACATTCTGATTTGCGGGATATCATTGATCCGCTTATCTATGTCGTCCATGACGATTCTGGTTTCTTCCAGACTATTTCCGGGTGATGTCCGCACATCTATAAAGATAGTCCCCATATCCTCCTGAGGTACAAGTCCGGTCTTTGTGGTTTTCATAAGAATGAATAGTCCGGCACAGGCCACCAATAATAATGCGCCAGCCAGCCATTTACGTTTCAACATAAAAAACACACCACTCTTATATTTCAGTACCAGTCGATGGAACGCACTATCAAACGCCATGTGGAAGCGGGAAGAAAAACTGAGTTTTTCTCCTTTAACAGCCTCCATATGGGGAGTCATAATCAATGCGCAGAGAGCAGGGCTCAGGGTCAGGGCATTGACCAGCGAAATTGCAACGGCAACTGCCATGGTCAATCCGAACTGAGTATAGAAAGTTCCGGTAGTTCCTCCCATAAAGCATACAGGAATAAATACTGCCTTAAAAACAAAGGTAGTTGTAACCAGTGCCGAAGTAATGCCACCCATTGCATCAATAGTTGCCTGATAAGCCGATTTGTATCCTTCATCAAACTTGGCCTGCACCGCTTCGACCACGACTATGGCATCATCTACCACTGTCCCGATGACCAGTACCAATGCAAACAGAGTCAGCATATTGAGACTGAAACCCGCGACATAAAGAAAAGCAAATGTTCCGACCAGAGAAATAATAATAGAAATAGCCGGGATAAAGGTAGACCGCAGACTCTGCAAAAATACATATACCACAAGTACTACCAGCAATATAGCTTCAATCAATGTTTTGACAACATTCTTAATAGATGCATCCAGGAATTCTTTCGAACTCATCAGATCCACCAGTTCCATTCCTTCAGGCAAGCTCTTTGATATATCTGCCGTTACCTTGTCTATTTCTTCAATGATCTCGTTGGCATTCGAGCCGGAAGTCTGTGCAATCATACAGTTGGAACCGGGATGCCCGTTCACTTCTCCGATATATGTATAAGAACTGGAACCCAATTCAATACGGGCCACATCTTTCAGACGGAGTACTTCTCCTCCTCCCAAAGAACGGATGACCAGATTCCCGTAATCTTTCTCTTCTTCATAACGACCACGATATTTCAGTACATACTGAAAAGTATTCTTTGACTCTGCTCCGAGTGTCCCTGTAGGAGCTTCCAGATTCTGTTCATCCAAAATCTTAGTCACATCAGATGGCACCAAACCATATTTGGCCATTTTTCCGGGATCGAGCCAGATACGCAGCGAGTAGTCAGCCCCCATCACATTCACTTCACCCACACCGGCAATACGTGAAAGACGGGGCTCTATGTTAATCTTCAGGTAATTATTCAGAAAACTTTCGTCAAAAGAACTGTCGGGACTATATAGTGCCAATGCCTTAATGTTACTCGTCTGACGTTTGCGGACAGTGATACCGCTTCGGGTCACTTCGGCCGGCAATAAGCCCTGGGCTGTAGCAATACGATTCTGCACATTGACTGTTGCCATATCGGGGTCGGTTCCTTGCCGGAAATAAACTGTAATTTTTGCCGCCCCTGTATTGGAAGCTGTGGAAGTCATGTACATCATATTCTCCACTCCATTGAGTGCTTCCTCCAACGGTACGACTACACTTTTCTGCACTGTCTCCGCATTGGCCCCGGTATAGTTGGCCGAAACACTGACGGTAGGAGGCGCGATTTCCGGGAATTGCTCAACAGGTAACTGTGAAAGTCCTATCAATCCGATAATTAAGAAAACAACCGAAATAACTCCTGCCAGAATAGGTCGGTCTATAAATGTTCTGATTTTCATATCGTCATGTTATTCTTTAGTCGGCTCACTCTTGATTACTGTTCCCTCACGTACTAGTCCGGCACCCTCGGCTATGATTACGTCGCCTGGTGCAAGTCCGTCCTCAACAACATACTCCGTGCCGTTATTCAACCGGAAGACCTCTACAGGAGCAGACTGTGCTTTACTGTCGACCACCTTGTAAACAAATATACGATTCTGTAATTCATAAGTAGCTGCCTGGGGAATGATGATGCACTGCTTCTTTACCGTCGGGACAACTACCGTACCACTTCCACCATTACGCAAAAACTGATCAGGATTAGAGAAAACGGCACGCAGGCTGATCGCTCCTGTCCCCTCATCTATCGTACCACTGATAGCATCCACTTTTCCTAAAGAGGAATAAGTCTTTCCGTTACTCATTGTCAATTCTACCTTATCCAGATGTTCTATCGCCTTTTTCAGTGAACCATACTGCTGTACAAAATCAAGAATCTGGTTTTCTGTCATCGAAAAATAAGCATATACCTCGCTGTCATCCGAAACAGTAACCAACGGTTCGGTGATACTACTGTTCACCAACGCCCCTACACGATAAGGAATCATACTGGCTACCCCGTCCACCGGACTTTTCACTTCAGTATAAGAGAGATCATTGCGTGCATTGACCTCCTGTGCTTTCGCCTGTGCCAATGCAGCTTCAGCAGCAATCTGTTCGTTCCGGGCTGTTTGCAGGTCAAACTCAGATACTACCTGTTCTTTGTAAAGTTCGGCTTTACTATCTGCGGTCAACTTAGCCGTAGCAAGTTTAGCCTCTGCACTCTTAACATTGGCAATCGCAGTTTGTAATGCAGCTTTATAGGGGATCTGGTCAATAATGAAAAGTGTCTGTCCCTTATGGACAGCATCACCTTCATTAATACATATTTCGGTGATAATTCCACTTACCTGTGGACGGATTTCAACATTCTGCCGTCCTCGAAGAGTAGCTGTATAACCGGTTTTCAGGATCTGATCGCCGGATTTGATGGTAAGCGTCTTGTACGCAGTGTCTGTTTCCTGCTGTTGCGGAACTCCGCAGGAGTATAGCAGCGGCAAGCAAAGCACGACAAAAATGATTAGTTGTTTCATTGTGACTTTATTTAAAATGATTGTTAATGATTCATAAGCAGTTCATTCAGTAATCAATGCGATTGACCAAATCTAGGAATTATCAAACAATAAAATAAAGATGTAGTGACGAACAGCAAAAATGTGATGACGAACGACAAAAGAAGAATGATTGGGTTTTCAAAACAATCTTCTATCTTTGCAAAGAAGTGACAAAATATACTTCCGGGAGTTAAATCCATAGTAAGGAGAATATGAAACGAACCAATATCCCTATTTATATTGACCTGCTGTTCTGCCTGGTCATAATGCCGCCTATCATCATGCTGGTACCGGTAGACAGATGGATTGTACATCACACTGTTTTCATGCTGACACTCATTGTCTATCTTTACGGCCTATACTTCGTTTACCGCAAAGCCAGACTGCCAAGGCTCTTCATGCAACGGAAATTCGGACATATCCTTCTACTAATGGGAATACTTGTCATTATCACCCTGCTACTTACCCAATTCCCTTACCCACCGGAACCAAATAAGCTAGACCCTTTAATCCATAAAGCCCGGCAACACCTGCGGTCGCAAACCGTATGGTTTTTCTTTCTTGTAGTTACAGGCTTCAGCCTTTCTATCGAACTGATTTTCGAACTTTTCCGTCAGATACTGTCCAAACAGGAAATTGAAGCGGAGAAAAACAGGGCAGAACTTGCACTCTACAAGGCACAGATCAACCCGCATTTTCTCTTTAACACACTGAATGCTCTTTACGGGCTGGTACTAACCAAATCAGATAAAACGGAATCGGCTTTCATCAAGTTTTCCAATATTCTGAAATATATGTATGCTCAGACCACTATGGAAACAATTTCCATAAATAATGAAGTAGAATATATCCGTCAATACGTCGATTTGCAGTCACTGCGATTAAACAAGCATACACAAGTGGTATTTGAAACCCAAATAGATGACGAACACGCGAAGATTCCTCCGATGATTCTCATTACTTTCGTTGAGAATACTTTCAAATACGGGGTTTCATCGGATGTAGACTGCCTGATTCTTATTCGTATCACAGTGAAAAAGGGAGAACTTCTCTTTGAAACCGAAAATACGGTTATGAAAGAAAATCATGCTAACCCTCATGCCATCGGCATAGAAAACTGTCGCAAACGTTTGGAATTACTCTATCCCAACCGTTTTACCCTAATTATGAAAGAAGAAAACCGCCAGTTTAAAATCCGGCTCAGTATTCAGTTATGATGAAAAAGATTAGTTGTATCGCTATTGACGACGAACCCATCGCATTGCTCATTATCAGACAGTTCTGCGAACGAAAAGGCGGACTGGAACTGACAACTTTCAGCGAACCGCTTATCGGACTGCAAGAGATTGGCCGGTGCAAACCGGACCTGGTTTTTCTGGATATTGAAATGAATAGCACCAGCGGGTTGGACATCGCTCATGCGCTGCCTCCCGAAAGTTGCCTGATTTTCACAACAGCTCATGCACAATATGCTCTGAATGGTTTTGAACTTGATGCAGTAGATTTTCTGCATAAACCCTTTGCCTATGAACGATTTGAGAAAGCAGTAGAAAAAGCACTTCGCCTTATAGAAGCAAAGCACAACAAAGTACCGGAAAATATCATTATAAAGCAAGAATACAATAACATATCCGTTGCCACATCCGATATCCTTTATATCGAAGCGATGGAGAATTATACAAAAATATTCCGTACAAGCGGTAACTATATACTATCCCGTACCAGTTTGAAAGCTATACAGAAAATGCTTCCTAAAGATCGTTTTTTGCGTACACATCGCTCTTACATTATATCTATCAATAAAATAGAACGATTCTCGAAACGGGAAATAACATTGAAAGGATGTTCGGCAACGATCCCCATAGGCAGACAGTACGCTGAAAATGTCTATTCCAAATTGACTATCAGAAGTATTACAACATAAACCACCTGCCGGGCAATCGGTCGTTTGCGGTCAGTTTCCGGCTTTCTGGCTATAAATCAGCTTATTTCTCTGGCTGATTGTCCATACACCATCTACGAAACGTACATTTTTCGTATCATCATCTTCCACATTCCATGCATAGCCTCCTGAAGGTAAGCCACGTCTCTCCAAAATCTCATTCGGTTGATCATCAGAGAAGAAAAGTTCCAGACGTGTGGAATCGGGGCTGAACACAATGAAAGCAGAAGCAGTGCTTCCATCAACAGCTTCCGTCCGGATACCTTTTTCAAACAACCGGATGCAGTCTTGCTGCACTTCACACCACACATATCCGGCAGAGCCGATACAACCGTGTTCATCCCGATCACCTCCAAGTTTGGGAGATTGCGGATACTGGACTAATTTTGAAGCTTGCATCCCCGGTGTATATTTACCGGCATAGAATACTTCCAGAGTATCACTCAGAAGCAAGCCATCGACTTCTTCTTTATTCGCATTCATCGTACTGAATGAAAGAGTATCATTCTTGTCTGTAACAATCGCCACTGTATTCATGGTCGCATCACAAACAATGCCTTTTGAACTTGTCATACCTGACGAGCAACTTCCCATGAAACACAAAACTCCTAATGCTGCCAATACTGTTCTCATATCTTTTTTATATAATTGTTGGTTCTAATATCATGCAAATATAAAGGTTATATGGAAAAGATGTTCTCCTAACAATCAGAATAACAAACAAGTTTGCTTTTATAAAATGTAATTCCACATATATTTCATTCATTTGTCTATATTTGCATTATTGCTCAGTTGTGCAAAAGAAACTTTAAAACAGAAAGAGAGGAATTATGCCAGAGTTTGATTTTTCCCCAATAACAGAAGGGATTTATAATGTTATAGAGACAGAAGAAATAGTATTAACCAGCCTGCCGGAAGAGACAATCACACAAAAACGTAACAGGCAGAATCGTACTATCAAACAAATTCTCGGCCATTTGATTGATTCCGCCTCAAACAATCATCAACGGATGATCAGGTTGCAATACAGTAAGGACCTGCTTTTCTTTCCTGATTATCGGCAGGATAATGATCTGTGGATAGCCTTGCAGGATTATCAGCATACGGACTGGAATAATCTGATTCAGTTATGGAAATTCTTTAATCTACATATCATTCAGGTAATAAAGTCGGTAGATCAAACAAAGCTTGATAGTTACTGGTGTGACTTCGAAGGGACAAAAATCACTTTAAAAGAAATGATAGAAGGATATTTAGATCATCTGAATCTCCATATTCAAGAAATTCACGAACTGATTTAGCAGCCTGTTTGCTATATGATATAGTAAAGGACAGAGATAAGAAGATTTATATTTTCTTATCTCTGTCCTTTCAGCAGATTGGATCATTGTATCTTAAATCTCCGGCCTTTCCGACATAATTAGCCATAAAAGTCAACATATTGTATGTTACCACTATTTCAAAATGAACAATATGCTTGTCAGATTTACTTCGCAGTCTGAAACAACAGGCTATTGCCATTGGTATCCATCCATTCCGCCATCAAGCGATAATATGCCGGATATTCATCCGGAGTTATCAATTGTTTTTTCAGTTTCAAGGTACGGATTATCTCTATCTTATCCTCCGCCTTTTTCACTGTAACTTCCATGATGCCGACAGCATTTTCAATCTTTTTGTTAGTCGGCACAACCACTGGTTTCATTCCTTCATCAATCTTTATGATATAGGTATAAGCCTCATCAGGCAAATACCGCAAAAGCAGGTTAACAGGACGAGTTGTATTCAGAGCTGTCACACGTCCATCATAACTTGCCCATCCACCGCGAGCCTGCGGTAAGTCGAATTTCCGATAACCATCAGCCAATGCCTTTCCGGTTTTATCGCTCACCCGCAAGGTATCAGTTCGTGAAACAACATGAGAAACCTGCTCTAAAATTATCGGCTGAGCATTCAGATCAACTACAGAAACAAAATTCTGTATATCAGCAATCCCCTTATTGGTCACAAACAATCCGCTGACAGCGGCAAGTCCGGCCGCATCTTTATCTTCTGTTTTAGGAAAAGCCGCTTTTATCTCCGCACGGATGCCTACCGCCTGTTGCAAGGCAACCAGCAAAGCAGCCTTCTCCGCTTCAGTTCCGTATGCCGAACGGATCACTTCGGAGACCGGACGCAAACGGTATCCGGTTTGCGACAAGGTCAGACGGCAATTTCCTAATCCTTCTACATAAGCAGTGAGTAACTCCTTCTTTTGTTCTGTGGTTTGTGCACTGGCAGTCAGCTTCTGTGCTAATTCGGAAACATCCTTTCCATTACTTTCCAGTTGTTGTTTTATCACTTTCAGTGCATCAGCCTTTGAAGCATAAGTGGACGCCACAACAGCCTGTACATTACCTGCCGGCAAAGAAACTTCAAGTGAATAAGGACGCGGTTGCACATTTTTCAGTGTCCAGGTCACTGTTTTCATGCCATCCGCAGTTTTCACCACCGGAGCAGCTTTTCCATTCAACCATTCATAATGCAGAGGTTTGCTTTCGGGCACTGACAGCGAAAACACATATTCCCTGATTGGGGAAAGCTCTTCCACCTGCTCGCACACATCCAGTTCGGGCAGATATCCCGGACGGGTAACGACGGAGTAGTCCAGATAAATGGTAGCTCCCAATTCCAGTCCCGTATGAACGACTACCATCTCTTTCAGACCATTATAAGCCGGAGCATCTGCCGCTACGGAAGGAAGCACCTCAACGAAGGCATTTTCGGGAGTCTTCACAATAGTACCGTCTTTCTGACGAGTATAAGAATCGTGTATCTTCAGTGTCTGAAACTCCGGATTGTAAATGATAAAACTCTCTCCATACACACGGTTCATCGCTGCATGAGTAAACAAAGTCAGCTCTTTTTGCACACGCATTTCCTGACTGCCGTCAGCGTGTAACGTATAAGCCTTGCTCAATTTCCCAAATTCAGCTTCGGATGCCGCTTTCACCGGAAATGCCAGAATCAACATCGCCAGCGTAACTATATAATAATATGTATTTTTCATTCTGCTCTACTTTTTAATCACCAAATATTCACCATACGCCTTGTGGGCATTCACAGCATTGCGGAAACTTTCCCAATCAGAAGCCTCATAAACACGCTTCTTCAAAGCCAATCGATTGTGGAGCAACACTTTATTTCCTTTCTGTACCAACGAACCTTCAAAATCGGCTCCCACTCCTTGCATGGTTTCATCCTTGACCGCACTCACCAGCTTGTATCCTGCCGGAAGCTGAACCGT
Organism: Bacteroides sp. 1_1_14; assembly: GCF_000162515.1. Classification (NCBI taxonomy): domain Bacteria; kingdom Pseudomonadati; phylum Bacteroidota; class Bacteroidia; order Bacteroidales; family Bacteroidaceae; genus Bacteroides; species Bacteroides sp. 1_1_14. Next base: position 11,815 of record NZ_GG774716.1, on the reverse strand, counting down.
TTCATCCAGTTCGACCAAACGGGAACAAGCATCTTTGAAACCATACTTGCGGTTTTCTACCGAAGTATCGATCCACATATAAGATCGTACCTGATTATAAAGGTTATTCATCACCATCGGACGGAAAAACATCTCGCCCTCTCCTTTCAAGGCATAATCGGGTATTTCATAACGAAAAGTGATTTTAATAGGTGCAGCCTGATAGTCTTTGGGATTTTTTCCATAGTCTACGCTCAACAATCTGGCTTTGGGAGAGATGGCCAACAGCTGACGTTCCATCGTGCTTTTCCATTCGCTCTGAAAGCCGGTGGTAAAGATGCGACGGATATTGCTGTCACTCTGTCCTTCGGCTGTAAGGGTAAAAGTACCGCGTAGTGTACCATCTGCTTCCAAGCGGTTGTCGGCTTTGATACGTACATAATGGTTTTCGGGAGCCGAAACCGGAGTGATACACAAATCAGAACCTTCGGGTACACCCGGCAGATAGTTCTGCTGCTGTTCGGCACTGCTCCATAACTCGCGGCAGAAAGGAACCCATGTCGGATCAAGAGGCATATATGTTCCATTGCTCAGTTTCACCACTGCCACACAATGATTAAAATGGTCGGCAGGAATACTTTCTACCCGACTGCCTGCCATCGTCATGGCAGGATAGGCTTCGAAACCAGCCATGCGCAAGAACGAAATCAGTGTACCTGCTATATCTTTGCAGACTCCGCAACGATCAGTATAATTCATTTTAGTATTATGAAGTGTAAATCCTTCTCCTTTTCCCATCGAGATGCCGGAATAGCGGATGTTATCTGCCACCCAATGAGTCAACACAGCTATTTTTTCCATTTCGGTCTTCTTGCCTTTTATCAGTTCATCCACTTTTTTCTGTGCTTCGGGCAATGGATCAAAACTACCATAATCTTCATTCACTTTATTGAACCACAACGACTTGTCTTTCCACTGGGGAGTGGAAGACATCATCAGTTTGGGAGCTGCATCGAAAAGGTCTACCATGTTTGGCTCTTTAACGAAAGGCATCATATCATCCATCGCAAAGCTATATTTCTTGCGACCGTCTTCATAACGCATGGATGATGCGCACTCACCCTGATAGAACTGAAACTGAAGTTCCTTCTCCATCGGAATGCTTACTACATAAACTTTACGTACAGTAGGAGTACTGCTCCAAAAAGGAACAATATCATAAAACTGTCCGCGCATAGGCGGAATAAAGCGTGATTCATCTTCATTACCGGCTGCAAGCAACGCATAGGTAAAGCCTTTCTTGGCTATTTCGTAATCCACAATATCACCCGGCTGCAAGGCGCCCACTTCAATCATGATTTGTCTTGCGCCCCAATAAATAGCACGCGCAGGAGCAGCATAATCACAGGTTTTCCTGACATCAAGTTCATCTACTTTTCCATTGGCACGATGGATGGTTACACGTTTAAATTCGGCATAAGCAGTCAAAGGGTCATAATCGTATTTAATCACCCGATTATCCCCTGCTCCCCTCGGAGTCTGTACCTTTATCACTTTGCATACAGCAAACGACCCTTGTCCTGTAGGCTGGACAGATACCGATGTACTATCCAACAGTGTCACACAATCGGATGCTTCGTAAGTCTTCCCCTTCGCAGCCTGTTCATAAGGTTTCCAGCTTTGAGCCAATGACGCAGCCGAAACAAGAAGGCAGCAAAGGAGTGATACTAATAGTTGTTTTCTCATGTTTTTCACTTACATTTTATTTATAGAAACAAATGTAAGTAAAATCTTTGGAATCTATTTATTTTGTGCTAAAGCAATTATCATTTTTCCTGCCTCAATACAACAAATTACTACATCACCTTACTTACAAAAACAAATGACCTATTTGAAATATTTAAATATTTATCCTGAATTTATATCTAGTTTCTAACCAATCCTCCGTTTCTCACCGAGAAATTCCCTCTTGGTTTTAAAGAAATGGGGCGTTGGTTTTAAAGGAACGACCTGTTGGTTTTAAACCAAAAATAGAAATTTATAACTGTTTGATATACTGCCTTTTACAAAACACACAATAACGTTCTTCAGCATATTTTATTTTTCTCAACAAATAGATTGAATTTTAAAATTATAATTGAGGTGAAGTATGGAATATGTCTTTACATCTTAGTTCTAGAATCTCATTGCTATATTTGAAAGAGTACAATGAAAATTGAAAAAAGACTGAAATGTAGATGAAAATGGAACTTCTCCTAATAATCATAACCCAGGATGCCTATATTGGACAACGATTTACTAAAAGATCATCCTATCTTTGCAGCATATATGATAAAACAGCAAATACCATGAAAGAACCTTTTCAAATACCGACTTCCGAAGATATAGAGAATCTGATAGGAACAGACCTTTATGATGTATGGAACTCACTCTGCCAGCGCATCGAGAAGAGCTACGAAATGGAGCTACTTTGGAACCATGGCGGCAAAGCGTGGACGTATGAATACAAATACCGCAAAGGCGGTAAAACCCTCTGTGCTTTATATGCGAAGGAAAAGACTCTGGGATTTATGGTTATCTTAGGAAAAGATGAACGTGCCAAATTTGAAATTCAGCGGGGACAGTTTTCAAACGAGGTACAGATGATCTATGATGCAGCTACCACTTTCCACGACGGCAAATGGATCATGTTTGAATTAAAAGACACAAAACTATTCAATGATATGGAACGGCTTCTGCTTATTAAGCGAAAACCAAACAGAAAAGCAGAGTAAAGGAAGGAAAAGGAAGCTATTTTTTCATAGCTTCCGCTCTCATATCTTTAGGCATTTTCTCCAGTGCATACCGACCGGTAAGCTGTACGAGGCATTGCAGAACGATGCTTCGTAACAAAATCGAATATCTCATTAATTTCTACGAGAACGATACGCCCATTCGCAGGCTACAACTGCTTCTTCCCAAAAGCCCGACTGCCACAGTTACTCACACAATTGAAAAATATCCGGTTTAGATTCACCTTTTACCTCCTGCCAAGATACAAACATCCTTTTTGTATCTTTGCCGGATACAGAATAAGAATGAAAAGAGAAATCCTATATCAGAGGATAGCCGGTACCATCGCCTGGCAAACAGACACACTTTTCTATATATTAACAGGTACAGATATCCGGATAAATCAACATTTACGCACAGGAAATGAGATAAAGAGAGAGATAACAGTCAGAATACAACCGTAATACCATGCATATCTGTGAAGTAAAAAAATAAATTACAAAGAAACGATTACTCCACACGCAAAGTATTCCCTTTAATCCTTCCCAGAATTTTAGGGAACTGCCAAAAGAACAATAACGTGCAACAGATGGCCGCAGTCGCATCAGATATAGCCTCAGCTGCATACACTCCGGTTACTCCCATAAAGTTCGGCAAAATTAACGCCAGCGGAATCAACAGGATAGCTTTACGCAACAGAGCAATGAAGATAGAGATTCGGGCCTGTCCCAATGCAACGAACATATTCTGACAGGCACGTTGCAAGCCGAAGATGGTCATGCCACCCAAGAAAACGGGCATTGTCCAACGTACAGTTTCTATCAGTCTTTCATCACTGGTGAAAGCAGAGGCAACCGTCGAAGGGAAGAGAATCATGAAAAGCATCAATATCAAATTGAAGGAAAACATGGTTACCAGCACAATACGGAAGCAATCTTTCACACGCTGCTTGTCACCATGCCCGAAGTTATAACTTATAATCGGAACGAATCCTTGCGCAAATCCGGTCAGCGGTACACTGGCAAACTGCATCGAACTTTGCAAAATCGTCAATGCGCTGATGTAGATATCTCCAAATTCCTTCAGACTGCTATTGAGGACAAACCCAACCAGACTTTCCGTACTTGCCATAATGAAGGGGGATACTCCTAAAGCTAATATGGAAAGGATAATCTTCCGGTCCAGTCCCATATATCGTTTCTCCAAAGGCAGAGAGGCACGTCGGGAAAAGAGGAAACTTACCACCCACACCGCACTGCATGCTTGGGAAAGTACCGTAGCCAAAGCAGCACCTTTCACGCCCATGTCAAACCAAAAAATAAAAATAGGATCAAGAATGATGTTCAATAAGGCTCCGATCAGAACTGAAAACATGGCAATGGCAGGACGCCCCTGAGCATTGATAAAGCTATTCAACCCTGTGGATATTTCGACAAATATCGTTCCCAAGAGATAAATGGAAAGGTAGTCAACCGCATATTCCAAGGTGTTTTCCGAAGCTCCTGTCAAGAGGAGAATAGGTTCCATAAAAGTATATGCGATGACAGAAGTCAGCAAAGTAAACAATATCAGCAGAACAAACCCGTTTCCCAATATCTTTCCGGCTCGTACACGGTCGCCCTGTCCGAGTGCAATGGCAGCCAGCGGAGCACCACCGCCGCCGACAATTGCCGAAAAAGAAGAAATCAGTATAATGAGAGAGGTAGTCACCCCTACACCCGCCAGCGCATCGGTGCCAATTCCCGGAATATGCCCGATGTATATACGGTCGACAATGCTATAAAGCAGATTGACGAATTGTGCAGCCACTGCCGGAAGTGCCATCTTGAAAACAAGCGGTAACATACGTTCTGTTCCCAGCCGTTCTTCGTATTTATTGTTCATTCCAAACTTCTTTTTCTAAAATCGGCTGCAACATAGATAAAAAACTTCAATTTTTATCTATATTGTGATAAAAATTGAAGTATAATCTTTCCTTCTGACCGTATGACAGTTTTTGGCATGTGGCGCCATTTCTAACATTCTGCCTGCTTCGTTTCTATTCAAAAGAGAGATTTTCTACATGTTCTCCAACAAAGATACCGGCCATATCTCCGGTTTTATACCATTTCGGCTTCCCAGGCATGTCGTCTGTAATCTTTCGCCCATTGACCACAAGATTCACAAACCAGATACCAGATATCTTGTGATTCTCATCATACCCTGCAATGATCGACAAGTTTTCACCCGATCCATTGTAAGTAACATCCTTAACAAGCACATTCTGAATACCTCTGCCGGTAGAGACACAATACTTCGGATTGAAACTGATTCTGAAATTCACAAGCTGTCCGTTACGAAAATCTTCAATCCGAATATTCTCGAACGTAATATTACGCACCAATGTATTATCGCCTGGATTTATAGCCAGACATCCCTGATAATCAATCTGTTTTTCTGCCTGATCAAGAATGTCGATATTCCTAAAAGTGACGTTCTGCACTGTATCCATGCCGTTCGGATCTCCATGTCCTCCGATATTGATTGGATGAGCCACGTCAGCCCAAAGTGTCGCATTTTTCACCAATACATTATTGCTTCCCCCTTTAAATCCTTGCGTAGAAGCATAAACTGCGGCACAGTCATCACTATTACGACAGAAAACCCCATCTAATATCACGTTACTGCTTGAGAAAACATCCATTCCGTCGCCCCAACCATAATAGCTGATTGATTTCACATTCATCAACTCTACCGAATCGCATTGTCCTATGGGGAGTTGCGAAACCACAATTCCGTCGATCCTGACATTTTTAGAACGTCTGACCCAAACACCGGCTCCCCTGCCATCAGGGTGTACCTCGCCTCTCCCGAAAATATTCACATCATGTGCTCCTTCCGTGAATATATTGCCATAAACACGAGCTCCCCCATCGATATAAACAGTAGTTCCTGAGGGGACAAATAGAGTATCATTAGGAAGATTATGCACACCGGGACCAAAATAAATCAAATTGGACCCTTTTTTTTTCTTGAGAGCCCTTTGGATTTCTTTATCGGAAGGACGAAATTTATCAATCGGATTCGCAAAAAGATGAAGATTGTGAAAAATATCTCCATTGACCTCTACTGAGAGATTGCGAGGACGCGAAAGTGAGAATGTCACTGTGTCTCCAACACAATCCGGTGTTATCTTATAGCTTAAAGGACGTACTCTCGCACTATTGACTCTCTCTTTGTTGCTGATTACTCGCACATCTACCATTCCGTCAAAATCGAAATAAGCAATGGAGGCAACCTCCACGTTATGCCCTTTTTCATCAACCCTATCAACTTTAACAGGATAAACGTCAACGGGCAACCACGGTCCGCTACCCTGACGCACTTCCACAGAAAAATCGTTTAAGGTTTTCACCCCGACCCCAGCAGGGTATGTGACTACCTCTGCGTTAAGCGAATGCATAGCTAATAACGCCAATGAAAGAAGTATCGCTTTTGGATAATTCATATTCTTTGATTTTAAATTTGATATTGAAATTTATTAAACACTCTAATTTGAATACGTTTTGACTATAAAAAACGCCCAACAGAAGAATGAATATTTTTACTTTTATAAAATAGAGAATGGAATTTATTTTGTAAGAAGAATTAGTACGTTATAAAGATATAACAATCACTATTCGCATCCAACCAAGATATTCGTCTGTCCGGTCAATAAGTTTAAATAAGAAAATATATTAGATCTCCACTAAGTATCATTCGGCTGTTTTTTTTGAATGAAAAATTTAGGATACATCATTTGTTTTTCTAACAACTCTAACTCGGATTTGATAAATGATAATGATTTCTGAAAATACATCTGTTCAAGTACATTTTTTTCCCCGATTCGTATTCGATAACTCAATACGAACAAAATTCAATGTCCTAAAAGCATATGAATAGTCTTTGAAAGCATTAATTAGTTTTATTTGTTCCACAAAATCAAAATAAGCGTTTTCCATTTCATTTACAGATATTTCCTGTGAGGGTTCATTCAATAGAACGAACAATCTCATACTTTTTAGAATAGATGCAATCATATGGCAATTATGGTTGGTTTGTGTTTCGCAAAATCCAAAAAATAATTGACGATACTTGCTGTCTTAATTTTCATGTACCCTCTTGTTGTCCCGTCACTACAACCATAGTATTCTTCTGACACAACATCTTTATCAAGTAATACCTGTACATGATTATTTTTATCCAGAATCACACTAAAAATAGTCGCTGCTCCGACTTTTGTTCCGAGCATCTTTTCAAATAAATCCACTGGGGCAAATGATAAATGCGGTATATTTATTACAGCACTTAATTCTTTTGCCCTGAAAGGCTTATCAGCAGTAGTAATAAAAAGATAAAAATCAGTTTTTTGTCGATTACAAAGAAAGAGGGTTTTGACCATTTTCATGTCAAGTTTTCTATTGATAGGGATACAGTCTTCTATTGAAATAACCTCATCAGTATCAACGCGTTCAAAGCATATTCTGAGTTTTTGTAAAGTTGTATAAATCACTTCTTGCAATTCTGTTTTATATTCTGCCGGAGCAGTATATTGTATTTCACTTATGTAAAACATGGTTAATTACTTTTGTTTTTTAATGATTTGTAATAATTCATTGTCGAGATTGCTGTAAGCATTACAACTATGCCAGCTATCTGTACCGGGCTGATATGTTCGTTCAGAACTACAACTGCACAAATAACAGCTACTGGCAATTCTATCGTCATCAGAATAGAACTTATTCCAACTCCTATTTTTGGAATACCGGCAGCAAACAATGCAGTGGGAATAGTTGTTCCGATTATGGCAAGGAATAACGCCCAAAGCATAAAGCTTCCACCGAAATGATTATCTGTAATAATTGTTTGGCTATTCACTATAAAAATTGTGAGAGCAGAACCAATCATTATAAACGTACTTTTTGATTGCCATCGGACACATTTCCCAAACCTCCCATTTGCTACGATATAAATAGCATAGGTCAGGGAAGCGAATAACGCCAATAAGATTCCCTTTAATGAAAATGACCATGCTTTTGAATCAAAAAGATTCCCTGCCATAACTGTACCAATAAGAATAAAGAAAACTGTCAGGAGTTCGATTCTGGACGTTTTTTTAGCGAATATAATCCATTCCAAAAACAGGCTAAACCATGTAAACTGCATAAGAATTACTATAGCCAGTGAGGCGGAAATATAACTTACAGACTGATAATAAAGATAATTAGTCACTCCGATAGCACTTCCGGTCAATATCAACGGTAATAAATCTTTTCGGGTAATTTTCCCTTGAATACTTTTTCCTGTAACTAAAGTATAAGTTCCAAGAAAGATTGCTGCCAATGCAGCTTGTGCAAAAGAGATTTCAGCGGCATTATACCCCCATGAGTACGATAGTTTAACAAATGATGACATCGTACCGTACATGGCTCCTCCAAGAAGAACCATGAGAATATATTTAATATTCTTCATTTCAAGATTGTTTAATTTATTAATAAATGAATACCTGATTAGAGGCTAAACAACCTTGAATACTAATAATAAGTATATGAAAATAGTCCCTACAGAAATGCAGGAACGAAATCTAATTGAATCCGGTTATTCAGCCTTTTAGGCTACCGGGGGAGGTGTATTTGAGGAAAAACGTTGATACATTTTTATACTTACTTTTTTAACGCCACAAATTTAGAAAAAAATAATGATAGTATTGCCATCAATCCTTTATTATTTGAAACATTTGTAGAATAAAGGCAAGCTGTTAAGCTTGCCTTATTTATCATATTCTTTCCATTACCTGCTTTTCCAAAGATTCTAATTTATGGGATAGGATTTCCATATCTTGACTGATTTTCTCTTTTGTTATCTTGGCGTAAATCTGGGTGGTTTTGATATTGGTATGCCCCATCATTCGACTGACTGTTTCAATCGGAACTCCTTGTGAGATAGTTAATAAAGTTCCGAAAGTATGACGGGCTACATGATATGTTAAACGGGCTTTGATTCCGCATTGCTTGGCTATCTTTTTTAGTATACTATTACAGGAAGTATTGCTCGGAACAGGAAATATTCTGTTATCTCTTGTATAGCCTTTGTATTTCTCAATTATTCGTTTGGGAACTTCCAACAGCCGGACACTTGAATCTGTATTTGTTTTTTGCCTACGGGTAATTATCCATAAATGACCATCAAATGAGGTTTGTAGATTGTCTTTCGTCAGATTCTTTACATCCGAATAGCTAAGTCCGCAGAAGCAGGAAAATACAAATAAATCCCGTACTAATTCATATTGGGCATTTTTCATCTTGGCATTTACAAGTAAGTTGAGTTCTTCTTTACTTAGGAATCCCCTGTCTTTCTGTTCAGGGCTTATCAGGTAGCCTGCAAAAGGGTTGATAGCTAATTGTCCTGAATTACGGGCAATGGTAACAATGTGTTTTACTCCTATCATATACATCCATATTGAATTAGTGGAACAGTTCCGCTCTGTACGCAGATAGTGTTCAAAGCCATTAACAAAAGCAAGGTTCAACTCTTTCAGAAAAATATCATCCCGTTTGTATTCCTGTCGGATATAGTTTTCCATATGCTTATAAACCGTACAGTATTTGGAATAAGTGCCTTCCGACCTGTTGTATCCTTCTTTCCGGGAAAACTCCTGATTATGTTTTGCAAACAGAGTTAAGAACGTTTCTTGCTTTACACCTAAACCCAGATAGACATTTTTTACTTTATCTGCTGTGGTAAAGCCATCGGCTTGCGTCAGTCTTCCTGCTTTGGTATCCCATAGATTGGGCGGTACAGTCATTTTACAACTGAATTGGCTGATAGTTTTGTCAATAGTGATTCTTCCTGTTCCGTCCGGTTTAGGGTTATTCCTCTTGAGATAGAATAGAATTTTAAATGTACTTCTTATTGCTCAAAGTTTTAAACGTTACAAAATTAGTTTACTTTGAGTTACAAGAGGTTATACGCTATAACGCAAGATGCAGACAAATAGCGACTTATAACCAGCTTGCAGTTTTATCGCAGGTAATGGAAAAGTAACTGAACTTTGTCTTACCTTTGTCTATGGTCGGCTTTTACCGTCTAAAAGGAAAGCCAAATCAAGGACTTTACTCGCACATTATCAGTTGGTTGTCCTCGTTTGGCTAAAACTTGCTTTTTGAATTACATTATTATTTATAATGACAAAGCAAGCATACAAGAAAAACAGGCTTCCGGTTTAAAACCACCGGATAAAATAGAAATGATACTTCAGTTAGCTTTCTGTCAGAAATTTATAGATATATTGATTGATGAGGTCATGCTGTTCTGCCGTTCCATTCTCACCCATATTGCTATGTGTAACTCCATCCAGTTTTACTACTTTCATTCTGAAGTGCTCCTGCTCCTGTACGGTAGGTAGCACTCCCGCATCTGCCTCATAGTCACATCCTCTCAACGTATACAAACGTGGCTTCAAAGTTCTAGGCATGATCATTCTACGATGGTCCATAGATACAGCCTTACTGATCAGCTGCGGGTATTTAGTGGCAAACAGCATTGTCATATCACCTCCATTAGAATGCCCTATCAAGATGAGTTCGCTCCAATTCAATTGTGGTTTCAAGTTTTTAAATTCCTGAATGGTAAAAAGTATATTGCCGGTTCCTCGTTCCCAATTCGGCATACGGGTCTGCATGAAATCGCCTTCCATCGCTAAAAGAGGATCATCGGACAATTCATGTTGTATACTAATTACATAAAAACCTTTTTGTGAAAGAAAACGTGTCAGGTAGGAATAGGTTTGGTTCGACTTACTGTTTTTATTCCCATCATAGCCGTGGCTGAATATGATAACTTTCGTTTTTGAATTTACTTTCTGTGGCTGATAAACCGCTATCGGTATCACTCTGTTTCTGGATATGTCAAACAGACAAGTAGTAAACTCCGTTTGTGAAAAACATTGCACTGATAGTATCAATGAAATTAATAAGATGATTATTCTGCACATAGTGATTCACCGGATATTTATTTTGTATACACAATGATTTGTTGTCAAAACTTTTAATTTCATATAGAGTATTCTTAATTTAGAGTTACAAAATTACATATAATAAAAGAGAAATAAAGCGGAAATATGTAATCACAGAGAGAAATAAATATTTCAAACGGTAAATAACAACTCACTGAAACGCATCGTAACGAACTAATCCCAGTCTCTCTTAAAATTAATTTGCTGTATGCAATCATCTAATGCTCGGTTTATATAACCTTATTCGTCTGACAACTGTTGAACTTTCGTCTGACAACTGTTATTCTTTCGTCTAACAACTGTCAGACGAAAAAGAAACAACTGTCAGACGAATAAAACATTGCAGCATTAATCTTACATCCATTAAACATAAAAAGTAAATCTACGTAAACTCGGAACTAGTTCATAACGGTGCAGGAACGAACGAATATCGGGCAACGGAGTAAATCAAAGCAGCACAGAAAAGATATGGAAATCTCCATAAGAATACAAACAAAGAAAAAGAACCATCTAATGAATCTTTGACTATTCCTTTTCGTATATTTGATGTAGTCTGAAGGTATTTAATTGACTACAAATAGATTAAAAGAAACTCGCATGAGAATGGGCAACGGATAAGAAATTGGTAAAGTGCTTTGATACACTATATTTCTCATGCTGTCAAACAACTCTTATTTGTTTGCAAATATAATATTATTGCAGGTAATAATCAAAAATAACGAGGTTTATTTTCATTTTTACCTGCTGATATTTGTTCCGGATTATCAGATGCGATATATTTGTAATTAGGATTCGTACCGTGTTCCAAGCGGTTCATAAGTAACGACTTGCGGAGTTTTGGCAACAAGGGGATGCGGCTCCGTTTTATAGAAATGACTTATGCAAACCGACTTATCCATTTACAACAGTCTTCGCCCTTCCTTTATAGAAGGCGTTCACGCCGTGAAGTTCAATGCTTTGTCGGCGGTCATATCGCGTTACCGGGATTATGCCCGCAGTTCCGAACAAATAAAAGCGTACTCGGGAGATTCT
>NZ_GG774717.1:21581-29804 GCF_000162515.1 Bacteroides sp. 1_1_14 | reverse complement strand
TCATACCTGCACCCCATTCGGCTTGCCTTGCGGTTCGCTTACTCGCATTCTTACGAGAGAGATACAGGCTTGCCCTGTTCCACGTAATTGACAAACGGATAGTTTAGGTTCTGCCAAGTCCGCCGGCAGTGCTGTGTCCGTGTAACCCCAACATGGGCAAGGGTTATCCGACTGCTTACCTTTTGGTGAGAGCTAAAGTATCTTGCGCTCCTTCAAACCTTACGACGGCTAAAGTCAGTTCACTTACGTTAACCATGCTATCCAGCCTCGCCACTCAACGGTATGATACTAACCGTCCTTGACATTCCCTCACGGTTCAGTCTTGTCCTTTCGGAAAGTGTACTTTGTCCTATAAGCTTGGCACAACCCATCACTGGAGATGCACCTTATAGTAGGCTACCGCTGACGGAACAGCGGGTTAAATCATGCAATTAATATCACTGTCTAACAATCAATTACGTGACTTTACAGGTCACACCCAGCTTCGGTTCAGGTTGAGCATGATGGTATAGGCGCTCTCGTAGGCGTCCGAAATATCGGTCATGAAGTCCGGGTGAATGGGGTTACAGCGGTGCGAGCGGCGCGGGTCGTCGAAATTTATGACGTAGAAAGTCGGGATTTTCTTGTAACCTTTCTGGTGATTCAGCAGGTGGTTGTAAGCGATTTCCGAAAGATCGGGAAACTTGTAGTCATAGATGTATTGGGTATAGCCCTTTTCGATTTGCTGTTTAATGAACTGGTTTACAACACAATAACTCTTCCCGCTGCCCGGGCTTCCCATGCAGATGCAAGCCCTTTGCGGGTTTACAACGTTGGCGAACCCGTTGTTCCACTGTTTGTTATAGTAAAATTTCGTCGGCAGATTTATGGAGTACTCGTTCTCGATCAGGCGTGTTTCCTGCTGGAATGATTCGTTCTCGTTATTGAAAGGGTCATCCATGAGATTGTTCTTCAGCAGGCGGGACATCCACACGCCGCCCATCAAGAGGCAGATATACCCGGCCGATAGGGTCAGTATGTAGAAAGCCGCGTTCGCCGCTGCCGTCAGCGGCAAGTCCAGCAGCCACCAGTTGAAGAAGAACAGCACGCCTCCCGTGGCCAGCGATGCCGTGATTTTCCGCCAGGTAATTTTCTCCTCTTTTACTCCTTTTGTCCCGAGGCATGAAAGGGCGAGGAACACTACGGCGAAAAGTTTCGTCCATAGTATATTCCGGAACAGCCCCGCGGTGCGGTCGAAGTTCAGCAGAATCCTATCGACCACGCCGATATTGATTCCCCATTCCCGTATCTGCCCGTAGCAGAACCAGTAGATGTTGATAACCACGAACAAGATACTCAATGCCCGCATGAAATCCATTGTTTTAGCAAGACCCCGAAGGTCGTCTTCCTGTTGCATAACCGTAAGATTTAATAAATGAATGATAATTGAGATGTTATACTTTCCTCCGTCGTGAGGTATTCCGCTTCCGTTGCCCGTCCCGTCCGGCAGGCGCTTGTTTCGGGGACAAGCCCCTCGTGTTTTCCCCGGGATTCCGTTTTCCGCCGAAGCGCAGCTCGAAGGCGTTGGCCGAGTATGCCTTTCCCAGCCGTGATCCGTTCACGACCGTCCGTGTTTCGTGGTCAATGAACGTCACACCCACGATGCGGCCGTTTTCGTTGCGTCGTATGTAGAGATCCACCCGGGCTCCCCGCAGGCGTTCGCGCAGTTCTTCCTCCGTGGGTTCTCCCCGAAGCGCTTTATCGACCCGGCCACGGATTTGCCTCCTCGTGTCGTCCTTCCCGAACCGTTCGGCGCTACGCTCCATGTGCCGTTCCAGCCCGTCATACCCGACCTCTTTACCGAACAGTGAGGATTTGAGCGGCGCGGCCACTGCCTTGTCCCCGTTCTCGTCCAGCAGCGTGTAGAGCAATCCCCGGTAGGGGGTTCCGTTCCGCTCTCCCCGGACTTCCTCTATACCTATATTATATAAGGACAGCAATGCCCGGAACTCGCCGAGGGTTTGGAAGCGGTATGTCGCCACGGCCGGTTTTATTACCGCTGCCACCTGGCGTTTCAGGTCGCCCCGCGTGTAATCGGCGGGGACGATCCCTTGCCCTTTCTCCCGCCTTCTCCCTTTGGCGGGATGCAGTCCGTACTCCCGTTCCAGTTCCTCGGTAACGGCCACGCTGCGTTCGTTGCGCCTGCTGTCGTTTATCTTGCGCCCGTCCTGGGCCACCTGCACCGACACGATATGGATATGCTCCCGTCCGATGTCGGTATGCTTGAATACGATATAAGGTTGTCCTCCCCAGCCCATGCGCTCCATGTAGGCCCCGGCTATCTCCGCGAGCTGCCCGTCGTCAAGGCGGTCTTCGGGAGCCGGGTTGAGCGATACGTGCACGACGGGTTTTTCCGTCCGGTAGTGCGAGGGCATCCAGCGCAGGAGGTCTTCTGCCGTCGCGGCCACGTTGAAGCGCCCATCCGCCGGCTCCCTCACTATGTGGGTCAGCAGTACTTTCCCGTCGCCCCGATCGACTTTCTCCTGGTTGTACGCCAGCGCGCCGTACACGTCTTTTCCGGTGGTGATATTGGCTACCATCGCTGTTTGAACTCTTCGGAGAGCGACACGACCTGCTGCCCGACGGCCGCCAGTTCACGTGTCGCTCTCTCCAGTTTATAGAGCAGCGCGAGTGTTTTCTTCTCGGAAAAATGCGCGTGCAGCTCCTTCACCACCTGGTTGTAATTCGTTCCCACGGCACGGAATTGGGCGTGGAAAGCGGTCAGCTTCGCCACGTATTCGAGCGTTCCCCGGTCGGTCTTTACCACCCGGAACGCCTCGTTGAACACTCTCGCTTTGATAAAAGCGGCTTTGGACAATAGCCCGGACTGCTCGTAAAGGTCGAGGAAACGGGCATGTTCCACGGCTGAAAAGTTTACCGAAAAGCGGTAAACGGCCGGGTCGTTTTTCGCGGGTCGTCCCCCTTTGCCCCCTCGGGGCTTTCTGTTCTTTTCCATCGCATCGAAATTTTAAGGAGAGGCCAGAGCCCCACCGGTTCCTGAAAATTCCGATCCCTTCGCGGCCTGCCGCCCTTCTGAAAAGCACCGACTCCGGAGGTGCTTTCTCCCCCTTGCGGGCAAGCTGTTTTCTGCTGCAAAACGAGAATCGTGCAGCAGAAAACACAGCTTGCTATTTGCCCTTTGCAAATACCTTCTGCCCGCTCGCGGACAGAACATTGAAAGAGCCGCCGTAAAACGGGGCAAGGACGGCTTCATTAGCGTCGGGATCGTTCACGAGGCAAAGATACCGACCTATTCAATCACTTGTGCCATAAGCGATTACGCCACTTGCGTCCACTTTGACGCCACACGCGGCCATAGCGGAAAAAGAGCATACAACCCGTGTTTTTAAGGGTTTACTTTGCACGTGAGAACGGATACGGGCAATGACACATCCCCCTGTCCGCACACGTGTGGACGGATGCAGAAAACATCGTGTGCAGAGGAAAAAGCGGGTCTTTGTCCGGATAAGCAAATGCGGTTGCGCATGAGTATAAAATCGGACACGCGCCCATGCACCGGCATACCGGCGTAACAGCCTGCCAGCGCACCAGCATATATGCGTGCCGGCATACCAGCATAAAATCTCATGCCGTCACTTGTCCGGATACGTGAAGAGATGAACGATTACCCGATTGTATAACTAAAAACGCATGGAACAATGAAAGAGAAAACGAAATTCGTGGCCTTCTCCACCCAGAAAGGCGGAGCGGGCAAAACCACCCTCACGGTGCTGGCAGCCTCTTACCTGCACTATGTAAAGGGTTTCAATGTCGCGGTCATCGACTGCGATTATCCCCAACACTCCATCGTGGAGATGCGGGAACGTGACCTGAAGCTTGCCCTCGAAGACGAACATTACAAGAGGTTAGCTTACGAACAATTCACCCGGCTTCAAAAGAAAGCCTATCCTGTCGTGGAAAGCAACACGAAAGAGGCGTTGGCCGATGCCGACTACCTCCTGCCGCAAGGTGATTTCGATTATGTGTTCTTCGACCTTCCCGGTACGATCAATAACGAGGATCTGATTCATTCCCTGGCCGGAATGGATTATCTCGTCGCCCCGATCAGTGCCGACCGGGTTGTCATGGAAAGCACCCTGAATTACGCGGTTGTGGTAAAGGAGCATATCATGGGCCGCGAGAAGTCCCGGATGAAAGGGCTGTATATGCTATGGAACATGGTGGACGGACGTGAAAAGACAGAGTTATATCAGGTTTACGAGGCGGTAATGAAAGAGCTGGGTCTTCCTGTTCTGAAGACCTTCCTGCCTGACACCAAGCGTTTTCGTCGTGAGCAGAACGCCAGCCGTCGCTCTGTCTTCCGCTCCACGCTCTTCCCGGCAGACCGTTCTTTGATCCGGGGCAGCAACCTGGATAAACTCGTGGATGAATTGATCGAACTGTTAAAGTAGGATCTTATGAGCGGAAAAGAACATGACGACGGTTTGGACGCTTCCTTCATCATCAGCCAGGCCAAAAGCCGAAACCGGCCATTACATCCTTACACGCCGGAAAAAGAGGAGGAGGCATCGGCTCTATCGGAACCGTCCGGCGAGGCCGCCGCCTCGCCGGCTACGAAAGAGGAGGGACGCCGCCGAAGAGGGAAAGGCCAGGATTACGAGCGTCTTTTTATCCGGAACGCCCCCTCCAATACCCGAAGCGGCAAAACGGTGTATATCCGCAAGGAGTTTCACGAGCGTATAACCCGGATAGTGCAGGTTATCGGTAAGAACGAACTCTCGCTGTATAGCTACCTGGACAATGTGCTGGAGCAGCATTTCGCGACCTATCAGGAGGAAATTTCGGAACTCTACAAGAAACGGAACTCCGATATTTTTTAGTTATGAACCCAATATTTACAACCTATTAAAAACAATCCATCATGTCAGACAAAGCAATTATTTTATCTGTTATCCTGGCGGCCGTCCTTTGCGTCGCCGTGCCCTTCATCTTCCGCGTGTGCCGCTACCGGCGCAGGATGAAAACCCTTATCGTCCCCGACGGCCCTTCGGGGGAGGTCGCCGTGGGGACTGTCCCCACCCCCGAGGCCGAGTACCTGGCCCGTTACATCTGCCTGCTGCGGCTGCCTTTCGCCGGTAACAAGCACGTGAAGATACGTCCGTCGTATCACGAGCGTATCCGCGAGATCACCCGTGTCATCGGTCGTGGCGACGTGACGATCACGGCCTACGTGGACAAGGTTCTCAAGGCGCACCTGGACGATAACCGGGAAACCATCGAGCGGCTTTTCGAGGAGCGTGAGGCCGTGGCCTCCCGGCAACCCAAAGCGGAGGAGCGATGAACGGGGCGTTGTGGCTGCTGCCCCTCTTTGCCGTGGGGTATGCCTTGTGGGCGTTTTTCCGCCTGCGGCGGATGGAACGTAACGAACCGGCAGACGGGATCGTTGCCGAAGACACGCCCTGCCGGCAGGAGATCATCGGCAGGAGCCGCTTTGTCCTCGACTTGCGCCACTCCCGGCCACAAGCTGCCGTAGAATCTGAAACTGAAAAAGTTACGGAAAAAGCCGATATATTTGTGCCCACGAATGTACCCGAACACCCCCGGCAGATTCCGCCGGAAGACCTGGATGAAGTGTTCGGTGTCGCTCCCGAGGGGGAGCCTAACGAACCTCTGGAAATCGACTTTCCGCTGTACGATGAATCTTTCCCGGATGCGGACGCGGAGGAGCCGGATTATGACGAGGATGAAGACGACACCGAAGAGCTGCCCCTTTTGGGCCGCTCGCTTGCCCAGGGGGTTAGTTTTGAACAGATGGGCGAAGCCTACCGCCACGTGGTACATGATCCACCTTCAACAGACGAGCAAAGGGAGGAAACGGGACGTGTCCTCCTGGGCCTGAAACAGACCGACATGTTCGAGGTCATCGTTTCGGGCCGCCCCGACGGGAACGACAGGGTAAAATCCCTGATCGACACCTACCTCTCGGCTTTTCACCGGCGTATGTCCGAGAGGTCTGCGGAAAGCCCATCTCCGCAGGGTTCGGTTCCCACGGGTTTCGACGTCCGTGAGTTTGTTTAACCCCATAATGACATCACGATGAAAGAAAAAGACTACGGGTAGCGCGTGAGGCTATCCTCGAACCACTGAAAAAAATCGAATCAAGAAGTTTAACCCGGTGCGGGGCCTATCCATCCCCGCGCCACAATTCAAACATTATCGAGTTATGAGAAAGAACAAGATTCTTCTTCCGGCGGCATTTCTCTTTGCCGCCATCTCCTCCGCTTTCGCGCAGGGCAACGGCATCGCCGGCATTACGGAGGCTACCAACATGGTAACCAGCTACTTCGACCCCGGCACGAAACTCGTGTACGCTGTGGGGGCTGTGGTCGGCCTTATCGGGGGCATCAAGGTCTATAACAAGTTTTCGAGCGGCGACCCCGACACGTCGAAGACCGCCGCGAGCTGGTTCGGCGCGTGTATTTTCCTGATTGTCGCCGCGACGATCCTACGCTCTTTCTTCTTGTAGTCCAACCTGTCATGCAAATAATTATGGAATATGGAATCAACAAGGGAATCGGCAAGAGCGTGGAGTTCCGGGGCCTGAAGGCGCAGTACCTCTTCATCTTCGCGGGCGGCCTGCTGGCCGTCTTCGTGGTGTTCGTCATCCTCTACATGGCAGGGGTCGATCAGTGGGTATGTATCGCTTTCGGCGTTGCGGCGGCTTCGGTGCTGGTCTGGCTTACCTTCCGCCTGAACACCCGTTACGGGGAACACGGGCTGATGAAGCTGCTCGCCGCGCGCCGGCATCCCCGCTACCTGCTCAACCGCAAGTCCCTGCGCCGGTTGCTGAAAAGAAAGGGGGGCCGCGTATGAGAAACTCTTGAAAGCCACCACGCTGGAAAGCAAGTTCCCGCTCCTGGCCGTGGAAGGCGGTTGTATCATCAGCAAGGACGCGGACATAACGGTCGTCTATCGGGTCGAACTCCCGGAGCTGTTCACCGTCACGTCCGCCGAGTACGAGGCGATCCACGCCGCCTGGTGCAAGGCCCTGAAGGTCTTGCCCGAATACAGCGTGGTACACAAGCAGGACTGGTTCATCCGCGAGCGTTACCGCCCGGCCACGGGCGAGGGGGACATGAGTTTCCTCTCCCGCAGTTACGAGCGGCATTTCAACGAGCGTCCGTTCCTGACCCACGCCTGCTTCCTCTACCTGACGAAAACGACGAGGGAGCGTATGCACATGCGTTCAGACTTCTCGACCCTCTGCCGGGGCAACATCATTCCCAAAGAGGTAAACCGGGAATCGGCGACAAAATTCCTGGAGGCGGCGGAACAGTTCGAGCGTATTCTGAACGATTCGGGTTTCTTGGCCCTTGTCCGCCTCACGGGGGACGAGATCACGGGTACGGCGGATTGTCCGGGCCTGCTGGAGCGGTACTTTTCCCTCTCGCTCTCGGAGACGACTTCTCTTCAGGACATCGAGCTGGGGGCCGAGGTTCTGCGCGTGGGCAACAAACGGGTGTGCCTGCACACGCTCTCGGACACGGAAGACCTGCCGGGGCGCGTGGGTACGGACACCCGTTACGAGCGTCTTTCCACCGACCGTTCGGACTGCCTGCTCTCGTTCGCGGCCCCCGTGGGGCTTCTGCTTTCCTGCGACCACCTTTACAACCAGTACGTGTTCCTGGAAGACAGCGACGAAAACCTGCGTATGTTCGAGAAACGTGCGCGTAACATGCAGTCCCTTTCCCGCTACTCCCGCGGGAACCAGATAAACAAGGAGTGGATCGACCAGTATCTCAACGAGGCGCACTCGTTCGGTCTTCAATCCGTCCGGGCCCATTTCAACGTGCTGGCCTGGTCGGACGACGTGCAGGAGCTCCGGCATATCCGCAATGATGTGGGCAGCCAGCTCGCTCTGATGGAGTGCCGCCCGCGCCACAACACCGTGGATGCCGCCACGCTCTACTGGGCGGGTATGCCGGGTAATGCGGGGGATTTCCCCGCCGAGGAATCGTTCTACACGTTCATCGAGCCCGCGGTCTGTTTCTTCACGGAGGAAACCAACTATAAATCCTCGTCCAGTCCTTTCGGCATCAAGCTGTGCGACCGCATAAGCGGCAGGCCCCTGCACCTGGACATCTCGGACGAACCGATGAAAAAAGGGATCATTACCAACCGGAATAAATTCGTGTTAGGCGGCTCGGGGTCAGGCAAGTCATT
>NZ_GG774717.1:17775-21480 GCF_000162515.1 Bacteroides sp. 1_1_14 | reverse complement strand
AGAAATAAATGGAAGTTACTATGAGCCGGCTTTTAGTTACAAATAAAAGTTTTGAATTGCTTGAGCCGTATGAGGGGAAACTCTCACGTACGGTTCTTAGAGGGGAAAGCTCCCGTAAGGGGGCTGACCTACTCGACATCGACCAGTATCTCAACGAGGCGCACTCGTTCGGTCTTCAATCCGTCCGGGCCCATTTCAACGTGCTGGCCTGGTCGGACGACGTGCAGGAGCTCCGGCATATCCGCAATGATGTGGGCAGCCAGCTCGCTCTGATGGAGTGCCGCCCGCGCCACAACACCGTGGATGCCGCCACGCTCTACTGGGCGGGTATGCCGGGCAATGCGGGGGATTTCCCCGCCGAGGAATCGTTCTACACGTTCATCGAGCCCGCGGTCTGTTTCTTCACGGAGGAAACCAACTATAAATCCTCGTCCAGTCCTTTCGGCATCAAGCTGTGCGACCGCATAAGCGGCAGGCCCCTGCACCTGGACATCTCGGACGAACCGATGAAAAAAGGGATCATTACCAACCGGAATAAATTCGTGTTAGGCGGCTCGGGGTCAGGCAAGTCATTCTTTATGAATCATTTAGTCCGCCAATACTGGGAGCAGGGCACGCATGTCGTGCTGGTGGATACCGGTAACAGCTACCAGGGTCTTTGCGAGCTGATCCGGCGTAAGACCAAAGGTGAGGACGGCGTGTATTTTACCTATACCGAGGAACATCCCATCAGTTTCAACCCGTTCTACACCGACGACTACTATTTCGACGTGGAGAAGAAGGACAGCATCAAGACGCTGCTGCTGACACTCTGGAAAACCGAGGACGACAAGATCACGAAGACCGAGAGCGGCGAGCTGGGCAGTGCCGTGAACGCCTATATCGAGCGTATCCGCGCCGACCGGAATATCGTGCCGTGTTTTGACAGTTTCTACGAGTACCTGCGGGACGACTACCGCCGCGAGCTGGAGGAGCGGGAGATCCGGGTCAGCCGCGAGGATTTCAACATCGACAACATGCTCATCACCCTGCGGCAGTATTATAAGGGCGGACGCTACGACTTCCTTCTGAACTCCCGGGCCAACATCGACCTGCTCTCGAAGCGCTTCGTGGTCTTCGAGGTGGATTCCATCAAGGAAAACAAGGAGCTTTTTCCCGTGGTCACCATTATCATCATGGAGGCTTTCATAAACAAGATGAGACGGCTCAAGGGGGTACGCAAACAGCTCATCGTCGAGGAGGCCTGGAAGGCGCTCTCTACGGCCAATATGGCTGAATATCTGCGTTATATGTATAAAACCGTCCGCAAATACTACGGTGAGGCCATCGTTGTGACGCAGGAGGTCGAGGACATCATTTCCAGCCCGGTGGTCAAGGAGGCGATCATCAACAACTCGGACTGCAAGATCCTGCTCGACCAGCGCAAGTTCATGAACCGTTTCGACGCGATTCAGTCCTTGTTGGGACTGACCGACAAGGAGAAGGCGCAGATTCTCTCGATCAACCAGTCCAACGACCCTTCCCGTAAATACAAGGAGGTCTGGATCGGTCTGGGCGGCGTTCAGTCGGCGGTCTATGCCACGGAGGTCAGCGTCCCGGAGTACCTGGCCTACACGACCGAGGAAACGGAGAAAGTGGAGGTACAGCGGCTTGCCGGGGAGCTGGGCGGTGATATGGAACTGGCGATCAGGCAGCTCGCCGAGGGCAAACGTTAAAGGGAGGGCAGGCCATGTATCGCAAGTGTATCGGATCAGACCCCACGGCGGCGCGTTTGGACTTCGCGCTGTACGAGGTGGCGGGCGAGTGGGAAAGCCGCTCGGGTTCTCCCCGGGTTCGCATCTACCGCAACCCGGGACGCCGGGGCGGCGGTTTTTACGTGGAGGTGTCCTACAAGGACGGGACACGCTTCTCCCGTCCCGTGAGGAAGTATTGGGGAGGTATCCGTTACTTCGACCTCTACGGGTATGTCGCCCTGGCCTACGATGCGGGGCGCGAGGTGCTCCAGCTCTCCGCCTACGGGGATTATTACCGGGCGTCGGAATGACCGCCCAAGTATTCACGAATTAAATAATGAAAAGGATGAAACGATTGATTTTAACGCTGTTCGTGGGGCTTCTTTGCTTCACGTACCAGGCAAAAGCGCAGTGGACGGTCATCGACCCGTCGAACCTCGTTCAGAACATCAAGAGCGCGGTTCAAAGCTCGACCACGGCGACCAACATGGTCAAGTCGCTGCAAGAGAGTATCAAGATTTATAACCAGAGCAAGGCTTACTACGACGCCCTCAAATCGGTGCATAACATCATCAAGGATGCCCGGAAGGTGAAGCTGACGCTCGAAATGGTCAGCGAGATCACGGAAATCTACACCTCGGGATTCAACCGTATGGTTTCAGACCCGAACTTCACGGTGGACGAGCTGGCGGCGATCTCGGCGGGTTACGCCCGATTGCTGGAGGAGGGCGGTGCGCTGGTGGCGGAACTCAAGACGGTCATAACCGGCGGCAACGGCCTCTCGCTCTCGGACAAGGAGCGGATGGACGTGGTGGATCAGGTTTACACGAAGATGCTGGAGTACCGCAACCTCACGCGCTATTACACGCGCAAGACCATCTCCGTGTCCTTCATCCGCAGCCGCGAAAAGGGCGACGCGCACCGGGTGCTGGCACTTTACGGGAACCCGAACGACAGATATTGGTAACCTGAAAACGGAGGCAGTCATGGATTTCGACAATTTACACCAGGTTCTCCGGAACCTGTATCAGGAGATGATGCCGCTATGCGGCGACATGATCGGGGTGGCGAAAGGTATCGCCGGCCTGGGTGCGCTCTTTTACGTGGCTTACCGGGTATGGAAGGCACTGGCCAGCGCGGAGCCTATCGACGTGTTCCCGCTCCTGCGGCCTTTCGCCATCGGCTTGTGCGTGATGTTCTTTCCCACCGTGGTTCTGGGGACGATCAACGCCGTGATGTCGCCCGTGGTGCAGGGCACGCACGCCATACTGGAGGGGCAGACATTGGATTTGCAGGCATACCAGCAACAGAAGGACGATTTGGAAGCCGAGGCCCGCAGGCGCGAGGGCAAGGCTTGGTTAGTGGACGACGAGGTGTATGAACAACGGCTTGCGGATATGGGTATCACGGACTTGGGCGAGATTATCAGCATGTGGGCCGAACGCACGTGGTACGACATCAAGGCCGGTTTCCGGCAGCTTGTCCGGGACTTCTTCGAGTTGTTGTTCAACGCCGCGGGGCTTACCATCGACACGCTGCGGACATTCTTTTTAGTCGTGCTGTCGATTCTGGGGCCCTTGTCGTTCGCCCTCTCCATTTACGACGGCTTCCACTCGACGCTCGCGAGCTGGATTTCCCGCTATATCAGCGTGTACCTTTGGCTTCCCATCGCCGACCTGTTCTCCGCGGTGCTGGCCAAGATCCAGACGTTGATGCTCCAGGCGGACGTCCTGGCCCTGCAAGACCCCAATTACATTCCCGACAGCGGCAGCGGTGTCTATATTATCTTTTTGATTATAGGTATCATAGGCTATTTCACGATCCCCACCGTTGCCGAGTGGGTGATCCAGTCGGGCGGAGCCGGCGGGGCTATGGGCGGTATCAACAAGGCCGGGGCATTCGCCACGGGTGTCGCTGGCGGTATCGCCGGCAACATGATCGGCCGCACGTTCGGGCGTCGCGGCGGTGGCCC
>NZ_GG774717.1:10302-17554 GCF_000162515.1 Bacteroides sp. 1_1_14 | reverse complement strand
CCGAGTGGGTGATCCAGTCGGGCGGAGCCGGCGGGGCTATGGGCGGTATCAACAAGGCCGGGGCATTCGCCACGGGTGTCGCTGGCGGTATCGCCGGCAACATGATCGGCCGCACGTTCGGGCGTCGCGGCGGTGGCGGTTCCTCCTCCGGTAACGGCGGCGTTGGCGGCCCGGCTTCGGGCAGTGCCCCCAACGGGCGCAACCTGGCAACACAAGGTAACAATAATCATTCATAACAATTTGGACAATGGAATTCAAGTCATTAAAAAACATCGAAACAAGTTTCAGGCAGATTCGGCTTTTCGGTATCGTGTTCCTCTGCCTGTGCGCGCTGGTATCCGTGTTCAGCGTGGTCGCGAGCTTCCGTTTCGCCGAAAAGCAGCGCGAGAAGATCTACGTCCTGGACGGGGGCAAGTCGCTGATGCTGGCGCTCTCGCAGGATTTGAGCCAGAACCGCCCCGTGGAGGCGCGCGAACATATCCGGCGTTTTCACGAGTTG
Organism: Bacteroides sp. 1_1_14; assembly: GCF_000162515.1. Taxonomy (NCBI): domain Bacteria; kingdom Pseudomonadati; phylum Bacteroidota; class Bacteroidia; order Bacteroidales; family Bacteroidaceae; genus Bacteroides; species Bacteroides sp. 1_1_14. The sequence continues at coordinate 17,055 of NZ_GG774717.1, read as the reverse complement.
TTCTTCACCCTCTCGCCCGACCGTGCGGCCATCGAGAGCAACATCAACCGCGCGCTGTTCCTGGTCGATAAGAGCGCCTTCGCCTATTACCAGGACATGCAGGAGAAAGGTTACTACAACCGTGTGGTGTCGGGGAACATCAGCCAGCGTATCGAGGTGGACTCCGTGGTGTGCGACTTCAACGCCTATCCCTACCGGGCCATGACCTATGCCCGGCAAATGATTGTCCGCGAGAGCAACATCACCGAGCGTTCGCTGGTCACGCGCTGCGAGCTGATCAACTCGGGGCGTTCGGACAATAACCCGCAGGGTTTCATCATGGAGAAATTCGAGATTCTGGAGAACCGCGATTTACGTACATTAAAAAGATAAGGCTATGGCAAAGAAGAGAATAAAGGCTTTCGGGGAGTGGGTCGAAGACCACCTGCGCCGCGCTTGCGGGGCGCTCTCGCCCGATAAGCGGATTATCGTGATCCTCACGCTGCTCTTGTTCTTTTCCGTCTTGTCGCTCTACTTTACCGTGTCTTCCATCTACCGCTTCGGCAAGGGAGCCGGGGAACGGATGCAGATACGGCATATCGAGCGGCTGGAGCTGGAATTAAGACAACGGCAGGAGGCCGACAGTGTAAAACATCTAAAAGATTTCAATTATGACGACGAACGAAAAACAGAATAAACAGCCGGAGGCGGGGAAAAAGGAACTCACGCCCCGGCAGATACAGATGCGGAAGAAGATGGTGGTCTTCCCGCTCTTTTTCCTGGCCTTTGCCGGGTGCATGTGGCTGATCTTCTCCCCCGGCGAAAAAGAACGGGAGGAGCCTTCGGCGGGTTTCAACACGGAGCTGCCGACCCCGGAATCGGAGGGTATCCTCTCGGACAAGCGTGATGCCTACGTGCAGGAGGAGATGCGGCGCAGGGAGCGGGAAAAGATGCGCTCCTTGCAGGATTTCGCGTTCGGGATGGAGGACGAGGAGGAAGAGCCCGTCATGCCCGCTGCCGTGCCGGATAAGTCTTCCGGCCCTGCCGGCGGTTCGTCGGGAGCTTTCCGGACTTCCCGTGCCGCCTATGCCGACATCAACCGCCAGTTAGGCAGTTTCTACGAGGAGACCGCCGGTGAAACGGGGGAAGAGCGCGAGATGCAGGCCCGCATCGAGGAACTGGAACGCCGCCTGGAAGAACAGCAGGCGCAGAAAACGGCCCAGGAGGAGCAGGTGGCGCTGCTGGAGAAGTCCTACGAGATCGCCGCCCGCTACATGAATGGCGGTCAAGGCCCCTGAAGCCCCGCGTCAGAAAGCCTCCGTTTCCGGCAAGGCTTCCGTGCAGCCCGTGCGCCAGGTGCGCCGTAACATCGTGTCGCTGCTTGCCGCCCCGCTGCCCGATTCGGTCTTCGCCCGTGAGTTCGTCAAGCCCCGGAACTGGGGTTTCAACACGGTGGGGAGCGACCTTCGCGAGCCCGAGCGCAACAGTATCCGTGCCGCCGTGCAGCAAACCGTGACGCTCACCGATGGCGGGGAGGTTACTTTCCGGCTGCTGGAACCGATGATGGCGGGAGATCTGCTCATCCCCTCGGGTACGCCCGTAACGGGGGCGGCGAGGATCAACGGTGAACGGCTGACGGTCAAGGTCAGCGCTGTCCAGCACGGCGGGGCGGTCGTTCCGGTCGATCTGTCGGTCTATGACACGAACGGCAACGAGGGTATTCCCGTGCCGGGGTCGGAAGAACTCAATGCCGTGAAGGAGATCGCCGCCAATATGGGCGCGGGCATGGGCAGCAGTATCACGATCACGGACGATGCCGGTTCGCAACTGCTCTCCGACCTGGGGCGCAGCGCCATCCAGGGCGTGTCGCAATACGTGAGCAAGAAGATGCGCTCGGTCAAGGTCACGCTCAAGGCCGGTTACAGCGTCCTGCTGCTCCCGCCCCTTCAATAAGGGTACAAACGACGTACTTCCGTACACCACTGAAAAAATCCATTTTTATCAACAATCAAAAAATTTATCGAGTATGAAAAAGATTCTTCTGGCACTCGCTTTTATCGGGTGCATGTTCGCTGCCCACGCGCAGGAAAAGCCCTCCACGGGCGATTTGTACGACGGTCTTACCCGTCCGCTGACCTTCAACCGGGTTATCCCGCCCTACGCGCTGGAGGTGACGTTCAGCAAGACCGTTCATGTGATTTTCCCCTCGGCCATCCGTTACGTCGATCTGGGGTCTTCGGATCTTCTGGCGGCGAAAGCCGACGGCACGGAAAACGTGCTGCGTGTAAAGGCGGCCCTGCGTGATTTCTCGCGCGAGAGCAACCTTTCGGTCATTACCGAGGACGGGGCCTATTACAGCTTCAATGTCAAGTATGCCGACGAGCCGGTGAAACTGTCGGTCGAGATGGCGGACTTCCTGCATGACGGGGAGGCGGTAAACCGCCCCAATAACGCGCTGGACATCTATTTGCAGGAGTTGGGATGCGAATCTCCGCTGCTGGTCAAACTGATCATGCAGTCCATTTACAAGAATGACCGCCGCGAGATCAAGCATATCGGTTGCAAGCGTTTCGGGGTACAATACCTCCTCAAAGGTATCTACGTGCATAACGACCTGCTTTATTTCCACCTCCAACTGAAAAACTCCTCCAACGTGCCTTTCAACGTGGACTACCTGACGTTCAAGATTACGGACAAGAAGGTGGCCAAACGCACGGCCATCCAGGAGCAGGTCGTATGGCCCGTGCGTGCGTACAACAACGTGCAGGTCATCGGCGGCAAGCGTACCGAGCGCATGGTCTTCACGCTCCCGAAGTTCACGCTGGCCGACGACAAGCAGCTGGTCGTGGAACTGCACGAGCAGCAAGGCGGGCGACACCAGACTTTCACGGTGGAGAATGCCGACCTGGTGCGCGCACGTGTTATCAACGAGTTAAAGGTAAAGTGATATGAAACGGGCGATATTCATTCTCACGCTGGGGTTATGCCTCCTCCTTTCGGACGGGGCGCACGCCCAGCGTGCCCTGCCCGCCATGCGCGGGCTGGAAATACGGGGAGGCATGGCCGACGGCTTCTATACCCGGGACAGCCGCAGCGAAACGGGCTACTGGTTCGGGCTGGCCATGAGCCGCTACGCGAAGAATGCCGACAAGTGGGTGTTCGGCGCGGAGTTCCTGAACCGTTATTACCCCTACAAGTCGGAACGTATCCCGGTGGCGCAGTTCACTGCCGAGGGCGGTTACTATTACAAGTTCCTCGCCGACCCGTCCAGGACTTTTTTCTTCTACCTCGGCGGCTCGGCGCTGGCCGGTTACGAGAGCGTGAACCGGGGCGAGAGGCGGCTCTATGACGGCTCTACGCTCCGCCACCGCGACCGTTTCCTCTATGGCGGGGCCGTCACGCTGGAGGTCGATGCGTACCTGACCGACAGGATTATCCTCTCGCTGACGGGGCGTGAGCGTATCCTATGGGGCACTACAACGGGACATTTCCACGCGCAGTTCGGCCTGGGCGTGAAATTCATAATCCATTAAACTTGCAAGCGACATGAAAAAGATGAAAAAGATATTGGCCCTGGCGGTCTGGATCGCCGCCCTGGGTCTTTTATGCGCATCCTGCGACAACGGGCTGGATATACAGCAGGCGTACACGTTCTCTCTGGAAACGATGCCCGTTCAGAAGCGAATCTCCGTTGGTGAAACCGCTGAAATCCGCTGCACGCTCGTGCGGGAGGGGAGATATGACGGCGCGCGTTACACGATCCGCTATTTCCAGCCCGACGGGCGCGGTGAGTTGAGGATGGACGACGGTACGGTGTTCCTGCCCAACGACCGCTATCCGCTCGACCGTGAGGTGTTCCGCCTCTATTACACATCGCGCAGCGATGACCAGCAGACCATCGACGTCTATGTCGAGGACAACACGGGTCAGGTCGTGAAGACCTCCTTCACGTTCCAGAGCGAGAACGGGACGGAGGAAACGGAACGATAACGGAATATGTCTAACCAAGAGAAGCGCCCGTCACCCGGGCGCTTTCCATAAATACTGAAAACCATGACAGAGCAAGAGAGAATAGATATAGCCTATCTCGATACGGGGGTGTACGAGAACCCGTGGCGCGAGAACCTTTTCGAGACGCTGCCCGAGGATCGGAAAACGGCGGAAGTCTGCCGTTTCGCCATCAAGAAATCGGCTTTCAACATCGAGTTCGTTCCCGAAGCGATGAAAACGCCGGAACTTTGTCTTGCCGCGGCCGGCCACCGGGGCGAAACACTGAAATTCGTCCCTGACCGTCTGAAGACACCGAAAATGTGCCGTGCCGCCGTCGATAGCAACAGCTACGCGCTGTATTACGTTCCGGAGGGGTTGAAGACCCCCCGAACTGTGCATGACGGCCGTGAAGCGCAACGGTCTGGTGCTGGAGGCCGTCCCCGGGGAATTGAGGACGCCGCAAATATGCCGTGCGGCGTTGAAAGCGGTGGACAGTGCCGATTACAAGATACTCCCTTACATTCCGTATCCCGATATATGCCTGGAAGGGCTGAAAAAATTCGGGATGTCGTTCGTGGACAAGTTCGAGATTTTCGCCTCCATTGCCCCGGAGGTCATGACCGGGGAACTGGCCCTTCACGGCGTGGGGATGGACGCGTCCTGCCTTTCGCTCGTGCCGGTGGAACTGCGCACGGAGGCAGTCTGCCTGCGTGCCGTCAGCGGGGACGGCATCCTGCTCCATGAAGTGCCGGAGGAATTACGCACGGAACGGGTCTGCGAGGCCGCCGTGTCCTCGAACTACCTGGCACTGGAGTACGTTCCGAAACATCTGAAAACCGACCGTCTGTGCGGGATGGCGCTGGAGCGCGATCCCCTGGCCATCCGCTTTTTCAACCCCGAACAGCTCACGCCGGAGGTCTGCAACCGGGCGTTGGCCCGTACCGACGACCTGCGTGTCCTCCGCTATATCCCCTTCGAGGAGATACACCTGAAAGTGTTGGGGTTCTATTGCACGAATTACGATAAGACCTTCGATTTTTTGGAGAACATGAACCCCTGGTTCCTCACGCCGAGGGTGGCCCGGGAAATTTTCGCCCTGGAGCCGGAGCTGTTCTACAACCTTCCCGACCACGCCAAGAACGAGGAGATGTGCCGCCGGGCCGTCTGGCACGACGGGAGCTACCTGCAATATGTCCCCGAGAAGTGGAAAACGCCGGAGTTGTGCATGGAGGCCATACGGCGCAGTCCCTATGCCATCGCCCACCTGCCCGAGAGCATGAAAAGCCCGGATCTATACATGAGCCTGGTGCGGGAGAACCCGCAAAACCTGAAAGGCGTCCCCCGCGAAGCCCGGACGCCGGAGATGAGCCGGGAGGCTTTCGAGCGTACCTACGGGAAGGACAAAACCGATTTCTCGGTTATCAGCGCGTTGAGCGACCCCGCCCTGGTCTTGCAGGTGTTCCGCGAGCAGGACGACCCGCAGCAGATACACCGGTTGATGAGTGTCCTGCACCTGAACCGCCGGCTTGTAACGGAGGAGGTGGCGTTGGAGGCCGTTCGCAAGGATGCGGGGGTGCTGTACGACATTCCCCAGAGGGCCATCACGCCGCTCGTGGCCGATACGGCCGTGCGGGGCGACCCGAGGATGATCCAGTGGGTTCCGAGGGAGCTTCGCACGGCGGATCTGTGCCTCTATGCCGAGGCCGCCCATCCCGAGTTGCGGGTTTACGTTCCCGACGAAATAGCAAAGGGACGTAATATCTACTCGTTCCACCGTCAGGTGGACGCGAAATTGCGGCAGCCGCTCGAATACGAACAATACAAGACCCTCTACTCGGGCGGCGCGGTGCGTGTGAACAACGTGTGGACGTCGGTTGCGGGTGAGATTGACTGCTGCGAGGTGCGTTACGACCGTAAGACGGAGAAACTCAAACTGCGGATCGTCGAACCGCCCAGGGAGAAGAAGGCGCAGCCGAAGGTCGCGCCCCGCAAACCCGCCCGGGGGCCGAAATTGTAGGACGGCGGGTAGTTCTTTGGCAGGAAGGTTGTTAAAAATCGCACGTGTTGTCGCCGATACCCGAATGAAATCGTTATATTTGCAATCGAATCCTCCGGCGGCGTGCCGCCGGGCGATTTACATACGGAAGGAACACATTATGGTGGGGCATTGAAAACAGCCAAATTTTAATCCGCTCGCAAAATAATGGGTAGTTCTCTTCTTCATCGTCGTGTCTATATGCGTCAAGCGTATGCGATAGCGGCGTGGGGAGAAATTATCTATCGAGTGGATGGGTGCTTGGCTGTACCTCAATGCCGGTATTTAACGTATTCTCACGCCTTTTTCGTATGGTATTTGTCTGAACCTAAAGAAAAGCGATATGGAAACGAAATCGACAAATGAGGTAAAGGGTGATTACGACCGGGTATCGGCGAGTGAATGCCTGGGGTCGCTAATCGAGTTGCACGGGATTGTCATGGAAGACGATCTGTTCGTCATTCCCGATGCGGATGGCACGGCAGTATTATACAATGACGGGAAGATACGTTTTGACGAGATCGCCGACATCGAGGTCGGCTCGGTGTTCGTGGGCATCCTGCTCCGCAACGGCTATCTGTTCTACCTTTCCCGTACCGAACCGCTCAAGACGTGCATATACACGCATGGCGGGTGGGGTTCAATCTCTGAAATTTCTCCCCGTGGCATTGCCGGACATATCGGGCGTGAACTGCACGGGAAGCTGGGCGACCATACGGCGGTCGATTGACGGGAAACAAAAAAATCGG
>NZ_GG774717.1:0-9945 GCF_000162515.1 Bacteroides sp. 1_1_14 | reverse complement strand
GTATTTGTCTGAACCTAAAGAAAAGCGATATGGAAACGAAATCGACAAATGAGGTAAAGGGTGATTACGACCGGGTATCGGCGAGTGAATGCCTGGGGTCGCTAATCGAGTTGCACGGGATTGTCATGGAAGACGATCTGTTCGTCATTCCCGATGCGGATGGCACGGCAGTATTATACAATGACGGGAAGATACGTTTTGACGAGATCGCCGACATCGAGGTCGGCTCGGTGTTCGTGGGCATCCTGCTCCGCAACGGCTATCTGTTCTACCTTTCCCGTACCGAACCGCTCAAGACGTGCATATACACGCATGGCGGGTGGGGTTCAATCTCTGAAATTTCTCCCCGTGGCATTGCCGGACATATCGGGCGTGAACTGCACGGGAAGCTGGGCGACCATACGGCGGTCGATTGACGGGAAACAAAAAAATCGGACGGTTGTCGTCCGATTTTTTTCGCGTCGTATTTTCACGGCCGTTGCCTGCCGTGTTCCCGTTTCCGCCTTTGCAGGGCGAGCAGTTGCCGCAACATGTAGGCATGGTTTTCCCCCACGGTATGCCCCGAGGGCATCAGGTAGGGACTTGCGAGGCACTCCCGGCATTGGCGTACCGCCTCTTTTAAGTCGGTAACGGTTATTTCCGCTCCCGTGATGTCTTTAATCTTTGTTTCCATTCTTTTCTTGTTTTTTGGGTTCGTACCAACTGTCCCGGTAATTTTCTCCCACGAGCGAGAAAATTCCGCTCATGCCGCTTTCAGCGGCGAAATTTTTGGCTTCCCATATACCGGAAAACTCTCCCAGCAGCCGGTAGCCGATGAATAATTTGTACTTGCGCATGATTTTATCGTTTTTCCAGGTTGATAATCGGTGTGTTCTTTTGCAGCCATTCCTTTATGCTGTCCATGTTGTATTCGGATGTGATAACCGCCGTTCGGTCGTCGATTTCGGTGAAGCGCGTAGTTTCATACCCGTCGATCCACTGCTTCAGCGTGGCAACGCCCCACACCTGCGGGTCGTCGAACATGGTGTTGAGCCGCCCGATACCCTCGCCGAAGGTTACGAGCAGCGTTTCATAGGAGATTTCCTTGTTTACTTCATTCGTTTTCATATTCTCGCTTTTTACGGGCGGCTTTTGCCGCCCCGAAATTTTTTAATCAGACAAGTTCCACTCTAACCCTGCTCATGTTCGCCCAGAACACGCCGTTGCAGTAGTAGGCGTAGCCGTTATGCCAGTTGCTCCTGCGGCGTATCACGTCCTGCTCGGGTGGTCGTATCTCGATACTCGTGGTGTAGATGTTGTGTCCCACGGTAATGACGAGGTTGCACCTTCGCCATATCTCGGAATGGGTTTTGAACCCGTTTTTCCCCTCGACGAGCGCAAGGGCCGTCTTGACTGCTTCCCGAACTTCCCAATCCCACTCCCCGAAGGGTTTGAGCGGGCGTGCCATGTAGCTTTTATAGATGATTTTCATTGTTATATTTTTTTTGTAGGGCGGCTTTCGCCGCCCCGATTTTATAATTCGACAATCCTTTCCACTCTGCCGTACAACATGGAGCGTATGCTCGTCTTGTCCACGCCCTTGTATTCCGTGTAATGCCCGTACTGCTTTACCACGAATGTTTTCAGTACATCGACAAAGTTGAAACGATACCCTAAAAGCGGAATGGAGTCCTTGAAATAGGTGTTATGGTTTACCTCACGGGTAATCCAGTCTTTCTCCTCACGGGTGAGCGTTCCCCCGTCATTGAGCCGTTTGCGTAATATGTACGCTTTTGAGCCTGCAAGGCTTTCGAGTGCGGGAACGTCCCACGACACGAATTTATATGCTATTTGGTTCATTCTATTTTGTTTTTGCGGGCGGCTTTCGCCGCCCCGATTTTTATGCTGTCATTCGTTTCCGTATAAGGGACATGTTCCCCTTCATCAGTTTCAGTATTTGCCCGTGGTATGGGGTATTCTTGTTACACACGCCACGGCTCTGCACGACCTCCATGCGTTTTAGGGACACCTCTATCGTTTCGATACGTTTGCCGTCGATTGTGGCCGAGAGTATGAGCGAGTCGGCTTTCAGATAGTATTCGTTGGTAAACACGCAATGGTGCATGGCCTCGCCCTCCTGCCGTATGGCTTCAACGCTGTCCAATACCTTGATGCAGATTTCCCCGTCGGAAAACTCCACTCCGAAAAACCGCCCTTTGGCTTCGACAAACGAGGCTTCCTGTTCCAACGCCTTGCGCCGTTCCTCCTGCCGCCGTTCCATTTGCATGTGCCGCCGTTTTTTTAGCCATGTAGAGGTCATGCGCTGCGGGCAGGTCTGCGGGACACACGAAATGGGCGTTATGCAGGTCTTTCCCGAAAAATCGCAGCAGGTCGATGTAGTCGCACCATTCCGTCGGTTTCCCGATAGCGTACCCGTTACGGATGGCGATACGGATGGCCGGCCAATAGTCTGCGATATTGCGGGAGGAACGGGCGAAAAATCGCACGAGTGCCGTTTGTCCCGCTTTAAGCAGCGTTTCGGCCTTGTTCTCCGAGAGCAGCAGGTGGATAAGGTCGAAAGGGGTTACATCGGGGAGTTGTTTACCGTAGCCGCTTCGGCGCAGTTCGGGGATAAGCCGTTGTCGGGGATAGATGCGTGTGGGCGTGATGTTGTATTTCCCGTCGTTCTCCGCCCGCAGTTCCAATGCGCTCGACCAACTCCACCCGTGAACGAAGAAGCCCATCGGGCGCAGCCGTGCGAAGGTTGCGGAGCGTCCGTCGGGGGCAATCCACCGCTGTACGGCTTCGATATGGGTGTAAACGGGCGTCTGTCCCACTTTCGCCCAACACTCGATATAGACGAAGCGCAGGACTTGAAAACCCTTGCAGCGGGTTACGATGCACAAATACTCGTAATCGTTGAACTTGCGGCGCAGGGTGGTTTCCACTTTCAGCGGGGTGTGGCAGTGCGGACACTCGCACCCTAACAGATTGTCCGTGAGTTCTCCGTTTTCGCTCTGCCACGTGTGGCCGCACTCGGTGCAGGTGATAAGTCCTTTCGGCGTGCGGCGTCCGATATGCTCGATGCAGTTCTTGTACCCCCATTCGATTTGTGCGGGGGTAAGCGGCGGCAGGTGTTTACTTGCCGCCACAACGCTCTGTTGGAATTTTGTTCTCGGTTTCATAACTAAAATAGACTGGGCATTAGTTTGTTATCTTCGATTTTCTTGGGTTTGGACTTGGCTTTCGCCAACTTGGCGTAGGCTTCGCTCTCGGCCTTCCGTATGGCGTTCCGCCGTGCCTCGGCTTTTTCCTCCTCGGTCAGTTCAACGGTGTGATTGACCACTACCTTGCAACTGACGGGTTTGCCGATGTCGATGTCCTCCTCGTCGTAATAGTGGAGTGCCATAGAGTATATTTCCTCGTCGGCAAACCCGTTGCAACCGCTCTGCCGTACTTGGTTGATGATGAAAGTGCAGCAATCGTCAATGTTCTTTTTCGGGTTGGCGTATCGGGGTGCGAAAAGTTCGTCCTCCCGTGCCCGTGCGTCGAGATAGTTCTGTATCGTCAGTTTGAAATAATCTGTTCCTTGTGCCATGATTTTTTGGTATTGTGGGGCGGCGAGCCGCCCCGTGTTCAACATTTATTCGTCCTTTCCGAGAAGCCGCCGCACCTCGTCCTCTTTGGTCTTTTGGAAAATCCATCCCGCTCTCTTCTGCCCGTCATGCGTCAGCCGTGCGTTGAAGCGTCCCCCGAGTGCGTGAAGGGCGTCCTTGACGGGCTTGGTGTCCCCGAATACGGCTATCGCCTTCTCGGAATAGTCCACGATGATAAACCCGCCTTGCACGCTCGTTTCAGTGCGTTCCGCCCGTTTTTCGTCTTTCGGCTCGGGCAGACATATATTCTCCTCGTTTCCTGCGATATATGCCAGCCTGTCGATGTACCCTTCACGTGTGTAGTGGGTCAGTTTGCAGACACTCCACCCGTATTTCGGACTTTTGCCGAGCGTGAAAACGGGATAGCGGTGTTCGTTCTTGGGGTCGTATTCGGAGAGGTGCGCCGTTTGCGGGAAATTGGCCGCCGCCTTTCTCAACTCCCCGAAGCCGTTGCGGGAGGTGGCCGAAAAGCCGAGAATGACGGTACGCACGCTTCGGGTGGTCGAACACTCGTAAGAGGGGTCAGTGTATTCCGTTTCGTTGAGTTCGGCGATGATTACGCCCTGCACCCCTTCGGGCATGATGCGGCGTAACCTCTGCGCTCCTATTTCCGCTATGCGGTCATGCTCGGCTTTCTCTTTGGCGGCGGCGATGGCCTGCGCCGTGGCTTGCTCTTCCGCCTGCCCCACGAGCAAAGCCACCTCGAAAGCGTCCATGAACTCGGGGTTCACGTCGTCGTAGTACCTGCCGATACCGAATGTTTGCGAGAGGGGTCGCAGAATGTCCGTTTGGCTGATTTCCTTTGTTTCGGTATCGACCATGTGGTACACGTAGCCACGGGCGGTGTGTTCCACCTTGTAAACGACGTAACGCTTTCTGCTCGCACCCGCACCGATACCGATGATTACCTGGTTTTCCTTGACTACCTGCACCCGTGTGTCCGTGGTAGTCGCTCCGAATAATGAAATGTACTTTGTCATACCTGTAATAATTTAGAAGATGTGAGTGAATAGGAAATAGAAAAAGCCGGTTAGAGCCACGAGAGAAACAAGGCAGGAGAAAATGCCCCGCAGGATGTCATAACAGAACGTGAAGCCCAAAACGACCCAAATAAAGTCGATACCCCACACGTGGAAGCCCAAAGCCACCGCCCCGACCTTTACCGCCAACCCGACCTTTGCCTTTATGCCAAGTGGAAGGTTGGAGGATTTCTGTTTCCATTTATTTTTCTCTTCGTTTCTCATAACCTTTGACTTTTTTTTTATGCCGTAGCGGAGCCGGTATGGATGGAATCTGTTTCGGTAGCATCAAAAGGTGTCGGGGATAGCTGCTGCAAGATTTTGTCGGAAAATACGCTCGCCCGCAGGGAAAGAGGAAGATTTTGCGGCAAACCGCCCCGCGGCCCGATCTTGCAGCAGCGTGAGCCCCGTAACTACCTTTGCTACTGACAACAGATTTCCATACCGCGCTCCGCGGCATGAAAAAAAGAGAGGAAAAGGTTATGGGAGAGAAACGGGGAGAAAACGATATGCCGTGAACGCTCGCGAAAGTCGGTTCACGGCTCACCCTGCATGGAATGATAAATCGCCCGCGAACATTTCCTTTCACGGGCGATTGGCGTATCGGAGCGTGCCGATCCCGTATCGGCGGAGGATCGTTTCCGCCGGACGTGGCGCCACTCGCTGCCACTTTTAAGACGGATACGTCCATATACCACTGGCTGATAACAAGATACTGTTCATTTGTGTACTTTTGGGCATCCGGGAAACAAAAAATGAAACAGAACATGGAAATAATAAGTATGGACGTGAAGGCTTTCGACGCGCTGGCAGGGCACGTGGAAGCCATTGAAAGAAAAGCCGAGGCGTTATGCCGCAGGCAGGAGGACGTGAGTTTGAAAAAATGGCTGGACAACCAGGATGTCTGTGACGTGCTGGGGATATCGAAACGTACCCTGCAAACCTACCGGGAGAAAGGGTTGCTGCCTTTCAGCCGCATCCGTCACAAAATCTTCTACAAACCGGAAGATGTCGGGAAACTGCTGCAATCGTCGCACTATCCTAATACCGCCGCGTTATGAGCCATTATTTCATCGACAAGCACGATCCGCGTGTGGCGGATCTCTTCCGGCGTTTGGAAAAGGCCGGCAAGGCACTGGATAAACTGGAATCCTCCGGAGGCCGGACACTCAAGGGAGAGCGGTTCGTCACCGACGAGGAATTGTCCCGGCTGCTGAAAATCAGCAGGCGTACATTGCAGGAATACCGCACGGCGCGGATCATTCCCTATTATTTGATTCAGGGCAAGGTACTATACATGGAATCCGAGATACAGAAATTTCTGGAAGATTCCCGGAAGAAATGTATCGGGGGACAGGAATGGGTATAAAAGAAGAACGGCCATCACGGCCGTTCTTCTTTTTCAGTTCAATATCGTGTTCATGCCGGGGAGCTGCCAGACGACGGCGGTCGTCGTGGCCCTTCGGACAAGCCACCGTCGGAAGGCTTCGGCATTCCCGGATTTTAAGCGGAAAGCCAGCGCGGCGATCATTTCGAGCGAATACAGCTCGACAATACCGCCGTCACGGTTGCGCTCCCGGCGGTAAACCCGCTCCTCACGGAGTATGCCGCTTTTGAGTATGGAGCGGATGTTGCTCCCCACGGCAGGAACGAAGACTCCGAACAGGTCGGCAATCTGGTGGCGCGTGAGCCATACACGGTTCTCCGGCGTGTGGATTTCCACCCGCCCGTTTTCAATGCTGATAGGTTCTCTTGTCGTCATAGTCATACAAATTTATCAATTTTTGTTATACTGTTCAACCGTTTACCGTTATAATATCTGCCGTTTCCGGTTCGTCCTCCTCGTAGAGATTTATTTTCCGGCCTTTGGTCTGTTCTTTCAGACGTTTCATGTCCTCGTCCACCTTGCGGTCGGTCACTTTGGCGTAAATCTGCGTGGTGGAAATGCTCTTGTGTCCCATCATGCGGCTGACAGTTTCGATAGGCACACCCAGCGAGAGCGTGATATGTGTCCCGAAATTGTGCCTCGCCTTGTGAAAGGTCATGTCGAAGCCGTATGTCCGTCCCAGTTCTCTGGTGAGCTTGATGAGATACCCCCGGCAATAGAGGTTGAAAATCCTGTCGCTTTTACGCTCGTGGCGGTATTTCTCGATGATCTGCAACGGCACGTTCAGCAGGCGGATGGCCGAGGGCGTTTCGGTCTTCTGGCGCCGGATGTGTATCCAGTACGTTCCGTCGTCCGACTGCGTGATGTCTTTTTCGGACAAGCGTTTCAGGTCGGCGTAGGACAACCCCGTGAAGGTAGCGAAGAGAAACCAGTCCCGCACCCGCTGGAGGTTGGGTTTACCGACGGGAGTTTCCATCAGTTTTTTGAGGTCTTCGAGTTTCAAATGGCGGCTCTTGCGCCGGGGCAGTTCCGGGTGCAGCTTCCCGTAAGGGTCGCGCCGGAGTGTACCCTGACTGACAGCCCGCTTGGTCATTTTTTTCAACCGGTAAAGATGCTCGTGTACTGTCTTGGGTTTCATTTCACGATCTGTACGCAGGAATATTTCAAAATCATCGTAGAACTCCCGGTCAAGGCTCCGCAACGCTACATCCTCCTTTTCCTTCCTTTTTTTCACGAAGGAGGCTAAAATATTATAGGAGTTCTCGTAACTTTCATAAGTTTCTTCCTTGCGATCCACGCCGACACGCTTGCGGAACTCCTCGTTATGCTCGCGGAACAAGGCAAGGAGGGTGAACGGTTTCTGCCCGATTCCTTCCACGGCGTTTTTGACCAGCTCGGCCGTCACGAAACCGAGGCTTTTACGAATATGACGGTAATGTCCGGTGATTTTTTCGGTCAGTTTCTCTATTGCCTGGTTTACCGTTCGGGCGTTCTCGCTTCGTCCGTTCGCCCTTTTGGTTTCCGGATTCCAAAGCGATGGATCGACAAACGCGTTGATATTGATCGGGGCCGACTTGGCGTCGATGCTTACCTTGCATAACAATTTACATGTTCCGTCCTTGCGGACTTTCGTGCGGTTGATGTAGAACAGCAGGGAGAACGTGCTGCGGCGTTTTATCTCTTTATTATTCGTTTCCATAATCGTTGTGAATTTGATTGTCAATGATAGATTAAATAGCTACGGAGAAGCGGCCGGCAATCTTTTCCTCTAAAGACCGGGTATCCATGTCGATCTTGTCATCGGTCACTTTGGCGTAAATCTGCGTCGTGGAAATGCGGCTATGCCCCAGCATTTTACTGACGGTTTCAAGCGGGACACCATGCGAAAGCGTGATCTCGGTGGCGTAGGTATGGCGTCCGCAGTGAAAGACGAGTTTCCGTTCAATTCCGCAAATGGCGGCAATACGTTTCAGTGTCCGGTTGAGTTCGTTGTTGCTGTACATCGGCAGCAGTTTTCCTTCCGGGGCCATATCCCGGTACTTGTCGAGGATGAGCAACGGTATGTCGAGCAACGGCACTTCATAGTCGATTTTCGTCTTCTTGCGGGCGGTCTTGATCCATACCTCACCGTCCTCGGCCACTTCCAGATCCTCCGTCGTCAGGCGGCACATGTCCCCGTAAGGGATACCCGTGTAGCAGGAGAAGAGGAACAGGTCGCGGATATGGTAGAGTTTCGGGTCGTGCAGGGGTGTGGTCATCAGCCGTTGTAACTCTGCGGCGGTAAGGTATTTCTGTTCCCGCTCGGGATGTTCGGCTTCATACCCCGCGAACGGGTCGGCAGTGATAATCCCTTCCGCGATGGCTTCCCCGACAATCGTGTTCAACCGTGTGACAAGCAACACGATAGTTCCCAGGGCAAAGCGGCGCTCCGTGCGTAGGTAGAGGTCATAGTTGTCGATGAATGAACGGTTCAGGGCCGTGAAAGGAACATCCGACAACTTGTATTTCTCCTGGATGAAAGCAGCCACACAGTTACAAGCATAGCGGTAAGATTGTGCTGTTCCCTTTTCCCGGTTCACGCCGACACGTTTTTCGAAATGTTCGATGAACGTCCGGAAATAACCCAACAGGGTTTCCTGCCCGAAAGCCGTCCCCAACAACAGATTCCTTATTTCTTCAGCCGTTACATTCTCACGGGTGGCTGACAGTTCGTCATAAATGGAAATGGCTGAAGCTCGCAAATCGTCCAGTTGCCGGTTGATTTCCCGCGCGGCGTTACTTTTACCCGTGGCACGTCCGGATGCCCACAGTGCAGCGGGTACGGACATTTTCGCACTAAAAGCCGCTTCTGAAAATTTGCCGACAACAAGTTTCGCCATGACCGGGCAATGTCCCTCGTCATTCATTTCGCTCTTTTTGAGGTAGAACGTAACCGTTACATCCGTCTGTTTCATAACTCTATTTTTTTTTATGTTGCAAAATTACTTGATATATAGCTATTTACAGTTATGAAAATTATAGCGGAACAAAGAATAAAACCCCGGATGCCGGTAACATAACCTGTATTTCCATGAAAAACGGAAAAAAACGGTTATCTTTACGGGCAAAATATAGGGTTCTTTGCATGGTGAACGGTAAAACCGCAGGTGGTCAAGCGTTATTTTGCCGGATTATCCGGGGCTAAAAAAGGTAACGGATAAGTAGCAAATCTTTCTCTTAACCTTTCATTATCCTGCATTTTAGCGATTTGGAAAGGTATAGAAGAATTTGGCTTAACTCTCCTCAATACCAAACACTTACTTTATTTATCCAAATTTTGCCGTTTTTTTGCGAGTTCTTCGTATATTTGGAGGAATATAAAACGGAATAGTAATGATAGGATATATAAAAATTATAACATAAGTTCAATAGGTGGATGTGCAGAATTGCATAGCCAGGATAACGAATGGGCAAGAAACTGCGAAGGTTCTTGCCCATTTTTGTTATAATAATTCTATTGAGGCCGCTGGAAACGCCTAAAAATAGTTTATAATAAACTTGGGGACCGTTTATAATAAACTCTCTCGTTATTTATTAAAAACGATGAAGGAGTTTATTCGATTCCGGGGGTGTAGTGTAAGAAAGGGAGAAAACTTTTTTTGAGTAAAGTTCTCTTCCTTTCTTTATGTGGTAAAAATATGATATATTAATAGGACTGTTTTGATAGTGGTGATTTGTTTACAAACGAGCGCTTCTATCTGTAAGAATCTCTTTTTTCGTTAGACTTTTTGGATAATATTGTTTCTTTCATTTTGGTATTTATTATATACGTATTAATGTGAGTATATTTTTGGGAGGATTGTTTGATCGTTTATAATACAAAGATATGGATAAAATGTGAGTGTATACTGGTTATAGTTGAAGT
>NZ_GG774718.1:0-23921 GCF_000162515.1 Bacteroides sp. 1_1_14 | reverse complement strand
ATGACGCAGTGTGGTGATCCTTTACATAATGCATTGGCTGAAAGAATGAACAACACCATTAAAAACGGTTGGCTATTCGACTGTGATGATGAGAGCTTCGAGCAAGTAAGCAAGCGCATTGAAGATGCTGTATATGTATATAATCATGTGCGGCCTCATCAAGGGATAAACATGAGGACACCTATGGAAGTGGTCAGCGAAACGGTAGGATTAACAGCATAATACCCGCTCGTCGGGATGGGTGGTCCCGCCCTTGCCGCTAGGACGATCCCCGACCGAAGAGTTTTTGGTTGTTGGCAACATTACATTTTCCTGAAGAAGGCTTGCGTAAATAAAGGAAGATGCATAAATTTGCAAGCACCAACAAAAGACAACTAACATAGGAATAAGAATAACAAAAGTAAACCTATTTAGATATTAAAGTATATTGAGTAAACTAATTCAGTTATAACAAACGAAGTTGTCAACTAAAACCAGTACACATCACAAGCAACTTTTACCTCGTCGTTTCCTCTATTGGAAATGCGCGTTTCCTGCCTTGGAACTGTCGTTCCCTTATAAGGAAACGACAGTTCCCCAAGCAGGAAACTGGTACTTAACTTATATGATTGGAGTGACTTGACCACAGCAAATGTTTCAATTAACCTGTTCTTTCAGGAAGCAATAAATCATTTATAGGTCAATAAAAGCTGAGTTATCAACTATTAAGACCTGAGTTGTTAGCTATTAACACCTGATTTATCAATTATTAATGACTGATATATCAATTATTAATAGTTGATATATTTGATATAATATATTGTAAATCAAAGTATTATATCAAGGGAGATGCGTAATGCACTGATACGGAGTGAGAGCAAGAGGTTGCTCTCACTCTGCCACCACACTTACTACCACACCGGAAACATCGATGAATAAAGGGATGCAAGTGAATTGTTAGAGCATGAGAGTAAAACTGCTATCAATTTACTGTGAGGGTGCTGCCTAGGTGTCATATAGATAAATATAAGAATTCTATATGTTTGGTGATATGTGACTAGTTTTTCAAATTCAAAGGATATTACAACCTTATTTTTTATTTGGATAAATAATAATAATTGCCTGTGGCAGGAAGAGCCAGAAACCGGAGACTGGTTCAATAATGCAACCGATTACAGTAAGTAGTAAAATAGAGTAACCTAAAAATACGGGTGCCGGTTTTTGTTCTTTTTTGATATAATATTGGAGTGTTTGCCCCAAAAGGATAAGTATTACTCCACAAATCAAGAACCAAAAGGCGAATCCTTGACTATAATTCTCTCCAATAGAATTTACCAATCCATTTCTGAGCATTTCCGAAAAAGCATCTTTTCCGATAAATAGTGCATAAATCGTATGAATGATTCCTGTCGCTGTTAAAAATGTCCCACTATATTTCCAAAGTTTCATGTTTTTATTATTTATACTTGGTTAATGCTGCAAATATAAAGGATAGTAAGACATGGGTATTGGATGAATTCGACTTTTTTATTTTGTATAAATGATAGTAGTCTCATTATCGGGTGGCAATGATAAAAAGAAATTTGGAGTACTACCGGATAACTTTTTCATTTCTCTTGATAAATGAGAGGCATCATAATATCCGGCTTTTACTGCTACTGATAAAAGGTTGTCGAATGATTCGTTCCTCAATATTTTAATCGCATTCTTGAATTTTACTATACTATTATATTTTTGAGGAGTGAAACCTGTATGTAACTTGAATTTTCGTTCAAAATGTCGCTGGCAAAGATTAACTTCGTTCATTAAATGGCTTATGGATATCTTGCCTTCATGCGCATTAATTTGATTCACAGCATATGCGATTTGTGTATCCATTGTATGGCTGCTTTTATATAGGTGCTCTTTCAGATAGCGTTCTATTAAATTAATCTTGCACTGAATACCCTGTTCTTCGAATAACCTTTCAGCAAAAGAATCGCTAAAAATAGTGTTTAAGTCATTCACACTTAACCTTATATTTGTCAATTCGCTTAGAGAAATTTTCATAAAACGGGATAGTCCGCATGGACGAAAGCGAACTCCAAATGTATTGATAGTACCTGATGATGTTATTAATGTCGAACAGACGTTCATGGGACCAATAAAATAAGAATGATAAGGCTGCATTATAATACCATGATTAACAGTGCTTTCTAATATAAACATAAAGTCCGTACATCCATCTGTAGATAGTTTTATTTGCATATCTTGTTCTGTTTGGCCTTTGAATTCCCAATATCTATCAACGTAGGGAGCAAGTATATGGCATGGTAAGTATTCTTTGTACATATTTAGAAAGGGTATCTGTTGAAAAACGATCTGGTAGTACAAATATAAGCAATCGTATAGGATTCCTATTGTACGATTTCGACATTTGTATTTGTTTTAGATTCTTTATAATAGGAAATTTAATTTCTTATTGTGCTGCTTTCGGACAGATATTGAGTATACCTCTTTATTCTTTTTACCATCATCCTTGGTTTAAAATATTGTACATCTTGCGTTATGAAAAAGAGCAACTCAAAAAATAACTTTGAATTGCTCTCTTATTTTAGTGATCCGCCTGGGATTCTCCTAAGAGAGTTACCACGCTGATATTTAAAACTTTATATTTTTCGCTTCAAGCATATCCCATGATTTATCCCACTAATTTGCTACGTGCTTTTGCAGTAGTTTGCTCATGGAGAATACTAACAGCAAAGATAATAAATTTCTGATACTTTGCAAAAGTTGTAAGGCAAACTTTAAGGCTTTATATATTACAAATAATAAACATGATAAAGTTTTATTTTTAATCATGTGTTTTCTTTGTAAAAAGGCAATCTATTATTTTCTCAAAAAAACTTTTCTTCTTTACAGTGATGTTTTTTTTATTTTCACTCTCTTGATACTTTCTTTTCGCAAGAGTATTTGCAAATTGACCTAAGTTGAAAATATTAATAACGATGTCTAATAATGAGCAAATAGAATAATAGAGAGAAAAAAGCAATAAGAAAAGGACTAAGTAATTAAAACAATCAAATCCTTTGCTAAATAGGAATGGTACTTGTGCCTTTTGAATGAACTGACAAAAAGCCCCACATAAAAAAGTGCTAATAATAGCACCCATCACTATGGCAAATGTTGAATTTACAACTTGAAATAGTGAATATTTTTTCTCATTTCTGTCTTTCGCCAAATAACTTATTATTTCGGAACTACTAAATCCAATAATAAGAGCATATCCTGTTAGCACAAAGCCTATAATACTAGGAAAAGCACTTGTGATTAAAGTGCTTACTATTTCTATGTGTTCAAAAGGTGACTTTTTTGAAAATAGAAGTGGAATTAGTGTTAAGGCTGTTAATATTATAGGCTTAATACACCCTTTGCATAAATTGCAGAAAGGGTATATTTCCCATACTATTTTCCAGCCTGTACTTTTTTTCTTATTCATGTCTTTTTGATAATGATAATATACGACTCTTTATTTTATCTAACAGAGAATCTTCATTTTCATATCTAACCTCATCAATTAAAGGATGCTCTTTCGTATTAATAACATCTCGTTTTCCATCAAAATATGCAGTAGCTTTAGCATACCCGTTTTCCCTACTAAGTTTCAACATGCCACCTAAAAAAGTTTTTTCTTTAATTTTATAGGTTTCTTTTTGGTTCCTGATACTTTTGTTGAAACGATAGATACTTCGCTTTCTTTCATTTGCTCGTCTATGATGGCTTCCCATTCATCATTATTATCATTGTTCGTATATGATACTTTGATTTCTAAATTGGTTAATTGTACTGCATTAAAGATCTTTTCAATAGCATCCTCTGTTGCTACAATATTAACTTTTACATTCTCACCTTTGTTCTTATCTGTAACTTTATTTAATGCTTCTTCAAAAAAAATAGGCTATTTGGGATGAAGATGTATTGGCGTCTTCAAATATTGCTAAACGATGTGCTTGTGGCAAGAAGAAATATTCCCATTCTTTTGAGTTGGGATTTAGGTTAGGATTGATATTTACATCTTCAATTTCTTCTGTTTCCTCATTAAACCACCCTTCTTCATTTAGTTTTGTATAGTTAATTAATGAACCATAGATTAATCCATCATGCTCATACAAAGTTCTTATCCTTGTATTTTTATCTGAATATGTGTTTATACGGATTTTTTTTCTTTTACTGCTTTAAATAACTCAGTGTATCTTTCTGGAGATTGACACTCTTCTGGGTAGATAGCAATATTGTACAATCTGATTTTCTTTGATTGTTCTTTTTGATTTTTGTGAGTATATTTATCCATCTGAATTAAATTTATTGGTTGTTCCGCAAATATAATAAAAAAGTGTAAAAAAATCAAGAGGTTAAGCATAAACAGTTAAGACTATGTTGATCACTTCGTTTTTCTGATAGTATGGAAGTTCGTATTATGTAGTAAAAAGAAAATTTATTGATTTAATTAAGTATATAAGCTATAATTTTATCATTTTACTTATTAAAGTACAGAATTATAACTGACGTCCTTTCTTTTTTTCTTTTTGCGTCTCTGTGCTTGTAATTCCTCTGCTTGTGTAGCATTATAACTATTGCCATCACCCAACGAAAAGATAGATAACAAAGAATCACCGCCATTGTTATTTTGTTGATTGTGAGAATGCTTGTTTTCCATCTTGCTATCAAGATTGCAAGAAATATTGTTTTCTTTCTCACTGGATTGGAATTTATCTTTTTTCTTTTCGCCAATAAAGGTTTGTACCTGTAATTCAAGTTGCTCGGAGATAGAATTGTTCTTCATTGTGTTATGGTAGTCAAATGATTCAGAATGTTGGCGGTCATAACTAAAGAGTTTATCAAAGCCCTGCTCTGCTTGTTTGAACAGATTTACACGATCGAAACCTCCTTTAATTATTCCGCTTTGGGTATTCTTGTGATTGGTAAGCGGTGATAACTTCTTTTTGTTGGTTTGGTCTTTACGGCTCACTATCAAATGACAGTGCATATTTAATTCGTTGTCGGAACGGTTGCGGTCGAAATGGATTTTGCCATAAAATTTTATATCAGAAGCGGATAGTTTTTTATTGAAATTCTTTGCATATTCAGGTATAAACACTTCTCGGATATAGCGCTTCATTGCTTTGGCTTGTTCCTGTTCTGTATTACCCATTACTCGGAGTTCCTTTTCCGATGGGCTGACATGAATAGCATAAAACTTAGCATCTGTCTTTAGGAGTTGCCCGATATTGCTATCTATATCTTTTATAACGGTTGATTTGTAGATGTTATCATCTTCCAGATTGAAAAAGCCTTCGGTATAAATACCTTTCTCCATTCTTTCTAAATCTTCATGTTCGAGGTAGTTAGTAAGCTGTCGACTACTACCAGCATTATTATATGTACCGTTAGATGGCGGGGCAAAGTCTATGTGCATAACTCTATGTATTTATCAGATTGCTGATTTCCGCTTTCAAGTTCTCTTTCCTTTTACTATCCATCACACCACAAGCAGATAGTTCCGAATAGAGTTGTATCAAGTGAAGCAACTTTTTATAATCTCGTTGGTGTATTTGATAAAGTGCGTTAATCTGTTTGGATTGGTTGTTTATAACATCGGCATGATTACAGAACTGTTCACTTAGCTTTTTGAGTACGGCTGTTTGTCTCTCTTGACTGGCTTCTAGTTGAGAGAGAATAAGAATTTCCAAAGTTTTGCCAATAGCATCGAAGCGTAAAGCGATAGAATTTGTTGCCCGTATCATGGGATTCAGTTGTTCTTCTTCATAGTGACGGATGAAGCGGATAATATCATCCTGTCTCTTATTTATTTTCGCCAGTTCCGATTTTACGGATTCAGGTGCTTCGGATGGGTTGATATGTGCCTTATCAATATATCCGAACGCCAACTTTACAACTTCACTCTTTTTCAGTGAATAGCGTTTGCATATCTTCTCTACCAAAGCTGCCGTTTCCTTGTCTATGGAAATGGTAGTGAATATCGTTTTTCGATTGCTGTTTGACATGGTAATTACTTTTTTATAGAAATATGAATAGATAAATACCTGAAAATAAGCATTAAAAAGAAAATGCTTATTACAGGTGTCATTACAGCGTGTTCTTGTAACACGCTAAAGCCGAAGGCTTTGCCTCGCAGAGCAAGAGGGAAGAACAGGACTTGTCCAGTTCCCTCTTGCTCGATTTAGTGAAACGGGCTGAACCGATAGGTGAAGCGGTTTCTGCTAAATCGGGGTGGTAACACAAAGTGATAGCTTAAACACAAGCTTCTCTCCTCTGCTGCATTTTGCTGTCAGGGTTTGTTTTTTAATTGATTGGCTTTTTCAAACTGTTTATAAGTTTGATAATCGGCTCGTTCACGTACAAAAGCTCTAATATCGCTAGCCCGATAGTAGGTTTTATGCCCAATAGTAAAGTAAGGGAGCTTACCTTTTAGTCGATAGCGTTGTAAAGTTCTGAAAGACACTTTTAATAGAAATGCTAAATCCTGATTATCAAGTAATCGTTCATTTTCTTCTAATACCTGATCGGTATTGATAAGGGATTTTAAGTCTTGTCCTATCTCAGTGAGTTTCTTAGATAGCTTCTCCATCCATTTCTCGAAGTTTTCGTTGTCTATATACATTTTGCTTCATTTTTTAGTTTAACATTATTGTTCTCAATCGATTGATGAAGCAAAATTCAGTAAAACAATGTAGCAGAAAAAGAGGAGTAGTTACCTACTCCCTGAAAAGAGAATTTCAAATCTCTGGAAATTAATAGTTTACACAAGTATCTTTTTGATCTTTATCGGTTCTTACGTTTTCGATCCTCTTTGATGATAGCATTTCGTAAGGCATCCAATGTTTTGGTAAGGTTGTACGACTTGCGGGTAAATACTTCACCTACCTTATCGTAAATACTTCCGAATTTTAGATTGAAAAGCTGCTCAAAGCCACGAGCTAAACGAACTTCTGGGACAGGTTTTCCATCTTCGCCAACGATTTGCCCCTGTAAAAACAGAGCTAATACGATTTCTGCAATGCCAATAATCCCCAAGTCTTTTGACTTAGGGATTACATATAGGTCGGACTTGAACGCTGTAGGAATAGATAACTTAAATTGTTCTGGATGGTTAATTTTCAAGTTGATTAATTGTAACTCGGCATCAATTGTCGATAACGCTTTATGGACATAGAGAATTTTAAGCGCATTTTTCCCCCTGCCCACATTGATATAACTCTTTTAAGGGTGCTATCTCAATACGGGTGAGATTTAGCATCCGAAAGATATAGGAATAATCTTCTGAATTGCTAATTGTGACTATGTGCTTGACAAATTCTCCATAAGCATCTTGCATCTCTGTGTTAGTAACTTCTTGTGAAGTTTTAGACAATAGCTCAAAAAACTTCATTTTCAATAACTCATTCATAAGCATAATTTTTAGATAGTGAATAATATTAATTCGTATAATCGTAAATCCAATATGCTTATTTAGGGGGCTATATTTTTATATATTCGGTATTAATAGTATCGATTTTAGAAGAAACTATATTTTTGTGCTGTATCTATTATATAATATGTAAATCAGTCCGCCAGAAAGAAAGATCGTTGGTAGAATAAACCAATAGTTATTACTTATTAGAAACTTGGCTATCCAAAAAGAAGGGAGAAATGAAAATATATATTGGGTACTATCTGTAATAACAAAAGGTATAATTAGCCCAACCATAACTAAAGCAGATACTTTTGCAAGTGCCATACCTTCCACTTTATTTCCCGCATATGCTAAAATAATCATAGCAGCCACAACGCTTAGTATTGTAGCCAATATTGATATTATAAATGTAGTCCATAATGACATACCTGATACAGAACAAAAAGAAAGCAGCACGAAAGAAACAATAGCTGCAAATAAAACAGGAATAAGCAATCTTGATATAAGATAACCCTTCTTCCCAAGTGGGGTGATTGTGATATACCTATTGATTTTCATATCTGTTTCATCTAATACCACTAAGACCGAAGCGAAGCAAATCATGTAAGGACACATAATTGCAAGGAATAAATCCAATATCGGATAATATAGATTGAAATCCTTTAGCATCGGATAATGCTGTACAATTAAGGGGAAAACAAACCTATATATTGCCGCTAATAGTAACGGGATACATATTATTGCAGATAACATACCATCTGAGAATATGTTTCTGACAAACATTTTGAAGGAAATAATATTCTGATTCATAATTATATCGTCATCATTTTTTTTACTGACAGACAAGAAAAAATATACATCGCAATGCACCAAATGCTTATTACCATTAGAGACATGACGCTGATATTTCCAGACATAAGTTCTATAAAACTTATACTTGGATGTAATAGCATAGCTCCCGATTTATAGCCCATTGTATAAACAGATATGGGAGCTACAGATATTATTAAAGTGGAAATCATAATCAGCATAAAATTATTCATGGTTGAAATAAAAGCGGAAAGTGATATTCCAACCAGTGTGAATAATGCTGAACCTAACATAATTCCAACTGTAAGATGTATGTAGGAATGTTCCATGCCTGAGAACAATGCAATCAGAACTCCACTTAGCAAAGAAATCAGCCCGATAGAAATTACCTTTGACAAAATGTATGCGTGTACCGATATGGGCGAAACTGCTAATGCCTGCATTACTTTTTCGCTTTTCTCGAATAATATGATTGCTCCCATAAACATTAATCCAATCAGTACGGGGTCTGAAAATATAAGGGTAGTTGTGCATAGTTCTTTCCACGGCATAGGAAGAATGCGCAATACTGCAATATACACCATTGTAAATAACGTATATAGGGCATAAAAACCATATTTGTATTGTTGCCGAATATCGCCAAGTATTAAACCTTTAAGCTTCATAGTAATTTCCTCCCTGTTATTTCTGAGAATATATTGTCTAATGTTGGCTCATTGCTATGTATTGATAATAAGGCATTAGCTTGAATCAGAGATTGTAGCTTTTTGTCTGTACTTATTTTGTCAAGTGCGATTGTAGTATTTAATTCTTTTTGATTCTCCAAATATGAATATGTTACTTCATTATAACGCCTTGACATGATAAGATTATGAGGAGTGTCCATAGCTTTAATGTTGCCATTAACAATAAATGCTACACGATCACAAAGTTCGGTTGCATCGTGCATATTGTGAGTAGTCAGAATGATTGTTACTCCTTTATTTTTAAGATCAAGAATAATGTTTTTCATCACTTGGGAGTTTGAAGGATCTAAACCAGATGTTGGCTCATCCAAAAATAACACTTTGGGCTGATGAATAATTGATCGGGCAAAGTTTAATCTGGATTTCATACCTTTAGAAAAACCTGCCACTTTCTTATTGGCATGTTGTGATAGTCCAACCATTTCTAATAATTGTTCGACAGGAATCAGCTTACAGTCATATAAAGAACCAAAGAATTTTAAGTTCTCCAATGCGGTGAATTTCTCATAAAAACTAGGGAATTCAAAATCGACACCAATACTCTCATAGAACTGGTCAGACTTATTTCTAATTTCATTATTATTAATAGAAACACTCCCCTTATATTTAGGGAGCATACCTATTAATATCTTTTGAAGAGTGCTTTTTCCTGCTCCAGAAGGTCCTAAGAAGCCAAATATTTCTCCGCTTCTTACTTGAAAATTCATATTCTCAATAAATGGTAGTTGAGAATAACTAAACGATAAGTTTTTTACTGTAATCATAATTTTTAAATTTTATATCGTATGACTAAAATTGCTTATATGGTCATATTGTAAATTCAAAGTATCGCTATGTAACATATTTGCACATAGTCAGTTGATATTATATAATCTTGTTGTATTGGATTAGTCTTTAAATAGTTGCTGTACTATTCCCCTAACTATAAACTTGAAAACTTCATTGTAAATATCTGTTCCAATTGTTTTCTCGTTTAGAATAGTCAAGAATGCAGCTCTTAAAGCCCCTGCAAATACTTTTGTATCAATTGATTTACTTTCTGGAATAAATTTCAGTAGTTCGTTTGCTAGCATGACATCATCATCTACGTGTTTTGAAAGTACTTCTTGAGGGAGCTTTCTATTTAGATATTCCACATCACTATTAACGAAGATAGATACAAAGTATGGTTTGTTGTTGATTAGCAAGTCAGATATAATATTTGTCAATGTATCAACCGTAATATTATTGGTATGCTTATTTATGGCATTAAGAAATTCTTTTTCCAATTTCTTATGATAGTCTATTATTGTATCGAAAAAAAGAAGTTCTTTTGATGTATAGAATAGATAAAATGCTCCTTTAGAAATATTGGCATATTTAACAAGCTCATCTACAGAAGTTTTACGTACCCCTTGTTGCTGGATAAATAGCAAAGCTCCTTCTTTGAGTTTATCCTTTATAAGCTTTCTTTCGTTGTCATCAAATGCTTTTGCCATACTGTGTGACTATTTTGTTGTTATTGGTCACTGCAAACATAAGCGTTATTTTTGAATTGACAAAGAAATATCGGTTTATTTTTCTTTGTTTCTATATGATCTGCCTAAATCAATGAGTATTTGGTCTATAAATCATTGTATTATGTTGCCACGATAAGTACATATTAAGTCATTAAGAACTTTACTTCGCCACTTTCGGACAGTTTTGAAAACGGCTCATGATTCTTCTTTTATTTGCCGATGAAAATAAAATCGACACGTTTTATAAACCTTTTAAAATTGAAAGTATGGAAGTAGTAACTATTGAAAAGAAAACCTTTTCGTATGTCTGCGAGAGGTTCACGGAGTTTGCCAAACGGATAGAAAGTTTGTGCAGCACTCATACCCAGAAAGTCGAAAACTGGCTGGATAGTCAGGAAGTGTGCCTGTTGTTAGGCGTTAGTAAGCGAACTTTGCAGTATTACAGAAGTAGCGGAAGATTGGCTTATTCTCAAATTGGTAGTAAGATTTATTATAAGCCTTCCGATATTGAAAGAATTATTGCAGACAGTGAAACGCAAAATCAATCACCCAAACACCCCACGTCTTATGAAAAGAATTAAAAAAGATTATCTGTTTTTCAACCTGTTTTCCATTGTTGGCACATGGGAAAGCATTAATCTGAATCCTACGGTTATCATCTATCGGAATGATAAAGAGTACCTTCTTTCTATTATATATGTATCGGAAACTACCAAACAGGCTTCACCCGCTACTTATGAGATACAACAAGATGGTAGCCAGTATTTTATTGCCACTGCATCCAAACGGCTCTATGTAGATTATGATTCGGCAAAAGATGTACTTAGCATTTCATCGCTGGGTGACTATCTGCGTAACTAGCCAGCTATCTAGCCATCTTGAAATCAATATTTCAATAAAACAATCTTTCAATCATGGAACTAATAAATAAAGATACCCCGCAAGTTAAAGAGTTTATTTCTTCGCTTGATTCGATGCTGAACGGTATTGAATCTATAGTCAAGCATTATAAACCCCACCTGAACGGGGAGCGTTTTCTTTCTAACAATGAAGTTTCCAAGAAACTGAATGTCAGTTTGCGAACCCTGCAAGAATGGCGAGATACAGGGCTAATCCCCTTTATCCAGATAAAAGGTAAAATCATCTACCGTCAGAGTGATATTGATAAACTGCTTCAAAAGCACTACTTTGAAAGTTGGAAAGAGTAACCTGCCAAGCCCAAAACATTGTTTTTCGGAATTTAATTTGAATCATTGATTTTTCCAGTGAAGTATTTAGTCTGTGCAAGTCTTTGGATAAAAATACGCTCGGAATGAAATGGAGAGGAAGATTTTTATTCAAACCGAAGGCTCGGACTTGAACAGACTGAATACGGAACTTACCTTTGTCAATACTTCATATTAAGTTTTGAAAAACTTACCTTAAAAAAGGATTGAGAAAATGAAATTCATTCTTCCCAATCCTTTTTCTATATTGGCTACTACCTTTATTATATAGCTAATTCCGACAGACAGCTATTTACTTTTTGCATATCCTTGAAAATATTCTGATCCAATACTCGTGCATAATGTTTTGTTACGTTTGTATCTGCGTGTCCCAACATCTTTGCTACATTCTCCATACTCACGCCATTTGCAAGGCAAATGCTTGTGGCATAGCTATGACGGGCGGTATGTGTGCTAAGATTTTTATGAATTCCGCACACATCGGCAATCTCCTTCAAATAACTGTTCATGCGTTGATTACACAATACAGGTAAAAGTTTTCCGGTACACTCTGCCACATCCTTATATTTATCAAGTATGGAAGCTGCCACAGGTAACACAGGAATGTTACACATGATTTTGGTCTTTTGGCGGTTCTTCCTTATCCAAAGTTCCCCTTTGTTGTCTTTTACCAAGTGTTCAGGTGATAAATCTTTCACATCGCTGAACGCCAAGCCAGTAAAAATGCAAAAGACAAAAACGTCACGTACCTGTTCTACTCGTTTAATTGTGAACTCTTTAGCGAGAATGATTTTAATCTCGTCCATTGTCAGAAATTCAGGATCGGTTTCTTCCAGTTTGAAGCGGTAATAAGCAAACGGATCTTTCTTTATCCAGTCGTTTTCTAAAGCAATGCGGATAATCTTCTTCAAATTCTTCAATCGGGTGATAGCAGAGTTCTGCGCACAACCTTTTTCAATCTTCAAAAAAGCATCGAACTTAGAAATAAAATTAGCTTCCAAGTTGTTTAGAGCAATATCCGATAGCTGATATTCTTTCTTAATGAATTCCTCCAAATATCGGGTAGTGGTTTCATACCGTTGAACGGTTTTACTAACAAAGTCTTTGCCGATCAGCTTACGACTTTGTTCGTTGTGTTCTCTGAATACTTGCAAAAGGGTTTTGCTTTCTTCATCCACACCATAATACAGTTTTCTCACAAGATCAACGGTGATAACCTTGTCGGAAGTTTCCAGTTCCCTATAAATTTGGTGTATGCGTGAGCGTGTGATTTCTAAGTAGTGGTTCAGTTCCACCGACATACGGTCTTTTCCTTTTGAATTCTCTTTTGCTTGATTCCATAGGTTTACGGGACAACTTCTTTTGATAGAAATATCTACCATACAGCCGTTTACAGTGATTCTCATGCACACAGGTGCTTCTCCGTTCTTTAATAACTTGGCTTTTTGATAAAGAACAAAACAGAAAATGATTTTCGAGCCATTTTTACATCGTTTTTTAAGTTACAAAACTATGTATTCTCTTCCAAAGTAAGTCTATGCAAAATGCTATGAATCAGTGAGAAAGATGCAAATTTGTGGGACTTTTTAGAACTAAATTTTAGTCCCACGATTTATCCACCGATAATATGCTTGAAACGGCTATTTTCTGCTATCTGCTGGAAAAAAGAAATCCCTGATAATGTCTGATTATCAGGGATTTGCTTGATTCTTCTTGTTGTTTCAGTGATCCGCCTGGGGCTCGAACCCAGGACCCCAACATTAAAAGTGTTGTGCTCTACCTGCTGAGCTAGCGAATCAATCCTTATTTGCGAATCAGTTATTTCCTGATTGCGGGTGCAAAGGTAGTTACTTTTATTTAATTTGCAAGTGTTTCGTAGAAAAAAGTTCCAATTATTTTTCCTCTTTATCGCTTGTTTCTTGATTATCAGTAGTTTCTACTTCATCATATTTTATTCTTTCTTTGTTGATAATAAAGCGTTGATAGTAGGAAAGCATCAAAGTGGTCAGAGGCAAGGCAATGATCATACCCAGCATTCCCATTAATGAACCCCAGATAGAAAGGGATAAAAGGATGATGGCGGGATTCAGTCCCGTAATCTTTCCCATGATTTTGGGGACGAGGAAAGTATCCTGTATAATTTGGACGATAGCGAAGACTGCCAGTGCGCATGCTATAATAATCCAGAAATTCTCTCCCGTATCGGCAGCTTTAAGGATCGCCAATAGGACCGTAGGGAGGAAACCGATGATTTGCAGGTAAGGAACCATATTAAGCGCTCCAATGAAAAGCCCTAGAGCGATAGCCATCGGAAAATCGATAATAAGGAAGCCTATACTGAACAGAATCCCCACACAAAAGGCAACCAGTGCCTGACCACGGAAATACCGATTCATGCCGTCCTGTACATCATGTACGAGGTTGGATGCGAAGGTACGATACTTGTTGGGCAGCAGATGCAGCCATCCTTCGGCTATGACTTCATAATCCAGCAATATAAAGATTACATATAATAATATGATAAAGGAGGCGAGAATGCTGAACAGGATATTGAGCGACTCCGCAAGCAGGGCCCACACTCTGGGCACCGTATCTTTGATGGCTGCAAGAATATTCTCTTCGCTTAATATACGGTTGAGCGCCTGAAGATCAATATTCTCATGAATGAATTCGGAAAGATTCTTGGGTACATTATTCCCGGCTCCATTGGTGAGGTAGGTTACCAGTAAGTCATTCATCCTGCCTATTTCCGAAACCATGGGAGGCACCAACAAATAGAATAAGGATATTCCGACAAGAGTAATCAGAAACAAGGCGCAGAAGATAGAAACAATACGGCTCTTTAACCGTAGCTTATACTGGAAAAACTTGACTAACGGATAAACCATGTAGGCGATCAACCAAGCTATAAAGAAAGGTAATAACACTCCGCTGAGCCGTTCCACAAGCATTAGTATCCCTACCACCAGTACACATCCGATGGAACCACGTATAAAACTGTCGAATGTTATCTTCTTTCTTTCCATATATGTTTTAAATAGAGTTTATATCTTCTGTCCGTCCTCTCCCCGTGCACGGAGGTAGCATTCCCTGCAAAGCGGCTCGTATTCGGCTGTCTCTCCTAGAAGTACCTGCTTGTCATTCTTGACGGTACGATGAGAGAAAGATGCCAAATCACCGCACTTCACGCAGATAGCATGAACCTTGGAGACCTCGTCGGCAATGGCACATAACTGAGGCATTGGTCCGAAGGGATTCCCTTTGAAGTCCATATCCAGTCCGGCGATGATGACACGGATACCGTTATTGGCAAGCTGTCTGCATACGTCAATCAGTCCGTCATCAAAGAACTGTGCTTCGTCGATGCCTACTACATCTATTTCAGAAGTGAACAGCAGGATACTTGCCGATGAATCGATAGGGGTGGATGCGATGGAATGACTGTCGTGTGATACCACGTCTTCTTCCGAATAACGGGTGTCGATGGCCGGTTTGAATATCTCTACACGCTGGCGTGCGAACTTGGCTCTCTTCATTCTGCGAATCAATTCTTCCGTCTTTCCGGAGAACATTGAACCGCAGATTACCTCTATTCTACCTCTTCTTCTGGTCTCTTGTATGTGGTCTTCTGAAAATAATACCATGTGATTTTCGTGCTTTCTTGATTAAATAAATGAATGGACAAAGGTAAACAATTCGATGTACAAGAACTGTTAAATTATCCATTATTTTAAGTTATTGCATAAATTATTCCTACATTCGCACCATAATAACAATGGATGGAAATGAAACAGAAGCTATTAACAGATATTGAGCTGGATGTTCATGAGCTGAAGCTACTCATGAATACGTTTTCTAAAGAGCCGACTCAGACTTTGTCTGAACTGTTGAAGCGGAGCATCCTACGTATGCAGGAGCGTTTGGAACAGTTGTCGGAAGAGATAAGTGCTGTGCCGGTGGAAGCCTCGTCTTCTCCTGTAGCGGAAGCGGAAATAGAAGCCCCCATTGTTGAAGAACAAGCCCCTGTAATAGAGGAAATCGAATATCCGGTGATAGAAGAACCGGTTGTGGAAGAGAATGAAGCGACAGCATCGGGAGAAGATGAACCTGTGATAGTACAGGAAATGCAGACTGCTGTGGAAGAAACTGTAATGGAGGAACCTGTTGTCGAAGACGAAATGGAAGAGAAAGAAGCGGAAGATGAGTCGGAAGACGACGAATCGCTTCTGATAGAGGAGCCGAAAGCTGCCGTATTGGGCGAAAGCATAAAGATGGCTGCCGGATTACGTCATTCCATCAGCCTGAATGATTCTTTCCGTTTCTCACGTGAGATATTCGGCGGGGACCCCGAACTGATGAATTGTGTTATCGAGCAGATATCAGTCATGAGTTCTTATAAGACTGCCGTGGCATTTCTTGCCTCGAAAGTCAGCGTAAACGAAGAGAATGAGGCGATGGCCGACTTTCTGGAGTTGCTAAAAAAGTATTTTAATCAATCAGCATAAAAGTTTATGGGAAAGTTATATGTAGTACCTACGCCGGTAGGAAATCTGGAGGACATGACCTTTCGGGCAATCAAGGTGCTGAAAGAGGTCGATCTGATTTTGGCAGAGGATACACGTACTTCCGGTATTTTGCTGAAACACTTTGAAATAAAGAATGCAATGCAATCTCACCACAAATTTAATGAACATAAAACGGTGGAAAGTGTTGTTAATAGAATAAAGGCAGGTGAAACCGTGGCATTGATTTCGGATGCCGGAACACCCGGGATTTCTGATCCGGGATTTTTGGTAGTCCGCGAATGTGTGCGCAACGGTATCGAAGTGCAATGTTTGCCGGGAGCGACAGCTTTTGTTCCGGCATTGGTAGCATCGGGACTGCCGAATGAAAAGTTCTGTTTCGAAGGGTTCCTCCCTCAGAAGAAAGGACGACAGACACGACTGAAGGCATTGGCAGAAGAACATCGTACTATGGTGTTTTATGAATCGCCTCACCGCTTGTTGAAAACGTTGACACAGTTTGCCGAATATTTCGGCACTGAACGTCAGGCAACCGTGTCTCGCGAAATATCCAAACTCCACGAAGAAACTGTTCGGGGAAGTTTGGCGGAATTGATAGAACACTTTACCGCTACCGAGCCCCGGGGCGAGATTGTGATAGTATTAGCAGGAATAGACGATTAAAATAACTTCATTTAAAAACGTAAAACGTAAACGTATGAAAAAGTTAGCAGTTTTATTTATGTGCGCAGCCATGTTGGCTTCGTGTGACTTTAAAGGTGGAAGCAAAGACCTTAAGGCTGAAAATGACTCTCTTTTAATGGAATTGACACAGCGTAACGCTGAATTGGATGATATGATGGGAACTTTCAATGAAGTGCAGGAAGGATTCCGTAAGATCAATGCTGCCGAAAGCCGTGTGGACTTGCAGCGTGGTACTATTACCGAAAATTCAGCCAGTGCCAAGCAACAGATTGCTTCTGACATTGAATTCATCTCCAAGCAAATGGAAGAAAACAAAGCTCAGATTGCAAAACTGGAAGCTCAGCTGAAAAACAGCAAGTACAACTCTACTCAGATGAAGAAAGCTGTAGAAGCTCTGACTGCTGAATTGAAAGCTAAACAACAACGTATCGAAGAACTTCAGACTGAACTGGCATCTAAGAACATTCGTATCCAGGAACTGGATGCAGCTGTCAGCGACCTGTCTGCTGCCAAAGAATCTTTGGCTGCCGAAAACGAAGCGAAAGCTAAAACCGTTGCCGAACAGGATAAGAGTCTGAATGCCGCATGGTTCGTATTCGGAACAAAATCAGAGTTGAAAGCCCAGAAGATTCTTCAGAGCGGTGACGTGCTGAAGAGCGCTGATTTCAACAAGGATTATTTTACTCAGATCGATATCCGTACAACAAAAGAAATCAAGTTGTACTCCAAACGTGCTGAGTTGTTGACTACTCATCCGACAGGTTCTTATGAACTGGTGAAAGATGACAAAGGTCAGCTGACTTTGAAAATTACTAATCCTGCCGAATTCTGGAGCGTATCCAGATACTTGGTTATTCAGGTAAAATAAGGTAGACATACCTGGTTAGAATTGCCAATGTGCTGATTCCTGAATTCAAGAAATTAGCACATTGGCTTTTTTATTTCTCATATTATATATATCACGGAGCCAATGAAATATAAAAATCTCTTTTTTGACCTGGATGACACCATCTGGGCTTTCTCACGAAATGCACGCGACACCTTTGAAGAAGTATATCAGAAATATTCATTTGACCGCTATTTTGACTCGTTCGATCATTATTACACACTGTATCAACGACGCAATACCGAACTCTGGCTTGAATATGGAGAGGGAAAGGTGACGAAGGAGGAACTGAACCGCCAGCGTTTCTTTTATCCCTTACAGGCAGTAGGAGTGGAGGATGAGGCTTTGGCTGAGCGTTTCTCGGAAGATTTCTTTGCCATTATTCCTATCAAAAGCGGTCTGATGCCCCATGCCAAAGAAGTGTTGGAGTATCTTGCGCCGCAATATAATCTGTATATCCTTTCCAATGGTTTCCGGGAGCTGCAGTCGCGTAAGATGCGTTCGGCAGGAGTAGATCGTTATTTTAAGAAGATCATTCTTTCGGAGGACCTTGGCGTATTAAAGCCTTGGCCCGAAATCTTTCATTTTGCTTTATCTGCCACCCAGTCTGAGTTACGCGAATCGTTAATGATCGGTGACAGTTGGGAAGCCGATATTACCGGAGCGCATGGGGTAGGGATGCATCAGGCTTTCTATGATGTGACGGAACGAACCGCTTTTCCTTTTCAGCCTACCTATCATATCCATTCACTGAAAGAATTAATGAATTTATTGTAGGTTTTATGGATTAAGTCGTATTTTTGCTGCATCTAATAAATGTATAAAATACGATAACATCATGGATAGTACGCTTCTGCCATTTGCCTTACTTTGTTTTACTTCGTTCTTTACGCTGACCAATCCTTTGGGGACAATGCCGGTCTTTCTGACCATGACACACGGAATGACAGATAAGGAGCGGCAGACTATTGTGCGCCGTGCCACCATCGTGTCGTTTATAACGTTGATGGTGTTTGTCTTTGCCGGGCAGTTCCTTTTCAAATTCTTCGGTATCTCTACCAATGGTTTCCGTATTGCCGGTGGAGTAATTATCTTTAAGATTGGTTTTGATATGCTTCAGGCACGGTATACTCCGATGAAACTTAAAGACGAAGAGATTAAAACCTATGCCGATGACATCTCCATTACTCCTCTTGGAATTCCGATGTTGTGTGGTCCCGGGGCTATCGCTAACGCCATCGTTTTGATGCAGGACTCTCATACTTACGCCATGAAAGGTATATTGATCGGAACAATCGCTTTGATTTATCTGTTGACGTTCTTCATTCTCCGTGCTTCCACCCGACTGGTGAAAGTACTGGGAGAGACCGGAAATAATGTGATGATGCGTTTGATGGGATTGATTCTGATGGTGATTGCAGTGGAATGCTTTGTGAGTGGAGCGAAGCCGATATTGGCGGATATTGTGAGAGAAGGGCTGAGCGGTATCTGCAAGTAGAAGTCTGTATTGTGGGGAGGAACGGATAAGATTACACTCATGTGTAAATTCGGAAATGGAAAATAAAAAGCGAGCCCGTTTAACTGCTTAAAGTTAAACGGGCTCGTTATTAAAATAGTTTCAGTGTATTAGTAGCCTTCGTTTTGTTTCAGCTTACCGTTAGATACATTGATCTCGGAAACCGGAATAGGCATTACGGTACGATAGTCGTCATAGTTGATCGGACCGGCCGGAACCTGGGCATTCGTTACTGCCTTTTTGTTTCTCCATGTATCCCAGGCGTTATGACCTTCACCATAAAGTTCCAGTCTGCGTTCTGTCAGAATATCATCGATAGTAACAGAAGCAACGTCTTCATAGTCGGCTATTCTTTGCTTACGCAAGTCATTGATATAGCTGGCAGGATCAGCACCACCTGCTTTTAATGCAGCTTCTGCGGCGATCAGATATACTTCGGACAGGCGGATTACTTTCGGATTATTTACATATATTTCTCCGTCGCGTCCCGGATACTTCTGGATATACCAGCCTTCGTTATCTCCACCGTCGCTTTCTTCAGCAATCAGAGTGCTGCGAACATCTTCCGGACGTTCTTGAAGGAAATTTTTGAATCCCTCGGTGATACCGGCTTCAGCATAACCTTCGGCATGTGTGTAGAATCCGAGAGAGTTACGTTGTGCATTGTAGAGTGAGGTAATCAGGAACTCGAAAATGCTTTCACTGCTTCCAACTTTGGTCCATACTGTTTCGTATTCATCTTTGGTGTATAGCTTGTATGGAGATTTTTCGATTACATATTTGGCGTCCTCAAGTGCTTTACTGTTCTCATTCATGTAGAGATATGCACGGGCTCTCAGTGCACGGGCTCCCCAATAGTCGATATGACCGGCAGTTACTACCTTGCTGGTTTCTGGGAGATTATCCAATGCAGTCTTCAAGTCATCCAGAATGGTTTCGTAAGTTTTCGCAATAGTAGCTCTTTCTGCTGTATATCCGGATTCGAAAACTTCTGTAGACAATACGATACCTGGATCGCTGGCCTGTGCATTACAAGGAAGTTTAGCGAACAAGCGGGCCAAGTCAAAGTGGAAAAGTGCCCGCAAAGCATACAATTCGCCTACCTGAACATCAACTTCAGCTCCTTCCAGACCGGATTTCTTAACTCCCTCCAAAACTTTGTTTATTCTTGCCAGAGAAAGATAAAAGCGTTTGTAGAAATAGTATGAATCAGAACTGTTCTTAGTAGCCTGGTAGGCATATACATCAACTGTTTGCTTATTGCTACCGATGGCTTTGAAGTCGCTGCCTCTTTGGTCGGCGTACAAGAAGAAATCACCTGCGTAGCTGCCACGTGGATTAGTTCCCGCGTCTATAGAAGAAGTCTGAGACTCATAAACACCGTTAACTGCAAACTGTAAATCTTCAAGAGTCTTAATAGCACCTTCTGAAGGCCATTCACTGGAAGGCACTTTGTCGAAAGTATCGCATGAGGATACTGCCAACGTCAGTAATAGAATGGGTAAATATATTTTTTTCATTATTCAGTCTGTTTATAGATTATAATTTGATATTAATGCCGAATACACAGCTTCTCAATGCCGGTGTATCTGCCTGACGATAACCATTGATCGCTACATCCGGGTCAATGTTTTTAGTCTTCGACCACAACATAGCCAGATTGTTTGCTCTGAAGTAGATGCGGAAGTTGGAAATGTGCTTCTTCAATACCGGCAGAGTATATCCTACTGTCATTTCTCTCAGACGAATATTGTCAGTCGATTTGATTGTGCGGCTTGAGAATCTGTCCCAACGATAAGGGTTAGCGTAGATAGGCATCGGGTTGTCTACTTTATCACCCGGATTTTTCCAGTAGTTTCCGGCTACATCTTCTGACAGGTTCATGGAACCGATTCTTACGCCATCATGATGAGAAAAATATCCCGGATAATCGAACATGTCACCACCAAACTGATAAGTGATCAGGAATGACAGGTCAAAGTCTTTGTATGTGAAAGTGTTGCTGAATCCACCGATAACATCAGGCAATGCTTTTCCTACAATTCCCTTACCTGCTTCGGAGTAGTCATTTACCACTCCCTTTGAGTGATCTTCAGGATCTAACCAGAATTCTCCCAAACCTGTTTCAGGATTTACACCTTTCCATTCGGGCAGATAGAATGTATACATTGACTCTCCCTCACGGTGCAGATACATTTCTCCGTCTCCATACTGGATATCTTTTCCTTCAGGAAGTTTGTCTACCAATGCACGTTGGTAAGTCAGGTTGAAGTTTGAAGTCCATGTAAAGTTCTTGTTGCTGATATTTTTAGAATTGAGTTCCAATTCGAAACCGTCGTTCTTCAATGCACCCAGATTTTCCCAACGGGAGTCAAAGCCGGTGATTAATGAAGTAGGTACTTCGAACAGCAAATCCGTAGTCTTCTTATTGTAATATTCCAGAGACAGATTTACGCGGTCGTACATATTCCATTCAATTCCCATATTGAAGTTCTTGGATTTTTCCCAGCTTAATTTGTCGTTTGCCATTCTTGACCAGTAAATAGCAGGAGCACTTCCGTATCCGGAACCTGTATACAGGTCCATGTAACCATAGTAATCTGAGGGCAAGTTACCGTTTGTACCATAAGATGCTTTGATCTTGAAGTCGGTAAATAACGGCATATCTTGCATAAATCCTTCTTTACTCATTCTCCATGCACCGGATACAGACCAGAAACTAGCCCAACGATTGTCTTCACTCAAACGTGACGAACCATCACGACGGAAACTGGCAGAAAGATAATACTTGTTATCATAGTTATAATTGCCACTTGCGAAATATGACATCATGCCGGCTCCCAAGGTTGAACTTGCAGCTTGGTCCGGTTGTCCGTTGGCCAATTCGGGATAGTGGCTTGAATAACGTTTGGCAACAGTTACAATCTGCAGCAGGTCTCTGTTTTCAACTTCGAAACCGGCCATCAAGTTCAGATTGTGCATATCTTTAAAAGTATCCGTGTAGTTTAATGTAGAAGAGCTGGTAGCTACGCGGCTTTCGAAGGTATAACGAGAACCCATTCCGCTGACGGAACCACCGTTAACACTGTTGCGATCCCAATATTCAAAGTGCTTGTTGTCTACATAGTCATAACCAAAGATAGAGTTAAGTGATAACTTATCACAGAATTTGATTGTTACATCTGCATTGGTCATGCTACGGAACATTTTGGTCTGAATCCACTCCAGAGCTGTATCGCTGTCTTTACCACCTAGCATCAGATGCGGGTTGGTAACTTTACCCCATGCTGCATTTTTATTATATGAACCATCTTCATTCTTTACCGGAGCAGTCGGGTCCATTGCGAATAAAATACCTATCGGAGAAGAAGTACCCATTCCTTGAGCCTGGTCTCCCTGATCGCGGAAACCATCTTGCGATGTAGCGGCTATCATTTGCTTGAGAGCTACGTTCAGCCAGTTATTTACTTTGTGATTAACGTTCAGACGACCGGAGATACGTTCGAAGTCACTACCAAGAACGATACCCTCGCTCTTATTGTAGCCAACTCCGGCATAGAACTGAGTCTTTGACGAACCGCCGTTGATAGATACCTGGTGATCTTGAGTGAAAGCAGTACGATAGATTTCTTTCTTCCAGTTCGTATTTACTTTACCGGATGGGTCATGGATAAAGTCAGCAACAGTAGCCGGTGAGTCGAGCAGAGGAATGAACATATCACCTCCGTTATCGATGTTGTTCAATGCTGCTTGTTTGCTATCTGTTATTCCGTAAGTAACCAGACAGTTGGCTAATGATTCTCGAGTGTAGTCAATCAAGTCGGCTGATCCCATCATATTGAAAGCATTTACAGCCATCTTGTTCCAGCCTACTTCACCTGAATAGCTGACATTCGTTTTTCCTTCTTTACCTTTCTTTGTGGTAATGATGATAACACCGTTTGCGGCACGTGAACCGTACAATGAAGCAGCAGCGGCATCTTTCAGAACAGTCATGCTCTCAATGTCTTCAGGATTCAGTGTACTCAATACGCTTTGAGTCTTACCGTAGTAGTTCATGTCGTCATCAGCCTTTGTTACGACACCGTCAATAACATACAACGGGCTTTTAGAAGCACTGATAGAACCGACACCGCGAATGTTGATTTCGGCCATAGATCCTGGGTCACCAGTTGCTGAGGCTGTGCGCACACCTGCCATTTTACCGGACAATGCCTTGTCAAAAGATTCTTTGGAACCGGAAACGATTTTATCTGCCTTAATGACAGCAGCTGATCCTGTGAATGAAGACTTCTTCGCAGTACCATAAGCCACAACAATAACCTCATCAAGATTTTGTGCATCTGATTTCAGTGTAACTTTCACCATTGGCTTGATTGCCACTTCTTGTGTTTGCATACCAATATACGAAATCTGCAAAGTCTTTGCAGAACTAATTCTTTATATAAAGTGTTGATTATTATAATAATGAGAAATATAAACCTAATCGTCATATATGTTATTGTATCCATATATAAACGTGATAATCAATTATTTATCAGCATTATAACTACCCTTTTCTTTAACGAATGATACCCTGTTTCTATCCATTTCAATCAT
>NZ_GG774719.1:4618-17678 GCF_000162515.1 Bacteroides sp. 1_1_14 | reverse complement strand
TTTCTTCCCATTTCACCGCCATTTTCTTGGCTATACCTGCATATTTCTCTGCAACATCATATAAACCAAGCATATGCGCCATTTCGCTATATCCGGCTACACCCATGATCGCTTTAACCGAAAGATTGGCATTATGGGCCCAATGACCGGCGAAGTCATCCGTGCATAATTGGTTCTCCGGGTCCTGTCCAAACCGTATAACTAGTTTGTAAACGACATATTATCAATGCTTTAATCCGGAAACGTATTGTATTTGTGTTGTCCTAACTCAATCTTTATGCTATTTATCAATAGTGCTATGTCAACAAATTTACATTATCTCCTCTAGCCCGTTTCATATACCCCTATGTTATAAATAAGTTTGGACATATAGAAAGATATGTTATAACGGAATTGGGAACTTAATCTGCATTACTTAAAGAATTATAATATAGGATGAAACATTCATAATTTGCATGCTAAAATTGATTGTTCTCAATTTATTTTGTATTTTCGCAACAGCGGTTGAGTCAATGGCCGTTGAGAAAACAAATCATCATTATGAAATTCTATAATAGAGAAAAAGAAGTTGCGGAATTGAAACGTGTGCAAGAGCTTGCATTTACTCAAAATTCCAGAATGATTGTGGTCACAGGACGTAGACGCATTGGTAAAACCAGTCTCATAAAAGAGGCTTTGAAAGGAACGCCTACAGTTTATTTATTCATTGGAAGAAAAGCTGAAAGCATATTAGTTACTGATTTTGTAAAGATAGCACGTGAAACTCTATCAATATTCGTTCCTGAAGGGATACCTACTTTTACCAATCTGATGCAATATCTTTTTGAAGTTGGTAAAACACGTGCTTTTAATATCGTCATAGATGAATTTCAAGAGTTTTATAATATCCGACCTGATGTTTTTAGTGATATGCAGAATCTTTGGGATGAGTATAAACAAGAAACTAAAATAAACTTAGTCATCAGCGGCTCTGTGTACTCCTTAATGCAGAAAATATTCACAGATCATAATGAACCCCTATTTGGGCGTGCTGACAATATTTTATGTCTGCGTGCTTTTAAGATCGGTGTCCTGAAACAAATAATGGAGGATCTCGCTTCCGGATATAGTAATGATGACTTATTAGCTTTATACACATTGACAGGAGGAATCCCTAAATATGTAGAGTTGTTTTGTGATAACCAAGCGCTTACTATAGATAAGATGTATGACTTTGTCTTTTCGGAAAACTCCTTGTTTATAGATGAAGGACGTAATTTGTTGATAACTGAGTTTGGAAAAAACTATGGTACCTATTTTTCCATTTTGTCAGAAATCGCCAACGGGCATTATACGCAAGGCGAGATAGAATCGGCATTGGGCGGTACAGCTATCGGAGGTTATTTAAGCAAACTGGAGAATGTATACAATTTAATAACCCGGGAGCGTCCTATTTTTGCAAAACCCGGAACTAAGAAAAATGTACGATATGTTATTGGTGATAATTTCTTGAATTTCTGGTTTAAATATATTGAGCAGAATCGCTCTTATATTGAATTACAAAATTTTGATGATCTGAGACAATTAGCAAAAGCTGATTATCCGACCTATTCGGGTAGGGTGTTAGAGAAATACTTCAAACAGAAATTGGCAGAGACCGGAGGTTTCAAGGAAATAGGCTCTTGGTGGGAAACAAAAAGTTCTATTGGCAAACAACGAATAAATTCTTATGAAATAGATATTGTTGCTCTTAAATCCAGTGGTAAGAAAGCTCTTATTGCTGAAGTTAAACGAGTTCCTGAGAACAACTATAGCCATACTGTTTTCATGGAGAAAGTGGAACATTTAAAACAAAAAGAAATGTCTAAATATGATATTGAGACACAAGTTTTGG
This sequence comes from Bacteroides sp. 1_1_14, assembly GCF_000162515.1. Taxonomy (NCBI): domain Bacteria; kingdom Pseudomonadati; phylum Bacteroidota; class Bacteroidia; order Bacteroidales; family Bacteroidaceae; genus Bacteroides; species Bacteroides sp. 1_1_14. Next base: position 15,805 of record NZ_GG774719.1, on the reverse strand, counting down.
GATTGAAAGATATGTAAATATAATAAAGAGGCTTCATGATTAATGTCATGAAGCCTCTTTGCTCGTAATTCCTTAATTCTTGATTGCCCAAGAGTTCAGACATTGTTGTAGTACTAAAGATACTTTTAACCGCAATGACGGACTCAACCGGCTACTGATGTTCCAAAGTAGAATAAGTCAGCGTACCGGTGACTCCATTGCTGATTGTTTCTGCACTAATAATTAATGGAGCGGAGTAATTACTGTTATAACATTCGATGGTTGCTTTCCCCTCACTGTCTGTCCGGACAGAAGGATTCCAGTAAAGAGTCCGTCTTTGATCTGGTTGGACTGGGGGGAATGCATCGGTATCCTTATAAATAGGAGAGTAAAACTCCAACGGGCGGTTATATCCCTGAATGATCGTCTGGCGGGTACCCCGTGCAGCCTGTTGCTGCTTGTTGGCAATATCCCGCAAGGGCAATGCTGTAAGATAAAATACTGCATACTTACTGAGTTCGGTCACGTTCACTCTCTCTTCGTGATCGAAGTCGCGCGGTCCATTTTCCAGAGATGAAACTTGAGCGTCTTTAAACGCCCCGGCACTGAATGCATTTGCCCCTTCACAGATATAAATGGATTGCAGCCCATCTACTTCGGTCATTATGGATGTTGCCTCGATAGACGTCAACATACGGCCTCCCAGAAAAAAACAGATGGGTTTCTGCTTGTAGCTGTATGTGTCGTCCTGCTTGTTCCATCGGAAGAAAGGAGTTAGCTTTTCAAACAACTCCGGTAAGGTATAGATTTCCTTTCCTTCGTCCCGTAGCCGGTCTACAGACTGGCGGATATCATAGTAAGTATCCAGACTTTGCTGGTAGATATGAGTCTCCATAGTGGCATTCTTCCTTCGTTTCGCTACTACCTCAACCGTATTTAGCAGATGAAGGTTATCTACTTGCCGGATAGAGTCCAAATAGAGCGAGTCGGTCTGTTGGGTGTTCTGTAGCCATTTGCTGACATCTTTCCATTGCGGATTCCATTCGGTATATTCATAAGAACGGAGGTTGGGACTAAAATTACGGTCAATCAGAATTGAAGCCATTTTCTTCCTGTCTTTCCCTTCTCTCTTTGTTTGAAAAATAGCTTCCATTGTATTTTCAAAATCTTCTACCGGTATTTCGAAATGGCCTTTCCCGTTCGTCACTGTGCTTCCGGCAATAATCACAGAGTCTGTTTTTGCCATTACACTGACAGCAATATCCTTCAACTCATTCTTCTGTACAAGAGATTTTACCTGACCATGAAGAATCAGCTTTGTTTCAGGAGTTTGAAGTGGTGAGAAAGACTTAGTACCGATCAGTTGGCTCATATCATATTTGCGCCAGCCATGAACCATGAGCAGTATATCCAGTTCAGCCTGCTTCTGGAGAGAAATACCTGCAAAATAATAACCCGGTTGATGAATATATCCCTTTAAATCGGAAGTTAGCAATAAATCCGTATAGATATTATTGTCATACTCCAGATAGTCAGAACGCACCGCATCGCGAATAGAAACGGAAAGATTCGTTTCTATCGGCCGTCCTGCCGCGTCAGTAACGCGAAGTTGGCACTGAATCGGTGCATAGGGCGTGTAGACGGGTTTCAATCCGGCAGTGGTAATCCGCAGTTGAGACTTGGGAGTAACAAAGCTGAATCGGGTACAGAGAGTTGCTCCCTCTCGGTTTATCAAACTGATTTGCAATACCCCTGCTGGTATGTCTTTCGTTCGTATCAGGAATGTGCCGGGTGCTTCTGCTGTGCAACTTATCAGCTGATAGGCAAAAGGCTGCCCTTGATGGCTCATAAATACGGCAAGTGTGTCGCGCGGGGTCTCATTATTGCAGAATACTTGTATGGCTAGTCCTCCCGGTTTGTTGGTAACGTTCAGAACATAGCCTGCCGGAAGTGCTTCGGGTAGCTTGAATTGATATTGTTTTCCTTTGTAAGTCACTTTGGCTATGGCCGATTTCTCATCGGGTGTATATTCAAAACGGCCCATTCCATCGTGCAAAGTTTGCAGCGTGCCAATTTTATTTCCGTTGGCATTGCAAATGGTACCCTCCATTTTTACGTTCGCCTCCGTACTGCTTTCTGCTTTAAAGGCAACCTGAGTAGGTACGGCTTTTACCAGTTGTCCTCCTTCCGGAAAAAAGCGAAGGGTGAATTTCTCTTTCTTTTCCGGACGTTGCTGCATCGATGGGTTCAGCTGATAAGTGGTAATGCTGCGTTCCGGTTTTTCTCCCTTTGAGGCGAGGTAGACAGGAAAAGTTCGCGAGAAATATGTCTGCTCATCAAATCCCAGCATCCAGCGGGTAAATGCACGTATTTCATAATAGCCGGATAGGATGGAAGAAGCAGGAAGAATGAATTGTCCGTGCCCTTCGCCGTCAGTGATTTTAATGATTTGTTTTTCAACGATATGTCCTGTCTGGTCTGCTAATTCGACATACAGCGGGCGGCTGATAGGCGTAGGCAGGAGCCCTTCGGACAATGTGACATAAGCTTTGAACCAAATTGTGTCACCCACATAATAGCTTGTATTATCAAAGTGCAGATACGCTTTCTCTCGTGGATAAGCTTTGGCAAAAGAGAGTGCCTGGTCCAGATAATGATTAAATGTATCTTCGGCGGGTGGTACTCCTGCCCGTGAATGTGCCGTACATATTAAGATTATCCCTAAGAAACAGACTAAGAATTGTTTGGTATACATGATTGTATTCTTATTTAATGTGATCAGAATAGTAAGTACAGGTGACCCTAAGGGTAGAGAATATAGTGCCATGTTCGTGCCACACCTTTGGCACGACTGTGCCAAGCGCTTGGCATAGCTGTGCCAACGAACTGGCACAGTTGTGCCAAAGGCGTGGCACAAGTATAAAGAAAGCTGCCTCTGAGAAAGAGACAGCTTCCTTTTTTGTGTTGCTTCCTATCAATGAGAAGTAGCTTCTTCTTCTGTTCTGATATCAATACTTTCTGAGCGTGTAAGTGTTCCTTCAAAAATCATCTTGACAGGGTATTCGGCATCACGCAAATTCATGTATGAATAATGAAGATACACCTTAGTTACTACATTCTCCAGATTGTTGTTAACAGGGTCGGCAGTTCTTGAGATTTCAACCCAGCTTTTACCGTTGCTTTCATCTTTAATGTTTTTGTCCGCATTTTTAGAGCCGATCGTAACAACTGTGTATTTACGGATTTCTGCGCCAGTTTCATCATTAACCGAGTCTTCATAACTGTTTTTATCGACTTTGACTGTCAACGAATATCCTGCCCGGTCCTCATCACTATCTGTCACGTTACCCGCATAAAGGTAACACTGATCGGCAGTCAAGGCACGCAAAACTGTAGAAGAAATAGGTAATTTCTGATCCGGATAGCTCTCTTCCCATACTCTGCCGTCTACATTGTAATTGCCTGAGAAGAAATTGCTGACATTCAATCTCATCAATAACTTTGTATATTTACTCCAGGCCATTTGGTAGGTGGAGACGTTCTCTATCTGCAGCGGTAAAATATAGTTGCTATACAAATCAAATTCCTTCAGATTGAGAGTTAGCGGGAAAACAGCGTAATCACTTCCACTTTTTATCGTTATCTCTGGTCCTGCCGGAAAAGAATACATTTTTTCCGATGGAAGTACATAATATAGAGCTGTACGATTACGGAAACGTTCAAAATTGTAATCTTTCAACGTATCTGCATCTTCTATAAGGCGTACAGTTACGTCTCTGTCATTTTTTGAAGTTCCGTTAATAGAAATGGGTAACTTCAATTCGACCTGTCCCTCACCGGTGAACTCAATGTTATAGTCTTGTACCCCATTTTTGGTCAGTAAGACCATTTTGGTAAACTGTTCGTCGGCTATGTTGTTATCACATGAAGTGAAAGAGCATATTCCAAACAATACGGCGGCATATATAAATATCTTCTTCATATTTCTCTAAATTAAATCTACAATGATTACCAACCTGGATTCTGAGTCAGATGAACATTTCTGTCTAGTTCTGCTCCCGGCAATGGCCATAAGTACTGTCTCTCTACGAATGATTTCGGCATAGAAGAAATAATCACAGGAGTGTAAAAACGTTGTTTTTGTCCTTCAGCGTCACTCATATCCATGTTACATCCCCGAATAGGCATATTCTGTTCTACCATAGCATCCAACCACCGGTTCAAGTCATAGTAACGTTTAGCCTCTCCAAAGAATTCTACCTGACGTTCGTGTTTCAAGGCTGTATCGAAAGCTTTCTCATCTTTATATATCTGATCGTCAAAGTCAGGCAATCCTACACGTACACGGATAGGGCGAATGCAGTTGTGCATCTCTTCGATGTTGCGACTTACGTGCACTGTCTTCGTTCCCGTATAATCTGCTATATCATATTCATTTACCGTCAGATGATTCATAGCTTCAGCATACCATAACAGAACTTCAGCATAACGCACAATTGGTTCGTATTTATCGCAGACTTTTGCACCTTGTAGTTTCACTGCATCTTCTTCATAATAATACTTGCGAAGCGTATAGCCGGTCAACGGGTGGAACTCTATCTCCGAGAGGTTCTTTCCGTCCGGTTTACCTTTGTAGTATTGGGCACGGTAGTTGTGATAGGTCGTTCCTCCTTCAGTAGCACTGGTACATCCCCATACGGTTCCGTTGTAACCGATAGAAGCATAGAAGCGAGGTTCACGGTGTACATAACGCATAGAAACATCATCCTGCACATAGTCACATTTGATCTGGTTGGGGTTACTTGCATCGTAAAAACCTTCTGTCCGATAAGGGTATTCTGACGATGAGTTTGTAATATCCCGGCCATCACACATCTGATAAGCATCTACTTGTTTTTGAGTGACAGCGATACAGTTCCAGGCTTTCACATAACGGGGAAGACTGTGTTCTATCAATTCATAAATATTATTATTATTGTCGTTCGCCCAAATCATCTCACTGATCTGTCCCAGTCTTTTATTTCCGTCAAACAACTGTGTATATGACTGATAAGGATCAATATCGGCCCATCCCTGAGGGAAATTCGCATCCGAATAGCCCATGCGCTGAGGAGGTTCAATCGTTGAAGCTGTTTTCTTCACGGTAAAGAGCTCATAAACTCCCAGGTCAATAACCTCTTTGGCCGCTGCGGCAGCTTTCGCCCATTTCTCTTCAGAGTACCCCGGAGTAATCAATAGTTCCCCTTTGTCATTCTTTAGATTATAAATAGGGGTATCTTCACTGTTAAACAACGGGCTGGCAGCTAAAATTAAGATTTTAGCACGGATAGACAGTGCCAGACCTTTTGTAGCACGAATCAGATTGCTCTTATTACGTGTTTCGGGCAGTGAGGCGGCAGCCTGAGACAGTTCATTGCACAGGAAGTCGACGCATTCGTCCATTGTATTACGTGGTGTACCCAGTTCGTCATATGGTTTTTCTACATCCAGACCTTCTTCCGGCATAATGGGTACAGGACCATAACGTTCGATTAACTTATAGTATATATATGCCCGGACAAAACGAGCCTGTGCTTTAGCGTCATCCCGTTCGCTTTGGGACATTTCCAGACATTTGTCGACGTTCATTATAAATAGGGAAGCGGTACGGATACCTTGATAATAAACTCCCCAAGGGTCGTTGGCATGCTGGTTGCGTGCCGTGTATTCTCCGTTCTGAAAGATCTGATTCTTATAGTCGCGTGACAACCAGTCGCCGAAGATTAAATCATCTGCCCAAAACAGAGGTCCGCAATCCATTTTCCGGACGTCTTTTCTGCTGTTACTACCCCATACGGAAAGGTAAGTATTGGCTAGCCATCCTTCCGTGTAGTTTTTGTTGACCCACAATGAGTCAAAAGTCAATGTGTCATTGAAATATTTGTCGGTGTCCAGATAGTCGGCGCAAGAAGCCAGTGATAGTCCGAAACCGAGAATTGCTGAATATATTATTTTCTTCATATTTTTCATTATTAAAATGTATCAGAAAGAAAGTTGTACACCTACGGTGAATGTTTTTGTGATCGGATAATTTACACCGTCACCACTTCCATTCTCCGGATCCCACCATTTAAACGGACTGAACACCAACAGGTTATTTCCAAGGAAATAGAAACGTGCCTTCTCAATAAACCATTTGCGTGATAACGTTTTAGGCAGTGTATAGCCTACTTCTAAGGTCTTCAAACGCAAATAGCGGGAATCACGTAACCAGTGAGTAGAGTTTCTGTCATTATTCTCATTTTTACCATATGTCAAACGAGGGAACAGGGCATCGGTTCTTTCCGTGTCGTATGTACCGGATATTTCGTGTGAAGTCCAGCGATTTTCCTGGTCAGCAACATATGTCAAGACATTACCACTTTCACCACCGGAGAATGGACGAGAGTATCCTGACAGGAAGAAGGAACTTTTACCCGAACCCTGGAACAAGATGTTAATATCCCAATCTCTCCAAACAGCACTTCCGCCAAAACCATATGTGAGGTTAGGGGTATTGGTATATCCCAATGGCACTTCGTCATTTTCATCAATAATACCATCACCGTTCACATCTCTATATTTAATATCTCCGGGCAATACAGTGCCAAATGTTTGTTTAGGGCTATTATCTATTTCTTCCTGATTAGCGAAAAGTCCTTCGGCAATCAGACCACGGCATTGGTTATGACGATAGCCTTTTGTCATTTTGTAAGGTAAAACATTGGCTGCTTCATCATGGTCGATCACTTCGTTGATAGCATATGTCATATTTGCACGAAGTGTTACGTCTACATCTCCAACTTTCTTATATACGGCAAAATTGCCATCCACACCTTTCGACTCCATGACACCAATATTTGCCCACGGCTTCATCTGTTCCACACCTACTGTATATGGGATGTTGCCACGTTGCAGGAAGATGTCTTCCCGTCGGTCTTTATAAATATCGGCAGTCAGCGTGAAAAGTCCGTTCCATAGACTTAAGTCAATACCGATGTCATATTTGATTGCCTTTTCCCAAGTCAGGCGATTGGCTCCCAATACAGAGATGCCATAGCCACCAATAAAATTGGAACCTGACTCACCAAAAGCGAAACCGTTTACTGTTCCGATAGAAGTAATGAAAGGGAATCTGGCTTCATCGTCTTTACCAATCTGGTCGTTACCTACAATACCGTAAGAAGCTCTGATTTTAAACATATCCATCCAGGAAGCCCAATGTTTCTTAATGAAAGGTTCTTCAGATACCACCCATCCTAAAGAAACTGCCGGGAACCATCCAAAGCGATGATCTTTCTGGAAGTTCTCAGAACCAGTATAACCAAAGTTTCCTTCAATTAAATAACGGTCTTGATAGCCATAAGTCAAGCGACCGGAGAGTGCCATATGCCGTTTAGGAATACCTTTTTTGATATCTTCGCCCACATTATTAGTATATGATACTTCTTCCTGATAGTAAAGCAGCATCCCCGTGATACGGTGGTTTTCTTTAAACATACGTTCGTAATTCAAAGAAGCCTCTGTATAGAAACGTCTGGTTCCGTTGTTGTCAGAAGTTTGTGCGAGTGGTTTTGCAGAAGATACATTTCTCATGACAAGGTCACCATTGCTGTCACGTTGAGGTTCTGCATGGAACAAATTAGGAGATTTCGTGCGGTATAAGTTCTGATCGGCATATGTATCAAAAGCAAACCGACCGGTAAAAGTAAGTCCTTTAGTGATGAAATTCAAATCTTGTTTCAAAGACACATTAGTTTCCATCTTGCTTTCCGAACGCTCTTTGTATCCTACCCGGTTAATTACAGCATCGGGATTTAAGAAATCACCTGTTCCGTAAGTCGGTACTAAACCGTTAGAGTATACGATTGGTACACGCAGAGGTACCAGTGCAGATAATGATTTCCAAATTTTATCGCTGTCTGTTGTCGGAGAATTGTGCATTGCCAGCCATCCGCCGATACCCAATTCTACAACTGTTGACTTGGTGATGTTTACATCCACATTGGCACGATAGTTGTAGCGCTTATAATTTACGTTGGTATTGTAAGAGTTGTAGTCACGTGTTTTATATACTCCTTGTTCATCGTAGTAGCTTCCTGAAATGTAATAGCGTGCCGTGCTGCCACCACCACTGATATTCAGCGTTGCCTTATAGCTTGGGGAAGTTTTATGCATTACATAATCTCTCCAGTTTACATTTGGATAGAGATCCGGGTCTAGTCCGTAGCGCAGGATATCGATCTCCTCATCAGAATATGTCGGATCTTGAAAACGGGACATCTTGGCTTCATTCATTAATTGTGCATACGTCACACCGTCTACATAACTTGGCATTTTTGTATGGGCCAACACACCATACTCACCTTTAAAATCAATTCTGACCTTACCGGCTTTACCGCGTTTGGTATTGACCAATACAACACCATTTGCACCACGTTGACCATAAATAGCGGTAGCAGAAGCATCTTTCAACACCGAGAATGATTCAATATCTTCAACGTTCAATTCATTGAAATTACGTTCGATACCATCCACAAGTACTAAAGCGGAAGCATTAGCTCCAAAGGTACTGATTCCGCGAATCCAGAACTCAGACATATTGTTGCCTGGTTCACCGGAAGTCTGCTGTGCAATAATACCCGGAACATTTCCTGCCAGTGCATTAGTCATGTTACCGGAGGCAATACCTTTCAGGCGTTCAGGTGAGATCGTGGTGATAGCACCAGTCTGGGTTATCTTACGCTGTACTTTGTTACCACCGACAATAACGACTTCATCTATCTTGTTGGATTCTTCTTTCAATACGATGTTGTCCAGCTTGGTTTTTCCCTGAATAGGAATTTCTTTATCTTCAAATCCTACATAGGAGATCACAAGAACGTCATAATTATTTGCTTTGATAGAGAAATGTCCATCCACATCACTAATTGTACCTAGTCCCGGTTGATTCTTGACGATAACAGATGCGCCAATCAACGCTTCACCAGTCGCATCCTTGATCGTTCCGGTTACAGTTTTCTGTTGTTGGGTTACTTGTTGAGCAAATGAGACTGTGAAGCCTATCATTAACAACAGAGTAGAGAATATTATTCTTTTTATATGATTCATAATTGTATGCTGTTTTTCATTATTCAACTACGATTTTGCGGATAACATGATTGTCGTGGTCAGCTACATAAATGACCCCGTCTTTCGAACGGGTTAAGCCTTCCGGACGTCTGAAAGACGATTTTAAAGGTAATCCATTGACCAAACCTTCAGAACGGTTTCCAGCATAAATGGTAACATTACCATCTGGCGTAATTTTGCGAATGCAGTTGTTGTCACGGTCGGATACATAGAGATTGCCATCTTCATCAAATACACCTTGACAAGGCTGGTTAAATCGTGCTTCTTCACCTATACCATTGGCAAATTCTGCTTTCTCATATTTTCCTGCCCAAAGAGTTTCATCCCCTACAAACTCATGTTTTACAGGATCATATGTACGCTTGTAGATAATGTGTTTATTGCGGATAATACGGGCGAATGTTCTGCCGTCTTTACTCCAGCAACTATACGTCTCAAAACTATTATCAGAGTGTATCCCATTCACTTTCTTATAGGCGTTCGGATTGCTAGGCGGGCAGTAATACATAGTGCCATCACCAAACTTATTCCAAAATACATATCCGTCTATGGGGTTGACAGAGACAGTATTACATTGGTCTGTTACGCCTCTCATATATGTCCGTGGACGACCAAACGCATCATCACGAAGCATATAATGAACAGCCGGGTTTTCCATATTATCATCTCGGGCCATAAGCATTGTGTCTCCGGTTATAGAAAAGTCGATAGCGCGTTTACGATATCCGGTACTGGCAAATACTGTAGAGACTTTACCGCTTGCCTCTAATTTGCGCAGGGAGTTGTTCTCTTCCAGTATATAAATTGTTCCATCATTATCAATCAACAAATAGGCTACATCTTTAAAAGTTGCTTTTGTAGGAGCATCCGAGTCTTCTTGACCTTCAGCACCCGATCCGGCTAACGTTGATACCATTTGAGTCAATTCATAGTTAAATTTCTGTTCAAAAGTATAGGGCTCATTCTCGCCGATTGTTACGCTAATCGGAGTTTCACCACTTTCATCAACAGATCGAGCTCTTACTACTGCATAAATCTTTGTAGGTGATACACCTACTACTTTTGCCATACGATTACCAATCTTTACTTTTACTAAAGTTGTGTCATTCCCAAAGTTGGATCCTGTTATAACTAACTGAGTAGTCGAACCTCCTTTTTCAGGAGAAAAGCGCTCATAATTCACAGGTTTTGACGGGTCATATTCTGTCGCTCCATCATCATCTTTGCAACTAAAGCAAAGGATTAGTGACATCAGAACTAACAAAAGTCCCCAATGCCCTTTTTTCTTTAATGTGTTTTTATACATAAAATATAGATATTAAATAATTAATATTGTTCCGATTGTTTATCCATTAGTACTTTCATCCAGTATCCTCCAATAACCGAACGCGCTTTAAACCCAACCCATTCACCACTGTCTGTGTGATGCCAATCACTGATAGGTACCCGTGAAGTAGTTTCATTGATATATTTATAGAGTGGATCTATGAATTTCTTGAAAGTTTCTAAATCTGAAGACATAGCAGCTGTCCACATAATCCAGTCAGACTTTGTATACTCTTTGCGGGAGTCCAATGGCAATCCGTAAGGATTCTGTTTTGTCAAATAGTAACTTACTTCCTTGTCGATTACATTATTGGGGAACAAATTCAGATTCCACATCTTGTCCCAAATCATATTATATTTCTGACTCCAGGTATTCTCACGGTCGAATGCCAGACGGTAATGATCACCTTCATTTGCCATTTCTTCCCATTTCACCGCCATTTTCTTGGCTATACCTGCATATTTCTCTGCAACATCATATAAACCAAGCATATGCGCCATTTCGCTATATCCGGCTACACCCATGATCGCTTTTACTGAAAGATTGGCATTATGGGCCCAATGACCGGCGAAGTCATCCGTGCATAATTGGTTCTCCGGGTCCTGTCCAAACGACCCGCAAACACATTAACATCCTATTAATTAATGGATTATGATTGAATTGTATTGCGTTTGTATTGTAATTCTATGTATTATACATGAATAAATAAGTTACAGAAAGAAAAGAATTAT
>NZ_GG774719.1:0-4566 GCF_000162515.1 Bacteroides sp. 1_1_14 | reverse complement strand
GCCATTTCTTGGCTATACCTGCATATTTCTCTGCAACATCATATAAACCAAGCATATGCGCCATTTCGCTATATCCGGCTACACCCATGATCGCTTTTACTGAAAGATTGGCATTATGGGCCCAATGACCGGCGAAGTCATCCGTGCATAATTGGTTCTCCGGGTCCTGTCCAAACGACCCGCAAACACATTAACATCCTATTAATTAATGGATTATGATTGAATTGTATTGCGTTTGTATTGTAATTCTATGTATTATACATGAATAAATAAGTTACAGAAAGAAAAGAATTATAGGAAGTATGAGATACTTGTCTTATATATTAGAATAGCAGTTCCTTATAGATTTATTTAAAAACTTTATTTTCATCTGTCTAAATGCTCTAACGATGTAAGAATGAAGCATATCTGTTTGGACATGAACATAAACTCTATAATATTACCGATAGTACTTTATGTGGTTAGATATCAGTAACTTATAGTTACCTGTCATTTCTTGGAATGGAAACTGTCGTTTCCCGGTGAGGGAACGGACGTTCCTTTTAATGGAAACGACTGTTCCTTTTAAAGGGAACTGGCGTTTCCTCCGAGGAAACTAACGCCTGTTGTCTTATTCTAAAAATGGTTATAGTTTTATCTCCCTAAGGAATTCATCTGGCTAATTTGGCACGCAACTCTTTTAGTCTTTTAGCAGCCTGCTGATTATCCACTTTAATATATCGCATAAACGCAGATGGACTTTTATGTCCGGATATACGCATTAGTTCTGCTGCAGGAAAACCAGATAGATACATGTTTGTACAAAACGATCGCCGACAGGTGTGGGAAGAGATCATTTCCCATTTCTCATATATTCTCTTTTCTCGCTCTTTACCTTTCCTGCGGACAACTTCAATCTTCTGGCTCAATTTTATCTTCCGCCCCAACTCTTTGACTCTCTCATTAAACATGTATCGTGGGATTTTAGGCAAATCATAATTATACTTTTTAAGAATTTCAGGCACATAATCAATCATGGGAATCACTACAGCCTTGTGTACCTTCCGCTGTTTGAGATTTATATTCTCATTATCCAAATCAATATGCTCAGGACTTAAAGTTGAAAGGTCACTGTATCGTAATCCTGTGAAACACCCGGTAATGAATACATCCCGTATCTCTTCCAATTGTTTATCATCTGATAAATCAAGTTCGTATATTGCAGCCAGCTCCTTTTCATTTAGATAAATAGCATCAGTTTCCTCTTCTACAACTTTGAAGTTCTTTAGGTCAATCGGTGGAATAATTCCTTTTACTATTTGATAATTAACAAAGCCTTTCAACAAACGTATGATTTTTCCTGCAGAATTGGTGAGCAGCCCTACAGTTCCGTTTGGTTTTACTACTTTATGAAATAGATAATCCATAAACTCGTTGTAAAATGTCAGATTCAAGTTGCGGAATGTTACAGGTTGTGATGAGTATTCTTTAAAGGCGGTCAGATGCTTGCGGAGTGTTCGATAGTCTTTTATTTGATCTGCAGAGACGGATGGTGCTTTTTCCACTATATACCGTTCTAATGCATCAAACATATCTACCCGATTAGGACGCAGATCATATTCCCTGTTCTTTTCTAATTCAAGCAAGACAAAATCAACTGTCGGATCTATGCCGTTTACTTTAGCATAGGTGAGAATATCACCGAGCTTAGATGTTATCTTAATCAAGCAGGCGTCAATTTCTTCATAATGGGGACATGCACGCTTAATCCATTTCCTTTTTGCATCCCAATGTTCCGGTTTGATATTGTATCCGGTAGAGATAAGCGTGCGCTTGTTCCGATTGTAATTATATCGAACATAAAGGACAGTAGTTCCCTCTTGGGTAACGTACTTGGGCTTAATATATGGTATATATTTTGCGATGGTATAATCAGTATTGCATTCGTGTTGCAAATTTACGAAAGCTATCTGAAATGACCAATATCTCTTTTGTTAAAGTTAGAAGTCATCAATTAATAGACCTTCATTTTGGGTTGGTAAGGATAAAATCTGCTCAAAAAAGGATAAATACTGCTCAAACAACGTCAGAGCCCCTATTCCGTATGTTAAAAGAACGTTTGAAATCCAAAAAAGAATAGATTTTGTCCTTTCTTGAACACAGATTTTCCTTGTTTCTTCTATTAATTCCATTATTTTGTGTCATCAAGATGAGATACTATGGAAAATAAAGAGTTTGTTAAAGCTCGATATTTGCTAGAAATACACGATTTGTTAGCCGCTTCTCCATAACATTTCATCCTAAATATGACAGTACTGATATTATATATTAAAGGTATAGGAAAACGGGTATAAAGATTGCAATTATTCAAAGGTGAGATAGTATTAAGGTAAAAAGTGGATTTAAAAGAATACTTAGGGCTTGTTTTTTTATGAGGTAAATAAGATTGATGGATGGATAACCTTGGATTTGAAGATTAATTTAAAGCAAATATTTATGAAGAAATTGCTAGCCATAATGGCTCTTTCAGTCGGCTTGTTGGCAAATGCCCAGACCGTTGACTTATTAAAACCTGCAAAAGATATAGCGCTACGTGCTCCGTCGGTGCCTATTATCGTTTCAGATCCTTATTTTTCGATCTGGTCACCCTATGATAAATTAATGGAAGGTAGTACAGAGCATTGGACAAGTGCGAAGAAACCTTTATTGGGTGCTCTGCGTGTTGACGGAAAAGTATATCGTTTTTTGGGGAAAGATAAAATTAATCTGGTACCTATTGCTCCTATGACTAATGTAGAACGTTGGGAAGCAGCGTACACTAACAGCCAACCATCAAACGGATGGCAAGAATTTCAGTTTGATGATAGCAATTGGAAGAAAGGTAAAGCAGCGTTTGGTAGTCGTGATATGGAACGTATTCACACAGAATGGAAAGGAGACAATACCGATATCTACATTCGTCGCACTTTCGATTTTAATGAACCGAATATCGCTGAAGATATTTATCTGATCTATTCTCATGATGATGTATTTGAGTTGTATCTAAATGGGGAAAAGCTTGTTTCTACAGGACTTGTCTGGAAGAATAATGTATATCTGAAACTTTCAGAAGAAGCAAAAAAGAAACTTCGTAAAGGTAAGAACGTAATCGCTGTCCATTGCCACAATACTACAGGTGGTTCATATGTCGATTTCGGATTGTTTCGTGAGAAGGAAAATGCTGTTAAGTTTGCAAATGAAGCTGTTCAGAAATCTGTAGACGTATTGGCTACTTCCACCTACTATACTTTCACTTGTGGTCCTGTAGAGCTTGATGTCGTGTTTACCGCTCCTCAATTGATTGATGATCTTGATTTATTGTCAACTCCTATAAACTATGTTTCTTATCGTGTACGTTCATTAGATAAAAAAACTCATGATGTACAATTCTATATGGAGACAACTCCTGAACTGGCTATTAACGAAAGTAACCAGCCTACTGTTGCTCGTACCTTATCAAAGAACGGTATCAGTTATGTAGAAGCAGGTTCAATCGATCAACCAATATGTGACCGAAGAGGTGACTTGATTTGTGCTGATTGGGGTTATGCATATCTTGCTAGTACGAATGGATCAGGTAAATCAGTCAGTTTGGGAGACTATTACGGAATGAAAGAATCATTCGTGAAAAATGGTACATTAGCCACTACAAAGGCTAAATGGACAACTCGTAAAGAGGAAGATAATCCGGCTATGGCATATGTTCACAATCTTGGTTCTGTCTCTAATAGCGGGAAAGAAGGATTCATGATGCTTGGTTATGATGACATTTACTCTATTGAGTATATGTACGAGAAGCGTATGGGCTATTGGAAGCATGATGGCAAAGTGACTATCTTCGATGCTTTCGAAAAATTGAGAGACAACTATCAGGCTATTATGGAACGTTGTCGCGCCTTTGACGAACTTATTTATGACGATGCAGAAAAGGCAGGCGGCAAAAAATATGCAGAAATCTGTTCGGCATCTTATCGCCAAGTGATCTCTGCTCATAAACTCTTTACTGATAAAGAAGGTAACTTGTTATGGTTCTCTAAAGAAAACAACAGTAATGGTTGTGTAAATACAGTAGACCTAACTTATCCATCCGCACCACTATTTTTGGTTTATAACCCTGAATTACAGAAAGCTATGATGACTAGCATCTTTGAGTATAGTGCTAGCGGTCGTTGGAACAAACCTTTTCCAGCACACGATTTAGGGACTTATCCTATTGCTAATGGTCAAGTGTATGGGGGTGACATGCCAATTGAAGAAGGAGGTAACATGGTAATTCTTGCTGCTGCTATTAGCAAAATCGAAGGGAATGCTGATTATGTAAAAAAAATATTGGGATCTCTTAACTACTTGGACAAACTATCTCGTAGAGTATGGACAGGACCCGGAGAACCAATTATGCACGGATGACTTCGCCGGTCATTGGGCCCATAATGCCAATCTTTCAGTAAAAGCGATCATGGGTGTAGCCGGATATAGCGAAATGGCGCATATGCTTGGTTTATATGATGTTGCAGAGAAATATGCAGGTATAGCCAAGAAAATGGCGGT
>NZ_GG774720.1:0-16180 GCF_000162515.1 Bacteroides sp. 1_1_14 | reverse complement strand
GGGTGGCGAACGAATGGCGCAGCAGGTGCGGATAAATCCGTTTCGTGATTCCCGCTTCCCGGGCCGCTGCCTTCAGCCGTTTCGACACGATACTCTCGGTGAAAGGTTCGCCCGGTCTGTGTTCAAAAAGCCACACTTTCGGTTTGTATAGTCTGTTATATTCCGTCAGCTTTTTCATCAACGGTTTTGATAGCAGGGTGTAGCGGTCTTTTTTTCCTTTACCCTGCCGCACCCGTATCAGGGAGCGGGATTCGTTGATGTCGCCGGGTTTCAGTTCCAGCAGTTCGCTGATGCGCAATCCTGCGGAATAGAGTATGGAGAACATGCAGAAGAAGCGCAGGTCTGTCACCGTCGCGTCGAGTATCTTCTTTATTTCCTCCTTGCTCAACACGTCGGGCAGCGTCTTCTCCCGTTTGGCACGGTTCACCTTGTAACACCGCCGTTCCTGACCGAGAACTTTCTCGTAATAGAACTTGATGGCGTTGATACGCTGGTTTTGCTGGCAGGAGGATATGTTTTTCTCGTGGATGAGATACAGCAGGTAGTCGTTTATCTCGCCGGGGGTAACCGTTTCAATCTTACGCCCCTCGAAATGCTGTTGGAAATCGCGGAAATAGGAGGTATATACCCTTACGGTATGGTCACTGTAACGCACTTGCTGAAGTTTTTCCAGATAGCCTTCCGGCAGTGGCGGCCGTTTGTCTTCCTCTTTACGGGGGGCGGTTTCCTTGATGGCAGAATAGTCTATAAACGCCATTTTCACATAGCGGTCGAAGAACTCGGCAAGCACGAAATCTTCTGCCGGCAGATAAGCCCTGCCGCCGACAAGCAGTACGTTTTCTTCCTTCGACAGCGACAAGCGGATGTCATTGTCATTACCGAAAGTCACTTCGACAAATTCTCTCCCGTTTCTTATCACCGGAGAAAGTTTGATCTTGGTTTTTGGGGTATATATTTCCATGCCTCACGTTTTGTCGGATATTGAAACCCGTTTTCGCAAATTTATAAAAAAACACGGGTTATCCATGCGCTTTATTGACATTTAACAATAGATCCCGACTACCTGACAATAAGGTGAGGAGCCACGAAAATACCCTCTGCCAAATCCGTCCTTCCCGGCACTCCGTTTCTCCGATTTCCTCTGCCCTGCGCCACAAGCGGCCACTTCTGTGCCCGATGCTTCCATAGCCTTTCCAACTCTTTTACGTTCAGCCGGTTCCCCTTACTTTCGTTCCCGCATCGCTATTGGTGCTAACTAAAAACACTCGTAATTATGGACGAAAACGTAAAGAACGACGCTAAACAAGTCATGCTCGTTCAGAATGCCGACGACGGACGACTGCAAGCCGTTACCGGCGTGGATCGGGACGGCAATATCCAGACCGCCGACCCCACGGATCAGAATGTGGCGAGCCTGCTGAACGTGAACACGCAGGATTCAGCCCTCGAAGCCTTCTTCAAAAAGTTCATGGAACAGGCCCAGAACCCCGTCCACACGGGTATCTTCGTCATGACGGAGAATGCCCTGAACAAACTTATCCGCATCGACTTCGACCCGGAGATTCTGGAAAATTACCGTATCGACCCCTCCGAACGGCTCCAGACGCAGGAGCAGCGGCAGTTCGAGCCGCTGGACGTCACGAAGATAGACCTGGCGGATATGGAGAAGAAAGGTATCCGCATGGAGGACATCGAGCCGCACCTGAAAGCCATGTCTTACGGACATAAATCCAACGGGCTGGTGGAGATGAACCCCGAACTGGAGAACGGGATGCGTGTTTCCACCAAAGGGCGCGTGTCGCTCGAAGAGCAGGCGGACGGCTCGCTGCGCGTCGTGCCGCATTACTGGCAGGAACGGCCCGACCTCGACGCCCCCTTCCACGGGGTGCTGCTCGATGAGGAGGCGAAAACGAACCTGATGAACACCCGTCATGCCGGGAAAGTGATCGACCTGGAGCTGGAGCCGGGCAAGCTCACGCCCTGCTACGTGTCGATAGACAAATGGACGAACACGCTGGAACCCATGCCCGTTTCGTTACTCGAAAAACGTGCCCGCATCAAGGAGGCCGACCTCTCGGAAGGCAAGCAGATGGATTTCTACGGCGGCGGCAAGGTGTTGCTCGAAGGATATACCACCCGCGCGGGTTATAAGCGGGATGCCTATATCCAAATCGACGCGGCCGAACGTAACTATTCCTTTACCTACGACGGTTTGGATCGCAACCGCTACGCCCAGGAGAACAAGGAGATTTACCGCCAGAAGGCCGCCGAGAAAAACGGACGGCAGGAAACTACGGCCTCCGAACGACAGCCCACGCTCACGATTCACCGGACAATCCTCAAAGCCTCCGTGCCCAAAGAGGCTTATGACCAGTGGACGGAAGCGGTGAATGATCCCTCCAAGCGGGCGGATGTCAAGGCTTTCTACATCAAGGGCATGGTCAAGGACGGGCAGGGTGAGCCGTTCAACGCCTGGGTCAAGCCCAACTTCGAGCGTAACAAGATGGACTTCTTCCGCTGGAATCCCGACCGTGCGAAACGGCAGGGAGCGGAGGTCAAACCCGCCGTTGAAAGCCGTACCCAGGTCGCCGTCAATTCCGAGGGCAAGACCGTCGAAGCGGTCAAAGGTGTGAAAGAGCCGCTCAAGCAGGGACAGCAGGAAGCCACCCCGACGCAGAAGAAAAATTACCGCAGCAGCAAAAAGAGCAACTCCAAAGGTGTCAAGGTATAACGTATGAAATGGTTCTACATGCAGGCCGGAGCCATGCCGCTCCTGATCGCGGCGCTGGCCGCCTTGTACCTCCGGCCGGGTAAACGCAGCCCCCCGGAGGAGGCGGACGACGGACGGCAGTATTACGACGGGAACGGCAACCATGTCTATTACGACCGCCGGCTGATCGCCCGTCCGGAAAAAGAGAAAGAAGAAGAACTACAAGAAAACAACCACTGAAAAATCCGAATCATCATGCAAGTAATTATCGCAGAAAAGCCCTCGGTGGCGCGTGAGATCGCCGCCATCGTGGGAGCCACGAACCGTAAAGACGGTTTTATCGAGGGAAACGGCTACGCCGTAACCTGGGCCTTCGGCCACCTGGTCGGGCTGGCAATGCCCCAACAGTACGGCATCGCGGGTTTCCGCCGGGAAAACCTGCCTATCCTGCCATCATCGTTCATCCTCCTGCCCCGGCAGGTTCGGGAGGGTAAAGAGTATAAGGCCGACCCGGGTGTCGTGAAGCAGCTCGGTATTCTCCGGGAATTGTTCGGCATGGCCGAGCGCATCATCGTCGCGACCGACGCGGGGCGTGAAGGGGAGCTGATCTTCCGCTACATCTACTCTTACCTGGAATGCCGCACCCCTTTCGTGCGGTTATGGATCAGCAGCCTGACCGACCGGGCCATCCGCGAGGGGTTACAACACCTCCGCCCCGGCAACGAATACGACAACCTTTACCTCTCGGCCAAAGCCCGCAGCGAAGCCGACTGGATCGTCGGTATCAACGCCTCGCAAGCGCTTGCCGTGGCTGCCGGGCGGGGCGTCTGGTCGCTCGGACGGGTGCAGACCCCCACGCTGGCGATCATCTGCTCCCGTTACCTGGAGAACAAGGCGTTCAAGCCCGCCACCTATTTCCGGCTGAAGCTCTCCACGGCAAAGGAGGGCACGGAGTTCACCGTCCTCTCCACGGAGAAATTCGACGGCAGGGAGAAGGCGGAAGCAGCCCGCGCCGAGGTTATCGGCGTCCGAACGGTACGCGTCGTGAACGTGGAGCGCAAGGAGGCCAGGGAACAGCCGCCTCTCTTGTACGACCTGACGACACTCCAAAAAGAGGCCAACAGCCGGTATGGTTTTTCGGCAGAAAAAACGCTCGACATCGCCCAGTCGCTTTACGAGAAGAAGTTCATCACTTATCCCCGTACCGGCTCACGCTATATATCGGAAGATGTGGCCGAGGAGATTCCGGCACTCATCGGGAACATGACACGCTATCCCCGTTTCGCGGAATACGCGGGCAGGATGGATACCGCATCTCTCTCCCGCCGAAGCGTGGACAACGAAAAGATCGCCGACCACCACGCGCTGCTTCCCACCGAGAACCTCCCCTCCGAACTGGATGCCGACCACCGCATCGTCTATGAGATGGTCGCGGGGCGGATGCTCGAAACCTTTTCCGGGGCCTGCGTGAAAGAAAACACTTTCCTTACCCTGCAAAGCGCGGGACATGATTTCACGGCCCGCGGCAGTATCATGGTCGAGACGGGCTGGCGGGCCGTCCTGAATGAACCTGTCGAAGAGAAAGAGGAGGACATGACCCTCCTTCCCGACATCGTGCAAGGCGACGAGCTGCCCGTCAAAGGATGCGGCACGGAACAGAAACAGACCCGGCCGCGCCCCCTTCACACGGAATCGAGCCTGCTGGCGGCGATGGAAACCGCCGGACGCGAACTGTCCGACGAGGCCGAACGCGAGGCGATGAAGATGCCGGCATCGGCACGCCCGCCACCCGTGCCGCCATCATCGAAACGCTCTTTGCCCGCGAGTATGTCAGGCGAGAGAAAAAGTCGCTTGTACCCACGGACAAGGGACTGGCCGTGTATGCCGTGGTCAGGGACAAGAAGATCGCCGATGTCGCCATGACGGGCGGCTGGGAACTGGCCCTCTCGAAGATCGCCACCGGGGAGATGGACGCCCCGACGTTCCATCGCGGTATCGAGGTCTTCACCTCGCAAATCGCCAAAGAACTGCTGGAAGCAAGAATCGACGGCGCGGAGAGTGACACAGCCTGCCCGCGTTGCGGCAGGCCCGTGGTGTTCTATCCCAAACTCGCCAAGTGTCAGAATCCCGATTGCGGCCTGACCGTATGGAGAACCGTGGGCCGCAAGGAGCTGACCGACAAGCAGCTCGCGGAACTGCTGACCAAAGGCAAAACCGGCACGATCCGGGGATTCGTCAAAAACGGCGGCGGAACGTTCGACGCGGCCCTCACGCTCGATGACCAGTTCAAGACCTCGTTCGTTTTCGAACCGCGCGATACTCCCAGGCAGGGAAAGAGGAACAAACGGAAATAATCGTTACCTTTGCCACTGGAAAAGACCTGTCATAACGAGATACGCTTGTTTGATAAGGATTTTTTCAGTGGTCGGCGCTTCGGGTGGGAACCCGGGGCGCCTTTCTCTTCCCCGATTATCAACGACCACTAAAAATTCTTATCATGCCAGACAAGCAACACCATACCCCCACGGGGGAATTGTCCTATTACGGACTTTCGTTACTATCCTACCTCAAGGACAGCCACCCGGAACTCATCGCCGAAAGTGAGTTCATCGCCGAGCGGGCCGACAGCGCCGCCCAAGCGTACAGCGAGGCGATCCGTTCGGGCTGCAACCACATCGAGGCCGAAGAAATTGCCCGCGAGGAACTCTGCCGCGGACTGCACTTTTCACCCTACAACACGCTGGTAAACATCCTCTGGAGGGAATTCGAGGCGGAGATTCCCGAGGATACCGCCCGGCAGGCGGCTCTACGCCTGCTGCCCCTCTGCCGCGGGGTGCTGGAGAAGTACGACCTCACGGACGACTTCGCCGACACGCCCGACTACGAACTGTTCTATACCGAACTGACGGGAACCGTCCAAATACTTCTCGAAGATGGCATTCAATAAGAAAACCCACCTCCGCCAGAATATCGACGCGCTGAAGACGGCCTTCACGCTCGACAGGGAACGGCGGGCGCCGACTCCCGAAGAAGAAAGGACACTCGGCGCATACAGCGGCTTCGGCGCCATCAAGGAAGTGCTGGAAAACCCCACCGGGAAACCGGACAAGGACGGCATGGCAACGCTCGTGGCCGAGTTGCACGAGGTCATCAGGGCGAACACCCCCGACGAACGGGAATACAAGCGCTACATGGACGGGATCAAGAACTCCGTCCTGACGGCTTTTTACACGCCCCCGAAAGTGGCAGACGCCATCGTGGAGGCGATATGGGACACGCGGATCGTCCCCAAACGTATTCTTGACCCCAGTGCGGGAACGGGGGTTTTCGTCAGTGCCGTGGATTTCCACGCCCCCTATGCGGAGATCACCTGCTTCGAGAAAGACCCCGCCACGGGGTTGATCCTGAAGCACCTGCACCCCGAAAAACGGGTGCGGGTACAGGGATTCGAGCGCATCGAACCCAAATACGCCGGTTACTACGACGTGGCCGTGAGCAACATCCCTTTCGGGGACGTGGCGCTCTTCGACCCGTTCTTCTCCACCCATACCGACCCCGTGCGGCGGCAAGGCACACGGGCGCTGCACAACTATTTTTTCATGAAGTCCGTCGATATGGTACGCGAGGGCGGCCTGGTGGCATTCATCACCTCGCAGGGAGTATTGAACGCCGAGCAGGGACGCCCCGTGCGCGAGTGGCTGATGAACCGCTGCGAGCCCGTATCGGCCATCCGGCTGCCGAACAACCTCTTTACAGAACACGCGGGGACGGAGGTCGGCAGCGACCTGGTTATCCTGCAAAAGAAAGCCGCCACGGGGGAACTGTCCGAACGGCAGCGGGATTTCATCGAATCCCGCAAGCTGTCGAACGGCATCCGGATAAACAACCTTTTCCAGTCGTTCGACAGGGTGATCCATACCGAGGCCAAAGTAGGCAAAGACCCCTACGGCAAACCGGCGATGGAGTTCACCCACGCGGAGGGCGTGGACGGCATCGACCGGGAGATGCGGCGTATGCTCTCGGAGGATTTCAACCGGCATTTCAACGAGAGTTATTGCCTGGAACATGCTCCGGAACAGACACCCGGTACACCGGAGCGGGAATTGTCCCGTCCCCGTCAGGCGGAACGCCAGCGTGCCGAAAGACACGAGCCCCGCCTTGCCGGAGAAATCGTCAAGGAGATTATCGCCGATGCCCGTAACCTTCAGCAGCAGCGGGAAGAGGAGGAAAAACGCCGCGTCGTCGCCGAAATGGCGGCACAGGGCTACCATGTCGATACCGAAACCGGGGAGATTACCCGAATCGAAAACAAACCCGGACAAGTGTTACCGGATTCTGCTGCCACACCCGCCGGAGAACCGACCGGGGAGGATCTGGCCGACTTCGGGGCCTGGTCGAAGGAGCGGGAG
Organism: Bacteroides sp. 1_1_14; assembly: GCF_000162515.1. Lineage (NCBI taxonomy): Bacteria > Pseudomonadati > Bacteroidota > Bacteroidia > Bacteroidales > Bacteroidaceae > Bacteroides > Bacteroides sp. 1_1_14. The sequence continues at coordinate 9,061 of NZ_GG774720.1, read as the reverse complement.
AATCGCTTGTGGGAGCAGCACCCGCCGAAACCCGAAGATTTCGGCATGGCAGATACTCCCGTGCAGCACGTGGGCGGAATAACGGAACCGAAACCGCGGGAGGGCTTCGCCGGGTCGCTTTTCGACACGGTGGAAACGGCGGCTCCCGTACCTGCCACCCAAGCTGCCGAACCGGTAAATGTGCAGCAGGAACCGTTGCTGACGCTCTACGATCTGTTCGGCTTCAGCGCCGAGGAGCGGCGGCAGGCAGAACTCGGTATATCCAAGAAAAGGAACAGCCGCCGGGGAGCAAAGCGGAAGACGCCCCGACAACCCTCATTATTCGCCCCGGCCTCCTCTCCGGAGGAACAGAAGAGCGAAATGCCGAAAACGACGCCACCGGAGCGTGATCCCGAAGACTTGTATGCCTCCCTGAACTGGGAGGACAACCCGCCGATCAACGGCTTTTACGAGATGATGATGTCGCTTACCCCGGAACGGAGGGCGGAATTGCGCCGACAAAGCGCCCGGCAGCAGGAAACCCCGGAACAGCGGGAACGGCAGGCGGTACGCCCCCCGACGGAAGCCCCGAAAGGCAAACGGAAACAAGCCGCCGGTACGCCGAGAACGGGCGGCCTGTTCGACACGCCGGACAATCCAGAGGAGGAAGAACCCGGTAAAGAAATGCCGCAGATACGGGAGGCGGATATGAAACCCCGACCGTTCGAGGGGGAGGTCGCCCCCTATTTCCGCGAGGGAACACTCGTCACGGACGGACAAAACCGGGTCGGCTACCTGCGGGAGACTGAATCCCTGCAACCCATGTTCCACCCGCTGGAACTCACGCCTGCACAACGGACGAAAGCCTCCATGTATATCGAGATACGCGATGCCTATTACCACCTTTATAACAACGAGGCGGAAACGCTGACGGCGAACCCCGCCCTGCGGGAGATGCTCAACCGGCTTTACGACAATTTCACCGAACGCTTCGGACGGCTCAATGACAAACGCAACCTCGACCTGATCAAGATGGACGCGCGGGGGACGGAGATTCTGTCGCTGGAGCGTTACATCGACGGCAAGGCACGCAAAGCCGACATCTTCGAGCGTCCCGTGGCCTTCAATCCCGATGAGATCACGCACGCCGACGACGCTTCGGAGGCCCTTGTGGCCAGCCTGAACAAGTACGGCCGGGTGGAACCGCACTACATGGCCTCGCTCACGGGAACTACCGTGGAGGGAATACTCGGGGAACTGAAAGGACGTATCTATTACAACCCGGAAACGGACGGCTACGAGGTTGCCGACAAGTTCATCGCCGGCAATGTCATCGGGAAAGCCGAACGGATCGAGGCGTTCCTGCGGGAGAATCCCGACCACGCCCCGGCCCGGGAATCGCTGGAGGCTCTGCGCGAGGCGACGCCCAAACCCATCGCTTTCGACGACCTGGATTCAACCTGGGCGAACGGTGGATTCCAAAAGGTGTTTACGAGCGTTTCGCCTCCTCGCTCTTCGATACGGAGGTGAAGATCACCTTCGCCTCCAACCTAGACGAGTACGGCGTGAAGGCGGAAGCGACGAACGTGAAGATCACGGAGCAGTATGCCGTCAGCGCGCAGACCCGTAAGTACAACGGCCTGCACCTTTTGAAACACGCCCTGCAAAACACTTCGCCCGACATCACCAAGACCGTCCTCAAATGGGTGGACGGAGAACGGCGGGAGGTCAAAGTGCGTGACGGGGAGGCCATACAGCTCGCCAACAGCAAGATAGATGAGATCCGGGGTGCTTTCCCCGAATGGCTGCGCGAGCAGTCGTCCGACTTCAAAGACCGCCTGACAGACCTCTATAACCGTACTTTCAACTGTTACGTGCGCCCGAAGTACGACGGGACGCACCAGGAATTCCCCGACCTCGACCTCAAGGGGCTGGGAATCGACAAACTGTATGACAGCCAGAAGGACGCGATATGGATGGACAAACTGCTCGGCGGCGGGATAATCGACCACGAGGTGGGCGGCGGAAAGACCCTTATCATGTGCTGCGGGGCCTACGAGAAGAAACGCCTCGGGCTGGCCAATAAACCCATGATTATCGGGCTGAAAGCCAACATCCATGAAATAGCCCGGACGTTCTGCACCGCTTACCCGATGGCCAAAGTCCTCTACCCGGGCAAGGAGGATTTCACGCCCCGGAAGCGTGAGCGCATCTTCCGGGAGATACGCAACAACGACTGGGACGTCGTGATCCTCTCGCACGAACAGTTCGGCATGATACCCCAGTCCCCGGAGATACAGCAGGAGATATTGCAGGCCGAGCTGGACTGTGTGGAGGAGAACCTCGAAGTGCTCAAAGCACAAGGCAGGGACGTTTCCCGCGCCATGATGAAAGGGTGTCAGAAACGCAAGGCCAACCTGGAAGCCAAGTTGCAGAAGGTGGCGCACGCGCTGGAAACACGCAAGGACGACGCCGTGGACTTCCGCCTCATGGGTATCGACCACCTCTACGTGGACGAGAGCCACAAATTCAAGAACCTGACTTTCACGACCCGGCATGACCGGGTGGCGGGCCTCGGAAATCCCGAGGGGTCGCAGCGGGCGCTCAACATGCTTTTCGCGCTGCGTACCATACAGCAGCGCACGGGCCGCGACCTGGGGGCGACGTTCCTCTCGGGAACGACCATCTCCAACTCGCTCACGGAACTGTACCTGCTTTTCAAGTACCTGCGCCCGAAGGAACTGGAGCGTCAGAATATCCGCACCTTCGATGCCTGGGCGGCCATATTTGCCAAGAAAACCATCGACTACGAGTTTTCCGTGACCAACGAGGTCGTGCAGAAAGAACGGTTCCGATATTTCATCAAGGTTCCCGAACTGGCCATGTTCTACTCCGAGATTACAGATTACCGCTCGGCGGAGGATATAGGGATCGACCGACCGCAAAAGAACGAGATATTGCACAATATCCCGCCGACACCCCAGCAGACGGAGTTCATAGAACGGCTGGTGCAGTTCGCCAAATCGGGCGATGCCACGCTCCTGGGCCGCCTGCCGCTCTCGGAGCGGGAGGAAAAGGCGAAAATGCTCATTGCCACAGACTACGCCCGCAAGATGTCGCTCGATATGCGTATGATAGACCCCGAACTATACAGCGACCACGTGGACAACAAGGCGAGCCACTGCGCCCGTATGATTGCCGGTTACTACCGCCGTTTCGAGGCGTACAAAGGTACGCAGTTCGTATTCTCCGACCTGGGAACCTACAAACCCGGAGCGGGGTGGAACGTCTATTCCGAGATACGGCGTAAACTCGCGGAGGATTACGGCATACCCCAAAGCGAGGTGCGGTTCATCCAGGAGGCGACCTCGGAAAAAGCGCGCAAGGAGATGATCGCCGGTATGAACGCCGGGAAAAATCCGCGTACTCTTCGGATCGACCGAGATGCTCGGGACGGGAGTGAACGCGCAGAAACGCTGCGTGGCGATACACCACCTGGACTGCCCCTGGCGTCCCAGCGACCTGGAGCAGCGCGACGGGCGGGGAATACGCACCGGGAACGAGATCGCCAAACTCCATGCCGACAACAAGGTGGACGTGATATTATACGCCGTCGAGAAGTCGCTCGACGCCTACAAGTTCGGGCTGTTGCACAACAAGCAACTGTTCATCCGCCAGCTCAAGACCAACAACATGGGAAGCCGTACCATCGACGAGGGGGCCATCGACGAGAAAAGCGGCATGAATTTTTCCGAGTATGTAGCCGTCCTCTCGGGAAATACAGACCTGCTGGACAAGGCCCGCCTGGAGAAGAAGATCGCCACGCTCGAAAGCGAACGCCAGGCATTCGTGCGCGGCAAATCATCGAGCCGCTACAAGCTGGAGCAGATCACGGAGAAGATAGAGAAGAACAACGACCTGATACGGCGTATCGGCAAGGATCTGGAACACTTCAAGGCCCGCGTCGAGTTCAACGAGGACGGCTCGTACCGCAATCCCGTGAAACTGAACGGGCTGGAAACCTCCGACCCCAAGCTCATCGGGAAACAGCTCAACCGTATCGCCGAAACGGCACGCACGCTCGACAGGCTCGAACCCATCGGGAGCCTCTACGGGTTCGAACTGCTCGTCCAGAGCGAAACGACCGGGAAAGACGGGCTCGACCTGGTGCAGAACCGTTTTTATGTCCGGGGTGAAGGGGATTATCTATACCAGTATAACTACGGGAATATCGCCTCCGACCCGCGACTGGCGGCGATGAACTTCATCCACGCGCTCGCGACCATCGAGCCGACACTGGAAAAATTCCGGAAAAAGAACGAGGAACTGGAGAAAGATATTCCCGTCCTGCGGGAAGTGGTGGAAAGTTCCTGGCGCAAGGAGCCCGAACTGACGGCCCTGAAAACTGACCTGACGGAAATAGACCGCAGGATACAGCAAAGCCTCAAACCGATAGAAGAGAGCGAGGGAAAGGAGGCGGAGGAGGATAACGACGTGTGCCGGGAACGGCATGACACGGCGGAAGAGCTCCCGAAGGAAGACAACACGGCGGCCCGTATTCCTTCCCGGCTGCGGCAGATTGCCGACGCCTCCGGGGGGCGCATCGTGATCGCGGGCGTGGGCAGCCCGCCGGAGAACGGCCCCGCAAAGAAAGGGATTAAGATGTAAGCGAAAAGCCGACGGAAGTACAGATTTCCGTCGGCTTTTTTCATATGCCCATGAGCGTTGTTGTCACACTTCCTGCAAGAGTGTTTGCAGCTCCTCCTGCGTGGGAAGATAGGTCATGTACTGGGCGGCGAAGACCTGCTTTTCATCTTCGGGCAGCGTATAACGGACGACCGCGTCGTTTTTCTCCGCGCAGAGGACGATACCCACCGGAGGGTTATCCCCGGGATTCATCAACTCACGGGTGTAGTAATTGACATACATCTGCATCTGCCCCAAATCCTGATGGGTCAGCTCCCCGGATTTAAGGTCTATTAAAACGAAACAGCGGGCCAGGTAATTGTAAAAGACCAGGTCGATGTAGAAATGCTTGTCGTCGAAGGAGATACGCTTCTGTCGCGCGACGAAGGCGAAGCCTTTCCCGAGTTCGAGCATCAAGCGCTGCAAGCGGCTGATGAGCAGTTGCTCCAGATCGGTTTCCAGAAAATGCTCTCCCTGGGGGATACCGAGAAACTCCAGGATATACGGGTCGCGGATGATCTCTTTGGGTTCGACACGCCCGGGTTCGGTACGGGAAATCTCCTCTTTCACGGCTTTCTTGTCTCGGCTGGCCAGCAGGCGGTCATAGAAAAGCGTGTTGATTTGGCGGTCGAGCTGCCGGACACTCCAGTTTTCCTTGACGCACTCGTGCAGGTAAAAATCACGGGCGGCATCGCCCGACACCTTGAGAAGCGTGCGGCAATGCGACCAGCTCAATTTATCACACAGCGTGTGATATTTCGGGTAGCACTGGTAAAACTGCCTCATGTACCGCAGGTTGGTGGCCGTGAACCCGTTTCCGAACTCCGCCACGAGCCGCCTGGAAAGGGTGTTGATGACAGCCTTGCCATATCCGGCACGGCCGGTTCCCTGCTGCTCGTACTCCACTATATATTTCCCTACCTGCCAGTAAGCCCTCACGAGGGTCGAATTGACATGATGTATCACCTTCGCGCGCGCTTCCTGCAAGATATGGCGCACGTTATGCAGTAGCTCTTCCTCCCCTTTGTCGGCAGGATATATTTTATCTGTTTCTTTCATTGTTCATTATTATATAGGCTTCCAAGTGCAAACATACTGATTTTACGGCAAATATCGAACGGTTGTACCGCCTTGTCGTGCCTTATTCCATGTATCTCCGCGTTTTTCCATGACGCCGGACTCTCGGGACAGGGCCTAACCGGAACCGGCAGGACGATCCTTTTTCAGCTTGCGGAAATTACTGAAGTTACGCTCGATGAACCGCAGGACGTCCGATTCCCGGTAGAAGGTCTTGTGATAGATCATCTCGTAAGGCAGCTCTCCCGAGGTGCGGTAACGCTGGAGTGTGCGCTTGCTGATATTGAGCATACGGCACAGGTCGTAATTGTCCAGAAGACGCTCCCCGTCAGGCAGGATGGAAAGCGGTTGCTCCACATCCCCCGCGCACAGCTTCTCAATACGTTCCAGCCGTTCCGAGAGCCGCTGCATCCATCCGTCGAAATATTCCTTATCCAGAAACATGGCCTACTCCTTTGGTCGGTTTTTGCGCCGCACGGAACGCTCCTTCAGCACACGGCGGATTTCCGTGAGGGAATAATACAGCTTCCGGTTGATGGCCGAATAGGTGATCACGTGATCCGAGCGGAGGCGTTGAAGGGTACGCCCGCTGATGCCCAGGTAACGGCAGACCTGCTCGCCGTCCATCCATTCGTCGTTTATATACTCCTTATTCCATGCACGCCCCTTTTCAGGGAGAGAGGCGATTGCAGCCTCTATTTTCTCTATACGCCCGACAAGCTCGTTATAGGCTCGCGAACCGATCACTATGATTTTCATACTCCTTTGTTTTTTAGTCTGTTACAAAGGTCGGGCTTATATGGACAGCTTAAAACGAGGTCGGTACGACTTTTTTTTGATAATTTGCAGTGAACTGATTCTCAACGGTTCATGCGGTGAAGAAGGCAGTGTTTTTTACCGAAATCCGCGGCCCGTACTCGGTATTTTTATTGGCAGAAATGCGATAGCATACTGTGATTCAACGCTTAACGGTGTTCTAATCCGGACGGGGCTACAACGGAACACCCGTATCGGCTCCTTATACGGGTGCAAATACGGGCGTTCGGGAAAGTTCCTTTCGAGAGTTACGGGGGAAAACCGACCTCGGTTCTTTTGTTATATACAACGCTGATTATCAGTGCTTCTATAAGAAATAGAGTGCTTTACCGGTTCATGTTCTACTCGGAATTGCCGTTTTTCTTGTTTCGCTTCCACGTCTGCATACGTTTAAGCAGGGCCTCTTTCGCCTTGTCAAGCCACGGTGTCGGGTTGTTTCGGATTTTCATATCGCAGAATGTCCTCGAAAGGTTCATGTCGAGGTGTACGTTGAAAGCGTTGGAAATGTAGCTGGCAAGTTGCGTGAGTGGCACATTGCCGAAACAGCCTTTACTGTCGAGCAGGTAAATAAGTTCCGTCAGATCCGTCTTCGAGTCCTGCCATGTCGGACGCACGTCAGGCAATGGCAGAACCATGTTCCGGAGGTTCGTGCTCTCCAGTGATTCCAATTCGCCCATAAGATAAACCGACAACATATCGTTGGCCAGGATTTTCGCCACCTTGAAATCCGCGTTTGTCGAAAACTGCGGGTCGAGTTCATAGTAGAAGGTTTCCAGGTATTGCTCCGTGTCGGTCTGCCCGCGCAGGAAATAGAGGCTGTCCAGGTGTGTAGCGCCGCTGCGGAAATAGCGGATAAAGTCGAGGCGTTTCTGCGTGTACGCGTTGATGGCCCGAACATGGGCGTCCAGGTACTCCCGTTGTGCCTCGATACTTCCTACCGGACGGTTCATCTCGATATTGTAGAGCTTGCGGTAATAGATCAGACGGCAAAAAAGACGAGGTTTGATTTCTTTGAAGAACTTTATTTCCTCGTCATCGTTTTGAAAACGGTAGCCGATGATATATTGTTTCAAACGGTCGAACGCTTCTCCCAGGACACGTGACGCTTCAAGCGACTTTTTCAACACGTCGGTATCCCGCGATTCGATACGTTCGATACTCCGCAGGACTTCGCTGTTTAATTTTTCTATAAATGCAATCATAATCCGTCTTGTTACTTTCGCGTATAAAGTTAGCGAATCGAAAAACCGGCGGATTACGATTTTTATCTTTCTCTTCGTTTTTTTATCACGGAGCCGATTTTAATGTCAGATCCGACCTTCCTGGCGGATGGAAGTGGGATTGCTCCCCATATTCCGCTTGCAAAAGTCCGTAAAGTGGGATTGGGCGGAGAAACCGCACATGTAGGCTATTTCCTGCAACGTGTAGTGTGTCGTCCGCAACAACTCCCCGATACGTTCGATACGGCGCTGACGTAACCACGAGGAGGCCGAGCAGCCGAAAACCCGCTGGAAACGCCGGCGGAAGGTAATCGTGCTGGAATACCCGCAAACCCCGGCGAGTTCCGTGACGTTATCCGAGGCAAGATAATTCGATTTGACACGGGAGATGAACTCGTAATCGTCCCCCAGGTGCAACAGCTCCTCGAACTCCCCGACATCGGCGGGAGTGAGATGTTCATAAGAGGCGTCGAGCATTTTCAGCATGACAGCAGCGTTACATTCAACGGGCATACCCAATGTCTTACGGGCTTCACGCAGGTAATTCTTGAACCGCAGCCGCAGCGTGTCGTGATGCGGGTAGGAACACTCGGACAGAATGGTGCAAACCGTCCGCAGTTCATCGACACAACAGTAGCCGAAATACCACGTTACAAGACGCTCGACGTAATGGACGACATGAAATTCCTCCGAAAGCATCAGAAGAAGCAGGAACGGGGTGAAATCCTGGTATTCCCTCGTTATGGGACGGGGTGCTTCGTCAAGCAAGGAGGCGATGTCCCGCATCAGCAGAGAATCTCCCGAGTACGCTTTTATTTGTTCGGAACTGCGGGCATAATCCCGGTAACGCGATATGACCGCCGACAAAGCATTGAACTTCACGGCGTGAACGCCTTCTATAAAGGAAGGGCGAAGACTGTTGTAAATGGATAAGTCGGTTTGCATAAGTCATTTCTATAAAACGGAGCCGCATCCCCTTGTTGCCAAAACTCCGCAAGTCGTTACTTATGAACCGCTTGGAACACGGTACGAATCCTAATTACAAATATATCGCATCTGATAATCCGGAACAAATATCAGCAGGTAAAAATGAAAATAAACCTCGTTATTTTTGATTATTACCTGCAATAATATTATATTTGCAAACAAATAAGAGTTGTTTGACAGCATGAGAAATATAGTGTATCAAAGCACTTTACCAATTTCTTATCCGTTGCCCATTCTCATGCGAGTTTCTTTTAATCTATTTGTAGTCAATTAAATACCTTCAGACTACATCAAAT
>NZ_GG774721.1:4453-11736 GCF_000162515.1 Bacteroides sp. 1_1_14 | reverse complement strand
ATTGTAACACGAGTACTACCTCCTACACCGGAAGCACTGCGTTGTATATTCACACCAGCCACTTTTCCGTTTAGACTATTGACGAAGTTAGCATCCTTTACGGAAGTTAAAGCATCATTGTTAACTTTCTGCACATTATAGCTAAGTGCTTTTTCAGAACGTTTGATACCCAAAGCAGTAACAACAACTTCATCCAATTTTTGTGTATCTTCCCCCATTGTTATTTTCAATGGCTGGGCATTGGTCAACGTGATTGCTTGGGAGAAACTGGAGAAAGGAAATAAAAGAAACTTTCAAAATACTATAGGCATCCTACTATTAGGATTTGAACAGCATTATAATGTCTTCAAAAATACAAATTAAAGATTTTTTTTAATGTACATGTTTTTTAGGTTAGATATTTACAAAAAGAAAGCTGACTCATTTTACTGCGTCAGCTTTCTTATCCGTATTATTTATCAAACTTTAAACTTGTCATTCATTCGGAATATAAACATAAAATGCTGTTATATCTACACGAGAAGGCACTTTTATCATTTGGTATTTTAAATACCGTGCTGTGACTGGAGCTATGAAAATGACATTTTGCGTGCCGCCTTTAATATCAAGAACACCCATAGACTTCCATACACTTCCATTATCGGAAGAAAATATCTCAATTTTGAGTAGGTGCATAAGCAGAAGCCCAGTGTTTAGTCTGTATCCCTTTTATTGTTTTAACTGTTTTAAGGTCTACTGTCAACCAAAATGGGATTCCATTAGTTGCGACATCGCTTCCACCATTTCCAATAACAGAATTTGAATTTTGATTTTCTACTCCGTCTTGGAAAGTAAAGCTCCATTCGGTTTTGGCTGTCCAAAGCTTACTATCTGCCGGAGTACCACTTCTTAGATTACAGAAAGCTGATTTATTAATAACAGCAGGTAAAGTTTTTAAGTTACTACTAATAGTCGTATTTCCATTGCTTGTACTTATATTTTTGATCGAGATACTAAACGAGTAACTGACTTTATCATCAGTAGTACCAAATATTGTTCGATCCACTTTTGCTGTAACCTCTTCTGATACTTGTTGCCCTGCTTTAATTGTAACCTGAGATGAACTCAAAGATATTTTACTTACATCAAGCCCTTCTGCATCACTTTTAACATCCAATGAAACAATAATATCTTTTGATACAGGTTTTTGAGTCTTGGCTGCAAAAGTCATGCTTATCTCATCTCCTCCAATCCCTTCTACATCATGAGTTAGATTGAATGTTTTTACATTGCTTACTAAGTAGTCCTCTCTTTGTAGATATACATAGGTAGCATTCCACTCATCAGCTTCTTCATCATCACTACAAGAAGTGACGAAGGGAGCAGCTCCCAAGGATAGAGCTGCCATAAGTATTAGTTTATAGAAATTCTTCATAATCAATTAGCTTTAATGATTTTCATCTTATTTATCGAAACGGACATCTTTCTCCCATTTTAGTTCATCTTCAACTGTCATGTCTCGTCCTTGCCCGGTACAATCTTCAAACATATTTCCCTGTCCCTCATCTAGCTTCCAATATCCCATCAGATTCGGATCTGTAGATTTTACAGCATAATACATATTAGAAATTATTTGAGTAGGAGTAATAGCTTTTCTCCATAAACGTACTTGTGCCAATTTACAATTATTTTTAAAATAGGTAGAACCACTGCATACCATTTCAAGGAATGTAAATGTCAAAGGCCCACCTTTGGTCTGTAAAGTCACATCTTTTACTCCATTTATGTAAATTGTGAGTAATCCGGAAGCATCATGAACAAATGCCACATGGTACCATTTATTGGGTAAGAAATGAGTAACAGTATTGACTTGTGATCCAAGCGTTTTTATCTGTAACAAGTCATAATCAATCATAGCATCTCCAAAACGAATATAAATATCTTCAGAATTAAATATGGCTTGATTATTGATGCGGAATCCATCCATCTGCACCCAGAATTCAAGGGAATATTCTGTAACACTTTCATTCCACTTTTTCTCTTTATCAGTACTTGGATGATTTTTCCAGTTCATCACTGGCACCGCTTGAATTAATGGCTGATTCAGCAAAATTAAATATTTGCCGGAAGTACCAATTGTCGAAACATTACCTTTGGTAACATTAATAGCAATCGGTATAGCGTATGATTCCCCATTAGGAGTCGCATAAGGTTTAATGGAAAAGTTTGTTGCTTCTGCACTTACATCGCCAGCTTTGATTTTTACATCTTTGTTAAAAGTGTAATAATTCTCCGGTAATACTTCATACGATGTAGAGTTTGCTGCATTATACTCTTCCAAAATAGAAGGATCAATTACCAAAGTTGCTTCTACATCTTCTGCCAATGCTTCTGCCAAACGAATATTGAGAGATGTGGTTGTGACATTCTCCGGATCGGCCGTAATCTTCTCAAAGCTTCCACTTTCCGCCTCTGAGAAATAGATTGCGTTGTCTAATATTTTATAGTCGGCATTATCGCATCCAGTCAAGAAAGAAACTAGAGCCGCACATGCTATAAAATAGTTCTTTATATTATTTCTTTTCATTTTTCCAGTATATTAAGTTATTTAACAGAAGGATTCATGATTTGTATAGCTGCACGAAGCCATTTATACTCCGGAGTAAATGGATAATCATATTCCATGTGATATGTACCGACTCCCCCTTTACTAACCTTTTGATCATCTATTATTGGTGTCCACCGAGCCATACCTTCAAGGGACTGCATTTTATTTCCATAGCGATCAGTAAAAGCAACACCACCATCTTGTGCAAAAGATTCAAAGTTTTCTGTTACAATATATTTCTTTGCAACTTCTTGAGGTGATAAATAGCCATCAAAATTATCAATTGTTGATTTTAGCCTGGAATCTAAATTTGCATCTCCCGAGCATTCATAAGCCTGTACTATAAAGTAATTCATGCATTCTCCTCTTTCAGAAGGCATTGATTGAGGTTCACCATCTATTACTAATATTTTTTCACCTCCTGATTTCGGACCAAGATATTTACTTAATTCGTCAATGAAAACAGACATTCTTTTAGGGTAGTTAGCTAAGCTGCCCCATTTTCCTTGATAGTTAGGCTCATAGTCAATATCAAAACCGTCATAGTTATATTTAGCGATCGTATCTATGATTTGTTTTGCATATTTACGGATAATGGTTTCTTGATCAGGAGTTACCTCTGTATCAATCATTTCCCATCTTTGGTAAGGTCTGTCCGGTATCAATTCTCCTTCCCATCCCCAATATTCTTGAATAGTTTGTCCTTCAGGAGTTAATTGGTCGCCCAAGTTATGTACGATAAAGCAAAGTAGGAACTTCGTACCTTTTACCTTTTGGCAAAATCTCAAGTCTGCATCCTGATCAGGAGTGATATTCTTCCAATTTCCCCAAATAGAAACCAGATCGACACTATCCGGAATCCCTCTCATACTATTTACCAGTGAAGCACCTACTCCTGTCCAGTTACCAAACCAGCCGAAAGAGATTTCATGATCACTTTTTTTATACTCACGCAAAGCTTCATAATAACTATCTGTGGGTGGATTGAAAAAGTCTTTTGATTCGACTTCCGTCCAATCGCTACATCCCCAGAATATACCTCCAAGCAATGCTACAAGTGCTATATAAATGTATCTTACTTTCATATTCTTTTACTATTAAATTAAAACATTAGTTTTTCTTAGCCCACCACAAGTCAGTAGCTTCATTATCGGAACCACCTAATAAACGTATTGCTGTTTCTACATTAGCTTTGTTGTTATCCTTCTCTGACTTTGGGAATCTTAAACGACGTTGCTGACGTTTTGAATCAACGCAATCACTTAAATTATCTACAGCAGGGAAGATTTCCGGATATCCTGTTCTTCTGTAATCAGCCCATCCTTCAAATCCTAATGGGAAATTGGCAATCCATTTTTGTGTGATGATACGTTCTAATTTTTCTGCATCAGATGCCCCCTCATTCCAGCTAACAGTTATAGTCGTTTTAGGAACATAACTGCACTTACCCGGTTCTACAGGAGAGTTGAATGCTGCAGGAGTACTTTCAGTGTCTTTTATATAGATTTCAGCTTCATTAGAAGAAATCCCTCTTTCACTAAAAGACAACTTAATACCTTCTTCATAGAAGTGTTGTGCAGTGCCACCCATATTCCAACCTTTTAATGCACCTTCTGCACGTAAAAAAGCAGTTTCAGAACAATAGAAAATAGTGATAGGGTCTGTCTTTTCATATTTAGGTTTTGAGAAATTGGCATACGTAGCAGGCTTTGCTCCTTGTATGCCTGAACGCATACCCACATACGTACCATAATTTCCACCAACGGTAGATGCAGTAAAATAAGCAGAACGACGCGGATCATTATAACCATTCATATAGCTTGCGATCGTAGCATTTACGCGAATTTCGCCCCAATCGTTAGCAACTAGTTGATATGGGTTAGGTTCGGCACCGACACTACACATTGCATTATCTGAAGGAGTTTCAATCAGTCCTCCATTATCTGCAACAGCCTCTTCAGCCTTTTTCTGGGCCAAAACGGGATCAGCAGAACTTATACGCAATGCCAATCTTAACTTCATGGAGTTAGCAAAACGTACCCATTTACTATAATCACCATTAAATACAGGGTCATATCCTTCAAGCGGTTTCATACCACCGGTTTCTGTAACATATTCTTTTAGTATATTGATTGCATAATCAAGATCTTCAAACATATGTTTATACACGTCTTCTTGAGAATCATACGGAGTAGCAGCAACCCCTTTAGATACTTGACTGTAGGGAATTGGACCGTATGCGTCGGTTACACGATGCATGGTGTTCACGCGAAGTAATTTAGCCATTGCCCAGAAGTGTCCTTTTTCTCCAGTGGCTTCCTGAATTCTATAATAGTTCGCATAAAACTTTTCAAATGGAGTATTAAATGGAATTTGATTCCAATTATCATCGGCATTGTAGGTGTAGAAGTTATTTACTCTGCCCCAGTCCTGTGACATTGAGAGATATCCTCCGAATGGTCCCCCTACCATCTGATCAATCATCTGATTATCATTTTGCTGTACATTTACTCCTGATGTAATCATTGTAGTGTAAAGCATCGGCGGATTCAGATCATGAGGCTGATAAGGATTTGTGTTGTAATCCTCAAAATTAGAAGTGCATCCACAGAATATAGGAGCTAATGCTGCAGCTGCAATCGTTTTTATTATTATTCTTTTCATAATTCAACTTGTATTAGAACTGGAATTTTAAGTTAAAACCAATGTTACGAGTACTTGGCTGCATGAAGTAGTCTACACCTTGGTAGAAGTTACTAGTTGTAGAAGGAGTCAATTCCGGATCGAAAGGAGCTTTACAATAAATCATCCATAAGTTTTTTCCAACAATACCGGCTGTAATTCCTACTTTGTCATTAAACCACTTTTTAGGAAGTGTATAACTTAAACTTAATTCTTGCAAACGAACGTTCGTAGCACTATACAGATAATATTCGCCAACACCACCGGAAGAACTACCGATTGTCTGATAATAGCTCTGTGCATCTACATAACCATTATTAATCCATACACCACCTGCATCACGGGCATCAGCAGTAGTTTGAGAGACGCCATAGTAATCAAGAATCCCCTGAGTATTGGATACAACTAAACCTCCTACACGAGCAGTTAAAGTAAAACCTAAGTTTATGCCCTTATAAGTAAAGTTGTTGCTGAATCCTAAATTACATTTAGCATATAAACTACCTACTTTACGTGGTTCCGGATATTCTGCAATACTAACTTTACCCGTTTGGGAATCGACTTTTATATTTCCATTACCATCAGTTGCCAAATGTTTCTCTACATAAATATCTCCCATACCTCCGTCTTTTCGTAGAATAATCACAGGTGCATATCCAGCAGCCCCTAATGTAGCGACACGACGTTCTTCATCAGCAATCAATTCACCTGTTTCAGGATCTTTAGCACCTTCCATCAATTCTTTGATCTTGTTACGATTCATGGTGAAAGTAAAGTTGCTATTCCACTCAACATCGCCAAACTTATGCCTGTATCCTATACCCATTTCAATACCATAGTTTTGTACATTACCACTTTGTACTACAGCGGTAGAGAATCCACTGGCTGAAGATTGGCTAATTTGGAATGTTTGATTATATGTATTTGACTTATAGAATGTGAAATCAAAGCTTAAGTCATTCCAAAATTTAGTATTTAAACCGATTTCCCATGATTTCGTTCTTTCTGGCTTCAAATTGACAGCCGGACGGGTAGAAGAAGTACTCCATTGATGTGATTGTTCTAAAAACTCAAATCCCGGATTGGATAAGAAACGATCAAATGAAGATGCAACAGAAGTATATGAACCACGGATTTTGGCATAAGATATAAATTCTGGCAATTTAATCATCTCAGTCAATACTGCAGACAAACCTACAGAAGGATAGAAGAATGAAGAATGATCCGTAAATGCTAATTGAGATTCCCAGTCATTACGTCCTGTCAAAGTTAAATATAACATACTCTTCCAACCAATTTCCAAATTGGCAAAAATACCTTGAGATTGATCGTGATAACCATATTGCTTAGGTTTATAATTAGAGGTATAATCTAAATTATTTAAAGTAAAGAAGTTCGGTATACCAGCTAAATTACCTTCGCCACCAGCTTGTTCATACTTTAAGTCCTTAATAGATGCACCGATGTTAGCATTAATACTAAAATCATCAATACGTTTGTTTATATTCAACATAGCATCTGCGTAAATATTCCGGTCAGTACGGGTTTGGTCTGAATAAAAACCATTAGTTCCGGAGAAGTTGCCCAATGTTGAAGCAAAACGTTTCTGAGTTAGTCTATAATGTGAATTATCTATTTTCACACGACCGGAAATGTCAATCCAATCTGCAATTTTATAAGTCAGATTTCCATTAATCATATAACGTTGCTTTTCAGTTTCGCGATTCATACGTTTCATAATCCAATAAGGGTTCTGTAAACTCATACCTTGGTGGCTATATGGCCAGTATTGAGTCTTAACACCTAATGCTTCATTATAACGTTCGAACATTTGCACTTCTTCAAAGCTATCACCACGAGGGAATAGATAAAGAGCAGGGAGCGGATTAAAATATTGCCCCTGAGATATCATATTTTTATCATTTTGAACAATGTAACTAGCACCAACGTCTAATGTTAATTTATTATTCAAGAAACTAGCCGTATTCCGAATAGAGAAATTATAACGACTATA
>NZ_GG774721.1:0-3778 GCF_000162515.1 Bacteroides sp. 1_1_14 | reverse complement strand
TATTGGGTAGGATACCAGTAGAGTTTGTAGTAGAGGCTGAAGCGTAAGTTTGGTTTTTATCTGTACCGGTAGAAAAAGTTATTGCATTAATAACGTTTGCACCTGTATTAAAGAACTTTTTCGGATCATACCTCAAAGATGTTTTATCACCCCAGCTTGCAAATTCACCAGACTTATTACCATAGGTATTTTGCATCTCAGGCATAATATATGCATTAGAAAATGTAGTGTTATTACTTACGGTTAATGTAGTACGTTCTGCTTTTCCTTTTTCGTATTAATAAGTACAACACCATTTGCTGCTGCATTTCCATAAAGAGCAGCTGCTGACGGTCCGGTCAACATGTTTATACTTTCAATATCATCAGGATTGATATCAGCTACACCATCGGATCCTGCCTGAGTTGCAAACTGACCTTCGCTTTCACCAAAGCTTACGTTAAACATTGGAATACCATCAATTACATATAAGGCATTGTTGTCTTTTGTGATGGATTTAGAACCACGCATAACAACACGTGCAGCACCGCCAGCACCTGTTGCACCACTGTTAATCTGGACACCGGCAACTTTTCCAGCTAATGAATTCATGAAATTGGCATCTTTCACAGTTGTCAACTCATCACCTTTAACTTGCTGCACATTGTAACTTAATGCCTTCTGTTCACGCTTAATACCCAATGCGGTTACAACTACTTCTTCTAATGTTTGAGTATCTTCTCCCATCACTATTTTTAGTGGTTGTGTATTAGCTAATGTGATTGATTGGGAGTAATGAATTTATAGCTGTTTTCATACTTCTTTATGTTCTATTTTTAAGAATAGCCAGGTAGTCAAAGTCTATGAAATCTAATAAATAGCAAAAAAAATGTATAATTTATTGCAAGATTATGCGATGTGTTTGCATAAAACAATTGCTTAGTGCATAAAAATGCCATCTTCAATTCTATGAAAGAGCTTTAAAATATACGAACGGAGCAGTCGTTGGTTTAAAAGGAACGGCATTTTGGTTTTAAAGGAAACACCAGTTCCTTTAAAACCAAGATAAATATGGGCACTTTGAAAGAACTTTTTCTCTATTTGATTTAATTTTTCGCTTGATTCTGAAATGACAATATGATTCTATATATTGTTATTTATATTAAAACGCCTGTATTTTAAACGATTTAATAACCATATAATTATTAATAACGTTTATTTAAATCAAGCCGTTGAATACAAATCAAGAATAAAGGTTTTATTTCTAATTCTTATATAGTTTAGTGTAATATATTACATTATAGGCACATTAAATATGCATTTTTTTAAGAATGTGCTGATTTTACTGATTTCATGTTTTCTATTATTTATAAAATGCGACATTACAAGATATGATTAACCATATGGTTAATCATATCTTGTAATGATATTAGACACAATGAGATTTTTCTATAATTCATCATATTATCGTATACTCATTTATTTTATGCCTATGCAATAAACACAAAAAGTAGCGTTGTGCATACAATTTGCATGCACCATTCAAATTTACATTTTATTATCGAAATTAGTCAGTAGTCGAGCATTTCTAATCCTCTCTTCCTTTTCAAAACATGCTAAATAATTCTCAGTAACAGCTAAATTAGAGTGACCAAGACTTTCTGAAATATAAGACGTTTTGGCTCCACCACGTTTTAGTACTGTCGCAAATGAATGTCTTGCTGTATAAGTAGTCAGTTGAGCAATACCTGTACCTTGGGCTATTTTTTTTAATTTTCTATTACATTTAGTAACGATACGACGCACTAATTTGATCTTTTCAAAAGCATCTTCATTCCCTTTGGCATATTTAAAAATATAGGTTTGTGGGCTTATATTAGGGTTTCCCCACTTATGAATGATATCCCACATCTCAGGAGTTATAGTAGCACGTATTTCTTTACTATGTTTAGTAGTCCTGGATGTTTTAGAACGTATAAAACAGATTTCTCCATCTACAATATTTGAGTACTGGAGAAATAACAGATCCATAAAATTAATTCCATTACATAAATAAGAGAAGAACCATAAATCACGAAATTCCTCTAATTCATTGGTAGAATCCTGGAAAGACATGACTCTTTTTATCTCAGGAAGAGTGAGAGCCAGCTTTCGACCATGTCCTTCTGGTATTTCATATTTATTCTTTCCAAAAGGAAATGATGATTCTTTCAGTATTCCATCTCGTACTGCACGGTTTAATATGCACTTTAAGGTTCGAAAATAAATACTCACACTTGAATAGCTCTTACCGTTAGAAATCCAAAACCGCTCACAGTGCTTCAGCCACTCCACAGTAATTCTGTCTAATGGAATATTGGTACCACCAAAACATTCTAAACTCTTCAAAGCACTTCGATAATTTAAATATGTACTTGCCTGCTCATTATCCTCTAATTCCTTCATCTTTAATTCGAAAGCTGTACGCAGATTGATTTCTTTCGTATGCCTTCCAAGTCTGATACTCAATATTTCAAAACTAAATTCTCCTTTTTGGATAAGTTCGCTAACTTGCTGTTTTATAATAGAAAAACTACTTTCGATATCAGTCCTTACCTCCATTAATAACTGACTTTTTGCCTTTAACAATCTATCCCAGTCTTCTTTTGACAATTCTTTCCCCGTAGAATAATATTTCTGCTTTCTCCTAAATACGACTTGAACTTTAACTGGAAATAATCCATTAATTTTAGCCCTTCTGGTGTCTAATATGGTCAATACAGAAACTCCATCTTTTGAATATTTGAACATAAAATGATTCTTTATATCTATCTGTTATTTGAATATATGCAAATTGCATGCAAATGTAATAAATTGAATAGTTTTTCAGAACTACTTAATGCTCTATTTATCAAATGATTATGTATTTATTTTTCAAAAAAATGCTTAGTCTAACCATTTTTTACGAAAAAAAATCTTATTTTCGTTTAGTATGGTTGCAGTATCAAATGTATTACTGATGAATAAGCGCTTATGAAAAATCATTTTTAGTGTAACCTTTAAATTTATAAATATGAGAAACAGAGATACATAGATCCTTTGTATGAGTGGCGGTTATATTTATTACCCGCACATGTTTGTTAACTACCTAAAAACTATTTCTAATTAAAAAGAATAAGATGAAAGAAATTATAAAACACAAGTTTCCATACTTGTTATTTTTCCTTTTATTGTTTTCGAGTTTTGCCTCAGCTTATGGGCAGGAACGAATGATTACCCTTAATCTATCGAAGGTACCTCTAAATACTGCATTGAAAAGAGATAGAGAAACAAACTTCAATGTCAGTAGTATACAACACAAATGACGTCGATATTAATCGTGTCATATCTATTAAAGTTTCTAAAGAGTCGCTGACTAACGTTATGGGTCAGCTGTTTAAAGGAACAAATATCAGTTATTCAATAGTCGATAAGCATATTGTACTTTCTACTAAGAAAGAAGTAGAACAACAGAAAAAAACACCAATCGTTGCAACGGGAACAGTAACAGATGCACAAGGTGAACCTTTAATTGGAGTTAGCATTCTGGTGAAAGGAACAGCTACTGGTGCGATTACTGATATGGATGGAAATTTCAAAATACAAGCTGCCAAAGGTGATGTGTTAGAAATCTCCTATATCGGTTATGCCTCCCAATCAATCACGCTTGCCAACGCCCAACCCCTAAAAGTCACAATGGGTGAAGACACGCAAACCTTGGACGAAGTAGTAGTTACTGCGTTGGGTATCAAACGTGAACAAAAAGCGTTGAGTTATAATG
>NZ_GG774722.1:7926-10609 GCF_000162515.1 Bacteroides sp. 1_1_14 | reverse complement strand
ATCTTCGCTCTTTTGATATTCCCTATGATGACTGTTACTATCCGGCTTTTCCAGGTGTGTCGGCATTGTTGCCATGTGTCTTTTAGCATTGTCACATTTGCCGTTATGTCGCTCGTCAGCAGGATTTACAAATGGCGAGGCAAAGCAGTGATGTCTCACTATGCCAAGTGCAGGTTTAACGAACTCCTTGCGGTTCTGTTATTTTTCCTTGCGATGGCCATTATCTGCTTTATGATGTATCTTCTTGACAAAAAGTGATACATACTTTGATACGGACTCCGGGCCGTTATATCGAATGGTCTAACTCGATGTACCAGTTTCCCTTGATGGGCTTGTAAAGCGTGGTGTCGTTGTACGTCCTGCGGTAGATCTCGTTCAGGTCGCCATGTTCGGTGATACGGATATTCCGACGGCTTCTCAATCCGGGATCGTAAACGAAACTCTTGGACGTTCCGGCATCCACGATGCCGTGGGAGTAGTACGGCATAACGAGGCTCACATATACCGAATCTGCCGTTCCCCATTCCCTGCGATCAACAAGGATAAAACCGCATCCAATCTCTGATAACAGGGAGTCGAGTAGGATTCGCTCCGGCTTCAACAGTCCATATACCGGGATGTCTTGTTCATCATTCGTTTCATGGGATGTATCGCTTTGCTCCATTGAATCAAGTATAATAACCTCTTCCGGAGAAAGCGGCGGGTAGTGAAAACTACCTTCTGAACTCTCTGCCATGATTTCGTACACCTTACGGAACGCCACCTCATGCGTGGTGAAATGGCGTATCATTTCCTCGTCCGACGGCGGCATGGGAGGCTCTCCGCAGCTTACGGCAAGCAGGATTACAAATAACAGGATTATGACTGGTGTTCTCATTTTCTAATGTTTAATGTTCTGTGGCTAACCAATCTTGTTTAGGGAGTTGAGCCATTTGTTAATAGCATCCAATCTGTTATTCTGTTTAATGGTATCTTCATTTCTACATAATTTGATTTGCCGAATAACAGAGTTCTGCATAATTGAATCGGATTTGAAAAGCAGTTCTAAAACGGCTTCATAACATTTGGAATATCTGGACAATTCATCCAATATATTTGCGTCTTTTAGAATATACAGGTTGAAATTGTACACAAATGACTTGTAACTGAAAATCTCCGACTGTAATGCTGCTGCATCAAGACAAGTATAAAACAATTCCTTATCGTGCTGATATAGCCACATATAATCAGATGGGTTCAGGTTGTAGTGCAATAAAGTTTCCGAACGGACAAATGGAAGCCCCGTATTTGAGCCTACCAGATAACGGTATGTCTCATTGACTATTGACTCAACTATTTCAATGGATTCTGATTGTTTGTCCGATTCCCGTATTTCTGTAAATGTATCGGCAATAAGAACTTCCACATCCTGCGATTTGTAATATATACCGTTTTTTTGCCAGCGGAATCTACGGATATATTCTTCAGAAGTCGGACAACAGAACAGTAAAGTATTTAACAATCGGTTCAGATATATTCGCTTATCTGGAATATGACAACGGTGTAACCCTATTATGGAGCCATAAGCGTATAGCTTTCCAAACTCGTTTTCCTCCGAATTTGAATTTTTAGGCATGTAATACAACCGCACAATATTGGAAATGAAATAATATATATCAAGATATTTCAATGTATCAGCCGATTCTCCATATTTGTTAAGTAAATGCCGCTCCAGTTTCTCGCCATACCATAAGTAGCCATCGGGATTTATTTGAAACAACCGATGAAACTTAGGTCTTGATAATGAAAAGTTCTTGTTTCTACTTTTCATTCGTTCCAGTAAGGCGACAATAATTCTATTCGTTATATCCATAGCTGTAATGTTCAATAGCGTTCCGCTTTAAGCAGTAGTGCTGTTTGTTACTAACGAATTCATTCATTAATTGATGCTTTCATTTTTTCTACAATTACATCAATATATTGTTGTGGAATGTTTTTATTTTTATAGTTCTCAATAGCATCAAGAATACTTTGTTTCAATATCTCAACACATTGAGAATCATTTGCTGTTTCAAATTTATCAAATGGGAGTAGAATTTCCAATTCTATCCGATTACGTTTTTTCGAATATCGACTTAATGGATTTGTAGTAAATCCTTTTAAGCAGAATACATAGAAACTTAGTTCATTAATATATGAAATATCACATAGACAATCCATATATTCTATTACAGAGTTTCTTGCTTTACGAAACTTATCAGAAATACTATGTTCCAATTCACCTCCAATAAAAACTTTCATACAAATTTGTTATCGTTAGTAATGTTCGGCGGATAATCATCATTAAAGGAGATTGATCCGCTTGTTATCTGCCCGCTTTATTCCTCTTCTTCGATGAAATGATTTATAAAGTAATTGAATGACTGGGCGATGTAACGAGTATTTGTTTCAAAGTTGTATTCTCTTGAAGCGTTTTCGTCCCACTCGTCAGTCAAGTAATAGTAAATCTTTTTATTCTTCAAGTTCAACGCATAATAGTTTCCACCCGAATCCATAGCAAAAGGCAACAGATTGCATGGCATTAAATTCCTACTCCATATATCTTTGGCTATGACTTCAATTGTTTCAAAAGCATTGGTGCGTTCCTTTATCGGAAAGAACGCATTTATCTCCACCCGATCCAAATCCTCGTCCTGCGGTTGAT
>NZ_GG774722.1:0-7137 GCF_000162515.1 Bacteroides sp. 1_1_14 | reverse complement strand
CTTTTTATGGGCAGATAATGTTTGGTGGCTAACCGACCTTTAAGGGGAGGTTGAGCCGCTTGTTAATCGTCTTTATTGGATTGAATGTATTATTAAAGATACTTCGTCTTTTTGATAAAGATAAGTTTTTATTATACAAGATGTTTTTTGTAATGATAAAAAACTTTAACCGACGCTTCACAATAGGGAGACAAAGAATCAAATAGGACTAATTCAGTAGAATCCCATTTTACTTCAACTTCTTCTATCGGTTCTGCCCCAGTTACTATATCATTCTCCAGAAGTTTTTCCACCGTTAGATAATCGGGAGCATACTTCCAACGAATTATTAAAATTGCTCCATCTTTATTTACTATGCGTGTAGCCATCGGTTCATCTCCCATTACCAATAAGACATGATTGTCTATATAGATTTTCCCCAAGTAATCTGTTACGCTACATATAGCATTGTAGTTTTCTTGACCCTTCCATTGATGGGCATATTGTTGCTCAACAATGACAAATGGGCTTCCTGATGTTTCAATCCAATTATTCATATTTTTCTCAGCGATTAATGTTTGGCAGCGTGCCGCTTGTTCAGTCGGTTTGCTGTTTGTTATCGTTGTTAAAGAATCTTCTTACATCATAATTTGCGATAGTTCTTGCCAATGATTTAGGAGATACTCCATAGTTATTTTTTATATCGGGATTAGCCCCATTTTTCAAAAGTTGTTCGATAAAGAAGCCATCTCCACGGTATCGCATAACGGCTTCCCATAAAGGAGTATTCCCATTTACATTTTGTATATCCAAATCTGCATTGCTATTCAGGAGTATTTCAAAAATATCTTGTAGCTGACACTGAACAGAAAGATATAATGCAGTCCGTCCGTCTTTTCTTTTATCATTTATATCCAATCCTTTTTTTATAAATTCGGATATAATCACACCTGCTGGATGTACAATACTATCATAGTTCATTATATAATAATGAAGTAGATTACTGCCATATTTGTCTTTACTTTTTATGTCATAATCTATTAGAGTCTGCATGAACTTATTTGAGTTATCACTCAATAATTCAAGTTTCATATCTTCTATTGTTTTCATTTTTTTTATTCTAATGTTGACAACGATAATGTTCGGCAGCGTTCCGCTTATTCAGTCGATCTGCTGTTTGTTATCAACTTATATTTTGTCTGACAACACCATGTTCATAAGCCAAACTATCACATTCTTTTTGCATATTGGTCAGAACATCTTCGACCACTTTTAAGGAAACTTCTTGTGGTACATTTATGGATACGAATGAAGAGAGATTAGAAATCTCTACCTTGCATCCCATATCAAGTAGTTTGTCTCTGACCATCTGCATACGTTTATCGTTAAAATGTACCCTCAATGTGCTATTTCCAGAGGGATTCACTATGGATTGAAAATGATATTCGCCATCTTCTTCTGTAACACATATCTCATCCCCCAAACTGATTCCATAGGTATAGAATGGCACATTATCGACAATATAGGTATCATTACTTGCCTTTTTGCACCACAAACCTTCAATAGAAAATGGTGGATAGCCATCTTCATCTTGTTCCAAGTGGAATAGCACTTTTATATGTTTGTCTTTTTTCATTTTATTCATTAATAAGTTGATAATGGGATGCAGCTAACTGCGTTTAGCAGTTTAGGTGATTGTTACCAATGTTTTCTAAAATTAATTGATGAATCCTTTCTGACAAATTCCATTGTAGTGAGACAAATTTTTGTTTCATTGGTAGATCAGAGAACGAACCAATGCCTGAAAGTGAGGCATCAATTTCATGGAGATTTTGATAAAATGATTCACAATCTTCTTCGCCTTCTTTTATTAGTTTCAACTTATTCTCATACCAAACCGCTTGTTTATGCCAACCTGTTTGATGTAGTAATTCTATCATTTTCTCCAATTCATCAATTAATTTATTTCTCATTTTTAATTTTATATTATTGGTAATGTTCGGCGGATAATCTCTCTTACGGAGATTTATCCATTTGTTACCGATGTGCCATTTATTTCTATTTCTTTAAATTTTAAAAACTCATTTGCCTTATACAAATGAAGTAATTGCATTTTCATATTTTCATTGACAATGTTTTTATAAAAACCGTATTTATTCCACCCTTTTAAAAAGAACCCATCTACAGATGAAGGTATTTTAGACATATCTAACACAAGTGTACTCATGCATTCAAATTCTTCTCGTTTGGAATGAATATTGTCAACACAATCAATTACTTCATTAAAAATAATTGCCATATAATCAAGTGGGAAATCTCCATGTACTGAAACCCTTTTTAAAGAAATTCCTTTTATGGAGGACAATTCGTTTATATTCAATATATCTTCTCTGACAAGAAACAAATGGCTGACTTCAGCAAATTCTGGCATTCTTATTTGCCCAAATTCAGATATACTTTTAGCGATTAGCCCCTTACCTTTGATAAGAGCTTTTATCTGATACCTTTCCGATGAAGATGAATCTATAATTCTTTGAAAATTAATTTCTTTATCTTCATATATAAACTCCCACGAATATGTAATACATTTCTTCCATATTCGATTTTCTCCATTCAAGTATATTTTATACCATTTCATATTGTCATTGTTAATCGGTAATGTTTGGTGGCTAACTAACCTTTATAGGAATGTTCAGCCGCTTGTTATAATAAGTTTCCAATATCAAAGCCTAATTCTTTTAATACATTTGTTTGTTCTTTTTGGTATTCCAAAGTTCCACTATGGATAAAATCTTTATTTACAATATAGCTATTGGGGAAATCCTTGTAATACCTCATTAGAAAGTCTGGTATAATTTCATAAGTATTAAAACAAAATAAAATCTTACCGGATTTTACTAATCTAATAAACTCCTCTTTACTTTCACATTGATAAAGGTTCCCATCTTCATGAAAAACTCTACATTGATCAAGAAATAATTTCATGTTGAAATTAGCAAAATTAGCTAAATATTGAGGGCGTTGCCACCGTGCAATATCTGTACAGTTTGGAGATGATACGACTTTTTCCCATATACCTCGTTTTATAGGAAAAGAGTTACAGCTAAAATAGAGACGATAATGGGTTTGAGCAAATGTCTCTTCATTCAGTTCGCCTTCTAATGATGAAAAAACGCCATAACAGTCGTTTGTCAAAAGTCTTACATAATACAATTCACCACTTCGACCATTAATTTTATAAATTGCCCCCAACTCATATTTTGCCATAATGCTTTGATTTTTATTTATTATAATGTCCAGTGGATAATCGACCTTTAAGGGAAATTATCCGTTTGTTAGTCGCTTTATTCTGCAATATAAGTTTCCAAATATTGAATACCGTTGTAACTGTCTAATTCATCCACAAATTTTTTAGGTGTTTCATATGAATCATAATTTTTCTTCTTAATAAAGATTTTCTGATTCCTTTTGTTGTCCTTGAAACCATTGGGTATATAGCACACAATACAATTTGATGGCTTTATGTGGTATTCATCAATATCGGACTCAATATACCAGTCAAGGACAAGTTTGTTATCAATCATCATTCTAACAAGATTAAAAGGATTTTCGGGTTCATCCTTAATTTCCACAGTTAGAAATTCTGGATAGTAATACTTTATATTAATGTCTTTACAGAACTGACAGCGATGTTCCGGATTTGGGCGTTTCTTTGTACGACTTTCTTTGTAATCTCGTATTTCTTTCATGTATTCATCTTGATTGAAATACTCCATAAATTCTTCCCGACTTTTATCGGTTGTGCCAATCCAAATCATATATTCTAATCCAGCATTAGACCCTTGTACACCTTCAGGCGACAGTTCAAACTCAAACGTACCAAGATAAGTCATGGTTGTGGCATTCTCTGCCTTCTTAGGAGATATACCCTCACGACAATTATAGCAGATAACAGCATTTGCCATTGTAATATTTTTATCAGCCATCGACAGACTTATCTTTTGGGTATCAGCAGGAATAAGGTTAAGTAATCCTGCCAAGCCGTCAGATGTGAATTTCATAATAAGAAAATCCTCATCATAGTTCATTACACCAAGCTCCTTACAGAACTGGCAACGAAGTTCCTTATTGTCTTCATCATAATCTTTCCACCATTGACGGAAAGCCGATTGATCCATATATTTCTCAACGTCAGCTTCGGAATCGAATTGACCGACCCATATCATTATCTTACTCATTTTCTTTTTTTATTTTTCAAGCGACTAATGGGATGCAGATAGCAACCTGTTACGGTTGCTTATCTGCGTGTTATCCGCATAATTATTTCTATTTATACAAATGGTTAATCCCATTCGATTTCATCTCCTTTCTCTCGAAGAATTTTATATATTTCTTCTTCGTTTTCTATTAAAGAGATGATAATGTCGGCAAAGCGTTTTGCTTTTTGCTCGTTTTCTGCGGTGTCCTCAAAATAAGCTGCGTAAGAACCAGCTTCAGGGTCGCTTTCCATACTTTCCAAAATGTCTGGTGCATTTTCTTCCAGATAGTAGTTGAAGAAGGCATCCCAGTTGTAACCATTCATGTACGCCTCTTCGTTTATCTCATTCATTTGCTCTCCTATTGCCAATGTTTTTTCAACCTCATTTTGGAAGAGCAGAACAATGTTACCAGAACCATTTGTGTAAATTTGAACATACTCATTATTAAAGATGTCTCTTTCTTCTGTTGTTGCCATAATCTTTTAATTTTTAATTGTTTTACTATTGCGGATAATGGTTTGCAGCGTTCCGCCTTATTCAGTCGGTAGTGCTGTTTGTTATAAACTCTTTTTTCTTTATTCTTTTGCCGTTACATGTAAAGCCATAAGTAAAAGCTGCATCTATGGTTTGTTTTGCACTCTCAAGAATATAATGATACAAATTATCATATTTACTAAAGCATGGAGAAAGAATGTAGAAGTTTTTAATATTTAAAGGAATATAAATCCCCGTCATATCGGATATTCCATAGCGTGCTTCCTCCAAATTTGGTACTGGTATGGAAATAGATATTTCAAACTCTTTATTAGATGGGAAACGTTTTGCCCGTTTGAAAATCCCAATCCCCCCATTAGTATTTCGAAGATTTATCTGTATGAGAAGTTTCCAATCTCCCAAATCATCTAAGTTGATTTGGTTATTGTAATCTTCCATATAACCATTCAACTCTCGGTAAATTGAGCGCAGTAAGTCCAATTCTCCAAGTTCAGGGATTTCACTACTTATTAAAACTGCATATTGATTATTCATACATTCATCCTTATATCCAGAGTTTATAATGTTTGGCAGCGTTCCGCTTTTTAGTCGGTTTGCTGTTTGTTAGTCGCTTATTCCCATTCAAATGTTGATAAGTAACGAAGACCATTATAGTCCGCAATCTCTTCAACATATTTTTTAGGTATGCCAAGATGACCTTTCATGTTTTCTTTAAGAATAAAAACTTTTGGTTTTCTTTTTATCTCTAAAACCATTCGGGATATAGCAGAAAGTACAATTATTTGAGGCATTATTAAGGCCATTTCTATTTAATGATTTTTCAACCCAACAATCAAGTACATTATTGTCTATTATAACTGATTGAATTAATTGAACAGAATTCATTGTACATGTTTTGTCAATTTTAATTCTTAAAAACTCTGGATAATAGAATTTTATACCTAAGTCTTTACAGAACTGACAACGATGTTCGGGATTGGGACGCTTTTTGCTCTGACCGGATTCATACGCTTCCAACTCCTTGAGGTATTGCTCTTGATTAAAATACTCCATAAATTCGGTTTCATTTTTATCGGTATGCCCAATCCATGTCATATATTTCAAACCGGCAGTCGAGACTGTTGTACCAGTCGGATTAAGTTCAAAAATAAAAGAGCCCAAGAAGGATACCGATACGGTATTCGTCGCTTTCTGCAATGATATACCCTCATGGCTATTATACATGATTGCCGCATTTGCGACAGTTATTTTTTTCGCTCTTAGTATTTCCTTGATTTTATCTGTGTCTGCCGGAATAACATTCAACAGATTCTCAAGTCCTTCAGAAGAATATTTCATAATAAGAGAATCTTCGTCATAGTCCATTACACCAAGCTCTTTACAGAACTGGCAACGAAGTTCCTTATTGTCTTCATCGTATTCTTTCCACCATTGACGGAAAGCCGATTGATCCATATATTTCTCAAAGTCAGCTTCGGAATCGAATTGACCGACCCATATCATTATCTTGCTCATTTTCTTTTTTATTTTTCAAGCGACTAATGTTTGGCAGCGTTCCGCTTATTCAGTCGGCTTGCTGTTTGTTAGCAATCGTTTAAGAAAGCAACATGAAATGCCATTCTTTTGGATAATCTTTATTTATCATATTGAACAGCAACTTTACATTATTGGAATGCTGTTTTGTCAATATGGAGTATATATATTCATGACAGGCGCAGCAGGCTCGTTCTTTATTAGAGGCAACACAATGAAAAGAATCATCTGTATTTTCCTCTACACAAAACCAGTTCCATCCATAGTGCTTTTGGATAGTGTTTCCTAACAGGGAACCTAACTCATAAGCTCTATCAGTAATTTCCTCGTCATCTGAACTTTCAAAATTATTGAGATAGTTCTTTATGCCATCAAGGATGACAGAGGATTCAGCACTTTCCTGCAAGCCAATAAGGACTAAGCCTTTAGCTGCAAGCTGATCTATTTCAATTCGTTCGTCCTCGTTAATTGGACGGTATTCTTTAATTTCACTCATTGTTTTATATTTATTTCGTTGATTGCTAATGTTCGGTGGATAATCATCATTAAAGGAGATTGATCCGCTTGTTATCTGCCCGCTTTATTCCTCTTCTTCGATGAAATGATTTATAAAGTAATTGAATGACTGGGCGATGTAACGAGTATTTGTTTCAAAGTTGTATTCTCTTGAAGCGTTTTCGTCCCACTCGTCAGTCACGTAATAGTAAATCTTTTTATTCTTCAAGTTCAACGCATAATAGTTTCCACCCGAATCCATAGCAAAAGGCAACAGATTGCATGGCATTAAATTCCTACTCCATATATCTTTGGCTATGACTTCAATTGTTTCAAAAGCATTGGTGCGTTCCTTTATCGGAAAGAACGCATTTAT
>NZ_GG774723.1:1851-7043 GCF_000162515.1 Bacteroides sp. 1_1_14 | reverse complement strand
TTTTTAGCATTGTCACATTTGCCGTTATGTCGCTCGTCAGCAGGATTTACAAATGGCGAGGCAAAGCAGTGATGTCTCACTATGCCAAGTGCAGGTTTAACGAACTCCTTGCGGTTCTGTTATTTTTCCTTGCGATAGCCATTATCTGCTTTATGATGTATCTTCTTGACAAAAAGTGAAACAAGCTTTGATACGAACTCCGGGCCGTTATATCGAATGGTCTAACTCGATGTACCAGTTTCCCTTGATGGGTTTGTAAAGCGTGGTGTCGTTGTACGTCCTGCGGTAGATCTCGTTCAGGTCGCCATATTCGGTGATACGGATATTCCGACGGCTTCTCAATCCGGGATCGTAAACGAAACTCTTGGACGTTCCCGCATCCACGATGCCGTGGGAGTAGTACGGCATAACAAGGCTCACATATACCGAATCTGCCGTTCCCCATTCCCTGCGATCAACAAGGATAAAACCGCATCCAATCTCTGATAACAAGGAGTCGAGTAGGATTCGCTCCGGCTTCAACAGTCCATATACCGGAATGTCTTGTTCGTCATTCGTTTTATGGAATGTATCGCTTTGTTCTGTTGAATCAAGTATAATGACCTCTTCCGGAGAAAGCGGCGGGTAGTGAAAACTACCTTCTGAACTCTCTGCCATGATTTCGTACACCTTACGGAACGCCACCTCGTGCGTGGTGAAATGGCGTATCATTTCCTCGTCCGACGGCGGCATGGGAGGCTCTCCGCAGCTTGCGGCAAGCAGGATTACAAATAACAGGATTATGATTGGTGTTCTCATTTTCTAATGTTTAATAGGATGCAGATAATCACTGTTTAAGTGATTGATGTGCGTGTTATCAATACTTTAACTACAAACTTTAAAACAATCATTCATTTTATAATAATAGTTTCGTATCTATCAAAATGTATTCCTTGAAGATGATGTTTCAATACAAGGTTCTTAAATTCCTCCCCATAAAAAGTATAGCGACAATTTACATTCGGAAGTCTGAAAATAGTTTGCTCTTGGATTTTATTTTTATCCAACACAAATTTATTTATACAACTCACCCATCCTCTTTCTTTATCTAACCACACTATATCTGATTCTTTTTCAATCAAAGCATCTATTATATTGGTACAATGAAAAAATAAAAACCTTTTGGCGACTTTATATCAAGAATTTCTCCATTTTTGATAAGAATATTTTCTAAAATACTTAATGCTTTGTCGCTAATAGTTAATAGAGGATTACAAAATTGTGATAAATCAAAATGTTTATGTCTATTACTTTTTTTCCATATATATTCCATCTCAGGAGGATTCCACTGCTTTAGTAAACCTTCAGCATGTCCCATACAATTTTGCCAATCTTCCACATTTGGAAAACGTAAATCGTTAAATCCTTCTAAACTACCTATTAAGTAAAAGTTCATATTGTCGTACTGTAATTGATAATGGTTTGACGGGGAACGGCGTTAGTCCGTTATCCCGGCTTGTTAATATTAAATTTATGTTTCCTGATAGATTGTTTCAGAATATAATTCTGTCGAAAGAATAATAGATTTTAATTCTCCATTAGACTTATAATCAAATGAATGTTGTAACGTATCCTGTTCAATATCATTTCTATCAAATTGTCTTATAACTATTTTTTGTAGGCGGTCATTTTCATAAAAATATGTTTCTTCTCTACTTCCACGAGAACCCTTTGAATACATTTTCTCTATTTTACCATTACTTCCATATAGATAATATCGGACATTCACAATACGTTTGCTATTATCATATGCAATAGTTTTCATGAGTTCCTTTTCATAAATGAAAAAGGTGTAATAGAATTGATTTTTAAGTTCCAAGCCCTCTCGGATTTCTATAATTTGATTTTTTACATCGAAATAATAAGTAAATAGGTTATTAGTTGTTTTGAGAGAAGTTACATTTCCAACTATTTTCCCTTGCTTAAACCTGTTTCTTTGATAAGAATAAGGGGATATTTCGTAGAACTCACCTTTGTAATTCTCTTCCCTTACAACATTCTTATCAATTTCTCTTTTCAATTCATCAAACATATTTCTCAATGAATTAAAATCATCTTTCAATTTATCAGGTATCATAGTGTTTCCTTTTAATATTAATGTTTGGTGGCTAACCGACCTTTCAGGGGTAGTTAAGCCGCTTGTTAGCAACCTCTTTTCGTTTTATAGATTATTTCAGAATATCCATTTGGAAATGATTTGGTAATACTTTCTAAAGCCCCATCGTCTTGATATTGGAATATATGAATTAAATCATTACCACTATTACCCTCAATATCATATTGTTTGACTTCAATATGTGTCAAAGCATTTTCTTTATAGATATAATTCTCTTCACGGCAACCATACCTACCACATAACTGTGACCGTTTCAGCTTTCCGCCCTCAAAAAAGTAATGGCATACATTCATCAAATGTTTTCCATTATCGTATAGAATACTTTTCACAAGATTGTCTGTATAATACAGGAAAGTGTGATAAAACTGATTTTCAATAGAACAACCAACCTTAACTTCTACGATTTGATTTTGGTTATTAAATCCGTAGATACAAAGATTTTTGGTGCTTTTTATTGTATCAGGACGCTTTACAGGTTTTCCTTGTTTGCAACCATTACGCTGATAGGAATATGGAGTAAGTTCATAAAACTCGCCCTTATACAACTCAGTCCTGACAACATCGTCTTCTATTTGTTGCCTTATGGTTTCAAAGTCATTTTTCAATGCTTCAAATTCAGTTCTTATAGTTTCTCCAATCATTTTCATCTTTTTGGGGTTGCTAATGTTCGGCAGCGTTCCGCTTATTCAATCGGTTTGCTGTTTGTTATCGGTCTATTTCTTCTGTTTCAATCTTGCCTCCAAGTTGTTCAATTTCTTTTCGATATTCATCCACAATTATAGAGTTCCCTATTCCAAGTAAAATTTTATCTCTTGAACAAAATTCCTTGATTTCACTTAGTGGAACAGAAAATTTCTTTTTTAAGTACAGCATAATTTTAGGCAATTCATTTCCCTTGTCTGCAAGATATATATTGTAAATCTTAGGACTAATGATTGTCAGATAATCATCTAATTCCGTATTCTCAAATTGCACAAACTCGGCAGTTGGTA
Source organism: Bacteroides sp. 1_1_14 (assembly GCF_000162515.1). Taxonomy (NCBI): domain Bacteria; kingdom Pseudomonadati; phylum Bacteroidota; class Bacteroidia; order Bacteroidales; family Bacteroidaceae; genus Bacteroides; species Bacteroides sp. 1_1_14. The sequence continues at coordinate 3,896 of NZ_GG774723.1, read as the reverse complement.
ATATTGCATAACGAAAACAATCCGATTTTGTATCACAAAACACAATGGAATAACCGCCTCTGTTAAGTTGCTTGTTCATAGCTTGGAACAACAAAGGCAAATAGTCACCTCGGCGAATTTTGTCCCAATCCAAAGAATCCTCAAACTTTTTAGTGTTCCATAAGAAACGTTCTATCCCATAATTCTTTAACATCATCGTAATGGAACGCTTAACCTGCCCTGAATATTCTTCACCACTCCAATCAATAACTGCCATTCTGTGAGAAACTATAGCAAAACAAAGCATAATATCTACTTCACTAAATTCATTGTCTTCAGAGCTTGTATCGTACCATCCCTTTTCAAACATTTTCCTATGTTGAAGGACAAAGGTTCTCTTATCTATATTGAACAACTGAATCATTTCTAAAAATTCATCATAGTGTTCTTTTAATAACACTTTAGCGAATAATTGAAGTTTACTATCCATATTTTAATTTTTAGACCGATAATGTTTGTTGGATAATCGACCTTTGGAAGATTAATCCGTATGCTATCGTTTATTTCAACTTAATTAGTTTTTCATATTGACAAGAAACATCAAGAAGTTTATCTACTAATTCATCTCCAAGCCAACAATCTATTAGATATTTGCCATAACTTGGTGTAAACGAGTAAATATCTTTATCAATCGCATTAATCATATTTTCCAATTCTTTTTGTACATTATGTAATGCACCATCAGGAAGAGAAGTCTTCCTACATTCAAAAGGTTGCGCTAATATTCTTTTTACATCATCAAGTATATTCACACAACAACTTTTTACTGTTTCTTTTCTACTTACCATATTAAACGATAATGTTTGGTGGCTAACCGACCTTTCAGGGGAGGTTAAGCCGCTTGTTACTAACATTTTATTGTGTCAATTCATTATTAGTTTTACAACAGACCAATGACATTTGCAACAATATATATTGTCGCTATGTTGTTCTATACCTTCTATATCTATCATTGGAAGTTGTAATTTCTTTCCTTTCATCACAATCTCAAACTCATTGAAATGCCAATCTTTAAGTTCTTGTTTTTCTATTGTGAAGCCACAACTCTGTAAAAGTGTTGTAAGCTCTATTATAGGATTGCATATTGATTTGTATTGACACATATTATTTTTTCCTTGTTAGTAATGTCCGGCAGATAAACCGCCTTCAATGTTTCATCTGTTTGTTAGCAACCTATTTTCTATCAATCTTTTGTAAAAGTTGATTGTAATACTTCTCTAACATTTTGATGTTATTTTTTCTGTCAATTTTTCCACTTTCATTATCTGTGTATGCAAACCACTTAAATAGCAATTCAACAAAAATATGTTTACCAATTTCTGTTAAAGAACTTTCCTTAATAATTGAAGGCATGATTAGGTTTCCTTCATTATCACATGGATTATCACACAAAAGCCCCTTTCCGTATGCGTAGTTTAATAAGTTCTGACAACAGACTTTTGCGTAGTCTTTATCTCTCTGACGGATTTGAGCTTCTATAAGTCCGTCAACATCAAAAATTATTTGGTCACTCATATTCTTTTTAGTTTGTAAAGTTGCTAATGGGATTCAGCTAACTGCATTTAGCAGTTAAGGTGATTGTTACCAACATTTATTTTTTCAATTCTCCCAATAAGCATATATTGGCTATGTGATATTAAATATTCTTCATTTTTTCTTCGTATTCATTTTCTAAACACAAAGCACCACCTACAATAACATCACCATTAGTTTCTAAATCAAAATACTCTTTTTCATATCTGGGTTTTAAAATTATAATACAGCTTTTTTGTCCATTAAAATCTAAAAAACTGTCAGATTTGAAAAGAAGAAATGTAGGAGAAAGTTGCTTTACCACTATACCATGAAGAACATTACTACCATTATGATTGAAATCCCACGGTTCATCTACTGTTAGTTTGTACTTGACCATATTTATTAATTTTCTTTAGTTGGTAATGTTTGGCAGCGTTCCGCTTTAAGCGGTAGTGCTGTTTGTTAGCTACTTTACCAATTTAGCAAAGGCA
>NZ_GG774723.1:0-1509 GCF_000162515.1 Bacteroides sp. 1_1_14 | reverse complement strand
AATAAGCATATATTGGCTATGTGATATTAAATATTCTTCATTTTTTCTTCGTATTCATTTTCTAAACACAAAGCACCACCTACAATAACATCACCATTAGTTTCTAAATCAAAATACTCTTTTTCATATCTGGGTTTTAAAATTATAATACAGCTTTTTTGTCCATTAAAATCTAAAAAACTGTCAGATTTGAAAAGAAGAAATGTAGGAGAAAGTTGCTTTACCACTATACCATGAAGAACATTACTACCATTATGATTGAAATCCCACGGTTCATCTACTGTTAGTTTGTACTTGACCATATTTATTAATTTTCTTTAGTTGGTAATGTTTGGCAGCGTTCCGCTTTAAGCGGTAGTGCTGTTTGTTAGCTACTTTACCAATTTAGCAAAGGCAACATTTCCTTAAGTTTTTCTTCATTTCCTTTTTTAAGAAATCTTGGTAAGATAGATAAATGCTTTAGCTTTTTAAGGGGAAATAGTGAAGAAATATCATAATTCCGATTCTCAACTGTTACACAAAAATGTAAATATTCAAGTTCAAGTAAACGGGAAAGCGGCTCCATGCTTTTAACGGGCTTACCGACTCCGCACATTCCTCCATTAGATAAAAACAATTCTTGCAAACTTCTCAATTCGGCTATCGGAGATAAATCATAAAGATGATTAAGGTCGCATATATAAAGAGTCTTCAAATCAGAAAGTTCTTTCAGAAATTCAATATTATCTACTCGTTTTATGTTGGCAAGTACAAGGATCTGCAATGATTTTAATGTAGATAGTTCCGGGAACTCATCTTGTTTATTACAGCTGATCTCCAAGTATTTCAAATTGGGCAATGAAGACAAAACATCAATGCGTTCTTCGTCAATATCACCCAATTTTATTGCCTCAATTTCATCATTATTCCTCAGAGCGTTCCAATTATTGTAAGATAGTTTGGTTCTCTTTAATGGTGTAGGTAAGGACAAAATTTTAGTACCCTTTGGAACTTGGGATAAATCCCAATATCCCCACACCTCTCCTTCCAATACCCCTAAATGCGCATATGGAGGCGAAGGACATTTTTTATCTGATAGGTAATTACTCCAATTCATATTTTTCTTTTTATTACAAGTAGCTAATGGGATTCAGCTAACTGCATTTAGCAGTTAAGGTGATTGTTACCAACATTTATTTTTTCAATTCTCCCAATAAGCATATATTGGCTATGTGATATTAAATATTCTTCATTTTTTTCTTCGTATTCATTTTCTAAACACAAAGCACCACCTACAATAACATCACCATTAGTTTCTAAATCAAAATACTCTTTTTCATATCTGGGTTTTAAAATTATAATACAGCTTTTTTGTCCATTAAATCTAAAAACTGTCAGATTTGAAAGAAGAAATGTAGGAGAAAGTTGCTTTACCACTATACCATGAAGAACATTACTACCATTATGATTGAAACTCCCACGGTTTCATCTACTGTTAGTTTGTACTTGACCATATTTATTAATTTTCTT
>NZ_GG774724.1:0-2500 GCF_000162515.1 Bacteroides sp. 1_1_14 | reverse complement strand
CTTTAAGTATCAGGTATCAAGTATCAGGTATTAAACCCGAGTACTCAATATCGCGGTACTTAAAACGTACGGTTCGATATATACTTTTAGCTCTTTACTAAATTTTACTTTTTGTACATCATGTCAAAGATCGTTTCTCTGTTTTCAGAGATGGTGGAGAATAACGGATTCGAACCGTTGACCCTCTGCGTGCAAGGCAGATGCTCTAGCCAGCTGAGCTAATCCCCCAAGAGTAATTGAACATCGCAATAACGTATTGGCAACGACAATTTTTGTTCGGAGTAGTCCCAGGCAGAGTTGAACTGCCGACCTCTACATTATCAGTGTAGCGCTCTAACCAACTGAGCTATAGGACTAGTTCAACCTTGTCTACCTGATGTTAGACTCGGCTTCTTTATTTCTCTTGTTTATCTCTATCTATACTTCTATAGATGGTTGATCTATATGTTATAAATAAACAAGTACCAGTAGTACAATAATAGAACCTATGAAATCGTTGTTACGACATCGCTCCAGAAAGGAGGTGTTCCAGCCGCACCTTCCGGTACGGCTACCTTGTTACGACTTAGCCCCAATTACCAGTTTTACCCTAGGACGCTCCTTGCGGTTACGTACTTCAGGTACCCCCGGCTTTCATGGCTTGACGGGCGGTGTGTACAAGGCCCGGGAACGTATTCACCGCGCCATGGCTGATGCGCGATTACTAGCGAATCCAGCTTCACGAAGTCGGGTTGCAGACTTCGATCCGAACTGAGAGAGGCTTTTGGGATTAGCATCCTGTCACCAGGTAGCTGCCTTCTGTACCCCCCATTGTAACACGTGTGTAGCCCCGGACGTAAGGGCCGTGCTGATTTGACGTCATCCCCACCTTCCTCACATCTTACGACGGCAGTCTCTCTAGAGTCCTCAGCATGACCTGTTAGTAACTAAAGATAAGGGTTGCGCTCGTTATGGCACTTAAGCCGACACCTCACGGCACGAGCTGACGACAACCATGCAGCACCTTCACATTTGCCTTACGGCTATACTGTTTCCAATATATTCAAATGCAATTTAAGCCCGGGTAAGGTTCCTCGCGTATCATCGAATTAAACCACATGTTCCTCCGCTTGTGCGGGCCCCCGTCAATTCCTTTGAGTTTCACCGTTGCCGGCGTACTCCCCAGGTGGAATACTTAATGCTTTCGCTTGGCCGCTTACTGTATATCGCAAACAGCGAGTATTCATCGTTTACTGTGTGGACTACCAGGGTATCTAATCCTGTTTGATACCCACACTTTCGAGCATCAGTGTCAGTTGCAGTCCAGTGAGCTGCCTTCGCAATCGGAGTTCTTCGTGATATCTAAGCATTTCACCGCTACACCACGAATTCCGCCCACCTCTACTGTACTCAAGACAGCCAGTATCAACTGCAATTTTACGGTTGAGCCGCAAACTTTCACAACTGACTTAACTGTCCACCTACGCTCCCTTTAAACCCAATAAATCCGGATAACGCTCGGATCCTCCGTATTACCGCGGCTGCTGGCACGGAGTTAGCCGATCCTTATTCATATGGTACATACAAAATTCCACACGTGGAAAACTTTATTCCCATATAAAAGAAGTTTACAACCCATAGGGCAGTCATCCTTCACGCTACTTGGCTGGTTCAGGCCTGCGCCCATTGACCAATATTCCTCACTGCTGCCTCCCGTAGGAGTTTGGACCGTGTCTCAGTTCCAATGTGGGGGACCTTCCTCTCAGAACCCCTATCCATCGAAGGTTTGGTGAGCCGTTACCTCACCAACTGCCTAATGGAACGCATCCCCATCGATAACCGAAATTCTTTAATAACAAGACCATGCGGTCTGATTATACCATCGGGTATTAATCTTTCTTTCGAAAGGCTATCCCCGAGTTATCGGCAGGTTGGATACGTGTTACTCACCCGTGCGCCGGTCGCCATCTCCAGTTTGCAAGCAAACTGAAATGCTGCCCCTCGACTTGCATGTGTTAAGCCTGTAGCTAGCGTTCATCCTGAGCCAGGATCAAACTCTTCATTGTAAAAGTATTGTTAGTCAGCATAAAGCTGATTTTTGCTCTGTTCAGGATGCCGTACAATTTATTGACTTCATTAATACCTTACGTCTCACACATATTAATATATATAAGACAAGTATTGACGGTTCTATTTTTTTCTTGTACTACTTGTATTGTTTATCAATATTTCAAAGAACTTGCTGCTTTCGTTTTAAAAGCGGGTGCAAAGGTAAGAGGTTTTATTTTAACTACCAAATATTTTCGGAAGTTTTTTTCGCTTTTCTTTTTCTATCGTTTCTCAGACTCTCTTAGCGAAAGGGAAAGAAGGTAAAGAAGAAAACAAAACGCCTTTTCTTTGCGAATCGGACTGCAAAGATAAGAACTTTTAGCTTTATCTTCCAAACTTTATCGGAAGTTTTTTGTTCTTATGATCAAGCAGTACTGCGCTTTTACACTAAGTCAATTTAACAAGGCTTTCT
>NZ_GG774725.1:0-3360 GCF_000162515.1 Bacteroides sp. 1_1_14 | reverse complement strand
CTCATCAGCAAGAGCCCGATGAATTACGGTTCTCAGCACGCAATAGCGATAGTTCTTTCTGGAGCTCAGAAATACTAGAATCAATAGCATCGCTATTTACTGGTTTAGAGGATCTACCCATATCTTTGTCTTCTATTTGATACTTGTTAAGCCAATAAGTAAGAAGCTTGGCACAAAAGCCGTGACGCTTACAAAACTCAGATTTGCTCTCGGGACTTGATAAATACTCACGAATATAAGACATTCGTTCATCATCACTGTAATAGTTGTACTTCTTTTTCGAATATTTCATCTTTATTTTCGATTTTTGAAGTGTCAACTTATTCAGTACACTACATTGTGAAAAGTAGGAGTTTGCTTGTGACTTAGACAAGCAGGTAAGCGTCTCCGCGATGCCATCTTTCCTTAATTTTTGTATTTTCTTACCTTTGGCTCAAAAAACATGGAAGCCAACCCCATTTACCCCTTAATTATTGCGGACTACAAGGCTCATCTTCGCGATGCTTCTATTCCTCATTTAAGTTTTCATTCTTTCTGCCGTCAGTACAAGGTAAGAATAAAAAGTGTCCGTCAATGGATGCATCGTCACGGCTTGGATGTTACCACCATGCGTTACGATGCCCTTTTGGAAGAATGCAATCATTCTCCTGAAACAGCTCTTACGCATATAAAGCGCGAATATGATTTTCCTTTGTCTCACCCGGAGATGCATTCAGACTCCTATGTTCTGCAACCATCAGAAGTAATAAAAGGAGCTTCTATTACTTTCCCCGATGGTGTGATAGTGAATATCCGCCAGACGAGTCCTCTGGGCCTAACCAGATTTATTGATTTCTACAACAGAGTAAATGACAAGAAGTATGTTCAGCCTGAATGAATCATTAAACTATTACTTGTATCCCCGTTACATTAGTATGGGTAAAGGCGTTGATTGCCTTTGCGAACTGATTCGTCAGGATATGAAGGCCAATCCTCTGAGCGGTGACGCGTATTTGTTCTTCTCAAAGAATAAAGACATAGTAAAAATACTCCGTTGGGATAAAGATGGATTTATTCTGTATCATAAACGGCTGGAAGCCGGTACTTTCGAACTTCCCCGTTTCCAGCCTGACAGAGGCTTATATCGTTTTGAATGGGAAACGTTTTTCATGATAATGAGAGGGATCCCGCTACGTTCAGGACGTTGGCGAAAACGCTTTAAAATGTAGAAATAATAGAGATATTCATTTGATTATCAATTTATTATAATCTATTTTCTTCTTTGAACATATCCAAATTATCCGTATCTTTGTTTCATGAACAAGGAGCGGATAATCTCACTGCTGGAAGAGCAGCTGTTATTTACCAGAGCCCAGAATGCTCAATTACTTGAGCAAAACAATAAGCTCTCGGAGCAGACTCAAAGTCAGGCATTGCAACTGGCTTTGCAGTCGAAGCAGCTTGTTGCACAATCAGAACATATCAGCTTGCTTACCGCACGGGTAGAGGAACTAACAAAGTCTATCCACTCCCTTGAACAGGCATTAGTGTCCAGGAATGCTTCTTTGGAAAAAGTAAAAAATACGAGAGATGCGTTAAGCAAACTTATAAGCCAGAAGTCTGAGAAGGTCTCCCCCGACACATTTTCTGAGAAATCAGGTAACACGGAACATCCGGAGTATGCTCCCAAAGAACGTGGAAACAATAACGCCAAACGCAAGGAGTACTTTGAACTGGAAGTACAGGAACACGATATTTATCCGTCCCTGCCGGGCTTCCTGCCTGAAGCGGCCCGGCTTCTGAAAACGGTAGACTCCATACGTTATGAATATATTCCTCCCCGTTATATCAAACATATCAACCACCTGCATTATTACTTGTATCGGGGAGGCATCGTATGCGGAAAACTGCCTGCCGCTCCTTTATTAAACTCCAATTATGACGCCTCTTTCATTGCCGGCATCCTGCAATTGCGCTACATTTACTCCATGCCGGTAGAAAGGATTGTCAGGTTCTTTGCCGAAAATGGTTTTGAAATGAGTAAATCCACTGCGCACGGACTGATAAAGAAGACCGCACAGCTATTTGATATTCTGGAAGAAACGCTCAAAGAGGCCATTTTGGAGGATGATTATCTGCATATGGATGAAAGTTATTATACTGTCCTGGAGAAAGGTCCGAAGTCTGCAACCGGAAAGTCATCCTGCAAGGTATATATCTGGGCGGCTTTAGCCGCTCGTACGAAACTGGTTCATTTCTTTTATGAGAATGGGTCAAGGGCAAGAAAGGTACTGACAGATTACATAAAACCGGATTACCGGGGAGCCATACAATGTGACGGATTCTCAGATTATAAGATATTGGAAACAAAGGAATATCCCCATGTAATCCGCCTGGCATGTTTTCAACATTGCAAACGTAAATTTCTGGATATACCGGCAAACAGGGATGCACAAAGAATTGTAGAAATCATTAACAGGCTTTACCGAAAGGAGCATGAAATACCGTCGGAATATACACCCGGGCAGATACTGGAGTATAGAAAGGAGCATGCACCACCCATATTGGCAGAGCTGAAGGAAAACCTACTTGCCATACAGGCTAAAAAAACGACTTTACCCAAAAGTAATTTAGGCAAAGCGGTCAATTATACCCTGAATGAATTTCCAGCATTATGCAATTATATGCTCAGACCCGAGTATGAAATGGACAATAATGCCATTGAGAGGATTAACAGATATATAAGCCTGAGCAGAAGGAACTCACTATTTTGCGGAAGTCATCAGGGAGCAAAAAGAGCAGTACTGATATATTCACTGGCATGTTCATGCAGGCTAAATGGAATTAATACATTTGAATACTTCAAAGACATATTAAACAAATTTGTAATGGTAAATCCCAATACAAATAAAAAATATCTCAGAGGACTATTACCGGATAAATGGAAGAAGTAACGGCATCGCGGAGACGCTTACGCCGTCACTTTTTGTGTTGTAAACTGATTCTTGGTCTAGCATATTATTCTCCTAGAGATAATCAGGCTCCCCACGTAATTTGAATGCGTTTTTGCTCTCATGCTCTAACAATTTGTCTGCATCCCTTTATTCATCGTTGTTTCAGGTATGGCAGCAACTGTGGTAGCAGGTATGATAGCAAGTGTTTGCTCTCACTCTTCCATGTATCATTATCTGTCATTTGTTTGATTTTGTCATTTGATTTACAGTGTATTAATGTCTGAGGTGTCAATTCTTAACGATTGATATTTCAGACATTAATAATTGATAAATCATCCTTTAATAGTTGATAACTCCGCTGTTTTTGAGTGATAAATGATTTATTGTTTCTTGGAAGAGCAGGTTAATCGAACAGTTGGTGCGGTCA
>NZ_GG774726.1:0-2883 GCF_000162515.1 Bacteroides sp. 1_1_14 | reverse complement strand
CGAATTCATTCATTAATTGATGCTTTCATTTTTTCTACAATTACATCAATATATTGTTGTGGAATGTTTTATTTTTATAGTTCTCAATAGCATCAAGAATACTTTGTTTCAATATCTCAACACATTGAGAATCATTTGCTGTTTCAAATTTATCAAATGGGAGTAGAATTTCCAATTCTATCCGATTACGTTTTTTCGAATATCGACTTAATGGATTTGTAGTAAATCCTTTTAAGCAGAATACATAGAAACTTAGTTCATTAATATATGAAATATCACATAGACAATCCATATATTCTATTACAGAGTTTCTTGCTTTACGAAACTTATCAGAAATACTATGTTCCAATTCACCTCCAATAAAAACTTTCATACAAATTTGTTATCGTTAGTAATGTATAGCAGCGTTCCGCTTATTCAGTCGGTTTGCTGTTTGTTAGTAGCGTCCTAAGATTCGTTACTTGTTCTGTTATATTCTCGCATTCCAATTCAGAGCAATAGAACCGGGGATGTTTAACTCCTTGTTTATAGCAATCATGGGCTAAATCATCAAGTTTTTGGATTGCGCTATCAAACCATTCATATTCTTCTTTGCTGATAAGATAATATCGTTCAAACCAAAACCAATGACAGATAATGACTATCATTATGTATTGTTCAATTAAAGGATTAAATCCAACCGAATAGAATCCATCGTTTCTTATCTTTTCATTTAATAATTCCATCTTCTCACGTTTACGCTACTAATGGGTTGTAAATAGCAACTGTTAGGGTTGCTTATTTACTTGTTATCCGCACATTAATTCTCTTCATCATTGCCATAGGCTAATTCTATATCAATAAACTGAATTACCAACTGACATATTTCGCCGCCTTCGTCTATGCCCCAATAAACCGGATACGTACCATCTCCGAACCCTGATTGAAAAATGGGAATATGATACTCCGTCCCCGGCACTTGCCAATTTAACCAGTCTCCGCCTGCACGTTGATATTCTGGATGGAGATAATAGTTTTCTTTGAATAATGCAGCAAAATATCCATCATAAGGATTATCATCGGGATTATCTTTGCGCCATTGTTCATCCCAGTCGCAATAAATACGGTGGATAATTTCATCACATACACATCCTAAACCAGCATCTACACAAAATCCAAAGTAATCACCCTCTTCCAATGTTTCAAGGTTTTCATTCCCAACTAATGCTTCATAGAATCGAACAGCCCGCTTTTCATTGAAGCGCAAACGTACTGCGGCATAACGGTCGCAATCCTCGTCGTCAGATTTGATTACACAAATTTCCGTTTCATATTTACCCGCAGGAGCGTTCTGAAAATATGGACGTTCGTTTCTGTTTGGGAGATATACCAATGGATCTCGTACCAAAAGATTTCCACTCGGCAAATCGCAAGAACCGATATTAATCGTCGTTAACGATTTTCCTGCAATTTCTTCTTGCTCAAAATAAGTATTGAGGTCAACGGGGCAGACGGTTTTTTCTTTTACCGATTCCCATTTTTTCATCCAGTTGTTTTCTAATTCTTTCATATTCCTTTTTGATTTTTAGTTGCGGATAATGTTTGGCAGATAAACCGCCTTCAATGTTTCATCTGTTTGTTAGCATCAATTTAATAAAATTCAACCTTACATTCTGAAAGAGCATAACTTCTTCCATCTGATAATTCGATATTATTTTCAACAATTTTTCCAATCAATAACCCTAAGTGTTCAGCTCCTTGCTCTATCTGCTGGCGCCAACCTTGAATGTCACCTTTGTAAGACAAACCATGAAATAATTCTTTGGTTGGCAACCATATCTTACAATTTTCAGATATAACACCACCACTTTGAGCGATTTCTACAACCGAAGTAACTTTATCAAATAAACTTAGTTTCTTGCTCCTTCTGTTAAGCGAAACAAAGAAATTATTCCCATCATCTGCAATATAACGGTATTCTCGCCATTCTACGGGATGTAAGCCGGGTATTTCTCTTTCTTCATTCATTTTTATTACTTTTGATGCTAATGTTATGCAGCTTGCCGCCGTTAGGTGGCACAGGTGCTTGTTATCAGTCAATTTTATTTCAAATCTTCTTTATTTATAGTAATTATTCTATTCGGTATAAAAAACTGAGATGTTTCCACATCTATGCTGTTTGATATATAGCACTTCCAAGATTTCACGTATCGAAAATTCTTTTTGATTTTACGATAAAATTTGGAAACCATTTGAGAAAAATCATTATTATCAGAACAGCAATAAAAACGTCCAGCAATGTATGCCATATCTTCCCTTTGAAAAGGAACTCTATATTCTAAAACTGGACTTTTCACATAGTCCAATACTTCAGCTGTTGTTCCATCATAATATTCATGTGTATAATATGATATATATTGTTGGAAAGATTTTCCAGTCAAATACATCAGCCGATCATTAGCACAAATGTCAAAAGGGGATAAATCTCCTTTATAACGTGGAACACACAACAACTCTCCAAATACACTTCTAAGCGTATTTGCAATCATCTCATCATCATTTTTATACGAATAGAATTCAAATTGTTTTCCCATGTTCAACTGGTTTTAATGACTGATAACGTTATACTATCAGCCGATTTGGCTGTTATTTTCTTTAAGTATCAGACCTCGTCTTCCTCCATCAACAGATCGTCCAACGGGCTTTTGATATTGCTTTTGAAAGTGTCGGCTATGTGGACATACCTTTCCGTTGTCTTGATGTTGTTATGTCCCATAAGCTCTTTCACAATCTTGATGTCGGTTCCTTGCTCCAGCAAGTGGGTGGCGAACGAATGGCGCAGCAGGTGCGGATAAATCCGTTTCGTGATTCCCGCTTCCCGGGCCGCTGCCTTCAGCCGTTTCG
>NZ_GG774727.1:0-2836 GCF_000162515.1 Bacteroides sp. 1_1_14 | reverse complement strand
GTGTGACCTGTAAAGTCACGTAATTGATTGTTAGACAGTGATATTAATTGCATGATTTAACCCGCTGTTCCGTCAGCGGTAGCCTACTATAAGGTGCATCTCCAGTGATGGGTTGTGCCAAGCTTATAGGACAAAGTACACTTTCCGAAAGGACAAGACTGAACCGTGAGGGAATGTCAAGGACGGTTAGTATCATACCGTTGAGTGGCGAGGCTGGATAGCATGGTTAACGTAAGTGAACTGACTTTAGCCGTCGTAAGGTTTGAAGGAGCGCAAGATACTTTAGCTCTCACCAAAAGGTAAGCAGTCGGATAACCCTTGCCCATGTTGGGGTTACACGGACACAGCACTGCCGGCGGACTTGGCAGAACCTAAACTATCCGTTTGTCAATTACGTGGAACAGGGCAAGCCTGTATCTCTCTCGTAAGAATGCGAGTAAGCGAACCGCAAGGCAAGCCGAATGGGGTGCAGGTATGAGATAACGGAAAAAGCGAATGCCACCCTGTAATGGGGTGGATACGGATTGAATCAACATCACGGGTTGTTATTGGTGACATCATCCGACACGAAAGTGGGCAGACTTCCGTATATGGTAACTCTTTACAAGATAACTTTTAGAACTTTCAAAAGGAGGAAAGCAAATGAACGAAACTAAAACATCGTGTGCGCCTGCTGATAGTAGGAATCTAACTTGGGACGGCATGGACTGGTCCAAGTGTGAAGCCTATGTCCGAAAGCTACAAGCGCGTATTGTAAAGGCTCAAAAGGAAGGCAGACATAACAAGGTGAAAGCCTTGCAGTGGATGCTGACCCACTCTTTTTACGCCAAGGCATTGGCGGTAAAGAGGGTTACTTCCAACAAAGGGAAGAAAACGTCTGGAGTAGATAAACAGCTTTGGGATTCTCCCAAGCGCAAGTACAAAGCAATCGGTGAACTGAAACGTCGTGGTTACAATCCGCAGCCGCTTCGTAGGGTTCACATCAAGAAAAAGAACGGTAAACTCCGACCGTTGGGAATACCGACAATGAAAGACAGGGCGATGCAGGCATTATATCTCATGGCATTGGAACCGATAGCCGAAACGACAGGCGACCGCTTTTCTTATGGTTTCCGCAAGAAACGCAGGACAATGGACGCTATCCGTCAGATTGATACGGTTCTAAACCGCCAGCATTCCCCCGAATGGATTTTGGAGGGAGACATTAAAGGCTGCTTCGACCATATCAGCCACGACTGGCTTCTTAATCATATCCCTATGGATAAGACGATACTCAGAAAATGGCTGAAATGTGGAGCTGTATTCAATGGCAAACTATTCCCGACAGAAGAGGGTACACCACAAGGAGGTATCATATCACCGACACTTGCAAATATAGCACTTGACGGACTTCAACCACTCTTGGCTGAAAGATTCAAAAGATTATGGCGCAACAATAAGACATTCCACTACAAGGTAAACCTTATTCGTTATGCGGATGACTTTATAATCACAGGTCGAGATAAGGAGCTATTGGAAAACGAAGTCAAACCTATCGTGATAGAATTTCTCAAAGAAAGAGGGCTGACCTTATCCGAAGAGAAAACTACCATTACGAACATATACGACGGTTTTGATTTCTTAGGTTTCAATGTGAGGAAGTTTGGCAAAAGGCTATACACATCCCCGTCCAAAGATGCACAGAAACGCTTCAGGGCAAAAATCGGTGACATCGTTAAAGGACATAAAATGTGTAAGCAGGAATCGCTGATACGAATGCTTAATCCTGTAATCACAGGTTGGGGCAACTATTACCGATATGGTGCATCAACCGATGCTTTTCATGGTTGTGACAATCACATTTACAATCTCACGAAGAAATGGGCTTTACGTCGCCATCCAAAGAAACGCAAGTCTTGGGTTGCAGACAAATATTGGCATGAAATTCGGGGGCGTAAATGGACGTTTGCATGGAAATATGAAACCAAGAGCAAGAAAGTGAACTACCTGACCCTTAAAAGGTTGTCGGATATACATTATACCCCGTACAAGCAAATCAAAGGTGAGGCAAACCCTTTCGACCCGGAATACGATGATTATTTCTTTCAGCGAAAGGAGCAACAAATGCTGGAATCTCTCAAGGGACGTAAGTCTCTCTTATATTTATGGAACAAGCAGAACCGGATTTGTCCGTTATGCGGCAAGGAAATAGATTGTACAAAAGCATGGAACGTCAACGAAATATCTGTTGGTGGTTCGATTGTACGGCAACTTGTCCACAACAACTGCTACAAGCGAAATAAACGAAAATGTTGAAAGTATGAGCCGATTTCTAACAACAAATAGAAATATTGAGTTGCTTGAGCCGTATGAGGGGAAACTCTCATGTACGGTTCTTAGGGGAGAAGGGGGCAGCAATGCCCTTGACTTACCCGATGTGCAGAAGCAGGGCGATTTTTTTGTGGAAAGCCCCATTATCCTTTTCGCGGCCGTGATCTGGTTCCTGCGCATCTACGACAACGGGCGGTATTGTACCTTCCCGCACGCCATCGAGTTCCTGAACAAGCGGTACGAGGATATTTTCCCGATTCTGACATCCTACCCGGAACTCGAAAACTACCTCAGCCCCTTTATGGATGCCTGGCTCGGAGGCGCTCAAGACCAGCTCCAGGGCCAGATAGCATCGGCCAAAATTCCGCTTTCCCGCATGATTTCGCCCCAGCTATATTGGGTCATGTCGGGCGACGATTTCACGCTCGACATCAACAACCCGGACGATCCCAAGATACTCTGCGTGGGGAACAATCCCGACAGGCAAAACATTTACGGAGCGGCTTTGGGATTGTATAATTCCCGG
>NZ_GG774728.1:0-2716 GCF_000162515.1 Bacteroides sp. 1_1_14 | reverse complement strand
TTAGAGCGTACCCTTTTTATAAGGCATCAGAATGGATGCCTCACAAAAAATTGCTATTAAATTCGATTGTTTTTTAACTATTGGCATACTGCCAAGTCTATATTTTGTGGTGTCAGACTCAAAAAATCTCTGCAACCGTTAAAAATTCCGGTAAAAAATTTACCAAGATAATCCCATGCGGACCTGCCTTGCAGCTTCACCGTGCTGATTATGCTATGGTATACAGCGGCAATCTCCGCTCCCTCGTCACTTCCGAAGTGCAGGGAGTTCTTCCGTTTGGTGGTAAAGGGACGCACCGCCCGTTCCGCCAGATTGTTCGAGATCGGATAACGGCCGTCCTTTATATAAGTGAAGGCCTCATTCCAAAACTTGTGAAGATAATTCAGGGCCTCCCGCATATAACAACTTTTTTGCTCCTCCTCACTTTTCAACTCCTGCAGCAGGTTTGCCCGCAGGTTTATCATCGCCTCCATGGTCGGCAACCCCTGCCGTCGTCGGGTACGTTCCCCGTCGGTGATCATCTCCCTGTCATACTCCCTTTCAAAACGGAAGAGACGGTTTATATTGTCAAGGAACACATCAGCCCTCTTGTCGCCGCCTTCCATCCGGGCTTTCACGAACTTCGCCCTCACGTGCGCCAGACAGACCTGATGGTCCGTATCCTTATACCTGTGGGTTTTCAGCCCGTCACCGATAAAGACATAAGCGTTATAACCGTCCGACATGAGGGCCTTCAACTCGGCATCACCTAAAAAGTTCGTCAGCACGTCACGGCCACGGGAACCGTCCTCGTAGAAGAAGATCACCACACGTTCCGCCTTGTTGACAAGGACCCACATGTAGCATTTCTTGTAACGGTCATATTTACGGACCTTGCACCAGGTCTCGTCACAATTGACAACGGCATCCTTCTCCAGAGCGATACGCTTAAGTTCCACCACCATACGGTCGAGGTATTTCCTGCCTTTCTTCAGCCAGTTGCGCAAGGTGTTCTCCGATACGGTCATTCCCATATCCCCAAGCCATTGGTGCAGCAGGCCGAAGGTCACGTTCTTCACGTATACCTCATAGGCGATGGCCTGAAGGAACCCAGGAGTTATCTTGGTACCGTCAAACCGAGTTACCACCTGCGGGTGTCCTTCCTTGGGGAAATACCCCCAGCGCGGCTTGCGGCCCTTCTCCACGTACTGCACCATCTCGAACTGTTCCTCTATAAGGCGGATGTCCAGACGGAAAGTCTTCACCAGCTTGCGGTCAAGAATACGGCCCGGAACCTTGGAGAGATCCGACAAGTGCCTGACAGGTGTTCCGTTAACGCCCATCGTACGATAGGTTTCCGGACGGTTGCAGAGATCCCTCGGATTCGGAGAGCAGGGGTGGGATTCCTGTGTTTCCGACTCCGGTACGGAACGGGTATCCAACGATTCCTCCGTACCATCAAAGCCATCTTTCTCCTTCTCACGGTCAACCGGATCATCATCACTACCGGAATCATCCTTTTTTACGGACTGTTTCTTCGAACCGAAACGGTTCTTGCGGGCAGATTTAAGTTGTTCCTTCAGCTTTGTAATCTCCCGTTCCAGGGATTTACGTGATTTGCGCTCTTCCTCAAGAAGGGATTGCGACTCATTCAATTTTTCCAGCATCTGGTTGGAGCGGGATAACTCTTTAGTCAGATCCTCCAACACCAGTTTCATCGCACGATTATCCAGTTCCGCGTTCTCCAGACGCTCGATCAGGTATTCCACATACCGGTTTTTCATTTCATCGGACATATTCTCACAGCGGTTAAAAGCACGACGCGAGAAGGTCTCCCGCGCCAGAAGCTCGCGTTTCTGAACTATCAACTGTCGTAATTCGTCCGTATCCATATCCTGCTTTTTGTGATATAAATATATAAAAAAAACTTGATATAACCATATAAATACGGAACATAATTATCTTATTTTTAACGATTTAATTACAGGATTCTCTAACAGGAGGACCACGTCCTTCCAGTCTATCCGGTAGGCGACCTCGTTACCTTCGTCATCTTTGATTATCCGCATAAACTGATAGCCCGCAACAAACTTTTTCTCGAAAAGACTATACGAACGGTTATCATAGGCGAACAGGCGAACGATACGCCGGTCTTTAGACATCACGATATAAATGTCACCGTCTGAAGGCTCACGGTGCAACTGTTCACGGATGACGGACAGAACACGGGAATGCTTACAACGCATGTCTGTAAAGCCACGCAGGTAATAGAAGCGGTTTATGCCCGTCACACTCAACATAGGACCTCCAGCTTTTGGATCAGACGGTACAGACCCGGATAATCCAGATCTTTTTGGAGGATATGCAGGCCATTGCTCAAGGTCAGCTCCACGGATATACGCACGGGAAGCGTCCCCGGACCTTTGCCCGGCTTCCGGTATCTGTGTACTGCATGGGGAGAGGGACTGTCCTTCTTTACCGGGGTTTCCCCTGAAGGTGAAGACGGCCCGGATTCCGATGGTGGACCCGAGGGAACACCATCCACCTGAACTTCCACTATTTTTTTGCGGGTATCCTTGTACCATTTGTGAAAAATGTTATATGGAACATTGTTCCGTAAACAGAATGTCTGGACTGACATTCCGAGAGGCACCGCCTCGGTTTGATACTGAAAGTAGAATCTTTCAAGGTCTTCACTGCTTAGCATAATTCGTAAGTTTTAGTTCGCAGCGAAGAT
>NZ_GG774729.1:0-2366 GCF_000162515.1 Bacteroides sp. 1_1_14 | reverse complement strand
AGCCCCCTTACGGGAGCTTTCCCCCCTAAGAACCGTACGTGAGAGTTTCCCCTCATACGGCTCAAGCAATTCAAAACTTTTATTTGTAACTAAAAGCCGGCTCATAGTAACTTCCATTTATTTCTGTTAGTAATTCGGCTGCAATGATCATGTATTAGGACTTTCGCCTTTCTACTGCTCCCTGTCATTTCAGTAATTTTCCAGGGAGTTTCCCGTGTGATGTGCTTGCCACACACAGGGCAACATTGCATTTGCTGATTCCACAGGCGATAGATATATTGCTTGCCGTCTAAGTGTGCAAGCATTCTTCGGGTCTTGTATTGATCGAAGAAATCTTTCCAATCGGCATCATATGGGTTGGCCTCACTGCGGATTTTGATATGTCGCTTTATTTTCGTATCCGACAATCTCACAAGAGTGTGGTATTTATCCACTTTCCTGTTTTCAAGCGGTACGGCAAAAGTCCAGCTTCTACCTCTTACAGTGTGATAATACTTGTTGGCAATCCATCGTTTACCTTTTTTGGGATGTCTTCTGCGAGACCATCGCCATAGTTTGTTGAAAATTTGTGCATCTGTTTTACGGAAAGTTTCCGATGCAGAACACCCCTTGTAGTAGTTCGCCCATCCTCTAATGACTGGGTTTAGCAATCGTATCAAAGATTGTTGCTTAGAAGACTTGTTCTTGTCCACTATTTCACGAACCTTATCTAAAAATCTCTTTCGACTCTTCTTGGATGGTTTTGTGATAAACTTGCCTTTATATTTTCTGATATTGAACCCAAGAAAATCAAACCCTTCTTCTATATGAGTTATCTTAGTCTTTTCTTCTGATAAGGTAAGCCCTCTTGCTTGAAGAAACTCAATGACTAATGGTTTAACATGGTTCTCCAACAACTCCTTACTCTCTCCTGTGATAATAAAATCATCCGCGTAGCGAACAAGATTTATCATAGGAGTATAGTAATTTTTCTTCGAGCGGTTTATCGGAAAGCTATCGGCAAGCAGTTTTTCCAGTCCGTCCAAAGTCATATTTGCAAGAGTTGGGGAGATGATGCCGCCTTGAGGAGTTCCCTCCTCTGTCGGAAAAAGTTGCTTGTTGAAAATAAATCCACTTTTCAACCATTTACGGAGCAAAACTTTATCCATAGGGATATTGTCAAGCAACCATTCATGACTGATATGGTCGAAACAACCTTTGATATCACCTTCTAAGATCCATTGTGGGGATGTCGTCCTTGCCAGGTCATTGAAGCATTGTTGAACGGCATCTGCCGTGCTCCTTTCTTTTCTGAAACCATAAGAATTGGCATCAGCCGTTGTTTCAGCTACGGGAGCCAGTGCCATCAGATACAATGCCTGCATAGCCCGGTCTTTCATAGTTGGTATACCCAATGGTCTTAATTTCCCGTTACTCTTTCTGATATGTACTCGTCTCAGAGGTTGGGGTGTATAACCTCTCCTTTTCAGTTCGGTTATTGCACACACTTTAGCATCTGGCGTTTTCCATGTTACCATATCGACGCCAGCCGTTTTACTCCCATTATTGGAAGTTACACGTCTTACCGCTAATGCTTTAGCGTAAAACGAGTGGGTCAGTGTCCACTGCAAGGCTTTGACCTTGTTGTGGCGACCCTCTTTTTGAGCCTTTACAATACGCGCTTGTAGCTTTTGAACCGCAGCTTCGCATTTGAGCCAATTTATACTGTCCCATTTGCTCTGCGTTTGGTCAGTCGATGCACACGATTTTTTAATTTCGTTCATTTGCTTTTCTCCTTTTAAAAGTTCTAAAAGTTTCTTGTAAAGAATCACCTACCGCAGAAGTCAGCCTGCTTTCGCAGCGGGATGATGTTTCAATCCCTATTCACCCCATTACAGGGTGGCATTCGCTTTTTCTGCAATCCTATACCCGCACTCCATTCGGCATTCCTTACGGTCTGCTTACCTGTCATTGGCAGGAGAAATACGGGCTTACTACGTTCCGTGCAAGTAACTTATAAGTGGGTTAGGTTCTGTCTATTACACCGGCAGTACTCTGTTCGTGTATTCCCAGAATGGAGAGGAATAACCGACTGCTTCCCTTTTGGGCTGAAGCCTATCAGTATCTTTGGCTTCTTCAACCTTACGACGTTTAGACGACAGTTCGCTTACGCTAACCATACCACCCAAGCCAAGCTCCCTGACTGTATGATACTAACAGCCATTGTCTTTCCCTCACGGTTCTGACTGCTCCTTTCGGAAGGGCTACCTTGTCTGGACAGCTTTGATACAGTATATTACTATTGGTGCATCTGTCCATAGGCTACCGTTGACGAAACAACGGGTTAAATCTAAGTTTAACAATTACTTACACAGCGACGTATCGCA
>NZ_GG774730.1:0-1972 GCF_000162515.1 Bacteroides sp. 1_1_14 | reverse complement strand
TTCTCGTAACGGGCAAACAGGATGCCGCCGATACACTTCTTATGAATAAGCTTGTTAAAGCACTCTTCATCCTTAAATGAATAAACGGGAAGATCAGCCACGCGTCGGATGGAGTCGCCCGTTCCGTAGATACAGAAGCCTACCACTTTATAGTGGGAGCTGTTCATTAGCCGGACTTTCAATGCCACACTCTTATCATCAATACCATAGATCAGAATATGCATATTCTTCTTATTCAGCATATTCAGCAGGAGTTCATAAACCAGAATCAGCTGAATACGGAAGCCTACCATGGCAATAAAAGTAAGCATACCATCAAACAGTACAAAGACTATTTTCTGACTATTATGCAGTCCCGTCTGAGGCAAGAAAAGCCAGATAGCCATTGCGATACAGACAGCTTTTATCAGCGCACTTCCGGCAAGTCTCCATAATTCCTTCAACTGGGAAAAGCGGATCGTATTACGGTAGGTATGGAATAAAAAGGAACCTAAGATACTGGAAATCACAGAAATCGCCAAAATATGGAAGAGAGAAGTGATTTCTTTAGAAGTCTCCGTTATATAATGAATGCCGATAAATGACACCCAGGTACAAATCAAAGCTATGAATGTATCAATTCCTAATACAATCCAATAACTAAAATAGTTTTTCTGCAAATATTGAACAAAACGGTCAAATGCGTGTTTCATAATTTAAATACCCCAATAAATTATAAAGTCTTTTTTCAAAAAAAGTAGATTTACTATGACAATAGTTTATCGTAGATTGTGTGTAACTGAATTTTCAATGGTGAAGGCAATTGGTTTTTCAGAATCATTTGCGAACGCCTCAGAACAGTCTTCTTCTTTGCCTCATCCTCTGAATTGGCATACATAGACACACTATATCCCATCAGAAGAGACAGACACAAAGCAGCTTCCTGCTCAGCAGTCTTACCGTGATAAGGATACAGATCATTGATCTGTTCATGGATCTCTTTATTAAGTAGTGAAAGATCGTCGACACATATACAGTCCATATTCTCACCCATATGAAGCAATGTATCAACTGTTTTTTGTAGTTTTTCTATTTTCTCCTGTATGCTATTATTGAAGGTCCCCATCACCTCTTAGTTTCTTTCGCCAATTTGCTCTACATATCCGATAGGCATATCGACACAAGCGCAGCCCAACATATCCAGCCGGACAGCAATCTTACTTTTGCCATCTAACGCAACTAGTTCTCCAACCAGTCCCGTCAAAGGACCTTTGATAACACGAACTTTCTTTCCACGAGCTAATGGAGAATAATTCATACAGATTGCCTCTTCCGAATAATCGAGCATAAAACGAAAACGCGCCATCTGATCATCAGGAATCACAGCAGGCTTTCCCTCACCACGCAACACCATGTAACGGCTTACCGTGGCAAGAGTTAAAGCAGCCATCCGTTCCTTCGGATCGGCATGAACAAACACCATCATCGGAAGAAGAACTGTTTCAACTAATTTACGGCGATCACTCCATTGATGGATTTCTTGCTGGACAGGAACAAAAGTCTCAATTCCCATTTTCCCCAAATATTCGGCTACTTTTTTTTCGTGATGTATGCGAACATGTGCCACATACCAGCGTTTTAAGCACGCTACGCCCTCCCCTGTCCCATTTTTGGTCCCGAGGATGGCTGATTTCTCTTTTGTTAGAATCATGTTTTTTACCCCATATGTTTCCGTTACTTCTTAGGTAACGGAAGTGTATACAGCATAAACGAACAATGAAAAAAGGTTGAAAAGCAGCAGCAAATATGTTGTCAAGAGAGTTACATCCTAAGTAGAAGGGTATATACCAATGGAAATTAGGTATATAAGGAGTGGGCATGAAATAAGTATTTTTCATGTCTAAAGATGTTTTTACCCTATATTTTAGATAAACTAAAAAAGTGGGCTTTAATTGTTCTTATTTGTGTTTTTGTCTATCTTTGCATCAAATTT
>NZ_GG774731.1:0-1908 GCF_000162515.1 Bacteroides sp. 1_1_14 | reverse complement strand
TGTTAAAGCACTCTTCATCTTTAAACGAATAAACGGGAAGATCAGCCACACGCCGGATGGAGTCGCCTGTTCCGTAGATACAGAAGCCTACCACTTTATAGTGGGAGCTGTTCATTAGCCGAACTTTCAATGCCACACTCTTATCATCAATACCATAGATCAGAATATGCATATTCTTCTTATTCAGCATATTCAGCAGGAGTTCATAAACCAGAATCAACTGAATACGGAAGCCTACCATGGCAATAAAAGTCAGCATACCATCAAACAGTACAAAGACTATTTTCTGACTATTATGCAGTCCCGTCTGAGGCAGGAAAAGCCAGATAGCCATTGCAATACAGACTGCTTTTATCAGTGCACTTCCGGCAAGTCTCCATAATTCCTTCAACTGGGAAAAGCGGATCGTATTACGGTAGGTATGGAATAAAAAGGAACCTAAGACACTGGAGATCACCGAAATCGCTAAAATATGGAAAAGAGAAGTGATTTCTTTAGAAGTCTCCGTTATATAATGAATGCCGATAAATGACACCCAGGTACAAATCAAAGCTATGAACGTATCAATTCCTAATACAATCCAATAACTAAAATAATTTTTCTGCAAATATTGAACAAAACGGTCAAATGCGTGTTTCATAATTTAAATACCCCAATAAATTATAAAGTCTTTTTTCAAAAAAAGTAGATTTACTATGACAATAGTTTATCGTAGATTGTGTGTAACTGAATTTTCAATGGTGAAGGCAATTGGTTTTTCAGAATCATTTGCGAACGCCTCAGAACAGT
Source organism: Bacteroides sp. 1_1_14 (assembly GCF_000162515.1). Classification (NCBI taxonomy): domain Bacteria; kingdom Pseudomonadati; phylum Bacteroidota; class Bacteroidia; order Bacteroidales; family Bacteroidaceae; genus Bacteroides; species Bacteroides sp. 1_1_14. The sequence continues at coordinate 1,119 of NZ_GG774731.1, read as the reverse complement.
CTTCTTCTTTGCCTCATCCTCTGAATTGGCATACATAGACACACTATATCCCATCAGAAGAGACAGACACAAAGCAGCTTCCTGCTCAACAGTCTTACCGTGACAAGGATACAGATCATTGATCTGTTCATGGATTTCGTTGTTCAGTCGTGCAAGATCATCAACATACACACCCGCCATATAATTACTTTTATGGAGCAGAGCATGAACAGTATTTTGAAGTTTATCGATTTTTTCTTGTAAACAGGAAGTCGTCATTACCCACTTAGTTTTTTTCACCTATAGGCTCAACATAGCCAATCGGCATGTCTACGCAGGCGCAACCAAGCATGTTCAGTCGAACAGCAATCTTACTTTTACCATCTACATTGACAAGCTCACCCACAAGCCCCTGCAGAGGTCCTTTAATTACTTGAACTTTCTCACCACGTGCCAAAGGAGAGCTATTCATACAGATTGTTTCATCCGAATAATCAAGCATGAAACGAAAACGTGCCATCTGGTCGTCAGGAATAACAGCAGGACTGCTCTCACCGCGCATCACCATATAGCGGCTCACAGTAGTAAAGTTCAGGACTTCCATACGTTCTTTCGGATCAGCGTGTACAAAAACCATCATCGGAAGAAGAACGGATTCAACTAATTTACGGCGATCACTCCATTGATGGATTTCCTTCTGAACAGGTACAAAATTCTCAATCCCCACCTTGTTCAAATACTCGGAAACCTTCTTTTCATGATGCATACGAACTAATGCAACATACCAGCGTTTTGAGTGTGCTACGCCTTCCCCTGTCCCATAAATAGGCCCAGCATTTAGTGATTTCTCTTTTGTTAAAATCATACTTTTTTACCCCATGTTTTTCCGTTACTTCTTAGGTAACGGATTTAAATTTGACGCAAAGATAGACAAAAACACATGTATTAAACAAATAAAAACCTACTTTTTTTCGATTTAACCCTGAATTTGAAAAAAAATGTATCTGAACATGAAAAAGGCCTATTTTCATGCTTAGGAATTTATATGCCCAATTTTCCTAAGAATCTCTACTTTCTCTAAAGCCAAGATGCTCTCAACCCTCATTAGTCGGTACTTTTCGACTTTTCCTTCCGATTTAT
>NZ_GG774732.1:0-1839 GCF_000162515.1 Bacteroides sp. 1_1_14 | reverse complement strand
GGGGGCTGTGTCAAAACTAAGGCACATCCCCTTCTTTTTTTAATATAAAATAGTCATTCCTCTTTTTTTGTCTATGCGACTATTTTTTCAGTAATTAGGTAATAAGGCTTAATATTCGTCGTATTTTGAGTCACACGTGGTCTGATAAAGATAAATATAGTGTGTGCACTCCTTCTCTTTCCTGCTTTTAGTAGTTTTGTACACATCTTTTTGATATTAAAAGCTATAGCAAAGAAGGCAAAGTCCATTGTAACCTTGTCTTCTCCCACATGCCGGAACCTTTTGTATGCCATGTTGTGTTTCATTTGTCCAAAAACTGCTTCCGGTTCTATACATCGCCTTCCCCTATGCCTGATGCCTTCTTCCGAGAGTAACCTTTCCCGTGCCTGCCGTTTGTATTGGTTTAACCGGTGGTTGACTTCTATCATACGGTTCCCCCGAGCTTTAAAGCAACTGCCACACAAAGGACACCCTTCACATCTTTGTGCTTTATACCGGGCACTTTCGGTGATGTATCCGCTTGCTGTTTTGTCACGTCTAGTTCCTATACGGTTCATGTGCTGCCCCATAGGACAAACGTAATAATCCTCCCCCGCATTGTAATGGAGACTCTCCGCATGGAATGGATTGGGGGTATAACGGGGACGCTGTTCTTTATGGAAGTAGTTGTACTTGACAAAGGCTTCTATCCCATTATCTTGCATGAACCGATAATTTTCTTCCGAGCCGTAACCGGAGTCTGCCACACCGACAGTTGGTAAGCGGTTATAGCGTTGCTCAAAGGAGTGGAAGAAAGGTATGAGGGTCAGTGTATCGGTTGGGTTGGGAAACAGTCGGAAGTCTATGAGGAATTGGTTCTCGGTACCTATTTGCAGATTATATCCGGGTTTGGTCTGTCCGTTTCTCATGGCGTCTTCTTTCATGCGCATGAAGGTGGCATCAGGATCGGTCTTGGAGTAGGAGTTGCGTTCTCCAAGAGTATCAAGATGGTTGTCGTATTCTATCAACTTGTCACGGTACTCCTCAAGTTCCCGGACCTGTTTCTTCTTTTCCCGGATGACCTTCTTTTGTTCCTTGTCCTTTGTTACAGGCTGGTGTTCCAGCACCTCTTTAAGTTCATTCACTATATCTGAGAGCATGGCGGGAGTGAACTCTACGGGTGTGTCTTTCATGGAGTTCTCTTGGGCTATGACTTCATCCACCTGCTCCAGGAGAATGCGGATCTTATCCATCAGCTTTGTACGGTTCTTTTCGACTGTCTTGCGCCAGACAAAAGTATATTTGTTGGCTTTGGACTCAATCTTGGTACCGTCGATATACTCTACGTCAAGGCTGATGAAACCTTTGTCGGCAAGGACAAGAACCAACTGCGTGAATACGGTATTTATTTCCTCTTTTACACGGTTTCGAAAACGGTTGATGGTAATAAAATCCGGATGTTCATTACCGGAAAGCCAGATATAATGAATATCACGTAGGAGAAGCTTCTCTATTTTGCGGCACGAATAGATATTGTTCATGTAGGCGTAGATAATCACCTTAAGCATCATTTTAGGATGATAAGGACAACGACCGGTTGCTTTATAAAGCTTCTTGAAATTGTCAAGATTGAGATTATCAACAACAGTATTAACTATGCGAACCGGATCGTTCGCTGCTATGTTTTCATCAATTCTTCCGGGAAAAAGAACTGTTTGGTTGGGAATGTAAGGACGAAAATGTAACTTTGCCATAACGAAAAACTTTATGCCTAAAGATACAAAAACTTTGGGTAATAACAAAGCCCGGGCTTGTGAAAGTCTGGGCTTTGTGCATAAAAAAAGGTTGTGCCAGCGTTTT
>NZ_GG774733.1:0-1819 GCF_000162515.1 Bacteroides sp. 1_1_14 | reverse complement strand
GTTTCATCTTCCCGTAATGTTCACGGAGCGCTTCACGCCGTCCGGCTGTATAGCGTAGCTTGCAGAATAAATCGGGAAGAAAGCAGAGAGGAATCACTATGGCCAAACCAATCATCCAGCCGAAAAGGCGCAATATCGGCGGAACCCCAAGCGGTATGAGTAGGACGAAGAGCCAGCACCAAAACAGTAGCATACGTCCGTTGAGATTGGTACGCTCCCTTTCGTGCCATATCTCGGCTACATACCACATATAGTCGATGAAGCAGATCCGGTATTTGCGATTGTCCTTTTCCATACCGTTATCTCCATACAAAGAAACCAACCAATATAAGTATAATCAGAACGCTGACCAACACAATCTGAACCCTGCGGCGTGTTTCAGGCTTGCAATCGTCAAATAACCACAGTTTGCTGTTAAACTGCCAATGACACGCCCATTTCCAACGGAACAGCAACCCTGCAAGCCATAGGGCAAGCAACCCGACACCAAACAGCAACCCGTATTTCGGGTGAGCCTGCAACCACTCGAAAAACGCTTCCGCCTTGCTGTTCATTGCTTCGTATATATCGGCAACTGTCATACTTATAATTAAAAGGATTCCGAACACAAAAATAATGTTTTCTGTTCACATAATCACTACTTTATGCTCCAAAACACCGGCTGTACGGTTATAAAACCAGGAAACAGCCCCCGTTAAGGTAACGGAGGTTGTTTGCGGGGTGTTTGTGTTCATTTAGTTCTGTTCCGGCAGGAGCTTGCAAAGCACCGGGTCGTTCTTGATACGTTCCAGTTCCTCGGCGACGATGCGGCCGGCCTCTGCCTTGATACGTTCGTAGTTTTCCTGCACGACCTGTTTCATGTGATCCGTCCCGTTCTCGTCCGTGAAGTCGGTAATTTGTGGTATCTTCTTGTACCGGGCCGTTTCCGCTTTCACTTTTTCGTTGTCCACGACAATCTCGCAGTGGAAAATCTTCTGCTCGATACGTTCGTCGAAATTGTCCGCCACGGCCCCGACGAACATTCCCTGCGTGAGCGTCGAGATCTTCGAGGCCGGGATCAGGCTGTCCAGCTGCGTGGATATGGATGTCGATTTGTCGCTGCGGCTCAACGTCATGCTCTGCCGCTTCTGCAATACCTTACCGAACCGTTCCGAGAGTGTCTTGGCCGTTTCACCTACGACCTGCCCGGAGAAGATGTTGCCCACCGTGTTCATCACGACGGCGGCCTCCTTGTCCCCGTAGTCCCTCTTCAACTGTGAAAAATCCTGGAAGCACAGCAGCACGGCGACCTTGTTGCTTCTGGCCGTGGCGATCAGGTTGTCGAGTCCCTTGAAGTAGATTGTCGGCAACTCGTCGATGATGATGCCCGATTTGAGCTGGCCTTTCTTATTTATGAGCTTGACAATCCGGGAATTATACAATCCCAAAGCCGCTCCGTAAATGTTTTGCCTGTCGGGATTGTTCCCCACGCAGAGTATCTTGGGATCGTCCGGGTTGTTGATGTCGAGCGTGAAATCGTCGCCCGACATGACCCAATATAGCTGGGGCGAAATCATGCGGGAAAGCGGAATTTTGGCCGATGCTATCTGGCCCTGGAGCTGGTCTTGAGCGCCTCCGAGCCAGGCATCCATAAAGGGGCTGAGGTAGTTTTCGAGTTCCGGGTAGGATGTCAGAATCGGGAAAATATCCTCGTACCGCTTGTTCAGGAACTCGATGGCGTGCGGGAAGGTACAATACCGCCCGTTGTCGTAGATGCGCAGGAACCAGATCACGGCCGCGAAAAGGATAATGGGGGCTTTCCACAAAAAAATCGCCCTGC
>NZ_GG774734.1:0-1667 GCF_000162515.1 Bacteroides sp. 1_1_14 | reverse complement strand
AGAATTTCAATTCTTAATCAATGTTATAAACATACTATTTTTCTTGGATAATTTGCAAAGTTCACAGAAGTCCGTATCTTTGCAATGTGTTTTTCATAGTATTAGATTTAAGGTTAACAAAGGTTGGAGCAAGGCGTTGCTCCTTTTTTTATGTCCATACGTGAGCTATTGGACTTTCGTATATAGTAGAATTACGTTATTTTTCAGTAGATTTGCAGTAACACTTGAAAAGGATACATTCAGATTATATTCTGAATATATAAATCAAAAAGTGCTCTTTTTACGTTATATATCAAGAAGTAACTTTAATCCTGACAAAACAATGAAGACAGAGCGGAAATATCACCATTTGATTAAATCAGTTATCATCGTACTATTCCTTTCTTTTGGCATGACTTCGTGCGAAAAGGAAGAGCCAGTTCCGGTACCTACAGAACAAACGGTATTCATGTATCTCCCCTGGTCTGATAATCTCACATCCAATTTCTATCAGAACATCAGCGACCTTGAAAGTGTAGTTGAAAAGAATATCTTGAAGGATGAACGGATAATCATTTTCATGTGTACCACAGCAACGAAAGCCACTCTTTTTGAACTCGCTTATGAGAACGGCAAGAGTGTGCGTAAAACTCTAAAGAACTATACAGATCCTGCATATACCACAGCAGAAGGTATCACATCCATCCTAAATGACGTGCAACGCTACTCTCCCACCAAACGCTATTCGATGGTTATCGGCTGTCATGGCATGGGATGGATACCCGTATCAAATTCTAAATCACGTAGCGGTCTTCGTACCAAAATGCACTGGGAATACGAAAATGTACCAATGACACGCTACTTCGGAGGATTAAATGCCCAATATCAGACTGATATAACCACACTTGCCAAAGGAATATCCAATGCCGGACTTAAAATGGAATATATACTCTTTGACGACTGCTATATGTCAAGCATTGAAGTAGCCTACGCTCTCAAAGATGTGACTGATTATCTGATAGGATCTACAAGTGAAGTGATGGCGTATGGTATGCCATACGCCGAGATAGGTCAGTATCTAATTGGGAAAGTAGATTATGCCGGTATCTGTGACGGTTTTTACTCTTTTTATTCCACTTATAGCACACCCTGCGGAACAATCGCTGTCACTGATTGCTCAGAACTTGATAACCTGGCAACTATTATGAAAGAAATTAATCATCGATATACTTTTGATCCTTCACTAACCAGTTCTTTACAGAGACTGGACGGATATTATCCGGTTATCTTCTTTGACTATGGTGACTATGTTTCAAAATTATGCCCTGATGAAACTCTAGTGGCACGATTCAACGAACAGCTCAATCGTACGGTGCCATTCAAAAGAAATACAGAATATTTCTATTCGATGAGCAGAGGAGAAGTGAAAATCAATACCTTCTCCGGTATTACAATCTCCGATCCAAGTACGCACTCGCTGGCCTCAAAAAAAGAAGAAACAGCATGGTATGCAGCTACTCACTAGGAACAAGAGATAAGATCAGGAAATCTCTTAATAAAAATAGAATCGAGAATTCAAATTCTTAATCAATGTTATAAAACATACTATTTTTCTTGGATAATTTGCAAAGTTCGCAGAAGTCCGTATCTTTGCAATGTGTTTTCATAGTATTAGATTTAAGGTTAAC
>NZ_GG774735.1:0-1586 GCF_000162515.1 Bacteroides sp. 1_1_14 | reverse complement strand
AGTGTACTGAATAAGTTGACAACTTCAAAAATACGAAAATAAAGATGAAATATTCGAAAAAGAAGTACAACTATTACAGTGATGATGAACGAATGTCTTATATTCGTGAGTATTTATCAAGTCCCGAGAGCAAATCTGAGTTTTGTAAGCGTCACGGCTTTTGTGCCAAGCTTCTTACTTATTGGCTTAACAAGTATCAAATAGAAGACAAAGATATGGGTAGATCCTCTAAACCAGTAAATAGCGATGCTATTGATTCTAGTATTTCTGAGCTCCAGAAAGAACTATCGCTATTGCGTGCTGAGAACCGTAAACTTCATCGGGCTCTTGCTGATGAGAGTTTACGTCACGAGGCGTGCGAAGAACTCATCAATCTTGCTGAATCCACGTATCATATCAAGGTACGAAAAAACTCCGATGCCAAGTAATCGACACCTTGTCACAGAGGCACTCACCCCGACGCAAACGTGGTTGTATAAAGTTCCTCTGTGATTACTTCGGCATAACCCGACAAGGTTATTACAAGCATGTGAACCGACATTTGGAGGTTGATATCCTTACCACAAGCATCGTGTTGTACTGCAAAGAACTGTTGGAACTCATGCCCAAAGCTGGTATGCGCGAGTTATACGCCTGCTGCGTGAGTAAGTTTGGACCAAAGATGGTTATCGGTCGTGATCGTTGTTATGACATTTTTCGCTCCAATGGTTTGTGTCAACGTACAAGTCGCAAGCGTCCTAGAACAACGAATTCGAACCATAATTACTATATCTACCCCGATCTGTTGAATGTTGCACCCAAATTTGTCGCTACGAGATTGGGCGCTATGGTAGTGGCGGATATAACCTACGTAAACACCGGTCAGGGCTGGGCTTACCTCTCGTTGCTTACCGATGCGTCAAGTCGTGCCATCGTGGGATATGCGCTTTACAAAACTCTTGAGACGGAGGGGCCCTTGAAAGCTTTGGAGATGGCAATATCATTCTATGAGAAGTATCACATAGACATGAGCACTCTTATTCATCATTCCGACCGGGGTGTCCAATATTGCTCAAATAAATATGTAGAGAGGCTTAAAGAGCATCAAATCAACATCAGTATGACGCAGTGTGGTGATCCTTTACATAATGCATTGGCTGAAAGAATGAACAACACCATTAAAAACGGTTGGCTATTCGACTGTGATGATGAGAGCTTCGAGCAAGTAAGCAAGCGCATTGAAGATGCTGTATATGTATATAATCATGTGCGGCCTCATCAAGGGATAAACATGAGGACACCTATGGAAGTGGTCAGCGAAACGGTAGGATTAACAGCATAATACCCGCTCGTCGGGATGGGTGGTCCCGCCCCTTGCCGCTAGGACGATCCCCGACCGAAGAGTTTTTGGTTGTTGGCAACATTACATTTTCCTGAAGAAGGCTTGCGTAAATAAAGGAAGATGCATAAATTTGCAAGCACCAACAAAAGACAACTAACATAGGAATAAGAATAACAAAAGTAAACCTATTTAGATATTAAAGTATATTGAGTAAACTAATTCAGTTATAACAAACGAAGTTGTCAACTAAAACCAGTACACATCA
>NZ_GG774736.1:0-1533 GCF_000162515.1 Bacteroides sp. 1_1_14 | reverse complement strand
TATTATAAATACCTGTGAAAAACTGTTGCAAACATAAGGAGTTAGTGAAGAAATACCAATGAAGAATCGTACAAAAGCATGGAAAATACCGTCTTTTGCACGAAAATCCATGCAATGAATCCATTTTTTTATTAAGAAAGAGTGTTCAGAGAGGATTTTATTCCTTTTTCGTTGTATGGAGAATAGTTATTTATAAAACAAAACCCTAAAAGCAATATGGCAAATTTTTCAATTGTAATTGTGCCAACTAAGAAGTTGGCAAATGGCAGACATCGGATAAGGATAGCAGTAGCGCATCGGTCTAAGACCAGATACATTCCTACTCAATTTACATTGGATTCCGCAAGTCAGCTAAAAAATGGCAGAGTAATAAGACACGAAAATGCAGCAAACATAAACTCATGTTTGCGAAGGATTATCGATGAATACGAGGAAATTCTTGCTTCCATTGGCTATTTGTCTACAATTTCGTGTACTGAACTAATACATATTATTACCTATGAACAGAAAAAGAAAGGAATAACTTTCCAGACAATAGCAAGAGAATACTTAAGTTTTATGGCAGGGGAAGAAAGACATAAATCTTATAGCCTATATAAAATAGCAAGCGAGAGGTTTATTAAATATATGAAGGGCGACTTTCCGTTAATCCAACTCACCCCTCTTCATGTACAAGAGTTCGCAGAAAATCTGTATAAGGAAGGGTTAACTGATACGACTATAAGAATCTATCTCACTCTGATAAAAGTTATATTGAATTATGCAAGTAAAATGAACTATGTGACTTATCATATTCACCCCTTTGTTCTTTTTAAAATGCCGGAATGTAATATTAGGGATCTTGATTTGTCAGTAGATGAACTGAAAAGTATTAGAGATACAATGTTTCTGAAATCTTCCTTAAGTATTACCAGAGATATTTTTATGCTTACTTATTATTTAGGCGGGATTAATCTGAAGGATTTATTGGAATACAATTTTAAAGATAAAGATTATATAAGATATGTACGCCATAAAACTCGTAACAGAAAAAAAGGAATAAATGAAATAGCATTTTCTTTGCAGCCTGAGGCAAAAGAGATTCTTAATAGATATTTGACGAAGGAAGGTGAACTGAGATTTGGAAAATATTTATCTTATAAACAGGTATACAGTTTAATTTTTCGTAATATAAATAAGGTAGCAGAGATGTCTGGTATAAAAAAGAAGGTTACTTATTACTCTGCTCGAAAAACATTTGCACAACATGGGTATAATTTGGGGATACAAATTGAGAAAATAGAATACTGTATAGGGCATAGTATGAAAAGTAATCGCCCTATTTTTAATTATATAAAAATAATGCAAGAACATGCAGATAAAGTATTCAGGGAAATATTGGACCAATTATTATAACTTTGCTCTGCTGTAAGGTATATCGATTTGATTTCAGAATAACTACTTCCTATCATTTTAGTTGCTTTTTAATTGTCTAAAGGCAATCTCACGCTTTTTATAACATGCTCACAAACAGACTTTTGACTCTCTATCATT
>NZ_GG774737.1:0-1529 GCF_000162515.1 Bacteroides sp. 1_1_14 | reverse complement strand
ACGTCTCACACATATTAATATAATATAAGACAAGTATTGACGGTTCATTTTTTTCTTGTACTACTTGTATTGTTTATCAATATTTCAAAGAACTTGCTGCTTTCGTTTTAAAAGCGGGTGCAAAGGTAAGAGGTTTTATTTTAACTACCAAATATTTTCGGAAGTTTTTTTCGCTTTTCTTTTTCTATCGTTTCTCAGACTCTCTTAGCGAAAGGGAAAGAAGGTAAAGAAGAAAAACAAAACGCCTTTTCTTTGCGAATCGGACTGCAAAGATAAGAACTTTTAGCTTTATCTTCCAAACTTTATCGGAAGTTTTTTTGTTCTTATGATCAAGCAGTACTGCGCTTTTACACTAAGTCAATTTAACAAGGCTTTCTTCTCTTGGAAAGCGGGTGCAAAAGTAGTCCCTTTTCAAATATGCTCCAAACTTAAACCACTCTTTTTTTGAATTATTTTTGAGGATAGAAGCTAAAGTGTTGAGTTATAAGGATGTTGTAGAACATATTTTTCTCGGATACAGGAGGAAAGGCGGAAAGGGGTACACCTTATTATATTCACACGCGCGTTAGAAGGGCGAGGACACGGGCGTATGCACAAGGGAAAGGAAGAGGAAATACAGGAAAGGTGAAGAAGATGCACAAAGGAAACCAGAACGGGAATCCAAAGAAAAGAAAAAAGGATGGAGGAAAAGGGGATTGAAAGACTGAAAAGGAAGAAGGCAGGAAGAAGGGGAAATCGTAGCAAGGGAGGAAAATACGAAAAAAAGGGTAGAGACAGGAGTCTTTTAAAGTTCTACACTATTGGAAAAAGAAAAAACTCTGCCATCCGCAACAATTCGATTAACATTCTTAGGGGGACTTTTTAGTCAACCCCTACTTACGTGTCAGCCAGGCTCTCTATGAAAATAAAAACTATAATTTGCTGTCATCTGTCACGTTGTCGGGTGTAATTGCTTGAATATGAATAATTAATGAGGTGACAGAAGTAGGTGATGGCAGTGTGACGGCAAATTTTGCTGTCACACTGCCTTGTTGTCAATGGTTACTTATGGGCTGTTGGTTGGTCTATATAGAACTTTTTAGTTTCTCCCGCTTGAAACTTTTGTTTCTCCTGCTTGGAACTAAAGTTTCATCGGCTTGAAACTTTAGTTTCAAAGCCGTGAAACCAAAGTTCCGGACGCTTGAAAACAGTGGTTCCAGCCGATGGAATGAATGAAACAAGGCAGGAAACTGATCCCTTACTTATATGATTCAATTAACTTGACCGCACCAACTGTTCGATTAACCTGCTCTTCCAAGAAACAATAAATCATTTATCACTCAAAAACAGCGGAGTTATCAACTATTAAAGGATGATTTATCAATTATTAATGTCTGAAATATCAATCGTTAAGAATTGACACCTCAGACATTAATACACTGTAAATCAAATGACAAAATCAAACAAATGACAGATAATGATACATGGAAGAGTGAGAGCAAACACTTGCTATCATACCTGCTACCACAGTTGCTGCCATACCTGAAACA
>NZ_GG774738.1:0-1441 GCF_000162515.1 Bacteroides sp. 1_1_14 | reverse complement strand
TTTTCTTGTACTACTTGTATTGTTTATCAATATTTCAAAGAACTTGCTGCTTTCGTTTTAAAAGCGGGTGCAAAGGTAAGAGGTTTTATTTTAACTACCAAATATTTTCGGAAGTTTTTTTCGCTTTTCTTTTTCTATCGTTTCTCAGACTCTCTTAGCGAAAGGGAAAGAAGGTAAAGAAGAAAAACAAAACGCCTTTTCTTTGCGAATCGGACTGCAAAGATAAGAACTTTTAGCTTTATCTTCCAAACTTTATCGGAAGTTTTTTTGTTCTTATGATCAAGCAGTACTGCGCTTTTACACTAAGTCAATTTAACAAGGCTTTCTTCTCTTGGAAAGCGGGTGCAAAAGTAGTCCCTTTTCAAATATACTCCAAACTTAAATCACTCTTTTTTTGAATTATTTTTGAGGATAGAAGCTAAAGTGTTGAATCATAAGGATGTTGTAGAACATAAAATTCTTGGATGTAGGAGGAACAGAGGAAAGGCATGCACATTATTATATTCACACGCGCGTTAGGAGGGCGAGGCCACGGGCGTATGCACAAGGGAAAGGATGGAGGAAAAGGGGATTGAAAGATTGAAAGACTGAAAAGGAAGAAGGCAGGAAGAAGGGGAAATCGTAGCAAGGGAGGAAAATACGAAAAAAAGGGTAGAGACAGGAGTCTTTTAAAGTTCTACACTCTTGGAAAAAGAAAAAAACTCTGCCATCCGCAACAATTCGATTAACATTTTTAGGGGGACTGACTAAAAAGTCAATAGTATCTTAAATATCCTCCTTCGGGAAGGAGGATATTTAAGATACTGCCGACTTTTCAGTCAACCCCTACTTACGTGTCAGCCAGGCTCTCTATGAAAATAAAAAACTATAATTTGCTGTCATCTGTCACGTTGTCGGGTGTAATTGATTGAATATGAATAATTAATGAGGTGACAGAAGTAGGTGATGGCAGTGTGACGGCAAATTTTGCTGTCACACTGCCTTGTTGTCAATGGTTACTTATGGGCTGTTGGTTGGGCTATACAGAGCTTTTTAGTTTCTATATAGAGCTTTTTAGTTTCTCCCGTTTGAAACTTTTGTTTCTCCTGCTTGGAACTAAAGTTTCATCGGCTTGAAACTTTAGTTCCAAAGCCGTGAAAACAAAGTTTCGGACGCTTGAAAACAGTGGTTCCAGCCGATGGAATGAATGAAACAAGGCAGGAAACTGATCCCTTACTTATATGATTCAATTAACTTGACCGCACCAACTGTTCGATTAACCTGCTCTTCCAAGAAACAATAAATCATTTATCACTCAAAAACAGCGGAGTTATCAACTATTAAAGGATGATTTATCAATTATTAATGTCTGAAATATCAATCGTTAAGAATTGACACCTCAGACATTAACACACTGTAAAATCAAAACGACAACATCAAACAAATGACAGATAATGACTAC
>NZ_GG774739.1:0-1426 GCF_000162515.1 Bacteroides sp. 1_1_14 | reverse complement strand
GTACTGCACCCCAAAAAGTTGGACACTTTTGGGGTGTTTTTTATGAAATATAATTATGAGATTCGTTTAAAGGCCGTAAAACTGGTACTCGAAGGCGGACTTTCGGTTAGGGAAGCCGGATGTCACTTGGGCTGTGGCCGCTCGCAAGTTCACTTGTGGGTAACATTATTCGAGCGCCATGGCCTTGCCGGCCTTAAGCTGCGCCACGGTAGCTACAGTGCAGAATTTAAGTTGTCAGTTTTGAAGCATATGCACCAAAATCATCTATCTTTGCTGGAGACAGCAGTGCATTTCGGCATTCCGGGCCCTTTTGTTATTCGTCAATGGGAGCGGCTCTATCAAAACCAAGGTGCTGAAGGCCTGCGGCGTAAACCGCAAAGAAGGAGGCCGGCCATGAGTAAATCGAAGACTAAAAAAGTCAAACTCAAAACGACTCCGCACGAAGAGTTGCTTAAGGAACTGGAGTATCTTCGTGCCGAGAATGCTTACTTAAAAAAATTGCAGGCCTTAGTCGAGGAGCGCATTGTCCGCGAGAGCGGGAAAGAGCCCAAGCCATCGAAGGACTAAGGCCGCAGTGCCGGCTTTCAGTATTGCTCAAAGCCGCAGGGATGGCGCGAAGCACATTTTATTATCACTTCAGAAAATCAAAACAACCCGATAAATATGCTCGCGAAAAAGAGAGTATTATAAGGTTATATCACGAACATAAGGGGCGTTATGGTTATCGGCGCATTACCGTTGAAATGAATAAGATCGGATATGCGATAAATCACAAAACCGTACTTAAGCTGATGAATATTTGCGGGATAAAAAGTCAGGTCAGGCTCCGTAAATACTGTTCATACAAAGGACAGATCGGACGGATAGCGCCCAATCTTCTGCAACGCGACTTTGCAGCCGAAAAACCGAATCAGAAGTGGGTTACTGACCTTACGGAATTTTCGGTTTGCGGCGTAAAGTTATATCTATCGCCGATTATGGACTTATATAACCGGGAGATTATTAGCTATAAAATAGCTGAACGCCCTAACTTTATGCAGATCATGAAGATGCTGGACGATGCGTTTGCCAGAATACCGGATTCTCCGGGTATTGTCTTGCATTCCGACCAGGGCTGGCAGTATCAGATGAAGCAGTATCAGCTCCGTTTAAGACAGAAAGGTATTACACAGAGCATGTCGCGCAAGGGTAACTGTCTGGATAACGCTGCTATGGAAAGTTTCTTTGGATTATTGAAGTCCGAATTATTATATTTGCAAAAATTCTCATCCATAGACCATTTCCGAAAAGAATTGGAAGAATATATCGACTACTACAATAACAAGCGGATAAAGAAATACTTAAACAACATGAGCCCGGTACAATACCGAACTCATGCCATCTAAACAAATACTAATCCGTCCAATATTTGGGGTGCACTTCAGTT
>NZ_GG774740.1:0-1329 GCF_000162515.1 Bacteroides sp. 1_1_14 | reverse complement strand
TCACGGTCCCGGACAGCTAGTCTGTTATCCGATCTTGAATCTGGAAGAGTCTCATCTGGGGCTGAAGGAATATGTGCATCTGCTCGAAGAGGCTGTGATACGTGTCTGTGCCTTCTATGGCATTGAAGCGGGACGGCTTGAAAAGGCAACAGGTGTCTGGCTGGAAGGGAGTACGCCCCGTGCCCGTAAGATTTGTGCGATCGGGGTGAGGAGCAGCCACTACGTTACCATGCACGGACTGGCCTTGAATGTGAATACAGATTTACGCTATTTCAGCTATATTCATCCTTGTGGCTTTATAGATAAAGGCGTCACTTCTCTTCGTCAGGAACTGAAGCACGAAGTGCCTATGGACGAAGTGAAGCAACGCCTTGAATGCGAGCTTAACAGACTGCTGAACGAAAAAATCAGCAGATTGCTCAATGAAAGAACCCGGCAGACTCTGCTCAATGATAAAACTTAGCGGACTGCCCGAAGGAAAAGCCTAGAAAACGATTCCAATGCCGAGCTGCCATGTCTTATGCATGAAACAGTCTTTATCAGCCAGTGCATAAGAGAAATCTGCGCGAATCGGCCAGAAGTTGATTCCGCAGCCCAGTGTACCGTAGTTGCCTGTTCCTTTGTCGTTATCCCCGAAGTGATATCCTCCACGGATAATTCCATATTTCAGGAAATTATATTCCGCTCCGATGCCGGCTTGAAGATGGCGGTACTCGGACGGGAGCAGGTAATTGAAGTCAAGAGCCACCTGCAAGCGGTTGTCCATACTGAACGGCAGGTCGATGGCACCACCCAGTCCCAGTCGGGCAGGCAGTTTCTGTCCGTCCAGCTTGCTACCCAGGTTGGCGGCTTGAAATCCGATTGTCCATGAAGCCATTTCGTCTAGAATACCCATGCTGCGATGATAGCTGGCACCGAGGTCCACGGAGACTGACCCTTTGCTGTCCGCATCCTTATAGGCTTTTGCCTGCAGATATCTGAGTGTTAATGAAAGGGACAGGTTTTTGGCTACATTTCTGAAGTATGCGGCTTCTACGTTCCATGCGCGGGCATGATCTTCCGCACCGTCCTGCCAATGAAAATCGGCATCCTTGTAGTGACGGAATCCTACGCTAAATCCGTGCTTCCCTTCCCGTCCGATGCGGTAGAAAAGAGATGCGCTATGCATTCCAAAGTCTTTATTTATGTCAGCGTATGAGTAGCTGGCACCCATTACATCCTGCGAGAAAGCGATGGTGGAAGCGTTATGAAAGATAGCCGTGCTTCCATTGTCTGTGATAGCCAGTCCTGTGCCGGCCATACCTGCCGATTGGGCATCCGGAGTAATCT
>NZ_GG774741.1:0-1282 GCF_000162515.1 Bacteroides sp. 1_1_14 | reverse complement strand
CTCCCAACTAAGCATATATTGGCTATGTGATATTAAATATTCTTCATTTTTTCTTCGTATTCATTTTCTAAACACAAAGCACCACCTACAATAACATCACCATTAGTTTCTAAATCAAAATACTCTTTTTCATATCTGGGTTTTAAAATTATAATACAGCTTTTTTGTCCATTAAAATCTAAAAAACTGTCAGATTTGAAAAGAAGAAATGTAGGAGAAAGTTGCTTTACCACTATACCATGAAGAACATTACTACCATTATGATTGAAATCCCACGGTTCATCTACTGTTAGTTTGTACTTGACCATATTTATTAATTTTCTTTAGTTGGTAATGTTCGGTGGATAATCATCATTAAAGGAGATTGATCCGCTTGTTATCTGCCCGCTTTATTCCTCTTCTTCGATGAAATGATTTATAAAGTAATTGAATGACTGGGCGATGTAACGAGTATTTGTTTCAAAGTTGTATTCTCTTGAAGCGTTTTCGTCCCACTCGTCAGTCACGTAATAGTAAATCTTTTTATTCTTCAAGTTCAACGCATAATAGTTTCCACCCGAATCCATAGCAAAAGGCAACAGATTGCATGGCATTAAATTCCTACTCCATATATCTTTGGCTATGACTTCAATTGTTTCAAAAGCATTGGTGCGTTCCTTTATCGGAAAGAACGCATTTATCTCCACCCGATCCAAATCCTCGTCCTGCGGTTGAAAACAATATGGTGATGGCATACCACCGTTGAACTTGAGGTAAAAGTTCTTCATGCCTGCCGGAATCTTTACATTCAACTCAACCTCAAAATTCTTTATATCTTCTTTTGTTAGCGAAGCCGAACAGTCCGAAAGTTCAGGCATTACACCTGCTGTCTCCGTTTGTCCCTCTTCGATTTCTTCTATTGCTGGAATTGCTTTGTGCCCGTCCAAAACAACGAGATTGTCAAAGAAATCATCTATTGAATTTGCAACAAGTCGTGGCTCTCCAAAATTGAAGATTACATCTTGCATCCCCACAATAGGGTAAAGATAGATCTTTCCATTAACCAAGTCTATGGTAATCCGACCTTCATCGGTAGATTCCATAGCAAAAATAAGAATGCTATCAGATATAGCTCCTGCTTTTCTTAACTCTAATGTTTCGCCTTCTGCCGTATATCTGGGGTCATTCTTAAAATCCTTGTTATATTTGAATGGGAAGAAATCTTCAATTTCCACCTCTTGATATTTATTTATGCTTGCGATCTGTTTCGTAGAACCTCCATTATATTGTAAATAGAACTCTT
>NZ_GG774742.1:0-1036 GCF_000162515.1 Bacteroides sp. 1_1_14 | reverse complement strand
AATCCGCTATCAATTGAGGTTCATACAAAAATAAATGCATCGCTTATTTTTTTACAAAACCAATAATTTTTATAAAAATATACAGCTCTGTTTTTTATATTGATTGCAATTACACCAATATTTCTCAAATTGTTATGTCCACTGGCAAATAGCAGAATATTGTCAGAAATCGAATTAGAACTACGATGCTCCAAGGTTTCTCCTTCAACAGTATGAAAAAGAGCATTTTTAAAACTCTTATTATATTTGAACGGTTGGAAAATTCTAATTTCCACTTCGTAATATTTGTTTATGGAGATGGTTTGCTGTTTAGGTTCTCCTCCATTATATTGCAAATAGAACTCTTTCAGTCTTTCCGGCAAAACATGACCCAACTTGCTCTCAACTTCTTCAAAATCTTTGAGAGTAAGACTTTTTTGACAATTTTCTAATTCTATCTTCATATTCATTCTTTTTATGGGCAGATAATGTTATACTATCAGCCGATTTGGCTGTTATTTTCTTTAAGTATCAGACCTCGTCTTCCTCCATCAACAGATCGTCCAACGGGCTTTTGATATTGCTTTTGAAAGTGTCGGCTATGTGGACATACCTTTCTGTCGTCTTGATATTGTTATGTCCCATAAGCTCTTTCACTATCTTGATGTCGGTTCCCTGCTCCAGCAGGTGAGTGGCGAACGAATGGCGCAGCAGGTGCGGATAAATCCGTTTCGTGATTCCCGCTTCCCGGGCCGCTGCCTTCAGCCGTTTCGACACGATACTCTCGGTGAAAGGTTCTCCCGGTCTGTGTTCAAAAAGCCACACTTTCGGTTTGTATAGTCTGTTATATTCCGTCAGCTTTTTCATCAACGGTCTTGACAGCAGGGTGTAGCGGTCTTTTTTCCCTTTACCCTGCCGCACCCGTATCAGGGAGCGGGATTCGTTGATGTCGCCGGGTTTCAGTTCCAGCAGTTCGCTGATGCGCAACCCTGCGGAATAGAGTATGGAGAACATACAGAAGAAACGCAGGTCTGTCACCGTCACGTCGAGTATTTTC
>NZ_GG774743.1:0-981 GCF_000162515.1 Bacteroides sp. 1_1_14 | reverse complement strand
CGAGCTTGCGCGTAAAGGTGTGACCAAGGAACAGGCTATGCGTGTGAAGCAGCTCTATGAGCAGCAGAACAATGTAAATACCTCGAAATCAACGGGCACGGACATCAACGAATCCCGCCTTCGTGAAGAGACTAAGGAGAATACTTCCGACATGTTGGAAGATCATCCGACTACGGAAGATTTGGCCCGTGAGGACCAGGTTTTCGGGCGCAATATCTTCAATACCCGCAACCTGACGTTCGAGCCTAGTGTCAACCTTGCCACTCCTGCCAATTACCGTCTGGGTCCCGGTGATGAAGTCATCATCGATATCTGGGGTGCTAGCCAGAATACGATCCGCCAGCAGATCTCTCCTGAAGGCACCATCAATATTCAGAAGATCGGGCCTGTCAACCTTAGCGGTATGACAGTCTCCGCCGCCAACGAGTATCTGAAGGGCGCCCTGAATAAGATCTATAACGGTCTGAACAATACTACCGACCCTACTTCCGACATCCGTCTGACTTTGGGTAATATCCGTACTATCCAGATCAATGTGATGGGAGAGGTCGTGCAGCCGGGTACCTACGCCCTTTCTTCCTTCTCTACCGTCTTCCATGCGCTTTACCGTGCAGGCGGTGTGAGTGATATCGGCAGCCTCCGAAACGTTCAGTTGGTACGCAACGGAAAGAATATCGCCACCATCGACGTCTACGAATTTATCATGAAAGGCAACACGCAGGATGACATCCGCCTTCAGGAAGGTGACGTGGTTATCGTCCCCGCCTACGATGTCTTGGTAAAGATCAGCGGCAAGGTAAAACGCCCTATGCGTTTCGAAATGAAGAAAGACGAGAACCTTGCCACTTTAATCAAATATGCCGGCGGCTTTGAAGCCGATGCCTACACCCGTTCATTGCGTGTTGTCCGTCAGAATGGTGAGGAATATGAGGTCAACACGGTCAAGGATATGGACTACAGCATCTACACAATGCGTAACGG
>NZ_GG774744.1:0-972 GCF_000162515.1 Bacteroides sp. 1_1_14 | reverse complement strand
TGCATCGCTAATTTTTTTACAAAACCAATAATTTTATAAAAATATACAGCTCTGTTTTTTATATTGATTGCAATTACACCAATATTTCTCAAATTGTTATGTCCACTGGCAAATAGCAGAATATTGTCAGAAATCGAATTAGAACTACGATGCTCCAAGGTTTCTCCTTCAACAGTATGAAAAAGAGCATTTTTTAAAACTCTTATTATATTTGAACGGTTGGAAAATTCTAATTTCCACTTCGTAATATTTGTTTATGGAGATGGTTTGCTGTTTAGGTTCTCCTCCATTATATTGCAAATAGAACTCTTTCAGTCTTTCCGGCAAAACATGACCCAACTTGCTCTCAACTTCTTCAAAATCTTTGAGAGTAAGACTTTTTTGACAATTTTCTAATTCTATCTTCATATTCATTCTTTTTATGGGCAGATAACGTTATACTATCAGCCGATTTGGCTGTTATTTTCTTTAAGTATCAGACCTCGTCTTCCTCCATCAACAGATCGTCCAACGGGCTTTTGATATTGCTTTTGAAAGTGTCGGCTATGTGGACATACCTTTCCGTTGTCTTGATGTTGTTATGTCCCATAAGCTCTTTCACAATCTTGATGTCGGTTCCTTGCTCCAGCAAGTGGGTGGCGAACGAATGGCGCAGCAGGTGCGGATAAATCCGTTTCGTGATTCCCGCTTCCCGGGCCGCTGCCTTCAGCCGTTTCGACACGATACTCTCGGTGAAAGGTTCGCCCGGTCTGTGTTCAAAAAGCCACACTTTCGGTTTGTATAGTCTGTTATATTCCGTCAGCTTTTTCATCAACGGTTTTGATAGCAGGGTGTAGCGGTCTTTTTTTCCTTTACCCTGCCGCACCCGTATCAGGGAGCGGGATTCGTTGATGTCGCCGGGTTTCAGTTCCAGCAGTTCGCTGATGCGCAATCCTGCGGAATAGAGTATGGAGAACATGCAGAAGAAGCGCA
>NZ_GG774745.1:0-936 GCF_000162515.1 Bacteroides sp. 1_1_14 | reverse complement strand
GGTGGTGGGGTCGGTGGTCTCGGCTATCACGTAGATGTCGCTCGTGCCGGAAAGGAGGTATTTCGTCAGGTCGAGCGTGTACGTGCCCTTGCTCACATCCTGAACCGTCTCCGAATAGGTGGTGGTGGCGCCGCGCCTCACCTGGACGGTGATTTTCGCTTTCTGGCCGGTACTCTCGCCCTTCTCGTCGCCGCTGCCGTACTGGTGGTCGTAGGTATAGGTCAGCCTTACCGGGTCGCCTTCCTTGACGGTGGGCTTGTCAACACTTGCGCCAAGCACTATCTTCGTCGTGCTGCCCTCACCGCCGCCACCGCCGCCTCCGGCAGGGATGTCGAAACCGGTCACCTCGACGCCGCTTTTGTTCTTCAGGCTCACGTGGACGGTGGTCTCGTCGTCGCTCAGTTCGGCGGAGCTGTCGAAGATGGTGTTTGCTTCCACCTCGCCCAGCTTGGCCGCCACGGCACGGTTCTCGACCGGGTTCGTGCTTTCGGCGTTCAGGCTCTCGTCAACCTCCAGCTTATCGATGGTCAGGCTCACGTTGCCCTCCGCATCGGGGATTTGCTTCTCACCGTTCACCGTCAGGCTCTTCATCGTGCCGGCCCCGCCGAAATCCTCCCAGCTCGCGGCCTGTTCCCAACTCTCCACGCTCGTGCCGGTGAACTGTTTCGTCTCCCATCTGCCCTGCGCGGCCTCGTAGGTGATGCAACGGCCCTTGTGCCGGTATTTCACGTTTACGGCGGCGATGGCCGTCTCCAGGGTATAGTAGCCGTTCTCCAGCGGAACCTCCTCCGTCACGTTGTACGTGTTGCCGCCGCTACCCGTACCGCCGGGAATGTCGGTGGAGGTGATTGCCTGCCCGTTACGGCCCAGGATGGTCAGTTTCACCGTGTCGTTCTTCTCGTCAGGGACGGCTGTCATGCTACCCACCAGGCTGCC
>NZ_GG774746.1:0-929 GCF_000162515.1 Bacteroides sp. 1_1_14 | reverse complement strand
CTCTTGAAGCGTTTCGTCCCACTCGTCAGTCACGTAATAGTAAATCTTTTTATTCTTCAAGTTCAACGCATAATAGTTTCCACCCGAATCCATAGCAAAAGGCAACAGATTGCATGGCATTAAATTCCTACTCCATATATCTTTGGCTATGACTTCAATTGTTTCAAAAGCATTGGTGCGTTCCTTTATCGGAAAGAACGCATTTATCTCCACCCGATCCAAATCCTCGTCCTGCGGTTGAAAACAATATGGTGATGGCATACCACCGTTGAACTTGAGGTAAAAGTTCTTCATGCCTGCCGGAATCTTTACATTCAACTCAACCTCAAAATTCTTTATATCTTCTTTTGTTAGCGAAGCCGAACAGTCCGAAAGTTCAGGCATTACACCTTCTATTTCTATAATCTCCGTTTGTTGTTCCTCTTCGATTTTTGGGAAAGCAACGAGATTATTGAAAAAATCATCTATTGAATCCGCTATCAATTGAGGTTCATCAAAAATAAATGCATCGCTATTTTTTACAAAACCAATAATTTTATAAAAATATACAGCTCTGTTTTTTATATTGATTGCAATTACACCAATATTTCTCAAATTGTTATGTCCACTGGCAAATAGCAGAATATTGTCAGAAATCGAATTAGAACTACGATGCTCCAAGGTTTCTCCTTCAACAGTATGAAAAAGAGCATTTTTAAAACTCTTATTATATTTGAACGGTTGGAAAATTCTAATTTCCACTTCGTAATATTTGTTTATGGAGATGGTTTGCTGTTTAGGTTCTCCTCCATTATATTGCAAATAGAACTCTTTCAGTCTTTCCGGCAAAACATGACCCAACTTGCTCTCAACTTCTTCAAAATCTTTGAGAGTAAGACTTTTTTGACAATTTTCTAATTCTATCTTCATATTCATTCTTTTTATGGGCA
>NZ_GG774747.1:0-919 GCF_000162515.1 Bacteroides sp. 1_1_14 | reverse complement strand
TTTCATCAATGAAACGATTGTGATAATCATAGCCACAAAAAACATTACTGGCAGGAAGAAAAGGAGAAAACCTGTTGCAGGCTTGAATCTTCTATCAGCATAGTGGCTCATGACGGCTTTGCGCCTGCGGACTCCGTAAAGCTTTTCACCCCATATCACATACACCAGTGCAAGGACTAAATAGACACCCCACATACATTGCTGAAACGTATGGTAAACCCTCGCAAACGCAAGCAACGACATGACCGGAACATACAACAAAAAATTGAAATACATAAACAGCATACTCTCTCCTGTGATGCGAAGGTGGTATTCGTGCAACCGCTCTCCGACCCACCAGAGGTAATCCCAGAGATAAAACCGTTGCTTATTCTCCTGCCGTTTCATCATGCCCAATGTATAAATCCGAGGTGGAACATCAGCGCTACATTTGCCACGATCAGGGCGATAGCGATAAGAACTATTTTGGCGAGCTTCCTGCCGGGATGTTTCATCTTCCCGTAATGTTCACGGAGCGCTTCACGCCGTCCGGCTGTATAGCGTAGCTTGCAGAATAAATCGGGAAGAAAGCAGAGAGGAATCACTATGGCCAAACCAATCATCCAGCCGAAAAGGCGCAATATCGGTGGAAAACCAAGCGGTATGAGTAGGACGAAGAGCCAGCACCAAAACAGTAGCATACGTCCGTTGAGATTGGTACGCTCCCTTTCGTGCCATATCTCGGCTACATACCACATATAGTCGATGAAGCAGATCCGGTATTTGCGATTGTCCTTTTCCATACCGTTATCTCCATACAAAGAAACCAACCAATATAAGTATAATCAGAACGCTGACCAACACAATCTGAACCCTGCGGCGTGTTTCGGGTTTGCAATCATCAAAGAACCATAGCTTTCCATGAAACTGCCACTCACAT
>NZ_GG774748.1:0-879 GCF_000162515.1 Bacteroides sp. 1_1_14 | reverse complement strand
GTTATGCCGTACTACTCCCACGGCATCGTGGATGCGGGAACGTCCAAGAGTTTCGTTTACGATCCCGGATTGAGAAGCCGTCGGAATATCCGTATCACCGAACATGGCGACCTGAACGAGATCTACCGCAGGACGTACAACGACACCACGCTTTACAAGCCCATCAAGGGAAACTGGTACATCGAGTTAGACCATTCGATATAACGGCCCGGAGTCCGTATCAAAGTATGTATCACTTTTTGTCAAGAAGATACATCATAAAGCAGATAATGGCCATCGCAAGGAAAAATAACAGAACCGCAAGGAGTTCGTTAAACCTGCACTTGGCATAGTGAGACATCACTGCTTTGCCTCGCCATTTGTAAATCCTGCTGACGAGCGACATAACGGCAAATGTGACAATGCTAAAAGACACATGGCAACAATGCCGACACACCTGGAAAAAGCCGGATAGTAACAGTCATCATAGGGAATATCAAAAGAGCGAAGATATAAATCGAGAGCATCATTTCGCCATCGACCCTGCCTGTTCGTCTTGCCTGCTTCCATTTCTCCCCCATCCACCAGAGGTAGTCCCAGAGATAGAACCGTTGTCTGCCGTTATTCTTCATGCCGTTATTTATTTCATCAATGAAACGATTGTGATAATCATAGCCACAAAAAACATTACTGGCAGGAAGAAAAGGAGAAAACCTGTTGCAGGCTTGAATCTTCTATCAGCATAGTGGCTCATGACGGCTTTGCGCCTGCGGACTCCGTAAAGCTTTTCACCCCATATCACATACACCAGTGCAAGGACTAAATAGACACCCCACATACATTGCTGAAACGTATGGTAAACCCTCGCAAACGCAAGCAACGACATGACCGGAACATACA
>NZ_GG774749.1:0-865 GCF_000162515.1 Bacteroides sp. 1_1_14 | reverse complement strand
CCAAGTTCTCGTAGGACTAGTCAACACTCTGACCACCGTTCTTGCTCTTGTGATCATCGACAGGGTCGGCCGCAAGCAACTGGTCTATTACGGAGTTTCGGGGATGGTTGTCTCCCTCCTGCTGATCGGCATTTACTTCCTCTTCGGTGATTCCTGGGGAGTCTCCAGCCTCTTCCTGCTTGTTTTCTTCCTGTTCTATGTATTCTGCTGTGCCGTCTCCATCTGTGCCGTGGTGTTCGTGCTCCTCTCGGAGATGTACCCCACCAAGGTGCGCGGACTGGCGATGTCCATTGCAGGATTCGCCCTGTGGATAGGAACGTACCTGATCGGACAGTTAACCCCCTGGATGCTCCAGAATCTCACCCCCGCCGGAACATTCTTCCTGTTCGCAGTCATGTGCGTGCCGTATATGCTCATCGTATGGAAACTCGTGCCGGAGACCACAGGAAAGTCACTGGAAGAGATTGAAAGATACTGGACCCGGTCGGAACAGTAGAAGAAAGAGACCTTAATAACAGTAAACTAACAACAACTGAGAAGTATAGAGAAGCCGCAGGCGGTTTTCTGCATGGCCATTCAAGAAACGTTTCCCCGCCTTCGGTGTACCCTATACCTATCTATAATAAAAACAATATTATGGATTTTAAGAAACTAGCGAATCAGTACCGGGATGAATTGTTGGACAATGTCCTTCCATTCTGGCTCGAGCACTCTCAAGATATTGAGTTTGGCGGTTATTTCAGCTGCCTGGACCGTGAAGGGAAGGTTTTCGATACGGATAAGTTCATCTGGTTGCAGGGACGTGAGGTATGGATGTTCTCCATGCTTTACAACAAAGTGGAAAACGACAGGAATGGCTGGATTG
>NZ_GG774750.1:0-817 GCF_000162515.1 Bacteroides sp. 1_1_14 | reverse complement strand
TCTCACGGGTGGCAAACTGTCCCCATTTACGCCCCGGGTTGAAACCGCCACCGGAACCGCCCACCTCCATGTGAACGCCGGCAACCCACCAGCCGTCCTGCTGTCCAACAAGGGCGTCCAGGTAGTCGCGACCATTCCGGTAAACGGTCACCGTCTCGTATTCCCTCAAGACTGGGTAATCGCTCCAGGGAGCAGGAAGCTGCTCGCGACCGTCGATCTTTAAGTATTCAAATTTGTTTTCCATATCCTTAAAATTACGTTTGAACGGTATTTGAACGGGAGTCATTCCCCCACCATGCGTTTCACCTTGTGAATGGACTTCCTCACACGCCGCAAATCAAAGTCACATGTCGAAGCCTCCTTTATCACCTTATCGATGTCTTTTTTGTCAGTCACACCGTTGGCGGAACAGATCGCGAACACATCGTTCACGTCTGTAGGCTCCAGCTCATAAAATTTCCGTCCGATACGGCTGTAGAACTCCTTGTAACCGGGCTTCTGGTACCGCAGACCATTGCTGATGCGTTTGGCAATATAATCGGTACTCAAAAACACGACGCCACATTTCTCCTCCAGTTTGTTGTACAGGCTGATGAAGTAGTGGAACACCGGTTCGGTCAGCTTGTCCGCCTCGTCGAACACCAGCAGGGGCGCGTCCATCTGGATGATATCATCCAAAATAAGTCCCCACACCTCACGGATATTATACCCTTCAGTCCGGATCCCGACCGTGCGGGCTATCTCGCGGACAAAGTCACCTTTCTTCATGTCCTCGGAGCAGAGAATATAAGAAACCTCCTTATGCTCATGAAGGTAA
>NZ_GG774751.1:0-801 GCF_000162515.1 Bacteroides sp. 1_1_14 | reverse complement strand
TTATTATAATAGGTAATATCAGTAGTATGACATGGAAGTCGGGAGGATCAGCCGTAACCAATGAAATGGGATATCGTTTCACTTATGACGGCTTGTCTCGTATGAAAGATGCTATCTACGGAGAAACGAATACACTCTCAATCAATCAGAACCGCTTCAGTGAACAGATAACCGGTTATGATAAGATGGGCAATATTCTGAGTTTGCTCAGGTATGGTCAAACAAGTGCAACAGGTTATGGTTTGGTTGATAACTTAAGTTTGGTTTACAATGGTAATCAACTTCAGTCTGTCGATGATCATGCGCCAAACTCGGTTTATGGTAACGGTATGGAGTTCAAGGATAATGCTAATCAGCCTGTAGAATACGGATATGACAAAAACGGTAACTTGACTAAAGATTTGAACAAGAATATTAGTAATATTCGATATAATCTTATAAATTTGCCTAGTCAGATAACCTTTAGTGATGGTAATACCATTGATTATGAGTATGGATCGGATGGAAGAAAACTTCGTACTGTCCATCAAACAGGTAATACTATCTTAACGACTGATTATTGTGGTAATGCGATCTATGAGAACGGCTCTTTGAAGCTGCTTTTGACTGAGACAGGATATGTTAGTTTCCCTGATAAGAAGTTCCACTTTTATTTGAAGGACCATCAAGGTAATGTGCGTGTAGTTGCTGATAAGGATGGAAAGTTGGAGGAAACGAATGATTACTATCCTTTTGGTGGTACGTTTACAACATCTACGAGTGTTCAGTCTTATAAGTATAATGGTAAGGAGTTGGATAGAA
>NZ_GG774752.1:0-744 GCF_000162515.1 Bacteroides sp. 1_1_14 | reverse complement strand
TTCTTGAAAGCCAGTATCGTAAATTCACGTACAGTATGGTATTCGCCTGTGGCAATTACAAAATCTTCAGGAGTATCATGCTGAAGAATCAGCCACATACACTCAACATAGTCCTTGGCGTATCCCCAGTCACGAAGTGAGTTCAGGTTTCCCAAATAAAGTTTGTCCTGAAGCCCTTGTGCAATACGGGCAGCGGCTAACGTAATCTTACGGGTCACAAAAGTCTCTCCTCTCCGCTCACTTTCATGATTAAACAGGATTCCGTTTACAGCATACATACCGTAGCTCTCACGATAGTTCTTGGTAATCCAGAAACCGTATTGTTTGGCCACTCCATACGGGGAACGGGGATAGAATGGAGTAGTTTCCTTCTGTGGAACTTCCTGTACCAAACCGAATAGTTCGGAAGTCGAAGCCTGATATATCCTTGTCTTCTTTTCCATTCCAAGAATACGGACAGCCTCCAGCATACGAAGTGTACCGATGGCATCCGCTTCGGCTGTATATTCAGGTACGTCAAAAGATACTTTCACATGACTTTGTGCAGCCAGGTTATAAATTTCATCCGGTTGTACCTGCTGGATAATACGGATCAAAGAACTGGAATCTGTCATATCCCCATAATGAAGATTGACCAGACGATCCTTTTTCATGTCACGTACCCACTCATCCAAGTAAAGGTGTTCGATGCGTGCGGTGTTGAAAGAAGAAGAACGACGAAGGATACCATGGACTTCATATCCT
>NZ_GG774753.1:0-697 GCF_000162515.1 Bacteroides sp. 1_1_14 | reverse complement strand
AGGTCCACCAGCCGTCCTGCTGCCCCACAAGGGCATCCAGATAGTCGCGTCCATTACGGTAAACGGTCACCGTCTCGTATTCCGTCAGAACGGGATAATCACTCCAGGGAGCGGGGAGCTGGTTACGGCCGTCTATTCTCAGGTATTCAAATTTGTTTTCCATATCCTTTAAATTACGTTTGAACGGTATTTGAACGGGAATCATTCCCCCGTCATGCGTTTTACCTTGTGAATGGACTTCCTCACACGGCGCAAATCAAAGTCACATGTCGAAGCCTCCTTTATCACATTGTCGATATCCCTCTTGTCGGTCACCCCATTGGCGGAACAGATCGCGAACACGTCATTCACATCCGTGGGTTCCAGTTCATAGAACTTCCGACCTATACGGCTGTAGAACTCCTTGTAACCAGGCTTCTGGTAGCGCAGGCCGTTACTGATGCGTTTGGCAATATAATCAGTACTCAAGAACACAACACCGCATTTCTCCTCCAGCTTATTGTACAGGCTGATAAAGTAGTGGAACACCGGTTCGGTCAGCTTGTCCGCCTCATCGAACACCAGCAGGGGTGCGTCCATCTGGATGATGTCATCCAAAATAAGTCCCCATACCTCACGGATATTATACCCTTCAGTCCGGATTCCGACCGTGCGGGCAATCTCACGAACGAAGTCACCTTTCTTCATGTCCTCGGAG
>NZ_GG774754.1:0-682 GCF_000162515.1 Bacteroides sp. 1_1_14 | reverse complement strand
TCTCCAGTTTGCAAGCAAACTGAAATGCTGCCCCTCGACTTGCATGTGTTAAGCCTGTAGCTAGCGTTCATCCTGAGCCAGGATCAAACTCTTCATTGTAAAAGTATTGTTAGTCAGCATAAAGCTGATTTTTGCTCTGTTCAGGATGCCGTACAATTTATTGACTTCATTAATACCTTACGTCTCACACATATTAATATATATAAGACAAGTATTGACGGTTCTATTTTTTTCTTGTACTACTTGTATTGTTTATCAATATTTCAAAGAACTTGCTGCTTTCGTTTTAAAAGCGGGTGCAAAGGTAAGAGGTTTTATTTTAACTACCAAATATTTTCGGAAGTTTTTTTTCGCTTTTCTTTTTCTATCGTTTCTCAGACTCTCTTAGCGAAAGGGAAAGAAGGTAAAGAAGAAAAACAAAACGCCTTTTCTTTGCGAATCGGACTGCAAAGATAAGAACTTTTAGCTTTATCTTCCAAACTTTATCGGAAGTTTTTTTTGTTCTTATGATCAAGCAGTACTGCGCTTTTACACTAAGTCAATTTAACAAGGCTTTCTTCTCTTGGAAAGCGGGTGCAAAAGTAGTCCCTTTTCAAATATACTCCAAACTTAAATCACTCTTTTTTTGAATTATTTTTGAGGATAGAAGCTAAAGTGTTGAATCATAAGGATGTTGTAGAAC
>NZ_GG774755.1:0-668 GCF_000162515.1 Bacteroides sp. 1_1_14 | reverse complement strand
TTTCCTGTGGCACGTGCTTTGAGCCGCATACCTGTGATGTTCTTCTCCAGCGAGAACTCTTCCAGCGTTTCGGCAGCCTTGCTGCGGATTCCTACACCGAAGATGGCTAGATCATCAATTTTCACACTTTTGCCGTCGAGCAGCAGTTCCTTGATGCAGTCCACCATATCAGTGAGCACGCCTTTGATCACCCCACTGGAATACGGTGAATTGTGTTTCGACATGTGTTCGGCAAGTTTGGCAAGGTCGAATGTCTCGTCGCTTACCGCCCGGGCGAACCATTTGCCGGCATTCAAGCCTTTCTTCTGTTGGTTCTGATAAATTTTGTAACGAATCATAAAATAATAATTTTAAAGAGTTAAACATACTTTCGTGAGGATTTCTCCCTTTCGATGACACAAAGATAGTATGCTGTAACTCGGAAGAATCGGTTGTGTACAGTGACAGTCGGTAATGTGCAATTGTTGTCGGTTATAGTCTGTTATTCCCTGATAAAACGTAGGTAATGTGAATATATTTTGTTACTTTTGTGACAGTAAAACAGAAACTTATTTGTCATGATAGAATTCAAAATACGTGCTTATGGTCGCATGGAACTGGCACAGCTTTATTCTCCCGAACTTACCGGCATTGCCGCTTACCGCAAAATGAATAAATGGATTGTCCGC
>NZ_GG774756.1:0-556 GCF_000162515.1 Bacteroides sp. 1_1_14 | reverse complement strand
TTTTAGCATTCTACTTTTTGTTCTATGCTGGGAAGTGGCTCGCTTATGGCCCAGTCCATGAGTGACTCACAGGTACTGGAATATGTAAAGGACGGCATCCGGCAAGGCAAGGAACAGAAGCAGCTTGCTTCCGAGCTTGCGCGTAAAGGTGTGACCAAGGAACAGGCTATGCGTGTGAAGCAGCTCTATGAGCAGCAGAACAATGTAAATACCTCGAAATCAACGGGCACGGACATCAACGAATCCCGCCTTCGTGAAGAGACTAAGGAGAATACTTCCGACATGTTGGAAGATCATCCGACTACGGAAGATTTGGCCCGTGAGGACCAGGTTTTCGGGCGCAATATCTTCAATACCCGCAACCTGACGTTCGAGCCTAGTGTCAACCTTGCCACTCCTGCCAATTACCGTCTGGGTCCCGGTGATGAAGTCATCATCGATATCTGGGGTGCTAGCCAGAATACGATCCGCCAGCAGATCTCTCCTGAAGGCACCATCAATATTCAGAAGATCGGGCCTGTCAACCTTAGCGGTATGACAGTCTCCGCCGCCAACG
>NZ_GG774757.1:0-534 GCF_000162515.1 Bacteroides sp. 1_1_14 | reverse complement strand
GGTGAATGGCATCATTAAAACCTTTGTTTCCTTCGTTAGAAGGAAAATCTGTTCTTGACTTGGGGTGCGGATATGGCTGGCACTGCAAGTTCGCAGAAGAACAAGGAGCTACAAAAATATTAGGGATCGATTTAAGTAAGAAAATGATTGAGGAAGCCCAAAAGCGCAATTCAGGAAATCAAATTGAATATCGTATTAGCGGATTAGAGGAATATGACTATCCAGAAAATGAATGGGATTGTGTTATATCTAATTTAGCTCTGCACTATATAGAGGACATAGTGGAAATATTTCAAAAAGTGTATAGGACATTAAAACCAGGTGGAATTTTTCTTTTTAATATCGAACACCCTGTTTTTACCGCAGGAGTTGGGCAGGATTGGATTTATACAGATGATGGGAAACCGCAATATTGGGCGATTGATAATTACTTTATAACAGGAGAACGAAATACACATTTTTTAGGATGTGATGTAGTAAAACAACATCACACACTTACACAGATTATAATGGGATTGCTGAACAATGGGTTTG
>NZ_GG774758.1:0-510 GCF_000162515.1 Bacteroides sp. 1_1_14 | reverse complement strand
TGCAACCTTCGCCTTCCGGGACGTGAAGAGGCACGCACGCTGCTTGTCGCCGAGTTCCCAGAGTATGTCTTTGCGTGTACGCACCTCTCTCTGACCGAAGAGGATCGGATGAAGTCTCTCGAAATCCTGAAGTCCGTTACAGCCGATACCCGGAAACCTTTCTTCCTTGCCGGTGACTTCAACTCGGATGCCGACTCCGGCTTTATCAAAGATTTGAAGAGTACATTCCAGATACTTTCCAACCCGAAGCAGCCCACTTATCCGGCTTCCGAACCGAAGGAGACGCTCGACTACCTGATTGCTCTGAAACAGGAAACGCCTACTTTTGTTGTTAACTCGGCCCGGGTGATCGATGAGCCTCTGGCGTCCGATCATCGTCCTTTGTTGGTAGAAGTACGGATGGCGGTACCCGAGAATCGGATTTGCCGTACCAAACCCTATCTTCAGAATCCCGTAGGAGGTGGAATCACGGTGATGTGGCAGACCAACGTGCCGGCCTATTGCTGGGTG